>NZ_JALNTR010000003.1:0-438765 GCF_023161755.1 Vibrio sp. 1CM23M
TGGTCGAAAGCACCGGTCTTGAAAACCGGCAACCGTTAATAGCGGTTCTAGGGTTCAAATCCCTATCCCTCCACCACCTTGATACGGAAACGGGAACTGAGAAATCGGTTCCCGTTTTTGTTTTTGATACGCAATTAAGAAGTACGATTTTCTTTCCTCGTATCCTCAATTTCTTTTTTTCGTTCCATTCCACCTTAATATCAGTGATTAGGCTCTTAAGTAACCAATTCGCGTTACTATCAGTTGATTCTCTTAAGCACTTACTTAGCTTAGTACAAAATAACTGAGCTTGAACCTCTCCGAATTTCATTATTGGTAGCTCTTTTGAATTTTTAGAAAGCTTCATGACTGCTTTTTTCACTTCTAGAACTTCTTTTTCCTGTTTCTTGATAAAATCGGAAACTGATGAAAACTGTACTTCAGTGGGTTCGTTGTAGAATTTTTGTATAAACCTATGTAATTTTTCTTCCTCAACCTTGAGCTTACGAGTAAGCCTTGTGAGCTCATTTGCATCTTTCGCAAAACACTCTGAATACCTTTTCCTCAAGTCTTTACTAATACCCATAATGTTCTTTGGCGTGAATACCTCAGCAAATATCTTATCTAACACAATACATTCAATTTTGTCTTTTGGAATCGGTTTAAAGCTACATAGGCTTTTACCCTTTCTAATTTTTTTGCCACAATCGTAGTATTTGTAACTCCCAGACTTTCCAGTCATCATAACCAGTTTTGAACCACATTTTGGACACTTTAAAATTCCTGAAAGAAGGTATTTAGTGTTCCATGCTGCGAGTTCCCGGTTCTTAAGCTCTCTTTGCCTCAACCCCTTCTTGACTGTGTTAAATAGCTCCTCATCGATTATAGGAGGAACTGGGACTACAATTGGCTCTTTCTCTTCATACTTTGAGGTTTTTCCATATATATATTGGCCTATGTAAATAGGATTATTTAAAAGCTTCCCAATTGCGTTTTTATTCCAAAGTTTCATTCGATTGGTTATTTTTAGTTCATTGAGTTTGTTTGCGATTTTCTTGACCCCCATTGGCTGATTCGAAATATCCCCCTTTGCCCAATGGAATATCTGCTTTACGTACTCAGCTTCACTATCATCGACAACTAACTTTTTTCTCTGTTTATCGTTGGTCTTTCCAGCATTGATGGATTTATATCCGAACGGTACCGTTCCTCCTGTGAAGAAGCCTTTTCTTGCAGTATCGTAGAGGCGGTCTGTCACTGTCTTGCCGTTTAGTGCACTCTGATGTTCGTTCACGGAGCCTAAGATATTGAATAGTAGAGTGGTTGTTGAGTCCCAATCTATAAGATTATCTGCTATTGATTTCAGCTCCACATCAAATCGTTTAAATATGCCGATCAATCTTACCTGCTCTTCTACTCTTCTTGTCAGTCTTGATAGGTTGTAAACCACAACTGCATCAATTACTTTTTTATGCTGATTTTCACTCTGTATAAATTGGAGCATCTCCTCAAAACTAGGCCTTCTTTTTCCACTATAGGCACTGTAACCTGCATCTTCGTAGTAGTTTACAATTTCATACCCCTGTTCTTTGCACCACTTATCTATATGGTACTTTTGTCCATCCAGTGAGTCTCCTTTTTCTACTTGTGATTCTGAGGAAACTCTAATATAAGCGACGCATTTCATTTCTTAGCTCCTTTTTTAACTTTAGGAAATCGTGAAATAGAGTGGACAAAGATTTTATTAAATTCTCGTTCCTCTAAACATAGAATGATGCTTTTTAACTTAGACTCTAGATCTTTAGATAATTTTAACTTTACGTTTAGATTATTGCTCATAGTTCTTATCCTATATGCTATCGAACGGTACGAATACAAGAACAAAGTTAGCACACTAATAATTATTATGTATTTACATGTTTACTTGTGGATATACTTATCAAGTAAATCAGGCGGGGTAAAATAGCACTCACCCTCTTAATTCATAAGCTTAAATAATTTGGGGTTATTTCTTAGATATATACATTGTTTTTTTATGAAAAAAAGATATAAAAAAACTAACGTTACCATTATTGCTTGATAATCGATGTTGTTTTGTTATCGAATGTTCTGTTCAAGGGCACTTGGCTATAAAAAGTGATCGTAATTGCAATTATATTTAAGTGTATTTATCTAAATCCCCCCCCGTGTGAATGACTTACAAACTCATAATATTTTTACGAAAGAAGTAGAAGTAAACAAGGTATATCTTCTGTAACTCAATGATTAAATTAAAGGAAAACTACATATCTTTGAAAAACCTGAAAAAAATCCGTTATATTTTTCTGGTTAATTATCGAAAAGTAAACAAGTAGGCATGGATTATTGAGCTTAATCAATGGGTTGCGCGATTTTTGGATTAAGTGTTAGTATTGTTTTGTTCTTGATTTTATCTTAAAAAATAACAAGTGATTTTAATGGTTAATTAAGGTTTGATGGTTTTTTTTAAAATGCTGTCTTTGCCATAGATCTAATCAGAGCTTAATAGTTTCGGTAAAGTTAGCCTACTAGTTAGGATGATTAAAATGAAAGACGGAACATCTCTTTAAAAATCGTTTTGGAAGGTAAGTGTGGGAAATAAATTGCCTCGTTTTGGGGGCGTCGATAGTATGGAAAAAGAAATTGATGTTGAATCAGTTCTGTTAAAATCAAAGAATGAAAAGAGGTGCTTTGAAAGTAAAATAGAATTTTTGATGGATTGCTTTGATTTGAAATCAATTGAAGAAATTAACTTTTTGAATGCTATTCAGTCGACTGAGTTTGAAAGGATTGAAGATGAATTATTAAGGGATAATTCTTCAAAATGTATTCCTGACATCAATAGTCGATATTATGCTCTTGAAAGTAAAATTAATATTAGACCGAAATTTGAGATAGGTAAGGTTACAAATGAGCGTTGGCTATTTAAATTAGTACCTGACTATAAACTATCCTCTCTTATGAGTCACTGGGAAAGAGATAACGAAAATAAAACACTAGAGATAAGACAACCATCACAACAAGTAGAAACAAACATGTTAATAGATTTTTATAGGAATGAACTAAAAGAGGTGGTTTATATAATTAATGGAGCTGTTGAACTTTTAAAATGGTTACATTGCTGGGGTGGCAAAGCCTTCATACTTGAAGACCTATTCGAAGATGAAATTTTCCACTTATTGTTTGGTAGTTTCGAATGTGAGAAATAGGACTTAAGCGTATTTGATTAAAATCTCATACTTAGCCCTAACTTAGGTTGGGGCTTTCTTTTTTCTTTTTTCTTTTTAGTAACCAAACACCCTCATATTAAATTAAAAATTAGGTAGTTAGATGAAAAAAACACCACCAAACCTAAAAGCATTTAGATTCAACGGAATTCCATTTCTAGTAGTTGACCCGAGTACGCTACCTGTTGATGCGTTGGCGGCATTAGATAGATACATGCGTGGTAAAACCGTCAGCCATCCCATCTATATCTACATACAGGATTGGGACGAGTTTTGCGGTGCTGTTGAGCGAGGTGATATCACTATTTAATATAACCAAGTTTTGATTGTCAGTTAACAATCTGATTGGATTACATTTACTAATTAATGTTAATACCAACCATCTTTAAGGTAGTTTGGTAACAAATGACTGGCGAGATAGTTATCGATGAAGTGAGGTAGGTATGTTTAGAGCGGCTAGATTTGAGAACGTTACTCAGACGCTCCAACATTATGCAGATGAGCTTGATGTTGCGATCACAAGAGCACTTGCAATTTTTGCTGGCATTGAACAATACAGAGCAAATAGGGACGGGACATTTTTATATGTGCCTAATAATGGTAGTTCTACAACAACCATTACCCCTGAGCAATTTAAGGATGCATTCCTTGAGAGCATGGGTGCTATCACAATTTATGAATACGAGAAGCCGAAGGGCAGAACCCTTAAACTTAATGACGTTTGGTTAGATGACCCAATTGGTAGTGCCGGAATCGATATATTAGATGTGAACGTTTTGACGGAAAAACAGAAAACGGAAGTTATGGCTATCTTCTCACCATTCATTGGTGTCATTTACCCCCAGCATGTAGCTAAAGTCTATTCAAAGAGTGATATTTCGAAAATCTATAAACAGATCACTAGGACAAAGCTTGGTAGAGACGAAATGGCATCAAGAAAGCATCGTTCGCTGTCACTTGGTGAGTTATGGTCGCTCAGTAAGCCACAAGAGACCATCTGGATATACCTAACTCTTGAACTTCGAAAGTGGGCACTCAGTGATGGCTACGATTATTTTTGCTATGTGAACACACACGAAAAGGATGGTTCAATGTGCTATGTAGCGTTATCAGATAACACATTCGGAAAGCCAATTGCGAGGTACCGATTTGATCACGAGCGTTATAACGAGCTACCAGAAAGTGCATTAATCACGCGAACAAAAGAGTTGGCATTAAAGGGGGAATCAAGTGTTCAAATAGATGATTTCATTTGGTGCGGGAACCCCCCTTCTGACTATTGGATTAAAGAGCCTTGTTGATAGGGTAACTTTGATCCTGATAAATGGTTGCGACACTAGAAGTGATCCGAAAAGGCATAGCGTTCTATGGAACGTAGCTCGGGCTCATCCAACGATGGCTTAAAGTGCAAATCTAGATCGTTTCTGCACTTAAGCTCAATGTGCATATTGATTCTCAATTAACTAGCTAGGAATCCGCAGGAGTTGAGCTGCACCGTTTTTATGTATATATATTTCGGACGTAAAGCATTTGAAAAGAGTCATCCCCCTAAAAGAACGTACTAGAGACGCTTTGCCTAGATTAACCCCTAAGTTCCTGTTTTGCCAAGCTAACGAACCTTGGCTTAGCAACTTCATGTAACTCAAAATTGCCCCCAAATGAGTTTGGATAGGAGGCAAATGCAATTTTAATCAGCCTGTTTTATCAAGCTGTCAAATTTGGAAACAACCTGTTTCCTAAATTATTCCAGCCCCAAAGTTAGTTTGAGGGGGTTCAAATGCATAGTTCTTATACCCCTTCTATCAAAGTACTATCTTTCTGATAAAACTATCACGAGGAGTTCAAACGCTATCTTATGATATTTGTAACTAGTGTCCTCAGTTAGGTATGACTACGTTATAGTGGTATTACGAATAAATATTGCAACTAACATATTGATTTTGTTTTGTTATCCTAGCGAATGTGACGTTTTTCTGTGAATTAGTAGTTAGTTTTGAAGTATCTATGGAACATCCTTCAAAGTTATAGATAGACATCAAACTTGTGGCATAGATTCCATTGTAAGATGATGTTTTGTTAGAAGTAGATTGTTTCTGGGAATGGCATTGATGACAGAAGAACTCAAGCAACCAAAAGTCTTTATCTCGTATAGCTGGTCTAGTACACATCATCAAGAGATGGTTAAGCTGTGGGCTGATAGGCTAATTAGTGATGGTGTAGATGTAATACTTGATATCTATGACTTGAATGAAGGTGATAATAAGTATGCTTTCATGGAGTCTATGGTAACTGACCCAGACGTGACTCATGTCCTAGTTGTATGTGATTCTAAGTACAAAGAGAGAGCTGATGCTAGAGAGAAGGGAGTTGGTACTGAGTCTACTATCATCTCAAGTAAAGTTTACTCTCAGGTAAAGCAAAGCAAGTTCATTCCTATACTGTGTGAATTTGAAGACAATGGTGAGCCTGTTGCTCCTGTATTCATGGATGCAAGAATCGGCATTAACTTCTCTACTCCTGAAGCTGTCAATGAAAACTGGGAGCAACTAGTAAGACTCCTTTACAGCAAACCTCTTCATGTGAAACCAAAGAAAGGTGCTGTTCCTTCCTACATTACAAGTGATACACCTCTACCAGCTAATGAAGCTAGAGCTAAGTTTGAGTCATTAAAGCAAGCTGTTCTTCAAGAGAAAAAAGGTTTAAGACTGTATAGAGACGACTTCTTTGACTCGGTGGTGACTTATGTCCAAGAGATTAGGGTGAAAGAACGTCCAGATGAAAGTAGCTTCCCTAGCAAGGTACTCGAAGATTGCGGAAAGCTAAAAGTAGTCAGAAATCAGATATGTGATTGGGTTCTTCTTGAAGGTAATGTAACAAATGAGCAAGAGCTAGCTCAGGATATTATTGGACTTCTTGAGAAGCTTAGAGAGATGAAAACGAGACCACTCGAATTGAACTACTGGAATGAAAGATGGAGTGATGCTCCTAGAGCTTTCTTATATGAGTCATTCCTTTATATAGTGGCAGCTCTCTTAAAGGTTAGGTGCTATCAAGTTCTTCATGAACTCTTCACTTCTAGCTACATGGCTCCACCAGAACTTGTTCAAAGAGGTACTGAGCTAGAGAGCTTTAGCACATTCTATGGGAATGCAGATTCACTACAAGAGGTCTTAAGACCTAATGATAACCTCTTATCTCCAGTGGCAGAGTTATTTAAAGGACAGGCTGATAGACAAGACATTACTTTTAAAAACTTAATAGAGGCAGAAACTCTAGTCTTTATGATGTCTATGCTCAAAGAAGTCCATTGGTATCCCGCAACACTTCATTACGCTGAACACTATGAGAAGTTGCCTTTCTTCTTACGGGCTGCTCAACACAAGAACTATTCTAATCTGGCTGTTATAACAGGCATTCAAGATGCAAATCTATTGAGGCAAAAATTAGGAGACGAGTTACAGAAAAGAAGTCAATATCAAGCGCGTTTCTTTTTCTACGCTCCTGATTTTGGTCTCCTGATGAACTTAGATAAGTTAGATACAGTGAAGTGAGTTTGAGTGCTAGTTTGTGAGTCTTCTAGAATCGAGAGTACGAATCCACCTAAGAGGTCGATATGACCTCTTTTTGATTTTAAGCTGAGTCATCTCTAACTCACTTTTGTCCAAAGGTGTGCCATGAAACTCGAAAATGCCCCAAAACCGTTTAGAGTAAAAGGTCATTCATATACTGTTAGTACTTACTTTCCCTACTAAATCTTATGCGACAGTACTTATTGTTAGAATACCAAATTTATATTTATTCTGGCTCTCTTAAGAACTATGGTTCACTGTTACCCTTATCAATGTCAGCACATAAAGAAGAATCTTGCTCGCACAGTTCTATGCTTTTTTGGGAACGTTGCTTGAGCACTTCTACAACCTCTTTGTTGCCGAACTTATCGCTAATATCACGGTATGTGGTGTAGGCATAATAACTTCCGCCAGTAGCCAAAACGCAGACTCCAACGGTTAAGAATTGAGCTACCTTTCGCCTTGTGTCGGGGGGGAGCTTTTGAATAAAATCTGGCTCTTTTGTGGGTGGCGTTATTCGGTCGCCATCATCTAATTCCACAAAAAAGTCGTGCTCAAGTGCAATTGAAACCAGTTGGGGATACTTATCTACCTGAGGCAATTGACTGTCATCATCGTCTTTCCATTTACTTATTTGAGAAGAGCTTACTCCAACTTCATCGGCGAAAGACTGTTGAGTTTCGTACATTTTAATAAGTTTAGGTAGGAATTGAGGTGCATTTACTATTTTTCTACGGTCTGTCATGTTCTTCTAACCAAATGAAAATTAAGGCTTTCCTTATTTTTACTAACCTTTCCAACTGTTTACTATTATATGTGCACTGGCATAAATATAGTGTGAGCGAGCCCAAACGATAAGGAGTTAGTGAATATGAATCGAGCTTTAAGAGTTGACCCAAAAGTCATTACTGAGTCATTGGCAAAAGGGTTAGTTGGTAGACTTGCCAGAGAATGCGAACAAAACAAAGATCATCTATTAAACATACTTGCCAGTGCTAAAGGCATAAAGAATTTACAGAAAAAGTGTATGAAGTTCATTGGTGATGGCAAGGCAGTGTCAGGCATCTATTTAGGGGATAAGTCGCACATAGCAATGCAGGCATTCTTTGACCCGATGACGCAAAAGTTTGGTGGGGGCTATGTAACTAAGCTTAATGGAAAATACTCTTTTTACGCTTCAGATCTACGTTTTAGCAAACATTCGATAGAGCGATTAATTGAAAGGATGAAACCAGAACACCCTCATATATGCTTGGCCCATGCTATTAATGCGCAGATAGAGTGCAGATTTCGAAATGAACAACAATCCTGTATCAACTTAGATCAAGTCTACCACAACCCCCATGACGGGGTAGACGTGGCACTACCGTATGTACAGGGCGGTAATTTGCTGGGAATGTGGTTTGCAGCGAGCATTGGTGACAGTACCGCTTCTACAGCAAAGTCTCTTACGGCAAAGACGTTTGTTGATTGTTCACTATTGAGAACAGAACAATACCGTGCTTGTATAGAAGTTTACGATCATCAAATGAACAGTAAGGAAGAAGGGCTTACCCATAGTCATATCCCTCTTTGGAAATAATAGCGACATCGTCAACTGATCTGCAACTGCAAAACTGGACACTGCACCAAGCGAATTTCCCATACTTGAAAAAGCAATTAAGTTTTTAGAAACAGATAATAGTGAGCACTGGATTTAAGATGTCCATATTGCATTTCGACAGTATTTTGAAAACCAACTACCTACAAAGGAAACTATTGAAAAATCTAAATTATAACAGTACGTTACGCTAATGCCTCTCAAGAGAGCAAGGAGTTTACTATGACAAAAAAAGCGTTAAAATTGGAAAATAATTATTATATCAATATGGATACGGTGACTGAATTCTCTATTGAAGGTCAATGCCTGAGTATTACTACGACAGCTCACCCGGAGATTGGAAGGTACGTTGTTGCCCTTCAAGGTTCACAAGACGCTTCATATGCTCGTTTTACAGTTCCAATTAATGAGTTGCACCGAATAAAAAGGGAGCTAGGGGAATACATGGGGGTAGATCTAAATTCAGAAGCTTCCTAAAAAGGAAGTATGCTGTTGATCTTTGGCATAACAAGCTGCAGAGGGAAGACTTGTGTTGTGGGTGACTGATGTCGACCTATCGACTAAAAGCTTTGCTATACCTCAGGTAATCCGGTAACTACTAATTTAGTGAAATCTATAAAACGTTTTTGTCCAAAGGTGTGCCATGAAACTCGAAAATGCCCCTTTTCGCGTTAGATCTTTTACTCATTCACATCTTGTTCATAGGCTTTTCCCCTACTAAAACTTATCCATTCCTCTAATACTGTTAGCTGAGTGAAAAACAGCCCTTTTATACTTAATACTTTGTGAGTGAAACCGTATGTATATTGACCGTATAGGCTTATAATCGTAAATCGTTTTAAATTGCAAAGGTGTTGTATATGCCAGATTGTTTGTTTTCAGAGCCTAAGTATAAAGAATGGCTAGAAAGTTCTACGTTTGATAATTGTTTGTTAAAGCGTAAAGAGTTCGGTCAATTTTTGGCGAACTACCTTGTTGGTGAAAAGGAGGGCTTTGTACTTAATTTGAATGGTGCTTGGGGGACAGGTAAGACTGAATTTTGTAAAAGGCTTTATTCAGATCTAATTACCAAAAATTATCCGTGTGTGTATATAGATGCTTGGGAAAGTGATTTTAGTAAAGAGCCACTTACGGTTGTTGCTTCTGAATTACTGAAACAAATGGAGGAATTGCATTCGGATGTTGTCGGATTAGAGAAAACAAAAGAAATCAAGAAAGTACTTGGCAGAACTTTGAAAGGGTTGTTTGTCGGCTTGGCTGGCGGAGTAACCAAAAAGTTATTTGATGACTCTTCTACTGGTATTGCAGCTGCGCAACAGTTGGTTGGTGTTGAAGTAGACCCTGAAACATTTATAGACCAATTAGCTACAGACTATACCGAACAAGTTGAGTCGATAAAGTTTATTCGCCAAACACTTACTGATTTAGCAGAGGCATTAGAATCGGAAGTAGGAACGCAGTTGCCAGTAGTCGTTATTATTGATGAACTTGATCGCTGTCGTCCTGATTACGCAATAGAAATGTTAGAGGTGATAAAGCATTTCTTCACGACTAAAAATTTCGTTTTTGTTGTTGCTTCTGATACTCAACAGTTATGTGAAAGTATTAAAAACATTTATGGTAATAAATTCGATTCAAATCAATACTTGAAAAGATTTTTTGATCGTACAGCAACTTTACCTGAGCCTAATAATCACGATTATATAAATGCAATAGATTTTGATTTTACTGGTATTACAGACTTAAGGTTGTACCCACGAGTATCAGAAAATGAACGAATGTTTATTGTAAAGACTATAAGTGCATTTTCTGATGGCTTTGACTTGAAAATAAGAGATATAGACCAACTTCTTAATAAAGTTCTATCATGTCTACGTACAGCAAAGGCGTATCAAGATACGCAGGGAATATCTCAGGCGGTTAATTTACCAGTATTAATTTGTGGGTTAATTGAGTATGAGAAAAACTTATCAAGTTACCATACAAGAACTAACAGAAACGAGTCAAGACCAGTTTTGATGAATCAAAATGTTGATTACGAGGAAGAAATACCTTTAACTTTGCTCATTGAAATATGTTTGTTTAGCATAACTGAACGAGCGGAAGAAGATGAAGCCTCTTATCGTGGCACCCTCAGAACTAGATATAGTATACCTGTAGGAAGTGATTTCAACCCGAGTGATTGGGAGCATGAAGGTACAAGTGCTTCAATAAGAAACCTTCTAAATAGAGTAGTAACTATAAATAGTGCATCAATAAATGGACAAGGTAAGTCATGGCTATGGTCTGATTATAAACAAGTGATTGAGTTAGCAGGTTATCTAAACTAGCACAAAAATCAGCATTTGGGCTTTCCAATATTTGATAGCGACTTTGATGTCACTATCAATACTGGATGCTAAGTGGTTATTCAAAAATTGCTAATTTAGCAAAGGCACTGACAAGATTTTGTCCTAATCCGTGCTGAAGGGGTAGATCACCGTAACGCAGATCTGCCCCATTATCAGTTAGTGCAATTGCTCATTTGCAACATGTTCATGATGTTTTCCCTATCAAAGCTTGTCCAAGTACTTTGAAGTTTTGGCGTGCATACGTAAAGAACCAGTGATGACTGTGCGGTTCATTAAACAATGTTACGTGTATAGCAAAGCCATTTAGAAAACTCTAGACAGCTTGGAGTAGAACACTTATACAAAAGGACGTCCATTTTTATTACAAGGTTGATCGGAGCTGGAAATCTATTTTGCTCTGTATTTGCAGCTTAGTACATTGAGCAATTGCATAGCATTCGTTACTACCAGCTCAGTTGTTGACTTGATGCCTTAGCACTTTCCAGAAATAGCTCTTAACGTTAGCGATAAATCAACAACTAGATCGGTTGGCCCAAAGCAGTCACCGGAATACGCAGCTAGTGTCTCATAACTCTGAAAAAGTTGTTTCAATAGTTATCACTTATCCATATATTTAACGCGGCATTGAATGGTAATTAATTGATTTATGTAGGTAAATAATGAATCTTCCGCGACGAACTCGAACCCATATTTTAGAAGAACGTTCTGTAAGAAAATTTGAATCCCTCCTTCCTGAAGAATGGATTTACCGAACTCCATCTCACGATTACGGTATTGATGGGGAAGTAGAGATCATAGACACAGAAGGCTACACGACAGGAAAAAAATTCTTAGTTCAACTTAAAGCAACAGATGAAGAAGATGAATCTAAAGCACTTAAGCTAAGAATGAAAAACTCATCATTAAATTACTTTAACCAACTTAAAGTCCCAATTCTTATTGTTCGCTACCTTGCTAAATCAGACGCCATCTATACTCGTTGGCATTACTCTCTAAACCCAAATAATGATACGAAAGCAAAAAAAACTTTTTGCATGCTCTTTCAAGAAAAAGATAAGTGGAATGAAGTAAGTGCCGACAAAGTTACCAATGATATTGACGCATACTATAGTCTTAAGCAGCAAATACTAAAGAAACCTTTCCCTATTGCCTTAAGGGTTGAAAGTGGATCTTCACTGTCACGATATACATCTCAGTTTGCGACTCAATTGATAAGAAGTGCCAAAGAATCATATTGCCCATTCTCATTTTCACTTGTTTCTCGACTTGATGAAAGTATAACTAGCTTCATTGAAATTTTTAATGAAGAGTTCTATATCAACTTAGCTGGAGTTGGCAGCTTCCGAGCAAACTTCCAGCCTCCTAAGTGTATCGAAGACCTAAAGATCCTTATATCTGACATATACGTGGCATTAGCCTTCATTTTACAGAATCTTAGCCATATTAGAGAAGCAAACACACTCTTTGACAACTATCTGAATAAATCCAATTTCAAATACAAAGAGTTCATTTTTTTCTCATATTTATCTACCAAAGTTCAACTTAACCTTATCCCGGATGCACTTAAGTACATTGTTACGGTTGATAAGCAAATAAGTGCAGAAAATGATGACCTTAATTTTGCTCAATTTGGTTTGTCTCTAATCATTAGCCAAGTGCCTAAAGGTCAGAAGAGAGTTGTCGTTAATACTTATCATGAGCTGATTGAGAGCACTGACGACCCTCTAGTAAAAGCCACGTATTATTACAATATTGGCAATTGCTTAAGAGGAAGTGATAACGATCGCGAAGCTATCAAACATTACATCAAAGCAGCTAAACTAAACCCCGACTATAAGCTTCGACCATATTGGAGAAAAGAACTTGCTGGCCAGTTTTTCATGATTGGAAAATACTTATCCTCTAGTAAGTTATACGCCTTGTTAACTCAAGACGACAACACACCAGAAAACAAGGTTCTTTATGCTGATAGCCTTATGCTAGCTGGCAAATATCAAAAGGCACTAGAAATCCTAGAGGAATTTGAGCCAAAGCTAACAATAAGAAACTCAGAATGGAGCTTAAAATCTATCTGTCTAAAGTACCTTATTGATAAATATGAGCTAAAAGCACAAATAAAACAGGGAGAAGCTGGACGAGATTTCATTGAGCAATCTAGTGAAGATGAAATCTTGGCTTTCCTTGAAAGTAAAAATGCTCTTTGCCCTGACAGTCAATTTTTTATTGGAACCAAACTCGCTGAACGCGATCAGTTTGAAGAGGCTTGCTACTGTTTCTTAATCTCTGCATTTTCAGATGAACGTTATAAGCTGTCATGGATTCATGCTATGGCAAGTGCATTCAATGCCAATCTATTAGGGCTATTTGTGCTTATTCTAGAAACATCTAGCAGGAAATGGGGAATTGAAATAATAAGTGAATTTATTGAGAGTTTTCCACAAAATGATGATTCTAGGCTTAATGAATTCGCATTAGGTTTGATACAACATTGTGAAGAGTATATCAGCACTTTTGACGACAAAAGTTTTGAATTGAGGTTTGGAGATAGCAATACTTCTAACTCGTTAATAGTTAATACCTAGATCATGATCTTCTCTCGAACTTCTAGACATTAAACAAGGCATTGAGGTGCCTCAGGAGTATAGGAATTGGTTGAACCACAACAGTTTGATTTAAATGATTATTATTCGGCTTTGAGTTCATTTGATAAGGCTGTTTGTGAAGCATGTGCGGTTAGCAACTTCACAGCGGATCTGGTGGTTGCTCATTACATAGGGCATTCTTCCCATGTGTTTACACGGTTATGTGTCCACTCTGAAGCGCTAATATCTTCGTTACCCAAGTCTCGTTGGGCAAAACGAGACTATGAATCTTGGGATTTTAGCGTTATAGCTGCTCATGTGAGAGCTGTGATGGAAGGTTATTTGCTTTTTGGGTATTTGGCTGAAACACCGAAGAGTGAAGATGAGTGGTATGTAAAACTGAACATCATGCACTTAAACGATTGTACTCGTAGGATTCGGCTTCATGCCAATATAAAAAACTCAGTTGATGAGCAGCAATTCAGGCTCCAACAAGATGAATTGAAGCAGCGCCTAAAAGTTAATGGTTATTTCGACTCTTTATCAGCTCAGCTAAAGAAAAATCTGTTAAAAGGTAGAGCGTTGATGATCCCCACACGAGAAGAATTGCTCAGTCAACTAGGTGAAAATGTTGGGGATTTTAATGCATTTTACGATGCTGTTTCCAATTATACTCATATACTCCCAATGTCATATTATAGAATGGACTCCAATGGGCGTGGAACTGGTGCTTATAATCATTCAGACCTGTCGTACATAATTGTATCCCTCAATAAATGTACAAATTGGCTAGTAAGCTCTACTGATCGAATGATAGAGTTTTTTCCGAATAGCAAAGGGGTTAGAAAAGGCAAAAAATCTAAGTTCACGTAGGGCCAAAAGAAAATACTCGCAACCGTAAGTAACACATAGCAAATGTTTCATGCTTCAGTATATTTTTCCTTATCTGAGACTCTCCCATTAGAGCGACTTCTCTAACGCGTCTCTGTCCAAAGGTGAGCTGGAAATTGCTCAGCACAGACAGACTCAAGTAACGAAGATTTAGTCACTGCCCCAGATCGATTTTAGCTGTGTAAACTACGAATCTCAACATAGGCGTCTCCAGATGTTTCTATACCAGTAGCAGAGCCACTAACATGAACAATTTCGGTGTTTATGTTAAACTCAGTAAAGGGAACAGCTGAGTAGAGTTGGACATAGCGGACTTATATAGCAATGTTGCTGAACTGATGAAGTCAATAAAAGATCGACGAAATCAAATTGAATACCAGCCATTATCGACTGATCACAATTATCAATTCGACCAAATGGGTGCCGACTCATTCACTATCAGTCAACGAGATCTGCGGTTAGCAAATTCAGAAAATGGTGTGGTGAGCTGCCAAGGCTTTTACTACAACGGAGGCTGCTACACATTCGACCCTCCGCAGTTCCATGACCTTAGGCAAGCTCTCGTTAAGCAAGGGTACATTTCTCTAAACACATCAGAACAACTGTCTTATAACGTTGTTATAGTGCCATTTTTATTAAATGGCAGGCGCTTAAATGTTGGCGATAAGTTCAGGTCTGCCGTTTGGCATGCGAATAGAGTATTTTCCTGACTCTGGCAATTATGCTCCATACTTGGACATGCACTTCAACTCACCAGTCTTGCCCTTAGTGGTTGTGATTTCTTGACGTGTGCAGAATATATTGTGTGATCAGTACTAGCATGTCTGTGCCCAAGATGAATTAAAGTAAACACTATAGTCCAGAAGTGTGGCTCTGAAGGGCCTATCTATTTTTGCTAAAGAGACTGTAGTTGATTTGGAGACACTTTTTTCTGGCTCCTACATTGACTGATTCTTATCCGCTTGAGTGTATTTATGCTTCTTTGACGCAAGTGCGTAATACCAATCAGAAGCATAAATATATGAAGTTGGGGCTAGAAAGTTGGATTGTATGAATTTGAATTTTTATATGTAAATCAATCGATTAACACTAAGAATTCCCAGTTCCCGTTACCATCCCATTCGCCCCACCACTATTGAAAAGCCCGCTGAGAAATCAGCGGGCTTTTTTTCGTCTTGAGTTTGGTAAACAAAGCTGCAGGTTACCCGTTGCTTAAGCATCGGTGTTTTGGCGTTAAGGCACTAAAAAAGCAGAGCGAATTGCTCTGCTTTGATCTCTAAATGAATATGCTTTGGGACTTGTATAATCAGCTCGCTTACTTAGCGACGTTACCTGCCACGTTTAGAGCATCCCATGTACGTGAAAATGGGGGAGCGTAACAGAAGTCCATGTAGCCTAGTTGTTGAGTCGTCATCTTCGCGGTGATAGCTACCGCTAGTGCGTTAATACGGCCAACCGCTCCTTTCTTACCTACGATCTCACCACCAAGTAGAACGTTAGTCTCTGGGTGATAAACCAACTTCACCTTAATGTCTTCTTGGCCTGGGTAGTAATCCGTTTGGTTCTTATCTGAAATCGTTGATACTTTCACATCTAAGCTGTGTTCTTTCGCCAGAAGTTCAGATACGCCTGTACACGCCAATTCGTAATCGAGTACTTTCAAACAAGACGACCCCAAGAAGCCCGACATGTAAGTGTCTTTTCCTGCTAGCTTGTCTGCCATCATGCGTGCTTGTTTGTTGGCTGTGGTTGCTAGAGGAACATAAACGGGTTTGCCTAGTGCCATATGATGGACGACGGCACAGTCACCTACAGCATGGATGTAAGCATCTTCAGTAGCACCATATTCATTTACCAACAACGCGCCATTTGCGGCTTTTGGTAGTTCGAATGCTTCAGTGTTTGGTTTGAAGCCGAGTGACAGGATCACGATATCAGCTTCTACATTACCGTTATCGGTTTCTACGATGTAACCACCGTGCTCGGCATCGCGAATCGCAGACACGCTGCAACCTATTTTAAGCTCTGCACCGGATTCTCGAATCGCACCTTCAACTACTTCAATGATCTCTGGGCTGAACTGACGGCTCATGATGTGTTGTTCACGTTCGATAATCGTCACGTGCTTATCTAAGCCATGTGCCGCATCGAAGACTTCCAGGCCGATAAAGCCTGCGCCAATGACACACACGCGTTGTTTACTATCGTCTTTAAGCGCTTGTTTGACTGCTAAGCCATCTTCCATGCTTGTTAGTGTGTATACGTGTTCTGGATTGAACTCACCGAATGATGGAACGATCGGACGTGCGCCTGTCGCAATCACTAACATATCGTAATCGATGATGCTTTCTTCATTTTGGTGACGTACCGTAATTTGCTTTTCATTGCGGTCGAACGACACCATTTCTGTTTCTATACGTACATCCAAGCCAGATTTAATGGCTTGTTCTGGCGTGCGAGAAATCATTCGTTCGGTGTCATCAAACATGCCGCCTGCAAAGTAGGGAAGACCACATGCACCAAAAGAGATGTAGCTACGCTTATCTAACACGATGACTTCGTCTGATGGCTGATTACGTTTGTATTTTGCTGCGAAACTCATACCAGCGGCGCTACCGCCTATAACAACAACTTTCATATTTACTACCTAAATAACCTGAACTCAGGAAAATCAGAAGAGCACTCAAGCGGAGTGCTCTTGATTAAGTTTGAGAATTATACTGCTGCTTCTTTTGATACTGTCGCTGTAACGTCAGCGTCGTATTGTTCTGTGTTTAGCGAGCCGTTTTTCTTAGCCGTTAGAACACCAGACAACATAGAGCCTGAGATGTTTAGCGCTGTACGAGCCATGTCAATTAGCGCTTCGATAGACACCAGAATCGCTACTACTGTGATGTCTAGGCCCATGATGGTCAGTACTGCTACTGCTGCGAACGTTGCACCGCCACCCACACCCGCGATACCGAATGAAGCAATCGCGATAACAGCAATCAGTTGTAGGATAAAGCCTAGGTCAACTGGCATACCCATTACTTGTGCCGCCATGATTGCTAGCATTGCAGGATAGATGCCCGCACAGCCGTTCTGACCGATACTGGTACCGAACGTCGCTGACATGTTTGCTGTTTCTTCGTCTACACCTAGGCGTTGAGTTTGTGTTTCAACGTTTAGCGGGATAGCCGCCATGCTCGAGCGAGAGCCAAAGCCAAACACTAATACTGGCCAGATTTTCTTCATGAACTTAGCAGGAGACAGGCCGAACATTGACACCATCACGAAATGGATGCCAAACATCACGCCAATTGCTACGTAGCTTGCTAGAAGGAAGCGTCCCATCTCTGCAAGTGCGAACAGGTCGTTGGTCATCATGAACGTAGTCATCAGAGCGAATACACCGTAAGGCGTTAGCTTCAGAATTTCACGTACCATTGAAAGCACCACTTCTTTTGCAGAGTTGATGAAATCAACGAAGTTTTGCACTTTCTCTGGCTTACGGTTTTTCACTTGAAGGATACAGTAACCAAGGAACATACCGAACAGTACAGTTGATAGCGTAGAAGTACGTTGAGAGCCCGTTAGCATGTCGAAGATGTTGGTTGGAATGATAGACAGAGCCATACCAGACAGACCGCTGCTCGCCATTGCATCTTGTGTTGCTACCAGTGAATCACCGCGAGCTTCAATCGCACTGTTTGTGCCGATAGTGTTTACTAGCGCGTTCGCATCGATACCAAATAGGTAAATACTTGCGATACCAACGGCTGCTGAGATTGCACAAGTGAAAAGTAGAATACCGATGATCTTTGGTGCGATACGAGATAGCGCACCACCGCCTTCAACGTTCATGATCGAAGAGATCATCGCCACGAATACAAGTGGGATAACGATCATTTGTAGAAGTTTGATGTAGCCTTTACCGAACACTGAAATCAGTTCAGCAAAGCCAGATGTCGCAACGTTACCGACACCAAACACAAGTTGAATAGCGCCACCGAACAGTAAGCCAGCAGCAAGCGCACTCAGTACGCGGAAGTTAAAACTTTTCTTTTGCTTTTTGAAGTTCGACAGCAGTCCGTAGAACCCAAAGAACAGTACGCTTAATCCAATAAATGAAACGCTCATGAGAATCTCCTATACCCATTAATACCTAAATCGGTTATTTTTTGTATGCGATGGCTTCAACTTCAACCAGTGCGTCTTTTGGTAGTCGTGCTGCTTCAACACAAGAGCGAGCAGGTGCGTTCTCTGTACCAAACACCTCTGTGTACACTTCGTTAAAGGCAACAAAGTTTTCCATGTCAGATAGGAAGCAGGTTGTCTTCAATACAGTGTCCAGTCCTGCATTACTTGCTTCTAATACAGCTCTTAAGTTTTCTAGAGACTGACGAGCTTGCTCTTTGATGCCGCCCTCAACAAACTGCATCGTTTCTGGAACGAGAGGTAATTGACCTGATGTATAAACCATGTCGCCGTAAGACGTACCTTGTGAGTAAGGGCCGATAGCTGCAGGTGCTTGTTCAGTGGCAATGATCTGTTTCACGATGTAACTCCTAAATTATTGGTTTTATTCTGATTTAAATTCACGGATAAACTTGTAAACCGCCTGTCGGCTGATCCCAAGTTGCTCTGATACTTGAGTAGTCGTCTCTTTTAGCTCAAATACGCCGTTATCAAATAAGCAACGGATGATGGCTTTATTGCGACCTTTGGAAGAAATCGTCTCGTCTTGGTCAACTTCTTTAATGGCTGAACTCAATGCTTGTTGAATCACATCATTTGCATTGTTGCTGAAGGTCTCGCTGACAATGGCTTGAGGTACATTGCACTGCGGCATTAGCGTCTTGACGATTTCTGGAAATGGGAAAGATAAGTTCATGTTGATACACAGCATGCCGATCGGTTTTTGCTGTGGACCAGCCAATACACAGGTGGTCGATTTCAGTAGGGAACCGTCTGCTGCGTTGGTGAAATAGCTCTTTGGAGAAACTTCGCCAGTTTTCTCGAATGTACTCCACATGCGTAAACCTAAATCGGTGATAGGCGAGCCGATTTCACGACCTGTGTGATGACCATTGACGATCTTCACGACAGAGTTTTCTAGGCTTTCAAAGGAGTGAATGACCACTTCGCAGTAAGGGCCAATCAAGTCAGCAATTGTGTCCGCCAAGCGGAAGTAATTGTTTAAACATTCTCTGTCTTCATCGGTGAATCGGACTTGTTTTACATTCATGATTTCGGTTTACATTTTTGAACTCAATGACTGAAATCTACTCCTTTGGTGGTATTTCCACAATACGCAGTAAACTTCTGTAAACCTGACGTAAACGTCTAAAACATCAACAAGTCGTAAGTTTTAGAGCTAAATCACGAACGAAATTTGAACGTGATCACTCGAAATAGGTAAATTAGGTTTAATTTTTTAAACTTCATCAAGGTTTACATATTTAAAACCAAAGATTGCATTTTTGAAGGCTTTAATGATCTAGAACAAATTTTCGATTGAGGTGAAACGAGCATTCCATAATGGGATGCTTTTTTATATGTGAGCTTGTTAGTTATTGGAGGTGTGTATCTATCGCTTGGAGAACACCAAGACGCAGCGATGTTTATTGCGCTTTTTATTGTCAAATTACTGTGAATTACCTCCGTATATAAGTTGATATTCTCCCGCAAATTCCTTGATTTTTTGGTATTTAAAACAGCGAGTTAAGCTTGTCTAGACAAGTTGGCTGACCCCTTGAAATATTTCATTTCTGCAAATAAACCGACACGTAACTTTAATATTCAAACGTCAAAGTGGCCTTAAATCAAACAGGGACATTGACGATGAATAACATCATTGAAGTTAAGAAGGTCAACAAAACATTCGGTTCGAACAAGGCACTGAATGGCATCAATTTGACGATTACCAGTCGTAAGATGACGGCGCTACTTGGCCCGTCTGGTTCAGGTAAATCTACACTGCTTCGTCACTTAAGCGGTCTGATCATCGGAGATAAAAGCACCGACTCTCAAATTAACGTGCTTGGCCAAACGGTACAGGCGAACGGTAAGGCAGACAGCAATGTCCGCGACATCCGTGCGCAAGCGGGTTACATCTTCCAACAATTCAATCTCGTTAACCGCTTATCTGTGATGACCAATGTACTGATTGGCGCACTGAGCTCAACACCTAAGTGGCGCACTCTGACGGGTATTTTTACGGTTGAACAACAGCAAGAAGCGCTTGAAGCACTGCGTCGCGTTGGTATGGAAGATTTTGCAGGCCAACGCGTTGGTAACCTATCTGGTGGTCAACAACAGCGTGTCGCAATTGCACGTGCGCTGATGCAGAAAGCCAAAATCATTTTTGCCGATGAGCCAATTGCTTCGCTTGATCCAGAATCAGCACGCATCGTGATGGAGCTGCTTACGGATATCAATCAAAAGGAAGGTATTCCTGTCATCGTAACACTCCACCAAGTCGACCACGCTCTTAAGTATTGCGAAAACATCATCGCGCTTAAAGACGGCCAAGTGTTCTACGAAGGAAAGAGTGCGGAACTGACTAAGCCTCAGCTTGAAGATCTATATCGTTCTAAAAAATCGACAAACACGCCACATATTCAACCTAACGACGTGCTCGCTGCGTCTTTTTAAGTATCAGGGAATTTAAGATGTTTCATTCAATGAAATCAGGAATTAAGAAGGCAGTGACACTAGCAACCGTGTTGATGACGACACTCACTGCTGGCCACGCTTTTGCTAAAGATTCGATTAACTTTGGCATCATCGCTACCGATGCACAACAAAACTTGCGTAGCCGCTGGGAGCCTCTTTTGGATGACCTAGGTAAAGCGTTAGGCATGCCAGTGAACGCCTATTTCGCACCCGATTACGCAGGCATCATTCAGGCACAACGTTTTGGCAAAGTGGATTTTGCTTACTACGGAAACAAGGCGGCAATGGAAGCTGTTGACCGTGCCAACGCTGAAGCCTTCGTTCGTTACATCGATGAAGATGGCTTACAGGGTTATTACAGCTTACTGATTGTTAACGCTGAAAACGACAACATCAACACGCTTGAAGATGTTCTAGAGCAACACAAAACACTCAAGCTTGGTAATGGCGATCCTAATTCGACTTCGGGCTTCCTCGTTCCGAACTTCGAAGCATTTGCCAACAATGGCATCTCCGCGAATGACTTTCACCGCAATGTGACCGCAAGCCATGGCGCTAACGTGATGGCCGTAGCGAATAACCAAGTCGATGTCGCAACTAATCACACCATGAGCCTTATTCGCATTGAAGATCAGAACCCTGAGCTGTTTAGCAAGCTGAAGGTGGTTTGGCAGTCAGAGCTTATTCCATCAGACGTGATTACCTACCGTAAAGACTTAGATGAAGGCTTGAAACAAAAGGCGCGTGATTTCTTCGTGAGCTACGGCGAACAGCCTGAGCAGCTTAAAAACCTAAATCAACTGGCTTGGTCTGGCTTTGCTGCTACAGATAACAACCAACTACTGCCTATTCGTCAAATGGAAGCGTTTAAGAAGCTGGTTGAAGCGGAAAACAACAGCAACCTTAGCGAGAAAGTGAGAGCCGATCGTATGGCGCAATACCAAGCCGAAATCGACCAGCTGCAAACAGAAATTGATGCGCTGAAAGGTTAATCCAATTCCCCTGCGCCGCTGTGGGCGGCGCTATAAAAGAGTATGAGAACAATGACTGCAATGACTCAACGTTACGAGCCTTCATCAAAGCTGTCGATTAAAAACGGCGTGATTGCTGTGATAGCACTACTGGTCCTTAGCTGGGCGTGGCAAGGCGCGGAAATGGCACCAATGATGTTCTTTGAACACCCAGAGAACATGGTTCAACTAGGTAAAGACTTTTTCCCAGCTGACTTTAGTGAAAGCAATGTCTACTTAACCGAAATGCTAGTGACGATTCAAGTGGGCATTTGGGGAACCGTGTTATCGATTCTGTTAGCGATTCCATTCGGCATTCTGAGTGCTGAAAACCTGATGCCGAGCTGGGTGACATTTCCAATTCGTCGATTGATGGACTGTTTACGCGCTATCAATGAAATGGTGTTTGCAATGCTGTTTGTCGTGGTTGTCGGATTAGGGCCATTTGCAGGCGTGATGGCGTTGTTCATTCACACAACTGGCGTGCTTGCCAAGCTCTTTGCCGAAGCGATTGAAGCGATTGAACCCGGACCGATGGAAGGTGTGAAAGCGACAGGCGCGAATCCTATCGAAGTGATTCTTTACGGCGTAATTCCACAGGTGTTACCACTTTGGATTTCGTACTCACTGTACCGCTTGGAGTCGAACATTCGCTCGGCAACGGTTGTCGGCATGGTTGGTGCAGGCGGTATCGGTGTGCTGCTTTGGCAATCTATTTCAGGTTTCCAGCTGCAACAAACCGCAGCAATCATGGCGATTGTTATCGTGACGGTAAGCATTATCGACTTCGTTTCTCAAATCATCCGTAAGAAGTTTATCTAGGCATCTCAGATGCCTATTTAACCAAACTTGTCTAGATAAGTGATTGAATTTTAGGAAAGGAAACCCTTATGCCCGTTTACTTAGATATTGCCTCAGAGCTTGAAAAGGAAGTGAAAGACCACTTTGTGCCAGGTGACTACTTACCCCCTGAATCCAAATTGGCTGAGCGCTTTGCAGTAAACCGTCACACGCTTCGCCGCGCAGTCGATGAACTCGTGTCAACGGGCTTGATTCAACGCCACCAAGGCAAAGGCAACATGGTGATTCGTCAGCCAAGTGAATATCGACTTCACTCAGGAGCGCATTTCACCAAGAACCTGATTGAGCAAGGCGCGATGCCAAGATGTGAGGTGCTTCAGTCTCGTCTTATCAATGTTTCTCCCAAGATTGCGGGCTACTTGGAGATTGAAGAGGGGAGCAAGGTTATCCACATCCGTACCCTGCGAAAAACCGGAGATACACCGAGAACCATCATCGACCACTACCTACCCAATGTGGCGTGGTGGCCGATTCTCAAGAACTTCACCAACGGTTCTTTGCACCAATTTATTCAGCGTGGCTTGGAAACTGATTTAGAGCGAAAAGAGACTCGAGTGGGCGCGAAAATCCCAACCAATGAAGAGTGTCGTTTGCTGCAAATCAGCACCAGTACACCGCTACTCAAAATTAAAACCACCAACGTAATCAAAGGCACGCAAGTGATAGCGGAATTTTCAAGTTCGAACACCCGTGCCGACGCAACCGAAATTGTAATGGAGCACTAAATGACAGCTTTGAAAGAGCGACAAAAGTGGATGTCAGTACTCGCGCAGAGCCAGTTCTCAGAATTGAAAACGCGCTGGGAAGCATTAGGGCTAGACGCAGAATACGCAATGGTTCGCCAACCAGAGATTGGTTTAGCACAAGTGCGTGCACGTATGGGCTCAACAGGCCGTCAGTTCAACATGGGGGATGTCACGGTTACTCGCGCCGTCATCAAGCTAACGAGTGGAGAGCTTGGTTACAGCTACCTACAGGGGCGAAGCAAGCCTCATGCAGAGCTAGCAGCAGTCGTCGATGCCCTGATGCAAAACGGACAGCAAGCTGAAGTGATCAACACGCAACTCATAGAGCCTTTGGCAGCGATGAAACATGAACGAGACAGTCAACGTCGCCAAGAAGTGGCTTCAAGCAAAGTGGACTTTTTTACCATGGTTCGAGGTGAAGATTAGCTTCGCAGGTAAGCAAAAGAACTACATGTCATTCAAGAATAAGATTAACGAATTAAACAGGTTAGAACGAATTCAATGAGTATGATTTCTCCTGCATTTCAAGATGCAGTTCATGACAGTCAGCAGTGCTTTCGATTGCTGCTCAAGGCGATGTCTGAACCCGGTACCGTCGTAACACTAAATCGTTGCGAAGGCTTTGGTTCGATGATGAGTGCAACCGCTCAAACGCTACTTTCCATGGCTGACAATGCAACGCCGATCTGGCTATCTTCGACATTAAAAGCTGATCACGCGGTCACTGAAAACATCAAGTTTCACATTGGCGCACCGATTGTCGCACAGACTCAACAAGCGAGCTTTGCTGCGATTTCAGCCCAAGATCTAGATGATGTTGATTGGTCAGAACTGACATTCAATCTCGGTAACGAAGAGTACCCAGATACCTCAACAACAGTTGTGATAGAGGTTGATAGCTTAACGTCTGGAACTGAGCTGTCTCTGAGTGGCCCGGGTATTCAAAGTGAACAAGCTGCGTTTTTTAGAGGATTGTCGGCGGGTTTTATTGCTCACCTTAAAGAACGTCAATCATTGGTGAAGTTCCCATTAGGTGTCGACTTTATCTTTGTGGCGAACCAGCAAGTGCTGTGTTTGCCTCGTACAACTAAAGTGGAGGCGACAACATGTACGTTGCTGTAAAGGGTGGAGAAAAGGCCATTAGTCTGGCGCACCAACTGCAAGCGAAGAAGCGTCGCGGTAATCCTGAATTACCAGAATTAAGCGTTGAACAGATTCAAGAGCAGCTGTCAGGTTCGGTAGACCGAGTGATGACGGAAGGCGGAATTTATGACAAACAACTCGCGGCATTAGCCATCAAACAAGCCGCGGGCGATTTGGTTGAAGCTATCTTCCTGTTGCGAGCTTATCGCACCACGTTACCTCGCCTGATCACTGCGCAACCCGTTGATACCAATACAATGCGAATTGAACGTCGTATTTCAGCAACCTATAAAGATTTACCGGGCGGTCAGATCTTAGGCCCAACCTACGATTACACGCACCGCTTATTGGATTTCAGCCTACTTGCCGAAGGTGAAACACCGCAGATCCCCACGCAAGATGTGACTGACTCTGAACCTTGCCCTCAGGTGCTAGGCATTCTTGAAAACCTCGACATGATGTTGACCGAAGAAGATGACCAACAAGTACCAGAAGACATCACCATGAATCCAGTGAACTACCCATGTAACCGCAGTGCACGCCTACAAAACTTGGTGCGCGGCGATGAAGGTTTCTTATTGGCACTGAGCTACTCAACCCAACGTGGTTATGGTCGTAATCACCCATTCGCAGGCGAGATTCGTACCGGTTTCTCAACGTTATCGATTGAACCTGAAGAGCTAGGTTTTAGCATCGACATTGGTGAAATAGAGCTGACAGAGTGTCAGATGATCAATGGCTTTGTTGGTAATAAACAGAACAAAGCTAAGTTGACTCGCGGCTACGGCTTAACATTTGGTGCGACTGAGCGTAAAGCAATGTCGATGGCATTGGTTGACCGTTCTTTGCAAGCCGCAGAATACGATGAGCCCGTGGATGGCCCAGCTCAAGATGAAGAGTTTGTGCTTTCTCACTCAGACAACGTAGAAGCCGCAGGCTTTGTCTCTCACCTTAAACTTCCTCACTACGTCGATTTCCAAGCAGAACTGGAACTGCTGAGAAAAATGCACAAAGAGCACGATGAATTGATGGCTCAGCCAGGTAATGACGAACAAGGTAATGGCGTACAAGGAGGTCAGTCATGAACACAGCAACGCTTAATGCACCGGTAGGTAACGCTTCAGCGACATTCAATGCTGAAGAAACAGCATCTCAGAGCCCAGTAGGTGCGACGGGTTACAACTACGGCTACCTTGATGAGCAAACCAAGCGCATGATTCGTCGTGCTTTGCTTAAAGCGGTTTCCATTCCAGGTTATCAAGTGCCATTTGGTGGTCGCGAAATGCCAATGCCTTACGGTTGGGGAACGGGTGGTGTGCAGATCACCGCTGCAATAATCGGCCAACCTGACACACTAAAAGTGATCGACCAAGGTGCAGATGACACAACAAACGCCGTGTCGATTCGTGAGTTCTTCAAGTCCATCGCCAGTGCAAATACGACTGAAAAAACGACGGAAGCGAGCATTATTCAGACTCGTCACCGTATCCCTGAAGTTGATCTTCAAGAAGATCAGATCTTGGTGTATCAGGTGCCGATCCCAGAGCCGCTGCGCTTTATTGAGCCTCGTGAAACTGAGACTCGTAAAATGCATGCACTGCAAGAGTACGGAATCATGCACGTCAAACTGTATGAAGACATCGCTCGTTTTGGCCACATCTCAACAGCTTACGCTTACCCAGTGCGAGTAAACGATCGCTACATCATGGATCCATCGCCAATTCCTAAATTCGATAATCCAAAAATGGACAATATGGCCGCATTGCAATTGTTTGGCGCGGGTCGTGAAAAGCGTATTTACGCCGTTCCCCCTTACACCAAGGTTCAAAGTCTAGATTTTGAAGATCACCCATTTGAGATTCAACAATGGGACGAGCCATGTGCGATTTGTGGTTCAACGGATACCTTCCTTGATGAAGTCGTTATGGATGACCAAGGCTCACATATGTTCGTGTGTTCAGACACGGATTACTGTCGCGAACAACAGGAGAACAACGCATGAACGCTGTGACGAACATGAAACACGAATGGAACCAGTCAGAGCAGCCTCTATTGTCTGTCTCTAATCTCACCAAGCTTTATGCGCCGGGTAAGGGCTTTCAGAACGTATCTTTTGACCTTTTCCCCGGTGAAGTGTTGGGTATTGTGGGTGAGTCGGGTTCGGGTAAAAGTACCTTATTGAAGTCGCTTTCAGGTCGTCAAACACCAGACAGCGGTGAAGTGATTTACTTGCGTGGTGACGCGGATAAGCAAATCTCACAACTGGAAGATTTATACCAAATGGCAGAAAGCCAACGTCGTCACTTGCTTCGCACAGAGTGGGGCGTGGTGCACCAACACCCAATGGATGGCTTACGTGGCCGAGTATCGGCGGGCGGCAACATTGGTGAGCGCCTAATGGCAGTGGGCGAACGTAACTATGGCGAAATTCGTGAGAAATCCGCGAAATGGCTCGGTGATGTTGAGATCCCAACAGATCGAATGGACGACATGCCGACGACTTTCTCTGGCGGCATGCAGCAGCGATTACAGATTGCTCGCAACCTTGTGACTCATCCGAAGTTGATCTTTATGGATGAGCCAACTGGCGGTTTGGATGTGTCGGTACAGGCTAAGTTGCTCGATCTTCTTCGCCGTTTGGTCACAGAGCTTGAACTGGCCGTGGTGATCGTAACCCACGATCTTGCTGTGGCTCGCTTGCTTGCCCATCGACTCATGGTGATGCGCCGCAGTGAAGTAGTAGAAAGCGGCCTTACTGATCAAGTGCTTGATGATCCTCAACATCCATACACACAACTGCTAGTTTCTTCTGTATTGCAGAATTAAGGACGATGACATGAATACCAAATTAACCGTAAACAACGTCAGCAAAACCTTTGTGCTGCACAATCAAAATGGTGTTGAACTGCCAGTTCTCACTGGTGCGAACTTCTCAGTAGACAGTGGTGAATGTGTGGTTCTGCACGGTCACTCAGGTTCTGGTAAATCAACTCTGTTACGTGCGCTTTATGCCAACTACCTAGTGGACTCTGGCTCAATTAACGTTGTACACCAAGGCAGTACGCTCGACCTTGCGAAGGCAACCCCAAGAGAAATCATCAACGTGCGCAAGCACACCATAGGTTGGGTGAGTCAGTTCTTACGTGTGATTCCACGTATCAGTGCACTGGAAGTGGTGATGCAACCTATGTTGGAAATGGGTGGCTGCGCGCAAGAAGCACAAGAGAGAGCTAAGTTACTGCTGACTCGCTTAAACGTACCTGAGCATTTGTGGCACTTAGCGCCTGCAACCTTCTCAGGCGGTGAACAGCAACGTGTAAACATCGCACGTGGTTTTATTGTTGATTACCCAATCCTACTGCTTGATGAGCCAACGGCTTCGCTTGATGCGACCAACAGCGCAGTGGTTGTGAGTTTGATTGAAGAAGCCAAAGCGGATGGCGCTGCAATCATCGGTATCTTCCATGATGAAGCAACGCGAGATTTGGTCGCTGACCGCCTGTATGACGTGAAGCTACAAAAAGACATTTCACCAAAACAACTCACCACAGCGTGTGCGTAAAGGGAGCTGACGCAAATGATTATTACCAACGTAAATCTGGTGCTTGAAAATGAAGTAGTGCGTGGCTCTGTTGAGCTGCGAGACGGCGTGATTGCCAACATGTCTGACTCTACTAGCCAGCTTCCGGGTGCCTTTGATGGTGAGAATGGCTTCTTGATGCCGGGTTTAATTGAGCTGCATACCGACAATCTAGAGAAGTACTTCACGCCAAGACCAAAGGTAAACTGGCCACCGCTTTCGGCAATGAGCGCGCATGATACTCAGTTGATTGGTTCGGGCATCACCACGGTGCTTGATGCGGTTGCTTTGGGTGACTACCGAGATGGCAATCGCCAAGAGAATCTCGATCAGTTTATTAATACCGTAGCCGAGAGCCAGAAGCGTGGTCTAACCCGTGCCGAGCACCGCATCCACTTGCGCTGTGAAGTGCCGCACTCGACGACTGTTGGTTTGTTTGAGCGTTACGTGAATATGCCAGAAGTCCAGTTGGTGTCTTTGATGGATCACGCGCCGGGTCAGCGTCAATTTGTGAACATTGATAAGTACCGTACTTACTATCAGGGCAAGTACAACATGACGGATGCTGAAATGGCGGTCTACGAAAAAGACCAGGTTGCTCAATCACAGCGTTGGTCGAAACAGAATCGTGATGAGATCACCCGTCAGTGCCGTGATTTGAACATTCCAACCGCAAGTCATGACGATGCAACTAGCGCGCATGTGACGGAATCTAAAGAGTTGGGCATGGTCATCGCAGAGTTCCCAACCACAGTTGAAGCGGCAAAGCGCTCTCACGAATTGGGCTTGAAGGTAATGATGGGTGCGCCAAACGTAATTCGTGGTGGTTCGCATTCGGGTAACGTCGCAGCGCATGAGTTGGCGTCTTTGGGCGTGTTGGATATTTTGTCTTCCGATTATTACCCAGTGAGCTTGTTAGACGCGGTATTTACGCTAGTGAATGATGAGCGCAATAACCTAGATGTAGCACAAGCGGTGCAATTGGCGACATTGAATCCTGCACAAGCTCTTGGCCTAACTGACCGTGGTGTCATCGCGGAAGGTAAGCGTGCTGATCTGGTATTAGCGCATCGTTTGGATGATCACCAGCTAGTATCTCGTGTGTGGCGTGAAGGCAAGAAGGTATTCTAATCCATGTCTAAAGGTCACTCATTTGATGTGAATGGGGTGGTGAACGCTGCCCCTAAAGCTGACAAACCGGGTCAGCTTTATTACGTAATTGGTCCTTCTGGAGCTGGTAAAGATTCAATTATCTCAGCGCTACGAGAGCCGTTTGTTGAAGACTTAGTGGTCGCTCATCGCTACATCACACGTGCGGCCGATGCTGGTGGCGAAAACCACGTAGAGCTCAGTGATGATGAATTCTTCATTCGCTATTCACGCAACATGTTCGCGATGAGTTGGCAAGCGCACGGCATGAGTTACGGCATTGGCCAAGAAGTGTATCAATGGATGGATGCCGGTTTGAGTGTCGTGGTTAATGGCTCACGAGCCTATTTGGATGCGGCAAGAGAGCTGTTTGGCGAACGATTAGTCCCTGTTGTGGTGAGCGTCAACTCCGAGGTGTTAGAAGCACGCTTGCGAGCTCGTGGACGAGAGAGTGAAGCGCAGATAGCCCTTCGCCTACAGCGGGCGGCAGACTATTGTATCGATTCAGCATCAGGCTCATCGGCTCTCAATAATACGCTGTGTATTGATAATAGCGGTACCCTTGAACAAAGCATTGCGCAGTTTGCCCGTTTAAAAGAACAAGCTGAAAGGTTCGCAGAACCCATAGGTGGTGTCGCATGAAGCTAACCATGTTAGGCACAGCCAACAGTGCGATGGTACCGGTTTATGGGTGTGATTGTTCGGTGTGTGGTGCTGCTCTGGAAGACCCAAACTTGAGGCGTGAAAAGTCATCGGCTTACCTTGAACATAATGGTAAGTTTTTACTACTGGATGCCAATGCTCCTGATCTCATGCGCCGTTTCCCTGCGGGCTCGATAGACAAGATCTTATTGACTCATTACCACATGGATCATGTCCATAGTTTGTTTGATCTTCGCTGGGGCGCTGGCGATAAGATCTCGGTGATTTCACCGGATGACCCGCTTGGCTGCGACGATCTTTATAAACACCCAGGTATCTTGGACTTTTCCCTACGAGCACAAGCATTTAAGTCGTTTGATTGGCAGGGAATCACCATCACGCCTCTGCCACTCAATCACTCTAAACTATGTCTTGGTTATTGCTTTGAATTCGAAGGCAAGCGCTTGGCTTATTTAACCGACACGGTAGGGCTGCCAAAGCAAACCGAGCGTTGGCTGAAAGAGTTCCCCGTTGATTGGTTAATTACCGATTGTAATTACCCGCCAATTGAAGACCCTCAAGCTCGAGCCAGCCTAAACCACAACGACTTCCACCATATTTTAGACATCGATGAAACCTGTCGCCCCACAAATCTGGGCTTGATTCACGTCAGCCACCACATGCTTGGCTGGGCTGAGCAACATCCACAAGCCTTTGCAGAGCGACTGCGCATTCTCAACGATGGCGAGGAGATAACCCTATGAGCCAACCACTTTCCCCTACCTTAAACAGTGAACCTAGCGTTGCTGAAAGCAGTAAGTTACACAACGTTGAACTTGGGCGCTGGACTGAAATCGCTGACCGTTGCGTGCTAAATAACGTGAAAGTCGGAGACTACAGCTACATACAAAATGACTGTAATTTGATGTTTACCGAGATTGGTAAATTCACATCCATCGCTGCGGCGGTTCGCCTGAACCCGAGCAATCACCCATGGTGGCGTCCAACGTTGCATCATTTCACTTATCGCCCGGGCAAGTATCAACTAGGTGAAGATCCTACTTCCTTGGACGATGAGGTGTTCTCGTGGCGTGAGGAAGACAAAGTACAGGTTGGACATGATGTGTGGATTGGTCACGGCGTGATTGTGCTGCCGGGTATTACGATTGGCAATGGTTCTATCGTTGGCGCGGGTAGCGTGGTGACCAAAGACGTACCACCATACTCGATTGTGGTTGGTAACCCTGCCAAAGTGCTACGTCCTCGGTTTGACGACCCTAGCTATGCCGAGCGGCTAGAAAGCCTTGAATGGTGGCATTGGAATGATGAAAAGCTCGCTGAGGCTTTGCCCCTTTTCCAAAAAGACTGCGGCGAGTTTTTGAGTCACTTTGAGCAAGTTTAAACTCGATATCCTTTAAATCTTAAAACGAAAAAGCAGCCTAAGTGGCTGCTTTTTAGTTCGTAACGCTCTACCTGTTCAATTACCTATTTGGCTAGCTTAGCTTCGACTTGCCCAAGTGCGCGTTGGTACATAAACCATGCACAAGTGCCGGCAAGTACATTACCGACCATGGCACCCCAGAATAGGCCTTCAATGCCAGCAAGCTGCGAACCAACCCATAAACAAGGTAAGAAGAAAGCAAACAGGCGCAGTGCTGATATCGTCAAGGCAGTATAAGACTTGCCTAAAGCGTTAGAGATAGAAACCATCAGCATACAGATACCCAGTGGTCCTAAGCTAATAGGAACGATCAATAGGTGGTAGTTCAAAATGGTCGAGACTTCGTCTTCGCTAGTCATGAGGTTTGCCAACCCGCCAGAGAACACCCAAGTTACTAGTGCGATCACCAATTGGAACCCTAATACGAACGTCACGGCAATCTTGACGAGCTTGCGTATGTTTTCTAGGTTCTTTTCTCCCAACATTCGGCCAATCATAGGTGGCATTGACATAGTAAGAGCAAGCACTGCAACAATCGAAAAGAATTCAAAACGTGAACCTAGCGCCCAAGCCGCAACGGCTGCAGTACCGTAGCCAGCAAGCAGTTTGGTGGCGAGCATCGAAGAGACTGGTGGCAGCAGTTGACTGATCATCGCAGGCCCCATGATGTTTCCAATAGAGCGAACACTTTTGCCGATATCAAGATCGTGCCAGTCGAATGTCATCCAATGCTTCTTAGTCACCTTCGGAGCAACGATAAAGATACCCGCACCGAACGCCAAGATGGTCGCAATCGCGGCTCCGTTGATGCCCATGTCGAGCGTGAAGATGAAAATCGGGTCCAATATCAAGTTGATGATACTGGTCGCGATCATCATCGAACCGGGCAGCATGGTATTACCATTGGCACGACACACGCTGTAGAAAAAGTAGAGCAGTGCACCTGTCCAAGAGCTTACCAGCCAATAGATCCAGTAAGAATCAATGATCGGCAGTACCGTTGGTGGTGCATCGAGGAGTTGTAAAATAGGACCACGAAGTAGGTAGATGATGACGGAGAACAGCGCGACACTCACGCTGCCCATCGCAACCACTAATCCGCCGAGCTGTTTGGCGTAGCGTATCTCGTTGGCGCCAATCGCTCTCGCAATCACAGCCGTTGTCGCGATGCCTAGCCCGACCTGAATCCCGATAATGATCATCTGAATTGGTAGCGTGAAACCTTGAACCGCGAGCGGCAGTACGCCTAACTGGCCAATAAAAGCACTGTCTACAAGTTGGAAGCTCATCAGGGAGAGCACCCCAAACAGCATTGGCCATGTCATTGTATAGAGTTGTCGGCCAAGAGAAGGCGAGGGAGTTGCGGTCGTAGAATTCATAGCACTCTTATTATTCTTGAAGGTCGATTCACTTTATTGATGAACCTCTCAATGAAGATTTGCGTTAAGGATAACGTAAGGCCCGTAGGATACCAATAAATGACAGGAGATCTATGGGGCGCGAAGATTTCGTGTTCGAGTTGATCGGTTAAATAACTAACTTGTACGGCAAGGTTTTAGTGAGCTAATTTATAGAACCGTATCTCAAACCTCATTTATTTTATAGGCTTATCATTGTTGCTTAATGTAATTCCAGTATCTATAAACTAGTATCGTTTAATAAGCACAGGAGTTGCGTTTAACTAACTCATATTTGAGAGGGAACTAAATATGTCAGGGACAGAAGTCATCCAGATCACCGCAGATCAAGTAAGAAAAAACAAAGCAAAGGTATTGGCGAAGATAAACCAGCAAGGAATCATGTCTCAAGGTTTCCGTTTAGTTAATGTTGAAGACTACAACCAAAGGCTGCAGGCGTTGAGACAGAAGATAGAAAACTTTGACTACTTAAATGCTGCGAACAAGCAACAAGACCAAGTGATATTAGACATCATGACTCAGAAAGAGAAAATTAATGATTACTTGGATGACGCAACGAGCCAAAAGCTTGCCAGTGGGAATTTAGATGCTGGTTCTCGAAATCAGGTTGCAAATGCCACGCTTAAGAAAAAGCAGCTTTTCATGATGTTTATGGAGACGGTTGAAGCACAGGAAGCTCTAAAAGAATACGCCGTTAAAGTTGCTTCTGTCTGTAATGGCACGTTGAAACAACCACCGGGTGCTTACTTAGGGGTTAAAGATTTTCATGGTGCGTTAGATAAAATTACCAATCGTAAACGTCATTATGATATCGGCGATCTAAAAGATGCGGCCCGAATGACGATCGTTTTTGAAACTATGCAAGATATGGTTGCTGCTAAGTCCATCATCGCTCTGTCAACAGAGTTCGACAAGCTCAAGCACCACCAATCGGCGATGAAAGATCGTTATGGCACCAGTAAAGGTGTAAAAGCCAAATATAACTGTGGTGCGACGGATGCCGGATACAAAGATATTAAATTCTTCCTAGAGATGGAAAACGGACACATTGGTGAACTGCAACTTAATACCAAAAATATGATGGTGGCGAAAAAGAACGGCCACATTATTTACGATATTCTGCGTGATGGTGGGACATTGGATAAGCCGTTCACAATTACCAATACAGAGGTACTCGCCAAAGTGTCTCGTAATATGAATGAAAAGTGGTTTAACTTTATGAACACTCGCGTCCCAAAAGCAAAGGAGGACATTGCTAAGGTGCAACTCATCGTTAACCGTTTAAATCAAAACCTCTCCAATGGCATCAATTCGTTGCTTGTGACTTTAGAGGATATCAAAATCCTATCCAGTGTTAGCCTTTGCATCTATGAGCAAGGCGATAATGCGCGAGCGTTGCTTGATTAACGCCGTCGGTGTCACTTGCTTTATGTGTTCATAATTGGTCCGGCCATTAGGTCGGATTTTTTGTTGCTGAGCTCTGGTTCTGGCGTCGATAGTCAGGGGCTGTTTGTCCCACCCAACCTTTGAATGCGCGATTGAAATTACTCAAGTCGCTGTAACCCACTTGCCAACTGATGTCTTGAACAGAAAGGTTGGTCTCTTCAAGTAGCTGTTTTGCTTTAGCTTCCCGAACTTGTTCTTTGGCTTCTTTAAAGAGAATGTTTTTGCTCTTCAGGTTTCTCTGCAGCGTTCGTTTTGTCATGCCGAGCATGGTCGCAAACCACTCAATATTGAACCAAGGTAGAGTCGCATAGGTGTCTATTAATATCTCGACAGCGTGATGCCAATCTTGGGTACTATTTCGTTCTGAAATGGCACGATAATCATCGGGCAGCGGAATCGAGAACGCACCGTATTGCTCTTCAAACTGAATATCAGAATCAAAGAAATGCTTAGGTAATTTACGTGCGCTGTTGTGCTTAGAGACCAACTTGGCGTGTGATGGTTGCCAGCGACTGTCAATGAACTTACGGCATAGGCTAATCACCGTCAGGGCGCGAAACCATTCTGCTTGTTCAAAACCTGAAGTCGATGGGTGATAGCAACTTCGATGACACAGCCACCACAATCCATCGTTTTTTTCCGTCCATATGGTGACGTGATTACTTAAGGTCGATATCTCAGTAATCAAGCAGCGTACCGCTTGCTCGAGTGAAGTGCATTGTTCAATTTTTCGGTCTAGCTCAGGTGACAATTGCTCTAGAGAGGCCTTACGTCCAACCTCAATTCCTATCGAATAGCCAAACTTACGCTCAAGGCCATGAATGAAGCGAATCACGTCTTGTGTAGGAAGCCATTGATTGGATTGTGTCAGTTCAAAGGGTAGACCGCACGCAACGGCGACGGTGCGCCAATCCAGTCTATGTTTGTCACAATACTGAATATATGGAGCAATGTTACTGGTCGAAGTGAGCAGTATGCTGGTGGTGTTCGATGATGCTTTCACTGTTTTGTGCCTACCATTAAATGTCACCAAGTGACCTAATTAAGTGTAGCGCATCTCCCTATACTTCTCCTAACCCAAACAGGAGAACAATTATGAAACTTAAACACATTGCCGTTCTAGTATCGTTAGCGACCGCATCATCATTTGCTCTTGCAGCAAACCCAGTTGAAGAAGCTCTGAAAGTTGAAGGCGCTCAAGTTACCTTGACCGTGAAAGAGGCGAGCACAGCATTTACCCCAAGTTTTACTGACTCAGCTCGTGAGTTATTCAATAACTTTCATTGGCAAATGGGCGGCGACCACAGCGTTTACTACAACATGTACATGAGTGAGTTTCTACCAACGGCACTGGCGGCTCCAAACGAAGAGTACAAGCCATTAGTCAAAAATATCGACCCACGACTCGCTGCACTCAAGGTTGATACTGAAAGCAAAGGTCAGTTGACAATGGATGAGTACTTGGCGGATGAACAGTTCCGTACCCAAGGCTTTATGTTAATTCACAAAGGGGAGATCGTTTACGAAGCTTACCCAGGTATGAAGCCGACAGATACGCACGTTTGGGCATCTACAGCAAAAACGACGGTTGGCACAGTGATTGCGATGTTAGCGGAAGAGGGCAAAGTCGACCCTGAAAAAGAGATCGCTGAGTATGTTTCTGAATTGAAAGGAACGAACTGGGATGGCATCACAGTACACCAGGTTCTGAACATGTCGACCGCGCTAGACAATGAAGAGACATTAGAGTCTATCTTGAACCCAGACTCTGATGTGGTGCGTTTCTTTGCTGCATCGTTCAACTCTCCTCGTGCAAAAACGGGTGAAATGGAAACTTGGATGGAAGTGGCTCAAGGTGCACAGAAACTGGAAGGTGAAAAAGCCGGTGACCATTTCCGTTACGCATCTATCAACACCATGGTGCTGACTAAGTTAGTTGAAAACGTTGAAAACAAAACTTGGACTCAAGTATTCGAAGATCGTGTTTGGTCAAAAGTGCACGCACGTCAACCAATGCAATTCAACTTGACGCCAGATGGCATGGCGATCGCGGTTGGCTTGGTTTCATCAACGGTAGAAGACATGGCTCGCTGGGGAACACTATTTACACCTAGCTGGAAAGCGGTGGCTGATGAGCCAGTGGTGTCACAAGCTGTGATTGATCGTATCCGCAACGGTGGTGATCCAAAAGCATTCGTAGGTACTAGCAAAGAGAGCAGTTCACTGCACGCATACAACGAAAAAGCAGACTACAACGCATACCAATTCGACTTTATCTTCAACGATGGTGCGATATCGAAAAGTGGCAACCTAGGCCAATTTATTTACATCGATCCTGCACGTGACTTTGTGGGGGTGATGTTCTCAACCAACCCATACCACTCAGGTTTTGGTGAGAATAAAGGCCCTGCACTAATGCGTTCAGCAGCAAAACTACTTGCTGACAAGTAATCTATTTATTACCTAACAGGATGTTCCAGGCTTCAAGGAGGAAGCAAACGACTTTCGAGAGATATAATGAAAAAGTTTGCTCTATTAATCCCGTTGAGTTTAGGTCTAGCCCTTCCTGCACATGCCGATTCAGATTCCGAACGTGTTATCGATCCTGCTGATGTCACTAAAGTTTATACTCAAGCTGCATTGGTGTTTAATGGTAGTTCAGATATCCAATTTCAAGGGCAAGTTTCTGGCGGATTAGAAAACGGTCAACAGTTTGCCCTACTGGCTGAAGGGACGTTTGTCGATGAAAGCAACACAGCGCTTCGCGATCCAGACAAATTCGGTACAGAGTATAGTAACTCTAGAATCCAGTACTTCCATGTCTTTGAAACGGGGACGAAAGCTACGCCTAAAGTGGGTCTTTCTTTAGATTATATTAATACGCGCAACAGTATTAAAAATGACTTATTGTCGGTTGGCGGTGTTGTTGCGATTAATCCAGCTTATACCGGTGGATTCCTTGTGTTTCCAAGAGCAGGGCTGATGACAGGTAGCATGGAGATCCCTGGCGTCACTTCATCTAAAGATGATTTAACGGGATACTCGCTTGGTTTGATTACCGCGAAGCATCTCGGTGACTCTGGCGCTTATGTGTCTTTAGTCCCTGAGTGGCAGGATCTTTCTGGTGATGATATCGACATGCAAAACTTCTCATTTAAAACATCGTTAAATGTGCCGATGAACACTACAAGAACTTGGTGGTTGAATACGCGCTATGACATTACCAAAGCGGATGTTGATGTGAAAGGTGTGTCAATGCCGAATGGTTGGCAAACCGAGGCTTGGGTTGGTGTGAGATACTACTTCTAGCGCTTTAGCCAGCTAATTTGCAAAGAACCTAAAAAAGCCAGTCAACGTGACTGGCTTTGGTCGTTTAGGTACCGCGTGAAGCGTTACTTATTTACTTATTTATTGGCAACGTTACCTAGCTTCAACCACGTATCGATAACCGTATCCGGGTTTAGTGAAACAGAGCTGATGCCTTGCTCCATTAACCACTCTGCTAGGTCATCATGGTCTGATGGGCCTTGGCCACAAATACCGACGTATTTACCCGCTTTGGTTGCTGCATCGATCGCCATTTTCAGCATTGCTTTCACGGCTGGGTTACGCTCATCGAAGAGGTGTGCCACATCGCCTGAATCTCGGTCGAGGCCAAGTGTCAGTTGCGTCATGTCGTTTGAACCGATAGAGAAGCCATCGAAGTACTTCAAGAACTCATCAGCCAAGATTGCGTTCGATGGTAGCTCACACATCATGATGACTTTCAGGCCTTGGTCGCCACGGCGTAGGTCAAACTTAGCCAGAATGTCGATAACCGATGCCGCTTCGCTTGGAGTGCGAACGAATGGAATCATGATTTCAACGTTCTTAAGACCCATCTCGTTACGAACACGTTTGATTGCTTGAGTTTCTAGCTCGAAACAGTCTTCGAATACTGGTGAGATGTAACGAGATGCACCACGGAAGCCTAGCATTGGGTTCTCTTCATGTGGTTCAAACGTTTTGCCGCCGACTAGGTTGCTGTATTCGTTCGACTTAAAGTCAGACATACGTACGATGACACGCTTAGGCCAGAATGCAGAGGCGATAGTCGCGATGCCTTCTGTTAATTTGCTTACGTAGAAATCGATTGGATCTTTGTAGCCGCGAATACGTTCGTTGATTTCCGCTTTTAGCTCATCCGTTTGCGCATCGAAGTTAAGCAGTGCTTTAGGGTGAATACCGATCATCTTGTTGATGATGAATTCTAGACGAGCAAGGCCAACACCTTCGTTCGGGATTTGTGCGAAATCGAAGGCACGATCTGGGTTACCCACGTTCATCATTACTTTGGTTGGTAGCATTGGTAGCTCATCAACCTCAGAACGTTTGATTTCAAAGTCGAGTTCGCCGTTGTAAACGTAGCCTGTTTCGCCTTCAGAACATGACACTGTCACGGTATCGCCATCGTTTAGGCTGCTTGTTGCGGTACCACAACCAACAATCGCTGGGATGCCAAGTTCACGAGCGATGATTGCAGCGTGACAAGTGCGGCCGCCACGGTTAGTGACAATCGCAGACGCCTTCTTCATCACAGGTTCCCAATCTGGGTCTGTCATGTCTGTTACCAATACGTCGCCTTCTTGAACCAGTGACATTTGGTCTAGTGAATCAACCAAGCGAACTGGGCCTGAGCCGATGCGTTGACCGATAGCACGACCTTCAACCAAGACATCCGCCTTGTTGTTTAGCTCGTAACGCTCGATAACGTTTTGGTCGCTTTGAGAACATACGGTTTCTGGGCGAGCCTGAACGATGTAAAGCTTGCCGTCGATGCCATCTTTCGCCCACTCAATGTCCATCGGACGTTGGTAGTGCTTCTCGATGATCATCGCTTGCTTTGCTAGCTCTTTGATCTCTTCATCGTTGAGTGAGAACTCGTTACGCTCTTGAGTGTCGGTGTCGATGATATCTACTTGCTTACCGATCTCTTGATTGGTCGAGTAGATCATTTTGATCAACTTAGAACCAAACGTCTTTTTAACGATTGGGTAGTGACCCGCTTCTAACATTGGTTTGTGAACGTAGAACTCGTCTGGGTTCACAGCACCTTGTACAACCATTTCACCCAAGCCCCAAGAAGAGGTGATGAATACCACTTGGTCGAAGCCAGACTCAGTATCAAGCGTAAACATCACACCTGAAGAGGCTTTGTCTGAACGAACCATGCGCTGGATACCCGCAGACAGTGAAATGCCACGGTGGTCAAAGCCTTGGTGTACACGGTAAGAGATAGCGCGATCGTTAAAGAGTGAAGCGTAAACGTGCTTAGTTGCTTCGAGTACAGCATCTATGCCTTTCACGTTAAGGAAGGTTTCTTGCTGGCCTGCGAAAGAAGCATCTGGAAGATCTTCTGCGGTTGCCGATGAACGAACCGCTACAGACAATTCTTCGTTGTCTTCAATTAGCTCGCGGTAGTTCTCACGGATGTCTTGCTCTAGTGATTCTGGGAAGGGTGCATCTAGAACCCATTGTCGAATCGTTGCACCTGTCTTACGCAGTGCGTCAACGTCTTCAACATCAAGTTCATCAAGTAGTTGGTGAATGCGCTCATCAAGACCTTTGTAATCAAGAAAGTCGTTAAACGCATAAGAGGTGGTAGCAAAACCATTAGGTACAGAAACACCAGCATTGGACAGGTTAGAAACCATCTCGCCCAGTGAGGCGTTCTTACCGCCGACTTTGTCGACATCTTCCATGGATAGGCCATTGAACCATAGGGTATTATTTTGCATTTATTTCTCCAGAAACATAGCAAGCATTGTAGGGATTTAAAGGCAAACGATTACGTATCAGTTTAAAAAAATGTAAATTATTTTTTAAAGCTGTGGGGGACGTAATAGTCAGCAGGGTTTCGTTATATATATTATGGTTCCCATCCTACTCAAAATAATTTTAAACATTAAATAAAAAATGCAAATTGATATCCAAAGTCGTGATGTATTCTATGTTTCTGATGGAACGGCCATAACATGTGAGACTTTAGGGCATGTTGTTCTAGGTCAATTCCCTTTCAAAGCCAATGAAAAAACCTTTCCGTTTGTGGAAAGTGAGGACAAACTTTCTGATTTATTAAAAGAGATTGAAATTTCGTATCGTGATACCGGGTTAGAACCGCTAGTGTTCTTTTCGATTGTGATACCTGATATCAAAACCAAATTGCTAGAAGCGCCCGCGCACTGTTATGACGTGTTAGAGAGCATCGTGCAGAAAGTACAGGATGACATTCAGATGGCGCCTGTTCCTAAGTTGCAGCGCTCACGCAGTGTAAACAAGGACTCGGTGAAGTATTTCGACCGTATTGCTGCGATTGAGTACACGCTCGCGCATGATGATGGCATCACGCTAAAAGGGCTGGAAGAAGCCGATATCATCTTGTTGGGTGTTTCTCGAAGTGGCAAAACACCAACAAGTTTGTATATGGCGATGCAGTTTGGCTTACGCGTAGCAAACTACCCATTTATCCACGATGACTTGGCACGCTTAAAGCTGTTGCCAGAGTTTGAGATCTACCGACATAAGCTGTTTGGTTTAACCATTGATGCAGAAAGGCTCACTGAAATTCGTGAGAACCGCTTAGCAGGCAGTGAATACGCCAGTGACTCACAATGTTTGTATGAATTGCAAACGGTGGAGGCGATGTTCCGCAGAGAGGCTGTGCCGTATATCAACACCTCTTCACTATCGGTTGAAGAAATTTCGACACGAATCTTGGAGCGAACAGGTTTGAGAAGGCGTCTGCTGTAAGACAAAGCCTTAGAGAAATAGAATGGCCAGATAAAAGAAAATCGAAGCTCGCAGTTTACACCTGAGAGCTTCGATTTTTTGTTTGTGCTCGTTGTAGTCGCTTGCGAATCAGAGCTTGCTTTCTTAATTAGAGTTTGCTTTCTTTATCAGAGATAGTTTTCTAGCGAAGCAAAGACAGCTTTAGCGTTTCACTTTTCTTTTCTAACCAGCGTTCAAGTGCTGGTGGCCAGCTGATGCTTGGTTCTACGCAAAAGCCACGAAGCATCGAGAAATACACCGCTTGATCGATTAGAGGTAGTGATGACTCACCATTCTCTAGATCCAGTAATAGCTCGGCATCTTTCAGTAATGGGTTAATCAGTTGAACGAACTGAGGCGTCTTTTCTAACAGTTCTTCAAAGTTAAAACCTTCAGTCTCTTTACTGGCACGCCAAGCTTCTTTAGCTCCAGCAGAGCGATATTCAGCCAAGTCGAGGTTCCACCAACGTGGGCGTCCAATCTGTTGAGTAAGAGGGAATGCGCGAGTTTGGAACACTGTCACTTGCTCTGATGGCATACGCTGCTCATCGCTTGATTTCAAGTCCATGAAGTAAGCGATGATATCTAGGCTCTCTGACATAATAGAGCCATCGTCTTTTTGTAAGACGGGTACCATCTTTTTACCGATCAGATCGATAAGGGTTTGGGCATCATCATAATCGACAGAAACAAGCTCAATGTTCAAGCCTAGCGATTGAGCAACGTAGGAGACTCTTGCACAGAAAGGGCAGTGGTCATAAATGTAAAGCTTCATAGCTTCCCTCGTTCGGGTCTTTCTTAGTATAAGATGATGCTAATGTACCAGAAACTTTCGCAGACAATAAGCCTTTGTTAACCAGAACGATTCACTGCGATTAAGTGCTCAGGGATATCAAGAGAACGATGAGAATAAGCGCCTAGTGTAGAAACTCGTTGCCTAATTCTATTGTCAGTTGGGTGCCGTTTTATCGTAACGAGTAAGCGAATGAGAAAGCTGGTGGGTAAATGACGGGCATAAAAAAGGCTCTGGCTGCTCACTCTAATGCAGAAGAGTGAAGTCAGCCAAAGCCTCAATTTTTTTACCTTTAGTAGAGTGACTACTAAAAGCGCAGAGTGGTTAAACTATGCTTTTTTAAGATCTTGCGCTGGGTAAGTAAGCGTCATTGCGCCTTCTACCGTTGTAACGTGAACGTAGCCGCCACCAGCACTCAGGCCAGTTACTACCATTTCACCTAGTTCAACACCTTTTGTTGCTACAACGCGATCATCAACTGAAAACACTTTACACACCTTCAATAAATTAAATAAATACGATAGATATCGAACGCGGATTTAAACAGATGGCACCCCAATCAACTAATCCAGTTATTTGTCGTAAAGATTAAATTCAGTTATGTATAAATCAGTATGTCTTAAAAATCAGTTTGTTAACTTACGCTGTGACGTTATTTATCCGCTGGATACACGACACCAACTTGTTGGCGCATCTCTGTAATTAACTTAGCAACCGTTAAAGCGCGCAGTTGGGCTTGCGCTTGTGTTGCGTTGTCGCCAGCAATGCAGCTAGCAAAGGCCTGCGCTTCGTAACTCATGGAGTTTTCGCTTTGTGCTTGAGTAAGGTTTTCTATCGTGCCATCGCGGTAGCGGATCTTAACGTCAGTACATTCAGCGATGTGATCGATGATGATCGCCCCTAATTCACCTTGGATCTCGCTTGGCGCATAAGAGTCGCTGACTTTGGAGTGCGCAAGGGTCACATCAAACTCAGGGTATTGGAAGATCGCACAGCCATGAGCATCGACACCTGAATCAAGTAGCTTTGCAGAAGCCTGTGCATTTTCAGGTTTGCCAAATAGCGCGACTGTCGCGGCAACACAGTAAAAGCCAATATCGACCAATGAGCCGTTAGAAAAAGCTGGGTTGAAGGTGTTTGGGTTCTCGCCGTTTAGGTACTTTTGGTAGCGCGATGAATACTGGCAGTAGTTGATGTGTGCCTTATGTACCTTGCCAATCTTTTCTAACCCAAGTTGAACTTGCTTAAAGTTCGGTAGGAATTGAGATTTATACGCCTCAAACAGCACCACACCGTTTTTCTCTGCGACTTCGAACATGCGTGTTGCTTCTTCAATATTTGATGCAACCGGCTTTTCACAGATAACATGCTTTCCGTGTTCCATCATGAAGATAGATTGCTCGCAATGCAGTGAGTTCGGTGAAGCGATGTACACGGCTTCTACAGTGCTGTCATTGGCCAATGCGTCTAGAGAGTCATACGTTGTTTCAACGTCAAATTCTTGGGCGAACTGTGCTGCGCTCCCTAGATTTCGAGAGTAAACCGCAGCAAGTTGCATCGATTGAGATTCGTGAGCAGCTTGAACAAACTTTTGTGTAATCCAATTGGTTCCAATTACAGCAAACTTAATCATATAGGTATCCAGTCGTTAGTATATTGATTCTGCAGAGATAGTAGCACTCAACGGCTGGCAATGTGCCTGAGATTTACGGAACAATTTCCCTAAACATAGTGCCTAATATTAATGATCAGCCTTCACAGAGCGTCTGAGTTGACCAGTGTAACGGTGCACAACTAAGCCATTTTTGCTAAGGTGTTATTGAATTCAAACAAGGTGATGATATGCAAATCCGGACGGCCAAGGTAACTGATATTAACGCGATCTTAGCGCTCTCTGAGCAGATAAACCGTCAACATCATCTTGGTGCACCTATGGTATTTGCGCCAGCGTCACAAGGCTTGGCCGACAGTGAAGAGTATTGGTTAGGTTTGATGCTTGACCCACTTGGCGCTTTCTTGGTTGCAGTAGACGACAAGCAAGTCGTTGGCTTTTTAGCGGGTAAGGTAACGCAGAACAAAGGTGTCAGTTTTATTCAGCCACACAAGGTGGCAAGGGTGAATACGATTGTGGTGAACGATCAGGTTCAGAGCAAAGGTGCTGGTCGAGCGTTAATGAAGTCGTTTAATCAATGGGCGCAGGCGAGAGGAGCGATAGAACTTAGGTTGGAGGTAATGGAGTTTAACCAACAAGCTCAGAGTTTCTATGAGTCGTTAGGAATGGAAACTCAGTCACGAACCATGTCCATGCGTTTTGAGGAGATCTAAAGGTGCGTCTGTTTCTGCCTTTATCACTGTGTTTACTGTTTATGGCTTCGAATGTGAATGCTGAGCAGGTCGTGGTCGAGAAAATAGTCTCAGACGCGACCGCTATCGAAACCATCGTATTCGAGTCGGCACCGGCTCATTCTCAACGTGTCTCAACGTCTTCATCTAACTCAACCTCTTCCACGAGCTCAAACTCCACGCATGTGATTATTGTGGATGATGTTCTTAACAGTCGCTCTGATGAAAAGGTAGCTCAGCTTTCTCAAGGCTCATCAAAACGTCCACCTCAAAGTTCCTCTCGACAGTTTTACAACGTACCGGATAGCGCTTCTGAGATAGATTCGCTGTCGCAAGTGGTTACTTTAGTTAAAGTTGATAAATCGAAACGTAGGATGTATCTGCTAAAAGGTGAAGAGGTGATTCAGGAGTTTCGTATTGCGCTAGGCAAACAACCGAAAGGGCATAAACGCTTTGAAGGGGACAACCGAACGCCGGAAGGGGAATACCAGCTAGATTATGTGATGGAAGAGTCGGACTTTTATCGCTCAGTACATATTAACTATCCGCAACCTTCGGATATGCAATGGGCAGAGCAAAATGACGTAGACCCCGGAGGAAACATAAAAATCCATGGCATCAAAAATGGTGAGCGTCGTTCGCCGAGCTTTATTCAAAGCTTTGATTGGACGGATGGTTGTATCGCATTAACCAATCAAGATATGGATGAGTTTCTCCAACTTGTAAAAATGGGTACCCCTATCCATATTGAATGGTAGTTATCGGTACCCAATTTCCCTGAACAACTCTCAACAACAATTGCCGAAATCAGCGCTAAATCCAGTTACAGTAAGACTCGACCTGCACTGAAGATTGCAATCACAATCAGCAATGCAATGGTGACTGGCTTAAACTTCGCTCCACCAAATCTCTCGAACAGTTTAGAACCCACATAACCGCCAAACATGCTGCTTGGTAAGAGTGCGAGGGTCAGCCAAACTACATCGCGGTCGACTAACCCAGCGATAGATGCCGAAACAAACGCAGTGGAATCAGCTAATACAAAGAAGGCTATCAGGCCGGCTCTGGCAATGTGCGGAGCTACTGGGCTTGCTAATGCATGAGTGCCAATTGGAGGCCCTGACATCGAAGCCGCGCCGTTCATTACACCCGCAAGGCTGCCTAGAATATAGGGAGCAAATCTAGGTTCGCTTTTGTACTGGAAGCCTTTGTAGATCATAAGTGCAGACGCAAAAATGAAGGCACTGATGATCAAGATGATCGTGTCTTGGCTAACGGATTTAAGCAGAAGTAAGCCGACTGGTGTGAAGGCAAAACAAGGGATAAATACCTTTAAAACCCAGCGCCAGTTAACATGCTTTCGAACTTTAGGCAGTAATTGAACATTGCCTAGGAGATCGATCAGCATGAAGACAGGAACCAGTTCGATAACAGGCGCGAATAACGCACTTAATGGCAATGCCACTAAGGTGAAACCGAAACCTGAGAAGCCACGAACAATAGCGGCGAAAATGAAGATTGCACCCAAAATTGGGAAGGTTGGACTAAAAATGAGATCCATAAATTAAGTAACCAATGAAGCTGTCTAAATAGAGCGAGCTAATGAAACCAAGTGAGTAGCGGAATGTACTCCTACTCACTTGTGTTTGCTACCTAATTTTAAGGTTTCCCGAGAGTTAATTTTAAAGTCTCTCGGGGTTGTTTTTGCAGTATTCGTTTGGTCAATTTATAGAGGTAAATTGATTCGGAAAATCAGTGAATACGGCATCTACTTTTGAGATGAGTTTGAAGTGAGACGGATCGTTTACTGTGTAGCACCAAGTTTGAATATTTGCTTCACTGAGTGTATCAAGATCGCTCTGATTCACATGCTCGTAATTCATGTGACAGCTGAACGCTTTCACCTCGTCAATCAACATCAAGTCGGCTTGAGTCAGTTGCTCTGTGATCACACCAACTCTGTATCTCGGCAGGTGATGAGCCATTTCAGAAACGACTTGATGGCTGAAACTTGAAAGCAGCACTCTGTCGGTGTCTAGATTTGAACGAATCAACTCGGTATGCAGCAAATCAACGACATGAGGCGCTTGATGTCGACTGTCGACTTTGATTTCTAAGTTCACGCTGAGATCATGCTGCTCAACAAGCGCAAGCAACTCTTCCAACGTCAATATTCTTTCACCAGCGAACTGCTCAGACTTCCAACTGCCAAAATCGAGCTGACGCAGTTCTGCAAGGGTGTGTTCGTCGACACGACCTTTGCCATCGCTGCAGCGCTCAAGGGTGTGGTCGTGACAAACCACAAGTTGATCATCCTGAGTTGGCTGAATATCTACTTCAATCCATTTCAAGCCGAGTTTAGCGGCTTGTTCAATGCTTGCTTTGGTATTTTCTGGGTGAGTACCTGCTACACCCCGATGACCTACGATGATAGACGACATAATTAATCCTTCTTAAAGACGCACCGTAAAAACGCATTAAATATCAGTGTACTCGATTAAGCGAGAGCCGTCGTTATGCTTGTCGTCTCTTCGCGTGACTCTTGTGAAGTAAAGTTATTCGGCTGAATACGCTTTCCACGACTGTCAAAAATATGCAGGTTGGATTTATCAATGCTTAATCCGAGCGGCAGTACTTGGCATAGTGTCGTTTCTGGCGTGACAGCGATAAAGGGTTGGTCGTTTACAAGGCCATGAACTAATTGATTCGGCCCCAACGGCTCAACCACACTGATACGCAGTTCGAGAGGCAAGGTGTTCATCTTTAATTCGGAACAAACCTCAGAGTGTTCAGGGCGAATGCCAAGTGTGATAGTCGCGTTCTTAACGTGCGCGTACTCTGGCAGATACATTTGTTGATCGCCGATTTCAAGATAGCCATCATCGAGCGTGGCAGTTAAGAAGTTCATCGCGGGGCTACCAATGAAGCTTGCCACAAAGGTGCTGGCAGGCTGGTGGTAGACTTCTCTTGGTGTGCCGACTTGTTCTATCTGACCTTTGTTGAGAACCACAATTCTATCTGCCAGTGTCATGGCTTCGACTTGGTCATGAGTCACGTAAACACTGGTTACGCCTAGCTCACGTTGCAGCTTTTTGATTTCTAATCTCATGTGAGCGCGCAATGAAGCATCTAGGTTAGACAAAGGCTCGTCAAACAGGAACAGTTGAGGGGCACGTACAATCGCTCGTCCCATGGCAACACGCTGGCGCTGACCACCCGAAAGCTTGGCTGGCTTGCGGTCTAGGTACTCTTCGATTTTCAGTGTCTTGGCGACTTTCTCAATCTTCTCTTCAATCACGTGTTGGCTGACACCCCGGTTCTTTAAACCATAAGCGAGGTTTTTGTATACCGTCATGTGAGGGTAGAGTGCGTAATTTTGAAAGACCATGGCAATATCACGTTGAGCTGGCTTTTCGTTATCAACACGACGGCCACCTAAGTGAATCTCACCGCCAGAGATACTTTCCAGCCCCGCTATTGAACGCAGGATAGAAGACTTGCCGCAGCCCGATGGACCAACCAACACAAGAAATTCACCCTTTTCGATATCAAGCGAGACATCTTTCACTGCACGATGACCGTTCTCATAAGTCTTTACCAAGTTTTTGATGCCTAACATGGTAGGTGCTTTGTGCGTATGGTTTTGAGTGGCTTGGGTGTGCCCTAACGTTTGTTTTAATTTTGGCATCGGGGTGTCCTCTGTATTTTTGTGTATAGCTTGGTGAGAAGGCAGGTGAGACATCTTGTACTCAGCGAGTGATTGAATGCGGTTGTCGTTCATTTGATTTGTGTCGTTATTATTTTTCACTTTCTACTAGCCCTTTTACAAACCAACGCTGAAATACAACCACCACTAAAACGGGTGGCAACATAGCTAAAATCACCATGGCAAAAACATAGTCGTAGCGCGGTAAACTGGTTTCATTGATGTTGTTGAGTACTTGTTTGATGCCCATCACGATGGTGTTGTAGCCTTCGTCCGTGGTCATCATGATTGGCCACAGATATTGGTTCCAACCCACCACAAACATGATGATGAAGATTGCTGCGATCATGGTTTTAGACAGTGGCAATAAGATGTCGACAAAGAATCGAAACGGACCTGCGTTATCTAGCTGAGCGGCTTCTAACAATTCATCGGGGATGGTTTTGAAGAACTGCCTAAAAAAGAACGTCGCGGTGGCTGAGGCGATCAAAGGCAGAATTAAACCTGTGTAGCTATTAAGAAGCCCAAGCCCAGCGACAACCTCATAGGAAGGGATAATGCGCACTTCTAATGGCAGCAAAAGCGTCACGAAGATCAACCAGAACCAAGCTGTAGCATAAGGCAGTCTGAAGTAGACCAAAGCATATGCCGCCATCATCGAAATGATGATCTTACCGATCGCAAAACCTAGCCCCATGATCATCGAGTTGGCGATCATTTTGCTGGCGGTGACTTCGCCACTGAAGCCCATGCTTTTGTTCCAAGCTTCGCTATATATGGCCGTAAAGTTATCGCCTGGTAGCCATTGCAGGCCTTCGCTGACAATGGTATTTGGGTTATGCGTCGAGCTAGCGAAGATGAGCCAGATAGGGACCAACATGAACAGCATCCCAGCAATTAAAATTAGGTGGTCAGAAACCTTATTACTTTTCATAAATAACTCCTGTCGCGTTAAAACCTAGTTGTAGTGGGCTAGTAATGAACACGCTTTTCTACAACGCGAAACTGGATAAATGTAAGAGTGAGCACCAGTAGCAACAACACAACTGACTGCGCAGAGCTGCCTCCTAAATCTGCGCCAACAAACCCGTCTCGATACACCTTGTACACCAACGACGTTGTGCTGCCACCCGGGCCGCCATTGGTCATGGTGTCGATCACGCCAAAGGTTTCGAAGAACGAGTAGGTGAGGTTGATGACCAAAAGAAAGAAGCCTGTAGGTGCGAGTAGCGGGAAAGTAATGGTCCAGAAACGTTTTGAGTCGCTGACGCAATCCAGCATCGCCGCTTCTTTTACGGCGTAAGAGATCGATTGAAGCCCAGCCAGAAAGTAGATGAAATTCACCGAAACCTGTTTCCATACCGAAACCAAAATCAGAGCAAACGTGGCATCTAAAGGGTCGGTCTGGAAGCTAAAGTTCCAGCCTATAACCGCAAATATCTCGGTAAACACGCCAATATGTGGGTTAAACAAGAAAGCACCGATAACACCAGCAATCGCAGGAGCAACCGCGTAAACCCAAGTGAGAGTGACCTTGTAAGCGCCTTGTCCGTGAATGATGTTGTCGGCTTTTACGGCGAGCAGCAAGGCTAAGGCAAGCGATAAGAAAGAGACCACGATTGCGAACATTAATGTGAAGCCAATCGAGTTCAGATACTCGTTCGATTCGAATAGCATCTGATAGTTTTCGAACCATACGAATATCGATGAAGTGCCCCAAGGGTCTTCTAGCATGAAGGACAGGTAAACTGCCTTTGCCGCTGGGTAGATAAAGAAAACCGCAATGATGAGTATCTGAGGCGCCAAAAATAGGTAAGGCAGCGGAGAGTGAAAGAATTGCTGACGTCGTTCCACAGGGTAATCCCCAAAATTAGTGACTGTTATCACTGTTAGTTACGGTGAGCACTAGCGCTATAGCAAAGGAATGCATCCAGTTGAGTTGTAGTTTTTGGAGCAAGAAATGGCGCTAGTGAAGAATCTCCTCACACCTTGCCATTACGTTTTTAATGACGCAGTGACAAGTGGTGAGGAGCAATGAACGGCTTTGGTTTATTAAGCCTTTAGCTCGGTAATCTGCTTTGGTTAAAAAGCAGAATTAGTTCATCGTACGAGCGAAGCGTTTCAGCAGTTTGCTGCTCTCATCTTCGACTTTATCTAGGCTGTTCTCGACACTAGAGCGGTCGGCGAAGATATTGTCGAATTCACGATGCATCACTTCACGAATTTGAGGGTAGTAACCTAAGCGGTAGCCTTTAGTCCATTCGCCCGATTTTAGGCTTAGCTGCTTAACGCCCACTTCTGCGTCTGGCTGTTCGTTGTAGTAGCCAGACTCTTTCGCTAGCTCATAGGCAGCCGTTGTTACAGGTACATAACCAGTGGTTTTGTGCCAGTAGACCTGAGTTTCAGGCTTAGTCAGGTAATCAAAGAACGCTGCGACACCTTTGTCTTGTTGTTGGTCATGGCCATTGAGTGCAAACAGAGCTGCGCCGCCAATGAAGGTTAAGCCTGCGTCTGGGTTAACCGATTTCCAGTATGGAAGGTATGTGGTGCCGAGTTCGAAAGGTACGCGATTACGTAAGCCACCGAATGAGCCTGAAGAACCCATCCACATCGCCACTTCTTGGCGCTCGAAAGGGGTTTGGTTTGCATCCCAGTCGCTGCCGTAATACTTGTAGTAACCGAGATCTGACCACTCTTTCATCTTGCTTACGTGCATCATCATGTCTTTGGTGTTGAACATGATTTTAGTGGACAAGCCATCGTAGCCGTTGTTTTGATCTGCGACTGGCAGGTTGTGGCGAGACTTAAAGTTCTCGAACATGATCCATGGGGTCAGAGATTGAGAAAAGGCGATGTGTCCTTCCGCCTTCAGCTTCTTAGCAACGACTTCTAGTTCTTCATAAGTTTTAGGCGCGTCTGCACCGACTTCCGCGAGAAGATCTTTGTTGTAGTAAAGAACCGGTGTCGAACTGTTGAAAGGCATACCAACCATCTTGCCTTGGTTGTCGGCATAGAAGTTACGAACGCCCGCTAGGTAGTCGTTTGAATTAAAGTTGTAGCCCGACTCAACCAGAATATCCTGTACCGGTTTCGCGACGCCTTTCGCGTTCATGATGGTTGCTGCGCCAGCATCGAAGACTTGCAGAATATTGGGTGCTTCACCTGCTCGGTATGCCGCGATACCCGCTGTTAAGGTCTCTGTGTATGAACCTTTGTAGATTGGCGTTATCTCGTAATCATCTTGTGACGCATTAAAGTCGGTCGCAATTTTGTTTACTGTTTCTCCAAGTTGGCCGCCCATTGCGTGCCACCAAGTGACTTGAGTCGTTGCGAACGCTGGCATTGCCGCTGTCGCAGAAAGAACGCCTGCCAAAATTAGCTTATTCATCTTCGTTTCCTTTTGGATGAAATCGATGTCGAGGTATTGGATTAGAGTGTTAACGAGACGGTAGGGGTGTCGTTTGAAGCTATCTTGAACAGGGCGTATTTCACTTAAGTGGCTAAACCGTTTCATTGATATGAAAGATTCATTTCGATTTCATTTAAGAGAAAAGTTATTGATGATTTTGATATTTATTGGGTACGGTTTTTAATAGGTATGTTGTTCAATGCTCGCTCAATATTTGTTCCATAAAAAAGCCTCTCGAAGGAGAGGCTTTGAATAAGCTAGAGCTTGTAATAATCGGCTTGGTTCTAGTGTGCAATATCGAGTTGGTTGTCTTTCACGCCGTTAATACGGAACCAACCTGCAATACTGAATCGTTCTGTGTTTGTCGGCAGTACCTCGTGTGGGAACTGTTCAGATAAGAACACAAATAAGCGGCCTGACTTTGGTGGAATGGTCGCGATGTGGTTGTCTTTTAGGTCGTAAACCACAAGCTCACCAGCGTCTTCTTCTGTCCACTCATCATTCATATAGAACACAGTGGTCAGGCGGCGGTTTTCATTGCCCTTGAAACAGTCTAAGTGCTTCTGGTAGAAGTCGCCTTTTTCGTATTTAGCAAAGTGCGCTTCGTACTCGAACAGACCCAAAAAGAACGCTTGGTTTGCCGCTAAACGAATTTGTTCCATCTTGTCTAGGAACAGAGATGCTGGCTGACCCATATCGCGGCGCACCCATTGAATCTTGTCACTACGGATGGTCGACTCTCGCGTTACTTCATCGTTACGGCCAATCCTAGCCTTTTTCCAGTTCTCTGGAATGCAATCCCTCAATGCCACCACTTCTTCTTGAGTTAAGAAGTCATCCCAAACGAAATAACCATGGGTAGAAAGAGCATCGATTAATTGGTTCATGTATAGCACTCAGACAATAAATTAGAGGCGCATATATAGTCCTAATAACTTAGGTCAACAAATCACATGTTTTGTCGTTACGACAAATGGTATTGGAGGCTTGAATCGCAAGGCCTACAGAGCAAGGTTTACGGCAATGTGGGCATTCGATAATGCTGAAAAATATCGGATGAAATTGATGCTCATCTTTGGAATCTGTTCCCGTTGCATTGAGTTGAATTGGATTTGAGTAACATTCGATCTGAGTGATTTAGTGGATTCCAATAGAAATCTTGATTCGAGTTCTCTATCCGTTTTTAGATTGTTGTTTTTAACAAAATGATCACAATCGAAGTTGGATTTGCTATTGTATAGGTCTGACCAGTTGTTTTATCACAAGGAGTGGGTTTGCAGCTGCATACCATTAAAGGTTACATCCAAGACATGTACTTGGTGGAGTATCCAGACAAATTACTGTTGCTTGATGGCGCGTGCCGTGCGGATATTCCTCACCTTAAAGCTTTCATTGAAGATGAGCTTAGCCGTGAATTTAGCGATCTACACACTGTGGTTGTGACGCACATGCACCCCGATCATGCAGGCGCTGCGCATACGCTCAGAAAGCTCACTAATTGTCATTTGGTGGCAGCAAACCGAGATAAGGATTGGTATCACGGCATTGATGGCATTTTGATGCACTTGACCGACTTAGCGCTTGCTAGGTGGATGGCGAACCGCTTAGGCAAGCCTAAAGCAAACCTATGGTATTCAAGAAAGTTAAAGCCGGATTACAAGCTGTCTGATGGGGATAGCATTCCGGGATTTGATGATTGGTTGGTTCTAGAAACGCCGGGGCACACTGACAGAGATCTTTCGGTTTATTGTCCATCTCACAGCGTTGCCTATGTGGCAGACTTAATGGTAGAAGTGAAAAAGAAACTGATTCCGCCTTTCCCTATCTTTCACCCTAACAAGTACCGAGCGTCAGTATCTCGTATCTATGAGATGCAGCTTGATACCTTGCTGGTGGCGCATGGTGGCCAAGTCGATTTTAGTCAGAAAGCTTTTGAACATCTGTTAATGAGTGCGCCAAGAAGGCCCGTTACACATTGGCGAGTGACAAAAATTAAAACCAAGAAATTGTTGTTATCGATTTGGCGATTTGGTTTTCAATCCCATGGCAAATCTAAGAAATAGATAAGCTCAAAGCAAGATCGGCAACTCGAAATTAAAGAATAGAACGCAATAAGGCCAGTCATGAGACTGGCCTTATATCGTTGTGACTAACTTTAGTTATAACCTGTGGAGCGGTTACGATGACTCGGATTAGTGAGTCAGCAGGAATTCACCCGCTGGATCAACAATCACTTTGTCACTCATGCCTTGACGACCAAGTAGCATCATATAAGTCATATCTTGACGGTTGCTTAGCGTGATATCGATAGGCCATTCCTGACCGCCGATTTTTAGCATGGTTTCAATCACACAACGGTGTTCAACTTCGCCGTTCGATGATTTGATTCTTTTACTTGTTTTCAGCTTCGCTTTGCAGCGCACAGTCTCTTCTAGGTGGTAAACGTCTGGGTGAAGATCGAATTCAACGAAGTTCTCACCGTCTGTTTTTACACATAGTAGATTGTCTACGTGTAGAGAAGAGGTTTTAGCCCCTGTATCAACACGTGTATGTAGCCCAGTTATCCCTAACTCTGGTAAGCAAAGTGCTTCTGTATTCCCTATGATCATTTTATTGTTCATGTTATTTCCAATCATGAGTTAACGGCGTTAAATCAGCCTTTGCCACGAGTACGGTTAGCGTTTGGTTTTGCATTTTTTTCGATGAATTCGAAAATCATGTCTGCTACATCTTTACCTGTCGCTTTCTCAATACCTTCTAGGCCAGGAGAAGAGTTAACTTCCATTACAACAGGGCCATTCTTAGATTGTAGAATATCAACACCACATAGGTTTAAACCCATGATTTTCGCAGCATTGATTGCTGTAGCGCGCTCTTCTTTGGTTAGTTTAACCAGTTGAGCTGTACCGCCACGGTGCAGGTTAGAGCGGAATTCACCCTCACCAGCTTGACGCTTCATCGCTGCAATTACTTTGTTGCCAACAACAAAACAACGGATGTCTGCGCCATTTGCTTCTTCAATGAACTCTTGAACCAAGATGTTCGCTTTTAGGCCCATGAATGCTTCGATAACGCTTTCTGCTGCTTTGTTTGTTTCAGCTAGAACCACGCCGATACCTTGAGTACCTTCAAGAAGCTTGATAACCAGTGGCGCGCCACCTACGTTTTTGATCAAGTCTTGAATCTTGTCTGGGCGGCTAGCGAAACCTGTTTTTGGTAAGCCAATACCTTTGCGAGACAATAGTTGTAGTGAGCGCAGTTTGTCGCGAGAACGACTGATTGCAACTGACTCATTGATACAAAAAGTGCCCATCATTTCGAATTGGCGAACAACCGCAGTTCCGTAAAAGGTAATGGAAGCGCCAATACGTGGAATAACAGCATCGTATTGAGGTAGCTCTTCACCCATGTAGCGAATCTTCGGATTGTTACTCGCGATATCTATATCACAGTGCAGCGTGTCGATAACATCGACCTGGTGACCACGTGCTTCTCCAGCCGCTTTTAAGCGAGAAGTAGAGTATAGATTTTCGTTGCGAGAAAGAATTGCGATACGCATGGCGTTTCCTTAGTTAATACCTGATTGGTAACTGCAAATAAATTAGTTGTTAGCTGAGCTTTCAGTTTTTCTGAGGCTCCTTGCTTGCTTCGGGGCGAACCTTAAGGCTTTTCGTTTAACTAAGAAAACGAATTAAATTTGTCGAGTCGACAACAGAAATTTATCGAATGCGTGAACGATTGGTACAACTGGGTTGAGAGGGGATTTGGAATGGAAAAGCGAGTTGAGACCTAACTCATATTGGGGGCAGGAGCATATTAGGTTGTACTCAACTCGCGTTAACTCGGTGCTTAAAAGTGTACTAATAACGCCAGTTACATAGCTCTATAAGTGTTCGTAGTGCTTCTCTTTCGAGCTTGCTACAGGTGCTTTTTAGCTTATTAAGATAGTATTTTCTCATGATGATTACTTCTCTTGTATTAGGCTTTGGTGGGAACTCAAAGTTCCTTGCTGACCCATTAATTATGGTCATTTAACAGGAAGTAATAAACAGACGGTTTTTTGGTAAGTTGTTCCTGTTTTTGTCTTTTATCGTCACTTAGAGACAAATGTGTTTTATAATCGGCTTTATGAGGAAGGGTTGTTTCTAAAAGGTTCATTATTTGTCTGATCTAAACATGATGCGTTACTACACTCGGCTGGATTCGTTTGAGCCTAACATCTCACATTCGGTGACTTTGACTGAGGTGGCAGACAAGCTGTTTACCAGTTTGCGCCATGCACGAACCTTACTCGGCAAGATGCATCAGGCTGAATGGGTGGTGTGGGAGCCAAAAGTTGGCAGGAATCAACGTTCTAACCTGACATTGCGCTTTAGCAATCAACAACTGACTCAGCATGTTGCCAGCAAGCTGATAGAGCAGGGCAAGTACGAAAAAGCGCTCTCTATTTTGGATAATGACCGTGCAGTGTTTGGCTCTCTTCTCCAAGAAACATCCGGTGCGACGATGCGCGAAGGGTTACTGCACGTCCAATTAACCTACAAACGTAAGTTCGAAGATCTGTTCCCGCATCATATTCATCGTAGTAGTGAACGATTTTTGATCAGGCAAGTGTTCAGTTGTTTAGTGACTTGTAATGGCAAAGGCGAGTTGAAGCCTGAACTGGCGCATCATTGGCAATATGATGCTGAAAAGCTCGTTTGGACTTTCTATCTGCGCCCGGGACTTACTTTCCATGACGGACAGCCTGTGGATGCTAAGCAATTAGTTTCGATGTTTTCTGCGTTGCAAACCTTACCTTTCTATCAGACAGAGCTAGCCCATGTCGCTTCGGTTTACAGTGAGCAGCCATTGAGGATCAGTTTTCAACTCACTAAAGCAGATACCGGCTTTGCTGGCTTACTTGCTGGTGTTAAATATTCGATTCAACCCGCAGCGCAAGTCACCCGAGAACCGTCGCCATTAAGTACCGTGTCCCATGCTGTTATTGGAACCGGCCCATTTAAAGTGGTTGAGACCAACAATGAACGAATCAAGCTCGCTGCATTTGAACACTATTATGGTTGTCGCTCGTTAACCGATGAGGTGACCATCTGGCAGTTTGAGGAATCAATGACGGGCACTGCTCGTTTCGATGATAGCCAAATGCACGTATCGCCTTATGAAGATTCATCGTGCTTCCATCAATTAGGGAAAAGCGATGCGGAACTTGTTTCAGCAGACACAGACGGCCTTCGTAGCCGAGTCGAGGATGGATGCTTGTTTATCCTGTTCAATCAGAACTCAGCGGCTAGCCCACTAAATAATGAGCAGCGCAAATACCTTTCACAACTGACCAACCCACAAGCGATTTTGTCTCAGTTGGAACATAACAAGGGTTTGTTCAGTGTCTCTTTAGCTCAAAATATACTACCAAGTTGGCAGAAATTGTATCGAACGCCTTCGAAAGAGACACAACTGCCGAAAAAGATGAGCATTGCGGTTTACGACTATTATGCGTTGTATCGATGTGCGATTTGCGTATCCGATATACTCAAACGCTATGGCGTGGAAGTTGAGGTGAACACCTACAGTTTTCGAGAGTTGGCGCAGCTCTCTCAGAGTGGCGAGTTAAAGGAGGACTTAGTGTTGTGTAACCTCAACCTCGATGACAATGCTCCGTCTTCGCTGTTCTCATGGATGATGAACGATCCTGTTTTGCACTCTGCTTTGGGAGAGATGAACAGCGACTGGCTCAAGCAGCGCTTGGATAGTCATAAAGCATCGGTTGAACTGCCTAATTACTTGGCAGAGCTAGAACCCATCGCGTCTACTCTGATCTCAGACTATTGGTTAGTGCCTATGTTCCATCACTTACAGACCGTTCGTTTCCAAGGGATTCTGAAAAACGTGGCCATCACCAACTGGGGATGGCCAGATTTCAAGAATGTATGGTCTGCTGATTAACTTGAGTGGGAGTGGTCAGCATATTTCCTGTTCCATGCAAGTTAGCATTTGAATTGAGAAACCAAACTCGTTAAATGCATTGCTTTGGCGCGTAGGTGCTGACACTCTTGCGCCGTTTTCTCTATCATATTGTCGCTCTCTCGGGCTATTTCAGAAATTCCAGAGATATGCGGTGAGATCTCGTTGATGACGTTTGATTGCTGACCTGTTGCTGAGGCGATCTGCATGTTCATGGCATTCATCTCGTCGACACTATGAGAAATACTCGAGAGTTGTTGCTCTGAGTTGGAGGCTTCAACCTGACAATTACTGCCAAGGGTAGTGCTGGTCTCGATAGCCGTCACGGCTTGTTGAGTACGTTGCTGAAGCTTTTCAATAATACCTCGAATCTCTTCGGTCGATGCTTGGCTTCGTGAGGCGAGAGTTCTTACTTCGTCTGCTACCACCGTAAAACCTCTACCTTGTTCGCCAGCTCGAGCGGCCTCTATCGCGGCATTAAGAGCTAATAAGTTGGTTTGTTCAGAGACACTGTTGATGACATCTAACACGCTATCAATGGAGTTCGCATCTTGAGCGAGTTGATTGATAATCTCCGTTGTGTCATCGAGCTGCTTGTTCATATGCTCGATGCTTTCTGAAGTGACAGAAACGGACTTTTGACCAATGCTGATCGCACTCGCTGCGTGTTGTGCGCTATCGGCGGCACCATTGGCATTTTGTGCGATTTCGTCAGAACTGGCTCCCATCTCGTGAATGGCTGTTGCAACTTGTTCTATTTGGCTGGTTTGTTGTTTGATGTCTTGCTCCATCGACTGCGCCATGTGATCGACACCTTGGATAGATTCAGATATTTGGATACCTGTATTTGAGACATCTTTGAGTAAATCACTCAGATATTGCACGAACTGATTGTAGCCTTTCGCGATTTGTCCTATTTCGTCATGTCGCGAATCATCTAAGCGAAAGGTGAGGTCACCACCACCTTTCCCTATCTGTTGTAATCGATCGGCTACTTCCACAAACGGAAGCAAGAGCTTGTTGGTCGCCCATGCTGCGATCGGCGTATAAATGGCAGCAATGAGCAGAGCCATAAAGATGATGGTTTGGCTAAAGCCGTTTAATTCACCTAGTACGTCTTGTTTAGGAATTTGCGTAATTAGAGTCCAACCTATACTTGGCATCGCTTTGGAACCCAGAATTTGCGGCTGACCTTCGACGATAGCTTCATGAACGACAGTTTGTTTACTGCCGATTAACTGACTAGCTTTAATGCCTAAAGAGTCTAGTGAACGTCCAATCAGGTTCTTATCTGGGTGAACCTTGATGATCCCTTGTCGATCGACAAGAAAAACAATACCGCTTTCTCCGACGCTATAGTTGCTGATCAATTGAGTAATACTTTCCAACGTTAAGCCAATACCAGTCACGCCAATACGTTCGCCATTGCGAGTGACTGCATAGTTAACAAACAGTGCCGGGATTCCGGTGGCTGCATCAATATCTAAAGAGAGCTCAAATGGCTGATTTGACTCGATGAATCGATAGAACCATTGGTCGCTTTGTTCATTGGTAGAGATCGTTTTTAGCACACCGTTATGGGTGTAGTAAGTGCTTGCTTCGTTGGAGACGTAATAGGCACTGATCGCGTTGAACTCATTTTTAACAGATTGAAGATAGGTTTGAAGCTCTTGTTCCGAAAGTCTGGTTTGCTGCATTAAAGGTGAAAGCGTCATCATCTTTGATGCAAGAATAGGCGTTTCTAACTTGAGATTGATTTCATTACTCACCTCGCCAAGTGACGCTGGAAGCTCTCTTTCAAAGGTTCTGTCAATCAGGATGGTTCGGCTTGATTGAAATGAATATATCCCCATCACGCTAATAATGGCCAGCGCAGCGATGATCGTCGCCAATATTGCTTTAGTTCGTATCGTAAAGTGCAATTTAGATTCCCTTCTAAAAACATTCAATTCCATTTGTAAATGTAATGTTAATTAAAACCTGACTTTTTGGTCAATAAATGAAGTCTAGAAATGAGTGCTGTGCGATATTTGTACAGTTTTAATATGTCCACATTGGTCTTTGCTCGGCATACGGAGCGTTTCAGATCCAAATTCAATGAATAAAAAATTACACTCACTGGTTTACTTTTGTTTTTTGGTATGTAAACTAGCCAGTGTAGTTTTTGAGTTGGGCTTTCCCAACAGTTGAAGAGATACCAATGAAAAAATATCTATTACCGATTTTAGGAGTACTTGCCGTGGTCGCTATCGTAAGCACAGGTTCACAATCAAATGACAATCTAGATAAGCTTCCAAAGAAGTTTGCTAACAGTGAGTTAGAGTACAAATCGGGCATGTCTGATATTTTTTCAATCTTGAAAGCGTATGTAACCGTGGAAAGAAATGAGCCAGTGCCACGTGTTGCATTGCCTTTAATGCCGATGACAGCCGAGCAATTGGTCGAAGAGCAAGAAGACGTTGCGTACCGCTTAGGTCACTCCAGTGTGATGATGAAACTGGATGGCAAGTTAGTGATGACTGACCCTGTGTTCAGTGATCGCGCATCACCTGTGCAATGGATGGGGCCAAAACGTTTTCATCCGACACCAATCACACTGCAAGACCTACCCGATATCGACGTGGTGGTGATCAGCCACGATCACTACGACCATTTAGACAAAGGTGCCGTTAAGGTGCTCGCCGACAAAGTGGGTACGTTCCTAGTGCCATTAAGAGTGGGCGCACTATTGGAAAAGTGGGGCGTGGATAAAGAGAAGATCATTGAATTGAACTGGTGGGAATCGGCAACGGCCTCAGATATTGAGTTCACGTTGACACCGACACAGCATTTCTCTGGTCGTGGCTTGCTTGATCGTGACCAAACACTGTGGGGTAGCTGGGTTATTAACGCTTCAGACAAGAAAGTCTTCTTTAGCGGTGACTCCGGTTACTTCAGCGGCTTTAAAGAGATTGGCGACCGCTTCGGGCCGTTTGATTTAACCATGGTTGAAACGGGCGCGTATAATTCTCTTTGGGCGGATATTCATATGTTCCCGGAGCAGAGCGTTCAAGCGCATATTGATCTGCAAGGTAAGGTGATGATGCCAATCCACAACAGTACCTTCGATCTTTCTATGCACGATTGGCAAGACCCAATGGAACAAGCTCTGGCGATTAGCAAAGAGCGAAATGTGCAAATGGTAAGCCCGGTGATGGGTGAACGTTTGGTGATCTCAGAGCCGGTACCTGTTCAGGCATGGTGGAAACTAGCATCGAATTAGAGCTGTCATCCAAATAGACATAGCTAAACCACTAAGCTGTACAACCCAACTTATATAAAAAACGCCACCGATCTTACGATTCGGTGGCGTTTTTTCGTTTATTTTTAAGATCAGCTTTCTAAGTTCTGCGCCATTTTCTTCGCAATTTTTCTGAATTGTTCTAACTCATCTTCGGCCATGCCTTTGGTCATTCTCTTCAGCATGTCTCGATCGATATCCGAGACCTTACTCATGATCTCTTGACCCTTATCAGTCAGAACCAATAACTGGCTGCGCTTGTCTTCCGGGTTCGGAGACTTTTTCACAAGTTCCTGATTGATCAAGGCATTAATAAGCCGAGTGACCTGTGCTTTATCACGATCTAGGAAGTGTGCGATATCGATAGCGGTACATGGAGACTTCTTAGTAATGATCTTCATGACACGAATGTTCATAGGTGCGATCTCTGAGTCTAAGCTCTCAATCTGTTCGCTCATTTGACGTTTCAAAGAGTGCACTAGACGAAAGATTGATTCTAGCGATGTGTTATCAGACATAAACGATCCTTAGAAATATAGTTGACATTATCAACCACTGTATTTATAGTTGACATTATCAACTTAATTGTTCGTAAATTCAAGACAGGAAATAGATATGACGATTCAAGCAACTCTAACGCCAACTCTTCCTGAGCAAAAAGGCACACCGGTTTTATACAAAATTTTGGTCATGATGAGCTTAATGCTGACGATTGGCGGCAGTTTAACGGCTGTGATGACCTACATGAATGTCGGATTCGGCGAGGCATTTATTGGCAACTGGCTTTCTTCGTTAGCCCTTGTTGTCGTGATCATGATGCCAATGGGCGCGGTGATGATGACTTTAGTAACCAAAGCCGTTGCTAGAGTGTTCACAACTTATGGCGAGAAAGTTCGCAACCTGATCGTGGGACTGATCATGGCATTCATAATGGAGTCCATGATGGCATTTGTAACAGCGGCAAATAATATTGGATTTTCGGATACATCGGCGTTTACCGGTGGATGGTTTAATGGATTTATTGCCGCGCTTCCTGTTGGCCTTACGATCATGGTCGTAATGTCGATGACGGTTAAACCTAAGCTAGAACGATTCATGAAGAGCTAGCCAAAACATTTCACAGCATTGTAGGAGATCCACATGAAAGCATTTACAGGCAAACACAATAACTACCGCATTACTATTGAAGAAGTGAGCGTTAAAGAAGACCGCGAACTTCAAACCATGCAGTTTGAAATTGAAGACAGAGAAAACATGTTCGCGATTGTTGAGAAGATCAAACAAGACAGCGGCTTAGATGAGCAATCAGCAACGCGACTAGGCGTGAGTATCCGCTTACTCGGTCCATTGATGATGCAAGATAGAAAGCATCCTCTGTTTGTGAATTTTATGCCTCACTTCAGAGACTTCATGCAAAACCTCAAGAAGACCTTGAAAGGGCAGTAAAGCCTAACTATCAGTAATACATCTAAAAGTCAGTAATCAACTTACTGGCTTTTCTTAAATTTAAATCAAAATAATTTCAGTTGTTTGCGTCTAGAATATGCGAAAATTGATGGCTGAATTTTCGGTGTAGCACCGTTGTTGAATTGTCTATTCAAGCTTTAAGAAATCCGATATTATACTGGTCATAAAACTAAAGGTGGTATTATATGACAAGTATATTTAAAAAAGCAGCTGAAGAACTGTTGAGTCGTCGCGTTGCTGGCACCAAAGCCCCAAGATTAGACGAACAGTACCGTCCGAATAACTTGGAAGATGCGCTAAAGATCCAATCTTCAATGATCGATTTGAAAAGCGATAAAGTCGGCGGTTGGAAGTGCTTACTTCCTCTGGCTGAAGACAAGTTTGTTGTTGCGCCAATCTTCTCGGGCAGCGTTCAACAAGGCGAAGTTTGTGAACTGTTTGCTGACAACGACGTAGTACGCGTTGAGCCTGAAATCGCATTTACGCTTGCTAAGAGCCTGCCTGCAAGCCAAGAAGGCTACAGCGAAGAGCAAATCAACGAAGCGATTGGTTCTTGCCACATGGCACTTGAGTTAATGCAGTCTCGTTTTGCGGATGACAGCGGCGCTGAGTTCTATGAAAAACTGGCCGATGGCCTAGTAAACCAAGGTCTATTCATTGGCCCTGAGATTGATCGCGAAAAAGCGTTCACTTCTGCAGAGATCAGTATTGAAGTGACTCAAGGCGAGCAAGTTCAAGCATTCGACGGTAAGCACCCGAATACACTGCCACCAAGCCCAATTTACTGGTTGATTAACTACATGACGCGTCGTGGTGTTGATTTCCAAGCGGGTGAAGCAATTATCACGGGCTCTTACTGCGGTATCGTGGAAATGGAATTCGATAAACCAACGACCTTCCATTATGAAGGTATTGGCGAATACCAAGTAACGTTCAAGCAGAAACGCTAACTCCTAGCGGCGCACTATCTGTTATCGAAAGGCTGTTTACTGATGAGTAAATAGCCTTTTTTTATTACGTGATGCTCAATAGGGTTCTTATTACTTTGCATTAAATTAGGCGTTTAGACGTCTAGACGTTGACAAGTTCTAAGTGTGACATTAGTCTGCTCTCCTTCCTGTTTTATTGTGTTGTCGTTCCATGTCCAATTCGAAAAATTCTAATGCGGTAATTGCCCCTTCGGCAGTGGCGCTTATCCCTCTGATCGTTTTCCTTGCGCTGTTTATTGGCGTGGGTACATACCTGTCGCTACAAGGCGTCGATTTTGCTTTCTATCAGCTTCCAGCTCCGATTGCGGCTCTTCCTGCCGTGATGTTAGCGCTGCTATTGAGCAAAGATAAATTGAACCGTGCGATCGAGCAGTTCTTGGGTGGTGTGGGTCACAAAGACATTATTGCAATGTGTATGATCTACCTATTGGCGGGTGCTTTTGCTGCTGTGGCTAAAGCTTCTGGTGGCGTGGACGCGACGGTAAACCTTGGTCTATCTGCTATCCCAACGAGCATGATCCTACCGGGCATCTTCCTTATTTCGGCGTTCATTGCGACGGCAATGGGTACTTCTATGGGTACTATCGCTGCGGTTGCCCCTGTTGCGCTAGGCATTGCTGACTCAGCTGGCATGAGCATTCCTCTGACTGCTGGTGTGGTGTTAAGTGGTGCTATGTTTGGTGACAACCTTTCTATCATCTCTGATACCACGATTGCCGCGACACGTTCGCAAGGCTGTGAGATGAGAGACAAGTTTAAAGAGAACATCCGCATTGCACTTCCTGCTGCACTTATCGCGATTGTTATCTTTGCTTTCAACAGCACGGCAACTCAGGTGCCTGAAACAGGCCCAATCGAGTGGCTGAAAGTACTACCGTACATCACTATCCTAATCCTTGCGGTATCGGGCATGAATGTGTTCGTTGTGTTGACGATTGGTATCTTGCTAGCGGGTGGAGTGAGCCTAGGTTCTGTTGAGAACTACGGTATGACGGATTACGCTCAAGACATCTACGCAGGCTTTGGCAACATGCAAGAGATCTTCTTACTGTCGATGCTGATTGGTGGTTTGAGTGAGCTGATGCGTCGCCAAGGTGGATTAGCGTTTCTGACTAACTTAGTGAGCGGTTTGATTCGTGCATTTGGTTCTTCTCACTCTAAGCAAGCGAATGGCCGCGCAAGTGAGCTAGGCATTGCAGGCTTAGTATCAATGGTGAACCTATGTACGGCAAACAACACGGTAGCAATCATTGTTTCTGGTAGTGTGGCTCGCCAATTAGCTGAAGAGAACGATGTATCTCCACGTCGCTCTGCAAGCTTGTTGGATATCTTTTCGTGTGTGATTCAAGGCGTATTGCCTTACGGTGCTCAGGTATTGCTATTGGGCTCTGTGTTTAACCTATCGCCGCTAGAGATCGTGTCTAACTCTTACTACTGTTTCGCGCTTGCAATCGTGGCTGTAGTCGCTGTGTTTATTAAACACCCAGCGCGTAAAGTGGCTAACGCTTAGTTAGAATAGATTTTAATGAGAAGGCGCCGTAATCGGCGCCTTTTTTGTGTCTGTTATTACTATGCGGTCTACAAAGGGTCACTGAGGAACTTACCCGGAGTGACCCGAGGTCTAAGTCTTTATGCAGATAGAGGTTTCTCATCACAACATAGCCATATTTGAACAACCCTAATTCAGCTTCGTCGTCACAAACTCTTTGTTTCTAACCATCATCCACATTAGGCCGCCAAGCGTACCGATGGATAATTGGATAAAGCCTAGGTTTTCAATCAGTGACTCAGGGCGTATTGAAACTAATACCATGCCAAGCGAACCACAAATCATGCTGAAAAACTGAATCAGTGCGACGGCAGAGCCTGTGTCATGATCTTGTTGATTCAACATTAAGTTGGTGCCCGGTACTCGCATGATGATCGCCATCAGTGTCGCTGGTGCAGCGATGAACATAAAGAACCAAGGGGACAGGTCACCAATGGTTAGGGTGAAGATGCCCGCAAGCGCTAATAAAGCAAAGCACCCTGAGATGACCTTTTGAACCGGCATTCGGTAGGACAACTTCATGTAAATTGTTGGACCAAATGAAGCGCACAATGCGTTGAATGCGAACGCATAACTAAACTGTTGTTCGGTCAATCCAAAGTGATCGATGTAGATATAAGAACCCGCCGCAAGAAAGCCCATTAACGCCATTGGTATGATAGAGAAAATGAGCAGTAACTTTAGGAACGAGCTGTTTTTCATGACCACGCCCATTCTTCCCCATGAGCGGAACATGGAACCTTGGTATTTGGTTTCGAGCGTTTCTCGATAGCAGCAAGCTAATACTGACGCAAATGCACCAAAAATGGCGAGGGTGACGAACATCATTCGCCAAGACGCAATTTTCAGTAGAAAGGCACCAAATACAGGCGCAACCATTGGCGCGATGATCACCAGTGACATGATAGTCGCCATGATCTTTTCACGTTCTCGGCCATCATAAAGATCTTTGACAATGGCGGTAGCGATAACGGTGATAGCACTGCCAGCGAAGGCTTGGAATACACGAGCGCCAATTAACTGTTCGATGCTATTGGTCATCGCGCACAATATGCTCGCGACCATATAACCCGCTAATCCAATTAATAGGATCGGTTTACGACCAAATTTTTCGCTGAGCGGCCCCCAGAACAAAAGACCGATGGCGTAAGTAACGAAGTAGCTGCTCAGGGTTAGGTTGACCATGGATCGGTCAGTATTAAACACCTCGACCATCTGCGGAAGCGCAGGTAGGTAAAGGTCGATGGTCAATGGAGGGAAAGCACTTATTATGACGAGAAAAAATAGCATACCGGTCTTTCCCAGTACTGGTTGTGGTCTCTTCAAGGTGGCTCTCCGTTGTCCAAAATAGGTTTTTAAATGGTGTGATATTGCTATACAGAAGGTAAAGGCACGTCAGACAAGAAGGATAGAGTCGTTCAAGAATATGGTGAAAGTATCGATGAACTTATCTCTATGAGTTCGAACCTATCAAGTCGGTCTGCGTACTGAATTGTATTACAAAACATTATTGCTTTTATAGCTAACGAGTTCAATCAGTTAGTAGCAGTGTAGCTTGTAATCGCCAGCGACACATTGTAATGATTATCGAGTTGGCTTGTTATCTTTTCTTTGGGCGTTTTTCGACTAAACCGTTACGCTCTAAACCACGTCGAACGCTGCTGCAAAGCTTACCAAAGCGGCGCAGTTCTTCGAAGTTAGGGCCTTGGCCAATGGAAATACTGTGCTCCCAATACATTAACTCGCTGTCGACCATCTCAAGTAGTTTCTTAGAGCAACCCGAGCAATTTCCTTTTGGACCACAGATAAACGTCTCTGACTCGTAAAGTGGGAGCTCGTTTTTAACTTCTTCAATTAAGTTGAGCATTGCCGAGTTTAAGTCTGGCTTTTTGGATGTAAGTGGCTTCAGGCTTGGTGCTTGCGTCACAATTAATGGGGAAGTCAGTTTGTTAGGTTGTAAATTCAAAGCAGCTGATGACATATCAAAGGCCTCAAGGAGAGAAGAAGGAGGGCATGCTACTCTTCACAACAAAGTGAATCTTGATGTAGTGCAATAAGCGTGGATATATACCCAAAAGAGGTAGGAGCCACAAGCGGTTGTGACTCCTTATCAAAGCTCGGTACTACTGAGAGATTTTAGAATTCAGCGTCGAACTGGAATTCCATCCACTCTTTGGTCACAGGGTGGTGCAGCGCAAGTCTTTCCGCGTGTAAGTGCAATCGGTCGGCTTTATTGCCATATAGGCCATCACCGACGATAGGCATGTTAAGGCCTTCTTCGTGTGAACAGTGAACACGCAACTGGTGTGTACGCCCTGTTTTAGGATGCAGGTAAACCTTGGTGGTTTGCTCGTTTCGCTCAATCACTTCCCATTTGGTTTCTGCAGGTTTGCCGTGTTCGAAGCAGACAATCTGACGAGGACGGTCATACAAATCACCACGCAATGGCAGTCGGACATAGCCTTCATCTTCTGTTAGAACGCCTTCAATCATTGCCACGTAACGCTTTTCGACTTCACGAGTAATGAACTGCTTCTGCAAGCTCTTGTTCGCACGTCGAGTGAGAGCGAAGATGAGAATGCCAGAGGTCGCCATGTCTAAGCGGTGAATAACAAATGGGCCTTCAACGTCGGGATGCATTTCTTGAACGCGTGTGTAGGCGGAATCTTTAATGGTCTTACCCGGCACGGATAGAAAACCTGCTGGCTTGTGTACTACCACGATGTGCTCATCTTGGAACAGAATATCCAGTTCTTTGCCTTCAGCAGGGTTCTCTAGCAATGGGTTTGGATCGACTTCTAGGCCTTTCATCATATGACCTAAAATCGGCACACATTTACTCTGACAAGAAGCGTAATATTTCTTGTGCTTGCGGATTTCCGATTTTGGAGAGCGACCCCACCAAAACTCAGCCAATGCCAACGGAGTGTAGCCATTTAAATACGCGTATTGCAGCAATTTTGGCGCAGCGCATTCGCCAGAGCCTGCTGGTGGTATCTTGTTTGGCGTGTTTTCAAAGATCTGGTTAAGGTCTTCAACGTTTCCTTCTGCATTTTGGAAAGCGTATTGTGAAAACAACTTGTGTTGAAGCTGATGAGAGATGTGCGCTCTTTGCTCTTTTAGCTCAGCCAGTTGAGTGGTGAACACATCAACTTTAGCCTGCAACACTTGCAGAGTCTGTTCCCAGTTAAGTTTTAGGTACTTTTGCTGGTTCTTGTCGGCAACACTGGCTTTGTTTAGCTCGTTATTTAGCTGTTCGAAAGCTTGCTCATCAAGGTTTTCTTTACCTTGTTCACGTTGTTCTTTACGCGTTTTTCGGCCTTCAATAATCAATAGGCGTTGAGCTTCAATCTCTTGCTCCGCTTGCGCTTTTTGCTGCGCCAGTTGCTCGCACAATTCAAGGTATTCAGTATTTGCTTGCAGCGCTTTAAACTCAGCGTTGACAGCCATCATGTCGGCTGTGTCTTGATGGAAAAAGCTGTCACTGCTCAGCATGTCGAACACGGGCGGTACAAAGTGAGGCAGTAGGTTTTGGTCGGCGATTTTTCCAGAGAAAGCAGAGAAGTAACCCAATTCACCTTCTGGGCTTTTCACCAGTAACACACCAAACATTTTGCCGCGACCAGCGTCAGAATCCAGTCCGAAGTCATGCTGCCAATCGGTTTGAGTTTCTAGATACTGTTGAAGCTGATGAGAGGCGATTTCACACAGAGGGTGCGGTTCGTAGTAGAACGGGAATGTGAAACGCTCAGGCAACGAATATGACTCGATCGGCTGTTGAAAACGAGTGAAGCAATGCTCAGGTGTGTGGCTGTTTTCTGAGTCGTGCGTTGGTTTTGATGAGTGCATAGTCGTATTAATACTTATATCGTGGTGATAAATGGTTGTGAGTCTACTGTGTATGTTTAGAGACTTTAAACACAGTACAAGGCGGCGATTCTACTCTTTATCGAAAAGCGCCTCAAATAAGAAATGGTTCTATTACAGGATAGCTAAGCGAGACGGTTAACACTGAGCCTATGAGTTATGGCTTGAACGCCATTAATTGATGAGTAACTTCTCGTTTTTAATCATAGAAGACAATTTAACAAACGAAGGGTGGTAGCCTTGCCGCCCTCTTATGAAAACTAAGGTAACGTTATGATTCCACTCAATACTTCGATTGTATCTGGTGTCGCTATTTCAGAGATCGACGGACAAATGAAAATGCTACTAATGAAGCGTGTGAAGGGCGAGTTTTGGTGCCATGTCGCAGGCTCGATTGAAGCGGGTGAAACAGGCTGGCAGGCTATCGTGCGCGAGTTTGAAGAAGAGACCCAAATTAAAGTGGAAGCTTTGTATAACGCGCAGTTTCTGGAGCAGTTTTATGAGGCGCACGTGAATGTGATTCAGCTAATCCCTGTCTTTGCGGTGTTATGCCCACCCAACCAAGCGATTGAACTGAATGACGAGCATACTGAGTACCGTTGGTGCAATTTAGAAGAGGCAAAAGCGTTAGCGCCATTCCCTAACCAACATGCCGTCTACGATCATATTTGGTCGTATTTTGTCGATAAGCCTGTCAATCCGCTTTATCGAGTAAAATTGAACTAATACTGGCTGTTTAAGATCTAGGACTTACCAAGGTAAGGGGTTAAAAAGGCGCTCACTTGCGCTTGGCATAACCCCACATCCACCTTTACGCCGTGCGATTCAAGGATCGCAACTCCACGACCATTATTACGAGGGTCTGGGTCTAGCATCGCCACTACCACGTGTTTTACACCTGCTTTAACCAATGTATTGGCGCAAGCGGGTGTTCTGCCGACAAATGAACATGGCTCTAAAGTTACATAAGCGGTAACCCCTTCCATTGCTCCGTCCGTTTTGTCGTTATAAGTATTGAGTGCTTCAACCTCGGCGTGGTTTCCGCCGACCTTCTGTGTATACCCAACAGACACCACCTTCTCGTTTTTCACCAAAACGCAGCCTACTGGCGGGTTTGGTTGGCAATCAGGTAAGGCTTGGCGCGAAGCTTCGAGTGCTTGCAACATGTATTGTTGGTTCATGGTCGTTACTCAGTATGACGAGGGCGCAGCAGTTGGTGAAGTGCGCGTTTGATTTGAGAAGTGGGGCATGTTCGATCTGATTGGACTTTGAGTCAATGGTTTTAGCTTTGAATTCGACGGCCAGTTAACTGTTTCCAACCGTTAACTTAGGCCATTGGGTTAACCAGTTTTTAGATTGAACTCGTTGGTCAAACACGTCTCTGCTGCGATTGGGGTTCGGTGTGAGCTTCAAATCAAATAAGCTCTCTAAACCAAAAGCCGAGATACACTCTATGTCTCCATCGAGGTTTTGTTTTACGGCGAACGCCGTCTCTTTTTCAGGCCAATAACTCATCGCATCTAATGAGCTTTGGTAAGGCTCGTCATTGTTTCTAATGTGCATGTTGGCTTGATTACGAACTTGCCAGTTGAGTTCAGGTAATCTCTCTTGAAGCTGGGTTTCGTATTGAATAACCGATTCGTAAGAGGTATCCATGGGATCAAAGTAGATCACATCAATATCATTGAGTGGGGTCGGGAAGGCATAACCATGCAGGTGATCCCAAACGAGGTTTCTCACAAAGCCCGCAGCAACATAACACTGCGGTAAATCCAACTGAGCGACACAGTTTAAAACCTGCATTCGTAAGGGATCTTGTTTGATCAACGTGACGATGCGCTTGGCTAGCGGATGTATCATTATGATGTCGGAACATCGGTGACTTGATAATGACGAGTCACGTTCTTGGAGATTTCACCCCATTCAGAGGCTTTTACTCGCTGTTGGTGGGCTTCGAATGCTTCTCGGCTAGTGAATTCTTCATACACTTCAAAGCGATTAGGTTGAAGTGTGCTTTGACTGACTCGAAACACAATACAACCAGGTTCTTCCAGTGTCAGTTCTTTGTGCACAGCTAAGGCTTGTGTGACGGCTTCTAGATCGTTGTCTGGCACTAGAATATGCCCTTGCAGAATTACTTTACTCATAATTACGTCCATTTAATTACGTCTATTTAATTTGGTCCATTACGGATTTTTTCTATCAAAAGCTTTATCCGTTACAAACATAATCCCATTTTGATGTTGTGACGTATAGGCTAATGTGGCGATTATTTGCTCACATCGAATGCATCTGTAGTTACACCGTAACTTTAAGGCGATGTAATCAATAAATGACAAGACACTGGAACTAAATCCGCGTTGGTCCGGTCTATTAAATTAGTATCATTGAACTGTATTGATACTGAAATGAATTTGTCATCTGAGAGAACTAACCTTAATTTTGAACAGCGGCTCATAGGATTGAATTGAGCCATAGTTGATATCTAGGTCATACTTTGATGTAAATGGTACTCAAAACTCTATATATTTTGTGATTTGTATCATTGATCTGGGCATCAAACACCGTTAGATTCGAATGGTTGGCAATAAAAATAGCTCATGAAGAGCAGTTAAAGAAAAGGAAATATCCCTTATGAAAAAAATGAGAAGAGCACAGCTTCATCGCGTTCGTATCCAATACTGGAAAGACACGTCAAAAGAAGCATCAAAGAAATAAGCTTTAAATCGTAAAGCTTTAAAAGCTGAAAAGCTTAATCAAATGTAAAACGCAACAAACCGATTTCATTAGCACTCTCAAGGACCTTCATCTGGTCGGCGACTAACGAAATCATCCTCAAAGAGCTGGCAGGCATTAACAACAATGCAATTCAATGTCAGCTCATTAATACCTCCTCTAAGTTTAGCTTCGTTTGTTAAATCTGTTCTCCAAATTAAAACTTGTTTGTTCCTTGTTCTCGCATCCCTGTATTCGCTAACGTCCTGATAATAAAAAAGCTCCCGATTTCTCAGAAGCTTTGATTTAGATTTTGGTACCTGATGTGACTGCCCGACAAAGGCTCTTGCTTAGGATAGACTCTAGCGTTGGAACAGCGTCTTTAAGCTCACATCGTCCGTTCTATTTAGCTTTAGGCTCAGCAGATAACCGCCAACGCCAATCAGTACGTAAATACTTAACGATAAAACTGGCGCTTCAGCAATCGCGCTGAATGGGTTGTTTGCTGTCAGCACCTTCATTGGCAGTGATGCGATGAGAGATAGGAAGTCGTTGATGCCATAGAACCCAAATACAGCGACAGAGAGGAACTTAATCGCATAGCTTGAGATAAAAATGACAAGCAATGGAGAGTTCACCAACTGCGATATCGCTAGGGTCACGGTTGCCAGTGGCAATAAAACCAGTGCAACTAACATCATTCGTCCAAAGAACACCACCCAGTTGCTCAGCACATACAGTAGGGATTGCTGCTCAACCAGTAGAGCCAACTGTTGTTCGCTAGACACGTTCAATATCCAGAATTGGAAATCGGCGAACAGCACGAGCAACGCACAGATTGCGGGAATAACCACTAAACCGAAGCTGAGTTTCACACCGTGAGTCATTGCGTTAGATACCGGCATACTTCTCCAAAACATCGAACTGCCTTCTTGGCGCTCTTTACGCAGCGTTTTAGGGATGTAAAGCGTCGACAGGATCAGTGAAATAAGGCCCGCGCCAAAGTAGATCACTGAATTGAGGTCTTGTGCGAACTCTCTGTGGATGTCGCTCACGTCGCCGTTCACTTGCATTTCGAAGAAAAACTCATGCTGCGCTGCGCCATTGAAGAACAGACTAACGAACAGTAAGAAACCACATAACGCGACAAACAGAGGCAATCGAGTGTTAATTTTGTGCTCGATGAGTTCTTTTTCTAGCATGTAAAAACCTGGATGCATTATGCCTTCTCCGTCTGTGTTGCAAGGAATAGATCTGCGAGACCAACGTTATAGATGTTACCCAGTGATTCAACCTGCGCTTTGTACTGACCTTCCAACAACCACTTGGTGGTACCTAGGCCGGATTGTGAGGTCAGTGGGTTGAGTTTCTGTATCTCGCTTGAATGGTTATTTGCGACTTCGATAATGAAATAGTCGTTTTCGATGTCTTCCATGCTCTTTTGCAGCACACAATGGCCTTGCTTCAAAATCAGCACATCCGTTAATAAGTGTTCAATCTCTGAAACCTCATGGCTTGCAATGATCATGGCGCGTTCGCCGTCGTGGAACCACTCAAGTAGATGGCGATAAAAAGTATCGCGGTACAGTAAATCTAGGCCAAGTGTAGGCTCATCTAAGATCAACACTTGGGTGTCAGTCGCGATGATGATCGCAAGGTGAAGTTGTACCTTCATACCCTTAGAAAGCTGCTTGATAGTCGAAGTCAGCTTAATGTTGGTGCTGCTTAGCGTCTGCTCTGCTTTTTGTTTATTGAAGCTAGGGTGTACACCTTGGGTATATCGGAGCAGTTGCTTAACGGTCATCCACTCGGGTAACACGTTAACATCTGAGATGTACGATAAGTGCAGCATGAGTTCTGCATGCTGGTGGATAGGGTGGTAGCCATTAACCTCTATCTCACCTTGATAGCTGTGTCCGCCAAGCAGTGATTTGATCAGAGTCGATTTACCTGCGCCATTGTGGCCTAGCAGTCCAAGCACTTGCCCCGGTTTTAACTCAAAGCTGATGTTTTCGACACCCACTTGATTTGAATAGGTTTTGGTTACGTTTTTCACGGAAAGTAACGTACTCATGACTTGTCCTTTATATGTTGTGCTAGCTGTTTCACGAGTTCTTCGACACTCATATCAATGATGCCTAGCGTCTCAGCGATGGCTGGGATCTGTGTGTTGATGAATGATTGGTGTGCAGACTCTTTCAATTTTTGAAGTGCCCCTTCGGCCACATACATGCCTTGGCCGCGTTTTTTCTCTACCAAGCCTTCATCCACCAGTAACTGGTAGCTTTTCATGACAGTAAGGTGATTGATCTTGAGATCGGCGGCAACCGCACGTACAGAGGGCAATGCTTGTAGCTCTAGCCAAACACCTTGAAGAATTTGGTCACTGATCTTGGCGGCAAGCTGCCTAAAGATCGGCTGGTCGTCTTTCCATTCGGTCATAATTAAAACTGCATGGTGATATACATATGTATAACACTAACCTATTTATTCGAATTGGCAAGGATTTTATGAAAATGCATCGGGTATTTTTATGTTTAGATAAAGCATGTTTGGTGGGGAGGGCACTTGAAGCCTACATCCTTGTGGGCTCTCAAGCAGTTGTATAAGAGACGATTATTTGAATAGGGAATGGTTGCTGATCAAAATTCCTATTAGGCTGGGCCTATTGCTCCTTTGAGTCATTCGGCCTGCTATACAGATAACCTTGATGTAAGTTGTAGCCCAACTGACACAAGATGTATTGCTGCCTGCGCGTCTCGACACCTTCATAAATCATCGTGATATTTGATAAGCGTCCAATCTCAGAGATATTAAGCAATACACCCTGATGATGCTCTCCTGACTCGATATCCTTAACAAAACAGCGATCCAGTTTTAGATAGGCCGGAGAGATAACATTGATGATTTCGATGTTGTTATTGCCTGTACCAAAGTCATCCAGAGCGATAGTGATACCAAGCTTTTTGATATCCTTAATGTTATCGATAACCTCACATCCATAGCCAATGTTCGAATATTCAGTAATCTCGACGACAAATTCATTCGCTTCCATCGCGGCCAAATGCTCTCTGAGCCTTGCGAAGTTCGACCCCACCAAAGCGCTCGGACACACGTTGACACCATAGATCTCATGGCTGTTGTGTAATTTGGCTTTTCTGACCGTCTCGATGAGCAAGATTGTATGAAAGGTGAGTAAATTGGTGCGTCTCATGGTGTTGATGAAGCTTAAAACGCCAACGTTACGCACACGAGATAACAACTCGTAATAGAGAACGCTGCTGTCTTCGGTGTTGATGATCGGTTCTTCTTCAAAGGAGATGTGTTTCCAACGAAACAGGTAGATCACAAAGCCCAGAATATAGGATCGATAAAGCAGGGTGGCGAGTATAAGAGAAAGCGCAATCCATAGTGCAACAATGTCGTCACTGTAGAAGGTGATGGTTGCACCGGTTGGTAGGGATGTTTGATAGATAGATTTACTCTCTTCGCCAAGGTTTAAGATGTAGTAACCATTCTTCTGGATGGAAATAGAATCGACTAACAGAGGCAATAGTGAGTTGTTGTATCGAGCTTCGATAGAGCGCTTAGATATTCGAGCAACCATCTCAATGTCGTGTTCGGTATCTATGAAGCGTGAATAGGCAAAGTCAGCACTATCGTAGAAGTCGTCTACTTGATTGAGCTCTATCATCTTAGAACGTGTTTTCGAGATATAGCAGGAGCCATAAGGTGTGGTCATGATGACAGAATCAAGGTTGAGCGAGTGCCTTAGCGAGTGCACAGCCCCGTGGCTATCGCAACCGTAGTCCATGACTTCCGCTGCAATGTGTTTGGTGTTCTCACTGTATTCATTCGCAATCTTCGTCGTATAAAGGATTTGGAAAAAGTAGACAACGAATAGGAAAAAGGAAGAGATGGTGAACACGGCTATCAGAGCCTTGATCAGCTCTCGATGATAGGTGTTGAACATCAGTTTCAACATCTCGAACTGGCTGGGCTTGAACTGGTTGATGTCATACTTAGGTGCGATACGGTTGGTTGAGCTTTTATCGAGATCGATAAAGTAACCTACCTTATAAAGGTTAGAGATAAGTTCGCTATTATTATCTACCTTCGCTTTTTTACATAAGCTTCGATATTTCTTTCTTATAGAAGCAATAATATTTTTTAACGCGTATAAGCTAAACTCTTCGTCAAAGTGTAATTTAAAAGATTCTTCAACATCTCGTGCAGATTGAGGGTTTGATATTGACGAGTGTTCAATAAGGTATTTGAAAACAAAACTCTCTTTACTATTAAGAGTTTCTTCTGATATCTTATTACTGTCTCTTTTTATGTATATTTTTTCTTCATTGTAGATCAGTTGCAAGCTCTCATTATTGTTATTTATATTGAAAGAACAGTGCATAGCTCAACTCCTAAGCGATAGTTATTATATTTGTGTGATGGATATGTGATGGCTGGGATTGTCATTCAACACAAGAGTTCGATCTAAATAATATAACCAAAATGTCACCATTTTCTCTTAAGATGTTGATACTAATCGCAGAATTTGGGCTTTAATGAAAGGTTATGGAGATGTTCACCCAAAAGTTGAATTTATAAATGAAAGCCAATGATTTACAAGGGGTAAAGGGGATTTATCCATTTGTTTTGGTATTTATCCATTTCACAGCTTCTACTCGGCGTGTTTAGTGACTGGATTTAGAGGTTTCTAATGTAGCTTCTGGTGATATTCATTCAGCTTATCGATGTGTCAGATTTATCAGAATTTTTCAGGATAAAATTAAATTATGTCAGTTTATGTGATATTAATATAATTTAAACGGCTTATTGTTTTGGTGATTTAATTAAAGTGATCAATGATAGAATTAATTATATTTGTTGAATAATTGACTTTAATTTATTCTGTTAAGAAATTTAAATAATGAAACTTTAAGGTGGGATATTTAAAATAGGGAAAGGATGATGTTTATCATGAGGTGTTGATTAAAGGATTTTAATGGGATTATCATGGACACATGTATCAAACATGTGTCCATGTAAATATTCATCGGCTAGTGATGAAAATAAGATATGAATGAGGTTGGTGTTATACCATGAGCACTACCTAAAAGTGTAAGCAGTAACAAGTTAGAACAATTAGTGTTATTTTTGAGCAAATGTTAGCGTAACCACATGATATTCAAAGATCTGTTGCGGTGGTTTTGTGTTAACTATGAAAGCGTGCAATCGTTGAGTATTTAACATGCACCATCAAGCACCACGATTTGTGGTTCTTTTTCTGGCTGATAAAGCACCTGACAAAAGTCTCCTTCTGGCAAATAGGTGTAGTTTTCGGTGTCGAAAGAGATGGCGGCTACTCTTTCTGCATTGCTGCCAGAGTCTACTTCTTTGTTGATGACATGAAGCTCTGTTGCGTCGATATTGAGCAGTCTTCTTAACGAATCAACATAGGCGATTGGATAACCATGGCAGACGTAGTAGGTTTCAATCTCCGTCTTTTCAACATAGTTGCATTCATCCTCAACGCCAGCAATCGCTGACTTCGCGTAGATCATATCGATACCCGTGCGAAGGTTACCAGCCACATCGTGTATTTTACTCGCACGAGCACTTCCTTGAACGTCTAAGAATTTGACCATAGCTGTCGCCGAAACGATCGCTAAAATTAATACAGAGATGATGAGCTCTAAGAGAGTGAAGCCGTTTTGTCTGTTCATGGTTACCGATTATTTGCTCTGCTAAAGGGACGGAATGAGGGTAATCTAAATACCAGAGTCATTACAGTTAGTGGGTATAATGGTTTGGTGTTTTATTGTGTGAATTTATAAGGAATCTTCTTTATAAACAATAGCTTAATTATTTTTGCTTACTGTTAAACGCTATGTAAGCATACGTAAGCGTGCACACCCACAGCAGCCGATTGTTTACGAAATATTAAAACGACTTAATTTATTGATAAATAAGTCTTTAATTGTAGGATTGTCGACCACTCAAAAACTGACTTTCGACTTCATTTGAGGGAATTGGCTTACTAAATAAAAATCCCTGAAGATACTCGTATCCACAATCGATTAAGAACGCTTTTTGCGTTTCGGTTTCGACACCTTCAGCAACCACTTTTAACCCCAATTTTTCACAGATAGCGTGGGTGGCTTGGACAATCGCTTTGCTCCCTTTGTGTGAACCGTGGACAAAGCTTTTATCGAGTTTCACGGTGCTAATCGGTAAGTCATGCAACATCGACAGTGACGAGTAGCCTGTGCCAAAGTCATCAAGGTGAAGTTCAACACCCAATTTAGAAATATCGCTTAATGCTTGCCTGACTTCACCGTGCTTGAAGATCATGGAAGATTCGGTGATCTCAAGGGCGATGCTTTGAGGTTGGATATTATAGAAGTTCAACATTGCTAATAGCTGCTCGGCAAAGGTAGCGTGCATCTGAATACTCGAAATATTGATACTCATCATCAACTCACTATCAAACTCTCGTTGCCATATAGATAGCTGTTTGAGTGCAGAGTTAAGAACCCATTTCCCGAGCGGCACAATCTGCCCTGTCTCCTCCGCTAAGCTAATAAACTCATCAGGGCCGATGTTACCTAGCTCTTTGTCCGACCATCGAAGCAAGGCTTCAAACCCTTTTACCTTGTCGCTGTAGGTGTTCATGATCGGTTGGTAGTGAAGGTTGAGATCGTCGTTTTCGATGGCGCGTGCCAGTCGGTGGCGGATCTCTACTTTGCGATGCAGGGTTTGCGCTAAGTCTGGGGTAAACGTTTGGAAGCGGTTTCGACCATTCGCTTTAGCAAGATGCATCGCCATACCCGCTTGCTTTAGCAATGTTTCTTGGTCAACCGCGTTATCAGGGAAATGCGCGGTACCTATGCTGCAACCGACAGACAAGCTGCCGATGCCTCTGATATGGAAACTTCGGTTTAATGCATCAATGATACGAGAGCAGAGTAGTGGGATATTTTGATTTCGGCAGGTGTGGGCAATCACAATGAATTCGTCGCCACCAAATCGCCCGATCATGCATTTCTCATCAACCAACTGTTTAAGGCGTTCACCAACCTGTTTGAGTAGTTGGTCTCCGACAGTATGCCCATAAGTGTCATTAACTAATTTGAAGCCATCAAGGTCGACAAACATCAATTCAAACGGTGAGCGATAGGCAATGCTGGTTTCTAGAAGGTTGGTGATGCCACGGCGATTATATAGCTCCGTTAAACAGTCGTGTTCTGCGTTGTACCTGGCTTTTATCAGTTTCTCTTTTTGCTTAGTTGTGCAGGTAAGGTTTAACAGCAATTCGCTTTTATCAAAGAGCCACTTTCCTTGCACATCAAAATGGTGTGTCTTGCCATCTATTTCGCAGCTGACTTCTTCTAATATCTCTCGGCCTTTACGCACGGTAAACAGCCATTGTGCTGCTGTCTCTTCACTTGAAACGAAGTCGGATAGGGTGCTAAACGGTGAGCCATAGTTGTGAAAAAATGCGGAGTTAGCACTCACTACGCTTCCCGACTTATCAAATAGAAGGGAGAGGTTTGCACCATCAGAGCAAGCGAGATCGTGCCTTAAACTGCCTTCTTCAGCGACGACTTGTACCAGCATGCCTGTTCTACCGTCCGGCAGTGGGATCCCAGAAAACAGACATAATGCACGCTTCGAAATGTAGTTGGGAGTGAAGTTCCACCATGTCTTGATGCTTTCGTTGCGTAGAAATTGCCTTTGGTACTCTTCCAATGTCGCTTCGATTGCTTTTGACATCTCGACACTAAAGTCGCGTGATGTCAGCTCAAATAGAGATTCAGACTCCCACAGAGGAAGGGCGCTGCTGTTTGCCCAACTTATTCTCTTATTATCAATGTCATATATCCAAATTGGACACTGGAGATGCTCGAAGGGTTGATAACTTGTCATCATATTGAACTCGGTGAACTGATATTTTGGTCGAACAGCAACGACCGAAATCATGTGTTCGGTTGTCGCGTATCAAATTGAATTCTGGTTTTTAACCGTCAGTAGAAGACGTGATTAATGCTTATATGGATTCAATCTATTGGCTAGCTGAATGGTACGTGAAGAAGCTTTCGCTTAACAGGCGTTGTCGTGTGCTCAACAATGGAAAACACTGGTGAACTAATAAGGTAATCGATTTCTTTTGATTGTAAGTTCATTTGATCGGTTTTTTAGGCCGCTAATCTATTCATTTTTAGTGCTATTAACTGATATGTACTGGATATGTGGGTAGTTGATTTGATTGGGTTTTGTAAACACCTCAAATGTAAGTGCGCGTAAGAAAATAAAGCAAATGTAAGCGGGTGGTAGGCGATTAAAACACAGCAAATAATGTGCTCTGAAGGAGGAAACCTTGATAAACCAAGGCGCACCGGTTGTTGGTTCTCTATTCTGTAAACGTGTATGTACAAAAGTGATTACTATGTTTTGCGTACGGTAAATGTAGGGCTCTGATTCCAACATTGATGATCTATGACCAGTATATATACTGCCTTCGCTTTTAATAAATACTGGTGATAGGAATGTCGAAAACCAAAGTGCTCATTGTTGAAGATGACCAAGAGATAGCTCGTCTAACGACGCTTTACCTCGAAGCTGAAGGTTACAATGTTAGCGTTGTTCATGAAGGGAACTTGGCACTTGAAGCGATCCGCAGTATTGAACCTGATTTAGTGCTGTTGGACTTGATGCTTCCAGGGATGAGCGGCGCGCAAATTTGCCGTCAAGCCCGTGAGTTTTACAATGGAATGATTTTAGTGCTAACGGCTTCCGCCGATGAAATGAGCGAGGTCAGCTTGTTTAAATTTGGTGCGGACGATTACGTTGCCAAACCGATTCGTGGCCATGCCTTGTTAGCGCGAATTGAAGCGTTATTGCGTCGAGCGACTCCCGTAACAACTGCGCAAGAAACTACGGCTGAAAAACAGTGCGATATTGTAATCAACAGCTCTGCTCAAAGTGCCACGCTCTACGGCCAAAACCTTAAGCTTACTTCTGCTGAATTTGAAATCTTAAACCTTCTCGTTAATAACATCTGTCAGGTCGTGACTCGAGACCAGTGCTGTCAGTTATTTAGAGGGATAGATTACGCGTTCAACGACCGCTCGATTGATATGCGCGTGTCTGGGTTACGCCGAAAGCTGCGCATTCACGCAAAAGACAAACAGTTGATTCGTACGGTTCGCAACAAGGGGTACATGCTGGTTGCGTAAGTTCATTGCTACGAAGCTTCGCTCGGTTTCGATGTTTGCTCGCTTATACCTTGGGATTGTGACTGGGATGTCGGCAACGATATTTTTTTTCTTGAACCTTGGTGAGGGGCACATGCGACGCACCGAGATTGAAACCTTCCTCAATGATGGCATCTACTTTGTGGAGCAGTATGTTCGTCAACACAATCAAGAAAATTCACTCTATAAAGAGCTCGATAGAACAGGCTACCAACAATTTTATATCTTCAATTTACGCCTGTTGGAGAATTGGTCGGGCGAGGCGCCTTGCCAACAATGTGAGTTATACACAACCTTAAACGGTGTGCCGATATATCTAAGTGATGACAACCTCTATTCGGCCGTGTTTCAGCTACCAAACTCTAAATTTAGTTTTGGATTCAGTGAGGTAGGGGACTTTTTCTCTCCTGACATTGAATGGTATGAGGATTCAGAACGCCACTTTTTGTTAGGGCTGTTATTGGCTGTGATTGTGGCGATTGGAGCAAGTGTTTACTTACCTGTGAGGCGTTTTCAAGAGAGAATAGAGTTGCTCGTCGAGAAGCAGAAACAGTTTGGTAAGGGCAAGCTTAGTACTCGATCTGACATGGACGACATCCATCCTGTTTCTGATTTGGCCAGCAGTTTTAACTTCATGGCTGAAGAGATTGAGAGCAAAGTAAAACAAAGTCATATCTTCGCTCAAGCTATCCCACACGAAGTACGAACTCCGTTAAGTCGTATTCAGCTGGCGACCGATATATTAAGAAGGGGAGCACCCGATAATCATCAGGTTCTTTTCGATGACATTGATACCTACATTGAGGATATCAACGAGCTCACGTCAGAAATCATCATGCTTTCGAAGTTGAATGTCATGGATAACTCTTTCTTTGAACTCGTTAAAGTGACCTCCGATCTTCGTGAGTATTGCCTAGACCGAATTCGTTACTCGAAACTAGAGAATGCCACCTTTGAATCTAAGGTACAGCTAGAGTGCAAGATTAAGTGTGACTGTTCAATGGCGCGCTTGGTGTTCGATAACGTTCTCAAGAATGCTGGCAATTACACACAAGACAAAGTGTGGATGACGTTAGATGAGAACTCAGAAAACTGGCTGGTGGTGATTGAAGATAATGGTTCTGGAATACCGGAGAATAAGCGTGATGAGGTATTTCTACCGTTCTCTCGATTAGATTCAAGCAGAACGTTGACCACCGGTGGATTGGGATTAGGCCTCGCGATTGCTCTATCTGCGGCTAAAAAGCTTTCTTGGGATATCAAAATCGACGACAGCAACTATGGTGGTGCCAAGTTCAGTATCGTGATTCCTAAGATCGCATAAGATGGAGCCTTAAGAGCTGTTCAGGCTCGTCAAATAATAAAGCCACGGACTTAATACCGTGGCTTTTTCATATTCCGATTTACAAGCGAGTGACCGCTTAGTTACTACTGCTTAGAGCTTAGAGCTTAGAGCTTAGAGCGATGAAGGCCATAAATAGCGTGGTCAACGATGCGACCATTCAAGTTTTCGTTACGCGTGATGATACCTTCTAACGTGAAATGTAAGCGCTCACAAACCTTACGGCTGCTTTGGTTACCGGTTGCGGCTGATATCTCTACCTTTTCCATATCTAACTCATTGAAAGCAATATCAATCAGCTTCTGGACAACGCGCGTCACAATCCCCTTTCCTTGGTATGTCTCAGATAACCAATAACCTATGGTCACCTTTTGCTTATCATGATCAATAGTATTGAAACTACAGTTACCGACGACCTTGTCTCGATACACGATTGCACAAGTCATGCTTTTCCCTTCGGCATAATCGTGTAGCGAGCGTTGGATGAAGATCCTAAAATCTTGCTCGGTTTTACAATGTGGCGGCCACACGAGCCATTGGCTTAGGTACTCATTCTGGCTTTGTGAGATTTCCGCGTAGTGAGAAGCGAAGCTCTCTTCAACCAATGCGATGGAGAGTTCGTTGTCGATAACCGTTTTAAACATGTCTTTCCTTTTCTTATGGCTGCTTATTAAAGCGAATCTTAGTCGGCAGGCTATAATGTCGCATGATTTTTAATATGCAACCACTTGTAGCACGGATTTTTCGTGATACGTTAGATCTATCACGAAACTCATTAAACCTTACAATAGTTGTGTATATAATCATTAGCTATGCATTAGTATTAGCAGCCTAAATATATAAAAACTATAAAAATGCTAGGCTTAAATAATGAATCAACATTGCCAGGACGTGACCGTAGACCTAAGGAAGGCTCTATTCGGTATTGCTAAGGCGCTTGATAACGTCGGTTTCGAAAGTAAAAATCATGGACAGAGAGTGGGCTACATCGCGTATCGATGTGCTCTGAGTGTGGGGTGGGAAGAAGAGCAAGCGCAGCTCGCATTTTCGTTAGGCTTGATTCACGACTGTGGTGTCTCGCAAATTGATGAACAGCTCAGCTTAACGTCTGGGTTTGTACCCGACTCAAGCTATCACCATTGTCAAAAGGGCTACCAAATATTAAAAGAGTGCCCAGTTCTTTCTATATTCGCTAAGCCGGTTCTTTATCATCATACTCCGTGGTCTGAGCTAAAGGCTATTCATATCAGCGAGTTAGAAAGAGAGCTAGCTGCCATCGTGATGCTTGCCGATAGGGTCGATTATCTATACGGCATAACCTCTTCTGATCGTTATGGAAACCTAACACCCGATGGCAAAGCAAGCATCATTGAACGTTTGACTGAACAAGCGGATGAGATGTTCGAAACCAACCTTGTGCAACACATGTGTGAGTTGGTCGATCTGGATGATTTCTGGTTTTCTATGGAGATCCCATACATCGAGAACATGAGGGATAATTTTGAGCCTGTGCCATTCTTCTCCCAACAGATGTCGCTGGATGAGACGGTGGCCTTTGCCGAATTTATTGCCAACGTTGTTGATACCAAAAGTTCGTTTACCTTTAAGCACTCTTTGAAGGTTGGGCAGCTTTCAGAATACCTCGCTAAACAATTGGGCTATTCATACACCACTCAGCGCAAACTCTATCTGGCTGGGTTGGTCCATGATATCGGTAAACTGCAAACCCCTAATGACATCCTGCATAAACCGGATTTACTCACTGAAGAAGAGTATTGCTGTATTAAACGCCATGCAACGGACACTCGATTCGCATTGCAGGAGTTGTTCAGTTCACCTCAGGTTTGTCAGTGGGCATCTAATCATCATGAAAGGTTAGATGGCTCGGGTTACCCGATGGGCAAAACGGCTGAAGAGCTGGATCAACCCAGTCGAATTGTTGCTGTAGTGGATGTGTTTCAAGCGCTAACTCAGTCTCGCCCTTATCGTGCAGGTATGACGTTAGAAGAAACACTCGCTATTTTGACGGACCACGTTGATAACTTTAAGTTGGATCGAGAAGTGTTTGAGTGCCTTAATAAACACGCGCAATATTGCTTTGAATTATCGACCGATAAAAGAATGTACGCGTTTTAACGCCACTGAATGCTTTCGAGGTGTGATGCCCTAACTCATACTCGGTCGAAATGACTAAACACCAGAAACAGAAAAGCGATAGCCGAGGCTATCGCTTTTTTAATGGGGGCTTATCAGGATCTTTAGATCGAGATTAGTATCGCTTTAAGATCTCGATGATCGCTTGCTCAGTTTCCGCTGCGATAATGGCATCAATGTCATCATCATTTTGGAACAATTCTGATAGCGCCATAATCGTATGGATGTGGCTATCTGAGTCCATCGCTGCCAGAGTAATCGAAAGGTAAACGTCACCGTTGTCTTCTGACTCTAAATCAACACCCTTTTTGAATACCGTTACTTGCAGTGATGCTTCGTTCACACCATCTTCAGGGCGAGCATGAGGCATCGCAATCTTTGGTGCCAGAACATAGTACGCGCCGATGTCCTTGTGCTTTTGCTTGATAGCTTCAACATAGCTTGCTTCGATTTTGTTGCTTGCTAGCAGTGTTGAACAGGTCACATCAATCGCTGCATCAACCGTTAGGTTTTCTTCAGAGTTGATGATAACGCCTTGGTTACCAATTAAATCGAATAAGCTCATGAAACAATCCACCCTAGGATAAGACCAACAACACCGAAGTCGAAGTCAGCAAATGTTGTCGCTTCAAGACCAAGGCCACCCAGTACTGGAAGCAGTAGCATTGGTAGGAAAGAGATACATAGACCTTGCGTGAATGAACCTAGAATTGCACCACGTAGACCGCCTGTCGCATTACCGTAAACGCCTGCTGCACCACCTACGAAGAAGTGTGGAACGACGCCAGCTACTATGATTGTCCAGCCAAGTGCACCTTGAACTGCCATTGCTAGTAGACCAGCAGCGAAAGAACAAAGGAAACCGATAAGTACCGCGTTTGGTGCTACAGGGAATACCATAGGGCAGTCTAGAGCAGGTTTTGCGCCCGGTACGAGTTTGTCAGAGATACCTTTGAATGCAGGAACGATTTCAGCAATCAGCATCTTCACACCTTGCAGTACGATGTATACACCACCGGCAAACACAAGAGACTGCATGAAGGTGAATACTACCCAGTTTTGACCGCCTGATACTGTTTCAACAAAGTCACCGCCAGCAACAATAGAAGCAAACATAAAGAAGATGGCCATTGTTGTTGCTACAGCGACGGGCGTGTCACGCAAGAACATTAGGCTTTTAGGTACGTTGATGTCTTCTGTTGATTTTGAAGTGTCACCAAACTTGCTACCAATGTAACCCGATACTAAGTACGAGAATGTTGAGAAGTGACCCATCGCCAGCTGATCAGTACCCATCACTTTCTCTGTGTATTTTTGAGCAAGTGCAGGCATGATAACCATCAGTGAACCCACAATGATCGAGCCGATTGCAACGAGAGCAGTGCCTTCAATGTTAGCTGTAGACAGGATTACCGCTACCAGCATAGACATGAACATTGTGTGGTGACCCGTTAAGAAAATATATTTTAAAGGAGTAATACGAGCCAATAAAATATTCACAACGAATGCGAAGAACATAATTAGAGCCATTTCATAACCGAATGCTTCTTGTGCTAATGCAACAATTGCTTCGTTATTTGGAATAACACCACTTACGCCGAATGCTTCAGTAAATACAACTGAGAAGTTATTTAGTGCACCAACAAGAGCGCCAGCACCAAAACCTAAAATTAGGAAACCCATTACGGTTTTAATTGTGCCTTTTAGAATGGTAGAAACATCTGCTTTTTGTGCAACTAGGCCAATAAAAGCAATTAAACCTACCATGATCGCCGGCTCTTTTAATAAGCCGAGCATGAACTCGAAAAAGTTTTGCATAATTTTGACCTTACATGAAAGTTTTTAGTTGTTCTTCAATTGATGCTTTGTCAAAAATATTTTTAAGGCTGATGATGTTCTCTTTACCAGCGTCTTTTAGTTGGTTTGCAACGTCTGTTGCTGCAACCCAAATATCCGCATTGCTTGATGCTGCAGATGATAGATCTTCGTGATCAACTTCTGCTTCGAAACCGATTTTTTTAGCGACTTCTTTTACTGCCATTTCCATCATTAGAGAAGTACCAAGGCCGTTACCGCAAACTACAAGAATCTTTTTCATAATATTTGTCTCAATTGGATTTTAGGGGTTGAGAAACTTCGTTCTCTTATTGTGTGAGAGCATAGTAATGGAAATATTCAGATTTCAATAAGATCTCCATCACAAAGATAAAATGAGATTGTGATGGAGATCTCGTTAATTTGTAGTAAAGATCCAGAGTGAGACTTTGATCAAATTTAACTTTTCACTCGAATATGCAACGTATTTTATTGAGAAAGGCGGGCTTAATTAATTTTTATATCAGAATATAAATCTATAGAGGCTTTATTGTAGAAAATAGAGAATTAATCGTATCGACCGTAGTCAGTAAGCATTTTCTTAAGCATGCTATTAACGTCTTTGGTCTTTTTATTTCTTTTAGTCAGTTGGCTAAGAGAGGTTGGTTTTGGTGAGGCAACATTTTCACTGTCGACTTCTTCAGTTTTATCTTTCATTTTCTGTACGGCAGGCAATAACATTCTAATTTCTTCGTTATTGGCATTGGTCAGTACCACAATATTTTCAGATTCAACTTGAGTAATGGTTAATATCCCGTGTTTAACCGATTCAACCTTTTCACCAATCATAATTGATTCAGGCGCAACAGAACGATCGGTGAGTTGACCTGTACGTAATTTCGCCGCACTAATAGCGCGGATATTTCCGGTATTTTCAAACGCGACAATAACAGTATAGGTATTATAATACTCAACTACTGTCACATAGCCGTGTCTATTTGTTTTGAATCTAGCTCCATTGTTCATGTCGTGCGGAGCTTCCATTTTCTTCACGTGTTTCCTCTCTTAGTCTCAATGGCTGTTATATCTAATCAGCTCTATTGGTATTTTATAGATAATTATTTGGTGAGATCATACAAAGTATATACGCATCTAAACTTAAGATGAATCTTGAAGTCTCGGGAAATGAGGCAGAGCACAGAAAAGTAGTAAGAATCACACAGAATTAACCCAGAGGTTACTCAGTGCCCTACATAGGTTGAACATGTTCTGTTCATTTCACAATTTTCATTTACAAGACTCTGTTACTTAAAAATTTATTGGCTGATGACTCAATAAATTTAACCCGATGTGTGAGCGAATTTATATAAATAACAATTATATAAAATATTGATTTGATGAATGTTTACTCATTAAGTCAATTTTTGTTAGAACAGCCTATTCAAAACAATAAGATAGGTAAATCTATGAAAAAACTCGTCAGTTTACTGCTCGCTGCAGTATCGTTAGGGCTTTCTGGTTGTGCAACGGTATTAACAGCAGAACAAAGTGCGCCTCAACTTAATGAAGTTCCACAGGAAAAAGCGTTGACCGTCGCTGTAATCGATAAGAGACCATACGTTCTCGATCATGATAAAGAGCCAAAATTTGAGGGAATTATTCGCAGTTCGTTAGGTATTCCTTATACCTACAACACGGCGACACAGCAGCCAATGTCTCAATTTTTGACTGACAGATTGGTCGCAGGCCTGAAAAAACAGCAAGTAGCTGTTGAGTCGGTTGAGACGACGCCTGAAGAGGATATCACCAAGGTTGCTGAGCAGATGAAAGCATTCGACAACAAATCGATGATGTTTGTCTTGAATGAGTGGAAGTATGACTTCCACGCATTTGCGGATAACTCTTGGTACAACGTTAATGTGATGATCTATGATGAAGCAGGTAATAAGCTACTCAGCAAAAATTTCCAAGGCGAGAATGATGTACCTGATGGTGGTGCAATCATCAATGAGATGCAACTGATCTACAAACAGCGTTTTGAAGAGATATTCCGAGATGCTGAAGTGAAAAATGCCCTGCTAAACTAGTTATTCTCACTTTGATCTCATATTTTGAAAAAGCCACTCTCTGTGGCTTTTTGTTTTAATGATGTTTTTTTTTGCATTATTTCTTGCTGGAAAAATGAATTATTGCGAGAAGTAGTTCGATTTGTACATTTTATGACCGCGCGATCGTTTGCGTTAAAAAATGTGATGAAAGTCTCACTTAACTGTTTATACTTCTTTTCCGGTTTTAAGCCGGTGCTTAGCCAATACAAGCCGTCACATGGATATGTGAATGACCCCACGGACCGGACCAGCTACGTTCCACTGCTTGTATAAGGTGATTTTTTACATGAACAACTCGTTGTTACATTCGCTAACCCTGTTAGCTCCTTCATCGCGTAGCGTTTTGCTTGCGGTTCTTTGTCCTGTTCCTTTGATGTCATTTGCTTGGCTCATGTTCACTCTTTAAGGATTACTAGGACACATTATGAATATTCTATTTGGTTTTGTCGGTGTTCTTGCACTGATTGCTTGCGCGTACCTGCTATCTGAAAGTCGTTCTTCAATTAACTGGAAAACGGTCTCTCGTGCACTATTACTTCAAATCGGTTTTGCAGCCTTAGTATTGTATTTCCCATGGGGACAATTGGCGCTAACAAGCCTAAGCAATGGTGTTTCTAGCCTGCTTGGTTTTGCAGACGTTGGTATCGCATTCCTTTTCGGTGACCTTGCTACTGAAGGCTTCATTTTCGCGGTTCGCGTGCTTCCAATCATTATCTTCTTCAGTGCTTTGATTTCTGCGCTTTATTACTTAGGCGTTATGCAAAAAGTGATTCAAATCTTGGGCGGAGCGGTGCAAAAACTGCTGGGTACAAGTAAAGCTGAATCTCTGGTTGCTACAGGTAATATCTTCCTTTCTCAGGGTGAGTCTCCTCTTCTTATTCGTCCCTTTTTAAAGTCTATGACTCGTTCGGAACTGTTTGCTGTAATGGCAGGTGGTATGGCGTCGGTAGCGGGTAGCGTACTTGGTGGTTATGCTGGCCTTGGTGTTGAGCTTAAATACCTTATCGCTGCAAGCTTTATGGCCGCTCCGGGTAGCCTGTTGATGGCGAAGATCATCGTTCCTGAGCGCAGCACACCAAGTGATTACGACCATATCGAACTAGATAAAGCTGACCAAAGCAACGTGATTGATGCATTGGCAAGCGGCGCGATGAACGGTATGAAGGTTGCGGTAGCGGTTGGTACAATGTTGGTTGCCTTCGTGAGTGTGATTGCGATGGTCAACACTGGCCTAGAAAGCCTAGGCGAAACGTTCGGTTTTGCGGGCATTACGCTGCAAGCTATCTTTGGTTACCTGTTCTCGCCTCTTGCATGGCTAATCGGTATCCCGAGTGATGAAGTATTGATGGCAGGTTCTTACATCGGTCAGAAGATCGTAATGAATGAGTTTGTTGCTTTCATCGACTTCGTTGAGAACAAAGCTTTACTATCTGAACACAGCCAAGTAATCGTGACTTTTGCTCTATGTGGCTTTGCTAACATTGGTTCTATCGCGATTCAGTTAGGTTCAATCGGTGTTATGGCACCAGAGCGCCGTGCTGAAGTGGCAAACTTAGGTTTGAAAGCTGTAGCTGCTGGTACGCTAGCAAACCTAATGAGTGCATGTTTAGCGGGTATTTTTATCTTGCTTTAAGCTAGATTCAGTTAAAGCGGGCACCTTGCTTACGGAGACAACGTAAGGAGGGTGTCCGCTTTTTTGTGCCTGTTAATCAGGCTAAATCTGGTTTTGGCCGTCGACTGTGATTTGTCTATAGTGAGTAAAAGCTCACTCGGAAGAGTAATAGAGCCAGTTCCTTTTATCCGATATACTTGAATATCATCAGGTTGCGATTAATAACATTCGGCTTCGATTGAGAATATTCGGTTTCGACTAAGCATATCCGCTTTCGACTAAGAACAATGGCAACCAAGCTAAATTAATCAAGGGTCTCTCCATGAACATTCGCGTTCTCATCGGTCTTATTGTTACCTTCATTGGCTTGTTTGCGATGGTTTACCTAATTGCTGGCGGCGCTCAGTTTCCTATCTACCAGTGGCCAAAAGAGGCTTACCTCGGTTTGGTGTTCAGCGTCGTTTGGGGGGCTGGCGTAGCAGCGTCTGTAGCGTATTTCTTCTCGGCATTGGTATTTGTCACGGTCGCCGTGGTTTGCTATGCGATCGGTTATAAAATTGGTGGGCTCTTTTCCAGCAAGTCAGAAGCGTAAGTCAGAAGTTTAAACGTACGCTTTTTGCATTTTCTTTGGGGTTAACGTTCGCCTTAACCCTCTCTTAACCCCCAGCTCGTTATCTTGTCTCCATTCTTACAGGAGACAAGAAGATGAAATTGAATCTTCCTTTAAAACATTCCCTTATTTCACTTGCTCTAATCGGATTGATGGGTTGCACGACAACCAGTCAGGCCGACTATGTTTCACTCGCTGAGCAAAGCACTAATCAGACACAACAAAGCTTACTCGCAGAGCTGATTCAACAGGCTTCTAGTGATCAAGCGTCGACTCGACAAGATCTAGACGCTGAAAACCTACAACTGACCGATTTAGTGAATGCACCGGAGCTCGATCTCTATATCGAGCGCGCTCTGCAGAACAGCCCAAGCCTCCAACAAAGCATTACAGCACTCAAAATAGCTTATGCGCAGCAAGGTGTAACTTCAGGTGAGCGCTTACCAACCGTCGATGCGAGCTTTTCTGGTCAAGCTGACGAAGGCACTAACGGCTCAAGCACGACTGAAACCTACACCACAGATGTCACGGTTGGTTGGGAACTCGATCTATGGCAGAAGCTTGCAGACACAAACAGCGCCGCTTTGAAAGACATTGCGACGTCTCAGGCTAACCTTCAGGGCGCTCAAGATCTTTTGGTCGCGAGTGTGATGAGAGGTTGGCTTGATATCAGTTGGAAGCAACAGCTTGTCGATATCGAATCGCAGCGTTTGGTGATTCTAGAAAACAATGAAGAACTGGTTTTAGAACGTTATCGCGCAGGGCTAGGTAGCCTTGAAGATCTAGATAATGCAAAAACGAGCAGCGCATCGACTCAAGCAACCTTAGCTGATTACCGTGAGCAGCTTGCACAAAGTCGACGTGAGTTGGTTTTGTTAACAGGGCAATGGAGTGGGGAGTCTGATGAGCTATCCCTTGCTGAGCTCGGTTCATTCCCAACCATCATTAATCCGCTAGATAACATGCCGACGCAAGATCTAGCCGGTCGTCCCGATCTTCAAGCGGCTTTCTTTAATATCGAAGCAGAAACTCTGCGTGCTGACGCGGCGTACAAAGCGATGCTGCCGTCGATCAGCTTATCTGCAAGCCTAACCGATATGGCGGATTCTCCGAGCGAAGCGTTGCTTACCGGGCCTTTATGGAGTGCGCTTGGCCAAGTGTCTGCACCCCTGTTTCAAGGTGGCAAGCTAAAAGCACAGGCAGAAATTGCAGATCTAACCACAGAAACCAGCTACTGGGCTTACCAAGAGACACTGCTCAATGCGGTGAATGAAGTGGAAAATGCAATGGGGCAAGAGTCCTCACTAACGCTTCAACAGCAACACCTAACGAACGCCTTGGTAAGCGCACAACGCAGCTTCACTAGCTATGAAGAGAAATATCGTCAGGGTTTAGTCGACATTTTTGATCTACTTACTGTTCAGCAGCAAACCTATGACCTTGAAGCGCAGTTAACACAAACCATTTATAACCGTCTCGTAAACCGAATTGATTTAGGCCTAGCTCTGGGCTTGGGAGTATCTTCATGAAACTGAACACCATCACAATTGCAATCACCTTAGTTGCTGGTTCAAGCATTTTTGCTGCCCTTGCTTACAACGGTTCACAAGTGGCTCCTGCTCCTCAAAAGACGAACGAACTAACGGTTTCAGAGCCTCAAGCTACGCCTATTCAAACCAAGTCTATTGATACGACGACTTTGCCTGCTTCACAACAACAGCAAGTCTCTGTGGTACTTGCCACTCTCGGTGACTACCAAGCAGAAGTGGTGGGTTACGGAGAAGCGAAGTCGCGTTACGAGCTGATGTTTTCGACGGAAGTTGGTGGCCGAGTAGAAACGATCAGCTCGCAGTTTGAAACTGGGCAAGTGATTGGCCAAGGTGAAGTGATCGCTAATATCGATTCGACTAGTTACCAACAAGCGGTAACCCAAGCGAAGGCAAATGTGGCTCAAGCTCAACTGGATTTGTTGGAAGAGCAGAGACAAGGCGAACAAGCTAAGTCTGAATGGCAACGATCTGGTTTGTCTGGCGAGCCGGATTCACCTTTAGTATTACGCGAACCACAACTGGCACAAGTAACCGCTGCCTTAGAGAACGCCAAGCTTGAATTGGTGAAGGCTGAACAAGACCTCGAAAAAACAACCTTGGTTGCCCCTTTTGATTCGTTGGTCGTGAGCCGTGATGTTCAACCGGGAAGCTACGCACAAACGGGCGCTCAGATAGCCACGTTATACAGCGTTGATGAGGTTGAAGTTTCTGTACCTCTTTCTGAAAGCCAATGGTTGAGCCTACCCAACAGCGATAACACGCAATTGAAAGAGCAGCCGTGGCCAGTGACTCTATCGAGTTCTGATGGTCAATTCCAATGGCAAGGTTATGTCGAGCGCGTTGAGCAGCATTTACAACAAGACACGCGTCAACGTTCATTGATCGTTAAAGTCGATAACCCTTTGGAGCAAGAGAAAGATCTTTATCCAGGCACGTTCGTGCAAGCAACGATCTCGGGTAAGCAACTAACTCAATTGTGGGAGCTTCCGGCTTCTGCACTTTCGCAACAAGGTGATCTGTGGTTTGTGGATGATAGCGGTCAACTTTCGAAATCAAACGCGAATGTTGAATTTGAAAAGGGTGGTTTGATTTACATCGATCCTACCAAACTGGGCGTGGAAATTGGCGACGGTGTTCAAGTGGTTAAGCGTCCGTTAAGCAGCTTTAAAGCGGGCATGGTCGTTCTGGCTAAGGCGGAGGATTAGTCATGTCTCATGAGTTGAAACCGAATAACCAAGCGGACAGTAACCAGAAGCCAACTAAACCACACACTGGCGCAATCGCATGGTTCGCGAATAATTCTGTAGCAGCGAACTTGTTGTTAGTGGGCGTGATCATCATTGGCCTGTTATCACTGAACTCATTGCGTAAAGAAGCATTTCCAAGCCTTGAACCCGATGTGGTGACAGTGTCGGTAACCTATGACAGTGGTGACCCTATTCAGGCGGAAGAAGGCCTAGCGATTAAGATTGAAGACGCGTTAGAAACCGTACCGGGTATTAAGCGTATTACGTCAACTTCTGATGCGAATGGCAGCCATGTTTCGATCGAAAAAACGAGCACCTATGATCTTGATACCCTGTTAACTGACGTTAAAACTAAGGTTGATGCGAGCAATAACCTGCCTGCTGGCGCTGATAATCCTGTGATTGATAAGGCTCGCATGCAAGATCATGCCCTATGGGTGCAGATCTATGGTGACGCAGACCGAACAACGCTTCAAAGCTTAGCCGAGCAATTGAAATCAGATCTACTGAGCCAGTCGTCCATTCGTGATTTGGACATCAAAGCCAAAGCCGATCCTATGATCTCGGTTGAGGTTGATGAGAACAAGCTACAGGCTTACGGCTTAACTCTGACTGACGTTTCTGAAGCGATCAATGCGGAGTCTTCTGCGGCTATCTCGACGAGCCTTCGCAATGGCGAAAAAACGGTTCGTTTGAAGGTTTCTGAACAGGCGTATGAGATCCAAGATTTCAACGCGATTCCGGTGATGACGACGACTGATGGTACGCAAATTACCTTGGGTGACATTGCCAACGTTGAAGATATGTTTGCTGATGACACTTTCATGCTGTCTCGCTATAACCAACAGAATGCGATGGCAATTCAGATCGTGATGGATGAATACGGAGACGTCGTCAGCATTGTTGAGCAAGCAGAGAAAGTGGTAGAGCGCTGGGAGAACAGCAACATGCTGCCGAGCGATGTCGAAATCGAAACTTGGTACGACAAAAGTACCATGATCAAAGACCGCTTAAGCCTATTGATGAAGAACGCGCTCACCGGTATCGCTTTGGTGTTCATGGTGTTAGCGGTATTCCTAAACGTACGTGTCGCTTTCTGGGTAGCAGCTGGCTTACCGTTTGTCTTTTTTGGCACCATGTTCTTAATGACAGATACCTTCATGGGGTTAACCATCAATGAAATGACCACCTTTGGTTTCATTATGGCGCTCGGGATAGTGGTCGATGATGCGGTGGTGGTTGGGGAAAGTATCTACTCCACACGTAAGGAAGAAGGCGATTCGATAGGCAGTACCATTCGAGGCACCATGAAGGTGGCATCACCGACTATATTTGGTGTGTTAACGACGGTTGTTGCCTTCTTAGCGTTAGCGAATGTTGACGGTAAAATGGGGCAAATTTACGCTCAATTCGGTACGGTCGTGACTATCTGTTTGTTGCTGTCTTTGGTTGAGTCTAAGTTCATTCTGCCATCGCACCTTGCTCATATTAATACTAAGCGCAGTGAGAAGAAGGGGCTGTGGGCTCGTGTTCAACATGCTGCCGATACTGGGCTAGGTTGGTTTAATAAGCGTATCTACTGCCCCGCAATTGAATGGGCGCTGAAACTGCGTTATGCGGTAGTGATGGTTTTCTTGTCATTGCTTATTTTAGTTGCTGGGTTACCAATGACGGGGGCGGTTCGTGTAGCGTTCTTCCCTGATATGCCGGGCGATACGGTAACTGCAGATATGTCGATGCAAAACGACGCGAGCTTTGGCCAAACACAACAAAACTTGTTGGTGCTTGAAGCGGCGGCAACCCAAACAGATGAAACACTGAGAGCCCAATACGGTGCTCAAGATGAAGCATCTGAGCTGTTGAGTCTTCAAGTTATCGCCGATGCTGATGACTCTGGCCAAGTTAGAATTGAATTGGACAGCGACAGTGTTTATACATCGAACGAGTTTGCAGATGCTTGGCAAGAGACAGTGGGCCAGATGGAAGGGGTTAAGAAGCTCAAAGTCTTGTCTAAAATGGAGATGGTCGACAACTTCAAAGTAGAATTGAAAGCGTGGAATGAAGAATCAGTGACTGCGGCGGGTAATGAGTTCTTAACCAAGCTGCAAGCGATTGAAGGTGTGAGTGGTATTGACCATAACTTGGATCTTGGTGAGCCTCAGTATCGTTTTGAATTGACACAGCAAGGCCGTGCGTTAGGTTTCGATACGGCAAGCCTTTCACAACAAGTATTACAGGCGTTTGGTGGTGATATCGTTCAGCAATTCCAACGTGGTAAAGATGAGGTGAAAGTTCGAGTTCGTTACCCAGAATCGGATCGCCAAACCATTGCGGATATCAAGCAAGCGAGCGTGAGAACCAACGACGGTACCGTGGTGCCTTTGAGCACGGTTGCTGAAGTATATTCTGATTACCAAGTATCAGAGATCACACGCATTGATAGCCAACGAGCGGTGTACATCAGTGCAGTATTAGATAAAGACGTGGTTGCACCTGCTGAGTTAGTCCATCAGCTGCAAGATACATTAGTGTCCGATTTAGAAGCGCAATATCCGGGGTTAACGGTCGACTTTGCTGGCGAAACGGAAGAACAAGAAGAGACGGCTAGTTCAATGATGAGTATGTTCATACTTGCCATGATAGCGATTTATACGCTGCTTGCTATCCCGCTGAAGTCTTACATTCAACCAGTGATCATCATGACAGCGATTCCATTTGGTATTGTTGGGGCAATCTTAGGGCACTGGTGGAATGACTTAACAATCAGTATCCTATCGTTAAACGGTATTCTCGCGTTGAGCGGTGTGGTGGTGAACGACAGCTTGTTGTTGGTATCTCGTTTTAACGAACTAATCAAAGAGCAGGGCAAGTCGGTTCACGATGCGATTGTTGAAGCGTGTTCTGGTCGACTAAGAGCGGTATTACTTACATCGGTTACAACGTTCGCGGGTTTGACGCCACTATTAAGTGAAACGTCTTTGCAGGCTCAATTCCTGATTCCTGCGGCAGCGGCGCTAGGCTACGGTATTTTGTTTGCGACGTTTATTACACTGATTCTGACACCTGCATTGTTAATGATTCAGTGTGAGATTAAGTCTCTGATTCTTAAAGTCACAAATCGAGTCGAAGGCGTTGAACAAATGGCTTAACAATGGCTAAGCTAATGATATCTAGGCTGATGATTGCCGAGCGAGGCTGATGATTGCCGGGCGAGGCTCAGCAACTTCGGTCTAGGTTCATTACCGAACAAGATATTAAAGATCACTACAAAGCTACACTACAACTAACAATAGAGGTCGTCGCGATGGCAGAATCCGTCACTAATAAACTCACAGATAAGCTTCAATTGCTTTTGGTTGAAGACGACCTCGATTTAGCCACTGCTGTTATTGATTACCTCGATTTAGAAGATATCCAGTGCGATCATGCCGCGAATGGTTTAGCTGGACTCAATCTAATTGAAACTAATCGCTATGACGCGGTAATTCTCGATCTCAATTTACCGAAAATGAACGGCTTGCAGGTGTGTGAGAACCTCAGAGCGCAGGGTATTGATACACCCGTTTTGATGCTCACTGCACGTGATACGCTTGATGATAAGCTGACAGGCTTTTCAAAAGGGGCCGATGATTACCTAGTGAAACCTTTTGCAATGGAAGAGTTGATTGTTCGAGTGCAAGTGCTGGCGAAGCGACGCAGTGGTCAGGTTCGTCGTTTGTCGGTAAGCGATTTGGAAATTGACCTAAAACAGCATCAAGCCTATCGTGATAATTCCCCTTTAAAGCTTTCGCCTACCGCACTCAAAATACTGGAAATCCTGATGCGCTCTAGCCCTAACCCTGTTTCTCGCGAGACCATCATGCAGGGCGTGTGGGGTGACGATCAACCAGACAGTAACAGCTTGAAAGTGCATATCTTCAACCTGCGTAAACAAGTGGATGCGGATCAAGACAATAAGCTGCTGCATACTATAGCGGGTAAAGGGTTTGCGATTAAGGAGTTACGACAAGCATGAAGATCAGACCTAGTTTAAGGATCTACGTTTTATTGGCGATTCTGGTCACTGGTGTGACGATGATTCTGGTTCTATCTGCATTGAGCGTAAACTACTTTGTCTCGGGTTTGGATATTGCGATGCGTGGCTCTATGATTGCCCAAGCTCAGCAAGATGCGGTGAAACCGGGCAAGCCGATGACCAACCAAGAATTTACTGTAGCGACCCAATGGAGTGACTTGCCACAAAGTGTTCAAAGTAACCTCAAGCAAGGTGAACTGCAATTCAACCTCATCACTAAAGTGATCATTGGTAAATCTATATTCTCACCGCCAGAGGAAGGCTACTTCGCCATGAAGGTGATGAAAGGTAATGAGGTTCGGTATGTTTCTGCGGTATTTAGTCAAAAACACGATCCCGTCAATAACGAAGAAGGGCTTCCACATTTTGTGACGATTTTTTTGACCGCATTGGGTGCGATTGTATTGTTTTTCGTTATCTTGGTTTTGGTGTTACGTAAGGTGGCATCGCCTGTTGAGCAGCTAAAGAACTGGGCCAAATCGCTAGATAAAGATAGCCTCAATGAGCCGACACCAGATTTTCACTTCAGTGAACTGAACACCTTGGCTAACATCATTCGTGATAGTTTGAGTTCGGTTCAAAACAGCTTAGAACGAGAGCAGAAATTTTTGGGTTACGCGAGCCACGAATTACGCACTCCTATTGCGGTCACAAGAACAAATAGTGAACTGCTAGAGAAGCTGATTCAAAAGGGTAAGAGCCCAGAAAAGCAGCTTGAAGTGATAGACCGAATCAAGCGCGCGGGTTTCACCATGACAGACCTGACAGAAACCTTGTTGTGGCTTACTCGACAACAAGACAAAGATCTGCCTCTAGAAAACATACATCTCGGCGAACTGCTGCAACAAATAAACCACGATTTAAGCTATCTATTGAATGGCAAAGCCGTGGCTGTGAATCTTGAAAGCGACGACACACAATGTCAGTTGCCAGTCGGACTCACTCGCATCGTGCTGACCAATTTGATTCGCAATGCTTTCCAACACACAGGAAGCGGTACCGTGGGCATCGTTCAGGTAGGCTCGAAAGTCACCATTGTTAATCACAACACTGACGGCACGATAGAAGACAATCATTTGGGCTTTGGTCTAGGGTTAGAGCTCACCGAAAAGCTGCTCGCGCAATATCAATGGCAATACCATAACCAAGAGCTGGCTGGTGGTCGTGAAGTGTGGGTGGATTTCTCGTAATGCACTGGCTCGATCGTTGGAAGGTGTATCGCTATCATCGAAAGCAGACTAACCGCTCGAATGGCGACAAGGCTAAAGCTTTAGGTTGGACTAGCGAAGAGAGTCAATTGTGTCGCTTTGAAGTGATCGCTCGTGCGGCGGACTTCGAAAAGAAGAGTGTTTTAGATTTAGGTTGCGGCTATGGCGAGCTGTTTGAGCTGCTCGACAGCATCTATCGCATTCAATCTTATACCGGCGTTGACCAACACGCAGGCTTTCTTAAGAAGGCAAAGCAAAACTATACAGAAGATCGTTGTCGGTTTTTGTCGGGTGATATGAGCAAAATGAACCTTGAGGCGCACGACATTGTCATCGCGAGTGGTTCACTGAACTATATCTCTCGTGATTCTGATTATCTGACAAACATGATTACTCGTATGTATGAATTGGCGAATCAGACGGTGATTTTTAATCTTCTCAATTCAAGCCAATATCCTTCACGTAATACCTTGATGAGTTATCACCCTCAGGGCGTGTATCGCTTCTGTAAAACGTTTTGTGAGGATGTTTCTTTAATAGAGGGTTACGCAGAAGGGGATTTCACGATAGTGATGAACAAAGTCTGCCTCTAAACTCAAACTCAAACTCAAACTCAAACCTAAGCCAGAGCGAAGTGATGGTGTGGAAAGAATAAAAAAAGCCGCAGGCCTCGAAAGGTGTGCGGCTTTTTAGGTTCTTAGATTAACCTCGGCTAGGTATGTTGCTAGTTCTTCTGCGGCTGGTTTTTAATGAGTCCGTAAGGGATGTTAGTAAACACCTTAGGGTTGCCTTCATAAGTTGGCGCTTCATTCACTTGCTGCCAATCGAGTAGCATGATTGCTAGCACGTTGCGGTGTTCGCCGTACTCAAGGTCAAAATCGCCTGTGATAGAAGGGATCATGCCGTGGTCTTTGTCGATAGAAGCTTGGATAGCGAGTCGTGTTTTTTCGACAACAGGGTCATCTTCTAAGCCAGCTAATAAGAAGGTTAATCCAACCTCTGCAATCACATCTTCTTTAGCGCGCAGCAGAATGGTATCAATGTTCTCTCTGAAATAATCGTAGATCCATTGATGATCTTTTTCGCTTACTTGATGTTGGTAATATTCTGAATCACCAAAGATCACATGCGTCATACCATAGATCTTATTGCCGTATTGCTGGCTTGAAAGCTTTCTGTCTTTATCGTTTGGGTATGCTTTTTTGAAGGTATCTATGAACTCATCAACGACATCCTGCTCACCCAGTTGGCGCAACCAGTAAACCTGATTCGCTAATTGAGCAGCCCACGCTTTCACCATGTCTTCATTGGTCACGTATCGAGAGAAGTCATAGCGACGAATGATTTCGCGCAGCTTGGCATCGTTCTTGTGTTCTAAACCGTATTCATTAGCACGAGCCATAGAGCCAAGAAGGTCAACACCAAGGTAAAGGTATTCAGGCATGTGCTTGGTGATGTTATAGCGTCGAACACTGCGCTCATCGTTATCACCAATATAAGATGCAACTCGCTTCTCTGAGTAGAGTACGATTTGTTCCATGGTTTGAACGTCATTCGACAGAGTGCTTAGCTTGCTTGCCACTCGAGCCAAGTCGCTCCACACCGCCGCTGAATACTTATCGTCTAATGTTTGGCGATACATGCGCAGCCCGTAGTGACCTTCTTTGAATGCAGGCAGAGTGTAAAGCTGGCTTTCGTAGGTTGTGCGAATGAGGTCAGCAGATTGCTTGAAAGATTGTTCTTGAGAGTTGAGCGAATCTGCTTGGGATTGAACGCTCGCTGAGGTTGGCGCTTGAACGTTTTCTTGTGCGTGAACGGCAACCGAGGCTGATAGCAATGTACACAGTGTGATAGTTTTTAACTTCATGTCGTGAGGTACCAAGCTGATTATTAGTCTATGTAAAATAACATTGATGAATCCTTAAATGTAAGCATTGAGTCAATACAATGTAAGCTTTATAAGGTTCAGTAACCCTTTTTGATTAAATCATTCGTTTGGTAAAGAATTTTGAAGTGATGGATCACTCAATATTTGATAGATAGTCGACGTTAGTATGGATTTTTAATGACTTAGCGGCATACTGGGGCAATAAGCCAGAAATGAGCCGTTATAAGGCAGTATGTAGAACAATAGTGTTAGAGGTTCGTAAATGCCAAGTGGTTCTAGCAAGCAGTGGTCTGTCAAAGTAGTATCTTTTCTTTTTTTCCTTGCGATAGTAGGCGCGATTGAGTTCTTTCACGCTAAGCAATTAACTTTTCTTAAGAATGAATCGTATTCTGAGGGAAAAAAACGATTATCCATCATTCGTTCTCGGATCGAAGCCGCGATCGTGTCAGATATGTATATCCTCAATAATTTCTCGACCTTAGTGACGATCAATCCTGATGGTGAGGTGAAACATTGGGATAAGATTGCTGAGAATATCATTCAAGATGGCTTCCATATTCGACTTATCGGACTCGCCAAAGACGACATTCTAAACTTTGTTTACCCGATGGAAGGTAATGAGCAGATTCTAGGTATTAATTATCGTGATTATCCAGACCAATGGGAGTCCGTTGAGATAGCCCGTAATCTTGGCAACACCTTTATTGCTGGCCCTTTTGAGTTGTTTCAAGGTGGACAAGCCCTCATTACGCGTACTCCGATCTTTCGAGATCCGCCTTTCAATCAAGATTACTGGGGTGTCTCCAGTGCTGTTATCGGTTTAGATGAGCTGTTTGAAGATGTTGGCATCGGCAAGATCGAGAACAAGTATGAATTAGCAATTCGTGGTGCAAACAGTTCAGGTAAAGGTGGCGCTGTCTTTTATGGTACTCAGGATGTGTTCGATAATGCGTTCGCCACTGAACAGGTGAGTTTCCCATACGGTGGTTGGTACCTTGCTCTTTCTGGCAACGAACACGTATTGATGGATGAGCCTTGGTATCGCATCCAAGCGGTAAGGCTGGTGGGCTACTCCATAATATTAGTGCTGGCGTTTGCCTTCTTTACTATTTATCGCCTGTACCGCATTGCAGATAGCCGCTCTATGCATGATGAGCTAACGATGTTACCGAATCGTCGATACTTCATGTATAGCCTCAAGCAGGCCTTCAAAACCACTCAGAAACAGAGAGCGAGAACCTTTGCCGTTGTAAATATCGACCTCGATGGGTTTAAAGCAATCAACGACACTTATGGTCACGCGGCAGGCGATCAGGTATTGATCGAGTGTGCTAACCGCATAAGAAGTGAGCTGCGTGTTTCAGATATCGTCGCAAGGATAGGCGGTGATGAGTTCTTGGTCTTATTGCCACGCATCATCGATGATCAATACGTATCTTCAATCGTGACTAAACTACGAAAGGCGATATGCTCGGCGCCAGTTGTGTACGAGGCGCACTCTATTTATCTCAGAATCAGTGTGGGTTGGGTTATTCACAATAACAACTACAATGATGTCGATGCGCTCTTAAAAGCCGCTGATGAAAAAATGTACGAACAGAAGCGACAAGTTATCTAGGTTGAATTTGAGCTGCGATTAGAATTTAGTTGCTGAATGTGGGGAAAAGCCTCAGAATACCGCGCTTTGCTCCGTATCAATGTATTTGATGAGCAAAAGCTGAAGCAACGCACTTTTTAACGTGTTGCTCATACTAAATGTTATTCAACTGAGAAAATAATCTATGAGTTTTACCTCCCTTGGCCTTTCTGAACCGATCCTTAAAGCTATTGAAGCACAAGGTTACGATAAGCCATCACCAATACAAGAGAAAGCCGTGCCAGCTGTCCTAACGGGCAAAGATGTTATGGCCGCTGCTCAAACAGGTACAGGTAAAACTGCAGGCTTCACGCTACCTATTCTTGAAATGTTATCGAAAGGTACTCGCGTACGTCAGAACCAAGTTCGTGCGCTCGTGCTAACGCCAACTCGTGAGCTTGCTGCGCAAGTGAATGGCAGCGTAGTGAAGTACGGTATTAACTTACCGCTGACTTCGACGGTAGTGTTTGGTGGTGTGAAGATTAACCCTCAGATGCAAAAACTGCGTAAAGGCAGTGACGTGTTGGTGGCAACACCTGGTCGTCTACTTGACCTATACAACCAAAATGCAGTGCGTTTTGACCAACTAGAAATCCTCGTGTTAGATGAAGCGGACCGCATGCTAGACATGGGTTTCATCCGCGATATCCGTAAGATCTTAGCTTTCTTGCCTAAGAAGCGTCAGAACCTACTGTTCTCAGCGACGTTCTCTGATGATATCCGCAGCTTAGCGAAAGGCTTGGTGAACAATCCTGTTGAGATTTCAGTAAGCCCTGCAAACTCAACGGCAAAAACGGTTGAGCAAAGCATCTACCCAGTAGACAAAAAGAAAAAGAGCGCAATGCTAGCGAAGCTAATCAAAGATAACGATTGGCGACAAGTGTTGGTGTTCAGCAAGACGAAACACGGTGCGAACAAGCTTGCTCGCTTCCTTGAAGAGCAAGACATCACTGCTGCACCTATCCATGGTAATAAGAGCCAAGGTGCACGTACTAAAGCCTTAGAGAACTTCAAAACAGGTAAGGTACGAGTACTTGTTGCAACTGATATTGCTGCTCGTGGTATCGATATCCCACAACTGCCTCAAGTAGTTAACTTCGATCTTCCTCATGTATCAGAAGACTATGTACACCGTATCGGTCGTACTGGCCGTGCTGGTGAAGTAGGTAAAGCGATTTCATTGGTTTGTGCGGATGAAGTGGGTGAACTGTTCGGTATTGAACGCCTTATTCAACAAGTGCTAGAGCGTCGTGAACTTGAAGGTTTCTCTCCAGTAAACAAGTTACCTGAGTCTCGCTTGGATTCACGTCCAATCAAGCCAAAGAAACCGAAGAAAGCAAAACAGCCACGTGAGCATGCTGATGGTCAACGCTCTGGTGATAACGCTCGCGGGCACAAGCCAGCAGGTAAGAACAAGCGTCATGTAGCAGGCAATGGTTCGGCGCCAAAGCGTAAACCAACATCTGGAAAGAAACCGGCTGAAAACAATTCAGCTGCGACAGGTGAAGATAAGTCAGTAAGAAACAACGGCAGCAACTTTAAGCGCGGTAGTGCGGGCAATAAACCTGCTGCAAATAACGCGGGTGCTCAGAATACTCTAAGCAAACCAAGCGGTGCGGGTAAATCTAACGGTACTGGTAAGCCAAACAACGCGGGTAAACCTGCAGGCAAGCCGAAGAAGTCTGGTTACGGCGGTAGCTACGGCCCAAGCAAGTCGTCAAATAAGCCGACAGGCAACAAACCTTCACCGTCGAGAAGCCGCTCTAAGCCAGCTCCTCAGAAGTAATCTTTGCTGAGATATTGAAGAACAGGAGTCGCTTTATAAAAAGGCGTCTCGTGGGTTAAGTTCTTTCTGTCATAGAAATCGAATAAGCGCGAATATTGAATCTCAATGTTCGCGTTTTTTTATGGGCGTTGTTTAGGGGGTTGTTTATGTTGAGTAGCCGTTTATGTTGAGTAACCGTTTATGTTGAGTAACCCTAGGGGGAGGTTTATTGCTGCTTAAAGTAATTGAATCTAAGGGAAATATGACATTTTTGGGAAGGGTAATGAATCTTTAATGATTTATTAATAACAACATAATCACTAGCGTTTTTGTTGAATTTCGCAATTTGCAATTCCAGTTTGCAAAACAAACAAGGATATACGGCTAATACGTGTCCAGATGCGTAGTAAATACGTGTTTTAAAAGTTGGCACGCATGCTGCATTAGTAATGGTGACCCTTCTTAAGCCGAGGGTCACCTAGCCAACTGACGTTGTTAGTGAACCTTTTTTGTTCACACAAAATATATGACCAATCACCCTTATTGTGATTGGTTTTTTTTTGCCTGAATTTTAGGTTCTATTTTTTGTTATTACTTTTTTACTCACCACACTTCGAGTAACAGCTTGGCTGGCGTGGGCATTCTCCACCTCTGGAGCAGATAAGCCTCGCCTCTGTCTCAATCCCACGTTCAATCCAATTTATATTTAGAATCTTGGCTATTGTCGTGAGATCTTTCTTGATGTTACGCGGAATTGCCACAGAGCCACCATTGTTAACGCATGACGCTTTTAGCTGCTCTGCTATGTCTCTTGAATTACCGCCTTGAGCATCAATCGCAGGGTTGAGATCTATACCAGCACACAACACACGATTGTTACCCGCAGGATCCGTCATATTGATGGATTCACAGCAGTAGATCCTTGGCTCATCACCCACATTCAAAATGGAGATTTGAGCCGAGCTTCCCGCTCGAGGTTCTGATAATCGACGGAACACAGCCCAATGTTGACATGGGTCAGCGACCGTTCTCATATTTCCCCAAGGTAGTGGAATCCCGTTCCCGCGATATACCGCCTTGAGTTTCCCCGGCCCATAAGCATCAAAGTAGTGCCAGTGAGGGTAGGGCGATACTACAGTCATTCGACGCATCGCAACAGAGGGGGAAACCCCTGCTCTTTTGTGAACGTCGATTTCGTAACCAGTGCGGTCGAGTAGCTGTCTAAACGGGACTTTCGGGCACAGAAGTGCGCCAGCAAAGAAGCTGGATTCAAAGTCTCGCCATGCTTGAAGAATGTCTTGGGAGTTGAGCTGTGAAGAGCCTGATATCTGGTTGTCATCCCATGTGTTGTTGTTACCGACCGACAACACACTCTTTAGGCCTTCTTTGCTGTGCAGAATGCAATGGCCGATATAAACCGAAAGGTCGTATTTCAGACGAGTTGGGTATTCTTTAAGAATCTCGTTTAAGAAGATAGTACCGGGAGGCTCAAAGAAGGAGGTCACTAACTGCTTAGCGTTAATTCCGAGCTCATCGACTACGTCTTGCGGCGTGCGCGTCACCCAGCGGATGTTGATTCCTAGGCTTCTAGCGATGTCTATCAGGTCTTCTACGCTGAGGTTAAGACGTTTTAAGCCTACCTCTTCCGCAGCGCGCTCAAGGTCAGGGAAGTGGTTCTGGTTGCTCTCTTGGTGTGCTCGAATCAAGAGGTGCGCAAACTGGCGGCCTGAAATGCCCGTTTGTGACAGCATCTCAGGAATCGCAATTTGCAGGATGTCGTTTGAGAATAGGAAGCTCGGCTCGAGCGCCATGCCACTTATCCCACCACGATTCCCCTTATCAGGAGCAATGGCTTGTTGTTCAGATTCGTCGTCGAGGAACCACGTCGGATTCTTCTGAAAGACCTGTGCAATCACTTCCAGCATATCGATGCTCGGAACCCGCTTTCCACGTTCAATCATTGAAAGGTAAGAAACGGAAGGGGCACATTCTGGGTCGATTCTAATACAACGCGCAGACAGGTCTTCCATCGTTAAATGGTTACGTTTTCTTAGGTTACGTATCTTCGTACCTAGGAAATGTGACTGACGAACTAAACTTTTTGACAAGGCCATATTTGTAAAATTCACATTGTAAAATTTTTGTTGTGAAATTGTATGTAAAAAAGCGCTAATCTACAAACTAAGCAATTCACAAAATGACAAATAAATTAAACGTTAGTTTGGAATAATTGCTCTAGGACACATTTTTGCTGTAGAAATCGGTGGTTATCACCGGACTGGTCAAGAGGGAAAGACTATGAATATGCTTACATTCGATAAAACAGAAATCCAAAAACAATCAAAGCCATTTATCGCTGAAGCTGTCTTTGCCGTGGAGACAATCAGTGCTAATCAGCAAACTGAAAAGCAAGTGAAAGCAAAGCAGCTGCTTGATCGACTATTCCCACTAGAGAATGGCTCACACCAAGACGTAACCAGCTACGTAGTCGATTACCGTCATATTATGGCTTACTTTAAAGATGGTCAGCACAGTGGTCTGAAGCACCCTAAGCAGTTTGTCGCTTACATGGGTGAGAAGAACGACCCAGACTCTATCTTGTTCCGAGATGGCAGTGGCAGTCACCTAGAAGTGATGTTTGGTTGCCATAAAGGGACAGGTTGTATTGAGCTAGTGGAAATCGATGATATTCAGTTGGAATCATGTACCACGTTTGGTCAATCACCAATGGAAGCAACAACCACAATGCGTGAAGAGACCATTGCAGCGATGCGACACTGGATCAGTTTGATTCAAGGTGACGCAAAGGGTAAACCAAAGGCATGCAGTGAAGATAAAGAGTTCAGAGCAAAGAGTGGTGAAGACTACTGCCTCAATTATTGCTTCCAGATCTAACGGTGAAACCTAGGTAGCTAAATCAATTTACACAGCTAAAGAAAAAGCCCCGAAGATAATGTCTTTGGGGCTTTCTAGTATTTTAAATACGAGCCGACTAATATGTCGATAAGAGCATTGTTGGTGTGTCTTACAAAGGCATGACTCGGTTACGGCCAAGTGATTTCGCTTCGTAAAGTAGCTTATCAGCACGCTCGATCAGCGATTGAGCTGATTCGCCGGGTTCAAGTTCAGCGACACCAAACGATGCAGTGATACTGCCGACTTGTTGACCACTGCGGCGATCTTTGATCGACAGCTTTTCTAAAGAGCGACGATTGGTATCAGCGAGTTGACGAGCAATACGCAAAGATTTGTTAGGCACAATCAGTGCGAACTCTTCACCACCAAATCGATAAGCAGAAATACCTTCACGGCAACTTAACTTCAGCTTACGAGCGATCCCTTTAAGAACCATATCACCAAACAAATGGCCATAGGTGTCGTTGAAATTTTTAAAGTGGTCGATATCGAGAAGAATCAGACACAAAGATTGTTGTGCTTCACACAGGGTTTCTATGTCACGGTCGAAAGAGCGACGGTTATAGAGTGTGGTTGTACTATCGAAGAGCGCATCTTTCTGCACTTCTACCAATTGAGTTTTCAGCTTGGTGATCTCTGAGGTTGCAGAGTTTAGCTGAGAGTTTAAAAACTGAGTAGAGTGACGAATATGACGGGATTCAGACACCAGCTGTCGAACTAAGGACATGACTTCATCAATAGATAGCCTTTCATTATCAACACGAGCCAAGTCCTCGAAGCTTTTATCGATCATGTCAGAAAAAGCGGAGGTGTCGGTCAGGGTGTCATTCATTGAATTGGAAACTTCAGAAACTAACAGTTCCAAATTAGCGCGAAGGTCATTGATATTGGTTTCGGATTTGCTGGCAACATAATTGTTGTATAGCTGCTCACCAACGGCAGGAGGACAAATACCGTAGTGTTCTAAAACACCATCCATGTCTTGAGTCAGCTGGGGAATAGCGTTATCGACATAGGTGTACCAAAGTGCGTAATTTGCAGGTGTCGTTGACACCCTGTTCTTCATCATAAGAGGCACCGCTTTTTTTAGATTTGCGGTGGATTTCTGAAATTCGTCTTTGTTCATTATTTTTACTGCAGATACCAAAACAACTAAGCCACTTGCGAACAAGGTTAGCGGATTTCGAAGGTCTTTGCTTTAAAAATTATATGATTAGTGGATGAGGATTGGATAAATAACTCATTTTTATTATGAATATCGATTGCGTATTCATAAGTGCAATCTAATGGATTGTTCTTTAACCATATTTGGGCTTATCAAACTTTCGGCGTAGCGTGAGTTAGTATCAAAAGATTGCTGAGAATTAAGTGTTGTCTAGGGAAGTGCATACAAAAAGTGACGTAAATTGATCGTTGAGCTTTAACTGAGAAAGTCTAGGTTGAGGACGCTTGGCTGGTGATTTGCATTTGTTCAGAGTTTACGGGGGGAAGCCTGTATCGAGAGGGGAAATGTTTATAAGCAGGCATAAAAAAGCGCCGATAAAAATCAGCGCTTTAAAATTCTTTTTAGCTATAAGAGCTAATTATTGAGCAACAACGTTTGCTGCTTGTAGGCCTTTTTGACCGTTTTCAACTTCGAAAGAAACCTTTTGGCCTTCTTTCAGAGTTTTGAAGCCTTCAGAAACGATTGCACGGAAGTGTACGAATACGTCAGCGCCGCCGTTGTCTTGAGAAATGAAGCCGAAACCTTTCTCTTCGTTAAACCATTTTACAGTGCCAGTATTTGTGTTAGACATAATTTGTCCCTTATTCATAAATTTTCTAAGTTGTTGATTGCATTTAATGCAATGCGCTGATAATTGAATTATTTAATATTGCTAAGAAATAAGGAAAAACTACTTACAAAAACGGGTAACGATTTTACATGTCAATTTTTTACTATTCATCTAACTTAAATAACTCCGGCTAACAGAGCGAGAGCATGTTAACACAGTCTTTTGAGATGTACACGCATTGCTTAAGAAATTTGTGCTTTTTTTGTCATACCGTGCGAATGTACAAGATTTACACTGATTTAGTGATAGTTTTGTCGCTTCGTCCAACACAACAAAAGGAAGCATCTCAGCTTCCTTTTGATCATTAGTATAGACGATATTAACGCTTGAAGTTGATATCTTCAGTTTGATCTAAATTTATTTTTGTTTTCGCTGGTTGAGTCTCTGCAATCACCTTACCGTGGCGTATTGAGTACTGCACTGATACTTGGCGGCGCACTGCATCAAAGCCATTGTCAGCAGGAAGAATCAGCAAGCTACCTGGCTTACCTTCTTCGATGCCGAAGTTGTCTTGTATGTTCAATGTGCGAGCAGAGTTCTTGCTGATCAAATCAAGTGAGTTGTTGATTTGGTCGTAGCCCATAACCTGTGTCACATGCAGTCCCATGTGCAGAACTTGAAGCATGTTCGCTGTGCCCAGTGGGTACCATGGGTCAAACACATCATCGTGGCCAAAACAAACGTTGATGTTTGCTGCTAGCATCTCTTTAACGCGCGTTACACCGCGGCGTTTCGGGTAATCGTCGAAACGGCCCTGTAAGTGAATGTTCACTAGCGGGTTTGCCACGAAGTTGATACCAGACATCTTCAATAGACGGAACAAGCGAGATGCGTAAGCACCGTTGTACGAACCCATTGCAGTGGTGTGGCTAGCGGTTACTTTCTCGCCCATTTCAAACTTATGAGCAAGGGCTGCTAATGTTTCCACAAAGCGAGACTGTTCGTCGTCGATTTCATCACAGTGAACGTCGATCAGACAGTCGTACTTGCGTGCAAGCTCGAACACATAATGCAGAGATTCAACGCCGTATTCACGAGTGAATTCGAAGTGAGGGATTGCACCGATAACGTCAGCGCCGATCTTCACTGCTTCTTCAAGCAACTCTTTGCCGTTAGGGTATGAAAGAATACCTTCTTGAGGGAATGCAACGATCTGGATGTCGACCCACTCTTTCATCTCTTCACGAACTTCAACCATCGCTCTTAACGCAACTAACGTTGGGTCTGACACATCAACGTGTGTACGAACGTGTTGAACACCGTTAGCTATCTGCCATTTCAGTGTTTGCTTGGCACGAGACTTTACGTCTTCGATTGATAGCAGTTCTTTACGCTCAGCCCAACGCTCAATACCTTCAAACAAAGTGCCAGAGATGTTCCAGTTAGGCTCACCAGCAGTTTGAGTAGTATCTAGGTGGATGTGCGGTTCACAGAAAGGAGTAACTGCAATGCCACCTTCAGCATCAAGGATGTCGCCTTGATGATTGATTTGCGCGTCATTATCGAGAATGCGAGAAAATTGACCATTTTCAATCAGAATCTGTTTCAAGCCCTCTTGGTCTTGAAGTTTCGCGTTCTTGATTAATAAGGTTGTCATAGTGTGTCCTTAAGCGGCCTGAGATTTCAGAGCTTTTTTGTTCAATAGAGGATTAAGCACGAGGTAACTGATTGCACCACCTAACACTGCGTTCAAAGGAACAACGCCAGGTAGGAAGTGACCAGCGGCTACGCCTGTTGCTACCGCGATAATGCCAGCCCAGTTAACGGTTTGGAACTCTGCATTTGCAAAATCTTTGTAACGTTTACGGTTCGCGAAGAAGTCGGCGATGATTACGCCACCAATTGGTGGAATCGCCAGCGAAAGGAAGGTTAACCAACCAACGAAGTTGTTGTATAACCAAAGCGCGAAAATCGTACCGATAATGCCGTTAATGATAGACATTGTAGTACTTGAGCGACCAGTGATGTTAGATAAACCTAGACCAGATGCATAAAGTGCATTTTCATTGGTTGTCCAGATATTCAATCCAAGCACGATGATGGCTGGAAGCAGTAGACCTTGCGCGATCATCACATCTGAAATATCAGCCTGACCGGTTGCTGCTGCGCCTGCTGCGCCGAAGATAAACATCAGCGAGTTACCGATGAAGAACGCAACCATAGTAATCAATACTGCGCTTGCTGGCTTTTTACCAAAGCGAACGAAATCGGCAGTTAACGTCCCCGCACTTACAAACGAACCTACAACCATTGCTAGTGCCATGGAGAAGTCCATTGGCGTCTCTGGTTTAATAAGTTGCAGTTGCTCTAATCCACCAACACTGTCTACAGCTGTTAGTACGGAGTAACCACCCAGAATCGCAATCGCAGGTACTGCAATCGCTGAAAGTACCATTAGTGCTTTAATGCCGAAGTACACCGTCCCCGTCATTAACAAGCCAGATACGATAATCAAGGTGTTGGTATCAATGCCCGTTGCTTTTTGTACTGGAATCGCAAACATCGCAACACCCACACCAAACCAACCGACTTGTGTACCACCAAGTAGCGCAGAAGGAAGCCATGAGCCTTTAGTACCGAAAGAGAAACGAGCAAGAAGGTGAGTAGAGAGGCCAGTAGATGAGCCGATGTAGCCAAGAAAAGAAGTGTAAATACCGAGGATTAGGTTACCGATGAGAACGGCGAGGAAGAAATCGTTGAATGAAAGACCTGTCCCGAGTGAACCACCTGTCCACATACTTGCAGAGAAGAAAGTGAGTCCAAGCATTACCATGGTGAGTGAAGCGACTCCTTTCCTAGCCGATGTAGGAACCGGCCCTAGACTGTAGTTATTATCAGCAGCCATTTTTTACCTCCGCAAATGATCAAAATTAAAATTAACGGTCGCCGTATTGCAGGCAAACGTGCGCATTATGGTGATATAAATCACATAGTCAATGCTAATTTTGTCAATAAGGGCGATTTAAAATCAGTTATTGCAGTAATTATCTTGTAAAACATAAGGTTATTTTCTGAGTTTATTTCAAAAAAATAAATAGAAAACGTTTTCTATAACGGGTTGGTTATCTGCTGTTCTTGGTTGGCTATGAATGTTGATTATTATACGTTTGAATGGGTGTCTGTATCGAAAAGGAGAGTGGTCGGCCAAACTGCAGGCAAAAAAATAGCCAATCGCAATAATCGCAATTGGCTTATATATTTTGTGAACAAGAATAGGTTCACTAACAACGTCAGTTGGCTAGGTGACCCTCGGCTTAAGAAGGGTCAATATATACATTGCAGTTAGTGTGCCAACTTTTAAAACCACGTAAAACGGCAGTTTTATAGCAATCTGGTGCGTATTTGAGCGATTAATTTGCGTTTTTGCAATGTTTGGTTGCAAAATGCAATTGCGATTTGCAACTTTAGAGTGTTTATTCGTTTTTCGAGTTTGTGTTCTTTCTAGCGACGAATAGTGAATAAACAAAAAGCCCGTGCGATCTAAGAGCGCACGGGCTTGGGTATTGTTTCACCAATAGGAAGTATTAGATGGAATAGAAGAAGTACAGTTGAGACTTCATTCTAATGATGATCCCGCGTATTACGTCTAGGAACGCCATAAAGCTGATAGGCTTCTCACCGCTTACCCACGCTAATCCGACAGAGCCAACAGGAATATCGTAACCCTCTGCCTCATCAATTTTTAAACGAACAAAGTGGTGCTTGTTCTGAAGGTTTTTGCCTGTGGTAACACGAACCTGCTCGTCGATACCCAGCAAGCTTGCTTGCGCTTCACCAGTCGCTTCTACAATACCTTCTACGGTTGCAGAGAATACTTTTCCTGGGTATACCGCTGTCGCAAATTCCGCAGGTTGACCGACCTTAATATTACGAATCGCTTGGTGGTTAACTCGCATCAGCACGTACTTCTCTTCGGTATACATCTGGATACGAGGCATCATTGAAACACGCTGACCTTCACGAAGAATAAAGTTCGTTACAAAGCCGTCAGTCGGTGCCGTGACTTTGGTGCTGTTCAAGTCCCATTGTGCTTGTGCCAGTGTTGCCTTTGCTGAATCGACTTCAGTCTGCTTCTTGCTTACATTGGTTTCAGCTTTGTGGATGTTTAACTTCGCATTCTCGGCATCGACTTCTTTCTTGCTAAGTTGAGATTCCAACGTCGTAACGTTATACGTCGCTAAGTCTACCTTTGCTGTTTGTTGGTCGATGTCAGTTTCAGTGATCGTATGTTCTACCACTTTGTTTTGCTTCTGGTAACGATCAAGCGTCTTTGACTGCAGTACTAAGTCTGTTTTAGCCGAATCTATTTGTGCGACTGAAGCTTTGATGTCTTCAAGCGCCGATTGATAGCTGACTTTTGCAATGCTCACTTCTTGGCGAGCTGTGTCTAAAGCGACCTCTGCAGATTCAAGTTGAACGCTGGCTTTGTCTCTTGCGATGACATATTTGGTGTCATCAATTTCGTAAATTAGCTGTCCTTCAGTCACATCCTGGTTCGGGTCGATGTGGACTTTGGAAGTTTTTCCCGAAACATTAGTTGAATCTGGACGCAGCTGAATATGTGGAGACTGTACCACTGAGCCTCCCGATAGATCCATCGGAGTAAAGTTGAGTAGGCCAACCCATACAAACAGCAACCAAGATGTACCCCCTAGGTACGCAAACGCCTTGGTGCCTTTGTTCCAAGGCATACCAACAAGTCTGAGTAAGTAAATGAACAGTGCCCAAATTGCCAAGCCTTCTAACATGTTTGGCTCTCCTCATCTTGCTTGTCGGAAGTTGTTTGCTCCTTGGTTGTGGTCGGTGACTTCCATGTGTCTCTTAGATTGATGATGGCTTTTTCCATATCAACGAAGGCCAAAATTACTGCTAGTACCCATACCCAGTGCCATACAAAACCAATCCATGTTAATGCGGTGATCAAACCGAGTTGTTGATGCTCTTTACTGTGAGCCTTGTTGATTGGTAATTCATGTACACGCCAGAAGCCGTAACATGCAGCAGCGATGGTTGCGACCAACACTACGCCTGCAACTACGTGTAGTGCGGTATCTGCGCCGGTTCCGACAAATGGGACACTAACTAAACTCATTGATATACCCTAGGTTAAATTGAGCACCGAGTGTGATTGATATCAGATTTAGAAGTTGATAATTTACCAATTACTTTAATAATGATGTCATTATGATTTGATCTGTAATAGTGACTTCTAAGTATGGTGGCTAATGAACAATTGTAACTTCTTAAGAGCATTGGGTATTTTGGGTATTTACCAATACGCAACGACTAATAAGGCTGTGAATACTGAGCAATTAGGTATTCCTAAATCGGTGTTTAATAACCCGATGAACCTTATCCCCGTAAGTGAAGTGGACAAATGGTATGGCTTGCTTGAACAACAAACTGATGATTCCGATATTATCTTGAAGCTGGCTGATAGAGTGGATATTGAAAGGCTAGGCCCTCTCTCTAACTGGTTTTTCTCGGGGCACGATCTGGCGTCGTCCATACGCCGAGTTAACATCGGGTTGCACTGTTTGCAGTCCGGGGCTTTTCTGTATGGCGCTCAAGTCGGTAATTTCATCAAATGGTGCTACGACAATCCTGCTTATACTGAGGTGGGTAAAGTTCATGACTCAATTCGAGTTGCCATCTTTATGATGAAGATATTAAGGCGTTACTTGGGAGACGACTTTACTCCCGCAGCCGTCTCTATCGCAGGTTATCGCGAGAACACTCAACTCTATCAAGAGTATTTTGGGTGCAATATTCAGTGGGGCCAGTCACGAACTGAAATCTGGATACCAAGCCAGTCGAGGTTATCGAGTAATCAAGCCCCTTCTAGCGGCAAGATGAGCTTGGCAATGAACTTTCATGACTTAGATAATTATCTCAACATGCCTGATGCCGCGGATGAGCATAAGGTGACCTATGAGATGATCAATTACAGTCGCCATTTCGGCCTGCCAACACTGCATAAAGTGTCGAGTTTGCTTGGGTTATCTGAACAGCAATTTCAACGCCGATTGCATAACTTAGGCATAAACTTTTCTACCATTATGGGCTATGCGCTAAGTAACGTGGCGGTGGAGTTGTTGATGTATTCAGTGCCAATAAAAGAAGTCGCGACGAGGCTCGGCTATACCAATGTCGCGAGCTTTAATCGGATGTTTAAGAAACATCGAGGTTTGACACCCAAGCAATATGTTGAGCGCTTAAAAACCGGCCTGTAACTATGTTGCCTAACTTATAGTTCGTTTATGGATCTGGTTGGACAAGTAAACCACAGCCCAAGTACTCAAAATGAAAGGGGCGGTGAGTGGTAACAGTGACAGTTCATGAAAACCGAGTGTGATGAGGCAGCTTAACAGTATGCCTAATAGGATTAACGGCCAAGGGATTCGCGGATAGAGCACAAGTGCTAAAGTGGCAAGAATGGCGTTGTATCCGTAAAGACCTTGGGCTACTAGTTCGCTAGAAGCGCCAATCAAACCGCTAAATACGGTGCTAATTATTACTGCGAGCATAACCCAAATGGCATGCTTGATATTGTTGAGTGCGATGGCAACCAAGATTACGAGCCCCGACAACGCATTTTCGATGAAGCTGACTTGGCTTATCCCTTTTAACAACGGGGTCACCACTGTCGGCAGGTTGAACCATGAGCTAGCCTCAATACTGATGAGTGGCATCAGTGCGGAATCAGGTGCAGAGAACGCTGATAGTTCAAAGGTTGATTGGATAATATAAATCAACCAAGTGGTGAGGATAAAGGCGCTAGTGTAACCGCGATATTTCTTAAAACTGAATACGATGTGGGCAATCGGCACCGTGACTAACGCACCTAACACAGTCACTAAAACCAATAATGGTGTCACACCAAAAAAGTTACCGATAAATAAGCCAATTAAAGCGCCATTTAGCGCGTACATTCCACTATCAATGTCGTCTACTGACTTGTTGGTGTTGGTGTTGGTGTTGGTGTTGGTGTTGGTGTTGGTGTTGGTGTACATAAAGCGATAGAAGGCCAATGCAAAGCTGCAACTAGCGCCAAGCAAGGTAAGAAAAGCCAGTGCAAGTGACTCAATAGAAATGGCAAGCAACAGCAAAATCGACGTCATGACAGACGGTGTGAAATAGACTTGCCCGATGCCATTGAGCAAGCCTTGAAATGGTAGAATATCCCTGTTCGTTTTCATTGTCTGATTACATTATTGAGTTATGTTAAATTTTTGTAACTCAGATTGTATACAATTTTATCAAGTTCACCATCTTCGAGTGTTAATTCTGATACCAGCGTTCACCATAAGCTGGTTGGTAATCTGGTGTTTCAATGATGCCTTCTTGCTCTGGAACGGTTTCTAATGGCCCAACGACCGTTCGATAAGGCAATACGCCAGCCCATACTGGAATGTCCATATCGGCTTTATCATCATTCACTCCATGTTTACCAATCTTCACGGAGGCTTCCGTCAAAGGGATCGCCAATAACTCGGTTGCGGTGAGTTCTTTTTCATTACTGAGCCTGACTTCATCGGTTCTGCCCGGCGCGATTTGCTCAATAAAGATATTCAACAAGCGATCCTTTTCTTGGTTGTCATCGATGACTGAAAATGACCCCAACACCACAGCAGAACGATAATGCGCGCTGTGATGAAATGCCGAACGAGCCAACACCCAACCATCGAACAAGGTGAACGTTAAACAGGTTGGTTCTCCCTTTTTTAGCCCTTTTAGTAGGCGACTGTTTTTAGCCCCATGAATGTAGACCATATCATCCACTCGCCACGCGAGCATCGGGATGACCATTGGTCCTTGTTCGCCTTGCAATGCAATGTGTGCGATTAAGCTCTCATCAATAATTTGGTGCAGTTTCTCTTGCTCAAATACGGCTTTGTGAGCCCCTTTTTTAATCGTGGTTCTTTTCGTGTTAGATAACATAATCGCTCCTTAATCATTGCCTTTTGATTAATGTAGCGATTAACTGGTCTATTAAATAGAGCCACTTTTAAACACTATTTGGATCCAGTTATGCAACCTATCGATGTCGGTGACCTACAGTTAGTCGAACAACACGACACGCGTCAAACCGCCTTGTTCCACGCGATAAGAGAGAAGATCGTTCACGATTTATGGAGCAAGGGCAGTAAGTTACCTTCAACTCGTAAGCTAGCCGTCGAGTTATCGGTGAGTCGAAATACGGTGATTTACGCGTACGAACAACTGGTCACCGAAGGCTATATCGAGAGTAAGCAAGGCTCAGGGTTTTATGTCTCGGTTGAACAACCAGAACACTTTCTAAGTTTGTCTAAGCCAAACAGTATTCAGGATCCGAAGGTCAAACAAACAGTCAGTAAACCGAGTGCAAACATAGAGACACCGAACGACATTAACTGCAGCTTTGCCCCCGGAGTCCCTGACTTAGATGCGTTCCCTTTTGCGAAATGGCAGAGGCTGCTGCAACGCCACTCTACACGTCAGAACATTGCAGGCAATCAAGAGGTTCAGGGAAGTTTAGCCTTGAGAGAAGCATTGAGCGGGTACCTTGCAAGCAGTCGTTCAGTTCACTGTAATACCGACAGAATCATTATCACTGCAGGTGCGCAGCAAGCCATCTCAATCGGATTAATGGCGACGTTAGCGATGGGCGACAAAATTCTTGTGGAGGAACCCGGTTATCGACAAGTGCATAAGATTATCGATCTGTTGAGACTAGAGCTGGATGGTGTAAGTGTGCGTGAAAAGGTGGGGCTAGATATTGAAAAAGTGTTGCCCAGTAACGCTAAGGCTCTGTATGTAACACCGAGTAACCAATACCCAATGGGCACGACCCTCAATACTGAGCAACGCCTTAAACTGATCGACTGGGCCAATCAACATCAGTCATGGATCATTGAAGATGACTACGACAGTGAGTTCCAGTTTGCTCATCGCCCTTATACCAGCATGCAAGGGTTGGCGGGAAAGTTGGGGTTCGATGATCGCATCATCTATGTTGGCTCTCTGAGTAAGGTGATGTTCAATGGCCTTCGATTAGGGTACTTAGTGGTGCCAGAAAGTCTGGTGGCGAAGTGTCTTGAGATCAAAGACGCACTCACTGGAGACACGGCATCCCACACACAGGAAGCTTTGGCGGATTTTGTTCGAGAAGGCGACTTGCTGCGTCATATTAGAAAGATGCGTCGGTCATACAAACTCAAGTATGAAGCCATGATAGAAGCGATTGAAAGCGAGTTTCATGGCGATCTTGAAGTGATCAGCCAAGCGGCGGGGCTACATGTGACCGTGAAGTGGTATCAAGGTATATCTGAACATGAGTGGAGTCGACGAGCTGATCTTCAAAATATCATCATTCGTCCGTTTGATTTTTATGAATACGGTTCGAGTGATGCTCGTGATTGGAGTGGGGCGGTGCTGGGGTTTGGAAATATACGGTTGGCTGAGATAAAGCCGAAGATCAAACAGATCGCTCGGCTTTTTTATCAGTGATATTAGTAGGTATCGTTTACAGCTTGTCGACAGAAACAGTGGGTTTACCCAACCACTTTCGCCAAGGGAGTGACAATGTCACAAAAATAATCACGGCATAGAGCATCGACCAACTTAAACAGATAAACACCAAGGTACAGATGACCAACGAGAGCATGGCTGTGTATCTAGATGCGCCTGTCAGTAATCGGCAAGCGGCTAACATCGCGAGCAGATAAACCAGAACAAAAATACCGTTGGCGAGCTTGAGAAAGAACTCAAGGTCCAAGTTAGACAGTTCACCAATCACACACGAGATAAGCACGACAAAGCCAATTGCTATCGTTGGGTAAAGCGGTACGCCGCGGCTGTTCAGTTGAGCCATTCGACTTGTAGGACTGTGTTGACGAGCCTGAGCCCAGATCATCCGAGACAGGCTTTGTGTGTAAAGGTTGAGGCTGGCAAAGCAAGCAAAGAATCCCAGCACGCTGATGACAGTTTTGAAGCCATTGCCAAATAGTTGTTCTGTTACCCAAGGGATGGATGCAGCGTCGAATTCAGGTGAACCGTAAGCATCTAGTTTAAGAATCACCACTGAACAAGCCCAGTACACTAACCCCGCAACAAAACAGCCTGCAATGATCGCGATTGGGAAGTCACGTTGTGGATTTTTGAACTCCTCTCCCATGTGAGCAAAAGCTTCTATTCCGACAAAGCACCAAAACATGACAGCCAACGCAGCGCCGATAGACCAGATCGAATCGGACGAGATGGATGGAAGAGCAACATCGGCTACCGTGATGTCGGCTTTCCACACAAAAGCACTAACCAAGGCAAAAATCGACAATGCGATCACGGTTTGCAGTCGGCCAGAAGATTTACTGCCCATCAAATTGACGGCAATAAGCAGGGCGACGGTAAAGGATTGAGCACCCAGTGGGGTGTCGAGAGGTGCGGGTAACAATTGTTGAGCAAAGCCACCTGCCAGTGCAATCGCTGCGGGAATACCGACAGGAATAACACTCACAAACAACCAAGCCACACTGGTTTCTAATCGCTCGCTGAATGCTTGGCGCACAAAATAGGCCGTGCCTCCTGCATTGGGGTAGCGTTTCCCTAATGCTGCGAAGGTTAGTGCAATCGGGCAAATAGCGATAAACAGGATTAACCATGCTAGTAGCGATAACTGCCCTGCAATGCCTGCCGCGATTGCAGGGATCATAAATAATCCCGTGCCTAGCAAGGTCGTCGAGAGCTGTCCGATTCCTGAAATAAGCGTGATTTCTTGTTTGAGTTGTGTCATTCGCTCTCCTAGCTATTTGATTCTGGTCACGGTCTTCCAGTAACTTTCTTTTGGTGTGTGTGAAGTTATGATTGAGAGCATACATTGTCGACATCAATAATACAGCTAGCGAAACGTCTTAAGACACCGTCATTTTAACGGTATTAATCCGATTCAGCGTGAAAGTGTCGGCTGTCAGAATGGCTGTTATAAGTCGGAAAGTTGTGTCAAATTAGGCGTTATAAATAGAACAATAAATGGAAAGAATCAGAAGCATGGATAAATTTGATCGCCAGATTTTGGATATTCTCAAAACCAATGCACGATGCTCAGTGAGCGATATCGCCCGAGATGTCAGTCTCTCGCGCTCGGCAGTGAACGCCAGAATCAAGAAACTGGAAAGCGACAAAGTGATTACGGGCTACTGCGCTCAAGTGACAGAGCCTAACCAAACGAAGAATGTGTGCGCTTATATCTTGTTGAAGTTCGACATGTCGAGTAGTGACCATAGTTGTGAGTCTTACGCGAAACGAATTCAGAGTATCGGTGAGGTGCAATGGTGTCACTCGATTAGCGGTGAGACAGATATGATGTTGTACGTGGAAGTGGAAAGCATGGAGAGCCTGAACCGAGTTCGCGATCAGCTGCAAAGCTACCCAGATCTGCGTCACTTAATGACTCATACGGTTTTGACCGAGTTTTTCAACAAGCAGAATGCGACGGTGCATTCATGTTAGGCAATATCAACTTAAACCTGCTGCGTTCACTGCATGTACTTCTTGAAGAGTGTCATGTGAGCCGTGCCGCCCAACGTTTGCATATCACACAATCCGCGGTGAGCCGCCAGCTCAGTCAGTTACGAGATTTATGTGGTGACCCTTTGCTGGTCCGTGACGGCAACAAACTGGTGCCGACCAACCGTGCACTGCTACTCAAAGGTAAACTCGACGACCTACTTGGCGAGTTTGATCACCTGTTAGATGACAAACCCTTCGAACCGCAAGACTGGCAAGGTGAATTGGTGTTGTCTTCGAGTGATTATGTGGCTCAGTATATTCTTCCTGTGATTGTTGCAGAGGTGTCCGCTGAAGCGCCGAACATCAATTTGGCTTATCGATTGTGGCAGCCCAACTACCTTGAAGCACTGAACGAGTCGGGGATTCATTTGGCTTCCAGTATGTTTCCCACAAAGCCTGAACATGTCTCAAGCATCAAACTTGGCGAAGATAAGTCGGTGTGTTTGATGCGCAAGTCGCACCCATTGGCTCAACAAGCGGTTTTGAGTGCAGAAGATATTGTTCACTACTCTCACATCAAAGTGACGGGTGGTGGAGATAAAGACAGCTACGCGGACATAGCATTGAAGAAGCAAGGGCTGAAGCGAAGAGTGGCTTTACAGGTTCCGTTCTTTTCATCCGCTGGCACTGTGCTAATGCAAGACGACTACTTGATGATCGTGCCAGAACATATCGCTTACAACCTAGGTCGACACCTCGATACTACCTACTTTTCGTTGCCATTTGATACGGAAATGCATACCTATTGGTTAATGTGGCACCCTAAATATGACAACGATTCTGCCCACAAATGGGCGCGAGAAAAAGCATTCCAAGCCATGCAAAAGTCGAGTTACAATATCAGTATGACTTGAAATCATAAGTATGATGATAATCTTTGATTTCAAATAATACCTCCTGCGGATTATGGTAAGTGCCAAGTATTGAGTATTAAGCGTAGAGCGTTCAGCTGGAACGCTTTATTTATTAGGAATGGAATGATGACAGTAACAATTTGGTTTTCTTTATTAGCGATTTGCTTGTTGGGGGCGATGTCTCCGGGCCCAAGTTTGGCGATGATCGCTAAACACAGTTTGGCTGGTGGCCGTATGAACGGGCTTATCGCAGCTTGGTCACACGCTGCTGGTATCGGTATTTATGCGTTCGCAACCATTGTTGGTTTAGCCGTTGTGCTTGAGCAATCCCCAATGTTGTTCAAAGGTATTAGCTTAGCGGGTGCTGCTTATCTGCTTTATCTTGGCGTTAATGCGTTGCGTTCGAAAGGTGGTGTTGCCGCGAAATTAGAAGCGGGTGAGAAGATGAGTTACATGCAGTCTGCTCGTGAGGCTTTCTTGATCTCTATCTTGAGCCCAAAGATCGCGCTGTTCTTCATCGCTTTGTTTAGTCAATTTGTAGCGTTAGGAAATGAACTGACCAATCAGGTTATCATTGTTTCAACGCCGCTGATTGTCGACGGCCTTTGGTACACCTTTATCACCTTGGTACTGTCTAGCCCGTTGATTGTTGAACGTATTCGCTCGAAAGCTCAGTTGATTGATCGACTATCTGGCGTGGTTTTGATCTTGCTGGCTGTTCGCGTAGTGTGGACGATATAGCAGTGCGCGATAAGAATAAGTAACTAGGGTCTGTTAACTTTTAGTGGTTGAATTTTGTTCGAGATAGAATCGTTTTAGGCGCGGCAAGAAGTATGTAGCCTAGTCATTCTAAGTTAATACTTCTTAACAAAGCATAAAACGATTCTAGCCGAACCCTTCGGGCAGCCTTTGTGGTTCATTTCTACTGCGTTATCGGCTTCTCATGTAGGCTAGCTACACTTCAAAGCCTCTGCCTTGTAGAAATTTCCCACAAAGTGCTGCAAAAATCAGCTCTAAAGGTCAACAGACCCTAGACGTTCACCAGAAACGACACTCATTAAAAAAGGCTCACTAGACGTTATCTAGTGAGCCTTTTTGAGATCTATGGATTGGTTTCGAAAGGCTTGAGCGTATTAGCCTTCAGAGTTCAGCACGGCATCTAGCTTCGCCATCGAGTCTGAGAAGTAGGGGTTGTAGGTCAAACGCGCATGGTTCTTCCCTTCTTCACGATAGCCCCAAGCTGAGTACCAAACCTCACTGGTTGCGTTGCATTGCTCTTCAAAGCCTTCTGCCTGACCATTGGAGCAGATCTTCTCGCTACCATTGATTCCGTAATAAGGGTTGTTTGGTGAGAACAGTAAGCCCATGTGAGAGCCATTCGAGATACGTTGCTCTGGAATTTTCATGCTGTACTGAACAGCGCGAGGATCCTCGAGAGTCGTCTCTCCTTGCCAAACCAACACATTATTTGGATTCGGCATTGATTCAGTAAAGGCTTGCTGAACGTAGTTGGTGTCAATCACGCTGTCGCCTTCACTCATCATAATAAACACTGGTTTGTCGAAGTGCTTATCTTGTAAGTCATCACGTACGACTTCTGATGTCTCGTAGTAAACCGAGGCACCGTTCATAGGCAATGAGTTATAACGTAAAACATTGTCTTCAGGATCTTGATCAGCCCAAGTGACAAAGTAGCTTGCTAGCCCTGCGTATTGAACAGCAGACGAGCTCGGTTGAAACGCAGGAGAAAACAGCAGTAATCCGGAGATCTTTGGATCGTTCATCGCTTGTGAAGTGACGAGATTTGCGCCTGTTGAATAGCCGCCAAGCCAAACAGAATCATACTCTTGCTCAAGTAACTTGGTATGGTGAGCCACCACCCCTTGCCAATCTTCTAGGCTCGGTTGCATTAGGTCACCCACACGACTGCCGTGACCCGGAAGCAATACAGTTCTCACTAAGTAACCTTGCTCAGCCAAATGGGTAGCGATGTCTTTAAACGAATAGGGTGAATCACCTAATCCATGAACCAATAACACCGCCTTGCCGTTTGGCGAGGTTGGTTGATACTCGGTTGGTGAATTGAGTTGGATCTCGAGTTGCTTGTCTTCTGTCATGAACACGCGGTTTTTCGATAACCAATCTTGGGTGTCATTGACGTAGGCATCAAAGCTGTCTTGCTGATAGCCAGGTAAGTCTGGAGATGTTTCGTAAGCGGGTATAGTTGTCTCGTTGGAACAACCAACGAGACTTAAAGTCGTTAAGGCCAGTAGTGCTAGGAGGGGCTTTCTTTGCATTATGTAATTTTGTCTCTGTTGTGCTTTCACTATGTCTGAAACTAAAGTTTAGGTTACTTTTTGCTTGAAAGGTCTTCGTATTCACCTTCAATAACACCGGCATCATTGGCTGATGACTGACGAGTGTTCATATGTGCTGCGAAACCTTGTTTCTTCATTTGATTCTGAATGCGCTTGCCAGTAATTAAAGCTGCAATAGCTAAAGGAATAGCAAGGATCAAGCTTGTGAATAACGCCAAAAGGCCAGTAAACAATGCAACAATCGTAACTAATATATTTTTCATATTCATTCCTCTTTTTCTATGTTGTTACTATATCGCTTCTATTCTGAACGAAACATGAACACCACCAAATAATTCTAGAGAGTCACTATGACACAGGTGTGTGTGGATTGAGAGTTTATATGTAGTCATAATCACGCACTAAAATAAGGGGATAAAGTAAAGGTCAATAAAATCAATGAGTTAAAAGTTGGCACGCTTGATGCTCTATAGGGTTTGGAATAAGTCACTGTAAGCAAAGTACTTACAGTTAACAAAAATTACTGGAGCCCTTATATGTTCTGTATTCAATGTGAACAAACAATTCAAACCCCAACCGTAAAAGGCTGTTCTTTCGCACAAGGTATGTGTGGTAAAACTTCGGAAGTATCCGACCTTCAAGACGTGTTGGTGCATTCTCTTCAAGGTGTTTCTTTTTGGGCCAATTTAGGCCGTGCGTGTGATGTTATTGATACTGAAATCGACGAGTGGGCGCCAAAAGCGTTTTTCGCAACATTAACCAACGTTAACTTCGATCCTGCTCGTATCATCGAATTTGCACAGCAATCTCATGAGTTTAAGCAGCGCTTAGAACAACAGGTTCGCGCAGCAGCGACGTTGATTGGTTTTGAGATCCCAGCGCTTTCTGCTGCTGCTCAATTCGATCTTCCAACGGATTCTTCTGAGTTATTGGCACTAGCCCCTCAAGCGGCGGTAAACCGTGGTCACGACTCTCAACACGAAGATGTGATTGGTCTTCGCCTACTTTGTCTTTACGGGCTAAAAGGTGCGGCAGCATACATGGAGCACGCACGTGTTCTTGGTCAAACTGACAATGCCATCTTTGCTGAATACCATGAAATCATGGCTTTCCTAGGTACGGATCCATCAGACCTAAAACAACTACTAGATACGTCTATGCAGATTGGCTTAATGAACTACAAAGTCATGGAAATGCTGGATAAAGGCGAGACAGATACATTTGGTCACCCTCAACCAACAACCGTGAATGTGAAGACGAAGAAAGGTCACTGTATCCTTGTTTCTGGTCACGACCTGCATGATCTAGAAAAGATCCTTCAACAAACGGAAGGCAAGGGCATTAATGTTTATACCAACGGTGAGATGCTACCTGCACACGGTTACCCTGAACTGAACAAGTACCCACACCTTGCGGGTAACTACGGCAGCGCTTGGCAGAACCAGCAAAAAGAATTTGCGAACTTCCCTGGTGCGATCGTAATGACATCTAACTGTCTGCTTAACCCTGATGTGGGCTCGTACGCTGACCGCCTATTTACGCGTAGCATCGTAGGCTGGCCGGGTGTTGCTCACCTTGAAGGTGACGATTTCAGTGCAGTAATCGATTGTGCTCTTGCGCAAGAAGGCTTTAAGCATGACGAGATCGAGCAAATGATCACTGTCGGTTTTGGTCGTAACGCCTTGATGGAAGCTGCACCAGCGGTTGTTGAACAAGTGAAAGAAGGCAACATCAAACACTTCTTCCTAGTGGGTGGTTGTGACGGCGACAAATCTGAGCGTAGCTACTACACAGATTTCACAGCGCAAGCGCCAGAAGACTCAGTAATTCTGACATTGGCGTGTGGTAAATTCCGTTTCAACAAAAACCAATTCGGCGACATTAACGGTATTCCACGTCTGCTCGATGTTGGTCAATGTAACGATGCTTATTCAGCGATTCAGCTAGCTCTTGCGCTGTCTCAAGAGTTTGATTGTGGCATCAACGAACTACCGCTAACACTTGTTCTTTCTTGGTTCGAGCAAAAAGCGATCGTTATCCTGCTTACTCTGTTTGCTCTTGGTGTGAAAGGCATCTACACCGGCCCAACAGCACCGGCTTTCTTAACAGAGAACCTACTAAAGATTATTCAAGACGAGTTCGACATGCGTTCTATCTCAACGCCAGAGCAAGATCTTAAAACAATCTTAGCGGCTTAATCTAAGCCAACTCCTAAGCCCCGTTGTTGTGACGTTTTTCAAAAACAGACAACGGCGGGGCTTTTTCGATTTAAATCCTTAGTCATTTAATCATCTAGTCATTAGCAAGGTACACGAACTATGTATGCATGGTCGGATAGCGATTCAATCAATTTAGTGTGTTTAAAGAAATGGCATGAGACGCCAGATACGGTCAGCTTTGAGCTTGGCAGCATTCCACAAGACTTACATTTTAATTTTAAGCCAGGGCAATTTATTACTCTGGGTTTAGATATGCCGACGAAAACGGATTACCGTGCTTATTCAGTGGCTTCTTGCCCGGAAGATAACCGTCTGAAGTTGACGGTCAAGCGTGTGGAAGGTGGCTTGGTTTCGAACTTTATTGTTGATGAGCTTGATGAAGGTGATGAGGTTTCAGTGTTGAAGCCGGCAGGCTCGTTTAACTGTATTGATTGCATGCCAACGGCAACAAAGAAAGTAACGCTAGTGAGTGCAGGCTGCGGTATCACTCCAGTGATGGCGATGGCAAAGTATTGGTTGTCTCAAGACAGTGACATCGAGATTGATTTCGTCCACATGGCACGCAACAAGCTTGAGACTATCTACTTTCAAGAACTTCATCAGCTCGATGAATCACATGCGAATTTCAACTTAAAACTTCTGTTAAAAGACAACGAAGGAACAACCGCCCCTCAAGGTCGTTTAGATAAAAACTGGTTGGTGAAACTGAGCCCAGATATCTTAGAGAGAACCGTTTACCTGTGTGGACCTGTCGGCTTCATGCAAGATATTGAGAGCTATCTGAAAGAGCTTGAGTTCAACATGGATAACTTCTATCAAGAAAGCTTTACTCCTGCTACTCAGAATGCTCAATCAGAAGCGTCAAACGCCGAAGTTGCTGACGATACGAATAGTGCAGTTAAGGTATTAGTGCCTGCGTTCGGGGCTGAAGTTGAAGCGGAAACTGGCACACCATTGGCGGATTCATTAGAAAAAGCAGGCGTTCCAATTATTATCGCTTGTCGCAGCGGGATTTGTGGCTCGTGTAAATGCAAAGTGACCAAAGGGTCTGTGGAATCAAGCAGCCAAGAAACATTGACGCCAGAACAGATTGAACAGGGCTACGTGCTCGCATGTTCAAGTTCGATTCAGTCAGATGTTGAGGTTGAGTTATAACAGACGTGAAGCTGTGCAAGAGTGATGAAGACAAGGTCTTGTCATCGAGATAAAAGTTAGAGTGCTAGATGTAAAAAGGCCACCTAGATCAGTTAGAGAGAGCAGATCTAAGTGGCAACCCTTTTGTTTATACGGGGGAGTAAAACAAAAGGGGTTGCGAAGCCCATACAGACTTCGCAGATATAGTTATTATGTTGTGGAGCTTGTTGCGATGGACGTATCTACAAGAGCGAAGTTAATTAAACTTCTGGGTATGTCTTGTAGCGTACACCCATCATCTGTTCCATACAGTGAACAACTTGGCAGCTGTAGCCAAACTCGTTATCGTACCAAATGTACAGCACGGCACGGTTGTCTTGTGCGATAGTCGCCACACCGTCAACCACACCTGGGTGACGAGAGCCAACCAAGTCGGTAGATACAATCTCAGTCGAGTCTGTGTAATCAATTTGTGCAGACAAAGCAGAAGACAGCGCCATTTCACGCAGGTACTCGTTCAACTCTTCTTTGTTTGTGCCTTTCTCAAGGTTTAGGTTCGCTACTGCCATTGAAACGTTTGGCGTAGGTACGCGAATCGCATTACCTGTTAGCTTACCTTCCATTTCCGGCATCGCTTTTGATACTGCTTTAGCAGCGCCAGTCGATGTCAAAACCATGTTCAATGATGCAGCACGACCACGACGATCACCCGAGTGGAAGTTATCGATTAGGTTTTGATCATTGGTAAATGAGTGCACCGTTTCGATGTGACCAGACAGCACGCCAAACTTGTCGTGAACCGCTTTCAATACTGGAGTGATTGCGTTAGTAGTACAGCTTGCTGCAGAGATGATGGTGTCTTCTGGCTGAATAACATTTTCATTTACACCAAATACCACGTTCTTGATGTCGCCTTTACCAGGCGCAGTCAGTAGCACTTTCTTCGCACCGTTACACGCAACGTGCTGGCTCAGGCCTTCCGCGTCACGCCATACGCCTGTGTTATCAACCACAAGTGCGTTTTCAATTCCGTAAGTCGTGTAATCCACTTCTTCTGGTTTGTTTGCGTAGATAACTTGGATGAAGTTGCCGTTAACGATGATCGCTTTGCGTTCTTGGTCTACAACAATGCTGCCGTTGAATTGGCCGTGTACAGAGTCACGACGAAGCAGGCTTGCACGTTTTTCTAGGTCGCCATCTTTGCCGCCACGTACAACGATTGCACGTAAACGCAGTGGGTAACCCGGGCCACTTTTCTCGATCAACAGACGAGTGAGCAGTCGGCCAATACGACCAAAACCGTACAATACAACGTCACGAGGCTCTGTCATCGCATCGCCTTCAAGCGATTCGATAAGCGCAGTTTGTAGGAAATCATCCAACCCGTGTGTGTCTTCGCGATCTTGCCAGAATGAATGCGCAAGGCGACCAACATCAATACGACATGGAGACAAGTCCATAGAGAGAAGGTGTTGAATGATAGGTTGAGTCTGTTCTGCTGTAAGAGGAGAACCAGTGTAACGTTTTGCGATGCGGTGAGCTTTGATGATGTCGATAGTTGTCGCGTTAACTAAGGTCTTACCAAAGAGGATAACTTCTACGCCTTTTTGACGGTATAACTGACCTAAAGTTGGAGCGATGGATTCAGCAATGGTTTGACTAGTTTGCCAATCTAGGAGGTGCTTTTCGGGACTCATCTTTACTCGGGACCTTTCACGTTAAGTTTCTGCATTCATGGCGGTTGTAGGGAAGCCAATCAGCATAGGGGATTTGAGGCATCAGGCTGTGGTCTTTATTGCCACTTAAATGTGCTGATATACCTTGTGTGTAACTTGTAATTTTTATGTGGCAGGATTGTAAGGTACGACGGGTTATTCTGCTAGGAAAAATAAACGCAGACAAAATATCTGTAAATTGGCTTTATATTAGCCATAAATCAAGATTTGAACGTCAATAAAGACTATTGACTTTAACAATCTGTAGCACTTATTTTTCGTCAAAAAATACTCAATTCAAAAGATAATATGTAATACAGGTCATATTGAACATTAAAGGTGTGATCGCTAACTCAAGTTACACGTAAACAGTAAACGACAAATAAGGGAATCAGCGAGTATTGTTGTTCGACCTTTTAATAAGTCTAGTTTGAGCGTGAAAAGTGCATTACGCAAACGATTGGATGTCACAATTTTAACCTAACTATCCGCTTTGTTAGCGCGCAGAGTCATTATTCACAGTCTAGTTGAGCCGCGAAATGTGGCCGTTCACTTGTTATGCGCGTGATAATAACTGGAGAAAACATCTTTTGTTTACATTTTGCTCTCTGAAACCTCGCTTGTTTAAACCAGTCTTAATAAAAGCACGCCTTTCCGCTTTAAAGCTCTTTTCTGGATACCAGTTGGCTTTAATTTTTCGTTCTGGGCTCAGAGTATCGTTTGTTCATATCCAATTTGATCAATAACCCCCTGTTAATGTCCTATTCTTAATTTGGGTTAGGTAAATTACTTTCGGGAAGGGAGTAGTTATAAAAATGATAAATATGTCAATTAGATGGCGTCTTATTTTTCTTTCCACGGTTTCTGTACTCATTATGTTCGGGTTTACAGTGAATGAAGTGCTTAAGAACGATGAGAAGATGAATCACCTTGAAACAACGCGTATTAAGGTCGAAGCGCTTCAATCTTTTAATACGGTATCAAGTGATGCTTATCGATGGTTGGTGCTGTCTAATGACTCCCCTGAGAAAGGTCAGTTACTTTTAACGTTGCAATCAGAACTGGATAGACTGACTCAGTATGGAATGCGACTTCAACAGTTCGACAGCAATTGGAGTATTGATCCTCAGTTAGCTGAATTGAAAAAGCTGTTGATGACCCTAGCTAGTACATCTGAAACCAGAGACAGCAGACAATCGACAGAGCGCGCTTTCGACTTATTAAAAGACGTGCTAATGGATCTGTCTGAATATCGCATGGCCTTAGTCGATGAAAATATTGGTCAAGCGGATGCGATGTTCATCAATCTTACGCATTACGTGTTTTGGACTCAGAGAGAAGCGTGGTTAAGTTTCAGTTTGTATCGCTCGCCAGAGTTTAAAAACCAATACTTGCTGAGCTATGTCGGTGCACTAGAGAGGCAGCAACAGCTATTAGATACCTTTTTCCGTTCGGATACGCGTTCTCCAAACATTAGACAGTTGCTAAACGCTGTCGCCAAAGATGAATTCCAAGACAAGTTCACATCTCGGATCCTCAAAGGGGACTTTTCATCACCCGAAATATATCAACACTTGAAAAGCTTAGAGCTTAAAAAACGGGCGATTTCAAAAGCGATTGGCGCTTACACCAATCAAATACAGTTTGAACTGACCAAGAATATCGCGTTGCAGAAAAGGCAAACCTTGGTCATGACGTTGCTTATACTCATCGCATCTGGTGTTTTGATGTGGCTTGGGGGGGCGACATCTCTGCGCTTAAACAGAAACCTGTCGATTATCTTGAAAGGTGTGTCGGAATGCGCTGATAGCTACGGCCAGCCAAAGGTGATTCGTATCCAAGGGAACGATGAGCTTGCCGAGTTCACTGAAACCCTAAATCGAGTGATGGAACGCAACTATCTGCACAACAAAGAGTTGATAACAGCAAAAGAAGACGCGATTTCGGCTAACAAAGCCAAAAGCGCATTCTTAGCCAATATGTCCCATGAGATACGTACACCACTCAACGGGATCATTGGCATGGCTGAGATCTTATCTCAAAGTCAACTGAGCCCAAATCAACAAGAAGTGTTAGGAGATATCGAATCGTCTTCTCACTCATTACTGGTTCTGCTTAATGACATTCTTGACCTGTCCAAAATCGAGTCGGGCAACTTAATGCTATCGCCACACAACGCTGATCTGAGAGAGGCGGTTTACGACTCAGTAAGTGTGATTTTATCCAAAGCGATAAGTAAGGATATCGAACTCGACATCAATATCGATTCCCAAACTCCACCGCAGCTGTTTTTCGATGAGTACCGTGTGAGGCAGGTGCTGACCAATTTGCTGTCTAACGCCATCAAATTTACGTCCAAGGGCACGATTACGACGGACATTGCATACACACCTATGTCTTTGGGTAGAGGCAAGCTTGAATGCAGTGTGTCTGATACTGGAATTGGGATTGAGCCAGAGAAGCTAGAGTCCATATTTGAACCTTTCACTCAAGAAGATGGCAGCATTACCCGCCAATTTGGTGGTACGGGGCTAGGGCTTGCGATTTGTCGACAGCTTGTTGATTTGATGGGGGGCTACATTACCGCGCGTTCAGTGAAAGGAGAAGGTTCTACATTCACGTTTTGTTTGTATGTCGATGTTGTAGAAGCGCCTGTTCAAACTTTTGATAACCTGAACCGAGCGACCATCATCTCGAACTCTTTCAATTACCTCGATCAGCTTGTCAAAGAGTGTGAGCGTTTGAATGTTCGAGCCAATGTGGTGTCATCCATTGCTGCCCTTAGTGAAAGTGTCAAAGAAAGCGACTTCATACTCTATTGTCATACCTTGCACCACTCTATGGAAAAAGATCTTGCGACGTTGAAGGCGATATATCCTCTTGCTCGAGTCATCGTGTGTCAGCATCACCTATTTAAAACGAACCTAATCAGAGAAACAGTCCACTCGACTCATACCTTGCCATTTTTGGGCCGACGTTTCTTAACCAGCTTACAATCTCTCGATGTGGGCGAAGAGCAAACGCCTCAAGTGGTAGCAAAAGATGAAGAGGTTCGCTCTCTGAATCGATGCATTTTGATCGTAGAAGACAATCTGATGAATCAAAAAATAGCGAGCTTCTTCCTTGAGCAAGCGGGTTATGAATATTTGATTGCCAGTAATGGCCAAGAAGCGGTGGATGTCATCACCCAAGGAGCTCAGTTTGATGCCATTTTGATGGACTGCATGATGCCTGTTATGGATGGTATAACGGCGACTCGTGCGATTCGTCAGTGGGAAGCCGATCAACAAGTCACACCATTACCCATCATAGCTTTAACCGCCAGTGTTCTAGAAGAAGACATCAAAGACTGTTTTGAAGCCGGTATGAACGCCTACTTACCGAAACCCTATAAATCTCATCAGTTGTACGATCTTTTCAGTAGCCTTGATATTGTTTAAGGGCTCCTTTATCAAGGCTAACGCGACGCTACTTAACGAACTTCCAATCCAAGGTTGTATTGTGCAAGGCAACGACCGACATAGCTGATTTTCAACAAGGCCGCGACTAAGATGGTGCTGATGTGGGCGACGATTTGAATTGGCAGTGAGAAGTGATCGGCCATTGGATAAGCAACGATAATACTGAGAAGCATAAGCAAGGTTGTGATCGCTAGACTAAAGTTTGAAACAGAAAGCAGAGTTTGAAAGCGTTGAGTCATCGTCTTCATATTGAATTCCTAATTGCTATTAATAATTATGATACTCGTTATCAATAGCAATTAGCGTTCCAGTTTTATTTTAATCATTAAATCAACTAGTTAAAGTGTCCTGTTAACTGTATGAGTCATAATGACCTTAGTGATTGTTGTGTCTTTATGACTCTCTGGTGTGATTACCACTGTCTGAATCCGCAAGTATCGATGTGGAATCGAACACCAGAATACAACCCCAGCCCAACGTTATTTTTTTGCCCAAATTCAGCATGAACTTTTTTAAGTTTCACGTGCAGATCTTCGCGAGTAATATCATTCGCAGGAACTAAGTCTAAGGCGCAGAATTCCAAGTGTTTACTTCGCAGTGCGCCGCCAGCTTGTTGATTGTAGATATTGGTTCGCTCTCCGGACACAGGGATAACAACGCCAATTTCAGGCTCAATATATTGTTGTATGTACTTAAGGGTATTGATCATGTTTGGCACATGTTTCTTATTGGGAAGGGTGAACAGGGTCGTATTACTCATTGCCCAATCCGTGCCTTGCAACAAGACTAAATGCAGAGGCATGCTCTGAGTGATGCCGTTGTCTTTGAGTTGTTGACCGATCGCTTTGACTTGATCTTGGGCGTGGTTAAGGAGCATCCAACCTCGAAATGCTGATCGGGTCGGAACCTTGTAGCCATGAACATCGACCACGAGATCGTCATAAGTGATTTCGGTTTCTTCGGTATAAAGTTTCTCAAATTTTTCAGGGTAAGGTTGTGTCGTTGATAACGCCAAGGTAATCAGAATACTTCCGTACATAAAGTCTCTCCATCGCTAGTGTACACTCGTTATTTAGTTTGATACTGCTGTTGAGTTTCATTCATTTTGCTTAGGTACGCTTAAGTCTAGACGGTTAGGTTTAGATGCTTAAGTATAGACGCTGGAGTTTAGGTACAAAAAAACCCACTACTAAGAGTGGGTTACTAACATTGTTACAAGTAAATTAGCGAGGTTAGATTACTTCTTACCTTGAGTTTGCTTGTCTTCTTCTGTCAGTTCACGAATGCGACGGCTGATGTCACGGCGAGCTTTAGAAATCTCAGCGCTCTTGATGATGTGGTCATCAACACGGTCTTCGTAGTCAGCTTTCATATTTTTGATAATGCCCAGGATCTCGTCGTGAGTCATCTCTGGCTTGATGTAATCAAGTAGGTTATCAAGAAGGTCGACACGCTTACGGTTGTCACGAACTTTCTTTTCGTTGTCTAAAAGTTCACGCTTAAGTTTGTTCTTACGTCGTGCTTGGTTAACAATTTCAAATACGCTGCTCATAGATTCCTTTTCCTATTCGTCAAATACGTTGTCTGGTTCTGATTAAAGCACATCAATTGATGATGTAACAGTCTTTAGATCAAAGCAAAAGTAAGGTTGTTTAATTATTCGTCACTCTCTCTAACGTGTGATTGTTTTTATCTCGCGGTTCAAGTTAGTATCCTATGTAGATACTGCATTGATACGATATGTGAAATGAATCAACAACAATTGGAAACAGAAGATTTGGGTGACGATGTTACTGAATCTTCGGCAGAGCAGAACAAGCTTCGTGATGCGTATGTACAAGAGCGTACTTATTTGGAAGTCGTGGAAATAGAGCTAAACCGTTCTAAGATCATAATGATTGATGAACAGGGCAGAAAGAAACGAGTACCAATTTTGTCTGAACACTAGTTACTGCATTGTTAGGTGTTGAGATGGAATTATCAAAATAATAAAAAGGAAAAACGATGAACACAGTACTTTCCCCAATTGAAGCGAGAATTATCGGTTGTTTGATCGAGAAAGAAGTTACTACTCCCGATCATTACCCACTGACACTGAACAGTTTAACCACGGCATGTAATCAAAAGAGTAACCGTGAACCTGTTCTCTCTCTTTCTGAGTCAGATGTTTTAGATGCGGTTGATGGCTTAATCGGACGTCGCATGGTGAGCGATGAGAGCAGCTTCAATAGCCGTGTTAATAAGTATCAGCATCGTTTCTGCAACACTGAGTTCGGTGATCTGCAATTTACAGAGCAAGAGCGCGCAATCATCTGTTGTATGTTACTGCGCGGCGCGCAAACACCTGGTGAACTTCGTACTCGCACGGGTCGCCTTGCAAACTTTAGTGATGTGAAAGAAGTAGAAGTAACATTAGATAAACTCGCTGCAAGAGAAGCAGGTGCCTTGGTGGTCAAACTACCACGTGAAGCGGGTAAACGTGAATCACGCTACCAGCACTTGTTGAGCGGTGAAGTGGATGTTGAAGCGTTTGCGACGGCATCAATAAGTGCGGCTGCACCCTCTGCAACGAGTGAAAAGTTTGAAGAGCTTGAGTCTGAAGTAGCAAGCCTACGAGCAGAAGTGGCAGAGCTTAAGGCTCTGGTTGAATCACTGCTTTAAATGTCAGACGTTGATAAAAATGCGGATTGGGTCGTGTATTTGATCCGCAATCGCCACAATGCCCTTTATTGTGGCGTAACGAACAATCTAGAACGTCGATTTGAACAACATCAAACCGGTAAAGGCGCCAAAGCTTTAAAAGGTAAAGGCCCGCTTAAGTTGGTTTGGAGTTTTGATGTCGGCTCAAAAAGTGAAGCATTGAAAACCGAATACGCGATCAAGCAATTGCCCAAATCCCGCAAAGAAAAACTGGTATCACTCAAACTGATTATTGAGTGGCAAAAAGACAAAATTCAATATATCGAAGTCTCATAATTCATAGCCAAAATGTTTGTTATTGATTAAATCTTAATAATGTAAGGGGCTATAATAATTCTAGCTAAGATTATGAATTTAAATGGTAATTACTCTTACCATGAATGGTCTGAAATTATGAATGAACACGTTGTTGTTAATCTCCATTCCAAATTAACATATCGCTCATTTAGAATGTCGTTCTAATTAGTGTTAGACGCTATCATTTATCATCGTTGTCCTACATAATATCCATTAGCCATACAAAGAGATGGTGTCATGCTAGGTTAAAAAATGAGCCAAAGTAGCTCATACAAAACGAGAAAAATATGAAACGTTTACTGATGTTGTTTGGACTTGCCGTATTTTCTGCGTCCGCTCTCTCCCATGGTACTCATGTCCTCAATGGGTACTGGGAATACCAAGATTATCTTTCCACTTTTCCAGAACAAAAAGCATTGACCGATAAAATGGTCGAGGCTGTACAAAATCACCCTGTGCCATTGAGAAGAATCCAAGACGAGCCGATCACGATTTCCGTGGTGTATCCGGGTCAACAGATCTCGGATTACTGGGTTCGCAATATTCAAGCTTTTGAGAAGCGTCTCGATAGGCTGAAGATCCGCTACCAAATAAATCAAGTGTTTACCCGTATTAATGCCGATCTCGCGCAGCAGAGCATTTCATTGCAAGAAGCGATTGAAAACAAGACGGATTATTTGATTTTCACGTTAGATACTACGCGCCACCGCAAGTTTATTGAGCACGTGTTGACCTCTACGGACACCAAACTGATTCTTCAAAATATCACTACGCCAGTGCGAGCTTGGGCAGATAGACAGCCATTTATGTATGTGGGCTTTGACCATGCGACAGGCAGCTTAAAACTGGCGGACTATTTTAAACAAGTAAGCCCACCAGACAGTAAGTATTCTGTTTTGTATTACTCACAAGGTTATATCAGTGATGCGCGTGGAGATACTTTTATCCATGAAGTGAATTCGGATACCAACTTTACCCTTAAGTCTTCGTTTTACACAAAATCAAACAAAGAAAGTGGCTACCAAGCGGCTAAAATCAGCATAGAGAACGATAAGGATCTAGACTTTATCTATGCATGCTCAACGGATGTCGCTCTCGGTGCAATGGAAGCGATTCGCGAATCGGGCCAAGACATCTTAGTGAATGGTTGGGGAGGCGGCTCTGCTGAACTTGAAGCCATTGCAAGGGGAGACTTAGATGTCACTGTCATGCGTATGAACGACGATACGGGCATTGCGATGGCAGAGGCGATCAAGTGGGATCTAGCCGGTTTGGAAGTACCTACCGTTTACTCTGGTGAATTTGAAATTGTGACCAAGGAAGATTCCCCAGAACGTATTTCAGAACTTAAACAGCGAGCATTTAGGTACTCAGGTCAATAATGAAGAAAAGCTACGCCAGTACACCTAGAAACACTTTAGCTAGACTCATTACGCGTATCGTTATTTTGGTGATAGGCGTGATGGCACTTGGCGTGCTTATTCATAATTATGAAACCAGCAGTAACATCGTACAGCAAGAGACGAATCGAACGGTTCAGCAAACCTCAAGCCTGATCCAAAACATGTTTGATTATCGTTTGTCGGTGCTGCAAATCCATCAAGACAGTAGCTCACACAGTGAAACTCTCAGAGAGTATTTTGATACGGGTAATGACGAGACTCTGAGCTACTTTTTCTTTGGTGTTGACCAACGTGAACCGGACCATGCGCCAGATTTACGCTTTGTCTCTACCCACGATGGTTTGGCTTGGGAAGACGGCAACGGTCAATTCTATGGTTTAGATGAGTCTAACTTAAAGCATATTTCTGATGAGGTTTCGTTCAGCAGTAATTGGCATTTTATTAAACTGAGGACAGATATAGGTAAGCGTCACTTGTTGGCTCGCCGTACCCCCATTGTTGATAACGCTACTGGGGAAGTGCTTGGACAGCTCTATATCGCCATTGTGCTTGATAATAACTTCTCTTTGGCTGAGTCAATTCAACAAGGCAGTAACTGCGAAAATATCGTTATTGAAGCACACGGTACACCGGTGACATCGACATTCAGTGGGGATGAAAGCTACACCATTACTGACATCCTCAATTATCAAATGTACGAACAGTTGCCGCGTCATTTCGTCACCATCGCAACCATTAAGATCAACGCGGTTGAAACTCCTTTAATCATTCGAGCTGTTCAAAAGAACAATAACTTCATTGCGTTAGAAGAGAATTATCAGCGCGCGATCATCGTGGTGATTGTGGTGATCATATTGATGTCTTTCTTTGCGCGAACTTGGATTCAAAGAAGGGTCGCTGCTGAGCTAGATAAGCTGATGGATTTCACTCGCTCTGCAAGTGACGGCGAAGAGTACAACAAGTTTGATGGCTCTAACATTTTCGAATTCCACCATATTGGTTGCACCCTTGAAGACACCTTTGAGCGCTTATCGGAACAGAATCAAAAGTTCCAAGATCTCTTTAACTTTGCTCATTCACCTATCTTGGTTTGGTCTGAAAAAGGCGACTTAATTCAGATGAACCCCGCCGCTCGTATGGCGCTGTTCGATGCTGATGACAACTATGGTCCAATCGCTCAAGAGTTTGAGCATCGTATGCTGCCTAATATTCAAATGGTGGTTCAAGGCTCTAAACTGACGGGTATCAACGTACCCATTGGTGAAAAGGTGTTTCGTTGGAACATGTCTGCTATTCGTGTGGAACACGGCATCACAGGTGTGGTGGTACAAGGGCAAGATATTACTAAGCTTATCGAGGCGGAAAGACAGGCCGATCGAGCAAGAGAAGAAGCTGAGCATCTTGCGAACGTGCGAGCAGACTTCCTAGCTAAGATGAGTCACGAGATTCGCACGCCGCTCAACGGTATCCTCGGTGTGTCTCAGCTGCTCAAGCGCTCTATGCACAATGAAGATAACCGCGAGCAGGTGGATGTACTATGTAATAGTGCGGAACATTTACTGGCGGTACTTAACGATATCTTGGACTTCTCAAAAATTGAGCAAGGGCAGTTTAATATTCAAAAGAAAGACTTCCGTTTGGGGGAGTTAGTTAATACCTTAGACAGCATCTATCGCCCACTGTGTGAAGATAAATCCGTCGAATTTACCATTGTGAATCACTTGGTTGATGACATCGAAATCAACACCGATCAGGTACGCCTCAACCAGATCATGTTTAATCTGTTGAGCAACGCCCTTAAATTCACTCATCAAGGCGGTATCTCTGTCAGCTTTGAGCTCGAGAGTATCTTTAACTCTGATCACGCCAGCTTAATCGTTCGAGTGCAAGATTCCGGAATTGGTATTGATGAAAGCAAAATTGATGCTATTTTTGAACCTTTTGTTCAAGCTGAAGAGACCACGACACGTGAATATGGCGGTACTGGTTTAGGGCTTACGATTGTAAAAAATCTGGTCGATATGCTGGAAGGGGACATTCAAGTTCGCAGCGTTATAGGTCAAGGCTCAGAGTTCACGATAGAAATTCCAGTGGTCGTACACGCCAAGCCGCTATTAGTCGATGCTAAGCAACAAGCTGAGGTTGAGCCAGAGGCGTTGTTTAGTCGACCTTTGAATGTGTTGCTGGTGGAAGACAATCACACCAACGCCTTTATTGCGCAGGCTTTCTGTAAGAAATATGGCATGGTCGTCACTTGGGCAAAAGATGGCTTAGAAGCGATTGAGATGGCTAAGACGATAACCTATGACTTGATCTTGATGGATAACCAACTTCCAAATCTCGGTGGTGTTGAAACCACTCAGCAACTTAGAGATGAGATTGGTGTGTCAGCTCCAATTTATGCGTGTACCGCTGATGCTCAAGAGTCAACAAGGGACAGCTTTATGGCAGCAGGGGCGAATTACGTGATTGTAAAACCGATTAAAGAAGAGTCGCTCCACCAAGCGTTTGTTCATTTTAAAAACTCATACTGGAATGACACAGAGCACTAGGCTTTAACTTAGTGCTCTGAACGGACTCTATTAAATAGGCGTGGCTAACTGGTTGTCACCACACAAACCTTGATGAGTCTGTCTTTCTATGGAGTCTGTCTTTATATCGAGTCTATCTTTATATAGATCCTGAGACAAAGGCTTGTTCCAACAGTAGCGTTTTTAACTCATCACTCATATCTAGGTGTTCAGGGAATTGGATACCTAACAGCCAGCCTTGTCTTTGCCTTTTCTTACTCACCACTTTGTAGACAAGATCGTCACCTAAGTACTCATTTAAGTCAGAATTAACTTTTATCTTCCAGCCGACATCAATATCTGATTGCTGGGTAAGATAGATACCGCAGCCTGACGCTGAAAAGTCGACCAGTGTGGCATCCAGCGACAAGGTATCAAAAGTGACTTCACAGCTGAGACGTACTTTATACCTTTCGTGTTCACGAATAGGCTTGGTTGCAAAGTTTGAGGGTGGGCGAAGGAAGATTAGATGTGCTGGAGAGGTGATATGAGCCAGTACATTGGTTTTGAACGCGACAATGTGCCCAAGTTCGGTGTCGGTAATCGCACGAACAATAATATCAACGTTTGTGAGCTTTCTCAGCGTCAGTGCTTCTGTCGCTTTTTGCGTAAGCTCTAGGATAAGGTACTGATCTTCTTTGTGTCCGATATAAAGCGTACTGATCTGGATTGAGTCGTCTGGGCCAAATTCCAATACACCTGCTGTTTTTGTACCTGGCTTTAGGTATCTGAACAGTTCTAAGTTTTTATCTTTATGCATATTCGTTACTGAACAATGTTAATCGTTTGATAAAATAATATAACGTCCTGATAAAACTATGTCATTAGTTTCATTGAAGTAATTAGCAGCGTACAACAAAAAAGGAATCGTTATCTCAAGTAAACAACGGCTTACTCTTGTCGTAAAACAAGATACACTGCTGACAGATATATACTTGATGGAGAAATAGTAAATGGAACTGGAAACGTTGTTGAATACTCTGGCAGAAACCCCAGAAACCGTGCAATTTGAAGATACAATGCAAGTGATCGAAGCTCACTATGATTTTTCTGAGAGCGAATTTCGCAATGGTGAGGTAGTGAACGCTGCAGGGCAGAATAATGGTTCGTGTAAGATTTTTGCTTTTGGTTTAGAGCAAGGCCTGTCAGCAGAGCAAACACTTGCTTGTTTTGGTCAATTTTATCGTAACGACGTGCTAGGTTTTCCAGAGAACAGCGACCATCAAAACATTCGTAACTTCATGGTTCATGGCTGGAATGGTATCCAGTTTTCTCAACCTGCGCTTATTGCAAAAGCGAAGTAGACACTAACCAAATAAATCTCAGTATTTTGAAGCGAGAAAATAACCTCTCGCTTTTTTTGTCTATGTTGAACTGGCTAGTAACTTGCTATCTAGTAACTTACTAAATGGGCTCTAAACTACTGAACAGGCAAAGCAGACAAGCACTTACGACACATACAAACTCCAGCCTTTGGAATATTGCTAGTATCTCGTTTTTCTAGGTCAAAACACCAACACGTATCTTTACCTGCACTAATATCACATTGAGCTGGCTCATTACACTGTGGACATTGGTGAGTCGAACTCGCACAAGTAAGGTTATCCATGACTGACGTTCGTTCATCTTCAGATAAGCCTTTCCAGCCTATAATCTCATCCATTGTTCGAAAGCAGCCACTACACATTCCGCCATTATTTTTACAAGCCGCTCGGCAAGGTGTTTTCATTTCTCTAACCCGTGATTCATTTGGGCTGAAATGTAGCATATTTGTTTCTTCTTGAAGAGCCGTTAAGCTAAGAAAATACTCAGTTAAATTTAGAAATGACCTCGTAATTTTTAGGCTTTTCATGTAGCATCTCGCCCCTTTTGTTGAGTGGGGGATATTATGTTTATTGGATTTGATTATGGAACAGCGAACTGTTCTGTCGCGGCGATGGTTAATGGAGAGCCAAGCCTGTTACCGCTCGAAGGTAACAACCACTATATTCCCTCAACCGTGCTTGCGCCTACTCGTGAGAGTGTTTCTGAACATTTATTCCGCCATTTGAATATCAAGCCGAGTGATGCGATCGGTGAGCAAGTATTACGACGTGCGATTGCGCTGAACAGAGAAGAGAGTATCGACTTAGTGCCAGAAGACATGGCATTTGGTCAGGCTGCGTTGGACTTATATTTAGAAGACCCTCGCGATGTTTATTATGTAAAATCCCCTAAGTCTTTCCTTGGCGCGAGTGGACTGCATGATGTGCAGGTGAGTTTCTTCGAAGATTTAGTGTGCGCCATGATGGCAAATATTAAACACCAAGCAGAACTCACGACTCAAGAGCAGATCAAACAAGCTGTTATCGGTCGACCAATTAACTTCCATGGTCGAGGTGGTGAAGAAGCAAACAGACAAGCTGAAGACATCCTCACCCGCGCAGCTAAGCGTGCTGGTTTCCTTGATATCGCTTTTCAATTTGAGCCAGTAGCCGCAGGTCTTGATTACGAAAGCACATTAACTGAAAACCAAACAGTATTGGTTGTTGATATTGGCGGTGGTACCACTGACTGCTCATTATTAGAAATGGGACCTAGTTGGTCTGGTAAAGCAGACCGTACCCAGAGCTTGTTGGCACACAGTGGACAAAGGGTAGGGGGTAATGACCTCGATATCTATCTTGCGTTCAAACAACTGATGTCACCTTTTGGTATGGGCAGCAAAGGCATTTCGGGTATCGATATGCCATTGACGCAATTCTGGAATCCAATTGCGATTAATAATGTTGAAGCTCAAAAGAATTTCTATTCAAGAGAAAACTTAGCGGCATTGAAATTACTTCGTAAAGAAGCGTCAGAGCCTCAAAAGCTAGAACGTTTGATGAAGGTTTATCACGATACCTTGGGCTACGGTATTGTGCGTAGAGCGGAAGAGGCCAAGATTGCGCTGGCAGAATCCTCTCAATATCGTGCTGCGATTAATGTTGCCTCTGAACTGGTCGAGGTAGATATCTCAGTCGAACAGATGGTTGAAGCGATTGAAACACCAAAGTCTAAGATGATTGAGTTGGTTAAAGAAGCGATTCAACAAGGCCAGAAAAAGCCAGACGTAATCTACATGACGGGTGGTTCCGCTCGTTCACCGATACTTCGTGAAGCCGTACAACAAGCTGTGCCGAATGTACCGATTGTGAGTGGGAATTACTTCGGTTCAGTAACTGCAGGTTTAGCTCGTTGGGCTGAGGTTTACTTCAAATAAGAGTTCAATGATGAGTTATGAAGGGCAACCAGTCGCTGATTGGTTGCCCTTTTTTGTTTTTCTCTAATGAACTTTCTATTGAACGATTTTTTCTAGCTCATATTGGGATTTGTTTCACAAAGCTAAATATTTCAGTTGAGTTCTACATGTTACAAAGTGTTTCAAAGAAAAAGGCGAGCCTCTCGATGGTCTGATGAGTTACTTTGGGTTTAGATTTTTAATGCTTTTTTAGTGATTATAAAATCAAAAATAATCAAAGTATTTATCTCAAAGAATGAAAAGAGATCCTAGTAATTTCCGTGTTACATAATTGTTTTAAAAGAGATTTTTGTTTTTTATAGTGCGATTTTTTTTATTTTATATATTTTAATGCAACTTTCTTGTCATTCGTATATTAGGGTTTCGCTACTTGTTAAATGCAGGTAACAACTTCTCCGTAAGCACGAGGTTGTTAGTGAATAACTCACCCAGTTACATAATGGATATGACAATGAATAAGAAACTTTTAGCGCTAGCAATTTCTGGTGCAGTATTTGGTACACAGGCAGTTGCAGTAGAACTTTACAACGAAGACGGTACAACATTCTCAGTTGGCGGCCACGTTTCAGTAAACCTAAATGGTTCTGAGAACGGCGATACAGATGTAGGTGCTAACTCACCACGTATCAACTTTAACGCTACTCAAGAACTGAGTAACGGCTTTACTGCTGACGCTAAAGGCGAATGGGCACTTAACTACCTTGAAGGTGGTGAAGAGACGTTTACAACTCGTCTAGGTTACGTCGGTCTTACTCACGATGACTTCGGTCGCGCAGTAGTAGGTACTCAATGGGCTCCTTACTACGACGTAGCTGGTGTTGCTGATATGCCAATCGCATTCGCGAACGAATTTATCTACGACAACCACGGTGCGTTCGGTACTGGTCGTGCAGACAAAATGGTTTCTTACCGCAATGGTTTTGAACTAGGTGAAGCTGGTAAAGTTACTATCGGTCTAGGTTGGCAGGGTACTCAAACTGTTTCGGATATCTACTCAGTAACAGAATCAGATGCTACAGGCATTACTGATGAATCTTACACATACGGTTTAAACACTGAAGTTAAGGATCGTACTCAAGTAACTCTAGGTTACGAGATCATGGGTGCTAAACTTGGCTACGGTTACAACACTGGTGACATCAAGATGATGGGTGAGACGGAAACTGCATCATCTCACGTATTCTCTGCTGCATACGGCTCTTATGGTAAAGGTCTTTACCTAGCAGGTGTATACGCTTCTAACGAGTTCATGAACTCTACATCAGCATCTGAAACAGTCGGCACTGATAAGATCACTGCGTCTGGCCTTCTAGCTGAAAGTGACGCATACGAGCTATTGGCTGCATACGCACTAGACAACAGCCTAAACTTCATCGTCAACTACGAGATGGTTGAAGGTCGTGTAGCTACAGGCGAGTCAAAAGAAACAGCTCGTGAAGAGCTGGCTCTTCAAACTGAGTACAACTTCACTCCTAAGTTTGTTGGTTACGCTGCTTACCAGTTCGACCTAAACGACGACAACGGTCGTAATACTGATGACAAGTGGACTATCGGTGGTCGTTACTACCTATAAGTCGAAGACTTATTTAGCATAGTGTTTACTCCTTAAGTTTACCTTTTAGGATACTGTCCTAGACACCATGCTAAGCCCTCTCGAGCCTTTTGGTTTGAGAGGGCTTCTTTCGTTCTATACACACCTGTTTTAGCTTTTCCTTCATGTTCCCCTGCTATTCATCTTGTCTACGTAGCTATGATCTACGAAGCTATGGGGCTTGTCATCAGTTCTTATATGCTGCGATCTTCGGATAAAAGTATTTAAATCATTTAATTGAGCTAAAGATCAGAATTTAGATATTGGTAACCATCTTGTCGAAGACTCTCATTTTATGATGCGTTAAACTCTTCACTCCAAAAAATAGTTCAGGGATAAACTATGAGCAGTGTTGTCGATCAGGAACAGTTGATGAATTCGAAACGAACAGCAACCCCAACTAAGGTGCTGTGTGTTGGGCGTAACTATGTCGATCACATCGAAGAACTCAATAACGCAATTCCAGACTATATGGTGGTTTTCAATAAACCGAGCACCAGTGTTACGTCATCTCTGTCTTCTTTTCATCAAGAAGCGCTGCACTACGAAGCAGAAATCTGTTTTATCGTTGAAAATGGCCAGTACTCCGCTGTGGGTTTAGGACTAGATCTCACCAAACGTGAATTACAAAGTAGCTTAAAAGCGAAAGGCCTACCTTGGGAGCGCGCCAAGGCGTTTGATGGTTCCGCTGTCTTGAGCCGTTTTGTACCCATTGATAACTTAGATCTCTCTGACTTAAATCTAGAGCTATTTATTAACTGTGTTCGCGTTCAAAAAGGGCACGTAGAGCAGATGCTTTATTCTCCACAAACTATCCTCGAAGAGTTATCTTCTTATACGACTTTGCTTGATGGTGATGTTGTTATGACAGGCACACCTAAAGGTGTTGGTGAGGTGCATCGAGGTGATATCTTCCTTGGCCGTCTAAAGTGTGGTGAAACGACATTGATTGAGATTGAGTGGGTAGCGAGTTAATTAATACTCTATGTTTAGTTAATAAATTGGTTTAAATGGTTAAAGTTAGTTTTTAATTCGTACAGTTTACCACCTTACAACCAATTGCATCTGGAAGGGTGTTAGTAATTGATATAAAATCCGTCTCCGTTTTTATCAATACTGAAACCCATGATCGACTTAGCCATCTTACCTGTTTACCTGACAGCCGTTGTTGCACTTCTCCTTTTACCTGGCCCTGATATGTTACTCATCGCGAGCTCAAGTATGAGCTATGGCCGCAAGGTTGGTGTGTTCGCAAGTTTAGGCAACGCGACTTCTGGAATCATTCTGACAGTATTGGCAGCAATGGGTGTTTCAGCGTTGATCGCAATGAGCCCAATAGCGCTTAAAGCTCTACATTTGTTAGGCGGCGCGTACTTGTTGAAGATGGGATGGGACTGCCTGCGAACAGAGCAGGGAAGTGCGCCGGAGCTAAACGATAATTTTGCTGCAAAAGCCTATTACCAAAGAGCGCTAATCAGTAACCTGCTTAATCCAAAAGCCTTGGTTTTCTTTGTGATGTTCTTACCACAGTTTGTGTCGACGAATATTGAAGCGACTTCCGGTCAGCAGATGCTTGTTCTGGGTTTATTACTGAATGTTCTCGGCTTAACGTTTAACTTTTTGTTGGTGGCGTTAGTGGGTACGATTGGTAAATCTCTCGTAGAAAACGCGAAGTTTCGTACCTATCAACAGAAAGTGATGGGCGGAGTTTTCATCGTGTTAGCTATCTGGATGTTGTCTTCTTTCTTTACTTCGTAGATGAATCAAATCAGACATCTTCTCGTGGTTAGCTACTGAGAAAAAAATGGACGCTACGAGCGTCCATTTTTTATATTTAACCGTTACATGTTGAACGCGCTAAATCGCTATGAATTCAACTCTTGTTGGTGTTGTTCAATCAGTTTCTCCATGTACTGCTCACCGCGTAGGCGAGTGTCGTCATAGGTTTCTGTCCCTTCGAACTTTGTTACCGTCTCATAATAAACCTTAACTTTTGGTTCTGTGCCTGAAGGTCTTACGATAATGCGTGAACCATCCTCGAGGTGATAGATGAGTACGTCACTTGCAGGCAGGTTAATGGCTTCAGTATTGCCTCCAATGACGAAACGTAAAGAAGACTGCAAATCTTCAATTACAGAGATAGCGACACCGTTGATTGCTTTAGGCTGTGCCGAGCGGAGCTTAGAACCAATCGATGGTGAATCTGGGTCTAGTGCAATACTTCGCTGAGCGTTGGTATGAACCCCATGTTCAAATGAAATCTGAGCGAGAAGATCCCAAACCGTTCGACCTTGAGATTTTAACTCCTCAACCAATTGAGCAAACACGACGATAGCAGACAGCCCATCTTTGTCTCGTACCTGAGTACCAATTGTGTAGCCTAATGCTTCTTCATAGGCGAACAAGAACTCGTTCTGATCATCTTCCAATTGCATGCCAATATTCGCTAACCATTTAAAACCTGTCAGCGTTTGGAAATAAGTCGCACTATGGGATTGAGCCACTTTTTCTAGCAAGGTGGATGAGACGATGCTGTTACCAACTAATTGGTTTTTGGTGTGAGGTTTTGACAATAAGTAATGAGCGAATAGAACGCCGACTTGGTCACCTGTTAGCATTTTGTATGAGCCACCATCTGTTCTCACTGCAACGGCAAATCGGTCTGCATCTGGATCATTGGCACAAGCAATGTCGGCATCGACACTTTTTGCTAAGTTAACCACCAGATCCATCGCGCCTTTTTCTTCTGGATTCGGGAAGTTGACGGTCGGGAAGTTACCATCGGGCTCTCTTTGCTCGGAGACGCTGAACACCTTATGGAAACCAGAATCATGAAGTAGATCTTCAGCCATTTGTGCGCCGACACCATGCATTGCGGTATAGGTGATGGTGGTGTTCGCCGATTCGATCTCTTTACTCACGTATGGGCTCTGATTGATCGCAGCGCGGTACGTTTGATAGTAGCCTTCAGTCAACCACACCAACTTACCTTGTGTTTCAGCATCACTTAAGCTCATTAAAGGGAGCGGCTTAGTTGATGCGATATCGATTTCAGCGGCAATGCCTGCATCGTGAGGAGGAATGATTTGAGCGCCATTCTCCCAGTACACCTTAAAACCATTGTATTCCGGTGGGTTGTGGCTGGCCGTCACCACAACGGCAGCTGCGGCGTTGAAGTGCTCAATACCAAAGGCAACGATAGGGGTCGCTGCGACATTCGAGGTTAGATAAACCTTAATGCCTAAAGCCGTGAGTACGGAAGCGGTATCAATCGCGAACTGCTTTGAATCTAAACGGCCGTCATAACCGACGACCACACCGCGAATGGTCGCATTAGCGACATGTTCGATTAAGTAGTGGCCGAGCCCGGTTGCGGTTTCCTGTATGACTAAACGATTCATTCGATTTGGCCCGCATCCAACTTTACCTCTAAGTCCTGCCGTTCCGAACTCTAATCGTTGGGTAAAACGGTCTTCAAGTTCGTTGTGCATTCCCTCATCGATGAGGTGTTGAAGTTCTTCACGAGTTCTTGGGTCTGGGTCTCTCGCTAACCAATTCATTGCATCTTGCATAATCACTAAACCTTTTAATGTCTGTATGACTTACTGTTGATTTAATTTAAGTGATATTGATTATCATTTCCATGAAAGCAATCGTAAAACTCGATATAAAATAAATTCCAACGGCAGAGGGCATGTAGATTAAGCCACTTCAAATAATTGACTGTTTAGTAAGTAAACTTACCTTGAACAATTGGATATCACTAACTAGCCTTTTACATAAATATAACAAAATTTAACAAATTCGCCGTTTTTGAATCTTTCATGGAAACCTCCAACGCTTTTGAACCGTATTAGTTCTTAGGATATATGAGGTCAGTAGCCTGCTCTCAGGCTAGTTCCATGTGAGTTGTAGATTGAGATTCAGCCTTTTCATGTGTAGCCGGAATAACAATGAATGTTGTCCAGCTCGCAACGACATTTAGGTCGCAAGTATCCAATTAGGAAGGATAAGGAGAGATCTTTTGAAAAGATTACTGGTTAGGCTAGCGTGGCTTTTGAAGAGTTTTGTTGTGCTTTTAGTATCGCCTTTAGTGCACGCAAGCAGTGATTACAATATGACTCAAGGCGTCACTGAGATCAGTGGTAAGGTGTATGAACTTCATATGCTGATCTTCTACATCTGCTGTGCGATTGCCTTTGTTGTTTTTGGTGTGATGTTTTATTCGATTTTGAGGCACAGGAAATCGAAGGGCGCAGTTGCTGCCCATTTTCACGAAAGCACGAAAGTCGAAATTCTTTGGACCATCATCCCTATCATCATCCTCATCGCTATGGCGATACCCGCCACAAAAACCTTAATAGCGATGGAAGACACCTCTCAATCAGATCTGACCGTTAAAATCACTGGATCACAATGGAAATGGCATTACAGCTATTTTGGTGAAGACGTCGAATTTTTCAGCCTTCTAGCGACCAGTGACAAAGAAATCGAAGGCATTGAAGTGAAAGGGGCTCATTACCTGCTAGAGGTTGATAAGCCATTAGTTCTTCCTATTGATAGAAAAGTTCGCTTCTTGATGACCTCTGACGATGTGATTCACTCGTGGTGGGTTCCTGCCTTTGCCGTTAAGAAAGACACTATCCCGGGGTTCATTAACGAAGCGTGGACAAAAATAGATGAACCCGGTGTGTATCGTGGCCAGTGTGCTGAACTGTGTGGCCGAGCACATGGCTTTATGCCGATAGTGGTGCATGCCATGGAAGAAGACGAGTTTGATGCATGGCTGGCGGAACAGAAAGAATTGGCGATAGCCGCACAACAGGCGGCTCAAGATGCATTAGACGCGTCACTTTCTTTGGAAGAGCTGAACACCATCGGTGAAGAGGTTTACAAAACTCGATGCGCGGTCTGCCACCAAGCGAACGGTGAGGGTATTCCTGGTGCATTCCCAGCTATTAAAGGTAGCCCAGTTGCTCTAGGAGATGTCGATGTGCATATCGACACCATTGTTTATGGTCGTGGAGGCTCGGCAATGCAAGCCTTCGATAACCAGTTAACCGAGAAAGAGATCGCAGCGGTAGTGACTTATCAAAGAAATGCATGGGGTAATGACACGGGCGATATTGTTCAGGCTTCAGATATTAACGCTTACAAGGTTAAACAAGAAGGCGGAGCCCAAGCACCTGACGAACAGGGCTCAACGGATGAAGCACAAAGTGATGCTAAGGAGCAGCTATGAGTTCACCAATCAATAAGCCGGTGAAATCGGCGCCTGCAGAAGATCAGGCCTTGAGCCATTCTGTGGAAGGCACATTGGACAGCAATGACTTGTCTCTGGATGATCACGATTCTCACGCCGCTCCAAAAGGGTGGGCACGTTGGCTGTATTCAACCAATCATAAAGACATAGGCACATTATACCTGTGGTTCAGCTTTGCGATGTTCTTAACTGGCGGCGCGATGGCAATGGTGATCCGTGCGGAGCTATTCCAACCGGGTTTACAACTTGTTGAGCCAGATTTCTTCAATCAGATGACTACAGTCCATGGTTTAATCATGGTATTCGGTGCCGTAATGCCTGCATTTACGGGTTTGGCTAACTGGATGATTCCGATGATGATCGGTGCACCAGATATGGCGCTGCCGAGAATGAACAACCTCAGTTTCTGGATCTTGCCTTTTGCGTTTCTAATCTTAATCGGATCTTTGTTTACAGAAGGGGGCGGCCCGAGCTTTGGTTGGACCTTTTATGCGCCACTCTCGACAACTTATGGCCCAGACAGTACCGCGCTATTCGTATTCTCAGTTCATATTATGGGGATCAGTTCGATCATGGGGGCGATTAACGTGATCGTAACCATAGTGAACATGAGAGCGCCGGGTATGACTTGGTTCAAGCTACCGATGTTCGTATGGACATGGTTAATTACCGCTTTCTTGCTGATAGCCGTGATGCCCGTTCTCGCGGGGGCTGTGACTATGGTACTGACTGACAAGTATTTTGGGACTAGCTTCTTTGATGCCGCTGGTGGTGGGGACCCAGTGATGTTCCAGCACATATTCTGGTTCTTTGGGCACCCCGAAGTGTACATCATGATCTTGCCATCTTTTGGTATTGTCTCAGCCATCATCCCTGCATTCAGTGGTAAGCGCCTGTTTGGTTATCACTCGATGGTTTATGCGACCTGTAGTATCGCACTGTTGTCATTCTTGGTTTGGGCACACCACATGTTCACCACGGGTATGCCAGTATTTGCCGAACTGTTCTTCATGTATTGCACCATGTTGATAGCGGTGCCGACCGGTGTGAAAGTCTTCAACTGGGTGGCGACCATGTGGCGGGGTGCTTTGACCTTTGAAACACCAATGCTGTTTGCGATTGCCTTCATTGTTTTGTTTACGATTGGCGGGTTATCTGGATTGATGCTCGCTATCGTGCCAGCTGATTTCCAATACCACGATACTTATTTTGTTGTGGCTCACTTCCATTATGTTCTGGTAACCGGTGCCGTGTTCTCGATTATGGCTGCTGCCTATTATTGGCTGCCTAAGTGGACCGGACATATGTACGACCACAAGCTCAGCCTGTGGCATTTCTGGACGTCGGTGATTTCAGTCAATGTACTGTTCTTCCCGATGCACTTTTTAGGGTTAGCGGGTATGCCGCGTCGTATTCCTGATTATGCGATTCAGTTTGCTGACGTTAACCAAGTCGTGTCGATTGGTGGTTTTGCGTTTGGGTTGTCTCAGCTGATTTTCTTATGGCTAGCGATTAAATGCGTAAGAGGGGGAGAGCCTGCGCCAAGTAAGCCTTGGGATAGAGCTGAAGGTCTTGAATGGACAGTACCAAGCCCTGCGCCTCACCACACCTTTACTCATCCGCCGAAAGTGGATTAGAGGGCAGAACCATGAGTGATAAGCAAAGCGATCCCAATCAAGATAAAAAACAACCTAAGCGCCTGTCTAATAAGCGATCGACCAAAAAGCTGACGGGCTACTTGGTGTTGAGCGTGGTTGCGATGTTTGGCTTCGGTTTCGCTTTGGTGCCGCTCTACGATGTGATGTGTGAGGCCTTAGGCATCAATGGTAAAACTAATACTGTTTCAGCGGTGCAACCTCAGGGAATGCAGCCAGACTACTCTCGTACGGTTCGAGTCGAATTCATGTCCCACATCAAGCCAGATATGCCATGGCAGTTTTCGCCTGAAGTTCGAGTGTTAGAGGTTCATCCTGGTGAGGTGGTTCAAACTAACTACATTGCCAAAAACCTTTCTGGAGCCTCATTGGTTGGCCAAGCCGTACCGTCGGTTTCTCCAGGTATGGGGGCAACCTACTTCAATAAGATGGAATGCTTTTGCTTTAATCAGCAGCCATTGGACGGGCACAAGAGCGCAGAAATGGGGTTGATATTTTACATTGAGCCAGATGTTCCAGAATCGATACATACGCTTACGCTCTCTTATACGCTGTTTAACATCACGAGTCAGGTGAGTGGAGAGGCAAGTAAGCCTGAAGTGAGCACATCAACATTGACCACACTACAATCTGGCTCACCAAAAGCGAGCACACTCGCAAGTAACTAGGGATTTACAGAACCAGTATCAACATAAGGAGTTGAGCGATGAGTTCTAAAAAGGAAGTTTATTTCGTTCCACATCAAAGCCACTGGCCATTGGTGGGTGCCGTCGCGCTGTTTTTGGTCGCGGTTGGCGCTGGCTTGACGGTGCAAAACATGGGCACCGACGCTGCTGGCGGCGTGTTTGGCAAAGCAGTTCTGTTAGTCGGATTTTGTGTGTTGCTTTACATGCTCGCAGGTTGGTTTAGTAATGTGATCACGGAATCATTAAGTGGCGTTTATTCTGAGCAGATTTCTCGTTCTTTTAGACAAGGAATGAGTTGGTTTATTTTCTCCGAAATCATGTTCTTTGGCGCTTTCTTTGGCGCGCTTTTCTATGCTCGCATGATTTCTGTGCCTTGGATTGGTGGCGCGGGCAATAATGAAATGACCCATGAAGTATTGTGGCCGATGTTCCAATCAATATGGCCACTAACGATTACCCCTGATGGCGTAACGACACAAGCCATGCCTTGGCAAGGTATCCCTCTTAAGAACACTATTATTTTACTGCTCTCCTCTGTGACGCTGCACATGGCACATATTAGTCTTGAACAAAATAAGCGTATGGCTTTGATCGTGTGGCTAGAGATAACCATCGTTCTGGCTGGCTTCTTCCTGTTCTTCCAAGTTGAAGAGTACCTTCATGCTTATCAAGAGATGGGGCTGACACTTCAATCCGGTATCTATGGCAATACCTTCTTCTTATTGACAGGATTCCATGGTTTGCATGTCTGTTTGGGAACGATTTTTTTGATTGTGTTACTGGCAAGAGTTGCGAAAGACCACTTCACTCCGAAAGACCACTTTGCGTTCCAAGCGGGCAGTTGGTATTGGCACTTTGTTGATGTGGTTTGGTTAGGCCTGTTTGTGTTTGTTTATGTGCTTTAACGATTGAGCCTATAGGGGATTAATAGGGGCGAGGGTTGGGAGTTATCACTCCTGATCCCAGAGCAAGTAATAAAAGTAGCACGACAACGGCTGACCACATGACACGACGCCCCAAGAAGTGACTGAGCCTTTTTCCATTGTGTTTGCCCGAGGCGATTTGGATTAGACCTTTCATCAAATTGAAAGCGATAAAAAACAGCAAAGCGACCAAGACGACTTTAAATAACAGAACAAAGGTAGATGACGCCATAGTGATAACTCCAAACCGATTGATTGATGATGAACACAAGTTCCGCAGTAAAGGTTTTTGGATAGCGGTTGTTTTAACTGTGGTTTCAGTCGGCGCTTTAATCAAGTTAGGTTTGTGGCAACTCGATCGTGGTAACGAGAAATTACGTTATGAACAAAAGCTATCAGAAAGAGCGCAGCAATCGCCTAGGTCATTGGACACGGTTATCTCTGAATGGAAGGACTCGCGTACACAAGCGCAAGGCTCATCTGAACTGCCGTCTTTAAATGGTTTGAGAGTTGACGTGGAGCTGGAAACACCCAGTGGTTTAGTGGTTTTGTTAGACAACCAGATTAATCAAGGAACGGTAGGCTATGTGATTTACATGTTGGGTGAGGTTCGCTTTAAAGATGAAAACAATTCCTTAGTGGCTGAAAAGCAGTTATTGATCGATCTGGGGTTCGTTGCGGCAAGTAATGACAGAAGAGAGCTTCCACAACTAGGAAACATAACACTACCAACCAATATGTCAGGGCGTTTGTACACTCGTTCAGTGAATCCTCTAAGTCATGAGTTGGGTTTAGAAAACACAACGCCTAAAAGAATTCAAAACATCAACATAACAGCGTTATCAGAGTACACAGGACAAGAAGTGCTGCCTTTTGTCTTCCAACCTCAGAGCTTAGATTCCTGGCCTTATGAGTTGTTATGGCGACCGACGGCGATGAAATCTGAGAAGCACTTTGGTTACTCATTTCAATGGTTTGTTATGGCTGCGGTACTTTTGTTTTTGACGATGTTGATTGGCTATCGGTACCTAAAAGCAACACCTATCACGAGGAATAAGGATGGATAAATCTCAAGCACAAGTGAACAGGGAAATTACCGAGGCAAACATGGCTGAGCTCAGAAGCCGTCGTACTAAAGGGCGCTTGGTATTAATTGGACTTGTTTTAATTTTCGCTTTGCCAGCCATTATCGCCAAAGCTGTGCTGGACCAGAATTGGTACACATCAGGTGTCACTAACTCGGGCGAATTGGTCGAACCAAGAACTACACTAGCGGATTTCGGCGTAACGGTACCCATGACTGGAGAGGGATGGTTAGTGGGCTATATCGCACCGATGGAGTGCGAAAGCTTGTGTGAACAACAACTCCATTATTTGAATCAAAGTTATTTAGCGTTAGGGAAAAACAAAGAGCGAGTGACGGCCGTTGTTTTTGTATCTGAGGGTAACTCGTTATCGGGTTCGCTTGATAAGCCGGATTTGTCTTTGTTAGCTGGTGGAGATCAGTTAAGTACCGAGTTTGCGCCGGCTTCCATTGTCATTATTGACCCGTTAGGACAGCTGGTTATGGAGTACAAAAGCGTTTCGGAACCGTCGCAGTTAGTCGGGCAATCCAAAGGTATGATTCATGATTTAAGAAAGCTACTTAAGCTGTCACGAGTTGGGTAGTTGATGGCGCAAATGCTTGAGCTTAAGCAGCGAAAGGGAATAAGTATAGGGAGATAAGTGATGCAGAATAAAGCCCCTGATTTACTGATGCTTGTGATGAGATTAACTATCTTGTTAACCCTTACCGTGATTGTTCTCGGAGCTTATACACGCCTGTCTGATGCTGGCCTTGGCTGTCCTGACTGGCCGGGTTGTTACGGTAAGATCACCGTTCCGTCTGATACCCAAGCGGTGAGTCAAGCCAATCTGCAATTTCCAGAGCGAGCTCTTGAAGCAGACAAAGCGTGGATAGAGATGATACATCGCTACTTTGCAGGAACATTAGGGCTGCTTATCTTTGTTGTAGTCGCTTGGTGTATTAAAAAGAATATTACTTCGATTGGGCTTCCTTTGCTTATTTCAGCCACTGTGATCTTTCAGGCTTTGCTTGGAATGTGGACGGTGACTCTCAAGTTGATGCCCGTTGTGGTTATGGCGCATTTGATGGGGGGCTTCACGTTGCTGTCACTGTTGTGTCTGCTCTATTGTCGTTTGTCTCAATTCCAAAGCCGTTTTGGCGAGGCTTATTCTCCAACACTTAAATTTTGGGCGCTGTTTGGGTTACTTATTGTGGTTGGGCAGATACTGCTTGGTGGTTGGACATCGTCAAACTATGCCGCTTTGGTGTGTACCCAATTGCCTATTTGTGAAGGTAACTGGATGAGCTACCTCGATTTCAAAAATGCGTTCGATTTTGCTCAACACGGACACGATAACTATGAGTTTGGCGTGTTGGAGTATCCCGCGAGGCTCACCATACATGTCATGCACAGGTTCGGGGCTATTGTGGCGACATTAACTGTGCTGATGGTCGTGTACCAGCTATGGAAGTTTGGCCAAGCACCTCACCAAAAGCTGAGCGCGATTGTCGCAATAGTGTTGTTTACTCAAATCAGCCTTGGGATCAGTAATGTATGGTTTCATCTGCCAATCTCAGTCGCGGTTTTGCATAACCTAGTCGCAGCGATGTTGCTCATCAGCATGGTTGTAACCAATTTTGTGGTGTGGCAACGCAAACCGAGTGAGAGCTTGGTGAAGAACAGTGTATTACAAGGAGGTAATCATGGTCAGTAGAACGTCAACACAGTATGAAGTGGTGGTTCAAGACGCAGACTTAACTCATAAGATAGCAGCCAACAATGACACAGCTTTAGGTAACGAAATGGCTGCAAAAAACAAAGCCACTTGGAAAGTTTATTTAACGCTGACCAAACCCAAGGTAGTGGCTTTGATGTTGCTGACGGCACTGGTTGGTATGTGTTTAGCGGTGCCTAACGGATTACCTTTACAGCAAACTCTGTTTGGAATGATCGGAATAGGGTTGATGGCGGGCTCGGCAGCGGCATTTAACCATTTGATCGACAAAAAGATCGATGGGCAAATGACTCGCACAAACCGACGCCCTTTGCCGTCAGGAGAACTCAGCAGCGTACGGGTGTTCAGCTTTGCTGCAGGCATTGGTTTACTTGGCTTTGTCACATTAGTGGTGTGGGTTAATCAACTGACCGCTTGGTTAACCTTTGCGAGCTTATTAGGCTATGCGGTGATTTATACCATGTACTTGAAGCGGGCTACGCCGCAAAACATCGTGATTGCAGGGATCGCAGGTGCAATGCCTCCGTTATTGGGCTGGACGGCGGTCACCAATGAGCTGCATTCAAACGCTTGGTTGTTGGTGATGATCATCTTTATTTGGACACCTCCGCACTTTTGGGCGTTGGCGATTCATCGTCGTGATGAATACGCTAAGGTGAACATCCCGATGTTGCCTGTGACGCATGGGATCGCCTACACCAAAACATCAATTCTGCTCTATACCTTGTTGCTTAGCATCGTGTGTATATTGCCTGTATTGGTTGGCATGAGCAGCTGGATATATCTGAGCGCTTCTTTGGTGCTCAACGGCGGGTTTGTTTATCACGCTTGGGTACTGAAATATCGTGATGAGCCTAATATGGCGATGAAGACCTTTAAGTTCTCCATCTATCATCTCATGATCTTGTTTGTGGCTCTGTTGGCAGACCACTATCTACTTTGGTAATCGCATTTCTGCTGTTGCTGAATAAGAAAACGGATGCTCTGGGCATCCGTTTTTGTTTGGCTAATTACACAAGCCACATACTTGAAAGTAAGTAACTCGCTAACAATTAGTCCACTTTGTTCCAAGCATCTTGCCAGTGTGAACCTACACCTGGTTCGTACTGAGTTGCTGTTGGAGCCCATTGAACACAGTAGCCAGAGTATGGGAACTCTTTACACTGATACACACCACCATCGCTGCTCAGAACCTTTGTTCCTGCAGTGTAAGATTCAATGCTTTCTGGGAACACAAAGTCGTAATCGCCCGCTGGTGGCGGTGTTTGCTCATCCATTAGATGGAAATCAAGCGTATTCTGATCCACTAAGTTACCTTGGTCATCTTTCGTCACAACCACAAGCATGTGGTGGCCAGCTTCTGACTTAGAAAGAGTCAGTTGAACATCTTCAACTTGTCCGTCTGTTAGGTCCGATTTCTGAGATGCAAGTGCTTCACGGTGATGGTTGTACACGGTAAGCTCAGCTTGGATATCGCCTGTTGCCGCTAACGTAAGATCAAGCTGAGTAGGTTGGCTCTCATCGATAATGTACTCTGATTCTAAGCCCGAGATTTCAAGATCATGCTCGGGTTCTGGAGTATCAATCTTGTAGCCGATTTCGACACTGTTAAAGCCAGAGCCTGCTTTTAGATAAACAGGATTCGTGCCGTAAACGGGTGCGAAATCGCCTTGGTCATTCAATTGACCTGCTTTGATTTGCGTCTGCTCTTGGTTGATCTTAGAAGCAAGCGCGTAAGACCAGTTATTGGCTTTGCCTTGTTCAGAAGTTTCAATCACAAGCTCAGTGCTGTATGAAGCGTTCTCACCAGACTGGTCGAATACACGCGTATAAACAGCGTCACCAACATTCAGGTCTTGTGTTGGGTTGATTTGACCGCCTTGATCCCAATCAGGAATGATAGGGCCGTCGCCATCAAATTTCACATCGATAACGTTGTAGAAAGCCGCTGCAGTGTCACCTACATCCCATACGGCAAGGATCACTTGATAACCTTCACGCTCTGGCACATTACACAAGTGACTGACTTGCATCGGTGGCTGTTCCATATTGCCTTCAACAACACAGAATGGCGTTAAGTCAAAAGAGCTGCGAGCCAACGGCTGGTTTGGATTCCAGTTGGGTTGAGTAATGTAATATTTCCAATTGCGAGTCTTGTGGTTAGCTGTGAATGTCCACTCGAAGTATTGAGAACCAGACTTGATAGGGCGTTTAACCCAGCGGTCTGCCTTTTGTTCGTCTAGTGCTGCTGCTAAAGAAGATTGCGCACTGGCGATTTTCCCATCAACAGGGCCAACTTCTGGGAAGCCTTCAGGGCCTTCTACACTTTGTGGTTCGTATTGGATACCACCACAGTTGGTGTTTTTCTCTTGCGTATCACTCGCAGGGAACTTACATAGGGCAACACGGCTCTCAGCTACGCCATTGTTGTATGCCGAGACATAACCGTGACCGAAGCTTGCACCGCTTACGCTAAGAAGCGATAGCGCGATGAGTGATTTTTTTGGGAGTTGTTTCATTATTTGTCCTTACTGTATTTGGCCGACAAAAAAGAGAACACTCCGGCATGCATTTACACTTAAATCCTATTAAGTGGCGGCCCCGCTATCATAGACAGAATATTTGTCGACAGACCGGTGGCTTTGCGTCCTATTCTTTCAAATAGTTTGCCAGAAGTGCGTTTGAGCAACCGAAATGTAGCCAACCAGTTTTATAAATGCGAATCAATCGATTTAAATGTGGAATGCTAATCTCGAACTTTTAATTCTTAATACAAATTAACTTGCTATATGTTTAGTTCGTTAATGTATAAATTATTGATATAAAATAAGAAAGTATTTGCTCTAATCGTTTTTGTGAATGAATTTGGCTTGTTCCGTTTTGCTCTGTACAACAATTGTACGCATATCAAAACCAAACCTTTGGTTTCCACTAACCGAACCCTGACACGCCATGTATGAAAAACCGGACAATTGATTGGTATGAATTATATAAAGGAGTCGGTATGGAATTCACAGAACTAGACAGAGACGCGTTGTATCAAACGTGGATGTCACAAAAATCGAGAATGCGAATTACGCAGATGGAGTTTTCAAAAAAGCTAGGCATGAACCAGCTTGATTTCTCTAGAGTGCTAAGAGGGGAGACGCCATTAACCATGTCTTTCATTAGTCACTTTTGTCGTTTACTTCATTTGGAACCAAGGAATGTATTCCCTTCGCTAAAAGAGGGTAATGAATCGGGGCCTAAAGTGGTCTATCTGAAAAGTAGAATGAGTGTTGATGGTGAGATCCAAAATGCTTATATCGAAGGAAATCAGGTAATTGTAGAGTACGCACACACTGTTCAACATGATTAATTTTAGAGTTAGCTCTGATTTTTAACCCCCTTTTTCTACAACCTTTTCACATAGGGTATGGCATACTTAGTTAGATTCCTTAATTTTAACTAAGTGCGTTATGAACCCTTTAAAAGTCCTTTTGCTTGTTGCAACCAGCATTTTCTTGCTTGGTTGTGCAGGCGGCCCAATTAGAACCGCTACTCAATTTACCAGCTACGAAGATTTTCAGGCTGGGCCTGACGGAGGCGTCGACTTGATTTGGGCAAGGGTTGGGCTACGTGACGCACAGCGTTTGAAATCCAAGTTAGATGATTATGACTCCGTAGTGATCGACCAAATTTTTGTTTTAGCAGAAGAAGGTTCGTTGGATCAGGAAGAGATTCAGGAACTCACTGAGCACATGGTTGAACGCTTGGAAGAGAAAATATCGCCTCATAAAACGATTGTCGATGAACCGACAGGAAAAACGCTGCGCTTGAGTATCGCTCTGAGTAACGTTGAAACGCCCAATCCGATCTTAGCTGTAACGAGCAGCGTTCTGCCGTTTGGCCTTGCGATGTCAACCATATCTAAGGTCACGACTGGTGAGCACACCAATGTTGGGAGTGCGAGTGTAGAGTTATTGGTCAGTGATGCTCAAGAGGGCACACCACTGTTTGCAGCCATAGATCGTGAAGCGGGTAATAAAGACTTTTCAACCATGATTGATTCGCTGGATGATGCCAAAGACGCGATCAACTATTGGGTTGAACGTTTAGGTGATACTCTACACAACATAGATGACGCATAGAAAGAGCGAATAATGCTAGAGAAAGAGAACCTGATTAAGTTGGCTCGAATGCAGATGCCATTTGGAAAGTACGCAGGTCGTACACTGATTGACTTACCTGAAGAATATTTGCTGTGGTTCGATAAAAAGGGATTCCCGTCTGGCGAACTCGGCGATTTATTAAAACTGTGCCTTGCTCTGAAAATTGAAGGGCTTGATAGTGTCCTCAAGCCATTGAAAAGAATGTAATTAAATAAAAGCTCACGCTGATCACGTGAGCTTTTTTGTTTTTAAGTTCGACATAATTTCACATGCATGATGAAGCTTGAAGGACGGCTCTTCTTACCTTGCTATAAAATACGCAATCGATAGCGTGTAAATAATGGTATACAGGGTGTTTTAAATATAAAACACAAAAAAAATTGCGTTTATTTTTAATTAGTGATTGAAACTAGAGTTTTTACTAGTTAAGTTACAGGGAACAAGAAGATTAGTGCTGATAGAAAGTGACGTGAGACAACGTACATTCAGCTCAAGGATAGAAAAAAGGAAGAAGTAAGCAATGTTCCAGACTGATGATGTAAGAATTAACAAAGTAAAAGAGTTATTACCCCCTGTTGCTGTTTTAGAAAAGTTTCCAGCAACAGAAGTTGCTTCTTCTACAACCTTTGAAAGCCGCAAAGCGATCCACAATATTTTAGATGAAAGCGATGACCGCTTGCTTGTTATTGTAGGTCCATGTTCTATTCATGACACAGAAGCTGCGCTTGAGTACGGTAAGCGTTTGAAAGTGTTGCGCGACGAACTTGGTGATAACCTTGAAATCGTAATGCGTGTTTACTTTGAAAAGCCACGTACAACTGTTGGTTGGAAAGGTCTAATTAATGACCCGTACATGAACGATACGTTCAAGCTAAATGATGGCCTTCGTCTAGGACGTAAGCTACTGCTGGACCTAACTGACATGGGCATGCCAACGGCAAGCGAATTCCTAGATATGATCACGCCTCAATACGTTGCTGACCTAATCAGCTGGGGTGCAATCGGCGCACGTACTACAGAATCTCAAGTTCACCGCGAACTGGCTTCTGGCTTATCTTGCCCAGTTGGATTTAAGAATGGTACTGATGGCAACATCAAGATTGCAACAGATGCTATTCGCTCTGCTAGCGCTTCTCACCACTTCTTATCGGTAACTAAGTACGGTCACTCAGCTATCGTTGAAACAGCAGGTAACCCTGATTGTCATATCATCCTACGTGGTGGTAAAGAGCCAAACTACAGCGTAGAACATGTTGGTAAGATTAAAGAAGAGCTAGCAGCTTCTGGTCTTCCACAAAAGGTAATGATTGATTTCAGCCACGCAAACAGTTCTAAGCAGTTTAAGCGTCAAATGAACGTATCTGATGATGTTAGTGCTCAAATCTCAGGCGGTGACAAAGCTATCTTTGGTGTGATGATTGAATCTCACCTCGTTGAAGGTCGCCAAGATCTTGTTGATGGTAAAGCTGCAACTTACGGCCAATCTGTTACTGATGCATGTATTGGTTGGGCAGATACTGAAACAGTACTTCGCCAGTTGGCAGACGCTGTTGAAGCTCGCCGTAACAAATAGACTAATTACAGTCAGCGATTAAGCTATTGAAAACTCAAAGCCCTTATTAGTAATCGCTAGTAAGGGCTTTTTTATAATTCTTAGTTATAAACTGAAAGTGTCAGTTTTCTTAAATGAGAAAAGACAGTAACTCGTCGACTTTAAGTGACAGTAAAGTTCTATCGTGCTTGGTTTCCACGTTGAGGCGTATTAATGGCTCGGTATTGGACTTTCTCAAGTTGAAGCGCCATGTGCCCATATTGATGCTGATCCCGTCTGTGTGATCTATCTCAACGGCATTATCTCGGTAGTGCGATAACACACAAGCCATGACTTGCTCTGGGTCTGAAACTCTGCGATTGATCTCTCCCGACGAGGGGAATCTATGCATACTGGCACTCGTCAACTGGTGAAGCGATTGTTGAGTTTTCGACATCAGCTCGATAACCAATAGCCAAGGAATCATACCTGAATCGCAATATCCAAAATCACGAAAATAATGGTGCGCACTCATTTCACCCCCATAGACGGCATTTGTTTCACGCATCTTCTCTTTAATAAGTGCGTGTCCCGCTTTAATTCCAATCGCTTTTCCACCATGCGTGTTAGCGACTTCAATCGTGTTCCATGTCATGCGCATATCGTGTAATACCGTCGCGTTAGACTGTTTGACCAAGAACGCTTCAGCAAGCAACCCGACAATGTAATAACCCTCGATGTAATTACCTTTCTCATCAAAGAAAAAGCATCGGTCGAAGTCTCCATCCCATGCGATGCCAAGATCTGCGGAGTGTGCCAACACGGCATCGCGTGTCGCAATCTGGTTTTCTTTGATTAAGGGGTTTGGAATACCGTTTGGGAACTTTCCATCTGGAGAGTGATGAACCTTGATGAATGTGATTGGAGCATGGAGTTCGTTGAATCGCTTCTCTAAATCATCGATAACATGCCCTGCAACACCGTTACCAGCATTAACCACAATCTTCATCGGTGACAGCTTTGATGGGGTTATGTACGAGAGTAGGTGCTCGACGTACGGAGCAAGAATACTGGCTGTTCGACAAGAATCAGAGGGTTGTACATGGCTGATCGGTAGATCGTTGACTGGTTCTTGCTCTAGAACCTCAATGCGTTGTTTAATTTGATCTAAGCCGTTGTCTTTACTGATGGGGCTAGCGTCTACACCGACCAATTTCATACCGTTGTAATTGATTGGGTTGTGGCTAGCTGTAATTTGTATTCCGCCAATCGCTTTTAGGTGACGAGTCGCAAAGTAAACTTCTTCAGTACCAGTCATACCTAGGTCAATCACGGTAATCCCTGACTCGATCAAGCCTTTGGTCATGGTTTCTTGTAATGACAGGGAGGTTTCGCGGTTATCACGACCAATCACTACCTGCGCCAAGCCATCGAATGGGGTTTCAGGCGTAGCGGACAGGACGTATTCGCCAAATGCCTTACCGAGCAGGTAGGCGAGTGGCTCATTGATTTGTTTACCAATGACGCCGCGGATATCGTTGTTCTTAAAGCAGCTCAGGTCTAATGTTGGTTTCATCGATTTGTCGCTGTTTTATTTCGTTTGGTTGTGCTTTGATGAGTGGACTTGTTGCTTGCGCACGTCTCGCCCATAGCTGTCTTGATATCGAATGATGTCGTCTTCACTTAAATGACTGCCTGTTTGTACTTCAATCATCTCGAGTGGGAGATCCCCTGGGTTCTCTAGGCTGTGAATATGGCCTAAAGGGATGTAAGTGGATTGATCTTCTTCAACCAGATAGGTTTTTTCATCGTTGGTCACTTTCGCAGTACCCGCCACTACGACCCAATGTTCCGCTCTATGGTGATGCATTTGTAACGACAACTTGTGACCGGGTTTTACGGTGATACGTTTAACTTTGTCGCGTTTGCCTAGATCGATTACATCGTATTTACCCCAAGGTCTAAACACTTCGCGGTGATGAAGATGTTCTGTGCGATCTGCTTGATTCAGCTGGCTGACAATCGATTTAACACCCTGAACCTTGTTTTTTTTCGCAACCAATATAGCGTCTTTGGTTTCGACAATAATCAGGTTATCGACGCCTACCGTAGCAACCAGCTTATTTTCAGCATGGATGTAGTTGTGTTGAGAGTCGACGGTCAACACATCACCTTCAATGACGTTATTGTACTGATCTTTTTCGCTTACATCCCAGATCGCGGACCATGAGCCAATGTCGTTCCAACCGACATCCATCGGGATCACCGCGGCGTGTGAGGTCTTTTCCATCACGGCGTAATCGATTGAATCACTCGGACTGCTTTTGAATGCTTCAGCGTCTATACGGATAAAGTCGAGGTCGGTATTTTGCTTTGCAAGAGCGAGTTTACAAGCCGCTAATATCTCAGGGTGGTGTTCGGCGAGTTCTTCAACATAGCGTGATGCCTTAAACATGAACATGCCACTGTTCCATAGGTATTGTCCCGAATCAATGTACTGCTCTGCAGTTGCTAGGTCTGGCTTTTCTACAAAGCATTCTATGGCGTAGGCGTGATTGATTGGCTGCTTTATCCCATTAGTATCAGTTTTAATACTGGAGGAAAGAGACTCTCCCTGCTTGATATAGCCATAACCAGTCTCTGGGGCGTCAGGTGTTATGCCGAATGTCACCAGTTTGCCTTGTTTTGCATAATCAACACCACGACTAATCGCTTGTTGGAATTCAGAGGTTTTCGCGATGTGATGATCAGCAGCCAGTACTAACAAGATAGGGTCGGATGTGCTTTGTTCATTAAGCGGTGGTTTACTTAAAGCCTTTAGGGCGGCAAGCGCAATAGCTGGGGCTGTGTTTCTACCGACTGGCTCTAACAGTATTCCACTGTGTTGGATATTGGATGCCCGAGCTTGTTCAGCGGCAATAAAGCGATGTTCTTCATTACAGATAATGAATGGGGCACGGCATTTACTATCCATCAAGTGCTCTTCAAGACCTTGCAGGCGTTGAAGCGTTTGCTGAAGCATTGACTGTTCACCGGCAATATTGAGAAATTGCTTAGGGTAAAGCTCGCGAGACAGTGGCCAGAGACGACTTCCGGAGCCGCCGGCTAGAATGACAGGTAAAATCATAGCGTGGTAATTAGGTGCATTTGAATACTTGCGCCATGTTACCACGCTTCACTCTGTTTATTTATCGATAACCAGTTTACTTATTATTAACCAGCTTACTTCTCGACAATTAATATGGGCTTGGCTATTGATGACCTTCCGGGGCGGAAGTGATCATACTTTGAGCCTCACCAAAAGCGTGAGTTTCACCAAAGCCCTGAGGATCGATTTTGAGCGTTTGCGTTGGGAAGGCGATATCTGCATTGTGCTTATGAATAATCGCTAACACTTGCAACAGGACATCTTGTTTAACTTCGTGGTATCTCACCCAGTTGACTGTTTTTGTGAAGGTGTAGATAAAGAAGTTAAGTGTTGACGGCCCAAACTTATCAAAGTTAACGATCAGCGTCTGTTTGGCATCAATATCAGGGTGCGTTTCAAGCATGGCTTTTACGTCATCCACAATCAGAGCCAGTTTGTTTGCATCTTGGTAACGCAGCCCAAAAGTCTCATTGATTCTGCGGTTCAACATTCTTGATGGGTTCTCGACCACAATGTTACTGAACACAGAATTCGGCACGTACAAAGGACGCTTATCAAAGGTGCGAATGATGGTCATGCGCCAACCAATGCGTTCGACAGTGCCTTCGATTTGACGATCGGGAGAGCGTATCCAATCACCGACTTTAAAAGGGCGGTCGAAGTAAATCATCATGCCACCGAAGAAGTTCGACAGTAAGTCCTTAGCCGCTAAACCGACGATCAAGCCACCAACACCACCAAAGGTGAGTAAGCCGGAAAGACTGAGCCCAAATGCCTGCATAATGGTGAGGCCGCCCATCACCATAAAGAACAAGCGAGCGACTTTCGCTATCGCTTGCACTGTGGTTTCGTCTCTGGTTTTTTGCTCTAAGACATAGGCTTCAGTGTTAGTGATCATTCGTAAGGTAAACCAAACGAAGGTACAGATAATCAATATGTGCTTAAGTGTTTTTAACCAGTTGATTTCATTGCCAAACTGGTCTTGAAGGATTAGCCCTACGGATACTGTAGCAGGCCAACACCAAAGTAACGTGCTGACAGGGGTTTTGAGTGCTTCTAGCAGTAGATCGTCCCAGTGAAATGGGGTTTTTTGAACCAGAATTTCTAAGCGATTATGGATAATTCGCCAAGCTACCCAAGCGAGAAAACTCGCAATAGTGATGAATAGGACGCTGTTTGCCCAATCACTATGGCTCTGGTTGATGTAGGTTTGTACTTGGGTTATGAATTCATTCATTGTGTGTGCTGCCGCAGAAATTATGAATTGGAAATTAGCAGAAACTCGAGTTGTTCTCTACCTTTATAAATCAAGCGATTATGACAATAGTATAACCTTATTCTTGCAGAACTAACTTTTTTTGAGATAGAAACTAATGTAGGTTTGGCTATCCCGTGTAATTAAAATTTCTAAACAGGATTTCAAATGAGCGACAAACAATATGCAGTTATCGGTTTAGGGCGATTTGGTTTATCTGTTTGCAAAGAGCTGCAAAGTTCAGGGGCGCAGGTACTCGCCGTCGATATTGATGAAGAGCGAGTGAAAGAAGCAGCGGCTTTTGTTTCACAAGCGATTGTTGCGAACTGTACAAGCGAAGAGACAGTTAAAGAGTTAAGACTCGACGATTACGACATGGTGATGGTGTCGATTGGCTCTGATGTGAACTCCAGTATTCTGACTACTCTGGTGGTAAAAGAGTCAGGCGCAAAAGCTGTTTGGGTAAAGGCGAACGATAAGTTTCACGGCAAGATTCTCTCTAAGATTGGTGCTGACCATATCATCATGCCTGAACGAGATATGGGCATTCGTGTTGCGCGTAAAATGTTGGATAGACGCGTTCTTGAGTTTATCGATCTTGGCAGCGGTTTAGCGATGACGGAGATTGTTATCGGTGCCAAGTTGCTAGGTAAGAAACTTGGTGACCTTAAGCTGTGTAAAGAAAATGGTGTTGAGGTACTTGGCTTCAAGCGAGGACCGAACCTCACTAAAGCACCAGAACTGGATGTGAGTTTAGAAATTGGGGATGTGGTGATCATCGCTGGGCCGAAAGAGACCTTATCTAGAAAGCTACGCAATTGGTAATTGGCAATAAGGTAACAGTATGAATTCGTTAAAACGAAAAGGTACTTTCTACACGCTTAAGAGTGATAAAAAGCCACGTAAAGGCTCAGAACCTAAGATTATCCTTACGAGCTTCTTAGGCGTACTTATCCCCTCTGCAATATTGTTGACGATGCCTGTATTCTCTGTGACAGGCCTAAGTTTTACGGATGCACTGTTTACAGCAACCTCGGCGATCAGCGTGACAGGATTAGGTGTTGTCGATACCGGTGAGCATTTCACCCTGGCGGGCAAAATCTTACTGATGTTCTTGATGCAAGTCGGCGGGTTAGGGCAGATGACGCTATCTGCGGTACTGCTTTACATGTTTGGTGTTAGGTTAAGCCTTAAACAACAAGCACTCGCGAAAGAAGCGCTTGGCCAAGATCGTAAGATTAACCTTCGTAAATTAGTTAAGAAGATCATCATCTTTGCATTAGTGGCTGAATTTATCGGTTTTGTATTGCTCTGTTTCCGCTGGGTGCCTGAGATGGGATGGTCAACGGGCAGCTTTTATGCACTTTTTCACGCGATATCTGCATTCAACAACGCAGGTTTTGCACTGTTTTCAGACAGTATGATGAGTTTTGTTGATGATCCATTGGTGACCTTTACCTTAGCTGGCTTGTTTATTTTCGGCGGGCTAGGCTTCACAGTCGTCGGCGACCTATCGAGTAACTGGCGTAAAGGTTTTCGACATCTTCATTTACACACCAAGATTATGCTAACCGCCACTCCGACTCTATTGTTGGTAGGTACGGTATTGTTCTGGCTGTTGGAAAGAAATAACTCAGCAACCATGGAAGGGTTATCGACTCAAGGACAGTGGCTAGCCGCATTTTTTCAGTCGGCAAGTGCTCGTACTGCTGGCTTTAATAGTGTGGATTTGTCTCAGTACACACAGCCTGCGTTGCTGGTAATGATTGTACTGATGTTGATTGGTGCAGGTTCTACCTCAACAGGTGGTGGTATTAAGGTTTCGACCTTTGCAGTCGCCTTTGTCGCAACGTGGACGTTCCTACGTCAGAAAAAGCATGTAGTGATGTTTAAGCGAACCGTAACTTGGCAAGCGGTAACAAAGTCATTGGCCATTATTGTGGTAAGTGGGGCGTTATTAACCACCGCGATGTTTTTGTTAATGCTTACTGAAAAGGCAGCGTTTGATCGAGTCATGTTTGAGGTGATTTCAGCATTTGCAACGGTTGGTTTAACAGCTGGCTTAACCGCAAACCTGACTGAGCCTGGTAAATACATCATGATTGTCGTTATGGTGATTGGACGTATCGGTCCATTGACCTTGGCTTATATGTTAGCTCGCCCAGAACCTTCCTTGTTGAAATACCCAGAAGACACGGTGTTAACGGGTTAATAAGATGAACAGGCTAATAAATAAAGCTCTGTAAATGAAGCTCTGTCAATAAAAACAAAGCCAGCGATATGCTGGCTTTGTTGTCATAGGCTTATCGTTAATTGCTGAATGCTTATCCCTCAAACATCTCAACGTATTCCTCATAGCCTTCTTCTGCTAATTTATCCGCTGGGATAAAGCGCATTGCGGCTGAGTTCATGCAGTAACGTAACCCTGTTGGTTTTGGACCATCTTTAAATACATGTCCCAGGTGAGAATCGCCAAACTTACTGCGAACCTCTGTTCTTGGGTAAAGCAGTTTGTAATCAGTAGTTGTGACGACATAAGCCTCGCTGATTGGCTGTGTAAAGCTCGGCCAGCCTGTACCTGATTTGTATTTGTCTTTTGAAGAGAACAATGGCTCTCCAGTTACGATATCAACGTAGATACCTTCCTGTTTGTTATCCCAGTATTTGTTATCAAACGGACGTTCTGTCGCATCATCTTGCGTTACATCGTATTGAAGTGCCGTTAGCTTGGCTTTAATCTCAGCATCAGACGGTTTAACGTAGGTCTTAGCATTGGCTGTCGCATTTTTTCTGTCGATGATCTGACGGAGTGTTTGCGGATTCTCTTTTCTATCGTCACCGAAGATCTTATCTAGGTACTGATCGCGGCCAGAAGCATAGCGGTAGTAGTTATAACGAACTTTACTCTTCTTGTAATAGTCTTGGTGATAGTCTTCCGCTGGCCAGAATTTTTCAAATTCAATCAGTTCTGTTTTTAGTGGTTCACCAAAGATATTAGCTTTGTCGATCTCCATCATGAAGTTCTGAGCAACATCTTTTTGTGCTTGGTTATGATAGAAAATAGCTGGTCGATAATGACGGCCTCGGTCTACAAAAGAGCCTTTGTCATCGGTTGGGTCGATGTGTCTGAAGAATTGGTCAAGAACCTGTTCATAGCTAACAACATCAGGGTTGTAAGTCACGTTGATCACTTCGATGTGACCAGACTTGCCTGAGGATACTTGTTTGTAGGTTGGATTTTCTAGTTCACCACCAGAATACCCAGAGATAACGTCGGTGACGCCTGTCAGCTTTTCTAGGTCGGATTCTGTACACCAAAAACAACCACCAGCTAGTGTCGCGATTTCACTTTTACCTGAATTAGCTGTTTTATCCATTGTATTGGCAGTGCCAGTCTGGCTCACAAACAGCGAAATCAGTGGTAGCGCAACCACGAGTGATACCAATATTTTAGATAATTTATTCATAGATACCTCATCTTGACGTTCTTCTCATTCGATTTTGAATGTACGAATAGAGACAGGTTTTAGATGGAAAAAATTGCATCATTCATGAAAAAAATATGTCATTGAGAAAATCTTGCTCATAAATGTCGCCAGTAGTAGGGTGTCGGTACTAACAATAAATAATAGACAGTGATGGCGGTTATCGGTCATCTAAGGAACAGTATGCAAGCAGAAGTTAAATGGGTCGAAGGCTTTAAATTCCTAGGTCAATCTCAATCAGGTCACTCTGTCGTGATGGATGGAAGTGGTGGTGCAACTGCGCCAAGCCCGATGGAAATGGTGTTAATGGCGGCTGGTGGTTGTAGCTCTGTTGATGTGGTTGATGGTTTGAAATCTGCAGGCCAGAACATCACAGGCTGTAATGCAAAACTTGAAACAACACGTCGTGAAACCGCACCAAAAATCTTTACCGTGATTAATATTCATTTTGAAGTATCGGGTGACAACCTTGATCCTGAGCTTGTTGCTAAAGTCTGTGCGGATTCATTAGAAAAATACTGTTCAGTATGTCTAATGCTAGGTGCTGGTGTAGAGATGACTCACAGCTGGGAAATTGTCTAATCTTCTGGTTTACAGTTTGAGTTAGGCTATTTTTATGGCTTACGGCTTACGGCGTATGAGTAGAGCCAGGGAAAGAAAAGGGCGGCTCACTTAAAGTGCTCCGCCCTTATTAGTTTGGTCAAGGTAGAGTGCGATTATTCAGCTGTTTCTACGATAACTTCTTCAACTTGAACTTCTTCTTGATATTCGAAGCTTGGGATAGTTGCTTCCACACGGCGGTTTTGTGCACGGCCTTCAGCGGTAGCGTTTGATGCGATTGGGTTTTCTTCCCCTTCACCAGAAGCCGTAATACGCTCTGCTTCAATGCCTTGCTCTTCGATGTATGCGGCAACCGCAGCTGCACGTTTCTTAGATATCATCATGTTGTATTCTGCCGCACCAGTTGAGTCAGTGTGGCCAACGATGTTAACGGTCGATTGAGGGTGCGCTTGTAAGACTTCAACAATTGGCTGTACAGCTGTTTTACCTTCTTCTGAAAGCTCTGTGCTGTTAGTCGCAAATGTACCTTGAGAGAAGCTCTCGGTTTGCGCTTTAGTAACAACTACCGCTGCTTCTTCTTCAATAACCACAGTTTCTGGCTCGGTGATTGGCTCAGAAGGTGCTTGAGTCACTGCCGCCGCAGAAGCTTCAGCCGCTGCTGCGGTTGTGTTGCCTGTACCGAAGTTGTAGCTAAGGCCAACAGTCACAAGGTTGGAGTTAAGGTTTTGAATGATCTTATCATCAAAATCATCGAAGTATTGGTACTCAACTCTCAGGGCCCAGTCGTCTGATAGCTGCTTCTCTGCGCCGATACCTAAGGCCAATACAACGTCGTCCTCGTTATCGTGCATGATGTAAGCTGGACCGGCTTTGAAGAAAATATCAAATTCTTGCTTAATCGCTAATCGATACATTGGGCTCAAAGAAATGGCTACGATAGAATCGCTGTATGTTTTAGGCGTTCCGTTGTTGTTAAAGCTGGTGTCATAATCACCTAAATAATCTGCATTCAATTCTAGAGCAATGTTATCGGTAAAGTTGTAACCACCGTAAATACCGCCAGCAACTGAATCATCTTCACAATCAACGTTGTCGACACAAGCGCTATCTAGCCAACCCATGCCAACTTTTGCGCCTACGTATGTCGTTGCGGCAATTGATGGAGCAGCAGCGAAACCTGAAGCAGCTATTACTGCACACATGATTTTTGACAGTCTTTTCATAATCTTATCCTTGGATTAACTCTTATTGTTATCTGAATGAGCCTTTAAAGCGACGACTTACTGATTGGGACACTGCAGCAGTAAGTCGTTCAAGGCGTAGATTCAGGTCGAACCTATCTTGGAACTGTTGTTACATTGTTAGTGTAGTTGCTTATTGGAGTCAATGAAGTTGTTGAAATTTATATATTTAAGGTGCTATTTACAGAGGTTTTTGTCAATTAATTGTTGTCTCAAATATTGGAAACGAAGAAACCTCGTATCATTTTTAGGTGATACGAGGTTTCTTTTTATGTGTGCGGATTATTGGGCTATAGGCCCTGATTTGCGGAAGTTACAGGAGTTATGGGCGCTCTCCGGCTAACAAACGTTTTTCAATGTCTGCAATGACACCAGGTAGGTCTGCAATGGTATCGATTAGGTAGTGTGGGTTTGATTTGTTTAGCTTAACGCTTGCTTTTTCACGTGCAGCCGCAAGTGTTGTCTCGTCTGCATCTAAATATTCTTGATACGTTAACCCTGCTTCGTTCCCCGATAATACAAGTCCAACTGTCCACATGCCTGCGTTGTGACCTTCATCGATCCCCGGTGCTGCGTCGTCTACTTTTACACACGCAGCAACGCTAGTTACACCTAGGTCGATTACGTTTTTCAGTGCCATAAATGGAGCAGGGCGACCACCTTGAGGTAAGTCATCGGTCGCTACCACGTTATCTGGTCGGTAACCGTAATCTGCAGCGGCAGGAATTAAAACATCCATCACTTCACGTGGATAACCTGAACAAGAGCCGATCTTCACGTTCTTCTCTTTAAGGTTATTGACCACTTCTATCGCATTCAAAATAGGTGCTGCGTGATCGGCTACTTTCGCTTTTTGAAGAGGCATGAATGCCGCGTAGATCGCGTCAACGTCTTCACTTGTCATCGAGCGTCCGAACTGAGCCTTCCAACGAGCGTCAACAGCTGGAATTCGACCCACTGCTTGGATGTGGTCCCATTTTCCGATCCCCATAGGTTCACGCGCTTCTGCTAAGTCGATATCAAAGTCGAAACCTTGTCTGAATGCTTCAACGAAAATACTGGTTGGAGCAAATGATCCAAAATCAACGATAGTGCCAGCCCAGTCAAAGATAACCGCTTGGATAGGTGATGTTGTGTTCATAGTCGTGTCCTATTTCTGTTCTCTCCCAGCTCAAGTTGTTCTGGGAGATGAATGATTGTTTTAAGTTATTGGTTAGATGATGGTTTAAAGGTACTCGAAGTCTTTGCAGACTTTTGCTATCGCTTTTTCAAATACAGACAGAGCGACTTCTAGTTCGCTTCGACTGATGATCAATGGTGGGCTCAACTGAATCACATTACCTTGTGACACCTTGAAACTCAGGCCATCGTTTAGACATTGGTAAAGTACTGCTTCCGCTTCATCGAAAGCTCGGGTTTTGGTGATATGATCGGTGACCAATTCCACCCCCCAGAGCAGGCCGATGCCGCGAACGTCACCAATGACTGGGTACTTCACTTTCATTTGAAGCAGTTGTTCACGCACGAATGCGCTGTCCGCTTGTACTTTTTCAAGTAGGTTTTCTTGCTCAATCACTTCCATGGTGGCGAGTGCTGCCGCGCAACCAATTGGGCTTTTTTCATGGGTGTAGTGCCCAAGAGAAACTTGCGCTGCCGTGTTGTATTTGTCTTTAGTGATCATGGCTGCGATTGGTACTAAGCCGCCGCCAAAACCTTTACCGATACAAAGAATGTCAGGCTCGATATCAAAAGCTTGGTGAGTGAACCATTCGCCACTGCGACCCATACCGTTTGGAATATCGTCGATGATCAACATGACGTTATGCTTATCGCAGATCTCACGGATGCGCTTCCAGTAAGCTTTGCTTGGTACTTGAACGTCTGTGTTACGCACTGCTTCGGCAATGAAGGCACCAATGCCACCTTCTTTTTCAATCACATACTCAAGGTAATCGGCGTAGTGCACATCACATGCAGCCTCACTTTCACCGCCTGCGCTTTGCCCGCGAAGCGGAAAAGCACCACGATAGGAAACCGCTGGTGGAATGCGTTCTACGCCAGCCATTAATGGCCCCATGCCTTCGCGGAAACAAGCTTCGCCACCCACTGAAATGGCATCGAGTGACGCGCCATGGAATGAGTCCCACAATGACACTACTTTGAAATTGTTGGTGACATGTCGAGCAAGTTTTAGCGCCATGCTGATCACTGATGTGCCACCGGGAGCAAACAACACGCGATTCAAATCACCACCGCAGATCTGTGTGAGTTTCTCAGCACACTGAACCGCAGTTTCATTGGTGAAGCGACGTGGTGAAAATGGCAACGACGCCATTTGCTGAGTCACTTTATTGATGATGTGGGGATTACCATAGCCTAGTTGATGAACATTATTCCCGTGAAAGTCCATGTACTTTTTGCCCGTCGCATCTTGAATGTAGATGCCTTCGGCTGCTTCAAGTGTGTCTAGGCAAGGCGTTGACATGGCTTGATGAAGAAACACGTCAGAGTCACGTTTTAACATCGCTTGAGTCGCATCATCGTTTAGCGATTCGTTCCATTTTTCGCGTGCTGGCGTGGTGTTCACATCGCCTTCGCTTCGAAAGTGTGTGGCCTTTAGAATCGGCTCTTGATTGGTCGTCGTCATTATTTGATGTCCCAGTACATAGCGTTTTTCACTGCGCCAATGAGAGCTTCAATGTCTGACGGGTACACTTCACCGATGTTACCGATTCGGAAGCAGTCTGCGTTTGAAACCTTGCCCGGGTAAATCACAAAACCTTGTTCTTTCAAGCGGTCATAGAATTCCTTGAATTGGTAATCGCTATGAGTTGGAGAATAGAAAGAAGTAATGATAGGTGAATGAAGATCATCATTAAGCAGTGGCTCAAAGCCAAGAGAGCGCATACCTGCAACCAAGGTAGTTTGGTTGGTTTGGTAGCGATTATGACGAGCTTCGATACCACCTTCTTGCTCCAATTCAAGTAGAGCTTGGTAGAAAGCACGCACTGTATGAGTTGGAGAGGTGAAGCGCCACTTACCATGGTTGCTTTCCATGCAGTGCCATTGGTCAAACAGGTCAAGGCTTAATGAACGAGCTTGGCCTTTGCATTTTTCCAGTTCCGATTGCTTCGCAATAACAAAGCCGAATCCAGGTACACCTTGAATACACTTGTTCGCCGAGCTGATCATGTAATCGATACCTAAGTCAGCAATATCCATAGGGATGCCACCAAAACTCGACATCGCATCTAGAATGACGGTTTTGTTGTGCTGTTTTGCCAATTTGGCGATGTCTTCGATTGGATTCAACATACCCGTAGTAGTCTCACAGTGCACAATCGCAACGTGAGTAATGTCTGAATCCATAGCCAATGCCGTCTCCATTTCGTTCAAGTCAGGCTGTGATGTTTCACCTGGGGAAACGACATGGCATGGAATGTTTAAGTATTCTGAGATTTGAGCAATACGAGCACCATACGCACCGTTGTCAACAACAAGAAGCTTGCCGCTTTTTGAGATAACGCTACCGATTGTTGCTTCAACTGAAGCGGTGCCGCTACCTTGCATTAGTACGCTCGTATAACCCGTTTGCTTAGTCGCCAAAGTCACTAGCTTGCTACGAATCACTTCAACAACGTCTTTGTTGTATTCATCATCCCAAGTACACCAATCTTTTAGCATCGCTTGGCGAACGGTTTCAGAAGTAGATAGAGGACCCGGTGTCAGTAGTAGGTATTCGTTTCTCATGTTCAATTCTCGTGATTTGTATTTTGGACTATACCAGTATTTGCGGTTACTTTAACAACCAATTTAAACGGTCGTAAATAGCCCAAACGTTATTTTCACAAAAGCTTCATATTCAAATTTGTCACTTGTGTTGAGAAATTTTCCGATCTTTAAATTGCCATTTTTTGTTCATTTAACCGTCATAAAAGTCGATTAGGTTAATACACGTCATCTGGTACATACCAATGTAAAGGCGTGTACTAACAACCTAAATGAATTTATGGATATAGGCGCCTCTTGATGAGGCTTCTAATTTAAGAAACGTTAAACCTTGGTTGCTTCTAAACCTAGGCAGCTTTAAACCTCGATAACTTTTAATTTTGGCAACTTCTCACTTTAGAGTTGAGCCTGACTGGAGAAAATGATGAAAAACCGTTTTATGAAAGGATCACTTGCAGCTTTAGTAACTCTACTAGCTGGTAACGCTTATGCAGCACAGGAAGTGACGGTTTACACTGCTTTTGAAACTGACATTTTAGCTAAATACAAAAATGCTTTCGAAAGTGAAAACCCAGACATCAACATTAAGTGGGTGCGTGATTCAACAGGGATCATGACGGCAAAATTATTGGCTGAGAAAAACAACCCTCGCGCAGAGGTAGTTTGGGGTCTTGCGGGTTCTTCAATGGCATTGCTTAAAGAAGAGGGCATCCTGAAACCTTATACGCCTCAAGGTGTAGAAGCATTACGCGCTAACCTTAACGACCCACAGTCTACTCAAGCTTGGTATGGCAATGACGCATTCTTCAATGCAGTTTGCTTTAACGAAGTGGTGGCTAAGCAATTGAACCTACCGGCACCTAAGTCTTGGGATGACCTAACGAAGCCTATCTACAAGGGCCACATTGCTATGCCAAACCCAGCGTCTTCTGGTACAGGCTACATGCAGGTTTCGGCTTGGCTACAAAACATGGGTGAAGACCAAGGTTGGAACTACATGCAGAAGCTAGATCAAAACATTGCTCACTACACGCATTCAGGCTCTAAGCCATGTGTTCAAGCGGGCATGGGCGAAGTCGCTATCGGTATTTCTATGGCGAGCCGTGGCGCTAAGCTGAAAACTCAAGGCGCTCCACTTTCAGTGATTACGCCTGAAGGCATCGGCTGGGAATCTGAAGCGGTAGGCCTTGTTAAGCCTTCTGATGCAGCACAACGTGTTATCGATTGGTCTATTTCTAAAGCGGCAAATGAGCTTTACATCGAAATGTACCCAGTTGTTGGTCACAAAGATGTGACAGGCAAAGCAGAGAACTTCCCTAATGTAGAAAAGAACATGGCAAAAATGGACTTCGCTCGCATGGGCAGCGAACGTGCTGACGTTCTTAAAACATGGTCTGAGAAGTTTGACGCTAAATCAGAGCCAAAATCTTAATCTGACGACCTATTCAGTTACTTAACTATTTAGTTCATTAGAAGTTAGAAATCAGCAAAGGAAGGCTTCGGTCTTCCTTTTTTAGTTTTACGCCTTTAGGTTTTAAGTAAGGTACAACAAATGACAAAGCACTACTCATATTGGTTCAAGCAAGCGTTGGAACAAGAGTTTGGCAATATCAATGCGGGGCTAGTTTCGGCTAAGCCGCTCCAAAAAGACGTCAACTGTGATACCGCCATTGTTGGCGGTGGCTATACGGGTTTATGGACGGCGATTTTAATCAAACAACAGCAACCCGAAAAACATGTTGTCGTGATTGAAAAAGGCCTATGTGGTAGCGGTGCTTCTGGTGCGAACGGCGGTTGCATGTTGACGTGGTCAACTAAGTATCCGACGCTGAAAAAGCTCTATGGAAAAGAACAAGCGAAATGGTTGGTTAAGGAATCGGAAAAGGTTATATACGAGATCGAAGCCTTCTGTAACGAACACAAGATTGACGCGCATCTATATCGCAGCGGAACTTACTACACGGCGACCAATGAAGCTCAGAAGGGTGGAATGGAGCCAGTTGTTAATGAGCTGGTTAAGCAGGGTATCAATAGCTGGAAGAAGTGCGACAATTCTTTAGCTGATAAAGCGGGATCTGATCGCCATATTGAGGGTTACTACTCAGAAGCTGCGGGTAGTGTGCAGCCAGCGTTATTGGCTAGAGGTTTACGCCGAGTGGCGCTCGAACTGGGTGTCGAAATTCACGAAAACACAGAGATGACATCACTTGATTATGGAGCCCCGGCTCGAATCCAAACCAAAGGTGGCTCTGTTTTTGCCGACAAAGTGATTTTGGCACTCAATGCATGGATGCTCGATCACTTTAAAGAGTTCAAACGCAGTATAGTGGTTGTTTCTTCAGATATGGTAGTGACCAAGCCTATTCCTGAAAAGCTCAAGCAATTTGGCCCAGAGAAAGGGGCGGCGGTGGTGGATTCGCGTATCTTTGTCCACTACTACCGAGATACCCAGGACGGACGACTCATGTTGGGCAAAGGCGGCAATAAATTCTCGTTTGCCAATCAAGTTGAAAGCATGTTTAACCAAACGACCAACTACCTGCCGATTCTCTATCAATCTTTCCAAAAACTGTTCCCTAAACTGGAACAAAGTGAATTCGATTACAACTGGTCGGGTGGCTCAGATCGATCGGTAACAGGATTGCCATTTTTCGGTAATCTAAAAGGGCAAAAAAACATCTATTATGGGCTTGGTTACTCAGGTAATGGTGTTGCTCAAACTCGCATGGGAGGCAAAATTTTGTCTTCAATGGTACTCGATATCGACAATGCTTGGACACGAAGCGGTTTAACTAAAGGCCCATTAGGACACTTCCCGCCAGAGCCATTCCGTTGGGTAGGTGCGATGATGGTTCGTGATGCGGTACGAAGAAAAGAGAACGCGGAAGATTCGGGTGACACGCCATTGTGGCTAGATAAACAGTTATCCAAACTCGCAGGTGCGGCGGGCAAAGCCGACAAGGTTGAATCATAGATTAATCTAGCGTTTAAATTAGAAGTTTACATTTAGGCTCTCAGTGATTTATGGGCAAGTCACTGAGGGCTTACAACGTTGAACGAACTGTTAATGCTGAACAAATAGCAATCTTTAATGCTTATTATATCTGCAATATAACTGTCATTTAGCTACTATAAATTTGTCACTCAACTGCAATATTCTCAGTTTAAATTTGGTATATACCATATAGAGAGTGCTGTAGTATGAGCAACCAAACTTATTTGAATATTGAAAACGTTGTAAAGCAATTTGGCCAATTTACAGCGTTAAAAGACATCTCCCTATCGATAGATAAAGGCGAGTTCGTCTGCTTCCTTGGCCCATCTGGCTGTGGAAAAACCACCTTATTACGTGCGATTGCAGGTTTAGATTTACCAACATCAGGCTCTATCGAGCAAAATGGTAATGACACGACCTTCTTACCACCAGAAAAGCGCGACTTCGGCATTGTGTTCCAGTCTTACGCTTTGTTTCCAAATCTCACTGTGGAAGAAAACATTGCGATTGGTCTTAAAAACCAAGGCATGTCGACCAAAGAAGCCCTTGAGACGGTTGAGTCTTGGTTAGAGACGATCGGCTTACCAACGTCTGGTCAGAAATTTCCAAATCAGCTATCTGGTGGACAGCAGCAGCGTGTTGCTCTTGCTCGCGCATTGGCTCTTTCTCCAGGCTTGTTGCTACTCGATGAACCGCTTTCTGCGTTGGATGCGAAGGTAAGAACACACCTACGTGATGAGATCTGCCAACTGCAACGTAAGCTGGGTATCACCACTATTATGGTGACGCACGACCAAGATGAAGCATTAACGATGGCAGACCGCATTGTGGTGATGAATCACGGTGTTATCGAGCAAGTGGGTGCTCCTCAAGAGATCTACCAAAAACCCGTCAGTCGTTTTGTGGCTGAGTTTGTCGGCAGTATGAATTTCATTCAAGCTTCTGTTGCAGCTCAAGGCAAGATGCGCATTGCTGAGTCAATGCTGCCGTTACCTGGCTTAGATAATCTCACGCCAAATCTGGGGGATGTTTTCGATATTGCCGTTCGTCCAGAGCAAATCCAGTTTGTTGATCGTTTTAGTGAATCCTTACCTGTGAGAATCGTATCAAGTGAATTCTTAGGGGCGTTTTATCGTGTTGAGTGTCAATTGCAACATGACTCAACGGCGAAAGAGATCATCGTTGATGTACCCGTCAAAGAGTTCAACCGATTGAAGCTGCGTCGCAGTGATATTCGTTACGTGGCGTTTGATCAAGAAGGCCTTAGAGCTTACCCATCGAAAAGCCTGCAAGTGATGAAAGACGAGGCGGCGTAAACAATCATGGAATCGACTCAAATGATGCAATCTAAGCTGCTAATTCAACGACGAGTACAACCTTTTCTGGCTCGGTTAAGCAAAGACAACGTAATTCTGTTTGGGCTGTTGGCCTTTTTGTCTGTAGTTATGACGTTGTTTATCCTGATGCCACTGTGGGCGATGTTGAAAAAGAGTGTTCAGAACGCAGACGGTGAATTTGTAGGTTTACAGAATTTCGCAACGTATTTTGCGTCTCAAAGCCTATGGCAGTCGGTAGGTAATACGTTCACGCTCGGGTTGTTAGTGACCGTTGTTGTGGGTGTCTTAGCGTTTGGTTATGCCTATGCGCTAACTCGTTCATGCATGCCTTTTAAAGGATTTTTTCAAGTACTGGGTTCTGCGCCTATTCTTGCTCCGTCACTGCTTCCCGCAATCAGTCTTATATTCTTATTTGGTAACCAAGGTATCGCTAAAGAAGTCTTGGGTGGCAACTCGGTTTATGGCTTGATTGGTATCTCACTGGGCTTGATATTCTGGACGTTTCCACACGCCTTGATGATTCTGACCACCTCATTAAGAACCTCTGACGCTCGCCTTTATGAGGCAGCACGTGCACTCAATACTTCATCGTTAAAAACCTTTTTCATGGTGACGTTACCTGCGGCAAAATACGGCTTGATCAGCACCCTGATCGTTGTGTTTACGCTGGTGGTTTGTGACTTTGGTGTGCCAAAGGTGATCGGTGGTAGCTACAACGTGTTATCGACTGACATCTTTAAGCAGGTGGTTGGTCAACAGAATTTCTCTATGGGTGCGGTAACCAGTATCTTGCTGCTATTGCCTGCGTTGCTTGCGTTTACCGTTGACCGCTGGGTTCAAAAGAAACAGAAGAGCTTGTTTGATACTCGTTCTGTCGCGTACCAACCTGAACCTAGCACGCTACGTGATGGCTTATGTTTCCTTTATTGCACCATCATCTCTGCTGCTGTGGTTATCGTGTTGGGCATGGCGATATATGGATCTATGGTCACCTTCTGGCCTTGGAACAAAGCGCTAACGCTAAACAACTACAACTTCGCAGAAATGAGTACTTATGGTTGGGCGCCATTCTTCAACTCTTTAACGCTTGGTGCTTGGACTGCGATAATTGGTACTGTTCTGATTTTCCTAGGTGCATACTGTATTGAGAAAGGTCGCGCCTTCGGTCCTGTTCGTCAAGCGATGCAAATGCTCAGTGTTGTACCGATGGCCGTTCCGGGTATGGTGCTGGGCTTGGGGTATATCTTTTACTTCAATGATTTGAGTAATCCACTCAACTTCTTGTATGGCACGATGGCGTTCTTGGTGATTAATACCGTGGTTCACTACTACACGGTAGGGCACATGACTGCGTTAACGGCATTGAAACAGCTGCCTTCGGAAATGGAGGCAACGGCGGCTTCGGTAAACTTACCGCAATACAAGCTGTTCTTTAAGGTGACGGTACCCGTTTGTCTGCCAGCGATTTTAGATATTGCGACATACCTGTTTATTAATGCACTTACCACGACATCTGCGGTAGTATTCTTGTATTCTACCAATACGATTCCAGCGTCAGTATCAGTACTGAATATGGACGATGCGGGTCAAACCGGTGCAGCAGCAGCCATGGCGGTGATGATAATGATATCTGCAGCGAGTGCGAAGTTGATTCATATGTTAATCAACAAGTTATTTGAGAAGCGCACCCAAGCTTGGCGTAAACGCTAGCGAACCATTTATATTTCAGTTGGCCAAGGAGTGGCTGGCGACAAGAACAAGAATGAAAGGAAATGAAGTGCAGTACGTAAAAATCAAAGATGTCATCGTAGAGCAGATAGAGTCGGGGATGTTAACACCACGACAGAAGCTGCCTGCAGAACGTAAGCTGGCTGAATCGTTTGATACGACTCGAGTTACCTTACGCGAAGCCTTGTCTTCACTTGAAGCGGAAGGGCGCATTTATCGAGAAGACCGACGTGGTTGGTTTATCTCTCCTGATCCGCTTCGTTATGATCCAACACAAACGCTGAACTTCACCAACATGGCTCTATCGCAGAATCGTAAGCCGAAAACAGAGTTGGTGGCGGCGAAAGGCATGTTAGCAACCAAGGAGGCGACTAGACTTCTTGAGTTACAACCTTTCTCGGACGTTTATCGAGTAGACAGAGTTCGTTACCTTGAAGATAGGCCGGTTGTGTATGTGACCAACTACATTCGACCTGAGTTGTTCCCTAACTTGCTTGATTATGACTTGTCTAAATCGTTGACGGACATCTACCGTGAGCATTTTGGTGTGGTGTATCAGAAGATCCGTTACCGAGTGAGCACAACGTCTTTACTTGGCGAGACAGCGCAAGCCCTACGTGCGACTTCTGGCTCACCTGCAATGGTTGTTGAGCGTGTTAACTACAATCAAAACGGCGATCTGATTGACTGTGATATTGAGTATTGGCGTCATGATGCGATCAGTATTGAGTCAATCGCGCAGCTAGAGCGCTAGTCATACGTTAGAACGCGTACATATCTGTAACTCTTTGGGCTTGCCCAATTGAATCGATCAAAGGTCTCTTACCAAGAGGCCTTTTTTATCACCCGTTTTCAGCGACGGCTTTTATAAGTCAGTTAATAAGTTAGGAATGAAATGGAATTTTCTGCCATCGTCATCGTGATAATTTCGGCTCTGCTTCATGCGGGTTGGAATGTTCTAGGTAAATCTAATCAAGGTTCGGGGTCGTCTTTTTTCCTTGCTTCTGGCTTTGCCGCTGCCGCGATCTTGACTCCCTATTTGATTTGGTACGTTTACAGTGTCGGCTTTGTGAACATCACGCTCCTATTCTGGCAGCTACTTCTTTTAAGTGGTATTTGCCAAATCATCTATTTAATCGGCTTAGGTATAGCCTACAAGCAGGCCGATATTGGGGTGATTTACCCAATGGCACGAGCACTGCCTGTGTTGATGGTTGGCTTAGGTACGGTGTTGATTGGATATGAGTTGTCGCTTAATCAATGGCTTGGTTTTGCATTGATCACATTAGGTTGTTTGTTTGTCCCACTTAAGCAATTTTCTGAACTAAGGCTCAAGGCCTACCTGAATCTTGGCGTACTGTGGGCGTTAATCGCGGCCATCGGTACTACGGGTTATTCGATTATTGATAAAGAGGCGCTTCTATTATTAGAGCCCTTAAGCACACCTAGCATTACCAATAAACACACGGCGATTTTCTATTTGGGTATTCAGTTTTGGGCAATTGTGCTTCCACTGAGCCTGTGGTTGCTCGTGTCGAATCAAAGAATCGAATTTCATAACGCTTGGTTACTACGTAAAAGAGCAACACTTGCGGGCATTATGATGGCTTCGACCTATGGCTTAGTGTTGTTTGCGATGACTATGACAGAGAACGTCAGCTTGGTTGTTGCACTTAGGCAAGTGAGTATCATTTTCGGCGTAGTGATGGGGATCTACTTTTTAAAGGAAAAGTGGCACGCGACTCGCGGTGTAGGCGTCTCTCTAATTATTGCTGGCTTAGTTATCTCATTGACTTAAAAGATCGCCTGAGTGATTGGGGATTTGTGAATAGGTATCTCTATTAAGTTAAATCAAAAAACGCCCTTAGCGAAACAAACTTTGTTAAGGGCGTTTTCTATTTTCTAGCAAGAAGATGTATGGCGTAACAGGCTTAACCCGCTAAATCTTGAGCATCTTGCTGTTTCAACACTTTGTGACCATCTTCAGTGACGCCACGTTTCCAGTAGCTGCTGATGTAGATGTTCTCTTTTGCAACTTCTTTTTCGTTGCGGAAGTATTGTCTCAGCTCGCGCATGCTTTCGAATTCACACGCTGTCCACACTGACACTTGGCCTTCTAACCACTCTGTGTCGCGCACGGTTTGTGCAAGTGACTCTGAGGTTTCATCTTCAATCAACCAGGTTACTTTGATGCCTTGAGGGGTTTCAAGTGCTTGTTTATCTGCCGCTGAGTTGATCTGAATGACAGCGTGACCCGTTGCTGTTTCTGGAAGCGTTTTTACTTTTGCAGAAAGCGCAGGTAGGGAAGTCATGTCTGCAACTAAGAAGAACCAGTCTGACTCTAGATTAAGACCTTGAATTAAACCTGGGCCAGCCACTGAAACCGTGTCACCCACTTTTGCATTCATTGCCCATCGAGCAGCAAAACCACATTGCAAATCTGTAGTGATATGGCGAACAAAATCAACTTCAATCCATTGTTCTACAGGATTGTACTGACGAATGGTGTAAGTGCGCATGGTTGGGCGCTCACCTTCGTTTAGCTGGCTTAAATCAGTTGTGCCGAGTGGCGAGAATAAAAGCTTGATGTAGCCGCCGGCACATTCTGTTGGGTATTTACTTAATCCCTCACCGCTAAGCGTTATGCGCTGCATGTTTGGAGTAATTGTTGAGGTTTGAGTAACGGTTAATGTGATAGGGCTAGGCTTGCTCATATAAGGCTCTCTTAGATTTTGATTTCCACATCATAATCCTGAACTAAAAAACACTCAATACTAATAGTTATCATTTACTTTGATTTACACATGTACTACCTACTTATACGGCAGATCCTATTAAGAAATAGAACCGACAAAAAAAGAGCCCTTTAGAAAACTAAAGGGCTCTTAGGATTGGTTTGACTCAGCGAACAGAATTAGCTGTTTGCTTGCTCTAGTTCAATCGTTTCGTCAGCAGCTTTTGCAGCTTCTAGCATCTTACGAATAATGAACGATGCTGCCATTGCGATACCTACCATCACGACTGCAAGAACAGTCAGCATTTGGAAGTAATCACCGTAAACCGTTTGCACGATCTCTTGTGTGATCTCTTGACCTTTCTCTAGTGCAATAGACGTTGAGAATACCGCACCAACAATGCCTGACAGTGCGATAGCAACAGAGAACAAACTTACTGAGAAGTTCTCGATGTGCTTAGGCGCAACAGACAGGATGAAGGCTACAACCATTGAACCTACAATCACTTCACCGAATGCTAGGAAGAAGTGAATCGCTAGGAAAACTTCTGGGCGGATCAGAACATCGTCACCAACTGTCGTTACTGCCATCGTAAGGATACCGAAAGCGATAGCCGTAAGGATGAAAGAGAAACCGACTTTGGTTGCAGTTGAGAAGTTAATGTTTTTCTTTTCTAGGTTAGAGAAGATACCCGCGATGATAGGGCCAGCAACCATACACCATAGTGGGTTCATTGCCATTGAAGCTTCAGGTGCGACAGGGATGAAGCCAAATAAATCGCCACGCATTGTGTTGATCGCTACCATTGTCATCGAAGTCATCATCTGACCGTAGTACACGAAGAAACATGTCGTCAGGAATGTGATGATTAAGATAGTGCCCATTTTTAGCATGTCTGATTTCTTCGATTTCATCATCAAAGAGACAAAGTAGATAATCGCTGCACCACCAATTGCGTATACGATGTTTTGGCCAATATCCATGTTAGAGAACATGAAGAACACCAAGCCGATCATTGCTGCAGAAAGACCAAGGAAGGCTGCCCAGTTTTTAGTGCTTACTGGTTTTTGGTCGATTTCAGCACTTGCTTCAACAAGGCCTTTGCGAACAAAGATCATCATCAGAAGCGCAGCACCGGCTAGAACCGCTGAAAGAAGGAAACCACCGTGGAAACCAACAACAAGCACTAGCATTGGGAACAGGTATTGGCCTAACAGAGCACCAATATTGTTTACTGAGTAGTTGATTGGGTAGCAGTTCTCAAAATCTTCTTGAGTTTTGAACGTGCGTTTGTAAAGACTTGGGTAAGAAGGGGACATCAAACCACGTGCATAACTTGCTAACGCAATACCACATAATGCCATCGGAACATTGGTTGCTGCTGCACCAAGTACCAGTAGAACGTAACCACTTGCGAACCCTAGGAAGGCAATGGTTAAAGATCGGTAAGCGCCTAAAAACTTGTCGGCGATAAAGCCACCCGCGATAGCAAATAGCGGTCCGATTGCAGAGAAAGCACCAACAACCATCATGGTGTCGGCTTCATTGTAGTTCAGATCTTCAAGGAAGAAACGAGTCAAGATCACCATGACGCCATAGAACGAAAGTCCGAACATCATTTGGCAGAACATCATTGATTTGTTTAATCTATTCCACATTATTTTATTCTCACGTTTGTATTAATATGTAGTGTAATTACCCGATTATAATATCATTAGCAGTAATACATAAACTGAAACATCTGTCCCAAACAGAACTTTACTCGATATATCTTTTCTTATGAGTACATTCATATTTCTCATGAATGAAATTTGCAACGTTAGATTTTGCTAGTGGATGCATAGCGGTGTGAAATTTAGCCATCATCATTTGTGGCTAAGTAATGAACTAATAAAGGGAAAGTTAGCGATGATCATTCTGTAAATGATTTTGAATGAGTATCACTTTTAATTGGCTGTTGGGCTTTGGCCAATAAAAAAGCCAGCGTGGTGGCTGGCTTTGTTGAGATATTGAAAACTAAGTTTACAAGAATGCCGTCTCTATAGAGGCTTTCTCCACTCGTGTCTTTGTCTGTTATTCACACGGTGGTGCCATGTGGATCACGGCTAGGCCGCCTAGAGAAGTCTCACGGTACTTCTTGTTCATGTCTTTACCTGTTTGGTACATGGTTTCGATAACCTTGTCTAACGAGATAAGACACTTGCTGGTACGTTTCAACGCCATACGTGATGCATTGATCGCTTTCATTGCACCCATAGCATTACGTTCAATACATGGCACCTGAACAAGGCCACCGATCGGATCGCATGTCATGCCCAGTGAGTGTTCCATCGCGATCTCAGCCGCAATACAGATTTGCTCGTTGCTACCACCACGTAGGGCAGTTAGGCCAGCAGCAGCCATTGATGAAGAAACGCCGACTTCACCCTGACAACCTACCTCTGCGCCAGAAATCGAAGCATTGGTTTTGTAAAGGATCCCGATTGCTCCAGAGACTGCCAAGAAGTCTTTAAGCTGCTTAGTGTCTAGCTCTTTGATGAAGCGATGGTAGTACATCAATACCGCAGGAATAACGCCAGCAGCACCGTTGGTCGGTGATGTGACAACCTGACCGCCCGCTGCGTTTTCTTCACTTACGGCAAAGGCAAATAGGTTAATCCAATCCATGATCTCCATTGGATCGTTTTCAATTGAGGCATTTGCTTCCAGCTTTTTAAGCAGAGCAGGTGCTCGACGAGTGACTTCTAGGCCGCCATCAAGAATGCCTTCGGTGTCAAAGCCACGCTGCATACACAGAGACATCACCTTCCAAATTTGGTCGGCTTTCTGGTCAATCACATCCATACCTTGGAACGACACTTCGTTACGCAGAATTAAGCCACCAAGGCTCAGTCCTTGTTGTTCGGATAGTTCAAGCAACTGATCAGCAGAAGAGAAAGGGAACTCAACTTGTGTTTCTGCTTCCTGTTTGCCGTTTTGTAGCTCATCAGCGGTTGCGATAAAGCCACCACCAATCGAGTAGTAGGTTTCCATATCCAGAAGACTGCCGCTTTCGTCAAAGGCAGAGATAGTCATGCCATTTTCATGCAACGGAAGGTTAGTTTTGTGGAAGAGAAGGTCGCTCTCTACATCGAAATGAATTTCATGGTTACCGCTAACCAATAGAGATTTATCTTCAATCGCCTTACGCATTGCTTGGTTAGCACTGGTGATTTTAATGGTGTCGGGGCGGTTACCTAGCAAACCTAACAAGGTCGCTCTGTCTGTGTGGTGACCAATACCCGTCAATGATAACGAGCCGTATAAGTCGATTTGAATACGCTTCACTTGCTTAAGCTGAGCATCAATTTTTTGGGTAAAGTTAAACCCAGCGATCATTGGTCCATTTGTGTGGGAGCTGGATGGCCCAACCCCAATTTTGTAGATATCAAAAATAGACAGCATAGTAACTTCCTGTGAAGACGGTTCGATGGACGAACTCTGTGTAAAATTTGTATTTAGTTAGTTTCACTTCTTTGAGTGAACCTGTTCTTTGGTTGAAACAGTTATTCGATTGAGCGTATTCATTGATTGAAAGGGCTCTTTTATCGACTAGTGCTAACAAGCATAGAGCGATGAAATACAAGAGCGTGCTATGTTTGCTGTAAAGCGACACGTCTATTCTTGTATTGCCTAAGATGTCGCTATCAATAGTGAGCATTATTGCGAGCAACATATAAGAATTTCAAAATACTTTTGTTAACAAGTATTGTATACATAATTCACTCCATCCAATCCCCAAAACGAGACTTGAACATAAAATGAGCATTAATCACCTCCTTATTGTGCTGGGTAAGCGACTTAATGAGAATAAATTGACTGATGAAGGGACCAGTCGAGTTGATGCTTTGGTTGAGTATCTGGCGGAGCCTTTGGCAGAAGAGTCGAATCAGCAAACTGCGGTAGCATTTTGTGGTGGGGTAACAAAAGGGCAAACACTGTCTGAAGCCGATGCGATGCACCAATATTTTAGGAAGCTTGAAAATCAGCGAGAACATCCGTTTTCCTTAGGGGCGATTTTACTCGAGCAGCATTCGACCAATACTGTCGAGAACATACAGAACTTGGCCTCAGAGATGATTAAAAGCGGGCTGTTTACTCGCGGGCAGAGTGTGCAGGTGACATTCGTCTCTAATGACTACCACTTACAACGTATATTCGAGATTCAATCGCTCATGGACGAGCAAGGTTTGCTTAAAGTTCTCATCGAGAAGTGTTCCGCACTTGGGGTGGATCTGCAAATAGATCGCAGGTTGGAGGCTCATGTTGCGGTGCCATACCCACATCAAAGTGCTCAAGGGCAATTGTTTCTGTTGATGGACGTACTGACGACCTACCGAGTTTATCTTGAAGGTGTTTGTGCGGGCGCATTTAAGCGAGATTTAGATTTGGTTAGACGAGAGCCAGAAAGACTGTCTTTGGAAGCATTGATAACTGCCAAGGAGCTCGTTGGACGTTCATCTGACTTTGACATTGTGGATAGTTTACTCCCAGCATTGGAGCGCTGTATCCAGCAGACTTCAGCGGGTACCGATGTAAAAAAAGTCAGGGAATACCTAGCTCTACTAGATACTAACCTGACTTTATTGAATCGTTATTTAGACCCGGAATCGGATCTCACACATCGCTGGTGGCGATAGGTGATTATTTCTTTCTCGTGATGCCAATAACGGTCTTTAAGCTCGCAAAGGCAATCAGACAGTAAGCTAGAAGCTCAGTGCCTTCTTCAGCGATGTTTTTAACCGCTCGAACGTAATCATCGCCCATAACATTGTGCCAGAAGCTGCCCATGCCAAATAGGCGAGAGAACACCAACAGAAGCATCACGCCTGTTACTAGCAAGTTCATGTGTGGGGATGCAAGAATAAGCGCAAGCTGATCAATGGTTCGTTTACCATTTTTAATCGCGTAGAAGATTGCGCTACCAGCAACTAATAGGGCAGGGACAACCCAAGCGCCATGTACAATCTTGTCGAACCAAAAGTCCATTTCACGAATAAACATCACACCGAAAAATGCATTGATGAGCATAGCTGCATGCTTAACTTCACGCTTCTCTCTTGATAGATAAGCAAAAGACCCAGACGCGATAATAAGCAGTAACTGTTGCAGCATCTCAGTCACCGAGACCTCACCAACATTGCCATTCAACAATACAAAATCAATTCGAAGCGCAAGATTTGCGACAATACCAATCGCTAAAACAACGAGAGCGGTTTGGCAGCGTTTGTAGATCACTTGAGATGTCGACTGAGAAAGGGTGAACTCAGGCAGTTCAAATGACATTTGAGTTTGTTCTTTCGTTTTTGATTGGCTTTTCATAATAATTCTATGTGTAAAATTTTGTAACAGGCGGGCATTCTATCGGCCTAGGTTAGGCTAATGTCAGAGCTATGTCAGGAATAAAACAGTGTTCAATTGGTGTGTATGTACGGTAAACCGCTGCCTTATGGCAGACAGTTTACGTAACATAATTGAATTTTTAGGGGGAGGGTTTTAAAGCTTTGAGATTGGAAACTTGTAATAGAAGTGATTACTTTTCAGTTTCTTGCTCATGGTTATTGCGGTAGTACTCCCACTGTTCAATGCGCTCGCCGTCATCGAATACACAGTAAGTTGTACGCTGATTGTTTTCAGTAACCGTGTCTAATTCACCGTCCTGTTGAACACAATAAACCGCTGCTGGGTTAGCGACTGAAACACGTTGGCCTTCGCTATATTCTGCATAGTCGTTTGCACAACCGCCTAATACAACGGCACATACAGCCATCAAACCAATTTTCTTCATGTCTATCTCCTACGTGATAACTCTATAATCGAATGCGTTAAGTTCTACAGAACCAAATGAGAAGCTCTATGAAATTAGTATATTTTAGATTTCAGAAAAGGTTGTCCTAATTTAGTCAAGATATTGAAATAGGTTGATATTTCTTCATGTTTAACAATTTTTTGAGTGTTAGATCAAGCTAAGTGGATTCAAGTTACCGTTGGAATATCCCCGTCCGATCAGTTCTTGTTGGCGGTTGTGAACCTCGAATCTATTGATGATTATGATATGATGCCGCCAAATTCAGTAGAGCAGTCAGAATCATGAGACACCTAAAAACAACCATCCACCCTGATATCGACCATCTAGACAATAAAACGGTCTATAAGCGCAACGCTGCCCGTGCCATTGTATTAGATGGTGAAGACATTCTGATGCTGTATACAGAGCGTTATCACGACTACACCATTCCTGGTGGTGGTTTGGATGAAGGGGAAGATGTGATCGCAGGTATGGTTCGTGAACTCGAAGAAGAGACTGGCGCGAAGAATATTCATAGCATCAAGCCGTTCGGCATTTTTGAAGAGTTTCGTCCTTGGTACAAAGACGATGCAGACATGATGCACATGATTTCTTACTGCTACTCATGCAAGATCGATCGTGAGCTTGGTGAAACGGCTTACGAAGATTATGAAGTGAAAAACGGGATGAAACCGGTCTGGATGAATATCCATGAAGCGATCGCTCATAACGAAAAGACGATGGCAGAGAGCCCTAAAAAGGGCATGAGCATTGAGCGGGAAACGTTTCTGCTGCATTTGATTGCCAAAGAGATGCTTTAGCCGTTATCAATACTTGGGGCTGTTGACCTTTCGAGCTGGGTTTTGCAGCATCTTGTGGGAAATTTATACAAGGAAGAGGTTTTGACGTGTAGTTGGCCTACATGAAAAGCCGATAACGCAGTAGAAATGAACCACAAGAGCTGCCCGAAGGGTTCGCGCTAGGCGCCCCCACAAAAATCGTTTTATGCTTTGTTGAAGAATATTTGCTTAGAATGACTAGGCTACATACTCTTCGCCGCGCCTAAAACGATTTTATATCGAACAAAACTCAACCACGAAAGGTCAACAGCCCCAGGCCTGCTAAGCTATTTATTTGCCGCCACTTTTGGCGGCAAAGTTGTTTCTAGCAATGCTTAAATTTAATACCCAAAACTAATTATTGAATATGGTTGATATTGTCAACTAAGTGTTTTTGATGTATCTTTACCTCAGCGATGAACCTATCTAGCTTAACTGCCCGGTTATATCGTTAAATCTCGCTGTGAGCCTGCCCTAAACAAAGAATACTATGAATAAAAGACAGTTTATTGCCCATTATCTGCGCATGAATCGCACCTCGTACTTATTGGCGATTGTGTTCATCTTTCTCGTCAACTGGTTACAAGTAGAGATCCCTCGCTATATCCAATTGGCGATAGATTTGATTGATGATGCCTCTTTAACTGGCCATCAACAGCTTCAAACCTATGTTTGGATTGTGGTCGGGATGTCGGTTGCCATGGTGGTGGTGAGAATTTTGTCTCGTATTTATGCGCTTAACCCGGGGCGAATTACAGAGGCTGCACTCAAAAGTACCCTTTTACAAAAGCTGAATCGCTTACCAAGCAGCTTTCACGAACGCTTTGCTTCGGGTCGACTGATCTCGATTATCAACAATGACCTTAGTGGTATTCGACTGCTGTTTGGTGTCGGCTTTTTGCAGTTCTTCAATGCGTTGCTTGCGTTGTCGCTGACGCCTCTTTACATGTGGCGTATCTCACCAGAATTAACGCTTTATTCGATCATTCCTATCTCAATCGCTTTTGTGATTTTCCGTGTGGGCTTCAAGCGTATGAAAATACTGCATTTAGAGCACATGAAGCGCCTACAAAATCTGTCTGCTCAGCTAATGAGTTACCTGTCTGGGATTGATCTGATTAAGAGCCAGCAGATGTCACCTTGGGTGAAAGCTGAAACTGAAAAACTGAACCAGTTATTGCTGGAATGCCGCCTTAAAATTACACGCATTCAAGTCTTCTTTATGCCGGTACTCGACTACGCTAATGACCTGATGAAAATCATCATTCTTGGGCTTGGTGGCTACATGTTAATGAGACAGGAACTCACACTTGGTGAGATTACCGCCTTTCTGACTTACTCAGTTTTGCTCGCTATGCCATTGATGCAACTTGGCAGAATCGCGACCATTTATCAGCGAGGCATGGTCGCGATTCAAAGTGCACAAACCATTCTTAATGCCAAAGTACCAGAGCTAGATGAAGATAAGCTTACTGAATTAGATGTTGAATCGCTGAAGGGAAAAACGTTTTCCGTTCGCAATCTCAGCTTCAGCTATTCAGGTGAAGAACGCGTGATTCTCGATGACATCAGCTTTGATATTCCAGCAGGTAAGAAAGTGGGTGTGTTAGGCGGGATCGGAGCGGGTAAAACGACATTAGTGAACTGCTTAAATCATCACTTAGATGTACCAGAAGGTTCGGTTTTCCTTGGTGAAAGAGATGTCACTAGCTTCTCGCGCAGTGATTTGCGCCGTTACGTGAAAACCGTGACTCAAGACCCTTACCTGTTTTCAGCAACCGTCGAAGACAATATCCGCTTTGGTAGCTTGGATACCGATCTGGCAAAGAGTCAGGTTGATGAAGTGCTAGAGCTCAGCCAGTTGGCCAGTGATGTGACGCGTTTTGAACACGGCGATCAAACCTTAGTCGGTGAGAAAGGGATCATGTTGTCTGGTGGTCAGAAGCAGCGCTTAAGTATTGCGCGTGCTTTATTGCAACCCACCGATCTGATCATCATGGATAATGTTCTATCGGCTGTCGACTATGAAACAGAACGTAAGATCTTGGAAGGCTTGTTTAAGCGTTTGGAAAATCAATCGGTTCTTGTGGTTTCACACCGCGTTAATGCTCTTGAATATATGGATGAAATCATCGTGTTGAATGAAGGGAAAGTGATCGCGAAGGGCGACCACGCCACGTTATTGAAAACCTGTGATTACTATTACGATACATGGCAACTACAGCAGAATGAAACGGAGGTAGTGGCATGTTAAAAGGTGTTGATCTCAAGTACCTCAAGCACTTTTTTAAGTTTGCTAAGAAATACAAAGGCTCTGCGATTCTGGGTATCGCTATGCTTCCTCTTTCTGTCATCACGAGTTTGTTGTTTCCTTGGTTGATTATTCAAGTTATTGATGTTCACCTGAGTCACGGGGATATGGATGGACTGCTCGAGTATGTCTTCTATCTCGTTGCCGTGCTGGTGGCGAGTTATGTGGTGGATACCACCTATTCGTACAACCTGCGTAAAACCGGGCAATACACGATAACTGACATGCGCTCAGTGTTGTTTGCTCGCGTGCTTAAACTGCCGCGCAGCTATTTTGATAACACACCGATTGGCGTAACGCTTTCACGATTAACCAGTGACTTGGAAACCATCGGCGAGACGTTTGTTCAGTCGGTTGTAGGGCTAGTTAAAGACAGCATCAATACCATTGCTCTGTTGGTGATGATGTTCTTCATTGATTGGCAGTTAACGATGATTGTATTGATCATTATGCCGCCAGTGATGTATTTGACGGTGTATGTGAGAAACCGACTTCGTGCTCTCTATAAGGTGACTCGTTCTTCTCTCGCTCGCGGTATTGGCTTTTTGCAAGAAGTCTTATTTGGCATGAAAACCGTTCAGATGTACCGAGCAGAAGAGCAAGTCGAGCAACGCTACCAAGGCTATACCGATGAGTTTTTAAGAGCGCAGAAGAAGATCAATAAATACGATGCGATTTTGTTCTCGTTTATCTCCGGCATCACCTCTATCACCATCGCGATTATGATCTGGTATGGCTCTGAGCAAGTGTTAGAAGGGGCGCTCACCTTGGGTGTGCTGATTGCGTTCATCAACACCTTAGAGAAAGTGTTTGTTCCGATTCGTGACTTTACTTCGCAGATCGCTTCGATTCAGAGTTCATTTGCAGCGTTTGACCATATTGAAGAGCTGTTTGTTGAGCCGACTGAAGAAGAAGGGCGCAACCTGTTGTCATCTAACAAGGTTGAGAAGCAGCTTGAACAGTTTGTGAGCCTAGAGTTTAAGAACGTAAGCTTCCGCTACAAAGACGACTCTCCCTACGTTCTAAAGAATGTCTCGTTTGTATTGGAGAAAGGGCATCAAATCGCGCTTGTGGGTTCGACGGGCTCGGGCAAGTCGACGATTCTGCGTCTGATCTCTAAAACCTACCAAGAATATGAAGGCAGCATTTTGTTGAATGGAATAGAGCTGTCACAGATCTCAAGTGAAGACTCGGCTCATTTGTTCTCAATGATGATGCAAGACGTGCACTTATTTGAAGAGACCATCCAATTCAATATCGCGCTGGGTAAAACGCATCTATCTAGAACTGAGGTTGAACAGGCAGCGCGCTATGTTTATGCCGATAAGTTTATTGAACAATTGCCACAAGGTTATGACTTCCACTTGGAAAAGAACGGCTCTAACTTGTCTGTAGGGCAAACGCAGCTCATCTCGTTCGCTAGAGCGGTTGCACAGGGGGGGCAATTGATGATGCTTGATGAGGCGACCAGTTCGGTAGATTCAATCACCGAAGACCTGATTCAAAAAGCAATGCAGCGCCTTTTCAAGGAAAAAACCGTGATTGCGATTGCACACCGTTTGAGTACCGTTCGTCACTCAGATACGATTTTGGTGTTGGAAAAGGGTGAAATTGTTGAGCAAGGTAATCATCAACAGCTGGTGGCGCACAATGGTATTTATGCTGGCTTGTTACAAGAATCGATTGTAGAAACGGGCGATCCTCAAGCTACGGTAGCCTGATTACCTCAAATCAGGCTGTTGCTTTCGAAAAGACGAATTGGTCTTGTCTATGCTTCATCAATTTCTATTGTTTTCTAATATTCCCAATAGGTTAGGGAAATTAAACATATTTTTCGATTATTAATATGTTATGATCTCCCTACTACTAAAGGGGTGCCTTCGGGCATCGGGATGTATGCGAGCAAAACTTAAGTGCTTGTGTCAGTCACTTTCTGGCGAATATGGAATCGAAGATGTTGTTGGAAGAAGTTGTAGAAATTATCGAATTAACCGACTCAGACCATTTATCTCAAGCAATGGAACTGTTTAACGAGCATGGTTTTGTTGATGCTGAGTCTTTACCTTTTATGAATGTTGTTTTTGAAACAGCACCGGATCACCTTGCGAAGAAGTTGTCGCAGATTGGTTTTAAAGGTTTAGTGCAAGTCGAAAAGAATGAAGATGCATCGGGCTTCACCATTATTGATGCTGACCGTGTTCTGCTGAAAGACTCTGCTTAACTGTAAGATTCTTCTTAATGACAAGAATAAGATTCAGCTTAGTGAAAAGACTCTATCCAGTTCAGTAACACCCGTTATGATTATTTGAGGTTAACACAGTGACAACAGCAACCGTTTCATCAACAGAACAACACATTTCCAATGAATATGCGCTTTTAGGTGCATCGTTATTAGCGTCTCAAAAAGTTGAGTTGGCTCTGTTCAGTGTGATCTCTAAATTAGCTAAAGCCCTATCTAAAGAGCAGCAACAGTCATTAGGTTTGGATTTGGATACCTTTTTAAGGGAGAAGCCAAGTGAGCAAGCTGCTACGTTGAGCTTGTACGATCAAACCTTTGGTGAACAGCTTCCGTTAAAAACAAACGAAATTAACGACTTTATCTACCACAGAAATCTTGTGACTCGTGGATTTTGGCGTGTGACTGGCGCTGATGTTAAAGGCGGTGAGAAGCTTACTAACCCAGAACTTTATTTAAAAGAGTTCTTAGCCAAATGCGAATATTGGCAAGTGATGATAGATACTCACAACAAGTAATCAAATTGAAAGAAGAAAGCCATAGCGAACATGCTATGGCTTTTTTGTTTGTGCAAACCGTCTTGAATTCTCTGAATCTAGAGCATCATCTTCAATACATAGTTCCTAGAGACAAAGTGGTGTTTAAGTGCGGCACTGATATGCAGCACAATTAAACAGGCTAGGGCAATACAACTGGCACGATGTAAATAGAAAAAGAAGCCGTTGATTGCAGAGTCGGTAATTAGATTATTTACGCTCACTAACCAAAATAAAGAGTACGGTTCTTTTAGCATTAAGTAGCCGGTGCTGAAAACCATAAACATCACAAGATACATCAAAGAGTGTGCAAGCTTGGCAACGCATTTTTGCCCTTCAGGCACAGAGGTTGGCATGCTTGGCGATGAGCGAAAGTGGCTCCAGATATAACGAACCACAAGCAGTGGCGTCGCAACGGTCGCCAATGACATGTTGAGCACTGACAGAAAAGAAAACAGCTCTGGATGATTGGTGACATAGTGCATCACATATCCTGCGATTGTTGCATAGATGATTACGGAAGCCATTACCCAGTGCAGTACACGGCTTACTAAATCGTATCGTGGATTATTCAAATTAACCTCGTTCTGATCGTTATTAATATAAGATTCATCTCGATGCAATAAATCAATTCTCGGTATATTCGCATCGCGAATTAATTATATAGAACAGTATTACGCGGTATTTTTATAATTTAGAAATTAATGATGTTGCTTCAGGTGTTTTATAATTATCAATGATGTTTTAGAGTGTTAATTCCAATATGGACATAGCAAACTTGTCGACTTCCTAGCTTGTATGCCTATTACGAGATACAGTTAGTCTAAAGATAAATATATAAGGAATGTATAATGCTTCGAATCTTATTGATTGCAGTTATCTCGGTGTTCAGCACGATGAGTTTTGCAAGCGAAGAGGTTAAGTACTCGGAACAAGAGTATTTGGATAGACCGCTGATGGAACGCTATATCTTGGATGAGTTGAAGCAGCTTCGAATGGAACAGCAGGATCTTGAAAGACGCTTGACCATTCAGATGACTGACCGGGAACTGACTGTGGCAGACAAGTCTCTGAATTACGCCAATGTAACCGTAACCTACTTCTTCTACATTATTGCCGGTGTTGCCTCCCTAATTGCACTGGTGGGTTGGCAATCGCTCAAAGAGTTGAAACACACCACTAAAGAGATGGCAGATCGACGACTCAACGACATTGCCCAAGATTATGAGAAGAAGTTTAACCTTCTTGAAAGGGATCTTAAGCGCAAGACTCGAATCATCTCAGAGAACAACCGAGAAATCGAAATCATCAATGAGATTCACAACTTGTGGTTGAGGGCTCAGAATGTTCAAACTGCCGAGCAAAAAATTGAAATCTACGATGAGATCTTAAAAGTTCGCCCGGGTGATTTGGAAGCACTAACTTACAAAGCTGATGCCGCAATGGACATGCAGGAATACCACTGGGCGATGAGCTTATGTAATCGCGTGTTAGAAGTGGACGATCAAAACGCTCACGCCTTGTATCAACGTGCTTGTGCTTACGCAAGGTTAGGTGCTGAAGGTCAAGCGATCGATGACTTAGAGCGCTCTATCGAAGCCAGTGGTTCAATGCGAGAGCTATTAGCTGATGAACCTGACTTTGAGATGCTGCGCGGCTTAGAACGCTTCGAAGCACTTCGTGAAGAGTAATATTAGGTAAAGATCCGTGTTAACTAAGGTGGTGGGCTTTGCATGCTCACCATACTTTCACACCTATTGCGCTATGGTTTCTTACATTTCATTTATTTTTTTGATTGAATTGTTATGTTATAACACTTTCTAAGTTCCTCGTTATAACCGCTAAGTATTTTATGAAGTTCCTCCGTATTGGTCTGATCGTTACTGCGATCAGCGCATTTTCCCTTGCTGCTTTGCTCTCTTTTCACTCCGAACCAGCACCAGAAATCTCTATAAAAATAACACCTTATCAAGATTCTCAACCGAATGATGAGGCAGCTATCGACTCGCAAGCGACTCCCAACTCTTTGGTTAAAGTCCATTATTTTGTGAAAGTTGGCGATACACTAAGCAACATCTTTTCGTCATGGCAACTGCCTTATGGAACCGTTCAAAAGGTGATGGAAGCGGATCTGGAGTCTTTGAAACTCGACACAATAAAGCCTGGTGACCATCTAGAGTTGCTTTTGGATAGTGACTCAAAACAGCTTGTGGAGCTGATTTATCACGAGAGTCTGGTTGAGCAAGCTGCTTTTACTCGAAACGATGATGGTAGCTTTACCTATAAATTCCACGAGATCCCAGGCGAATGGAAAGAAAAACTCTATGCGGGTAGTGTCCACGGTAGCTTTTCAACATCGGCATACAAAGCAGGGCTGACGACAGCTCAGATAGCCAATATTACTCGCACGTTGAAAGATAAAGTTAACTTCGCTCGTGAGCTGAGAGCAGATGACAGCTTTAATGTATTGGTCAAAGAGCAGTACACGGATGATCACCTAACGGGCAAAACAGAAATTCAAGGTATCTCTATTCAATTAAGAAACCGAGAAGTCGCAGCTTTTCTAGCACCAGATGGTCTTTTTTATGACAGAGAGGGAAATAGTCTAGAGCAAGCCTTTGATAGATACCCAGTCGACAGAAAATTCCGAAGAATCACTTCTTCGTTCAATCCGACACGAAGACACCCAGTAACTGGGCGAATCTCACCGCACAATGGTACTGACTTTGCGACACCTGTTGGTTCACCTATCTACTCAACAGGTGATGGTCGTGTGGTGGCACTTCGTGACCACCCGTATGCTGGTAAATATTTGGTGATTGAACACAACAGCGTATATACGACGCGTTATCTTCACTTGAGCCGCTTCTTAGTTAAGAAAGGTCAGCAAATTAAGCGAGGTCAGAAAATTGCGTTATCGGGTGCTACTGGTCGTATTACTGGCCCGCACTTGCACTTTGAGGTATTGGTTCGTGGTCGCGCCGTCGATGCGATGAAGGCTAACTTACCAATGGCAAGCTCAATTATGCCTAGAGATAGAAAAGAGTTTTTGGCTCGAATTGCCTCTTTTGATGCCATGCGTTCTGAGCACACAGATCGCGCGAGTTAGAGATATTTAAATCTAACTTGGCAACGCATATAATCACGCCCCTTAGTTAGCGATTTAGCTAAGGGGCATTTTTAGAGAATCACACGATTAAGCGAATGAATCCGTTATTCGATGGATAGAGCTATTGAGCGATGGGTTTGCCACTGGCTAAGCAACCACCACCGCAGTGCCACTAGCAGACACCATCAACATGCCATTACCTGTACCCAAGACTTCATAATCGATGTCGACACCCACCACCGCGTTGGCACCTGCTTCAATCGCTTTCTGTTCTAACTCTTTGAATGCGTAGTTACGTGCTTTTTCCAGTTCTTTCTCGTAGGTGCCAGAACGCCCACCCACAAAGTCACGAATTCCTGAAAACATATCTTTGAAAACGTTCACCCCTAGAATGGCTTCCCCGGCAATAACTCCTTTGTAATCGACAATGCGCTTGCCTTCGACTGATTGTGTGGTGGTAATAATCATAATGGCCTCTTGTAAGCTTGCTGAGCTGTCACTCGCTTATTGATTGATAGTTTGGTCTTGTTCCTGAATGTCATCGTTCAGTGCTGTCTCTGAGCGTGTGAATTCATGTCTTAACCATGTTCTCAGTTTTAGCACACTTTCTTGTTTTAATTTGTTTTTCGGGCAAACAAAGTAAAAATCTTGGTGCGGGTTAGCAACCGGTTTACCCAATTCGACAAGCATCCCATGGCTGATGTCATCTTTCACAAACAAGCGATGCGTTACTAGTACGCCTAACGAACGAATTGCAGCTTGCACCGCTTGAATGGAGACATCGAACGTCAGATTGCTATGGAATGTGGGCATTGGGATTTGGTAATTGTCGCACCACACTTGCCAGTCGTGTTGTCGCCTGAGGTTAAAAACGCCAATGGTTGGGTTTTGTTTGACGAGTTGCTCAACGCTCAATCCGGCCTGGTTTTTTAATAGAGTAGGGCTGCACACCAAGACCAAATCATCGTCGCCCAGTTTCTCGCTGTAATATTGCTCCCATTCGTTGGGTTTGCCATGTACGAGCGCAACATCGACCCCTTCCTGCTCAATATCGAAAGGGCCTGTTAGCGTCGAAATACGGATATCAAGTGAGGGAGCGAAGGCTTGGAAGTCGGGAACTCGTGGGATCCACCAGTGCATCGCGAGCGAATTGACCATGTTGAGGGTAATGCGGTGGTCGTTAGGCGTTCTGGCAAGCTCTTCGGTCGCCTCTATCACTTGCTCTAGTGCGGGCGCGACTTTTCGGTAATATCGCTTACCTGCGGCATTCAGAACAACACGACGACCGACTCGTTGAAACAGAGGCTTGTTGACCAGTTGTTCTAACGACTTGATCGCTTGGCTTACCGCAGAGTGACTGACGTACAGCACCCGAGCGGCGTCGGTCATGCTGCCAGTCTCAGCGACAGCAATGAAAGCGTAAACGGATTTAAGCGGAACGAGTTTTTTCATTGGTAAGTTTTCCTTACAGTTATGGTTAATATTACTCGCTATTTTTCATTACGTCACGCCTCTAAAATAGATGTCATAGGAGGTGATAATTATGTCTGATATTACCAAGGCGACGACTTTCATGTTGTTGTCGACGTTCAGTTTGTCTTTAAGCGGCTTGATGGCAAAGTATCTATCTGAAGTGATGCCCACTTCGTTACTCAGTTTTGTGCGTTTTTTGTTACCCAGTCTGTTCTTATTTCTTTTTCTGACTTTTTACAAAATCAGCAAGCCGACACGAGAAATGTGGAAACCTTTGGTGATGCGGGCGATCTTTATGGTGGCGTGTCAGTGGTGTTTCCTTACTTCACTGCAAACCTTAACGCTGGTTGAAGGGGTTGTGTTGTTCAGTACGGGTCCTCTGTTTATTCCATTGTTAGAAAAGTTAATATTTAGAACCAAGATTCATACAACGACGATAGTGTGTTTAGCTGTTACCTTTGTTGGCGTAGTGATGATGGCAGGGGATTGGTCGCAGTTTGAGTTTGGTTCGGAGTTCTTTAGACCTGCGCTTCTGCTTGGGCTTCTCGCGGGGGTATTTAATTCTGGCTCGCAAGTGAGTTTGTACCGAGCGTCTAAAACTAGCCTGACACCAGCAGAGCTTAACGCGTGGACCTTTTTAGTTGCGGCAATTATTGTGATACCAATGGTGGTGTTTACTTCTGTTTCTGCGGTGCCTGATGTACTTGAAAGTGCAGAGAAAGGAACCTTGTCGGCTTTATTGTCTTTTGACGATTTACGCTGGATTGCTCTCGGAGCACTTGGCCTTGCACTGTTTACTATCAATACCCAAATCTTCCGTTCTAAGGCGTATAAGCTCGCAGACAGTGGCTCCCAATTAGCACCTCTGATTTTTACTAACATGCTGTTTAGCGCGCTTTGGCAGGGTTTGTTCTTTGATGATGTGTTTTCTACACAGCAGATGATTGGCATTAACCTAATTGTCGTGGCGAGCATCACCAATACATTGCTGGCAAAAAGACACAGCAAGGCGAAAGCCAAACAAAAACCGCACACCACAGTGGCTGTTGCGACTGTAGTGGACGTTGCGGTATTGGACTCGGCAGCTAAAAGCTAACCATTGAGCTATGGCTTATCCTCTGAATGGTTAACTTAAAACTTAGAACAATGAGCGTATGTACTCTTTTACTCGGTTTATGTGTTCGTTCGGGTCAATCTCGCAGCGTTGGTTCATTTCTAGGAATCGCTCAGCGTATTTGTCGTAGATTTTGTTTTCTAAGAACAGCAAATACAGTTTGGGATCGATATGACCGCTGGTCGCCATGTCGGTCATGATGTTGAGTGATTCGCTTAAGAGTTTACCTTTCTTATACGGGCGATCACTCGAGGTGAGCGCTTCAAAGACATCTGCAATGGCCATCGCTCTGGACGGAAGAGGCAATTGGTCTTCGCTTAAGCCTCTTGGGTAGCCCTTGCCGTCGATACGCTCGTGGTGACCGCTGGCGATATCCGGAATGTTTTGAAGGTAAGGCGGGTAAGGCAGCTTATTGAGCATGGTGAAGGTTTGAATAATATGATCGTTGATCATAAAACGTTCTTCATCATTTAACGTACCACGGCGTACTTTCAAATTGTGCAGTTCACCTTGGTTGTATTTAACTTCTCCGGGCTTAAGTACAAACGCTTCTTGCCATACATCAGCAGGGTTAAAGCCATTGTCCCAAGGTATTTTATGCTCCGGTTTGTCAGCAAGCAGAGGCTCCATGACAGGCAAACCCTTTTCCTGACTTGTTGGTTCCGTTCTCTCTTTCTCAACCCCATCTTTTGGAGTGTTGAACCTCTCTTTTTCAGACCAAGATAGCCCCAATTGATCATCCAGTGTGCGTTTCCATTGGCGTTTGGCTATTTGATCTAAGCGTTCTAGCTGCTCTTCCGTCATAGATTCTCCACCAAGGTTACACTCAGCAACAAAGGCAAACTCCTCATCCAGTTCAGCCAGGTTTTGTTCGAGTATTTTGAGTTGTTCTTCTTGAAGCGCACCGTTTGCCATGGCTTTCCAGTAGTCGGTTTCCGCTTGCTGTTTCAACAACTCAAAACGCATTCGCACTTCGTGGATTCGGTCGTAAATCGTTTCCAGTTTTGTTGCCTTGTCTACCACATATTCAGGCGTGGTCACCTTGCCGCAGTCATGAAGCCAAGCGGCGAGCATCAACTCTTCCCACTGTTTACTGTCCAATGAGAATTGCGGGTAATAGCGGTCATCATCTATGGTTGCTTGAGTTAGCCATTTGGTGAGCTCAGGCACTCGTTGACAATGCCCACCCGTGTAAGGTGACTTGGTATCAATCGCCGACGCAATCAGCTCAATAAAGGCGTTAAGCATGTCTTTTTGTTGCTGCATCTGGTCAATGTTGTCTTTCGCTATTTCCGCAAAGCTGAGCAGCTCTCGTAAAAAGGCGTGCTTGTCTGCCTGCATCTTGGTGATCGGTCTTTCATAGCCAATTGCCACAATCCCTACCAACAGTTTCTCTCGGTTTAATAGTGGAAATAGGTACAGGTCTGAATTGAAGATCGAATCTTGGTAATAGTTGAGAACATTGTCTTCTCGGTTTAAATGGATTGTCTCGCCAGACTTAAGCTGACACAGCAACCAAGGCGTGTGTTTGATGAAGTCATTGATGTCGGCCTTAAAAGGCAGAATGGCAAGGTTGGCCGCCGTATCAAACACGTCTTTCTCTTTTGATTGAGTGAAGAGGACAATGGTTTCTGCTTTGGTAATTAAATAGCTTTGATGAGCAATGTTCTTGGCTAAGATCGAAAACTCCTGATTCCCGGCCGTGTCTCGAAGTAGGGTAATCAGATCATGAAGCGTGTGTTCCATTAGCTCAATCGAGTGGGCGAGGTTAGCCACTTCTTGAATCATGCTTTTGGGATAATGAGTACGCCTGAAGTCGAACCGAGCGATGTTGTCGGTGAGTTGCATCAGCGTATTGAGTGGCTGAGACAAGCGATTAGCAACAAACCATACGATAGCGAAACAGATGAACAGCATCCCAATCGCGACCGCAACTTGTTTATCTCGCATCGAGATAAGATCAGCGAGCAGCTCATTGTGTGGCGTCGCTTCTGCCAAGTATAAGGTGACATTTTGAGTCAGTTGAACTGGCGTTAGCGTTAATGCCCAAGTGTTTAAGTTGTACTCAACGTTTTTTAGATTGAGGTTAAACTTCTCTTCATCAGAGATAAGCGGCGCTATGACGGACGCTTTCAATGCTTCCATCTGTTCACGTTTGGGCACATTAAAGAAGCTTTGGTCTTGCTCACTGCCAGAGAGTTTTCCCCTCGTTTGGTTGTTCGTTTGCTCAGTTTTACTTGTGTCATCAGACTGGGAGTTAGGCTTGGGTATTGATAACTCAAGTTGATGCTGGCCGAGAAGGTTAAAATGTTGATCGAACAGGGCGAGTCGGGTTTGCGGAGAATAAGCCAATTCACTGATCTGAGAAGAGAGCGAACTCAACGTAAAGTCGGCACCAACCACATGCTTGCCATCGGCAGAACGCCTAGAGAGTGTAATGCCATTGGTTTGCAGGAAATAGAACAGATAGGGCTCAGAGAGTTGTATTGAGCCGTCAGGCTTTGCGTTACGAAACCAAGGACGAGTGGTGGGGTTGAACTTACTCTCTGCTTGTCTAGTACTGATCACTTGATGTGCGCCATCAAGGAAGGAAATAAAGTTTTCACCGTCTAGATTGGTGCTGCTGACCATCATGGTCGCTTTAGCGGGGGCGTTGTTTTCGGCTCTCTGTTTATTGGTGCTTAATGGACGAAAGATTCTAAAGTCACCATCTTCAGAACCATAAAATAGAGCGATCAAATTGGTGTTTTTCTTGAAGATGATATCGACTGAAGCAAGCCAAGAGTCTTTTTCGACAGCGGAAGTTTGATGAGCAACAAACGGGCTCACCGCCATCACATTTAAGGTTGTGATTACAGGGGCAATGGCTTGTTTAAATACTGATTCCAGCTTGTCGCGATGCTCATTACTGATCTCGCGCACTGTGCCTAACAGCAACTCTTGAGAGTGCCGATAACTTATCGAAATCAATACCGCACCGACAAGTGTTGTCAAAATTAGGAAAAGGCTAGTGATGTGGATACTCAGCGGATATCGTCTTCTTCTCATCTAACACTCCAGTTTGTAGACTGGTTTAAGTATTGACGAACTTGGGTAGGTTGCAAAAAATTGGCGCAATTACCGAGTGTGTACGGTTTTACTTAGATAAGACCAAGTGTTGGCTGGTTCGGTTAGCGACGTATTCTTGTGTTGTGTAAATGAACCAGTAATAAACCTTTATGTTTGGGTGCTAATTGTCACTTTCAGCTGATAAACTGGTCGAATTGTTGTCATTAGGCACTCATCTTCTGAAGCATTCTTTTCCTGAAAGAGATTCAGAGTTACTTTCTGAAAAACGTATTTTGACCGAGCGAAGAGGGCATTGATTCATGGAACTCAAAGTAGATACTCACACCCACACATACGCAAGTGGTCATGCTTACAGCACATTGATCGAAAACGCCAAGTCGGCAAAGCAAAATGGTTTAGCCATGTTTTGTACCACTGACCATTCAGAATCAATGCCGGGCGCTCCACACTATTGGTTCTTCAGTAACCAACGTGTACTTCCTCGTTTTATCGAAGAGGTTGCCATCATCCGTGGCGTTGAGTCGAACATCATGAACACTCAAGGTGAAATCGATATTCATCCGAGCGTTGATAAGAATCTGGATTGGGTGATTGCAAGCTTCCACGAGCCCGTTTTTCGTCCATCGGATGTCACTACCCATACAGAGGCTCTCATGAATGTGATTAAGGGCGGTCGAATTGATGCGCTTGGTCACTTAGGCAATCCTAATTTTGATTTCGATTTTGAAGCTGTTATTCAATGTGCGGTTGAGAACAACGTGGCGATTGAGATCAATAACACCACACTCAAAGGCAATAGCCGAGTTGGCAGTGTTGACCGCTGCTATGAGATTGCAAGAATAGCGAAAGCGAAGGGTGCATTTATTACAACAGGCAGCGATGCGCATTTCTGTTTAGATGTCGGTGGCTTAGACTTAGTCGCAGCATTGTTAGATGAAGTGGGTGTAGATTCGAGTAAAGTGATCACTCATTCGCCAAAGCAGTTCCTAGCCTTTTTGGCCTTGCGCGGTCGTAATGAAATCCCAGAATATTCAGAACTTGTTTAAGAGAATGTCGGCGGGTTTGCATTTCGACACAATCAATTTTTGTGCCTGACAGATTTTTGTATACACTAGCCGAAAATAATAAAGTCGAAGTGCCACAGTAATGATGGCTCTAACTTCAAAGACACCGCTTCACTTGGAGAAACAATGAAAACTCGCTCAATCCTTTTATCTGGCTTAATCGCTGCTTCAGTATTGTCTGGCAACGCATTTGCTAATGTAGACCTTAAGAAAAACATGCAAGAAATGAAGCTTGCGTTCAAACAAGCGGCAGAAGCTCAAAGCATTGAAGAGATGCAAAAGCCTATCGTTCGTTTAGATACGCTAGTGGCAGAACTGAAAACGGGTGTTTACCCAGTCGAGAAAGAAGACAACTTCATGGAAGGTTTCAAAAAGATCAGTGCATCACTGGATAGCATTGAGCAGAAGCTAGACCAAGGTGACTTAGCGTCGGCACAGCAAGAACTTCGTACTATTGACGGCCTTCGTGAAGAGTACCATGAGAAGCGTAACCCAAGCATCTGGAGCAAGATCTTCGGTTAATTCGTTAATCATGAGTTTGCTAGATAGGTAACAAAGAGCAAACCTCAAGATTCGATCTCTAAAACGCCGCCTTACTTTCCCCTCTTTAGAGGAAGGTGTAAGGCGGCGTTTTTTATTGTCTCTTTTATCGAAAGTCTGCTGCAAAGAGATGAGTAATACTTTCTTAACTTTAGTGTTGTAACCAGTATTTAACGAAAAAGAGTGTGCGTTAGCTTCAATTTTTTAACTTGCTGTTAATCTTTACGTTTACCTAGATTCCAAGTCGCTCATAATAAGGGAAATTTATAAAGACTTGGAATAATGCGCCGAACCTCGTTCAACTTCTCCATGTTACTTGCAACAGCATTAAGCTGGGCGCTAGTGACATTAATGCCTGTTATCAATGCTCATGGTAATAGTGCGGGAGTATGGGCGTCGTTATGTACGGTCAATGGCTTTGAATTGGTTCAAATCGAAGAAGGTGAACCTAATACTCACAAAGGAAAGCCGTGCCCGTTTAGCCATTTTTCCACGTTTCACCAAGATGAACTTCCCACTACACTACTGACAACTCGACTGAGTTCTATTGTCTCCGACAGCTACGCTTTTTTGGCTCTAAGCGAACGCTACACGAGGCAAGCCCCACGCGGCCCTCCCTTTGTTATTGCTTAAACCTAACCCATTAAAATAATTAAAAAATAAAGTATTAAGTAAAGTTAAACATGCTCAGATTACTTTCTGATTTTTCAGAAGGTATGTTTGCGTGTGTCAAAGGAAATTATAATGTTGAGAAATGAATCTCAAACCCCTGCGAAAGCACAAGCAACTTCGCAGTCTAAAAGCAGTGCAGCAACCGGTTCGAAAACCAATATAAAAAGCAAAGACCGCAATAAAACCCTCTATTTCCTCACATGGCGCTGGCACTTCTATGCTGGCCTATTCGTTATCCCGTTTATGTTAATGCTGAGTATTACAGGTTTGGTGATGCTGTTTGATGATGAAATCGAGTTAGCTTTTCATCACGATGCGATCGAGATTGTTGCATCGGGCGAGCCGATTAAAGTGTCACAACAGTTAGCTGCAGTACAACTTCAATACCCACAAGGTTCGGTGACACAGTTTGTTCCGAGCAAAGCGCCTGATCTCGCTAACCGCTTTTCGGTATCATTTGAAGACGGAACGTCTGTTTTCGCCACTGTGAATCAATACACTGGCGAAGTGGTTGGAGAGATTCCGCGTAGCGACAGCCTGTACCAACTCGCGAATGACATCCACGGCACTTTGTTGATTGGTGATTGGGGTGATTACCTGATTGAAGTCGCAATAAGCTTGTCTATTCTGTTGCTCGTCAGTGGCATTTACTTATGGTTACCGAGAGATAACGCGAGCCGAGCTGGTTTTCTTAAGCTTCGATTTGGTTCAGGAACGCGTATTTTAATGCGTGATCTGCATGCGAACATCGGTGGTACCTTATCGCTTATTCTGTTGTTGTTTATTCTATCTGGATTGGCATGGACAGGTTTTTGGGGCGGTAAGCTTGTTCAAGCATGGAGCACTTTCCCTGCTCAAATGTGGGACGATATTCCATTATCAGATAAGACGCATGCGTCTCTTAACCATGGTTCAGAAGAAGAGCTCCCTTGGAACTTGGAGCAAACACCATTGCCTTTGTCTCAAGATAAGCCAGCAGAACACGTTCATCATGTGGAAGAGGCTACGGAACCTCACGACCACTCTAAGATGGGTGAAGAGCACTCTCAACATATGTTGTCAGCAAGCAACTTCGACATTGATGACGTTACTGAAAAAGCATATTCACTTGGCTTTACGCAATACAAGGTCAATTTCCCGCGTTCAGAAACGGGCGTTTACACGGTCACAGCCAATACAATGGGTGGTGATATCATCGATCCAACGCAGGATCGTACCACGCACCTCGACCAATATTCTGGTCGTATTCTGGGTGAGGTGACATGGCAAGATTATAACTTCATTGCCAAGACGTTAGCGGTTGGTATTTCATTGCACCAAGGTGACATCAGCATCATCAATAAGCTTCTAAATGCCTTGTTTTGCTTGGCGTTCATTGTTGTGTCTGTGACTGGCGGTGTGATGTGGTGGATGCGCAGACCTTCAGGTCAAAGAAAGCTTGGCTCGCCACCGAAGTTTGGTGATGCAGGGCTTTGGAAAGCAGGCTTAGTGACGGTGATAGTTATTTCAGCGCTGTTTCCACTGGCGGGTGCGACGATCGTGACAGCCATGCTATTGGATTGGTTACTGTTCTCGCGTGTCGAGAAATTCAAGACGGCATTGAGTTAATTGATACACAAACTGACCTTCTGTTTGAGGAGGTCAGTTTCATTAATCAGATGACATGCTCTGTTTATTAAGAAGACGTTAGACTTGATAAAGCTCTATATTTGGTAAAGCTCTAACGGAAGCCCGTCAGGATCGGCAAAAAAGGTAAATGTTTTACCTGTAAACTCATCAACTCGGATCGGTTCGACTTCGATTCCTTGTCCTTCCAAATAGCTTTTGACTTGTTGAACGTCATCAACACAAAAGGCTAAGTGTCTTAGCCCTTGAGCTTCAGGAAAGCTAGGTCTTTCTGGTGCGTTAGGGAAGCTGAATAGCTCTATCTGAGCACCATTAGGTAGCGCTAAATCAAGTTTGTACGACTGGCGAGCCTCTCGATAGTTTTCGGCAATTATCTCGAGTTTCAAAATCTCAGTGTAAAAGTGTTTCGACGCGTCGTAGTTTGAACAGATTATGGCCGCGTGGTGTATTCCTTTCAGCATCAGTTTATTTCTCCTGCCAACTTGTCACCTAAGTGCTCCATGGCGTAATCAATGAACACACGCAGTCGAGCGGGCATGTACTTGGTTTGAGCAAACTGCATCGCAATCGCACCATGGTAATTACTCTTGATGGTCCAATCTTCCAACACTTGTACTACAGACCCTTCAGCTAACGCATCTTGAATCACGAAGTCATGGAAAATACCGACGCCGAGACCTTCTTTTACACCTTTTAGTCGCATCTGCGAGTGGTTAACTGCGTAACGCCCACTGACAGGTACCGTGTGAAATTCATCATCTTTAAGGAAGTCCCAAATGTGGTCTTTGTCTGTCTCTGCAAGGTATAAACAGTCGTGTTCAGACAGTTCGGTAGGGTGGTGAGGAATCCCTTTGGCATCTAAATAGTCAGGGCTTGCACACAACACGAGATTTGTTTTGCCTAACTCTTTCAATACTAAGCTTTCGTCGGGTTTATCTGTCAGGCGGAATGCGATGTCGATACCTTGCCGTAAAATATCGATGTCGCCATCAGCCGCTCTCAATTTAAGTTGGATTTCTGGATACTGATTTAAGAAAGGCACAATAAAGGGCTGCAAAACCGAATTCAAGAAGGCTTCTGGTGCCGCTACCGTTATCGAGCCTGCAGGTTCGGTATGGTCGGAGGTAGACAGTTCAACTGCTTGTTGAGCTGCGTTGATCATCACCACGCTCTGGTCGTAAACCAATTGACCCGCTTGCGTGATGATAAGGGTACGAGTGGTACGCTCAAACAGTTTCACCGATAGCGCTTTTTCCAAGCGAGTGATGAGCTTACTCAAGGCTGACGGTGTCACGCCTAACTGTTTTGCTGCAGCCGTAAAACTACCTTCGTTAACCACCAAAATGAACGAGGCGAGATCCGGAAGCAGGGCGATGAGTTTTGGGTTAATCATAAGTATCCAGTTAAGCGAGTTTCAACGATGAACTTAATGGTAATTGTGAGCGATTTACTTTGATTTGTGAATCAATTTCATTAATTAACTGACGTGGTAAGGCGATGTTGAAGGCTTCATTTATTAACGAGCTTAAGTGAACTACACTGATAAAAAAGCTAGGTAAGTGACCGATGAATAAAGAGAATTTTTCAGAAGAGTTAAAAAGGCTCCGCGAAGCAACCTCAATTTCTCAAGAAGAATTTGCAGAGTTACTTTCCCATTCTCATCGAGCATTTTCCGGTGTTAATCAGGTGATGGTGAGCCAGTGGGAAAGGGCAAAGACATTGCCTAGTTTTGTTCGTCGCCTTGGTATCGCAAGCTTCTTTCAGGTGGAGTATGACTTTTCAGTGGAAGAGATGGTTCAAGTCAAAGCTGCAACCAAGAATATGGAACGTCCGTTTAGTGCCGAGATCGGTTACGACTATGAGGTTACCAGCGTAGAGTCATACAACATGGGTTCGCTTCCTGCGAAAAGGATTAAGTCTATACAAGGGATGCACCTCAAAACTTATGGCAAAGACTTTATCGAGGTTGCTCAGTATCTCGGGGTGAGAAAAGAAGATATGCAGGTGCTTTGCTTCTTGTTCGAGGGCGTCATTATCGGGCATGTGGTTTACGACGGCCTCAGCAAAATGCTTTGCAGTGTTGGTGCAGTCAGCGTCGTGATCCGACGTAAGATCTTCGATTACATGGCAGATAATTTGGCTGGCACTGAATTTCGTTTTCCGACTCTTGACCCTGCAATGTCCCAGTTTCTTTATGATCTCTACTTAGAGCCGTACATGAGCAAACTCGGCATGCCATTTTTCAAGGCTGATATAAAGAAAGTGGTGAATAACCCATTCTCTCAGAACATCCAAAACAAACACGATATTTACTTCAAATGCATTCGATATCATGACCTTAAGCAGAAAAAGAAAAGCGTCGAGTTTGTCTTAAGTTAACCTTGCTTGAGTTCGCACTCTTACATGACAAGTCTAAGGTCAGTCAAAGGCAGTGGCTTTGAATATAGAAAGCCCTGATAGCTATCAAAACCTAGCTGGTGGACGAGTTGATGTGTATCCGTATCTTCAACACCTTCTGCCACGGTTTCAATTCCAGACTCTTTGCAGTACGCCAACGTGCGCTTCACCAAGTCCGAACGTGCTGGTTCTGCGCTATTCACGATTGATTTATCAAACTTCACTTCATCGACATTAAGGCTCATCACTTTATTCATATCTGAATAGCCAATACCAAAATCGTCGATTGAGATTTTAATGCCAAGAGATTGAAAGCGTTTAATCTGCTCACAAAGTTGGTCATCCAACTGATCGTTTTCGCTGAGTTCAAAAGTAAGCTGCTTTGCTTTGAACGAGGTATTCCAAAGCAATTCACGAACCTTTTCCACGTTATCAGGGTTAGCCAGCACCTTCTTGCTGATATTAACCGCCAAGTTCAAGTGAGATGAGAGAGATTTTACCTCTGTCAGTGACTGTTCAAGAACACTAAAGAAGATCTCTGCCTCGTAACCCAATGCAAACGCACGATCAATAAACACACCTGGAGAGAAAATCCCTTCTTCTGGAATATCTAAACGAAACAGCGCTTCAACCCCAGTCACTTTCTCGATACTAGGTTCAACCTTTGGCTGATAAAAGCAGGTGTGCCAGTCGTTTTCGAAGGCTTCTTGAATGATGTGGTCTGATAGGTTCATGTGTTTGGTTTCTCTTCTCATCGTGTTTCATTTGTATAGCGGCGTTGCTGGTGCGCATTCTGAGAGAAGCGGGCATTCATCACTATATCGTTTTGAGATGAAAAATTGAGATTTGATATGAAAGCGAAATTAGACGGAAATTAAAGGTGATTTGGCGTTTAAAAGAGCAAGTGAAGGGCGTTAATGTGCCCTGTGTCACTGGGATGAACTATTATTCATGCCTGTGGTTCATTAATGTTTTTCCAACTAAAGGGATAATCGGAACGGGGATGTTCAACTAGAATATAGGCATAAGTTTTACAGTGTAAATGATCGTGTTGAGATCGTTTGCATCCCTACATAAAGCGGCGCGCGATGCTGCGAAATAATAACTAGGAAGGAATGAGACAATGTCTTCTGCATTTTACCAACAGATTCAAACTCAAATCGAAGAAGTTAAAGAAGAAGGTCTTTACAAGTCTGAGCGCATTATTACTTCTGCACAAAAAGCAGCGGTTTCTATCTCGACTGGTGAAGAAGTACTAAACTTCTGTGCAAACAACTACTTAGGTCTTGCTAACCACCCAGCTCTTATCGAAGCAGCTAAAGATGGTATGGATCAGCACGGTTTTGGTATGGCTTCAGTACGTTTCATCTGTGGTACTCAAGATTCTCACAAAGAACTAGAGCAAAAGCTTTCTACGTTCCTAGGTAAAGAAGACACTATCCTTTACACATCTTGTTTTGATGCAAACGCTGGTTTATTCGAAACAATTCTAGGTAAAGAAGACGCAATCATCTCTGACGCACTAAACCACGCATCTATCATCGATGGCGTTCGTCTGTGTAAAGCAATGCGTTTCCGTTACTCGAACAACAACATGGAAGAGCTAGAGCAGCAACTTATCGCTGCTAAAGAAGCTGGCGCTCGTCACACACTAATCGTAACTGACGGTGTGTTCTCAATGGACGGCGTAGTGGCTAACCTTCCTGCTATCTGTGACCTTGCAGACAAGTACGACGCACTAGTAATGGTTGATGACTCTCACGCAGTGGGCTTCATGGGCGAAAACGGCGCGGGTACTCACGAGTTCCACAACGTTGTAGACCGTATCGATATCATCACTGGTACGCTAGGTAAAGCAATGGGTGGCGCTTCAGGCGGTTACACTTCTGGTAAGAAAGAAGTGATCGACTGGCTACGTCAGCGTTCTCGTCCATACCTATTCTCTAACTCTGTTGCACCTGCAATCGTATCTGCGTCTATCCGCGTTCTAGATCTTCTAGCGGAATCTGGCGACCTACGTACTCAACTATGGGAAAACTCTGCTCACTTCCGTACTCGCATGGAAGAAGCTGGCTTCACTATGGGTGGTGCAGATCATGCAATCATCCCAATTATGCTTGGTGATGCAAAAGTAGCGGCTGAGTTCGCTGAGCGCGCACTAGAGAAAGGCATCTACGTTGTAGGTTTCTCTTTCCCTGTAGTACCAAAAGGTCAAGCTCGTATCCGTACGCAAATGTCTGCTGCACACTCTCGTGAGCAACTAGACCGCGCAATCGATGCGTTCATCCAAGTTGGTAAAGACATGGGTATCATCTAATTTTAAAGGGGTGCCACGAGCATCCTTTAATTAGATAGAGCAACACCCAGTAGAACATATAGATTTTTGATTCTCGCCTTACAGTTAGGCGAGATGAACTAGGTAACATTATGAAAATTAAAGCACTTTCTAAGCTTAAGCCTGAAGAAGGCATCTGGATGACCGAGGTTGAAAAACCTGAAATGGGTCATAATGATCTTCTTATCCGTATTAAGAAAACCGCAATTTGTGGTACTGACGTACATATCTACAACTGGGATGAGTGGTCACAAAACACAATCCCAGTACCTATGGTAGTGGGTCACGAATACGTGGGTGAAGTTGTTGGCATCGGCCAAGAAGTTCGTGGTTTTGAAATCGGCGACCGTGTATCTGGCGAAGGTCACATCACATGTGGTCACTGTCGTAACTGTCGTGGCGGCCGTACTCACCTTTGTCGTAACACAACAGGTGTTGGTGTTAACCGCACTGGTGCGTTCTCTGAGTTCCTTGTGATCCCTGCGTTCAACGCATTTAAGATCCCTGCAGAAATCTCTGACGATCTCGCTTCAATCTTTGACCCGTTTGGTAACGCAGTACACACAGCGCTTTCTTTCGACTTAGTAGGCGAAGACGTGCTAATTACTGGTGCTGGTCCAATCGGTATCATGGCTGCAGCTGTTGCTAAGCACGTTGGTGCTCGTCACGTTGTAATCACTGATGTAAACGAATACCGCCTAGATCTTGCTAAGAAAATGGGTGTGACTCGCGCAGTAAACGTGATGGAAGAGAAGCTTGAAGACGTAATGTCTGATCTTGGCATGACTGAAGGCTTCGATGTAGGCCTAGAAATGTCTGGTAACCCATCTGCGTTCAACAGCATGCTGACTAACATGAACCACGGCGGTAAGATCTCTCTACTAGGTATTCCACCATCAGATATGGCAGTAGACTGGAACCAAGTTATCTTTAAAGGTTTGGTTATCAAAGGTATCTACGGTCGTGAGATGTTCGAAACTTGGTATAAGATGGCTTCTTTGATTCAATCTGGCCTAGATCTAACACCAATCATTACACACCACTACAAAGTGGACGACTTCCAGAAAGGCTTCGACATGATGCGCTCTGGTATGTCTGGTAAAGTAATTCTTGATTGGGAATAAGCCAAACGAGTAAACACTCCCGAGCTTCCTGATTAATTGAAAATGCCTCAAAGCGATTTGGGGCATTTTTGTATCCAAATTTTACCAAGGGTTAACTTATCTCTCTGTCACTTAATGGCCATTTTACTGCCCAGTAATCTCTAAAATACTCAATAAGCAGTTATATCTTATTGTTTTACTATTGAAGAGAGGGCTCATGGCTTGTAAACCACTTGCACTGATAATCACTGGACTATTATTAACGCCGAATTTTGCTAGCGCTAAGGTCGACATTTCTAAATCTGAAAGCGATCAAGCGGCAGAACAGGCAGCAAAGGAACTTGCAAACCCAAATACAGCTTACGCTAGCCTCAATCTAAAGCTGCAATATTCAGGTGGTTACGATGGTGGAGGGGACAGTTTCGCTACAGTATTACAACCAACTCTCCCTTTCCCCATGGATAACGGCGACAAAGTGATCTTCCGCCCGGCTATCTCTTACGTACAGAACGATTTCCATGTGGACACACCAGCAAGCTCGCAGCGTATGGATCAGTCAGGCTTTACAGACATCTCATTTGATTTAGCTTATGCGCCTAAAATGGAGGGCGGTACTATTGTCGCGTTTGGTCTCTTTGCTTCGTTGCCAACGGGCAGTAGTGACTTAACGGCGGATCAATTTGCAGTCGGGCCAGAGTTTATGGTCGGGAAGGCGAGTAGTGAACGAGTTGTCGGTATGTTCCCCAACCACTTGTATGGCGTTTCTGGAGACGGAGCCAACCATTCTGATACTCGAATCAACAAGACATCGACACAAGTGTTTTGGGTAGAGATATTAGGTGGTGGTTGGACGGTTGGCTCTGCGCCGACATTCACCTATGACTGGAATAAGGATCAGGCGGAAATTCCGTTAAACATCAGTGTTAGTAAAACAACGGTTCTGAATGGACGCCCTTGGAAATTTGGCATTGAAGCGAACTATTACCTTGAGAAAGACGAAAAAGTGCATCCAGATTTTATGTTGAGCTTTAATATCAGCCCTGTGGTGGAAAATAAATTGGCGTCTTTATTTGACTAGTTGTATTTCCCTTATGATATTAAATAGGCTAAAGCTTGATATTAATTGGGATGGCTTTAGCCAATTAGCTGAATATGTCACTCCAACATATATTGAATGAAGCGTAGATAAAATAACCAAAGATGAGTGTTAAAAATAACCAAACACCAATGTCTTTTTTAAATTTATCAAGGATATTTCTCATTCTGTATATTCCTCGTAACTTAAACTCACTAAAAATTTGGTTTTCTACCAACCGGATTTGGTCTACATTTTCGGTTTTTAATAAACAGCGCTAATGGCGAGTTCGTGACAATCTCTTGCCTTGCTTCTTCTATCTCTTTGAGTTGTTTACAGTGAGCAAATTGAAACGGGTTACAGTAGCTTTTCTTGGTGTAGCCAAATACATTGGTGTGGTAGCAGATAAACCATTCGTCACTGCTAAAGCTAGATACAACGATGCCCATGTCGTAAAACTCTAACAGCCCATTCGCGTCAATGTTTATGCTTTGCGCTCTGATTCGATAATCTAGGTACTGACCTTTAACTAGCTTTGTCGATTTTACTTTCCAATTCTTCATCTCTACTCCTATAGGAAAATGTTCTTTGTGGGAGTGTTCGGTTCTTTGAGATAAGTCATTTGGGATAACTTTATTCTATAACCATTCATATATTTATTGTTATACGGTTTCGGAGTATGGCGACTTTCAATCTTGCAGGACTTGGCTTGTCGCCATACTTTCCTTTTCGTGGGGGTTCTATCTCTAAGTTTCGTTTTCTCTATGAGGGTAGATGCTAAACACATACGGCTTGCTACGCAATATGACAGATGTATGTATAAATTTAACCGATGTTAAATTTCTTTGAATGTTAACAATGCCAAGACAGTAGAAATATAGTAATTAATCGAGTGTGGTTTATGAAGGAAGTAGAAATAGTTGTTTGGTAGGTTCTAATCATTAAATATAAGTATGAACTTAAAGTTTTAATTGCTGTTTCATTACCTCTTTATAACGCGTATAAAAAATCCGACATTGGCAAACCAATATCGGATTTAAAATTCAGCAGATTGTTGGCGCTAGTCGTATTAACCAGCAGCAACTTGCATGATGAGGCCACAGATGTAAGCGCCGTATGTACCGAGAGCGTAACCCAATACCGCCATTAGGATACCTACTGGTGCCAATGCTGGGTGGAATGCAGCCGCGACGATAGGTGCCGATGCAGCGCCGCCTACGTTAGCTTGGCTACCTACAGCCATGAAGAACAATGGTGCACGAATTAGCTTCGCCATTACAATCATCAGAAGGGCATGAATAGTTAACCATGTAATACCAATGAAGAAGTAACCTGGGTTGTCTAAGATAGCTGTCACATCCATTTGCATACCGATGGTTGCAACTAGGATGTAGATGAACGCTGAACCGACTTTTGACGCGCCGCTGTGCTCAAGGCTGCGTGTAGATTTGAAGCATGAAGCGATCAGCGCGAACGTTGTCACCATTACGATCAGCCAGAAGAAGCCAGATGTTAGGCTGTATTTCGCAAGCTCTGGCGCGTTGGTTGAGATCCATGGTGCAATCATGTCACTGAATAAGTGAGCTAAACCCGTCAAACCGAAAGCAATTGCCGTGATCTTCATAAGATCGGTTGTTGTTGTTGGGCGAGCGTTCTCTTCTTGGTATTTAGATACCGTCTCTTTTAGCTCTTCGATAGATGATGTGTCTGCTTTTAACCATGCATCAATTTTCTTCTGGCGACCTGCCATGATAAGTAACACGGCCATCCAAATGTTCGCACAGATAACATCAACCGTAATCATTGCAGAGAATAGTTGATCATCAACCTCGAACACTTCTTTCATTGCTGCTTGGTTCGCACCGCCGCCGATCCAAGAACCAGCGACAGTTGTAAGGCCACGCCATACATCGCCAGATACGAGGTCAGGGTTAACTTGGTCGATAATTAAAATCGCCAAAGGGCCACCAATGATGATGCCGACAGTACCCGTTAGGAACATGATGACGGCTTTTGAGCCAAGGCCGAAGATTTTGCGTAAGTCAGCTGAGATGATCAGTAGAACGAGTGCGCTTGGTAATAGGTAGCGACTTGCAACAAAGTACAGCTTTGAGTTTGATGCGTCGATGATGCCTAGGCTGTTCAATAGAGAAGGAACAAAGTAGCAGAGCAATAGACCCGGAACGAACGAGTAGAATTTTTTCAGTGCGCTATTTTGGCTACTTTCCGTGATAAAAACACCGCCAAGAATAACAGCTAACATGCCCATTATTACAGCATCATTAGTAATCATTATTATATCTCCTTTAAGGTGAGCGCAAAGGTCTCACTTTTTGAATTGCAGGACTATACCGACAACCGCCATTCGTTACAAATTGTAACGATAGACACACTTTGAAATGTTTATGTTAATTTTGATGGTTTGAGTTTGTGAATGTCGTGCGTTATTTATTTGATTGATGAATGGGTTTGTTGGGGCTTTTGCGAAGTATTTCGATATATGCAATGTAATTCAAGCCTTAGCGAGTGGTCGCTATGAATTGGGTGGGTGCTTGAATGGCAGGAATGAGTGCATATATAGCCATGTTTATGGTGTGGTTTATGCAGGGTTGGAATGTTTCAATAATGTAAAAATTGAATCCACTTTTGCTATGTGGTCAGAAATTAAAAATTTTAGCTAGATCACACAAATCTCTCGGATTATGAGTTTCAGCTCCTGAGACTTGTGCTGAGTTGACGTTTTGTAGGAGGTAAATGAAAGAAAAAGCGGCTTAAATAGCCGCTTTTGATGGTTGAATAGCATGGTTATCTAGATCTGTAGTCTAGATTCTGCTTAAGACTCTTCTTCCTCAAAGCCATCTGCATAGCCTTTTGGTGGCGGTGTCCAACCACGCTCAGAGCGAGAGTGTTTGTCTGAACGGTCTTTTTTCATGTCTTCTTTCATTGCTTCTTCAAGGTGAATGAAGATTTGTCGGTAGTTGTTGTCGTAGCGTGGATTCTCTTCCGCTTCAGACCAAGCTTGGTAAAGTTTCTCAGACTTACGACTCTCAACGCGTTGATACGTCGATTTTTGCTGCTCGACGAAGAATGGGTGATGACCTAAAGAGCGCAAGGCTTGTGCGCCCATTTCAAGAGCAGAATGGTAGGTCTCTGATTCCACGAAGTCTGCACCTGCTTCTCGTAAGCGATAACTATGACCACGGTCGAATGCGCGGGCTAAGATTTTCACTTTAGGGTAGGTGTGTTTAACGTACTTCACTAACTCAACGCTTGAGTCTTGGTTATCGATTGCTACCACTAGCATCGCGGCTTCTTCGATTCCGGCGGTATGCAATAAGTCGTGACGAGTCGCATCACCAAAGTAAGATTTGATATTGATAGAGCGCAGTAAGTCTACTTGGTTCGCTTGGTGATCCAGAACCACAGTATTGACATCGTTCGACACCAGCAAGCGGTTAACGATTTGACCGAATCGACCAATGCCCGCAATGATAACGGTACCTTTCTCTTCGATGGTATCTTCTTCGCGGTCGTTAGATTTTTGTTCGTAACGAGGAAGAATCACTTTATCAAACAGAATGAACAGCCCTGGTGTTAGGAACATTGAAAGTGCCACAACCAGCGACAGTGTTTGGACGATGTCAGCAGGTAATACGTGGTTTTGAGCTGAGAAGCTTAGTAGTACAAAACCAAACTCACCGGCTTGCGCCAAGCTCAGTGTAAACAGCCAACGGTCACTGTTTTTGATTTTGAAGATCAATGCCAACGTAAATAGCACCAAGGCTTTAAGAAGCATAACGCCAAGGGTTAGGCCAATGATCAAACCAAAGTCGTTGAATAGAACATCAAAGTTGATGCCTGCACCTACGGTGATGAAGAACAAGCCAAGTAGCAGCCCTTTAAACGGGTCGATATTAGACTCAAGTTCGTGGCGGAATTCACTGTTCGCTAAAACCACACCCGCAAGGAAGGTACCCAAAGCCGGTGACAGGCCGACTAGGCTCATCAGTGCAGCAATACCAATCACCAACATCAGTGCGGTTGCAGTAAATATTTCACGCAGGCCTGAGCTTGCCACGAAGCGGAACAGTGGACGACTCAAGAAGTGTCCGCCGACCACAACAATCGCAATAGATGCTGTGATCACAAGGCCATATGCCCAACCGGGTAGGCCAGCAACAAGGCTTAACTCTTCATGGTGATCAGAAGCCGAAGCGACCGCGCTTTGTGCAGCTTCGATTAATTCTGGCAAGGCTAAAAGAGGGATAAATGCCAACATAGGGATGACGGCAATATCTTGGAACAGTAGGACTGAGAAAGCGTTCTTTCCGCCTTCTGTTTTGGATAGCCCTTTTTCGTTAAAGGTTTGGAGAACAATCGCGGTAGATGACAGTGCGAAGATCAAACCGATAGTCAGCGCAATGGTCCAAGGTTGTCCGAAGAAAAGGGCGATACCCATTACAATCGCGGTCGTGCCACCAACTTGTAGGCCACCCAGCCCCATAAGTCGGTTTCTCATTGCCCAAAGCATCTTAGGTTCAAGTTCAAGACCGACTAAGAACAGCATCATAACCACACCGAACTCGGCAAAGTGTTGAATGGTTGTGGTCTCTTCACCAACTAGGCCAATGATTGGACCGATCACAACACCAGCAATGAGATAACCCAATACAGAACCAAGACCAAGTCTTTTGGCAATAGGCACGGCAATAACTGCTGCGACCAAGTAGATAAAAGCTTGTAGAAAATATCCCGTCATTATTTAACCTCTGCCATTAGTTCTTCTACGTAGTGGTTGAGTTTTTCTGCTTTGCTGGCTTTCTTGATATTGATCTTGCCGGCAACTAACGCCTCTAACAGCACTTTATAGCTATCGACATGCTCCTGAATGCGGTTTTCTTCCAACGCGGTACGCGAGCCAAATAACGCAAAGGGTGCAAGATAGTTCATCCCACACAGAGAAGCGGTTTGTTCGATTGGATGAAGCAGTTCTCGAATCGTGAAATGGTTATAACCATCACTTTGGTAGGCGTCTTTTTTGCCACCTGCAGTAATGCTACATAACAATTTCTTGCCTTGTAGTTCGTTGCCGTCGGTGCCGTAAGCGAAGCCGTATTCTAGAACGAGATCTTGCCACTCTTTAAGAATTGCCGGTGTTGAGTACCAATATAGTGGGAACTGAAAAATGATGATGTCATGGTCTAACAGGCGTTTCTGTTCTCGGTCGATGTTGATTTTAAATGTTGGGTATTCAGCGTAGAGATCGACGCAGGTAACACCGTCAACGCGTTTGGCTTGTTCAAATAAGGGTTTGTTTGCTTCAGAACGATGTTGAGAAGGGTGGGCGAATAGCACCAAGACTCGATTTTTCGACATATAGCCCTCTTTGTTCATTAACGAATAATATTTATTGGAATTATAGTTATACAATAATAGAAGAATGGTTGAACAACAACGAATTAGCCCATACTTATCTAGTTAGATACGCGTGTTTTTAGGGACTTAATTATATAAAACACCCGTCAATTTGAGTATTTCCGGCACACGCAGCCGATGACTGCGTAAAACTAATTATTCGCTAATAATAAAAGCGAATAGGTGCATTTTATGTCACCGTTGGCGGGTAACGTAAATAATCCAATAACCCTACATAGAACGATAATGAATAAAGGAAAAACTATGAGCATGGACTTGCGTCAACAATGTGATTTGTTGCTTTCCGGTCATCTAGAACCGACACCAGCACAAACATTCGCTCAGATGGCTGAATGGTGTGAAACACACAATGTGAGCCATGATAGCTACGGTGATGGCGAGTTTATCGAGAGCTTTGAAAACAAGGTCGCAGAGCTGCTTGGTTATGAAGCTGCCGTGTTTGTTATTACCGGGACGATGAACCAACCCACAGCATTAGAAATTGCGTGCCAAGAGAAAAGAAACCCGGTAGTAGCGATGCATGAATCGAGTCATATCATTCGCCATGAACGCCAAGGGTACCAGCTCCAAAATCGTTTCAACGTGCTTCCAGTCGGCAACGTATTTCGCACTTGGAATGTTGATGACTTAAAGGCGTGGCCTGATGAGATCGCCGCCGCTCTGTATGAATTACCGATGCGCGAAATTGGCGGTCAATTGCCAGAGTGGGAAGAGCTTGAAGCTATAAAGCAGTACTGCAAAGAACAATCGATTCACCTTCATATGGATGGTGCACGTTTGTGGGAGTGCGGCGCGTATTACCAGAAACCATACAGCGAGATTGCTCAGGGCTTCGATAGTGCTTATGTTTCGCTGTATAAAGGTCTCAATGGCCTTGGTGGTTCGTTATTATTGGGCGATAAAGCCTTTGTAGCGAAAGCATCGGCGTGGATGAAGCGCCAAGGTGGCAATGTTTATCACCGAACGCCTTATGTGGTTTCAGCAGCAATGCAGTTTGATGAGCGATTAGAACTGATGCCTGCTTTATACGAACGAACCAAACAGGTTTATCAAATCCTACAAGATTACCCTCAGTTTACGGTTAACCCACAACAACCGCAGGTCAACATGCTTCACCTCTATTTACCTGTGAGCTACGAAAACGGCATTATCGTGAGAGATAACATCGCGAAGAAACACAAGGTTTGGATAGGAAACCCAGCGATCAGCGAACTGCCAAATCAATGTAAGATTGAATGGTATGTAGGTGATAACTTACTTAATTTGCCTGATCATGAGCTGATCGACATTCTTGATTTTATTAACGAAGAGCTGATTTGATTAACTAAGGGTTAATTTGATTGCGGAAGAGTTGAGTTGATTACAGAAGAACGGACAGCAGAAGAACGGAGCTAATGGAAATGGATACAGGAAATCGGTCCGGTATCCATTTATGCAGCTAGGATGACTGGCTCTGTTACATATACTGGTTGATGTACACATCAACTAAGAACATGAACACTGGAACCGTGCTGAGAAGTCCGAAGAAGACGATTGGCACCCAGTTTTTGATTTTCTTTTTAGGTTGCTCAGTGTTATTCATAAATTCGGCCTTAAATTCGTTGTTGAGTCTGTTTAGCTTTTTGGTACTAAAAATCTAAGTGTATGGTATCAAAGAAATGGGTTTAGCCCTATGTAGATTTAGAGAACCGTGGTGTATATCAATCACATAAAATGTAAGTGATTCATAAACGGTTCATAAAGGTTCAACAATAATGAACCTATTAGAACAAGCATTGCCTTACTTGGCATATGAAATAAACAGCATTCAAAGATTTGGAGAATACAGAATGAAAACAATAGGAAACATCATTTGGTTTCTGTTCGGTGGCGTATTTATGGGACTGGCTTGGTGGTTTTTCGGACTGCTCGCATTCCTAACCATCGTTGGTATTCCATGGGGTAGAGCGTGTTTTGTTATGGGTAACTTCTCATTCTTCCCATTTGGTCAGGAAGCGATTTCACGTGACGAGCTAACCAATGAAATAGACATCGGTACGAGCCCGCTAGGCGTGATTGGTAACGTGATTTGGTTCTTATTTGCGGGGATCTGGCTTGCGATTGGTCACATCATGTCAGCTGTGGCGTGTTTCATTACTATCATCGGTATTCCGTTCGCGATTCAACACCTTAAGCTAGCGGTTATCTCACTGGCGCCAATCGGTAAGACGGTTGTCGATAAACGTGAAGCAGAAGCGGCGCGAGTAAGAAATTACAAAGGTTAAGATTACACTCTCAGCCTGATTGAACTGAAAAGCACATCGCATGATGTGCTTTTTTGTGCCTCTGTTCTTATCTTTCGATACTCATCTCATAAATACTAACTAGACGTTGTTGAGCTAGACATTATTGAGCTACACATTGTTGAATAGGACTTCAAGCCGCAGGGTGATGTTGGCTTCTTCGGTGTGTTTCTCATAGGATTCTCGTTCCCATTGATAACGAGGGATGAGTTCGTAGAACAGCCACTCTTTCCATACGTTTTGTCGGTAGGTAACCGAAACCTGAGCGTATTCGTAATGATTATCAGGCTCATCCGTTGCATTAATCGTGGCGCTATATTGAAGTGCTTGGTCTTGGGCAAGGTAGTGATACAAGGTTAGCCCTGTACCATAGTTCCAACCTTTAAGGTCGTCGTTATATCCTGCAAAGCTTGACCATCGAGCTAAGAAATCATCACTCAAAGAAAGATCAAAATCGATGTCAGTGATTTCGCCAGTCTCTTGTTTTTCTTGATATACACGTTGGGTAAGCCTGAATACCGCATCGGTTGTGAGAGGGTAGGTAAAACGGTAACGAGCTTCAATGCGCGGTCGCAATGTTGCCTTAATATTGAAGCTGCTATAACCCTTGGCATAGGCGTCGTAACGCAGGCCTAATGCACTTTCCAACTCATCGGAATCATTTGGAAAAAAATCCAAGAACTCTTCATCACTAACAGATTCGTAGATCAATTTTAGGCGTTTACTCACAAAAGGAAGATGCAGACGCGCATTGAGCTTGGTCGAGTAGTCGAGCTCCCCGCCTTCTGAATAAATAAAATCGTTATACCAACGCACAGATGTGCCAGCTCTGGCATCTTCAGTTATTCGATCATCGACAAAGAAGCTATCGAACCAGAGTGCAGGTTGGCAAAATTTACTGTTCAGAAAATGGTAAGCCTTTTCGACAGGGACGTCTTCTAACGGCTGACTGTGGCACTCATTCTGTTCCTCTGCCTGAACGGAGTATGAAATGAGTGACGCCAATAATGAGGTGCTAGCTATCCTACGACTCAATGGAACCTGTTTGTTATTCTATATATCAATAGTTTGACTATAACCAAGCGATTGCAACAATGCGACTTTTTAGTGATTAGCGAGGAAGATAAAGGTTTGAAAGGGATTGGATAGAAAAAAGAAAACGGACTCACAAGGTGAGTCCGTTTGTGTTGGTATCGATTGGTTTCTAGAACCTAGATTACATTGCCGCCTCGAAGATTGCTGAGATCTCTTCGTGAGTTGCTTGTTTAGGGTTTGTGAAACCACAAGCATCTTTCAGTGCATTATCAGACAGCGTTGGGATATCTTCTAGTTTCGCACCAAGTTGCGCGATACCAGTTGGAATGTTCACGTCATTTGCAAGTTGAACAATCGCGTTGATCGCTGCTTCTGCGCCTTGTTCTGCCGTCATGCCTTCAACATTCACACCCATTGCTTTTGCCACATCACGTAGACGCTCAGGGCAAACTTGTGCGTTGTAGCGTTGAACGTGCGGCAGCAGGATAGCGTTACATACACCGTGTGGAAGGTCGTAGAAACCACCCAGTTGGTGCGCCATTGCGTGAACATAGCCAAGAGAAGCGTTGTTGAACGCCATGCCTGCCATGAACTGTGCGTAAGCCATCTGCTCACGAGCTTCAATGTCTTCACCGTGCGATACTGCTGTTCTTAGGTGCGCTTGCACTAGTTCGATCGCTTTAATTGCTACAGCGTCTGTAATTGGCGTTGCCGCGATTGAAACGTAAGCTTCGATTGCGTGCGTTAACGCATCCATACCAGTTGCAGCAGTTAATGATGCAGGTTTAGCAAGCATCAACTCAGGATCGTTTACTGAGATAAGCGGTGTTGTGTGCTTATCAACGATAGCCATCTTAATGTGACGAGCTTCGTCAGTAATGATGCAGAAACGTGTCATCTCAGATGCCGTACCAGCCGTGGTGTTGATAGCGATCAATGGCATCATTGGCTTTTCAGATTGGTCTACGCCTTCGTAATCTGCAATCTTGCCGCCGTTAGAAGCAACCAGAGCGATGCCTTTTGCACAGTCGTGTGGAGAACCACCGCCTAGAGAAATAACAAAATCACAATCGTTGTCAGTCAGCAATTCAAGACCATCGTTCACGTTCGTGATGGTTGGGTTTGGTTGAGTGCCGTCGAATACAACTGCGTCCACGCCGCGTTGGCTAAGTAGGTCTTGTACCTGTTTAACCACACCAATTTGGTTAAGGATCTTATCCGTAACGATCAGACCTTTTTTGAAGCCTTGAGACTGAATGCTATCAGCAGCATCTTTCAAACAACCTGTACCCATGAAGTTGATTGTAGGGATATAAAATGCAGTAGGCATTGGAAAACTCCGTTAATTATGATTTTTAATTTCCTATATGTTGTCGGCAATCAACTGGTCGACCATTGATCTGGAACAACTTTGATTCCGAACTACCACTTTGTGGCTAGTCGTTGTGATAGGGCTCATATAGCAATCGTTTTCATGTTTTTTGGCTGTGCTCTTTGTCATTAATGGATCGTGATAAATTGGCTCCACCAAGAGCAGAATGGTGCTCTATAACAATGAAAATTAAGATTTTTCATTGAAAGTTGATCTGGTTAGGCAGGTGTCGACGTGTTATCGGAGTCATCACTGCATTCAATTTGAGGATTTTGCGACTCTTCAGAACCAAGGATGTCTTCTGGCTCTTCGTCATAGTATTTGACAAGAAAAGGGGTGAGCATGACAGATGACGGTAAAAAGTGCTTCATAATACCTCCCGGTACCTAAGTGTGTTTCTTGTATGGTATTGGTTTAATATTTGGCAAAATTTGCGATACATCATGACTTGTTGCTTGTTTTCTATAAATTCTTAGAACTATATTCAGGCTCACAAAAATGGTAGTAGAATGAACACTTAGCCTTTGAGGCTAAGAAAGAACAAAAATAACACGGCTAGATAGCGCGAATAATAGGACAGATAATGAAGTACGATTGGATATTCTTTGATGCAGACGAAACCTTGTTCCATTTTGATGCTTATCAAGGAATGAAGCTGATGTTTTCTCGCTTTGGTGTGGACTTTAACGAACAAGATTATACGGCTTATCAAAAGGTTAACTTGCCACTTTGGGTCGATTACCAAGATGGCCGAATTACGGCTGATCAACTGAAACACACACGTTTCGAAAGTTGGGCTGAGAAGTTAGAAACAACAACTGCAGAATTAAACAGCGCATTTCTAACAGCAATGGCGGATATCTGTTCTCTGCTCCCGGGTGCTAAAGAGTTAATGGAATCGTTACAAGGCAAGGTGAACATGGGCATCATCACTAACGGTTTTACAGAGTTGCAGTCAATCCGTTTAGATCGCACAGGAATGACGGATTACTTTGAGCACGTGATCATTTCTGAAGAAGTAGGGGTAGCCAAACCGGATGCCGAGATTTTTGAATATGCGCATAAGCTGGTTGGATTGCCATCGAAGCAAAGAATATTGATGGTCGGGGATAACCCACATTCCGATATTCTAGGTGGACTCGATTTTGGCATCGAAACTTGTTGGTTAAACAGTCAAGAAAAGGCAACTCCAGCGGGTATCAATCCTCACTACCAAGTGAAGTCTTTGGCTGACTTGCAAGCTCTACTGCTGGCTTAGTGAATAGTTAACAACTGACCGCCACTAGCGAATACACAATCATAATCGGTTGATTTCTTTAATCGACCAATGCTTTGTAAATTGATTGGCGTTTCGTTAATTGACCAATGATTTGTTAAATTGATTGATGCTTCGTAGATTGATAGATACTTTGTAAACAAAGTGTTGATGGCCGAGTACGAAAATGTACTCGGCCAATTATTTTGAACTTGGTTTTACCATAGAGTGACCATCAAAACAGATAAAGGAAAAGGTGTGCTGAAATCTCATCGTTATAGCTGCTACGGTATTATCGCCATTTTACTATGGAGCTGCTTGATTGCTCTGTCTCGTAGTGTCTCAGAACAGCTAGGTCCAATTGGTGGTGCGGCCAGCCTTTACACGGTGAGTGCGCTGTTGTTGATCTGTGTTATGGGTCTACCAAAGCTGTCACGCTTTTCTAAGTCTTATTTGCTGATTGGCGGCACCTTGTTCGTTTGTTATGAGATCTTTTTGGCTTTGGCGTTGGGAATGGCGAACAGCCGACATCAAGCGATAGAGATGGCGGTAATCAACTATCTATGGCCAGCACTGACGGTGTTATTTGCGGTGCTGCTGAGCGACAAGAAGATTAACTGGCTGGTTTATCCAAGTATCTTCTTGGCATTCTTTGGTGTGGCTTGGAGCATCAGCGGTGACCAAGGTCTCTCTGTCGACCAGATTGCTGCCAATATTGCGACCAACCCTAAAACCTATTCTATGGCGTTTTTCGGTGCGATTATTTGGGCCGTTTACTGCAACTACACCCAGCGTGTCGCGAAAGGGCAGAATGCGATTGTGCTTTTCTTTATCGCTACGGCGATCACTTTGTGGATCAAATACGCATTGAGTGATGAAACCGGCATGGTGATGACAACGAGTGCGGCGATTGATTTGGCGCTAGCTGGCGCTTGTATGGGCGCAGGCTACGCACTTTGGAACACGGCGATTCTTGGTGGCAACATGGTGTTTTTGGCAACCATGTCGTACTTTACGCCAATCTTCGCGACGCTACTTTCCTCGGTGATTTTGGGCTTGTCATTGACCATGACGTTTTGGCAGGGCGTATGTATGGTAACCGTTGGTTCACTGGCTTGCTGGTGGGTAACAAGAGAAAAGCCGACGGCAAAGGCGTCGGCTTCTAAAAAGGTTCAATCTCAGTCGTAATTTGCGTTTGTGTTCCAGCGTCATTTGCTAGGTGAAAGCTTAGCTCGCGACATTGAGGTTTAATTGCAGCTCATAAGGCATCTTCGATAGGCGTCGCTTAAGTTGGCGGCGCGTACGTTCAATATCATCGACTGCAATCGCTTGTTGGTTATTGGTATGAATATCAACATTGATACGTAATTCTGGACCAACCTTAGTCACACCCATCAGCTCCAAATCTTGCTCCGCTTCTTTGTCTACCGCGACAACGTTCTTATCTACCGCATCACAAATATCTTTGTTTGCCGACATCATAAGCAGTTCGCGCATGGCTTCACGTAACATGTCGAAAGGCACTTTGATGAAGTAGAAAGACATTAGCAACATCATCATTGGGTCGGCATACACCGCGTATTCTGCAAGCGGAGAAAAAGTAATAAACCAAGCTGCTACGAAACCCGCTGTTACCGCTACACTCAATAACGTATCCATCTGCCACTGTTTAGACTCAGCCTGAATCAGACCTGAAGAAATACGTTTGCTCTTATTCGCGATGTACCACCAAGCGTAACCACAACCCAACACGTTGAAAATACCAAACAGAGTTGCAATAGAAGCATCAACTTCACGACCACCCGTCATTAAGGCACCAATCGCAGAGTAAAGTGAATAACCAACCACAAGCAGAATCACAACGGCTTTGATGGCAATCACAATCGGCTCGATGATAGCTCGACCGAACGGGAACTCTCTATCTGAAGGGCGGTTAATGTATTTTGAAGCAGCTAGTGACAATAAAGTTAACAGTAAGCTGATAAGAGAATAGACACCGTCAAATACTATGACCAGAGAGCCAACGAGAAGACCCAACACCAATCCGCCAATTGCGAAGCCTGATGCTAAAAGGGCTGAGAACAATAGTACTCGATTTTCGTTTTGGCTTTTCCTGTCACACATAATATTTTCCAGATGTTTTTGATAACTTCATTGTTCTAATATTGAGCTAACTTTACAAACTTTATCTGATGACGTTTATATGTCCTATTTAAGTAAAATGTATAAATGCATTAAATTCAGTGGCTTAAGTTAAATTTAAGGTGTCAATAAAGTTGACGTTGAGTGTTTTTTGGGGATGTTATGCAACTGAAATAGGATCGTTTATGATTAATAAAACACATTAGTCGCTAAGGTTTTATTGGTCTTCTAGATTGAACTGCGACTGCGACTGCGACTGCGATGGACAAGGAGTGAATCAATATGAAGTTTGACGATATCAGTGATAACGAGTTGTGGGCGATTGCTAACCCGATCATGGATAATCTGATGGATGGTTCAACCAAGGTTGATCATGAGCAGCACTGTCGAGACTTTACTCAAAGGATGAAAGACATTGTTACACCAGATTATTTAGAGAAGGTGTGTCACCATTATCAGCACAGTAATGGCTTTTTTGCTGAGCGTGAGCCAGTTGCGCTGTTTAGACGTTCAGACTCCATCGCTTTTGTGTGGAAACAAGCTTACACCATCGCCAAAGGTGAGTTTGTCGCCGAAATGGTATTGGTTGAAGAAGACGGACGCTACTTAGTGGATCACGTGATGGTTTTTTAGGAGCAGTGCTGTTTGTGATTTTGTCCTTTGTTATAGGCGATAAGCAATAAGCGCGAGCTAGAAATCAAACAAATAATCACTAAGCTGGTCGGCTAACCAATTCATTCCTGGGTGCTCTGCCATACCAGCTGCGGTAAACATACAGTAGTCTTCTTGCGTTAAGCCGTAGGTGTGTTTGATCACGGCAAGCTCTTGTTCACGCAGTAAATGGCGAATCAATGGCTCTGGCATTACGCCCCACGCCTCTTCACGTAAAATCGTATCCAACATAAAGTCAAAGCTAGAGAAACCAATGTAACGACGAGAAAAGGGCTCAAGCTCAGGATTATCCTTCTCATTAAGATAAACCATGGTCGCTTGCATCGAATTTCTCAGTACCTCATCAGACACTCGTCGCATCGCACTCAAATCATGCCCTTTCTTACACACAGACATCATTCGAATCTTACCAAGCGGATTGTAGATAATTCTTGGGTCATCGACACGTTCGTAGTCGACACCAAATGCGAAGTCGACTTGCTGAGTTTCAACTAGGTTCGCTAAATCGCCGCTTGACGCGAGAACGAAGTTGAACGAGGTAGAAGGGTATTTGTTGTTTAAGGCGTGAGATAAGTCCTGCCACATTTCATCGGGTAGGGAGTCATCTCGTGCTATCCAAATCTCCGCGTTGAATTCGCCCGAGACATGCAAGCAGGTTTGTTTAATACGCGCGGCTGTCACCAACATGCCTTCGCAATCCTTGTAAATCGCTTTACCCGCTTCTGAAAGCTCAACGTGGTTTCCGCTGCGGACGAACAGCTCGACATCTAACTCTTTTTCCAAGGCTTTAATCGACATGCTGAGTTTGGTTCGGTTGCATTCTAACTGGCGTGCGGCTTCAGAAACTGATCCTAAATCAGCAACGGAACAAAAGGCTTGGACTTGAGAAAGGTTCATTTCATTTCCATATTGAGCGGGGGTCGGTGCATATTATCTGAATATTGTGCTGACTATCTTAGAAATAGTCCATCTTTGCATGATAACTCTATGACGAATTGACTAATTTGGTTTACTCTGGGGAAGTTCCGAACCTACAAGAAGTAAAGATGGAGGCCATGATGGCGAAACAATGGGACGAATACGCCGTTGATTGGGATAAAGATCCCGCGACCGCAGTATTCGCACAGTCCGTATTTGACCAGTTAACACAGCTCGTTGATTTAAACGGAACCCGTGTCCTTGATTTTGGTTGTGGTACAGGACTACTCAGCCAGAAAATATCTCCTTTAGCAAAAGAGATCATCGCACTTGATATCTCTGAAGGGATGATTGAAGAGTTAGATAAGAAAGAGTTACCTAACGTTGAACCGGTAGTTGATATTTTATCGCGCGGACTTGCAGCGCAGCATCCAGCATTCAGAAACCAGTTTGACCTAGTGGTAGCCTCTTCGGTGTGTGGTTTTATCCCGAACCTACAAGACACAGTCAGTCTGATTTACACGCTGCTTGAAAACGACGGTACGTTTGTACACTGGGATTGGTACTTGGAAAGCGACACTGAAGACTACGGTGTAAGCCAACAGCGCTCAGAAAATGTATTGAGTGCAGCGGGCTTTGCAGTGGTTGAGGTCTCTACACCGTTCTTGATTGACACTCCACAAGGAGAGTTAAAGGTATTAATGGGTGTTGGACGTAAACAAGCGCTTCCAGATCTGTAATCGTGTGTATGCCTTGAGCTAGCATTCAGAATGCTCATTTAAACTACTAAACCCACATTAACGACTTTAAGTCAGTTATGTGGGTTTTCTCTTTTTGGCGCTATTGTTTTAAACAGAACGAGTTAGCGCTTTCTCATTTCTTCACTATTAACTCTGGTTTCCCTATTTCCCATCTCGCTCATAGAAAACTCAACACCGCTAATTTACAAATTACTTATTTCCATTTTGGAAATGTAGTCTTGCATACATTTCATTAGTGGAAATATAAGGGTGAGATATAAAATAAGCCCATAATAACATTAAGGGTTTAATCATGAGCCACCAATCTGCGTCATCTACTTCTTCACCACTTTCAGAGCAACAACAACGCTTTAGCAATATCATTTCAGATGCCAAACTGTCACCAAAACAGAAGTCGAGCTATCTTGCATTAGAAGCTGAAGCCAGCCTGCCGTATATGCCGGTAAACAAAGAAGTAGAGCAAGCCTTACAACAAGGTGTGCTGTGTGACATGTTTGAAGGACACGCCCCATTTAAGCCGCGCTATGTACTTCCAGATTATTCTAAATACTTACATCAAGGCTCAGAGTATTTAGAGCTTAGTGCGGCAACCAACTTCGATGAAGCATTGAACATGCTTACCATCCTTTACCACCATGTTCCTTCTGTCACTTCAATCCCGGTTTACCTAGGTCAGTTGGATGATGTGTTGATGCCTTTCGTTGGCGACTTAACGGAAGAGCAGGTATACCAAAAGATTAAACTCTTCTGGATCATGTTGGATCGCACACTGCCAGACGCGTTTATGCATGTGAATATCGGCCCGAAGGACAACATTATCTGCCGTACGATTTTACATGTAGACGCTGAATTGAAGCAGATCGCGCCAAACTTAACCTTTATGTACGACCCAGCCGTGACCCCTGATGATCTACTTCGTCATGCGGCGAGCAACATCTGTGAATGCAGTAAACCACATATTGCAAACTATCCAGCGCATGCCGAGGCTTACGGCGATAAGCGTTTTGGTATTGTGAGCTGCTACAACTCTCTGCCGTTAGCGGGTGGTTCAAACACCTTGGTGCGTATGAACCTTAAGCAAGTGGCGTTGAAGTCTGAGGACAGTGCTGATTTCTTACAACAAGTATTGCCGAACTACAGTGGTATCATGGTTGAGTTGATGAACGCTCGAAGCCGCTTCTTGCATGAAGAGTCTAACTTCTTCGAAGGCTTTTTAACCAAAGAAGGTTTGATCGAAGAAGATCGCTTTGCGCCAATGTTCGGTATTTATGGCATGGCGGAAGCCGTTAACATCTTGATGGAGAAAGAGGGCCAAGCAGGGCGTTATGGTCACGATGAACAGGCGAATCAGCTTGGTCATCGTATCTCTGAAAAGCTGGCTGAGATCGTTGAACGCTCTGAAGTGAAGTATGGGTTAGAAGGTAAAGCTCTGCTGCATGCTCAAGGTGGTATTAGTCTAGATGAAGATGTGACCCCGGGTGTCCGTATTCCTTATGGTACCGAGCCGGATCCAGTATCTTACGTTCGCGCAACTGCGGGTCACCATAAGTTCTACACCTCAGGCATCAGTGACATTCTGACCATCGACGAAACAGTGAAATCTAACCCTGAAGCGATGTTCAATTTGTGTAAAGGTGCGATTCAAGCGGGTTACCGTGAGTTTACGGCTAACGTGGCATCAAACGATTTGGTTCGCGTGACGGGTTACATGATTAAGCTGTCTGACATTGCCAAATATGACGAGCAAGGCTCACGCACCAATACCACCTTCTTAGGTGCTGAAGCTGCGAAGAACACGGGCATATTAAAGCGTAAACCACGCGTGGCGAGCTTAGAGATGTCGCCGACATACGAATAGCTTTAACGTGTGTGATGCGTTTCGAATACGAACAATGTGAATTATGAAAATTTCTGATCTAACAACTCAAATGGCTAGGGTTAAAAATAATAAGACAGAAAAACAAGCGAAGGTCAGCCGTGTGCTGACCTTTTCTTGTGTTGACGGCCCGGGAAACCGCTTAGTGCTATTCCTTCAGGGCTGCAACTTTGACTGTATTACCTGCCACAACCCCCACACAATCAATCATTGTAACCATTGTGGTGACTGCGTTAGCGGCTGTCCAAGCCGTGCTTTAAGTATGGTTGATGGCAAAGTGAAGTGGGACCCAGCAGCTTGCACTAACTGCGATCAGTGCATTGATGCCTGCGACCATAAGTCGAGCCCGAAAATTACCACAATGACGGTCTCAGAGGTGATTGAACTCGTCAGACATAATCAGTTTTTCTTGAGTGGAATTACCGTTTCTGGCGGTGAAGCGACTATGCAGTTGCCATTTATCATAGAACTGTTTGAGGCGATTAAAAGTGATCCACAGCTAGCGCATCTCACGTGCTTTATTGATAGTAATGGTTCGCTGTCACTGCAAGGGTGGGACAAGGTGTTGCCTTATCTCGATGGTGCGATGATTGACCTAAAATCATGGCAATCGGAAACACATCAATGGTTAGTGGGCAGAGGTAATCATAGGGTGTTTGAAACCATTAACTACTTAGCAGGTAAAGGAAAACTGCATGAAGTTAGGTTGCTGCATATCCCAAATAAAAGCGATCTTGAAGATGAAATTGAACAGGTGGGGCGTTACTTGAAGACTCTACCAAGTGATGTTCGAATTCGACTGAATGCGTTTCAACATCATGGTGTCATTGGCGAAGCGTTAGATTGGCCGAAATGTACCAAACAACAGATGCAGAGCTTTCACGATAAGCTCTACACCATAGTACAAAGACCGATGCAAACCCCTGAGGTTTATACCTAACCTGTATGTTGCTTAGACGGTCAATCAGGCTTCTAAAAACAGGTCACACAACCACTTGATCGCTTGATCATTCATGTTGGGCTTGTTCCACACCAAGCTATATGCCACCTTACCGTAATCAAAAGGCAAGGGCTTGCTCACTAAGCCCTGAGCTTGTTTAGCATGCTCAGCCCACTGTTTAGAGCAAGTGAACAGGAAAGGTGTGTGGTGACACAACACTGCCGCAGCGCCGAAGTCCGCGACCGATATTGCCATCTCTCTTGGCTGGTGGCATTGAACCAAGTTTTGCTCAAAGTAGGGCTGAGACAGTTCGTTATCTAAAATGCCAATGTGCTTGTAATCTAAGTAGCCTTCTACCGTCAGTTCTTGCTGAGCAAGAGGGTGGTGTGCGCCCATCAAACAAACCATTTCATCAGGAAGAATTGTTTCCCAAACCAGCTCTTTGTTATCGGTGGGCGGCTGAGATATATCATGGGGCAGTAAGATCAAATTGACCTTGCCACTGAGCAAAGCATCGAAGCCGAGCTGTTGTTTCGAATAGATGTTGAGCTTCGCGTTTGGCGCGAGTTCAGTGGTGATTTTACTTATCTTAGAGGCAAATACTTCGAAGGTACTTTCGCGCATCGAAAGTGAAAAGCTGCCTTGGTACTCATGAGGGGTAAAACTCTTCTGATGAAGCAGTCCGTTCATGCTTGAAAGAATTGCATGAACCGTCGGCGCTATCTTGAGAGCAAAGGGAGTCGGGATAAGCTTGGTACCATCTCGATAGAAAAGCTCATCATTCAGGATGTCACGTAGCTGAGACAGGGTTTTGCTTACACTCGAAGGGCTGACACAGAGTTGCTCTGAGGTCTGAGTGACACTGTGGGTGTTGAGCATAATATGCAGCGCAGTGAGGTGCTTAAGGCTCACCCTAGATAAGTGTAAGTAATCCATTTGTGACTCACGCATTCAGATTGGCTTGTGATTTTGCATGAACGACAAAATCGAACAAGCCAAATTGGATAAAGGTTATTTACGAGCTAGCTTATGGTGCGCTCGTGAAAAGTGGCCGGCACAAAATGCGCCTACAATCGATAGCTCACCCGCCAAACACAATGCAGCACAAACTTCAGCTAGGGCTTGTGATTTACCGTTGCCATGCAGCCCAAGTAAATCTAAACAGGCTTTTTGACTTGGCAAGCCGGTACCACCGCCGACAGTCCCCACCATTAAGTTAGGCAGTGTTACGCTCGCGTATAAACCGCCTTCTTTGTTGAGCTCCATACGCGTCATACCAATCGCTGACTCAGCGACACAGGCCGCGTCTTGGCCACAAGCGATATAAAGTGCCGCCAGCGCATTCGCATAATGAGCATTGATACCGATAGTACCACTCAAAGCGCCACCGACTGTGGTCATTTGACCAAACAGGACCATCTTCTCAGGCGTCGTGTGTAGGTACTTCGCGACAAGCTCAGCAGGGATATTAACCTCAGCAGTTACCTTTTTGCCACGAACGCTGCGCAAGGTTTGGGTATTGGCTTTCTTATCGCCTGACAAGTTGCCATCAAGGAAAGCATGGTCAGGCTTAACTGGCGTATTTTCGATGATGTACTCAAACACGGCATTGGTTGCGATGGTCACCATATTCTGACCAGAAGCGTCTCCGGTTAGAAATTCGAACACCAAGTAAACATGGTTACCTTCGATGTTGATATTAATGTCGGTCAGCTTGCCGTGTGATGTTGTTGATTCTGCCAAGATCTTGAACTGGTCATACTGAGTCACAGCCCAAGCCACAAACTGTCCGGCTTCAACTAATCCTTGGAATGCAAAGCCAGGAGTACGTGTTACGCCTTCATTGAGCAACATAGCACTTGCACCACCACAAGCCGTAATCAGCTTAGAACCACGATTGTAAGACGCGACAAGCGCAGCTTCTGTGGTCGCGAGTGGTACTAAGTAATCGCCCGTAGCAAATAGGCCATTAACTCTTAGTGGGCCTGAGACACCGACAGGGACTTTAACTGTACCAATAAAGTGCTCAATGTTTTTCTCATAAGCTTGGATCTGGCTTTGTGTATGAGGGTCGAGCAGTTCTTGCTGTGAATCTGCATTATCGAGCGCTGTCCAGCGACGAGTGAGATTCTTTTCTGTCAGGTAGGGGCTAGGTGTCAGCTTATTTACTGGCTTTTCAAAATGAGGCTGAAGCTTTTTTTCTAATTCGTCTGCGGAGATGTCGCCTCCTAAAATAGAAACATAGTCACGGCGATGCAGATTTAGTTTTGGCATAAATAGTATGAAGTAAAGTTTGTGCAGCAAATTGGTTTGCGCTGATTCTACCGAGTAATAAACCAGAAACAAGCGCCTGATATAATGAGTTACAGTTTGTGTGGTTGTTGAAGCAAAAAGCAGCGAAGTTTCGCGAAATATAGGCTGTATTTGAGCGAAATTTAGATATGAATGTCGAGAAGGCTACCGATGGCTTCGTTTTGACGATCAACCACACTCGCACCAACGCGGTTATAACTTGCGCTTTGTGTCAGTTTAATCAGGGAATCGGTTGAAGATGAAGCAGGTTCAGGTTCTTTGTCTTTAAAAGAAATGGATTGTTCAGGCTCTATTTGATTAAAGCTGAGATCGCTAGTTTGGAAAGTGTCGTCGGAATCTAGAGCGTGTTTGGAGGCTTGGTTGAGCTCGATTGCGGCTTCTTCAGCCATGTTAGTGGATTGCTGAATAATGGCGTAACCAGATTGAATACCAGATATCGACATATCAGAACCTTTTATTGACGTATGAAATGAGTCTAGGCGGACGATATTTTGAGCGCAATGGTGAACAGATGAAATTTACGGTGAAAATGTGAACTTAGGCTAAAATAGTGATGTCTGTCTATTAACTGAACAGGTCATTTAGCGCGTTTAACTCTTCATCAGTAAGCAAAGAAGGCTTCTCTGTTTCAAGGTTGCCGTCGATCTCACCCTGAAGTGCTTTTAATTGTTGTGGGCTAAGAAGCTGTATTTGCTGCTTAAATGCTTCAAATTGCTGTGTATTCATAGTGTGACCTTTGTTCAAATCCATATGCTCTTTAGAGCATAGCCTACTGATTCAGGAAATCAAACAAGATTAAGTGAATATTAAATGATGTTTGAAGTTTCTTGAAACTAAGACAACTATAAATTCCTGTGGTCGTTTTTTGTCCGAGAAATGTTAGGCAAAGTTAAGGCTTGGTCAATCAAAGTCAGAAAATTCCCACAATGTAAAAACGCCTGCAACCCTTGTAGCGCAAGGGTAGGTAAGTAATTGCTCTACCCAATTAGGGGTATAGGTAAAGCAATGTATAAATATTTGTGATGATCAAAAGATAAGCAGTTGGCGTTATCTTTTTGTTTTTACGGTATTTTGTTTGTTGCTCAAGAAGCTTCCGTTTCAAACGGCTTATCGATCTTAACCTTAACGGCAAACTTGGTTGCTAAGGTATGCAGTTCTGGAAGCATTCGATAGATCAAATGGAGCTGTTGTAGAACCATTTTGACAGAATTCTCATCTTCTTCTCGCCATTCACTCAAACGTTTATCCAACTCAGGGTCATAAGCGTTTTTCACTTCACAATGCTCTTTATGAGAATAGAGTTGATCATTTAGAGCGTCGAGATGCTCGTGGATTACTCTGTGCGCATCTAACACCAGTTTGTGTGTCGCTTCATCATCAATACGCGTTCTGTGAGCACCCAGAGCCGAGATATAGCTAAGTAGAGCATGATTGAGTGTTAAGAATCGGAAGCTCTCATCTTCAGAGGTACGGTACTTACCCGGTTCAACCAACATGCTACTGATGGCGGCAGTCAGGTTTGCATCATTATTATGCGCACTACGTCGAGCGATACGATAGTTAAGGCTATCTTTCTTACCAACACGGTATTGGCCGATGATCTGAGCGAGATAGTTCTTATTGGAATCGAGCGCATCCGCCATCACTTTGTGCAGTCGCTTCGATTGCCAATCAGGCAACACATAAATGACAGCAAGCACGGCGAGAGCACAACCAATAAAGGTATCCGCTAACCTTGGCAATACTACCGCGTAGCCTTCACCTAATTGGTTAAAGCAGAAGAGTACAAGCAGTGTGATAAAGCCGGTCGCAAACCCGTAGTTATTGATTCGAAACGCAAAGAACATCACGCCACTGATCACAATGAACACTAATTGGCTCTCTTGCGACGGGAAGAAAGTCAGTAACGGTACTCCGATCAACAAGCCTGCGACCGTGCCAATGACACGTGCCGTCAGTTTTTGACGGGTTGCACTGTAGTTTGGCTGACACACAAACAGCGTTGTCAGTAGAATCCAGTAACCTCTTTCAATATCAAACCCTTGGATAATCCCGTAGCCTAGCGTCAAAGTGATCGCCATGCGAATCGCGTGGCGGAATAGCATTGAATCGGTGTGCAAGTTAGCTTTGATCTTGTGCCACATTGCCGTCAAAGTATGAGGATTGGTATCGTCCAATACACCTTCTTCAATCTTCTCTGCATCTGGGTTGCTGATATTCGAAAGCTGTTTTTCAACGGTTGCTAGGTTATTGAATAAGTAATCCAACTGGTTCAGCAGTGATTTCCATTCAGGGTTGTTCTGTTGGTGCAGGTGATTGAGCGAAGACATCAGCTCATCAAGTGCCAGTACAGACTTGTCACCATGTTGGTATTCAGCGCCAACTTTCAATGAGCTTGCCACTTCTTTACAAGCTCTTGCCTGCGCTTCCAGTAGATACTTAAATCGAAACAACACGTCAGAGCGTTCAAAGTGTTTTGCTAGCTCTTGATAACGATAGTGGCTAGAGCTTACGCGTTCATGAATATCTTGTGCGATGAAGTAGGTGTTAAGAAATCGGTCACTAGGGCCGTCAATGTGCCCGCGCTTAGAGCGGTTAAGCAGCGTCGCTTTGCACATATTGAGTGCGTTAACGGTACTCGCATTGAGTTTGGCTTCAATGATTCGGTGTGGCTGGGGAATCAAGTCTGAAACGGGGTAGAAGAGTTCCGCTTTTGAATCGATGTAATTACCGATTTGATCGAATACCGTGGCTAGGTTTTGCTGCACCGGTTGCATTGGCCACACTATCTGCCAAATCATCGACATGAAGTAGTACCAAGCGGCGCCAGTTAACAGTAGAAGCGGTTGAAACCAAAGGTTGGTGCTCTCGTGTGCACCAAGCATGGTATAGATGGCAACCAAGAGAGAACCAAACGCGATACTCGCGTATTTAGGGCCAATTGCCCCGAGTATAATAAAAGAGAAGGTTGAAACAAAAAGCCCGATCGCGAACAGCCAAGGCGTATCGAAGAGAAGTTCAATAGAGAAAGCCGCAACCGCGAAACAGATAAAGGTCAGCGTGAGTGCTTTCAAGCGTCCGGTAAAGCTGTCATCACTTTCCGCAAGAGCCGCAGCAATAACGCCTAAGATCAAAGGCGTGATCAGTGTGTTTTGTCCATAATACCAAGCAGGCACCACCACACCGAGCAGAGTGATGAGAATTAATATGCTGTAATTTATGGTTTTATTCGCCCAATAGAGGCGTAATTTGGCTGAGAAGTCCACAGTCGCTCACTTGACACACTAAAAACCATAATCCTAACAGAAATCAAGCACAAGAATTTGATACTTATCCATAATTGCCCGTAGGTGGTCATGAAAGCGTCGATAAGATATGAGATATTATTAATTCTCATTGCATCATGATATAAATTCAATATTCCCAATTAAGAGCACACTCCAATGCAGCTAAGCGCTAACAAGACTGCACAGTTTTTTATTCAAAATGAATATCATCAGGTTGAACTTGATGGTCCACGCTTGCTGTTATCTTCAGTAGGCAGTGAAGAGCGTATCCCATTTACTATTTGGAGTGGCAAGATCGCGATAAAGCGCGGATTGTTTTGGGGATCGCTACAATTTTTTGCTAATCAACAAGATGGAATGCAGCGCAGTTGGTTAGTACAAGGCCTACCTTGGGATCAATGCCGTCAATTTGCACGCGCGTCAGTGGCGGCTTATCAGAAGTGGCACGACACCCAGTGTCAACAATTGGAGGAACACGTTCCTCAATGGGAAGCTGAATTAACACGCCTTGAGCAACTCCCTGCTTTTCTACCGCATTCTAAGGTCAATACTTGGGTTGATATGGTCAACTCAGGCCTAGAAAGTATGACGATGACGCTAGAAGAGGCCGCGCAGCGCATGCCAAATCGCATCGCAAGAATGCAGCCATGGTTGTCTGAAACGGAAATCAAGCAAGCTGAAAGAAACCAGCAATGGCTAGAGACCGAGCGAAAGAACTGGGAAGTGTTGTTTGCGCAATGTGAGTCGTCACCACTGAACTTATCGCAGCAATATGCGGTGTTGATGAATGATGATCACAACCTTATTTTAGCGGGCGCAGGCTCGGGTAAAACCAGCGTTCTAACGGCTCGCGTCGCGTACTTACTGCAAAGCCATCAAGCTCAAGCTGAAGAGTTGCTATTGCTCGCTTTTGGTCGTGAAGCGGCAGAAGAGATGAAGCAACGTCTCGACAGCAAAATTGGTTTATCAGCAGAGAAGGTGCAAGTCAGCACTTTCCACCAGTTGGGTTTAAAGATACTGAATCAAGTTGAACCCGAACGTGTGGTTATTTCTCCTTTAGCGCTCGATGACAACCAACGCCAAGCATGGTGCATTGATTGGTTGAAGAAGCACTGGATGACACCGACCAACTTTAAACGTTGGCAAAAGCACTTGTCTAAATGGCCAATCGCTTATTTAACCGGAGATGATGAGCTTGGTAGCCATGTTTCAAACCTCAAATTGATCGGTTGGCTTGAAAAGCAGCTTGAACAGTTGAATGCGTCGGGCTTAACGAAAAAAGAAGTACAGCAACAGCTGATTGATCATCGAGACTATACGCGCCTCAACAGCGAACTGTCACTGTGTTGGCCATGTGTAACCGCGTGGCAAAAGGAGTTGAAAGAACAGAACCATATCGACTTCTCAATCATGATCAGCCGAGCGACTCAGTATGTCGAGAAGGGCAAGTTTATCTCACCTTGGAAGTTCATCATGATCGATGAGTATCAAGACATCTCACCTGATCGTCTTGCCTTGGTTGAAGCTCTTTGTAATCAGTCTAAAGCCGAGCATCAAGCCTCTATTTTTGCAGTAGGCGATGACTGGCAGTCGATTTATCAGTTTGCGGGTGCGGATGTGGATTTGACCACGGGCTTTAAGGATCGTTTTGAAAGCTCGACCATTCATCACCTAGATACGACTTACCGCTTTAACAATCAGTTAGGTGCGGTGGCTAATCGCTTTGTACAAGAAAACCCAATTCAGATTCCGAAAGAACTGAACAGTTTCAAGCAACAGAAGCAGAAGGCGGTGTACAGTGCGCCAAGTAAAGAAGTTGAGAAGATCCTCGACCAATTGAACCGCCAATCTAAAGGCAAAACCAATAAATCGGTGCTGCTACTTGGACGTAATCATTACCACAAGCCAGAGTTGTTGGAAGACTGGAAGAAGATCTTCACTTCAATTAATATCAAGTTCATGACTTGCCACGGCAGTAAAGGTAAAGAGGCGGACTTTGTCATTATTCTTTGTGTTGACGAAGGACAGTTCCCGACCAAGAAGAAACAGCTGCATATTGATGGCGCATTGACTGAATCATCAGACGCGTTCCCTTATGCGGAAGAGCGTCGTTTGTTCTATGTAGCAATGACGCGAGCAAAAGAGAAAGTATGGATCACGCACAGCGGTGACGGGTCTGGCTTTGTGCAGGAGCTGCATGGTTCTGATTACCCAGTTGTTCGTAAAAAGTGATGTTACTTGACTTGATTGCCTAAGATTAGATCTTCAAGCCCTGCCTTAATATCACAAGGCAGACGCATAAAGCATAAGGAGTTTGCTATGGAACACGGCTCTATTAACTACATTGAATTTGCTGCGAAAGACATCGCCGCAACTAAGGCGTTTTTCAGCCAAGTGTTTGCTTGGAGCTTTGAAGACTATGGCCCTGAGTATTCTGCTTTTGAAGGTAAAGGCTTAATGGGTGGGTTCTATTTGGCGGATCTGGCGTCGAATACGGATAACGGCGCGGCGCTGATGGTTTTCTATAGCCAAGATCTTGAGCAAACCGAGCGCGATGTAATTGATGCTGGTGGTCAGATAAACCGTGAGATCTTTAGCTTTCCCGGCGGCAGACGTTTCCATTTTAAAGAGCCAAGTGGTAACGAGATGGCAGTGTGGAGTGATAAATAGAGAGACTCTCGCACTGTTTTATGATTGAACTGTTTAATGTCTGAAAACGAGACATAAAAAAGCCTGCGATAAAATGCAGGCTTTTTAGTCTGTTCAGTAGAGAGCACATTTAACGTGCGATTACGTGCGCTCAGCTAGGTACGCTTCGTAGTCTGGGATCTCGATGATTACTTCTTCTTCAAGCAGTGAAGAGTTAAACAAGAAATTAGCGGTAGCGCGGTTAGTGGCCACAGGAATGTTCCAAACACTTGCGATACGAAGCAGTGCTTTTACGTCTGGGTCATGTGGTACAGCATTAAGTGGATCCCAGAAGAAAATCAGCATATCGATCTTGCCTTCAGAGATAAGCGCGCCAAGTTGTTGGTCACCGCCCATAGGGCCACTAATCATGCTCTTGATTGCTAGGCCTGTCTCTTTACTGAGTAGAGAACCAGTCGTGCCCGTTGCGTAAAGGAAGTGCTTTTGTAGTTTTTCTTTGTTCTCTTTGACCCATCTTAGTAGCTCAGGTTTGAAGTGGTCATGAGCGACCAAAGCGATATGCTTGTGTGTTGGCATAGTGCGCGTCGTTTTTTGCATGAATGTTCCCTAAATTGTTGTTTCGTTTTTATTGTTTTGAGTTCTTCAGCCAATATAGCACTAAGGATTCACACTGAATACCGGACGAAACTCAGAAGGTGACAATGAGTCGGCGATAATTTGATCTTTGAGTGTTGCTGGTGTCAGCGCTTCGATAATTGGTGCGCTGTGTTTCTCGTAAGGTTGGCCGCGTAAGTAACTGGTGGCTTGTTTTACTGACAAGCGACCTTGTTCAACCATTTTATCTGTTGGTGCAAAAAGCACCTTGTTACGAAGCAAGCCGCGGTAGGTCCCGTGACTTAGGTAGCTTGAAATTAATCCAATTTCTTTGGTTTTACCGGCCGCTCTCAGCTCACTTATCGCAGCTTCAATTGCGACCGCACTTCCCACAATATATTTAATATCCGGCTGCTCAATGACTTGCTGTACTAGGTTTCTCTGTAGTTCTTTATCGTTATCTGCCCAATAGCTGATCGCAATTTTGATATCGCTCGACTTGATCGCATCATAAAAGCCAAGTGCAACAGGCTTAGTGCCGCCACTTGCTTGCGGGCCAAGTAGCAGGGCGATAGGCGTTTCGCCAGATCCTTTCGGGTGTCGTTTCGACAAAAACTCGCCGACTTGAAACCCCATTTGATACCAGTCGACACCGACGGTGCCTTTCAATACCTTTTGTTGCTCTTCATTGACGGTTAACTCATTGACCGTCGCAAACACAGGCGTTGAGCCAACCCAATCAGTAAGGTTGTCATGGTAAGCATCAGGTGAAACTGTGCCAAGAATAATGGCATCGGCTCCCCATTGCGTGCAAAGTACCAGTTGTGAGGCTTGTTTGGCCACGTTGGGGTAACCGCCTGCTTCCAAAACTCTTAGTTCCACTTGTTGCTTTTCTGCTTCAGAGATCATTCCATAGTTTACCGACAACCAATAAGAGTCTTTGAGGTGCGGATAAATGGCACAAATTTTCTCTTTGTGTGATGTGGCTTCGGCGGGTTTTATTGGGCTCAAAGGCTCGCTAGCACTTGCGACAGTAGTCACTGAGGCCACTAGTGAGAAAAGAATTTTTGAAGCGAAAGATCTAGATAGCATGAATTGCCGTTTTATTGGTTTTAGATAAGAAACACTGCAAAATATAGCGTATTCTGCATGGGTAAAGAAGAACGTTTTAAGGTTTAGAGTTTATGTTGTTAGCTTCAGCGAGTATTGGACGCAAGCTGCTGGCCTCATTCTTAGTGATGGCACTGTTGGTTCTATTGTCTGCATTGATTGGTGTTTCTGGTTTTAGCTTTGTAGCAAAAACCGAAAGAAACGTCGTTGATTCGGCGCTTCCTGCCATGATCGAAGCTCGTCAGGTTTCTGAGTTGAGCAACCGTATTATTTCGTCAGTACAAACGCTTTCTAATGCGAGAAATGAAGCAGAAAGAAAAGAGGCTGGCACAGTACTATTCGACCAACTTGAGTCGCTTCTTCAGCATATCAAAGATCTTGGTGTCGATAGTTTCGATTCTCAACTTCTTAATAAACTCGAAAATAATGTTCAAAGCGTTATTAACACACTGGCTGAGTTGGGTGTGTCGGTTGAGCGTAAGCTTTGGTTAAACAAAGAGCTGTCGTCTCGTGTCGAAGAGATGCGCTTACTTGCCGAAGAGCTAGAGCAGCTGACGCGAACCCAAGTTTTGAACACGGCTACCATCGCGGTTGCTAACGTAACGCACATCTATGACCTGCTAGAAACCAAAGAAACGGATAAAGCCTACCAAGCCCTGGATGCGCTTGTAGAGGTTGATCTTGATTTGTCAGAGCGTCTACATGAATTGCATTTGCTGGCGTTCAAAATGCTCAATCAAATAGAAGAGACACAGACTGTCACCAACGTAGAACGTATTCATCAAATCCAATCTGAGTTTGAATCCAATCTAAGAATCATGGCACGCCGCGTTAAAGCGGTCGAAGATCCTACTCGTTCAGCGCAGATGTCTCAGCTTCTTGAAGAGCTCAGAAAACGCCAAGTCGTGTTTGATATTTCGTTAGAACAATATGAGAACACCAAAAAGTCAGAGTTTCTGATGCAAAATACACTGGAGTTGTTCTCTCAGTTGAATACAACGGTTAACCAACTGGTTGATGATTCAAACCGCAGCACCAAAAAAGCGGTTGATGAGCTGACGAGCACGTTGAATTTGGCTCAATGGTCGCTGTCTGTGATTTCGGTTATTGGCTTGGTTATCGTCGCATTTATCGTGTGGCGAGTGGTGTATATCTCGGTCGTGAAACGCCTTACTGAATACTCATCGGCCTTGATGTCTATCGCACAAGGTCGCCTGAATATTGATATCTCGGTTAAGGGTAATGATGAGTTGGCTCATATGGGCGAGGCGATCATCACTGCCAGAAATACCGCGCAGGCGCTGCAAGTCGTTGCGGTGGGTGAAGCAAAGGCGAAACGCGAACTTGAAGAGCACAAAGAACACTTAGAAGAGTTGGTCACAGACCGAACCTATCAGCTGCAGAAGACCAATGAGAAGCTGAATATCGAGGTAGGGAACCATGCTAAAGCTCGCAACGCCGCAGAACAAGCAAGCAGAGCGAAATCCGCTTTCCTTGCGACGATGAGTCATGAAATACGAACGCCGATGAACGGCGTGTTAGGTACCGCAAGATTGCTCAAAGATACCGGGTTAGATCCATTGCAATCCGGCTATGCTGACATCATTAACCGGAGCGGTAAGAACCTACTCGCGATTTTGAATGATGTGTTGGATTATTCCAAGATAGAAGCGGGGCATTTAGAAATACGTACAGCTTCGTTTGATCTCCATCAGATGGTTCAAGACACCTACCAATTAATGGAAGGGCGAGCTGCTGAGAAGAAGCTAAATTTTGATTTCCATATCGAAAGTGACGTGCAACGCTATTGGCGTGGCGACGTAACTCGAATCAGCCAAATCTTGAATAATTTGGTCGGTAACGCGATTAAGTTTACGGAAAGTGGCTCGGTCGATATCTTTATCAGCTTAGATATCGAAGATGAAAATCGAGTGATGTTTGAAGTGTCAGATACTGGTGTCGGAATTGACACAAGCGAGCAAGCTTGTCTGTTTGATGCCTTTACCCAAACCGACAGTGGTCGTAACAAAACCGGCGGCACAGGGCTTGGATTGGCGATCAGTAAAAGCATCATGTTGGCAATGAATGGGGATATTGGCGTTCATTCGGAAGAAGGCGAGGGCAGTCAGTTTTGGTTCTCATTGCCACTTGAAGTAGGTGAGAAAATTGAAACGAAAGCAACGGTCATTGAAGCTTGCATCCGAGCGAAGGTCATTCTGATTGAAGACAACCCTGTGAACTGTATTGTTGCCGAAGGCTTTTTGAATAACCTGGGGCACGATGTTGTGATAGCGACAACGGGACAAGAAGCGAGAGCCATATTCAGTGAGCAAGAGTTTGATATTGCGCTGGTGGACATTAACTTACCGGACTGTGATGGCGTCGAGCTAATTCAACAGCTCAAAGACGATGCGAACCAGCAGAAAAATGAAGAAGGCGTGATATGTGAAGTACCACCAATGATCGCAGTATCGGCTCATGTGTTCAACGAGGAAGTCGAGAGTTATTTAGCCTCAGGGTTTGATGGTTTCTTGCCTAAACCGCTAGAAAAGGAAGCACTTTCTCAGCTCATCGTTGCTCAACTCGATGGTAAAAAACTATTGTTGCCACAGCCCGATCCAAATGATGCTGTGTGTAAGCAAAATGGTAACCGTGTTATTAAGGGGAACAGTGATGAATTGTACTCGACACAGATGGTTGAACTTTTGGCTAAGCACACTACTATAACTGACTCTCAAGATGAAGGAGACGCTCCGGTGAAACTGATTGATTCCAAAGTGATAGAGGGTGACCTATCGATTCTTGGTTTAGAGAAAATGAAGCAAATCGTTGTGCTTTTCGAGGAGAGCAGCAACCTTACTTTGAATGAATTAGTCGAGGCGAGTGAAGCCGATAATGGACGAGAAGTGAAGTCTTTGGCGCACAAGCTTAAAGGATCTGCAGGTAGCTTGGGTTTATCAGCACTGTACAGTTTATGTCAGAGCATTGAAGCAAGTGAAGCCCCATTACTGCAGTACAGAGATAACGACCAAGCTTTATCCGAATTGGTTAAAGATTCGTTAGAGGCCCTCCTCCCTTATATTTCTGCTTAATGGTGTAAGTTTGTTTTAAGCAATACCCAATCAGCAAGACCAACAAAAAATCCTCTGTACGAATATCGTCAGAGGATTTTTTGTATCGAGCAAGTGAGCCTTCTTTGAGAACGACTAGCCTCTTAAAACTAATCTCTCCCAAGAGCTAGAACTAAAACCAATGCTTATTACTTATTATCTATTTTCAAAGCGGTTGTAATCCAACAAACCAAACTCAATTGGTTGGTCTTGTTGATACCAACGATGCACTCGGTCACTGAATGGCCAGAACTCGCTAGAACTGCGTCGTACCGCAAACTTGTCTAGCAACGCCACGTAGTCTTCTTCTGTGTTTAAGTTTTGTAGCGCTTTAACCAGAGTCGGAATCTCGTTCTCAGTTAATGACAGGTAAGCCGCAGGGTAGCTACCGACAACGCCTCGTACGAGCGTAAGGTCATCATTGGCATAATCGCGGTTACCTTCTTCATTAAAAAGGCTAGAAATGTTGCTGTGAGCGTTATTGTGAATCATGGTGAACAGCTGCTCTTCGCCGTTTTCGCCTTCAATCATTATCATGACTAATTGAGGTACATGACGTAGGCCTTCTCCCTTAATCAAATTCACTTGATTAAGCAGTGCTTCATTCTTTTTACCAAAACCTGTTTCAACAATATCAAAGCGATTATCGAGGACAGGTGCGAGCTTATCTTTGATCATGTTAAGCAGTTCACGCTTAGGATCGGCCGTTTTGTAAACCACACTGGTTGGTTGTTCAAAAGGTGCAATATTACGCTGCAAGTAGTCGCTCAATTGTGTGCTTTGGTTTTTATACCAACTTGAGTGTTCAATATGTCGCACGTCTTTAGGAAGAAGGGTTAAGAAATTACTCTCACCTTCAAGGCGTAAGAAGTCCATGAACATGCGTGTAATCAGTTGGTGGCCAAAGTTACCGTAGACATCGAAGCCTGCGACGAGAAGATAATGAATGCGTTCTAAAAGAGCATAATCAAGAATCCATGCCGTCTTAGGTTGCGTGCCAACTAACCCTTGCACAACAGATGCGCTATCAAAATGTCTAAAGATGGTGAGGGCTGCATTTGGGTTGACGCCATCGCCATCCCAAATGATGTCAGTGTCCAGGTTTACGCCACTCTCAAACCATTGGTTGGTGAAGTCTGATTTGGCATTTAGGTATCGTGCTTGTTGCTTCGCGTATCTTACCCAATTAGTGACAGGAACCGTATTGCTGTCTAGCTCACTAGGTAGCTTTAAGTTTTTCTTTTGGCTCGCGTAGAAGGCGTTTATTTCTGGTAAGTCGGCTTTCTCAGGGTCAATGAAGAAAATCCAAAAACGATCGTTAATCACGTTTAGAGCAAGTTGACCTCGACACACTGGCCCTTTGATAAAGGCCATGATGGTGTTTTGAGCATTGTCCAACATGAAGTGGAAGCGCGAGTTTACTGGCAGCGCTTCAAACGAAGTCATTGGGTTAGCAGAAACATCAATGTTGTAACTAGGAAGTTGTTTTACTGAGTAATTCGCATCGACAAACCAGTTATTCCACTTTTGTAGACGTTCTTTATTAAGTGCGAAAGGCATGTGCGTTTTGTCGACGATGCTGCCTTGCTCTGGAATCAGGCGGTAGTAAACACGGTCTACTTTTGGATCGTCATAAGGGCGACGAGTCGTGATGCGTTTTACCGCTTCACCTGGTGGTGTTGCAGAGCGAACAACAGTGAAGAAACGTGTGGGTTGAGCTAAATCAGAAAAATAGACGTGAGATAAAAACAGGTGCTCATAGATGTAACGAGCTGAAAGTTGGCTCTTATTGTCACTTTTATTTAAAAAGCTTTCGTAGACATTAACGAGCTCTTGTTCTGCATCATTCAGCGGAATATGGTCGTTCATTAACGCGCCATTTTCTAACCAACTCATTAAAGTCGCGTATTCTGTTTTGTCTAAGTTCGGCATCCCATAAGGCATCCCCCAAGTTGGGTAATCTCTCTCGTATTGAGCGTACTCTTCAATCGTTGGGCACTGTTGGTCGCGATCGATTGAAAAGTCGAAACCTTCAAGCTGGGTTTGATCGGGCAGAGGGTGATTCTCTTTCTGGATCAACATACGAGAAACAAGGCCAGCATCGAGGTTAGCCGTTGAGTTCTGCATGCGCTCATTGAGGACAGGATGAAAATCCGCATCACGCCACTCTTGTGTGGTTATAGCATCTTCAAACAAGCGAGTAGGGGCAGATGCCGTTAAGCGGGTACCTTGATAAACGAGTGCTTTGCTTGCACCTCGGTCTATACCTTCTACTGAAGACATCTTTAACTGGCAGGGCGCATCATAACAAGCGTGACAAACCACGCATCGGTTATCAATGATGGGTTTTACTTCGTTAATGAAGTGCTGTGCTTGAGCCGAAAGAATAGGGGCTTGGCGATCGCGTACTTGTTGCTCACCAAACAACTCGTCGAAGTTTAAACCCGCGTAGACGGCACAACCTGAGAAGACGCTAACAAAAGCTAAAATGAAGAGTTTTTTCAAATTCATACGTATTTATATATTAAGCATTTTCTCTAATTATATCGAAAATGATTGAAAATGCTCATGTTCTAACAATCTTATAGATAAGATCTTGATGGAACCGAGTAACTTGTCGATGCAAGTCACTCGCTTTTGCTCATAAATTAGGGCTTAGACCTAGCCAGATTAAGCACTAAGAGCTAACAGCCATGAGCTAAGAGTAAGACTCATTGATTGACGTAACAAACAGAGAAAGGGACAGACAATCGCTCAAACTCTTTGAGCCAGCGCCACTGGTTGTCTTGCAGCTTATCTCCTGGGCCTTTGACTTCAATCCAATGAAACCGTTCGTCTTTGAACGCAATCAAATCGGGCATCCCGGTTCTAAATAGCTTTAAGTCACTCAATAACACTTTGAAGAGATCGATAACTAAAGCATTTGGAATCGAAGCCAAGCTGTGTTCGATGAGTGCCTTAGGGAAATGATTCCAATGAACAAAGGGGTTCGCGATACCTTGCTTTTCATCGTAAGTATCAAGCAAATGATTCAGCCCAAGTTTGGATATCGTCTGAAACAAGGCTTCAATCTGTTCGGCTCGCTTGTCTGCGAAATCTGAATGGTACAGATCCAATGGTCGATGTTGGTATCGATTGATAAAGGCGCCTTCAACGTCTGCGAAAATGACATCCCAGAAAGCCAAACCAAACAAGCCACACAGAAAACTGTTTTCAGAAAAGTAGACGTCCCAACCTTGGTTCTCAAAATGCTGCTTTACCGCAAGCTCGACTCGCGTTTGGCTGAGGTCTAATTCCAGTTTTAACTCTTTGCAGCTCGGCTTTATGGTTCGTGAAACTTTGTGCCCCTGTTTCCGTAGCAGCCGGTCTTCAAGCTTAATAGCGACTTCCAACTCTGACACATCCGATGGAGTAGCCTTCATTTGCGTGACAATGTCACACATTAAGTCTAACTCACCTTGCTTGTCATAGATGCGCGCAAGTCGCTCTCTGCTAGGAGTAAGTTCCGATTGCCTGAACCAAAAGATAGCTTGGTCGTTTAGGTTAAGCCTTTCTAGATCGCGAGCAATATCATTGATCAAACGCGATCGTTTTCTGGCAATGCTTCTGTGTTCTGATTCTTCAGGAATCGAGTTTAAAAGCAGTTCCAGAAAGTCACCGTCTTTGCGGTTACCTTCTGAATACAAGCGTTGAATATCGCGCATCTGGAGTAATTGATTGAGTTGATCTCTAGAGGTGAAGAAGCGGCGTTGCTTGCTTAATGGGTAGTTCTCAAAGGTGTTGAGCCCAAGGTCGCTTAACACGAACTGACTTAAGTCTTGATAGGTGTTGGCAAAGAACAGCAACAGTAATACATCAATCACTTGAGATTCGATGACGTAAATACAGTCGAAGGTTAGGCTTTGAAATTGATCAAAAGGTTGCTTATCAAGCAGTAACAACAGCTCGTCTTTCTTGGCAGTTCTATGGCTCTTAAGGGCGGGGAATACACTCAACAGCTCTGGTTTGGTGAGCAAGTGCAACCCGAGCTCGACCTCACTAATGGCGAGGTCATGCTGTTCTGTAGGATGACTTAACGCAATAAAACCTGCGGAGCTTAGCTCTTGTAGTGCGGTATTCAAATCATGGATTTCAACATAGTTGAGTTTATCGCTGCGAAACCAACGGCCTTTACGAGAAAGCAAACGAACCATTAAGCATTGGCTTGAAACAGAAAGACGTTTGTATGCGGACAACCAACGACATTCATCATCACTCAGAAGATCGGGGTAGAGCGTTTGAGCGTGTTCAACCAGTCGATTGAAGTTGTCGAGATAATAAGTAGGGGAGAGCTGAACAGTGGTTTCGGTGGTCAATGGAGAAGTCGCTTGATACAAAAAGAGCCCAACCCTAAGGTTAAGCTCTTCAGTAACAAATTCAATCTTTTCTGTTGATTAAGCTTGTGATGCTTTTAGTTCAGCAACTTTAGCTTCAGAGATTGGCTTAGTGATGATTGCTAGAACAATACACACTGCCATCATAACTGCAGAGATTGTGTAAGCTAGGCCGTAACCTTCGCCGTTTGACATTGAGAAGCCAACAACTGCTGCACCGATAGCGCCGCCGATACCCCATGCCGTGTAAAGCACGCCGTAGTTAGTACCGTAGTTTTTCAGGCCGTAGAACTCAGCAGTTAGTGTTGGGAATACTGCTAGAAGCGTACCGTAACCAACAGCTGCGATAGCCGTACCAATGATTAGCGTGAATTCAGAGTTGAACGTAGCGAATAGAGCCATGTTCGCGCCTTGAAGGATGAACGCTAGAAGTAGAGTACGTACACCACCGATTTTATCTGCAAGCATACCCGCAGCAACACGGCCGCCTGAGTTGAATACTGCAAGGATAGACGCTAGGTAAACTGCGTTTGGCAGGTTAGCTTGAACGCTAGCAATCGTAGTGATGTTACCGATGATCATTAGACCAACAGATGCAGCGAATGCGTACATGATCCATAGAGAGTAGAACTGAGGAGTCTTCAGCATTACTTTCCAAGTTAGGTCTTCAGTCTTCTTAACCGCTTTAGGAGCTTGGCCTGCTTTTACTTTAGGCTCAGCTGGCGTGTAATCCGCTGGTGGGTTGTTGATTGTTGCTGCTAGAGGTACTGCGATTGCAAGTACACCAACACCAAGAATCATAAAGCTAGTTTGGATACCCATGCTGTCGATTAGCGCAGAAGTTACTGGTGCTAGGTAGATAGCCGCAAGACCGAAGCCTGCTGCGATAAGACCGTTAACCATCCCTTTCTTAGAAGAGTGGAACCACTTCATTGCAGATGGAGAAAGACATGCGTAACCGAAGCCGATACCAGCACCTGTCATAACACCGAACGTGATGTTCAGCATCATAGGTGTTGTAGCGAAACCAGAAGCAATCATGCCTAGGCCTGTAAGCGCTGTACCTAGGATAAGGATCTTACGTGGACCCATACGGTCTTGTAGGATGCCCGCAACAAGAAGACAAACAGAGAATGTGATAGTTGCAATAGCGTAAGGTGAAGATGCTTCAGCAGCACTCCAACCAGCTTCAGTTACTAGCGCTTTGTTAAATACACTCCAAGCATACAGGATGCCAAGACAAAGGTTGATACAGAAGCCTGCTAGCAGGATACGTGTTGCTTTATCAATCTTGCTCATTTTTATTCTCAGTTTTGTCATCGGTTAGTGGAGAGCCACTTAACTAAAGACGGGTTATTGTGATTGTTTCTTCAAAATTAGTTTGCGTTTATCAACAGATAGCGCAAAAGAGCGCGGATTATAACCAATAAAAATGTGATTGGAATCTCTTTTTCCATTTTCGGTAAATTAAATTCAGTTTGTTAATGAGTTGTTTTTTATTGGTTTTTAAAATGTATTCAACACCTTTCTGTTTTGTTCTTTTTCGCTCTGTTTTCTTATTATTTCAGGGATTTTGAGGTGATGGTTTTTGAATAGACACGTATTCCGTGCGGATATCACAGAGTTACAAATAATTTTAATTAATTTCCAAGGTTAAATTTGTGTAACAAAATAAATCGAAATAGCGCTTTGTTCATATGAGACAAGGAGTAACGGAGTTTTATTAAAAACAGAATGTTACGCAATTGTTAAGGGTGCTTTTTGTTAGCACCTTTGCTTACATTTTGTTCGATTGGAGGGGTTGTGTTGTCCGTAAAAAGTGGGAAAATAGTACGCAAACTGAGATTCCAAATTTGAAAGGATGCGTTTCCAACTTATGGTGAGGCGAGTATTATGAAACTGTTTTTAATTTTATTGATGTCAATTTCTGGTGGTGTAGCGGCAGCTGACCATATTCACTCTTTCCTATTCGGCTTCTATGTTGCGGCTCTAGCAGTTGGTAGTTGCTACTGGCTTGCATTCCGCAGTACGCGTTTCCCACAGTTGGCATTAGTGCTATTGATGTGTGGCTTTTTTGCGAAAATTGCAGTGACTGTTATCGGTGTTTCTTGGGGTATCTCGAACGATATCATTCAATCGCCGTTCATTTTCTCATTGTCATACCTGTTCTTCTTAGTGGTTGTGTCTTACGTTTGGTTTGCATACCGCGATAAATTGACGCTAAAACAACGCGCTAAGCAGGTAGAAGAGTCTCGCAAGCAAGCGGCAGCATAATTCTATTTGATTCTTAAAAAGCCTTCTTCGGAAGGCTTTTTTGATCCTGCCTATCTGAACTCTATTATTTGGTTATGACGGCAGATAAAAGAAAACCCAGCATGGTGACATGCTGGGGTTTCTTGTTATTTATCTATTATCTAGCAGTTACCATCTACCAAAGGCAACTCTGAAGGTGTGTTACTTCTTCATCATCTTGGCGAGATCGGCGAACGGGTTGTGTGTCGCTGACTGATGATCATCTAAACTCGCTTTTGCATCCACACCATAACGCTCATGGTCAGTGTATTTTGAATGCTCATGATCGTGACAGTACAGGCACAGTAGCTCCCAGTTGCTGCCATCTTCAGGGTTGTTTGTATGGTCGTGATCCACGTGGTGAACGGTAAGCTCTCGGAGGTTTGAGTAAACAAATTCACGCGCACATTTCCCACAAACCCAAGGGTACAGTTTTAGTGCTTTTTCACGGTAGCCTTTCTCTTGGCGAGCATACGCTGCACTCGAACCTGTGAAATCAGAAGACATTGCCAAATCCTTATCAATTGTAATATCCCGATTTTATCACAGCTTTCTTGAAGCTGTCGGTATGTCGTTCGTAAATCATTGTTAAATGATGCGGGGGATTTTCCGATATTAGACTGAAGTTTGAATACGGACTTATCTTTTACACACACCAACGCTTAAGCGGGTTATGTCTTTCTGGAATAAGCCATGCTTAACAGTTTGAAAATAAATCGTATTCAGGGGTTTTAACCGCAGACATGTGACCTAATATCAGTTTGTGAGACCCTATATTAATAAGGAAATATCATGTCAGAACAATACACTCCGCCAAAAGTTTGGGTTAACGATACTGCTGGTGGTAACAAATGGGCAAACATCAATAGTCCTGAATCTGGAGCTCGCTTTGATAAAGAGCTTCCTGTTGGTGACCATGCTTTTCAATTGTATTCTCTTGGCACACCTAACGGTCAAAAAGTCACTATTTTGCTGGAAGAGTTGTTAGCGGCGGGTGTTAAAGAAGCTGAATATGATGCGTACTTGATCAACATCGGTGAGGCTGATCAGTTCTCTTCTGGCTTTGTTGGCGTGAATCCAAATTCTAAAATACCAGCACTTGTCGACAAGTCTGGTGACGAAGACGTTAATGTTTTCGAATCGGCATCTATTTTGATGCATCTAGCTGAAAAATTTGGTCACTTCTTACCAAAAGAGGGGGCAGCAAGAACACAAACAATTAACTGGTTGTTCTGGGCACAAGGTTCTGCACCATTCCTAGGTGGTGGTTTTGGTCACTTCTATGCTTACGCGGATGAAAAGCAAGAGTACCCAATTAACCGCTTTGCGATGGAAGCTAAGCGTCAGCTAGACGTGTTAGACAAACAGTTAGCAAATAACGAATTTGTGGCGGGTGACGAGCTAAGCATCGCTGATATCGCGATTTGGCCTTGGTATGGCAACCTTGTGCTAGGCAAAATTTACGATGCAGCCGAATTCCTACAAGTTGAGTCTTACACCAACGTTGTGCGCTGGGCGAAGCAGCTAGAAGCGCGTGAAGGTTTCCAACGCGGCCGAGTGGTTAACCGTTCATTTGGCGAAGAGTGGGAGCAAGTACCAGAGCGTCATTCTGCAGAAGATATTGACCGAGTTTTAAAGCTTAAGCCTTAGTCGCTTGAAAACTAACTCGCTGTACATAACTAGAGTTTGTTTTTGATTACTTCGAATAACAGACTCTAGTTTTTCTCTCTTATCGACCCTCACCAATCAAGTTCATCTATTAAGACTTAGCTATTGAATGCGGTTTAGGTATAAAATCGCGACATCATAATTCTAAAGGATGGTGCCATGTACCACGGTCATATCTATTTCCCTCTGCGTTTTGCAGAGCAGGCAGAAACACTGCGTCAGAAAATTCTATCGGAACGTAAAGATGTATTAGAGGTTTTCCCATTAATACATCGTTTGGTTGGTCCACATAAGATGCCGATGTTTGAGATTCACTTTGCTAACAAAGAGTCGGGTATTGTTGAATGGCTTGAGCAAGAACGCGGTGATATGTCGGTGCTTATTCACCCTGTGACTGGCGGTGAAGAAACTTTGGATCACACAGTAAGAGCGACATGGCTTGGTCGTGAACTGGGTGTCTTTGAAGAAACACTAAGTAGCTAATTTAATTCGCGCCCGACAGTACGTGCCTAATCAACGCACTTAGTCAATATCGCTGCTGTCGGGTGTGCCAATACTCACTAACGTTTTGAACTATGTTCTTCCTTAAATAATTAGCTTCTCCAGCTATTACCCAATAACAGTGATACTGCTACCGACACACCTAATGCGATTAAGATATTAGGTAAGTACAGTCCCCAAATCGCGACACAAACCGCCACGGTTACCACTGCCCACAATAGTGTTTCTAAAATCCAAGTGCCCATAACATAACTCCTTACTAGATTGTGCGACTAGCATAACCAAGCCAAGGTAAACTTTTGGTCACCATCAATTAACCTTTCAGAAAATTGCTACAGCATGACTTTAACGACGAACTCATTGTTGTGAGTTTCATGAGTAAACTGCCAACCTTGGTTCTGACAAACGCGATCTATTAGCTCTAGGCCGATTCCAAATGAGGTTTGTTGATCAGAGTCGTTTGCCATGTGTTTATCTTCCAAACGATTACTCACCTCAAACTGGTTTGCTGCAAGCGTGATGCTGATATCTCCGCTACCGCCGTGTTGGAATGCATTTCGTACCAAGTTGGTGAGCACAACCTCGGTTAACTCGCTGGGAAGTGAGTGTTCGCCTGGGTCGACCTTGGTGTAGACCTCTACCTCTTTGTTTTTTAGAAGGTAACGTTGGCTTTCGATGATGTTATCGATCAAAGGTTCTAGTTTGATTTGCTCGTAGTTGGTTTCTATCTCGCTATTGCGACTCATCCACAGCAGTGTTGTTACCAAGGCTTTCATGTTGGAGGCTGAACGTTGGATTCTTGCGACCGCTCGTTGGCCGCTGTTGGGAATGCTTTCAGACAATCGAACCAGCATATCGCCACTGGCTGAAATGGTGGCAATCGGTGTTCTTAGCTCGTGACTTGCGGCTCTTAAGAAAAAGCTCTCACGCTCATTAGCTTGGCGTTCACCTTGTACGCTTTTAACCAGTTGTGAAGCTAATTGGTCGATTTCTTTATAGCGAAATTGAGTCAGCCCTTCTGTGTTGCCCACATCCAGAGATTCAGACCATTTTGATAGGGTAATAATGGGTTTGGTGACTCGATGTATCAGAAGGCGAATGATCAAAAATACCAAGAGTAAAAGGGCACCGATAGCGATAAAGGCATTGTTAATTTGAGCGACAGAATCAGGTGGATTCAGCTCGAACAGATTCAAGTAGATCGCTTCATCATATTCAGAAATGATGTATAGCGCTTCTTCGCTACCTGATATCGGATGCTTGGCTGCGTAGAGGTACTGACCTGACTCGCTGTTCGATGAAAGCTCGTAGTGTTCATAAATTGCATCGTTATCAAATGCTTTCCAATCAAAAGTTTGTTGGAACTTAGCGGGCAGATCTGAATAGCTTAGAAAGGCTTGGAATGTTGGGTTTTGGTAGTCTGGCAGTTGCCCTGTTTCGATGTATTGCTGCTCTGCGACTTCCAACTCATATAAGAATCCATATTTTGCCGATTCATTGAGACCGATGTGATAGCTCTGAGACACCATCAAGCTGTAGATGGCTGTGAGTAATACGACGATGCCAAACAGGTAGAGGTAGATATCACGCTTGATACTTACTCGATTCATGTTCGGGTGCTTCATGATGACTCCCCATGTAAAACAACACCAATGCCATGAACCGTGTGGATTAGCTTTGAATCAAAGGGTGCATCGACCACTTGGCGTAGTTTAAACAGGTGTGCTTTCATGCTATCAGAGCTTGGCATTTCGTCTTCCCATGCTTCCTCAAGCTTGGCTTTGCTCACCACGTTAGGGCTGTTTCGCACTAACATTACGAGCATTCGCCAACACACTGGAGATAGCTTCAGTAGTTTACCGCCTCGAATAGCTTGGTGCTTGTCTAAGTCCAGCTTGAGGTCTGCCACAGACAACGAAGTTACAGAGCCTTGAGCGCGCCGCACTAATGCCATCAACCGTACTTTTAGCTCTTCCATTGCAAAAGGCTTCACTAGATAGTCATCTGAACCTACCTCGAACCCGGCGATTTTGTCTTGTAGCGTGTCTCTCGCCGTCAGCATGAGAATCGGGGTGGTAACGCCTTGTTGTCGAAGAGATTGGCAGACATCAAGTCCGTCCATTTTGGGCATGTTTATGTCCGTTAAGATGATGTCATAACGCCCCTCTAGCGCAAGATTGAGCCCAGCACTGCCATTGTAAGCAAAATCGAATTCGAAACCGTCGAGCTCCATGTAGTCTGCAATGGCTTCTGCTAAGTCGCTGTCGTCTTCAATCAACAGGGCATTAATGCTCATAAGTGTCCTTACTTTGTTTCTCGTTCTCTTTTCCAAGCCCAGATAGGCGGCTGGATAAGAAGTTGTAATCGGTAGTTCCAATTTGGCGCATGCCATAACTGTTGGCACAGTTTAACGTAGCCGTGGAAATATACCTTAAATGGGTTCACAGAGTTGATTCTAGGGAACACGCCATATCTGACTTCTTCCTCTTCTTTAGCGAAGGTACCGAACATCTTGTCCCAAATAATGAAGATGCCAGCATAGTTTTTATCAAGATATTGCTTGTTGGTCGCATGATGTACTCGGTGGTGTGAAGGCGTATTAAACACGGCTTCAATAGGGCGGGGTAGTCGTTTGACGGTTTCAGTGTGCAGCAGTGTCTGAAACAGTTGAACAAAGGTTTCACACATCAGCACCACAAACGGATTGAAACCAAGCAGAATCAACGGCAAGTGAAAGAAGAATGGGAAGAACCAATCTAAAGGCCCAAACCTGTAAGCAACCGAGATATTAAAGTAAGGCGAGCTATGGTGAACTGAGTGCGTTCCCCATGCTAAGCCATTACTGTGTAAGAACCTGTGTTCCCAGTAGTAAGCGAGATCGGCCAAGATCAAGCAACCAAGAATTGTCCAACCGGATATTGGCAATTGAGTCAGACTGAAATTCTCGTAGGCGTAAACAAAAGCACCAACATAAGCTAACCCGACAAAGAAGACAGTAACCAATAAGAAGAATAAGGTGACTAAATTGGTCGTGCTGTCACCCAACATATTCCAGCTGAGCTTTTTCTTAAAGGCATAGCGGATAAGCTCAAAGATAAACAGAGCCAAAGCAAGCAGTAGAAAATTATCATCTACCCAAGTCTCGGTAAGGATGATGCTTGTTTCTGTGAATGTTTGAGAGAGAAAATTCCCAATGCTATCCATAGTGAAATCCATAACTTAATCCTTTACTGACCATTCTTATAGTAGACGTATAACTCGCTAGAATCTGGCAACCCATGCTGATTCAGTTGGTGGTGTTCTATGACCATGTCCACTTCTTTTAAAATCGCGATACCTTCCCAAGCTTGCGCTAATTCTAGTTCTGTATGTTCACCTTTACTTAGCAGAAGCGTACCTCCGGCTTTGCTCGGAATATTAATTAAGGGCTTGTTTTTATTTGATATTGATTGCTGAGTTGGGAAGCCAATGGTGATCGTTGCTTCGCTGAAATCAGAGCTGATCTCTTGATAGACGACGATGACTTTCTGCTGCTGTCCGATCTCCTTATCATTTGCTTCTAGGTTTTGATAGAAATCGACCCACAGATCAGGCACATCCTCTAAAGAAATGGTTTTGCTTAAGCCTTGTAGATAGGTTGAGTATGCAGTCGCTTGTTGTTTTATCTCAACGGGCTTGTTTTTTGGCTGTTTGTCGATTGATGACTTGTTCGTTGATGACTTAGTTATTGGCTGCGCTGTCGATGCATCCGCAATCGCAGGCTGAATATGTAATAGCCCCCAAACTGCGCCAGTAATACCGACAGTCGTGAGTATTGAAGCGAATAATTTCATGCTCTTTCCTTGTTGTTCATTTTTCTTATCAAGGACAGTAAAGGAGCCAAGGTAAACAAAAGGTAACCGTGGGGGATTGTTTTAGTCAGAGAGTATTGGTGATTCATTAAAAAAGGCTCCTCAAATGAGGAGCCTTTGTTTTATTTGTTGCATTGAAATTATCAATGCATCAGGAGCGCTCTAAATTAAAGAGCTTGGGGGATTAAGCCTCTGCAGTTGCTTTAGAATCGCTCATCTTTTTAAGAGCCGCGTAACCAAAGCCTGTTACTGCTGTACCTGCTGCAATCGCCACTAGGTACATCAGTACTGGAGAGATAGCACCAGGAATCAGTAGTACGAATAGACCGCCGTGTGGAGCCATCAGCTGTGCACCAAACATCATTGATAGAGCGCCAGTTAGTGCGCCACCTGCCATACAAGCTGGGATAACACGCATTGGATCTTTCGCTGCGAATGGGATTGCACCTTCAGAGATGAAACATAGGCCAAGAACGAATGATGCTTTACCCGCTTCACGCTCGCCCGCTTCAAACTTGTCTTTCACTAGGAAAGTCGCAAGACCCATACCTAGAGCTGGAACCATACCTGCTGCCATGATAGCTGCCATTGGTGCGTAAGTTTGCGAAGCCAGTAAACCAACACCAAATGTGTAAGCCGCTTTGTTTACTGGGCCACCAAGGTCGAAACACATCATTGCGCCTAGAATCACACCCAGAAGAATCGCGTTAGACGTTCCCATGTTGTTTAGGAAAGTTGTCATTGCGCTCATCACGCCAGAAACAGGGCCACCCACGATGTAAACCATCACAAGACCAGTGAACAAACTCGCGATAAACGGAATGATCAGGATTGGCTTGAGGGCTTCCATGGATTGTGGAAGTTGAACCTTATCGGCAATGAATTTCGCTGCGTAACCGGCAATGAAACCTGCTGCGATACCACCTAGGAAACCTGCACCCGTTGAGCTAGCCAACATACCGCCAATTAGACCTGGAGCCAGACCCGGACGGTCAGCAATTGAGAATGCAATGAAACCAGCGAGAACAGGAATCATCAGTGCGAATGCAGAACCACCACCGATAGTCATCAATGCTGCTGCTAGTGTGCCTTCTTCTTTAAACGCTTCGATACCGAATACGAAAGAGAGTGCGATAATCAAACCACCCGCAACTACCACTGGAAGCATGTGAGAAACACCTGTCATTAGGTGCTTGTACACGCCTTTCTTCTCGTCAGCAGGTGCTGAATTTGAAGAAGCAGTGTGTTGGTATGGTTTAGCTTCTGCGAATGCTTTTTCCATCTCTTGCTTTGTTTTCTTAAGCGCAGGACCCGTTGTCGTTTTGTATAGCGCTTTGCCGTTGAAACGATCCAGTGGAACGTCGATGTCTGCTGCGATGATAACAAGATCAGCGTCTGCGATTTCTTGGTCTGTTAGTTGGTTTTTCGCACCTACAGAGCCGCGAGTTTCCACTTTAATTTGGTGACCTAGGCGTTTGCCTTCAGCTTCAAGCGCTTCAGCGGCCATAAAGGTATGTGCAACACCCGTTGGGCAAGCCGTAATCGCTACGATCTTTTTGCTACCTGTAGCAGGTGACGTACCAGTTACTTCAACAGCGCTTTCAACTTGTGAAGCGTCTAATACTGTTGCTTCTGCTACCGCTTTCTCTAGGAATGCTTTTGCATCAGCAGTGCATTCAGAGATAGCCGCTTGGTATACTTTCTTGCCGACAAAGCGCGCTTTATCAACGTTGGTGTTGGCTGCGATAACCACAACGTCGCTGCTGTCGATAGCGTCTTGCGATACAGTTGAATCAGGTAACACGCTTGATTGACATTCAATAGCGGCGTTCCAACCCAGTGCTTTTGTCGCTTGCTCTAACAAGCCTGCTGCGATGATGCTGTTTGCTACGCCACTAGGGCAAGCTGTGATAATGGTAATATTCATAATAAACCTTTTGTCCTATTTGCTTGTGTCTAACTGGCTAGTTGGAGCACTAAGCGACTGTAATTGGATATTTTGTAGTACTGAATCCAGCTCTTGTTGGCTGGTGATGCCCACGCCTACCTGTGAAACTGCTAGAGCAGATAGGGCGGTTGCGAATTTAATAAGTTCTGGTTTTGGCATCTGTTGCATGTGACCCCAACATAGGCCAGCAACTAAGGTGTCGCCTGCACCTACTGTGCTCACTACTTGCATACGCGGCGGTTGAGCATGTAACCATTCACCTTGGTTAAGCCACATCACGCCTTCTGCGCCAAGTGACACCACGATGTTCTCAATACCTTTTTCACTTAGGGCTTGGCCCGCGTGTTGGCATTGGTCGCGTGTGGTGAGTTCAGCGTTGAACAGCTGAGACAGCTCTTCATCGTTTGGCTTAATTAACCAAGGCTGCGCATTGATACCGGCTTTAAGTGCGTCACGGCTGCTATCAAATAGCACCTTCTTACCTAAATCGTGTAAGCGTTGAACCCAAGAAGCGCAAAGCTCAGGAGAGATACCTTGTGGCAAGCTGCCTGCAATCACGAAGTAATCGTGCGTTTCAGCAAGTTCTAATAGGGTTTCTTCGAACGCTTTAATTGCGTCAGCATCAACAGGAACACCTGGGAAGTTGATGTCGCTTACTTGGCCTGAGTTTTCAACCAGTTTTACGTTGATTCGAGTTGCGCCATCAACACGGATGAAGCGGTCAGCTGCGCCCATTTGTTCGAACAGTTGGCAGAACGCTTCTTCGTTATTGCGACCAAGGAAACCTGTTACGGTCACTTTCGCGCCAAGCTCTGAAAGTACTTTTGCTACGTTTACGCCTTTGCCCGCTGCGTGCAGAGAGCCTTTGTTTACTAGGCTCACTGAACCCACATTAAGTGCGTCGATAGCGCCAGTTAGGTCTAGAGCTGGGTTTAGCGTAACGGTAACTGCTTTGATTTGTTTATCAGACATATCGACTCCTTAACCTTCGCCAAGGCCTGAAGCGATAGCTTTGCCAATCGATTCAAGTGCTTGTGCTGCATCGTCACCTTCAGCAACAAACTGAAGCTGGTGGCCGTGTTTAACGCCAAGAGCGATTACTTTCATCAAGCTTTTCGCGTTCACTTCTTTTCCGTCGCCATCTAGGTTTGACACGCGGATTGTTGATTCGAATTTCTTCGCTTCAGCAACCAACATTGCACCTGGACGAGCGTGTAGGCCGTGTGCGTTTTTGATTTTGAATACAGCGCAGTTGTCATCGTCTTGAGAAGCTGTAGAAACCGCTTCACCTTTCAGAAGACCAATCACTTGCGCTGCGTCAGCGATTAACAGTTGTTGCTGTTTACCTTCAAAAACCATCTTGCTTAGGTTTGCCAGAATAGATTGGTGCGCGCTGTTGCAAGCTGCGAATGCTACCAATGCTTTAACTGGTGTGCCTTCGTATTCACAATGGTTCGCTGTTGAAACGAAAGATACGCCAGTGCGTGTTACGCCTTTGTCGCTGCCCAACAACCAAAGGCCTTGGCCTAGGTGAGTTGGTGTTTTTGTTACTAGGTCAGCAACGAATGCGTTGTCTGTGCAACCTGTGTTCTTAAGTAGGCCACCCGCAACTGCAGACATTTGAATCATGTCGCTCGCAGGGAACAGTAGCTGAACTAAAGAAGCGTCTAGGTCGGCTTCTAACTGAACTTCGCCGTTAAGTAGGGCGATGATTTCGTCTTCTGATTTCGCTTGCTTTAATTTCTCTTCAACACCGTCTGCCGCTAGAACCTTTGTTAGTTGCTTAAGAATGCCTAAGTGCTCGTCAGATTTCGCTGCAATACCAATTGCTACGTAAACACGGTTGCCGTCTGCCCAATCAATACCTTCAGGGAAGTGGTGTACTGCAACGCCTGTCTCTTTTACTAGGCCACGAGTATCCGTCGTTCCGTGAGGAATCGCGATGCCGTTACCTAGGAACGTAGAGTTCTGGTTTTCACGGTTCAGCATTCCTTCAACGTAACCAGAGTCAACTAAACCTTTAGCTGTCAGGTCGCCAGCAATGTTTTGGATTGCTTTGAATTTGTCTTCGGCAGTTTGGCCTAGAGTGATGTCAGATTTTGATAATTTAAGCATGGTGCCTCTTTAGCGTATCGCTTGAGAATTTGTGTATCGCTACGATTCAGTCTAGAGCAAGATTCATGGAGCTTAACTCGTTGCTTAACTCTTTGTTTTATATTGGCTGAATCGGTTCAGCATTCAGTGTAAAAAAATTCAGCAAAGCCGATTTTGATTTTCAAAATAGTTTTGCTGCGTGTCGTAATTTCAGTTTCGTTAACAACAAGAAGCTGAATCACGACAAATGACGCTCAATCCATTCAAAAGGATGATTGAAGTCACTTTTCAGATTTTGCTGAATCCTTTCAGCTTTTATACTGAATCGATTCAGCATATAATTCAACTAATCCAAGGATCAGAAGATTGGTTATATGATCCTACGCACAAAATACAGGTCACCCATATGACACTAGATGAGATTGCCAAACTAGCCGGTGTGTCGAAAACCACAGCCAGCTATGTGATTAATGGCAAGGCGCAGAAATACAGAATCAGTGAAAAGACACAGCAGAAAGTCATGGCAGTGGTGGAAGAGTATAACTACCGACCAGACCATGCTGCTTCGTCATTGCGCGCTGGTAATAGCCGTTCATTTGGTTTGATTATTCCTGACTTGGAAAACAGCAGTTACGCGCGTTTAGCAAAGTTGATAGAGCAGAACTCACGTAAAGTGGGTTATCAAATTTTGATTGGTTGCTCAGATGATGACGCTGAAACTGAACGTAAAGTTGCGGAAGCGCTTGTTAGCCGTCGTATCGATGCCTTGCTAGTGGCGAGCTCAATGCCAGACGCCAATGAGTTCTACTTGAAGTTGCAAAACTCAGGCACACCCGTTATTGCGATAGACCGTCCTTTAGATGATGAGCACTTTGCCTGCGTGATCAGTGAAGATTTCGAGGCTGCATTTGAACTGACGCACTCGATTCTTGATGACAGCATTCATAGTGTTGGTCTTATTGGCGCATTGCCTGATCTGAACATTTCGCGAGAACGTCAGTTGGGTTTTGAAGCGGCGAATAAAGCACATACTCAACAAACAGGGCTAACCGAAAACAAGCCGATGGTTGTCGGTTATGGTGAGCACTTTGACAGAGAATCAGGGCGTGAGATTTTTGAGGGCTGGATTGCCAAAGGCACAGTGCCTGATGCAATTGTCACTATGTCTTATACCTTACTAGAAGGTGTGTTGGATGTGATGGTCGAAAAACCAGAGCTGATCAGCCAAGTAAAGCTGGCAACCTTTGGTGATAACCGTTTATTGGATTTCTTACCTTTTAAAGTCCATTCACTGCCACAGCAATTTGAAGTGATTGCAGACAGCGCCTTTGCACTTGCTTTGAACGCGTCTGCTAAACGTTACCAAGCGGGTATCGAGTTAGTACCAAGAAGCTTAGTAAAACGAGGCTAATTCCAGTTAGTTTACACAAGCTAGGTTGGACTTGGGCACTTAGCTCGAACCTGTAATTAACTCGAGCTAAGCAATAAGCCCATTTCTACAATGGCAACAATGCCGAGCAACAAGGCCAACACTTTCCAAAACTGGATTGGGTTTCGGTTTATCAAAGGTTGCTTGGCTTTGCTTTTGACCAAGCTTTGGTTTGGTGTGTAAAGGTCTGCCACAAAATCTCCCAACACTTGATGACGTTCGCTTGGCGATTCCGCGCAGGCTTTTTGTAACACCAAATCGACCCAACTGGGTAAGTCCACTCGTTTCTGAGTGATGGGTTGGTATTCCCATTGATGGTGGCGAGATTGTTTAAGCGATTGGGCAGTCATTTCAGAGTAGGGAAGTTCGCCGGTTAGCATTTCATAGCCGATCACAGCGATAGAGAACAGATCTGAGCTGGTGGTCGCGCTGTTGTGCTTGATGGTCTCGGGTGCAATGTAATTGACCGCGCCTAATGGTGTGTCGTCCTTGTCAGTGAGCTCTCCCTCTTCAAGGCCTCTCACTAACACCGCACCAAGGTCGATGATTTTTACCTCACCATCACGTTGAATCATGATGTTCTCGGGCTTTAAGTCTCGGTGCACCATGTCTGCACGTTGTAATACTCGGATGCCTTGAGTGATCTTTTCTAGTATGTCGCGTACTTCATTGAGTGACGGTTTTGGATTGTCGTACATCCATTGTCTTAGCGTGATGCCTTCTACCCATTCGCAGATTTGGTATAAGAATTGCGAGTTCTCTGGCGTAGGGTAAACCTTCATGACTCTCTTGTTTTTTAACAGGATCCCCGCCCATTGTTCATTAAAGAAAGCTCTGAGTTGCGAAGGGCTATCGTGATATTGAACGGAAGGGACTTTCAACACGAACTCGGTTTGTGTCTCTTTCTGCATCACACGATACACATGGCTTCTAGAGCCTGCATACAACACCTCAATCACCATGAAGTTGTCGATACTTTGCCCGAGTTTTAAAGCGGGTGGGATGGCACGTTTAGCCAGCTTTTCATGGAATTCAATCAACGAAGGTTTAGGCAGATGGCTGACTTGCACAATCAAACAGCTCACGTTGTCTGAGCTATTGTGGCTTAAAGCGGTGTTACAGATGCTTTGCGCTGCGTATTCGAAATCTGCTCCGGGTTTGTCGATGTGTTCCTTGAAGGTGTTGGGAGAGACAAACTCGTGCACGCCATCAGATGTCAGGATAAAGCAGTCGCCTTTCTTGATAGGCAAGGTTTGATAGTCAACGTTGAGTTGGTTATCCATGCCTAAGGCGCGTGTTAGATAATGCTTCTGCCCCATATTTTTACGCGTGTGGTCGCGGGTCAGTTGGCGTAATTCTCCATCTCTGAGTAAGTAGATACGGCTGTCGCCAACGTGGAATATATGTGCGGTGTTCGATTTTAATATCACGCTGCTGAACGTCGAAACGAGGGCATTGTGGTTCACTTGTTGCGCGGGATGAATATTAGAAACAGACGTGTTGAAGAGCCAAGAATTGAGGGACGTTAAGACCTTTTGCGCCGAACGTTGGATGCTCCAGCTTTGGGGAGTAGCGTAATAGTCGTCGATAAACTGCATCACGCTGGTGTGACTGGCTTTCTGGCCATGTTCACTGCAACTTGCGCCGTCTGCTATGCAAGCAACACTGCCTTTCAACTCTTGCTCTGCGCGAGTTTTGGGGTGTTTTACAATGATGGCGTCTTGGTTTTCATCACGTACGCCTTGATTCGAATAACCACCAAACTTAAGCGTTAACTGGTTGTTGGATTCTGGCGCGATGACTTGCCCTTGGCTGAATGAAATTGTCATAACTGGTCTTCTTCTTAACTGCTCTTCTTCCCGCTTCCTTGACAGAACATCCTAGGAAGAACAAAAGCCCTAGTGAACTTAGAGCCTTTGAACGAAGCACCTAGCATTGATGTATCCGCTAAGGTGCTTCTCCCGATTCAATAATATCAATGCTTCCTAGCTTGAAACATTAATCAGCGTGACACTGCCATCGTCGTTTACTTCGGCGATTTGACCGTTAGGCTCTTCCATGAACAGTAGAGTTACAAAGCCAAGTACCGCTGTTGCAGCAATCACTAAGAAGAAGGTTTGGTAGCTCACGAATGACAACACAGTTAGGTAAACTACCGCACCCACGTTACCGTAAGCGCCCGTCATACCTGCAATTTGACCTGTCATACGACGCTTGATTAGAGGAACCGTTGCGAATACCGCACCTTCACCCGCTTGCACGAAGAAAGAACACGCCATCGCTGCGACAACCGCTAGCCATACAGGCCATGTGCTGTCTACTTGACCCATTGCGAAGTAACCCAAAGCAAGACCAATCGTTAGAATAAGCAGTGTTGGTTTACGACCGAATTTATCTGAAATCCAACCACCACCTGGGCGAGACATTAGGTTCATAAAGGCATAAGCCGATGCAACCATACCTGCAAGAACCGGTGTTAATTCAAAGGTTTCAGAGAAGAACAGTGGCAGCATAGAAACAACAGCCAGTTCAGAACCAAATGTTGCGAAGTACAATACGTTCAGTACCGCAACTTGCTTGAATTTGTACTGGTGAATCTCTGGCACTTCTTCTTTAAATACGTTCTTGTTTACTTTCCAAACTTGCGACACTTCGTACACGTAAAGTGCTGCTAAACCTGCATACACAGAGTAAACCGCCATGTCAGACAACATGTTGATGTTGGTTGGTGATAGCTTCCAAGTCAGTAGCGCTAAAGCGGCATACATAGGGATCTTCATAATAAGTAGGAAGAAAAAGTCACCCTTTGATGTCACTTCCATTGCTGTTACTTGAGCAGGCTTGAAGTAAGTTGAACCTTTTGGTGTATCTGACACGTTTTTGTAGAAGATAAACGAGAACGCTAAGCTCATTACGCCAGTAATACCAACCGCATAACGCCAGCCGTCTTCACCACCAAACGCTAGAGCGAGAGTTGGAAGGGTAAACGCTGCTGCCGCTGAACCGAAGTTACCCCAGCCGCCGTAAATACCCTCTGCCGTACCCAGTTCGTTGTGTGGAAACCATTCAGACACAAGACGAATACCGACAACGAAACCTGCACCGATGAAGCCTAGTAGGAAACGAGCAATTGCCGCTTGAATGAAAGAGTCTGCCAAAGCAAACATGAAACAAGGGATCGAACAGACCGCGAGTAGCGAAGAGTAGACCAACCTTGGGCCATATCTATCGGTTAGCATGCCTATGGCGACACGTGCCGGAATGGTCAATGCAACGTTGAGGATCAGGAGGGTTTTGATCTCTTCAGTAGAAAGACCAAGCGTAGTTTTTACCATTTGCAGTAGTGGGGCAAAGTTGAACCACACAACAAAGGTAATGAAAAAGGCCATCCAGCTTAGGTGTAAGACCTTCATCTTACCCGTAAATGAAAGCAGCGAAAATTTAGTGTTATCCATGGTTTAAATCCTTTAAATCTGGAAAATTACCTGGTTTGTGCATCTGCGTTACTTCCGAACTTCGAACGCTTTAATGTGCATAAACCTTGTGCCGAAATTGCGCACGCCAATAAGCGTTTGCATGATGGTGTCGGCGTTTTAGTTAACTGGCGATAGCAAGCGGCGCGAGAACTTGAACTTGTTCCCCTTGCTTGCGAACTTCAAATTTCACGAGCTTGAGCTCAGGCTGTTCAAGACATTCGCCAGTTTCTAAGTGGTAATGCTGCTTGTATAAGGGTGAGGCCACATAAGGTTCTCCGCTTAATGAACCAATTATACCACGTGACATCACATTCGCCTTGCCGATTGGGTCGTAGTTAGAGAGCCCATAAAGCGTGTCGCTGCGCTTGCAGTAAAAAATAGCCACTTGGTTATCGTCTACTTTGGCGCAAATTCCCCCGTTTGGGGTTAGGTCGCTGGTGCTGCATACGGTTGTCCAATTTTCCATGACTTTCTCCTAGTCTAAAATTGAGTTTTTATATTTTTATTGATGAACCTGATGATATTTATGAAACCTCAGTCACTTCGATTTGGTCTGCTTTAGCGAGCTTTTCATCGCGTTTTGAATTCGAAGCATCACTCAAGCTCGGCTTAGGAAAACGTTGCTCTCGCTCTTTGATGAAAGAGAGGCTAGTGTCCATTTCTTCACTGTTGATGTAGTGCTGGAAGCGCTTCATCTTCTCAGGGTTTTCAATGGTGGTTTTCCATTCACACTGGTATTTCTCGATGTTGAGTGCGATGTCTGCTTCGAGCTCTTCAGCTACGCTGAGCTTGTCTTCAATCACGACTTGTTTGAGGTATTCAATGCCGCCTTCGAGGTTCTCCATCCAAACCGATGTACGCTGTAGGCGGTCTGCGGTACGTGTGTAGAACATCAAAACGCGGTCGATGTATTTAAGGAGTGTGGTTTCGTCTAAATCAGTGGCGAATAGGTCGGCATGGCGAGGGCGCATACCGCCGTTACCACAGATGTATAAGTTCCAACCTTTGTCGGTGGCGATAACACCAATGTCTTTCGATTGCGCTTCGGCACATTCACGAGTACAGCCTGAAACCGCAAATTTGATCTTGTGTGGTGAACGCAGGCCTTTGTAGCGGTTCTCAAGACGAATCGCTAAGCCAACACTGTCATCGACACCGTATCGACACCAAGTGCTACCGACACACGATTTCACGGTACGAACCGATTTACCGTAGGCGTGGCCCGTTTCAAAACCTGCATCAATCAGCTTTTTCCAGATGATTGGCAGTTCGTTAAGCTGTGCGCCAAACAAGTCGACACGCTGACCGCCCGTGATTTTGGTGTAGAGGTCGAACTCTTTAGCGACTTCGCCTAAAACGATCAATTTATCTGGAGTGATTTCACCGCCAGCAATACGCGGAACCACTGAGTAGGTGCCGTCTTTTTGCATGTTGCCAAGGTAGATGTCGTTGGTGTCTTGCAGCTCGATGTGTTGATCTTCAAGGATGTAATCGTTCCAGTACGAAGCCAGAATCGAACCGACTGCCGGTTTACACACAGTACAGCCCAATCCGTTGCCGTGAGAATCTAACAGCTCATCGAAGGTCTTGATTTTGTTGACGCGGATGATGTCAGTCAGCTCTTGGCGAGAATAAGCAAAGTGCTCACAGATATCGTTAGAGACTTCCACACCCAAGTTACTTAGCTCGCTATCGAGAACCTGTTTAGCAAGGGCAGAACAACCACCACAACCTGTTGAAGCATTAGTGGTTTCTTTCAATGCAGCCATCGTGGTGCAGCCTGCTGAAACGGCGTCTTTAATGTCGCCTTTGGTCACATCGAAACATGAACAAATCACAGCGCTATCCGGCAGAGCTTCAACACCCATTGCCGAACCTGAATCATCGGCCACGTTAGGTAAAATCAATACCGATGGGTTTTCAGGAAGGGGCATATCGTTTTGTTTGATTTGCAGTAGCGAACCGTAAGCCTCTGCATCACCGACCAATACTGCACCGACAATCTTTGTGCCGTCAGCCGAGATGATCAGGCGCTTATAAACTTGCTCAATTTCATCGTTGTAGGTATACGATTGAGCGCCTTCCGTCTTGCCATGTACTTCACCAATACTGGCAACATCGACGCCAAGCAGTTTGAGCTTGGTACTCATGTCAGCGCCCGTAAATGCAGCGTCGTCAGTACCGTCAGAGACAATATGCGAAGCCGCGATTTTCGCCATCGAATAACCGGGAGCCACTAAGCCGAAGATCTTGTTATCCCAAAGCGCACATTCACCAATTGCGTAGACGTTTTCGATATTGGTTTGGCAGTGGTTGTTGATGACAATACCGCCACGTTCGCCAATCTCGACATCAGAGCTTCTTGCCAACTCATCTTGAGGGCGAATACCGGCAGAGAATACGATCATATCGGTTTCTAAATGGGTGCCATCGGCGAAGTTCATACGGTAGCGAGCGTTTTCACCGTCGACTATTTCAGAGGTCGCTTTCTCGGTATGAACTTGCACACCAAGGTCTTCAATCTTTCTGCGCAGTAGGGCACCGCCACCGTCATCTAATTGAACGGCCATTAGGCGAGGCGCGAATTCAACTACATGGGTTTCCAAACCAAGGTTTTTGACTGCGTTTGCGGCTTCTAAACCAAGCAGACCACCACCAATCACCACGCCAGATTTGCTGCCTTTGCTTGAAAGCTCGATGGCGTCTAAGTCTTCGATGGTGCGATAAACGTGACAGTGTTCTTGGTCGTTACCGGGAATAGGGGGAACAAAAGGGAAAGAGCCCGTCGCCAAGATTAGCTTGTCGTAACTTTCAACATGGCCACTTTCAGTGATGACTTGTTGATTGGCGGTGTCTAGCTTGGCAACCTTCTGGTTCAACAAGTAGTTCACGCCGTTGCTTTGGTAATATTCTTCACTGGTCAATGACAGGTCATCAGCGCTTTTACCATTAAAGTAAGCCGTTAGCTGAACACGGTCGTAGGCTAGCCTTGGCTCTTCACTGAAAGTAATCACATCAAACTCATCACTGTCTGATTGCAGGATGTTGTCGATAAATTTGTGTCCAACCATGCCGTTACCAACAACGACGATTTTCTTCTTGCTCATAATCCATTCCTTATTCTCGGCGTCACCATTACTAGCATCTAATTTCTAGTCGTTAGCAGATGAATACCGGGTTGAGATTCCACTCAATTCATAATCATCAAGAAAAACAAAAATGTTTTTTCTAAGTCTTGGTTTTTAGTGGAGCAAGGAGGATGCCAGATTACGGTTCGTTCATTTAAATAAAAATTAATTTATAATTTTCAGTGGTTTAAAAAATCGAGGTAGCACGCAATTACCCCTAAAGTGGTATGTAAATTTTTTGTTAGATTTATATAAATGAGCGTTTGTGGTGCAACTTTCTGCAAGATGGTGCAAAAATTAAGTTTCGACCTTGGTTAAGTTCTGTTTGGTTCGTTGTTGATATTTGTATCTTTATTAACTTATTGTTTTTAAATGAAAATATTTGCAATTCATCGGCTGCTATTAAGTGGCGTGTTATTTGCTTGTTTTTACTTATTACAATTATGGATAATTGAGCGAGAAACGGATGACCGATTCAAACAGCGGCTGGATAAAATCGACCTGTGCTTATTGTGGTGTAGGGTGTGGAATAGAAGCGAGACCGACATCGCTAGGGAAACTAGAAGTACGTGGTGATAAAGATCATCCATCAAACTATGGAAAGCTTTGTACTAAAGGGATTGCGCTCGGCGACACCGTCACGCCTTTAGGTCGTCTTACACAGCCTGCTTATATTCAGAACGAGCAAAAACAAGAGCTGGATTGGAACAGTGCCACTCAGTTGGTCGCAGACAAATTCAATCAAACCATCGAAGAATATGGGGCCGATTCGGTTGCGTTCTATGTATCTGGTCAGCTGCTTACCGAAGACTACTATGTTGCCAATAAACTGATGAAAGGCTTCATCGGCAGTGGCAACATCGACAGTAACTCTAGGCTATGTATGGCTTCAACCGTGGTAGGGCATAAGCGAGCATTTGGCGCAGACACAGTACCGGTGTGCTATGAAGATCTCGAGCAAGCTGATCTAGTCGTGATTACAGGCTCAAACCTCGCATGGTGTCACCCGGTACTTTTCCAAAGGCTAAGAGCCGCGAAACAAGCCAACCCCGCATTGAAAGTTATCGTCATCGACCCGCGTTATACCGACACCTGTGAAATTGCAGACATTCACTTGGCATTGGAATCAGGCTCAGACGTCGCGTTGTTCAATGGTTTATTGGGTTACCTCGACGATAACGACAAGCTAGATGCAGACTACATAGAAAACCACACTCAAGGCTTTACTGAATCGATTCGATCTGCGACTCAATATCGTTATACCGAGTCAGGCTGGGGCGACAAAAGCGCTCCTGAGCTCACAGGGTTAACAGAGCAACAGCTAAAGCAGTTCTACAGTTTGTTTGCATCGAACGAGAAGGTGCTGACCATTTACTCCCAAGGCGTGAACCAATCGACACAAGGGTGTGACAAGGTGAATGCCATTATTAACTGCCATTTAGCCACTGGGAAAATTGGTAAACCGGGCATGGGGCCATTCTCCGTAACGGGCCAGCCGAACGCGATGGGTGGGCGTGAGGTGGGCGGTTTAGCCAATACCTTAGCGGCGCACTTTGAATTTGGTGACCCGCAATCACACCAAACCGTCAGTGAGTTCTGGCAAACCGACAGCTTAGCCACACATGCCGGTTTAAAAGCGATTGACCTGTTTGATGCCATGAATGAAGGCAAAATCAAAGCCGTGTGGATCATGGCGACCAACCCAGTCGTGAGTTTGCCTGACAGTGAAAAGATCAAAGCCGCATTAGAGAAGTGCCCGTTTGTGGTGGTGTCTGATTGTATTGCTGATACGGAAACCACTCGCTTGGCCGATGTGGTGCTGCCCGCGCAAGGGTGGAGCGAGAAGTCGGGTACTGTGACCAACTCTGAGCGCCGAATCTCACGCCAACGCCGTGTATTACCAAGCCCAGGCGAAGCCAAACCCGATTGGTGGATATTAAAAGAAGTCGCACAAAAAATGGGATTCAACGAGCAATTTGAGTTCCGCCATGAAGGTGAGATCTTCAAAGAATATTGCGAGATGACAGCGCTCGGCAATGAAACAGGTAAAGCGCGTGACTTGTGCTTAATTGGACTCACGCAACTGGATGAGAAAGGTTATGGCGAACTCACTCCACAGCAATGGCCAGTACTAGAGTATCAACCAGAGATCATTGAGCAGCGCATGTTTACCAATGGCGAGTTCTTTACAGAATCTGGCAAAGCGCAGTTTATTGCAGTCGAGCACGACAAACCGATTGCCGATACCAGCCTTGAATTCCCACTAATCATGAACACAGGGCGAATTCGAGATCAATGGCACACCATGAGCCGCACAGGCTTGGCTGCGGGTTTAGGTGAGCACACCCCAGAGCCGTTTGTTGCCATGCACCCAGATACGGTTGCAGAGCTTGGTTTAGATGAATTTGGGCTAGATGCCTTCAACCACGCGACTATAAACCCAGTGGTGAAAGTGCGCAGCGCACAAGGCGAGTGCCAAGCGCGCTTAGTGGTAACCAAAGAGATGCGCCGCGAGCAAGTCTTCATGCCTATCCACTGGAACGCACCGACCGCCAAAGACAGCAAGCCGTGTGACTTGATCTTGCCTCATACCGATGCAGCCTCTGGTCAGCCAGAATTCAAACATACCCCAGTAGTGGTGGAGCCTTGTGGTTATCGCAGTGAAGCCGCCTTGGTCAGTGATAAGGTGATGGATTGCAGCGGATTTGATTACTGGGTGCGCCAAAGAGTGGAGGGCGGTTTTCTGTATCGAATATCTTCCTCTAAGAACCCAATGGAGCTGGTGATTCAGCTTGCCAACACCCTCGATGCCTTGCCAGAACCTAACGCAGAAGCGATCAAATCACTCCATTACCACGGCAATAAATCATTCAAGAACTACGGCTCTGCCAAGCTGGGTCTCTCTGGTGTAAAGCAAGCCTTTGTGGTGAACAGTAAGCTAGACCACCAAAGCATCGACTGGCTGGTGGAATGCCTAACCCGAGAAGCCGATGAAGAGTTCGAAGCCGAGTTTTTGAGTACCATGGCGAAGTAGTTATTACCTTTCACTCACCATACCTATAGCAAAAACGCCGACAATCATGTCGGCGTTTTTGTTTGAGAATACAACTTCCAAGATAAAACCTTCATTGCCTGAACTGCGGTTTACTCACACATTTGCGAGTTTTCTGCATTTTGCAGAAACTATATGGAAAATTTCTGCTTTTAGTCATGTTTGATACGAAGATAAGTAGGTAAGATGATGTTATTAAATGGGTTATTAGACAGAGCCTGAACTGTTTAGATTACTAGACAGAATGGTTTCAGGGACAAAATGCAGAATTATTCTGTCTAATATAGCTGTTAGTTGCCCTTCATACATAGGAGTTTAAATTAATGTTTGGCGAAATAAAGAGGGTACCGCTTAGAAGTATTTGGGCACATGAAGCACAAGATTTTACTCCATGGTTGGCTGAAAATATTGAGAAATTGGGTGAAGCTGTAGGTTTAGAGTTAGAACTAGTTGAGGAAGAGGCTAGCGTTGGTAATTTTTCTTTAGATATATTAGCTAAAGATCTTGGTTCTGCTGAAAATGTAATTATTGAAAACCAGTTTTCTCAAACTGATCACGATCATTTAGGTAAGTTACTTACATATGCAGCAGGTTTTGATGCTTCTTATGTTATTTGGGTTGCGGAAACAATTAGGGATGAACATCGTCAAGCTTTGGATTGGTTAAACCATCGCACTGACAGCGAAACACAATTCTTTGCTGTAGTTGTTGAGGTGATCCAAATTGATGATTCAAAGCCAGCGTTTAATTTAAAGCCTGTAGTATTCCCGAATGAATGGCAAAAGAGCAAATCTAAAAATAATACATCTCAGCAGCAGAGTGCCAAATCAGAAAAATATCGTAACTATTTTCAAAACTTAATTGACAGTTTGAGAACGGAACATCGTTTTACATCTGCAAAGGCTGGTCAGCCTCAAAATTGGTACGCATTCGCATCAGGGATATCAGGAGTCAATTATGGAGCAAACTTCTGTCAAGGCAACAAAGTTCGTACAGAGCTCTATATAGACTTTGGCACTTCGGAGCAAAATGAAGAATGCTTACAGCACTTAAAAGAAAGCCAGTCTGAGATTGAAGTTGAGTTTGGTATACCATTATCGTGGGAGCCTATTGATGGGAAAAGAGCTTCTCGTATAGCTATCTATCGTGAAGGTTCAATTACTGCCGATGAACAATTAGAAGAAATAAATAATTGGCACATCAAAAACTTACTGAAATTTAAAGAAGTGTTTTCAAAGAGGTTGCGACAGCATTTGCGTTAAGGCATATAACAAGTCATTTAAGCGGAACTCAAACAGTTGGCTCAGTTTCGCTTCGCTCCACATTTTAGCCAACTATTCTCGTCCGCTTAATATGGGCGTTATATTTCTAGTTGAGTATCAAGGTAAGAGTTAATAGTGCAAGAGATAATTGAACAACTTAGAGAATCTCGGAGCAAGTCCGAGTTACTTCGTATTCGAAGAGAGCTTGATCAGCAACTACAGCAGCTAGAACAACAAAAATCGCAAATTGAAGATGACTATGCTCAGCTAGAAACAGATAAAATCGAAGTTGCAAAGTACGTTGAGTTCAATAGTCAATCTTATGCGTCATTTTATAATACTAAACTAGAAAAAGACAAAAGTATCTTAACTCTGTCTGTTGCTGGGCTAGGCTTTTTGATTACCTTTACTAACTTTGCTGAAAAGTTGGGTACGTTTGCTTATGTGGCATTTATCCTAGCTGCGTTAGCTTATTTATTTTGTGTATTTAACGTCATAACCATTTTTGAAAAAAATGCATTGTATATCATCGAAGTCACTACTGATTCAGACAAGGCTAGTGAACTTGAAGTGCAGCTTCGGAAATATGATAAAAGAGCAATTTACTCATTTTATTTGGGTATATTATTATCCTTCGTGCTAGGTATATCTACCTCGGTTCAATCACAATTAAAAGGGCAGGAAATGTCAGATAAAAATAAAACTAGTCAAACCACTAGAGTGCAAATCAACGATAGTTTTGCGGGAATGTCAAAGTTGAATGAAAGCTTCTCTGGTTTATCCGCAATGAAACCGAAACCATCAAAACCAAATCAATCCGCACAAAATACCACAGCAAAAACCCCGAACGTGGAGAACAAACGTAATGGCTAACAACTACTCTGGCTCTAACCAAAAACCACAAGATTACAATGACACTAGCAAGGTAAAAGGTAGTGTCGATGGAGCTTCAAGAATGAAGCCTGTAATAGGAAACCGAAAACCGGCAGGGACAGACAAGAAAAAATAAATATAACAATCTGTTTAAGATTGATTCACAACGCGTGGCATTTTTACTATGCGTTGCGTTTAGTGTTTAAGGTGGTTGCGATGGCTTTGGTATTGCGTTGCTCACACCTTAACAGGGCTACATGGATTCCCCCGGTTGTCAAACATCCGCTAAACTTATGTTGATGGGTTTTGGACTGCCGCTCTACATTCGGCCTACTTACCGACGATTCGCATACGTCGTGGCCCTGATGACTTGCGCGACTGCGGTGCCTTATTCGTTAGATGACATCTAGTGTGTCCGCCGCATTAACAGGCTCTCCGCAAGTGGTCTTAATCTATCTCCATCATTAGCGTCTGCAATGACCCGGTGGGTTTAACTCTTTATGCTGCTTAGGTTTCTACTTAAGCAGCATAGTTTTCATATTCGGTTTGATTGTGTAAAAGCGACCATATAATTCGTGCGTTCTTCGCGGCAAGTGCCACTATCGCTCGGTTCATTTCTCTTCGTTCTAGAACGCCTCTGCACCACTGACTTAACTTATCTTGCTTGTCGCCAAGGTTGGCAATCACGGTCCTTGCTCCGTGAACTAATAGTGTTCGTAAGTATTTATCGCCGTGTTTGGTTATCCGGCCTAAGCGAGGCTTTCCTCCCTTCGAATATTGCTTTGGTACTAAGCCTAGCCAAGCAGAGAAATCGCGACTTTTATCAAATTGAGAGCCATTAACTATCGAAGCGAGTATCGCGGTTGCAGTTTGCGGCCAGATACCTCGAACCTTCATCACTCGTTGAACATTAGTGCTGACCTTAGCAAAAGAATCGAAGACTTGTTCAGTATCGGCGATACGTTGATTTAATTCTCCAAGGTGGTGATAAGCATTGGCAATCACTGTTCTTGCAAGGTGTGGCAGTTCATTTTCTGCGTCTTCCAGAATCAAGGGAACGTGTTTTATTAACGAAGAGCGGCCAACAGGAATGATCAACCCGAATTCAGAGAGTAGGGCGCGCATGCGATTCATAAGCGCGGTGCGTTCACGAACCCAATGCTCTCTTATTCTATGTGCCGATAGGATGGCTTGTTGCTCGGGGGATTTTATGGGTACAAAGCGAGTTGATGGACGCTGAACAGCTTCGCAGATAGCTACTGCATCATTAAGGTCGTTCTTCCCCTTAGTTCGATAAGGAATTACGTATTTAACAGCCATAATACGGGCGTCGTGACCGAGTGTATTGAGTGTTCTTGCCCAATAATGTGCACCACCACACGCTTCAACGCCTATACGCATGAGTGGCATATTTGCTATTGTAGTCAGTAGTTTAGAGCGAGTTACCGACTTATGAAGTATGACCTTACCATTTTGGTCTACGGCATGAAGACTAAAGTGGTTTTTAGCTAGGTCGATACCGCAGAAATAAGAATAATCAGACATGGTGCCTCCGATGCATTTAAGTACCACACAAGTGTGGCAGATCCTCGGGAGGGGGAGTCCATGTCATTCGTTAGAATAACTTGACGTGGCGTACAATCTCTCGTGCACCAAGCCAAAATATCATTTGTTGTTTTTGAGTTGTTCACTAATGTTGAATGCTAAGTCAGTGTAGACTTTCTCTACCAATTTACTTTCAGCTGTAAATGGATCAGCAAAAGGAAATGCAATAATCATTGGTAGCCATTGGACTAAAACGGTGTGGTCTTTAGCTCTAAAACTATAGTCGATTTCAGTATTCTTTAAGTGCGTTGTCAGTGTGTAGTACTGAGTCTGCCATGATGGAACGAAGTAGAATGTGGCACCAGTAATTATGGCTGGAACTACGGCAGCTCCATTGCGTCTAAAAGAAAAGTCGATATCAAGATGAGGTGTGCCGTCCTCGCGAATCTGCCCCCATTCCAATTTAATGCCGTAGCTGTACATTATTTCTTTTAAAAGTCGTTCGTCTTTACTTTCGACGTTTCCTCTAATTAGGTAAGTAACAGTTGTGAACTCTCCAATGGTATTGCTGGGAGCTTCGTGAGTAGGTGTTTGGTTGCCTTGAAAGCGAGCGCATCCTGCTAAAATTACTGTAAGAAAGATTACAAGGTTTTTAATATGTTTAATCATTGGTCTAATAAATATCGGTGTATATTCAATTTTAGTGAGCGTGCATCTTATTGATTTCAAATTAGAGTTCAAAAGTAACTTTTTGTCGTTTAGATAGAATTATTCTAACGAAGAACTTAAGTCGTGACTCCTAACGCCTAGCATCTGATATTCCATTACTGAGTTTCGTGTTTACGGCGCATTGGTTTAGGTTAGGTGGTAGCATTGTTCGCACCTAAATTGGTATTTATACGCTTTGAGGAACTAATGATTCAGAGTATTTATGATGAGATGTGGCAAAGGTTTGAGCTAGCATCAACTCACAACGATTATGAGCTAGACTCGAATCTATTAGATATTGCTAGTGATACCCGAAGGGGGATTACAGCTTTGGCATATTTAAAGCATGCTAATCGTTCTGTTCTTGATGAAATCATGAGCTTTCAGAAAGCAGTATGTGAAATAGAACCCAACCAATACTACCATCCGCTTGAAGAACTGCACCTAACCGTTCTGTCGGTAATTTCATGCGCACCAGAGTTTGAACTCAGCGAAATCAATATTCATTCTTATACCGAAATATTTCGTTCGGTCTTGAGTTCAAATCAACAGATAGAAATAAAATATCAAGGTGTTAGTGCGTCCCCCAATTGCATTCTACTGCAAGGTTTTCCTGTCAGTGATTCTTTGGAACAGTTTAGAAATGAACTTAGAACTCAATTAAGCGAAGCGGGGTTAAGGGTAACTTTTGACAGCCGTTATAAGTTGGTTACAGCGCACAGTTCATTAATTCGGTTCAGAGTTCCAATTAGTGATAGTCGGCAGCTTTTTAGGTTGTGTCAGCAGTATCGAAATTATGATTTCGGTAGCATCGTACTGAAAGACTTTGAACTGGTGTTTAACAACTGGTATCAAAACTTGGCAGTAACGAAGTCTTTGGCTAGAGGTTCTTTGTTAGACTAAACGCGCCTATAACAAGTACCTAAGAGTCAGCCTAAACCCCACATCATCAAATATCCAGTGTACGATTTCAAAAAAACAAACAACTAAATCAGAAACCCCAACACTTGGCATTTTATGCCAGTGTTGGGGTTGTTTTGTTGTTGAAAGCTAACCAAACAGGGCGCCAATAACGGCGCCCTTTGTGTTAGTTGGAAACGCTATAAGTGTCGTAGTCACGCAGTAAAAAGATTGCGACACACGCTGCGAGCATTGGCCAAGAAGCGAAGAATAGAAGGTTGTTGAACGGGTCCATGTATTTTCCAAAAGAGGAAAAGGTTGAGCCTGCATGAAGAACTAAAATGGCTCCGTAGGTGTACTTTTTCCACATGCCTACAACGAATGCGCCTAAAAATCCGAGCTGCGCGACACCCAGAGCCATCATCGCATTGTTCGAGATGTCGATGCCGTAAAAGCCAGACAGTACTTTTGTCGCGTGCTCAGGGACAAGAATCTTATCCAAGCCCCAGAACAAGAAGACGATAAAAATGCCGATTCTCAGCAGTAATAGGCTAGTCGCCAGTTTGGTTTGAAGTGTCTTTTCCATGATATCCCTTGTGATGCATTCAATGATGCGATGATTTAAATGTTCATCAAAGGAGACCCATAGCCTTCGCGTTTTCTTTCGCAGTTTTTCAGTGGCTTATGTAACAGGAAATGTCTGGTTGGTTTGTTCCTCAATGTTATCGGACTCAAAATGCTGCTGCTTGAGTAAGCTGATAGTCAGGTTGATTGGCATCGGTTTATAAAAATAGAAGCCTTGGATATAGTCGACACCTAGCTTAGATAAGATTTTCACTTGTGACTCATACTCGACACCTTCTACGATCACTTGCATGCCTAAGGTGCGTGATAGTTGAAGCATGGATTCTAGCAAAGGGAGACCAAAGCTGGATTCGTCGGATATGTTTTTCACGAACACACGATCGATCTTGAGAATGCTGAACGGGAACTGTCTTACGAAATCTAACCCTGCGTAGCCTGTACCAAAATCATCAATCGCGACTCTTACGCCCATGTTCGATAGCTTGGTTAGATAGATACGTGATGTGCGAAGTACTCGCTAATTCTAAGGAATGTACACAGTTTTCTTGAATATTTTAAGCCATGTTCCATACTTATAAACATCCGGCATCAAATCCTCATTTTACTAGCTAGGTTCCGACTATAGAAAATACATAACTTCAAGGGTGTTTATGAACATTGCTTATTTTTTTCCTCACGTGAAGTTATCGGATTTTGTTTTTTATGTGTTAATGATATTCACTATATTACCAGTATGGTTATATGAATTCCCTGCGATGATTGATTTTCCTCAGCATATAGCCCAGCTCTCAGTTTTAAAAGCGCTCGTTTTTGGTAATGATTTTTATGGTGATTTATATAAAATAAATTGGTTCACGCCGTATATTATAACCAATCTATTTTTGTTGTTTTTTACTTTAGTTTTTTCTCCTGTCATTGCTCTTAAGATAGGTATTACATTTTATTTATTCTCCATCCCTCTATTTACCGGGCTAATTGCGAAGAAAATAAACAAACAGGAAGATATAAGGATCTTAACTATACCATTTCTTTATTGTCTCCCATTTAATTGGGGGTTTATACCATTTTTAATAGCTATTGGTTTTAGTGTAATTTGGTTGTACTACTTTATAGTCTGCGATAACAACCCTAACAGTTTTATTAATATTATTTTTTCGTTTTTTATTATTTACTCTCATGCAATAGCGTGGGGCCTGATTATGGTGTATATATTTTTTATTTGCTTTAAAGATGGGTTTAACTTGTATCTAGTTAAAGGGATTTTAAAGATATTATCTCCCCTAGTGTTTATTATAATCTGGTTGGTTTCATTGAAAAGTGATGCTAGTTTAAACATGGATGAAGATCTTTTCACATACCATTCTGTCATGTATAGATTTTTTAGCTTAATTGGTGCCAATCTTATGGGGAATGATAAAGTTTTTGGCTTTATTAAATTCTGTATTATCTACTATCTAATAAGAGAGTGTTTTTTATTTAAATTGAAAGGGAATATTTATGCAAAATTATCCTGTTTATCTGTTATTATATTTTTAATTTTACCGAATAGGTTGGTATCAACAGGTTTTTTCTCAGATAGATTATTGATATTACTACCTGTTTTTTTTGCCCTCTCTATATCTGAAATAAAATCTAAAAGAAAACTTTACTTACTGACGTCTATTGCTGTTGCTCTAAGTGTCATACCAAGAGTTAATCGTGTCATTGAGAGTAACGAAAACTTAAATGTGGTTTATAAGTTTGAAGCGTTTATCGACGATAGATCGAGGTTAATATTCTTATCCAATAATAATGACTATTCATCAAGTGATTATAAAATTCTTCCTGAACCATATTTTTTGTGGATCCCTCAGATGTTAGTGGTTAAAAAAGAGCTAGAGATAGATTTCAATTTTGCATACTTTCACCCTGAAATGGTTCGATTTTCTAATGAGGTTGATAACAATGTTAAGAATTTTTCATCCAGAACAAGGTATGATTATCCTGAAGTAAAATGGGAAAATTATACATATTACGACTATGTTTTAATTAGAGACTGTTCATTTTTAGATAATGGCATATCTAGGGAGCTTCCTAAAGGAAGCTTTGTTATCGGTAAGACAATAGGTTGTTGGACTCTTTTAATAAGGAATGTTTAATGCATAGTTACGACGATGTTTTTTATGAATATATAAATATTGGTTCTGTTAAATCGGCACGAGTTGTCATTCCTTATATTTCCGAAATTATAAATGTTAGCAGCGTGCTTGATGTTGGTTGTGGGCAAGGAGCTTGGCTAAGTATCTGGGAAGACCAAGATGATATTGAAGTTGTTGGTTTGGATGGAGGTTATGTCAATAGTGAAAGGCTGATGATTGATGAAAGAAATTTTTTTTCAATTGATGTTTCTGAAAAATTTGACCTTAATAAGAGGTTTTCACTGTGTCAGTGCCTTGAAGTTGCGGAACATATTAAAGAGGAATATTCAGATACGCTAATTAGAAACTTATGCATACATTCAGATGTCGTACTTTTTTCTGCCGCTTCTGTTGGGCAAGGTGGGGAAAATCATGTGAATGAAAAACCATATTCTTACTGGAAAAATAAGTTCCACAGTAATGGTTATGATATGTTTGATCCGATTAGGTCGAGGTTGGTTAAACATAATGAAGTCGAGGTATGGTATAAAAATAATATATTTATTTTTGTAAAGAATGGAACGAAATACAGTAATATTTTATCCGATTTTAAAGTAGAGTCAGATGATGACATTAAAGATTACGCATCATTAACAAATAGATCTATTAAGTTTTTTATAAGATTATTTCCGGTTAGAATTATGACATTTATAGCAATTTTCAAAAAACATATATTTGTAATTATTTATAAAATAAAAAGACATCTAAATGTCTCATATTAATTTAATTATTGTGTTAACCAGTGTGGCTTTTGCATCATTAGGACAGCTATTTCTAAAAGTTGGCGCAATAAATATGAATTTTACAAAGTGCTTTCTCAATGTTTGGTTAAGTTTTGGGATAATATGTTATGTTATTGGTGCTATACTTTGGGTTTATGCTTTATCACAAGAAGACCTAATAAAGGTATTTCCTTTTACTGCGCTTACGTTCTTTATAACTTATTTCTTTGGTTACTTTGTTTTAGGCGAAAGTGTAAATAAGTATGATATTTTTGGTTTAATATTAATAATAAGTGGGTTGCTAATTATAGTTAATAACTAGAGGTGAAAGGCTTTGTTGATTCCTAAATTGTGTGTCGTGATTCCTTGTTATAATGAAGAGGATATATTTAGTTACACATTGAATTGTGTTAGTGATTTAATGTTGGAACTGATTGAATCCCAGATGATTTCTACTTCAAGTTATATCTTATTTGTAGATGATGGAAGTAGAGATAGAACTTGGGAGTTAATACTTAAAGCAAGTAAAGATGATTTCTTGGTGAAAGGAATTAAATTAGCAAGCAACGTCGGACACCAAAAAGCACTTTTTGCAGGACTGTCATACATAGATGGTGATATTTCAGTGACCCTCGATGCTGATCTTCAAGATGATATTTACATCATTAAATCTATGCTAGAAAGTTATCGACAAGGTTTTGATGTCGTATTTGGTGTACGAAGCTCCCGAGACTCAGATCGGTGGCTTAAGAAGACCTCTGCAAGATTGTTTTATAAATTGATCTCATTTTTAAGAATTCATCATATTGAAAATCATGCGGACTTTCGTTTGATGTCGCGCAAAGTCACTAGTGCGTTACTGGAACATCGAGAATCTAACCTATATTTACGGGGACTCATTCGTCAGATTGGTTTTAGCTCGAGCATAGTAAAGTATGTAAGAAATGAACGTAGTTTTGGTAAAAGTAAGTATTCATTAAAGAAAATGATCTCTTTAGCCCTTGATGCTATAACTTCTCATTCAATTGTACCTTTACGTGTAATTGCGTGTTTGGGGCTTGTTATTTCTTTTTTTTCTTTTATTGCTGGCATAAACTCTCTCTATATAAAGTTTACAGGTGAAGCTATTGATGGTTGGACATCTTTGATCACTTCAATTTATTTTCTTGGTGGGGTTCAGTTAATGAGTTTAGGTGTGATAGGAGAGTATGTAGGGCGAACCTATATTGAATCGAAAAAAAGACCCGGTTTCTTCATTGACAAAGAAACCGGGTGAGTTTGGATCACATATTGTTTACTAAGCAAGCGTTAAGTTTCTTATGTAACAGGAAATGTCTGGTTGGTTTGTTCCTCAACGTTATCGGACTCAAAATGCTGTTGCTTGAGTAAGCTGATAGTCAGGTTTATCGGCATCGGCTTGTAAAAATAGTAGCCTTGGATGTAGTCGACACCGAGCTTAGATAAGATTTTTACTTGGGATTCGTACTCGACACCTTCGACGATGACTTGCATGCCTAAGGTGCGTGATAGTTGAAGCATGGACTCTAGCAAAGGGAGACCAAAGCTGGATTCGTCGGATATGTTTTTCACGAACACGCGATCAATCTTGAGAATGCTGAACGGGAACTGCCTTACGAAATCTAACCCTGCGTAGCCTGTACCAAAATCATCAATCGCAACTCTTACGCCCATATTCGATAGTTTGGTTAGGTTGTCTTTAATCTTAATCATATCGGCATCAGAACATTCACCATCCTCTGTGACCTCAAATACCACCTGCTTGAGAATGCCTGGGTTCTTCTTGTATATATGACTCACCTTGCTTGCGAAGTTGCTATTTGATAGCACATTCCGGCTTATGTTGACGCTGACATACCTTGATTGAAACAGGTGTTGGTTGCTGTTGATCATGGCTAATACTTCACGTAACACGAAGTACGTGAGGTCTTCTATTAACCCTAAGCTTTCTGCAAGAGGGATGAATATTGCGGGAGAGACGTTACCTTCAATTGGGTCATGCCACCTCAACAGAGACTCACAACCGACTATTTCATGAGTATTATGGTTAACGATGGGCTGCAAGTGGACATGCAAGTGATCGTTTCTTAACGCATCAGATAATGAATACTCTAAGCTTCTGTGGTTTTGTTTATTGTGCCTGATAGACACGGCGATAATTGTCGCGATTCCTGCAAATAGGAAACCGAACCAAGAGTAACGTAAGAGGTAATTAAAGTAATACTGATACCCAATATATGATGTAACGGTTAGTGGGTATTTATCAGAAACAATGACTACTTTCTGTAAATATGTCCCTTCGTTTGGTAAGGATATATTTTTATCAATTACTTTTACTTTTGATTCGATACCAAAATTGGATAGATTTCGATTTACTATGTCGTACAGGAAATGAGGAGGGATCATTAAGCTAATTCCCGCATTATCTTCGTTAGAAGAAATGAGCATGATGGAATTGACTTTAGTGATCGCAGCATTGGTATAAGACAACGTCGTCATGTTGGGATCGGAATTCAAGCGCTCTCTGATGGATTTAAAGAGACGGAATGAGACGTCACCTTCTGTTGTTGAACAATAAAATTGGTCATTTTTATTAAACAACGCCGCTTCTTTAATCCAGTCGGTATCAAAAACCGTTTGTCTCAGCCGAGTAACCACGGACTCGCATGATTGCCCGTGCTCAACCTCAGTCAAAAAGTAATCGAATTGAGATTGAATGTGCCTCAGTTTTTGCTCTAGTTGTTTGGATGAGTCTTCAGTCAACGTTTGGTAATGAAAAGGCGTAGCCGGAATGAGCATTGCCATTGATATACAAAAGGAAACAACGAAGCATAAAGATGTTTTAGCAATATTCGGGTAATTGATATCCATAGTTGGAGTAAGACTACCGATCTAAGTGAGCATTCGATTTAATTTATAAATTTAACGATTAGGTAGCAAGGAAAATGATAAATATTGTGAATGAACGCATGAATTATTGATAAAGATAATGTTTTTTCGATTTTACCAGTAACATATTGATGTTTAGCCGATTTTTCTTTGTGGATTTTACTTGGCTTTGCCGTACTAATACGAATAAAAGATATTTATAACCCTATAAAGACTAGAGTTATAAACGATTAGGATATTGAAGGAAATTGACTCAATAATCTGTGTTTCAGTTAACCGAAACACAGATTATTGATGACAGAATCAAGGATTTTTATGAAAAGAGTGATAACACTGTTCGGTTTGGCTTACTTCTCGTGCTCTGTGCTCGCTGTTGAAAAGACAGTCGATTGCGAGAATGCTATGAACACGCTAGAGATTAATCACTGTGCGGCAATTGAGTTGGAATCTGCACAAGCGGAACTGGATAAATACCTTGCAGCCAGCTTTGAGCACAATGCATATGATGCGGAGTTGGTCAGTTCAATCAAGGTGGCTCAAGACAGCTGGCAGGCGTACATGTCGGCTCATTGTAACTCTGTGTACACCCAATGGCGTGATGGTTCAATACGAGGGGTTATGGCGCTTTCCTGCAAGACGACGTTAACCAAGCAGCGCACGCATGAGGTGTGGGAAAACTTCTTAACCTATATGGACAGCACGCCTCCGGTTTTACCAGAGCCTAAATTAGGGCCGTAGGCAGGTTTAAAATACGTACAGCACTGTGCACCTGCTTCAACCTTTGGCGGGCGAATAAGAAAACGATAGGGGATTGCTTTACTCTTTCGTTCTTAGTCTCCAGCTTGAAGCATTATAGCTTGAAGTATTACCTAGCAAGGATTCGATTATTGAATAATGTCAGTATCACGCTTATTCAGCTTGAAGTTGAATACAAGAACAAACAAAAGAATATTGATTCGGTCTCTGATCTTTTGCAAGCGGAGCCGTCAGTCGGGGATATTACATTACTGCCTGAACTGTTCACGACTGGGTATATTTTTAATGACGCTGAAGAAATTCACGAATTGGCGGAAGACTTCGCCGACAGCAGTACTATTGATTCATTAACGCAGCTTGCAGCGAGGCATCACACCTTGATTGTTGCAGGCATTGCCGAGAAAGATAGCGACCAATATTACAACAGTGTGGTGGTTGTGGATGCTTCCGGTTTACGACACAAATACAGAAAAATCAGTCAAACTAAATTCGATAAGCAGTATTTCTCGAGAGGGGACGAGCGCCTCACGTTTGAGCACAAAGGCTTAAAGTTTGGTGTCGCGATTTGCTTTGATATTTGGTTCCCGGAGATCATGAGAACCTATCAGTCGGTCGACGTTATTCTTCACCCTGCCAATTTCGGCGGGCAGCACAGTTTTGCTATTGCTCAAGCAAGGGCTTTAGAAGAGGGGTGTCATGTCGTGACGTGTAATCGGGTTGGACAGGATGTGGTTGATGCGTTTACCGCGACGTATTGTGGTAACAGCCGAGTCTACTCACCAAAAGGGGAGTTAATGACTCAGCTCAACGACAAGCAATCGGTAGAAACCGTAAGTATTCAAGATCTCTCGATTGCGCCGCAATACAATGGCGTTGATGTTGAAGATGAGATGCAGCAAATGACCGCTCTCTTAAACCGCTAAACCGTTAAATCGCTAGAACAGAGACTAGCGCGGTATAAGATCGAAAAACGCAAGGTGATTAAGCCTTGCGTTTTAGCTTGGGAACGAAGCGTTCTTAAGCTTGATCGTTCATTTGATTCAGATGCTCGACTGAATGAGCGTTTTTCATCCGCTGCGCTTGATGGATATTGACCATAAGGCGATTGAGCAGCTTTTGCAGTCGTTCAATATCCGGCAATTGTTGATTTTTGGCTTCGACTTCTAGCTCCAATGCCTGCTTAGAAAGCATGTTAAGACCTAAGTTCAGTGACATGCCTTTAATGGAGTGCAGGGTGCGACAAAGTGGCTCTAATTCTTTCGCTAAATAGTATTCGATGACGCGATCAACTGACTGTTCGAACTCAATAATGGTTGAGTCGATGAGTAAGCTGAACCCTTCCTTGTCATCTTTCAGTATTTGTATCACTTCTGAATGGCTGATCTCTTCTTCCGTTAACCTTAACGTTTCAATAGGCTTACGATGAAGCTCAACAATGTTTTCATTCTCACTCGAACCTTTGACTGCTGTTTGTTTCGGTAATCGACTTGAGAACTGTTGTAGGGCGTCGAAGAAACTCTCTTGCTGCAGAGGCTTGGTCAGAATGTGGTCGACACCTGCCTGAATAAAGTTGTCATGCGCTTCACGGAATACATCGGCCGTGTAAGCGAATATCAAGGTATCGAGTTTCAGTTTTTCGCGGATGTAATTTGTTGTCTCGACCCCGTTCATTTCAGGCATATGATTGTCCATCAAGATAAGGTCATATTGAGTGGTTTTGAGGCGTTCAATCGCCAATTTACCGTTCTCCGCATGCTCAACATGATGGCCGAGTTTTTCACAGAAGCCTTGTGCAACAATGGCATTAATACGGTTATCTTCCACCAACAGGATACTTAACGAGTCAAAGCTGAGAGTTTCTGCATCGACAGTATGGGTCGCGATGTCTTTTGTTTTGCTTTCTTGCCATGTGATAGGCAGAGAGACTTGGAATTTTGTACCAAGCCCAACTGCACTGGTTAATGTGATTTCTCCATTCATGAGGTTGACTAGGTTCTTGACGATTGCGAGGCCAAGCCCTGTTCCGCCAAACTTCCTTGTTGTGGAAGTGTCTGCTTGTTCGAACGAATTGAATACCTGCTCGTGCTTATCTTTCGGGATACCAACCCCGGTGTCTGTCACGGTGAGAATCAGCTGGTTGTTGGGGCGATTGAGGTCAGCTTGTATGGACACATGACCTTCTTTGGTGAATTTGGTCGCATTGCCACCCAAGTTGAACATGATTTGGCGTAGCCTTGCACAGTCTCCGACGAGTTGGATGTTTTTCGGTATGTTATTTTCGATCAACAGGCGAATGCCTTTTTCATCGGCTAAGGGTTTTAGTGCGCTGCATACAGGCTGCATGACTTGAATAAAATTAAAGGGAGCCACGTCTAGCTCAAGCTTGTTTTCTTCGACTTTTGAGAAGTCAAGAATGTCGTTGAGTATCGTCATCAAGTGGTGACCAGAATCGAGAATGATGTTGATGTTCTCTTTTGTTTCGGGTTCTTGGGTCTGGCTTGCAATGATTTGAGATATTCCAAGAACGCCGTTCATTGGCGTTCTGATCTCGTGGCTCATGGTAGACAGAAAATCGCCCTTAGCTTTTACTGCGGCTTCAGCTTTGGTTCGTTCAGCGATTAGCTCCTGATTTTTCGCTCGCATTTCATTGTCGTTTTTTACCAGGTTTGTTGCCATTGTTTGAAAGCTATGGCTGAGGTGAGCAACTTCGTCTTGAGCGTTAATGTTTGAGTAAAGCTTGAGGGTCGATGCCCCTTCTTTTAAATGGCCAGCAGCAACTTGGTTTGCGGCTGCGAGTAGTATGTCTATTCTTCGTTTAATGCGGTTTGATGACCACGCCGCCACAAGCAATGAGATAAATGCTGAAAATAGGGTACTGACAACCAGTACGTAAGTGGTTTGGTTGGCGGAGTTAACGGACTTATCGACTCTGACTCTGATAAGTTGCTGTTCAATATCGATAAATTGAGCGATCTCTTTACGGATTTTATCGATCAGTTGTTTTCCGGTCTGTTGTTGAGTGAGGTAGACGACACTTTGCATGTCCGCTTCGCCCTTATTGACGAGGTTGCGTTGCATGATCTCTTTCTCGCCCGACTCCTTTAGCCATGTCTTATGAATATCATCGATTCTTTTGAGGCGTTCAACTTGAGGGGGGTTGTCACTCACTTGAGTTGATAGGCTTTGCATTTTTTGACGCCAAACATCCAGTGCCAGATGATAGGGCTGTAAAAATACGGGATCGCCAGTGATTAGGTAGCCGCGTTGTCCGGTTTCCATATCCACAATTAGGTTAAGCAGCTCTTGAGCTCGGGCTATGGCTTTGTGAGTGTGAACAACCCAATGGTTATCTTTCACAATAGATTGGGTGTTTTCATACACAGAGAAAGAGACGATGACCATCAAAGTGATAGGAATTAAAAAGCTGACTAATAGCTTTTTTTGTAGGGATATATTGTCAAACCAACCTGCGATCATACAACTACGCTCTCCATGCCGTTGTTATTTAATATTAGTGTAGATGAATTAGTCGTTAATTGCGTGAATAGTTGCTGAGTGCGCAAATGCATATTTTAGCGTGTAAGTTTTGAATATTAACGGCATTTTAGGGGCGAGTAAGTGGCGTTATTATGTTCCAAAGACAAAAAAGCTAGCTCAATAAGCTAGCTTTCAATGGTGTGATGAGTGTGGTGAGTACTAAATCGCTTTTACACTGCTTCGTTCAACAAGAGTAGGTTCAAGTTCAACGACTTGCGGATAAGCATCTGGAGTTTGTAATCTGCTTAGTAAGGTATCGACTGCGGCTTTACCCAAACGATGTTTTGGCTGGTGGACAGTGCTTAACGCGGGGGTCATGTACTTCGACAGGTGGATGTCATCGTAGCCAATGATAGACAGATCATTCGGAATCGATGTGCCATCTTGCGCCGCAGCGTGAATCACGCCCATCGCCATCATATCGTTACTTACGAACAAGGCAGACGGCATTTCGCCACGAGTTTTCAATGTCTGATAAGAGTCAAAACCACCGTCACATTCAAAGTTGGATTCAACAATCCACTTAGGGTTGATCTCTAAATTTGCTTCTTCCATTGCTTGCTTGAAGCCTTGATAACGAGACGAAGCTTGATTGCGGTGCAGTGGGCCTGTGATACAACCAATTTGAGAATGGCCGTTATCTATCAAGTGCTTAGTTGCCATGTAGCCACCTTGATGCGAGTTGTCTTGGATTTTATCACTTGCGAACAGCATTGGACCCCAGTCCATAACCACGACAGGTAACTCTGGGTAGCGCTCGAACACATCGATATGTTGACCTTCAAGCGTTGAACACATCAGCATCAAGCCATCGACACGCTTTTGCAGCAAAGTATCGATAGAGGACTTCATGCGTTCGCTATCGCCTTCGGTGTTACACAAGATAAGGTTGTAGCCTTTTTCGTAGCAACGACGTTCCACACCCTTTACCACTTCACCAAAGAAGGGGTTGGTGGATGTGGTCACTAGCATTCCCAAGGTTTTGGTTTGCTTCATTTTCAAGCTGCGAGCCAATGCAGACGGTGCGTAGTTGAGTTCTTTAGCCGCACTGTTAACACGCTCAGCAATCTCTTCACTGACAAAGCGTGATTTGTTGATCACGTGGCTCACGGTAGAAGTCGAAACCTTTGCGAGCCGTGCGATGTCTTTCATTGTTGCCATAAAAAATCCTTGTGGGAATAACCTTCCACGTTGGGCGATATTCTGCCTGAAAACAGGGGCTTATGCTTGTTATTTGTTGTTACCGAATTTGAAGGCTAACATCCGTTAACCACGGTTTAGCTCAGGAGTTAAGCCTTCAAATAGGTATCAAGCTAAGCGGACAGTTGCTCTGCCAAAAACGCATCAGTTTCAGCACGGCTTGGAATCGATGTTTGAGCACCAAAGCGAGTTACTGAAATTGCCGCCGCAGCGTGAGCAAACTTAATCGCACGCTCAAGTGGCATGTCTTCAAGCAAGCCTGTCACCAACGCGCCATTGAAAGTGTCACCAGCGGCAGTTGTGTCTGTTGCTTCAACACGAAAGCCTGCGACTAATTCACCTTCGCTGACTTCATTGCCTTGACCGCGATGACTCACCCAAACGCCTTTCGCGCCTAGCGTGATCATTACCGTTTCGATACCTTTAGCATGCAGAGCCAACGCAGCCTGATGAGCAGACGCGTTGTCCGTCACGGTTATGCCCGTTAGCACTTCAGCTTCGGTTTCGTTTGGTGTAATCACGTCAACACAAGCAAGCAGCGAATCCGATAATGGACGAGCAGGTGCCGGGTTTAGAATCACTTGCGTGCCACTCTCTTTTGCTACTTTTGCTGCGTATTCAATGCCTTCAATTGGCGTTTCAAGTTGAGTCAGCAGGTACTTAGCATCGCGAATCTTCTCTAGATGCGGCTCGATTTGATCGCAAGTCAGCTTGTCGTTGGCTTCCGCAGAAAGACAAATACTGTTTTCGCCTGTTGCTGATACTTGGATCATCGCTATGCCAGTAGGCGTCTTGTCTGCAACGATCACACCGTCGATGTTGATACCATCTTTAGCAAAATCTTGACGAATGTTGATGCCAAATGGGTCGTCACCAACACAGGCGATGAAGCCAATGTCTGCGTTTAATCTTGCTGCCGCTACGGCTTGATTTGCGCCTTTGCCGCCAGGAATGACCTGATAGTTACCGCCAATCAAGGTTTCACCCGGACGAGGGAACGAAGGAACTTGCAGTACGTGGTCAGCGTTAACGCTACCTAAAACAATCAGTTGAGTCATGATACGAGCCTTATGATATATCGTATTTGAAAATGCATGGGTCTTTCTCATTACGTTAATTCACATTACGTTGATTGCTAGCCTTATCAGCGGCTTATGAGAAACAGCGATGCACTGTCGGGGTTTTGCTTTTATGTTAAGTCAGTGAGCTAATGAGTTAAGCAAAGCAGGGGATAGGGGACCCCTGCTTTATATCGCGTTACTTAGTAACGATTACTTAGCGATGATTTTTAGAGGTACTGGTACGTACTCGTCTACTGTTTCGCCTTTCAGTACTTTGTCTGCCATTTCGATACCTAGAGAACCGATTAGGTCAGGTTGTTGTGCAACTGTTGCGCCAAGTAGGCCGCGGTTAACTGCTGCGATGCCGTCTTCAGTGCCATCAAAGCCAACGATCATCACTTCTTTACCTGAAGCTTGAACTGCGCGAAGTGCGCCTAGTGCCATTTCATCGTTCTGAGCGAATACTGCTTGTACGTCTGGGTTAGCGGCAAGCAAGTTTTCCATTACGTTCAGACCTTTAGTACGGTCGAAATCAGCAGGTTGGCTTGCAAGAAGCTCAAGGTCGCTGCCGTTTACTGCGTTCATGAAGCCTTCACCACGTTCACGAGCAGCAGAAGTACCAGCGATACCTTCAAGTTGGATTACTTTCGCTTTTTCACCCACTTTTTCCATGATGAAGTGACCTGCCATTTCACCGCCGATTACGTTATCAGAAGCGATGTGGCTCACTACGTCACCACGGCTTGCACCACGGTCTAGCGTTAGTACAGGGATGTTTGAACGGTTAGCAATGCGAATAGCGTTAGATACAGCGTCTGAATCCGTTGGGTTAATCAGGATTGCTTTAACACCACGAATGGTTAGATCTTCAATGTTCGAAAGCTCTTTGCTTGGGTCGTTTTGAGAATCCAGAACGATAAGCTTGTAGCCTAGCTCTTCCGCTTTCGCTTCTGCGCCATCTTTCATGGTTACGAAGAATGGGTTGTTCAATGTAGACAGAACGATTGCCATTGTATCTTGCGCCTGTGCAGACACAGATACCGTTGTAGAAAGAAGAGCAGCAGAAATAAGAGTCGCTAATTTTTTCATGGTGTAAGTCCTTTGTGTAGGGTGAGCTAGGAGGTGAGTCCTAGCTCGTAGTTACATTATTTATAGATTCTAATATTTTAAGGTAAAACAGGGTGTTACTTGTATTAACCTAGAGTGTGAATAGGTTTTATTTGTTTTTGTTGTCGACCAATACCGCCAGAAGAATAACCACTGCTTTTGCAATCATCTGGTAGTAAGAAGATACGTCTAATAGGTTTAGGGCGTTGTTTAGGAAACCGATAATCAGAGCACCAATCAATGTGCCCATGATGCGACCACGACCGCCGGCTAAGCTTGTGCCACCCAGTACTACGGCTGCAATGGCGTCTAATTCATAACCCATACCTGCGGTAGGTTGAGCTGAGGACAAACGAGATGCCACGATGATGCCTGCCACTGCTGCTAGCAGACCACAGATTGCGTAAACGCCGATTTTTACTTTGTCTACGTCGATGCCTGATAGGCGAGTTGCAGATTCGTTGCCACCCAATGCGTAAACGTAGCGACCAAAGCGGGTGTGGTTAAGTAGGTACCATACCGCTGCGAATACCACGACCATGATCCATACTGGAACTGGGATGCCCATTGCGTAGCCTGTACCGAACCAAGCGAATGCGTCTGCTGTGTCAGTAAAACCAGTCGAGATAGGACGACCATCGGTGTAAACCATGGTCACGCCGCGCAATAGAGTCATGGTTACAAGCGTTGCGATGAAGGCTTGTACTTTACCCTTGGCGATAATCACACCACTGATAGCACCCAATGCTGCACCGGCTACTAGAGCGGTTGGCACGGCGATCATCACTGGGATTTCCATGCCAATCATGCTGGCTGCGAATGCACCACAAAGTGCCAGTACAGAGCCAACACTCAAGTCGATACCCGCGGTTAAGATAACCAGAGTCATACCCACAGCGATAATTGCGTTAACCGAGGTTTGGCGCAGAATGTTTAGGATGTTGTCGACAGTAAAGAAGTTCGGGTTTAAGAAAGAAACGACAACAATCAGGAAGATCAAAGCAATCAATGACTTTTGATCAATCAGCCACTCTTTGCTGATTAACGGTTTTTTCTTTGGAGCTTCAGTTGTTTTGCTCATGGTTTTAGTACTCATGCTGCGTCCTCGTTGATCTTTTTACCGACCGCACACGCCAGTAATAATTCTTGGTTTGCTTCTTTAGCATCAAATTCACCGCTTACACGGCCTTCATGCATCACCATGATGCGGTCACTCATTCCTAATACTTCTGGCATTTCAGATGAGACTAAGATGATGCTCATGCCATCGGCTTTAAATTTATTAATGAGTTGGTAAATCTCTTTCTTAGCACCGACATCGACACCACGCGTTGGCTCGTCGAGAATCAGTACTTTTGGTTTGGTCATCAAGCCTTTAGCGATAGCCACTTTCTGTTGGTTACCACCAGAAAGGTTGCCAATGATTTGCTCGCGAGTCGGGGTTTTGATGTTGAATAACTTGATGAAGTCATCAACTGCGATCACTTCGTCTTTATGTTGGATTTGACCGCTCTTTGTTAGTAGGTCAAGTGAACAAAGAGACATGTTCTCTTTAACAGAAAGCCCTAGAACTAAGCCATCGCCTTTTCGGTCTTCAGAGATGTAAGCAATGCCATTGGCCAAGCCGTCTTTCGGGCTTACAGGGTTGATGGTTTTGTTTTCTAAGTTGATGACGCCGCGTTCACTTGGAAGGGCACCGTAAATCACTTTCATCAGCTCGGTACGACCTGCGCCCATTAGGCCAGATACACCCAGGATTTCACCGCGTTTTAGCGTAAAGCTCACATCGTGAACACCAGAACCAGTTAAGCCAATCACTTCAAGACAAGTTTCACCATGGCTCTGGCCGATACGTGGATACTGTTCGTCTAGCTTACGACCAACCATCATTTCGATTAGGCCATCTTCGTCGGTGTCTTTTACTTCACACTGACCAATGAACTTACCGTCACGCAGTACAGTGATGTCATCACAAATCTCGAAGATCTCTTTCAAACGGTGAGAGATGTAAACAATGCCACAGCCTTCATCGCGCAGTTCGTTAATCACCTTAAACAGAGATTCAGTTTCGGTATCGGTTAGCGCATCGGTTGGTTCATCCATGATGATGACCTTAGATTCAAACGATAGGGCTTTCGCGATCTCTACCATTTGCTGCTCACCAAGGCTCAACTGGCCTAAAGGTGTTTTCGAGCTGTGTTTTACGTTAAGGCGTTTAAGTAGCTTGTCGGCTTCTTGGTACATCTCGTTCCACAAGATGCGACCCATGGTGCCCGTGATTTCACGACCTAAGAAGATGTTCTCGGCGATGGTTAACTCAGGAATTAGGTTCAGTTCTTGGTGAATGATACTAATGCCTGCTTGCTGAGAGTCACGCGGTCCTTTAAATGCAGCAGGTTTTCCTTGGTAGGCGATAGTGCCGCCGTCCAAGTGGTAGATACCTGTCAGCACTTTCATGAGCGTTGATTTACCTGCACCGTTTTCACCCATTAACGCCATTACGCGTCCTGGATAAACGTTGAGGCTTGCCTTATCCAGTGCTTTAACACCAGGGAAGGCTTTCTCAATTGAGCTAAGTTCTAAAATGGCTTGAGTCATGTCGGTTCCTTTACTCGGGGCCAGTTGTATTTGATTGTTCTGTCTATGCATTGTTTTGGTTCAGTGATGACACTGAGCTGTCGTTGCGTTTTGCTTGAGCTAAAAGGTTACGCCAGCTTGGAAGATAACATTTGCGTATGGCGTGCATTCACCGGTGCGAATTACCGCGCGGCTTTCATGCGTTCGCTGTTTGAATTCTTCATGAGTGATGTAAGTAATCGAAAGCGATTTGCCACAACGTGCTTCTTCAGTCTTGATTAAATCAATCAGCGCAGCGTGGTGTTCTGGGCTTACTTTCGCAAACTCTTCTGCAATCACAACGCCTTCGATTTGAGATTCATCCAGCATGGTTTTTACCGTTTGCTGAAAGCTTGGGACACCGTGAGTCAAAGCAAGATCAATACGAGTTACGTGGTCTGGAATTGGTAAGCCCGCGTCACAAATCGTGATTTCATCTGTGTGGCCAAGAGTCGCCACTAGGTAAGAGAGTTCAGAGTTTATTAGAGTACTTTTTTTCATATCACGACCTATCGAAAAATAACGCTTGATGGGTTGAGAACAACTCAAGAAAAGCCATCGAAACGTTTCGATAGTGATAATAGTGTCTGATTTATCATTTGCACGTTTGATTGTTTTAGAGTGTGATAATGATCATCGAAACGTTTCGATGGGGCGTTTTTTGGTGATCTTAGTCACCGCCATTGATTGCATAAATCCTTTATGTGGGTTCAATCGATAGCGCATATCCAAACTTACTGATGGTAATGATATGGACGTTTTGTGCTCTTAATCGCGCGAACACATTGCGTAGGTTATAGACGACGTTAGCAAGAACATGCGGTGACGAGAGTTGCCCGTCCCAACACACATCAACAATATGCTCTCTTGAAATCGGTCTTCCCACATTTTCCAATAACAAGCAGAGCACTGCTAATAGGTGAGGGCGCAAGGTGATTTTGTTTCCTTGCTGATTGGTAATCGTTCGAGCGTCGATATCAATGATTAAGCCGTTGAAGTCTATTGTGTGGTTCATCGTGTTTTCTGTTCGTCTTATTCTGAATTGTGGAGATTGAGCAAAACTGGCCTGCTGTTGGAGCGGGTAACTAGTTAAGTGTGCTAATGGTCGAAGTGGGCGGATTATGCAAAATCACACCACGCTTGAAAGTAAGCCTGCGTAAGCTCATGAGAATAAAATCTAAAAATGGGATGGTTTGAAAAATGGAGGGAAGGTTATTCTGAATAAATGACAGGTTTTTATTTCTAGTTTATTCAGTGGGTTATTTGGTTTTTACTGGTTATGTTGGCTGAAGTTACAAAGTGATTATATTTTTATTTATTTTTTTGTTTTCTGTGAGATTAACCTGCTTGCCAATTCGACGGGGTGTCGGATAACTCTAACAAGATTGTGCAGCACAGGAAGGCGTAACAATCTTGATTTGCACTAAGTAAGGTCAAGCAGTAATGAACAACAAATTTATTCTAAGTATCGCGATGATGTCAGCATTTGCAGCAAACAATGTAATGGCAGCAGACAGTGGTTTTTACCTAGGCGGTGCAATCGGTACATCTGGTATTGATGATGGCGGGCTAACTGACACGATCAATGAGCCTATTACTTTTAAAGCCGAAGACAATACTTACCGATTAATTGCTGGTTACAAATTTAACCGTATTGTTTCGGTTGAAGCTCAATACACAGATTTTGGTGATATAGCCCTGAAAACGAAATCTGGTAATAAGGTTTTCACTTGGACACCTCAGATCTTTTCGGTAACGGCAAACCTCGGTTACACATTTGATAATGGCATTCGCCCTTTTGGCATCATTGGCTTGTCGACGATTGATTTAGACCAGTCGCTGCCAGTGCTTGATGACGATAGTGGTGAGGGTATTCGCTATGGTTTCGGAGTGGAGTACACACCGAAACAGGCTAGAAACGTTAGCTTTAGGTTAGGTTATGAAGCGGATGCATTTGTGATTGAGAGCGATTCAGCTTTTGAAAATGATAAAGATCTCGTGATCGATTCATTCTACCTAGGCGCAATGTATAACTTCTAATTTTCACACTTTGCTAAACGGTAAATCGGTTTCTAAATGGGGCGTCGGTTGGCTCAACCCGTTTAGCTAAAGTGGAAGGCCGCAGTTTTTGACTGCGGCTTTTTTATGTTTAACTCTAGGCTTCACGAATATGAGCGGTGACAGACACGATGGCATGGTCGGTACTGAATTGGTCATGCTCAAAACTTGGATTGATGAGGTGATGGTCTAACACTGTGTAGTTAGAGATCTCCATTAAGCTAGACGAGTTCTGACAATCAAACTCGTTCGACATCAAAATGTAGTCCAGTACAGACCCAGAAGCGCCGTAGTAATGGGTTGGTTTACGCTGTTCAAGCAAGTCTTCTTCATGTAGCTGATGGTAAAGATCCCAGCTGTCTTTCAAGCGAAAGTGGGATAGCCAATGCTTGCTGTTTTCGTCTCGGTTGATTGAGTAACTCAACAGCCCTTTAAACTCGTCGTTGAATAGAGGCTTATTAAAGTCACCCATCAACACAACAGGTTGATCGGTTTGGTAACGTTGATGGGTGATGTACTGATGCAACATCTGAGCTTCTAGACCGCGTTGGACACTCGATAGCCAAGAACCAAGCTGTTCTTGGTGGAAGCGGGTGAGCGTGTCACTTTGTGGTTTTTCACCTTGCAGTGCGTTGTCCGAATCGACAGGTTCTGCTTTTGGTTCTGTCGGACGCTGTGATTTGAAGTGCACCACATAACAGTCGGTCGAACCTAAATGGGGTAACGTAATCGTCGCGTGAACAGGCGTTCTGTTGAATGAGAATTTATCGCCAAGGTTGAATGCTTTCAGTAACGTCGAATCTGGCGTAACAGGCTGTACGTTTTCAATTGGGTAACGGGAAGCAATACCAACGACAGGTGAGGTGTATAGGTAATCATCTTCAACGTGTGCGCTATCGACTACCGCAAAGTATGGATAACCTAGCTCGTTCATCAATTGCTCTAAAGACTGCGGGCTAAATATCTCTTGGAAGCCAATCACATCGCAATCTAATGAACGAATCGCTTCAGCCATCCAATGTTGCTTCTTCTGCCATTCTTCGAAGCTGTAGATGTTCTCAAAATCATAATAAGCATTCGGTGGCTCGAGATAGTTCAGAAGGTTGAACGTTGCGAATGTTATTTGGTTTGGTTTGTTCAAAGTGTCATTCCATTTAGACCTAGGCTGCAAGGATACTCCAGTAAAAGTATAGTTTGTTGATTATTTAGAGCCTAAATTTCACTTTAGAAGCCAACCCAAGGAATCTTAGCCGTTGAGGCTTGTGTCATTCAGGCTAGAGCAATCAAAGCTCACTGCATCCAATAACTTCGAGCGGTGACGAGTTAATTGTAAATAAACCGTCAGAGATAGAGTGCTGATGGTTTTATTAGTTATTACATGATGTTAGATTTGAACCTATACTTGATTTAACGGCATGCATTCAAAGCCGATAAATCAACTTGAATATAGAATTCATGACATTTGAAGGGAGAGTCAAATGGGAACAGTTTTTCGACGCAAAGCCTCGCAACGCACTCAGTTTTTCAGGTTTAAATTGAAGTCATGTGCAATCATGTTGCCGCTTATTGCTTTACAACCCTCCGTTACTTACGCTTCTGAAACCCAATCAACTCCTGCTGTCACCGTTATTGAAACCACACAACTGGTTGGTTTTGGTGAAGCAAAATATCCAGCCGATTTTACTCACTTCGATTACGTTAATCCTGATGCGCCAAAGCAGGGTAAAGTGACCTATGGCAGCATAGGTACGTACGATAGCTTTAATCGATTCGGTTCCCGCGGCGTTGCTGCAAGTTATACCGGAGAGATTTACGATACCTTGATGTTTTCTCCGAGCGACGAGATTGATGCGTACTATCCATTGATTGCTTCAAAGGTTCGCTATGCCAGTGATTTCACTTGGATGGAAATCGACATCAACCCAAATGCTAAATTCCAAGATGGCGAGCCTATCACCGCGCATGATGTTGCCTTCACTTTTGACAAGTTCTCAACCGAGGGCGTGCCTCAGTATCGTGTGTATTACAAAGAGATTAAGTCAGTAAAAGCGGTCTCTGATTTGGTTGTTCGTATTGAAATGAACAGTCCAAACCGCGAAAAACTGTTTAGCTTCGCGCAAAGCACTCGTGTATTGCCGAAACATTTCTGGAAAGACAGAAAACTGTCTGAGCCTCTAAGTGAGCCACCAGTCGGTAGTGGCCCTTATAAGATCATCAGCTACAAATCAGGCCAAAGTGTTACCTACGGCTTAGATGAAAACTATTGGGCAGCAGACCTACCAGTTAACGTTGGCCGTAATAACTTCAAGCAGGTGCAATACGATTACTACCGTGACGACACTGTAATGTTGGAAGCCTTTAAAGCCGGGGAGTTCGATCTTCGAACCGAGAACTCGGCTAAGTTCTGGGCCAACTCTTATACGGGCGCGAACTTCGATAAAGGCTACATCATTAAAGAAGAGATTAACCACGAGAAGCCTGAAACGACTCAAGGTTTCGTCTTTAATATCCAATCTCCTGTGTTCTCGGATCCTAAAGTGCGTGAAGCGTTAACCTACGCGATGGACTTTGAGTGGATGAACAAGAACATGTTCTATGGTCAGTACAAGCGTACTCGTAGCTACTTCCAAAATACTGACTATGAAGCGAAAGGTTTACCAAGCGAAGCTGAAGTTGAGCTGTTGTCTCAGTATAAAGATCAGATTCCACCGCGAGTTTTCACCGAAGAATTCCAACCTCCCGTCACCGATGGCAGCGGCCGTATTCGTAGCCAGATGCGTACCGCTTTCAAATTGCTGAAAGAAGCGGGTTGGGTGCTGAAAGACAAAGTCATGACCAACGAAAAGACGGGCAAGCCGATGTCATTTGAGTTGCTGATTTACAGCCCAACCACGGAACGTATTGCAACGCCGGTTCAAAAGAACCTTAAGCGCATGGGTATCGAGATGAAGATCCGTACCATCGATACCACTCAATACATCAAGCGCTTGCGTGATCGTGATTTCGATATGGTTTCGTCGTCATTTTCCGCAAACCCTTATCCTAGCCCGAACTTAATGATCGTTTGGAACTCTAACTACATTGATTCTACTTACAATACTGCAGGTGTTATCGATCCAGTGGTTGACGCGTTAACAGAAGAAATTGCGCGTAACCAACAGCATCCTGAAAAGCTTCTTACACTAGGTCGTTCACTTGACCGAGTATTGCAGTGGAATTTCTATAACATCCCGCAATGGCACGTTGGCGAGTACCGCGTAGCAATGTGGGACAAGTTTGAGCGTCCAGATGTATTGCCTAAATACGATTTAGGTATCGATACATGGTGGATTTCAGAAGAGAAGGCGGCATTGCTTCCTGAAAAACGTCGCTAGGAGTTAGTTAGCATGGCCGCGTATATATTTCGACGTTTATTGTTGGTGATCCCCACGCTGTGGGCGATCATCACCATCAACTTTTTCATCATCCAGATTGCCCCAGGAGGTCCGGTAGAACAAGCCGTTGCTCAATTAGAAGGGCATAACTCTGGCATCATGGAGCGCTTTTCTGGTGGTGGACAAGAAGTTGATTTAAGCGAAAGTGACCAAGCGTCTGCCAGTGGCTATAAAGGCTCTCGCGGGCTTGATCCTGAAGTGGTTGAAGAGATCAAAAAGCAGTTTGGTTTTGATAAGCCGATTCACGTTCGCTACTTCGACATGTTGAAAAATTACGCGACCTTTAACTTTGGTGAAAGCCTGTTTAAAGGCGGCAACGTTATTGATCTCATCATCGAGCGACTGCCTGTTTCCATCTCCTTAGGGTTATGGAGTACCTTAATCATCTACGTGATTTCGATACCTTTAGGCATAATGAAGGCGATACATCACGGTTCTCGCTTCGATATTTGGTCGAGCGCGGTCGTGATTGTCGGTTATGCCGTTCCGGGCTTCTTGTTTGCGATTATCCTGATTATTTTGTTCGCGAGTGGTAACTACTTCAGTTGGTTCCCATTGCGTGGTCTTGTGTCGAGTAATTTCGACCAGCTCAACTGGTATCAACAAATTGGCGACTACTTCTGGCACTTAGCTTTGCCTATTTTTGCGATGGTTATCGGTGGCTTTGCCACACTGAGCATGCTGACCAAAAACTCCTTCCTTGATGAAATCAATAAGCAATATGTGGTGACCGCGCGAGCGAAAGGTTTGGACGAGAGCAGCATTCTCTACAAGCACGTTTTCCGTAACGCGATGTTGATCATTATTGCCGGTTTCCCGAGTGCATTTATTAGTATTTTCTTCACGGGTTCTATGTTGATTGAAGTGATGTTTTCACTTGAAGGCATCGGTCTGCTTGGCTTTGAGTCGACCATTCAGCGAGATTACCCAGTGGTGTTCAGCTCTCTCTATATCATGACCTTGCTTGGCTTGGTGCTGAGCATTATCTCCGACCTGACGTATACCTGGGTTGATCCTCGAATTGATTTTGAAGCGCGTTAATGGCGAATGAATAAAAAGGTATTGATAATAAATGTTTAACAACCCTTTAGCTGAAGCTCGTTGGTTACGTTTTAAAGCAAACAAGCGTGGTTTTATCTCCCTTTGGATATTTACCATTCTGTTTGGACTGAGCCTGTTCGCTGAGATCATTGCCAACGATAAGCCTTTATTGGTTTCTTATGATAATCAGTGGTTTGTACCTGTCATTAATGAGTATGCCGAGACTGAATTTGGCGGCGAGTTTGAAACAGAAGCCGATTACAAAGACCCTTATGTTATCGAACTTATTGAAGACAGCGGTTACATCGTGTGGCCCATCATTCCGTTTAGCTACGACACCATCAACTTCGATATTTCAGGCGCGGTGCCGTCGGAGCCTGATTCAGTGAACTGGTTAGGAACCGATGATAAAGGGCGAGATGTATTAGCTCGTATCATTTATGGGTTCCGTATCTCTGTGCTCTTTGGCTTTATTCTGACGATTGTATCGAGCGTGATTGGTGTGGTTGTTGGGGCGACCCAAGGTTACTACGGTGGTTGGGTGGATCTGTTTGGTCAGCGCTTCATTGAAGTTTGGTCTGGCATGCCGACCCTATTCTTGCTGATTATTTTGTCGAGTTTTATCGAGCCAAACTTCTGGTGGCTGCTCGGAATAATGGTGCTGTTCAGTTGGATGAGTTTAGTTGGTATCGTTCGAGCCGAGTTCTTACGCTGTCGAAACTTTGATTATGTACGTGCCGCGCAAGCGATGGGTGTTGACGACAAACGCATTATGCTTCGTCACATGCTACCTAACGCGATGGTGGCTTCGTTAACCATGATGCCGTTTATCCTTTCAGGCTCGGTCACCACATTAACGTCGTTAGATTTCTTGGGCTTTGGTTTGCCTGCAGGTTCGCCGTCATTAGGTGAGCTATTGGCGCAAGGCAAAGCTAACTTGCAAGCGCCTTGGCTTGGCATTTCGGCCTTCGTCGTGCTTTCTCTGATGCTGACGTTACTGGTCTTCGTAGGTGAAGCGGTACGTGATGCTTTCGACCCACATCAACAGAAGTAAGGATAGGTTATGACTTCAAATACAATGCCTGCTTCTCCAGTTTTGACCATCGATAAATTGTCGGTCGGTTTCGGGCGAAAAGATTCGATAGAACAAGTGACTCATGATGTCTCGTTGGAGATATACAAAGGTGAGACACTCGCACTGGTAGGAGAGAGTGGTTCAGGCAAATCGGTTACCGCTAATTCAGTGTTAAAACTGCTGCCTAAAGGCTCGTCGCATTACTTGAACGGTAAGATTAACTTCTCTGGTACCGATATTCTGAGTTGTTCTGAAAGGCAACTGCGCGGGATTCGTGGTGGTCGCATCGGCATGATCTTTCAAGAGCCCATGGTGTCGCTGAATCCGCTTCATAGAGTCGGAAAACAGCTTGTTGAAACCCTCGCGATTCACCGAGGTATGCGAACCAACAAAGCGCAAGCCTTAGCGATAGAGTGGCTATCCAAGGTGGGGATTCGTTACCCAGAACAAAAGATATCAGCGTATCCGCACGAGCTATCTGGTGGAGAACGCCAACGCGTGATGATCGCAATGGCATTGATCAACGAACCTGAGCTGCTTATCGCTGACGAACCGACAACCGCATTGGATGTGTCGGTACAAGCGCAGATTTTGGATTTGTTGAAAGACCTGCAACAAGAGCTGGGTATGGCGATGCTTTTTATCACTCATGACTTAAGCATCGTTCGTAAGATTGCCGACAGAGTAGCGGTAATGAAAGATGGTCGCTTGGTTGAAAGTAACGACTGTCATACCCTGTTTAATGCGCCTGCTCACCCTTATACGCAAAAGCTTATCAACTCTGACCCGAAGGGCTTGCCTGTCCCTGTATCACCCGACAGCAAACCGCTACTCGATGTAAATCAACTTCGTGTTTGGTTCCCGATCACGGGCGGTTTATTCAAGCGAACCATTTCTCATGTCAAAGCCGTAACCGACATGGAGTTCACTTTGAAGAAAGGGCACTCAATCGGTTTGGTTGGCGAAAGTGGTTCTGGTAAATCGACGACCGGTATGGCGATACTTAAGCTGGTGGATAGCGAAGGGTCAATTACCTACTCGAGTGAACAGCTTCAAGGTTTAGATCGAAAACAGATGCTTCCGTTTAGAAGCCGTATGCAAGTGGTCTTTCAAGACCCGTTTTCTGCGCTAAACCCGAGAATGTCGGTCGCTCAGGTGATTGGCGAAGGTTTGTTAGTGCATCAACAATTGGATGAGCACGAACTCGACCAACGCATCTGTGACGTAATGAGAGAGGTTGACCTCGATCCTGACACTCGTCACCGTTACCCTAATGAGTTTTCTGGCGGACAAAGGCAGCGTATTGCGATTGCTCGTGCTTTGATTTTAAAGCCAGAGTTTATCTTGCTTGATGAGCCAACATCTTCACTCGACAGAACCGTTCAAGCTCAAGTACTGGATTTACTGAAGTCACTTCAAGAAAAGTATGGCCTGACCTATTTGTTTATCAGTCATGATCTGAATGTCGTGAAATCCTTGTGTCATTACACCATCGTCATGAAAGCTGGCGAGGTAATAGAGAAAGGTGACACTGAGACTTTGTTTGGTAATCCGCAGCATGACTACACCAAGCAGTTAGTTTCGCTATCAAATATAAGCTGATTTTATTCATACTTTACGGTGCTTAATAAAAAAGAACGATACTCAACATATCGTTCTTTTTGTTTTAACTACTGGTGTAAGGCCGAGCATGAGTAGTTAAGATTTAATTTAACGCATCAGTACATTACGAGTGAATTGCTTCTTCAGGTAGGAACTGTACTCAGAGTTAAACGGTTCGGTTGAGTTGTTTCGCATATCTTGTGAGATCAGCGCGTTAGAAGAGTCTGCTTCAGGGTGCTGTGGCGCTGTACCAAACTCTGCGTTTAGTGCCGTTTGCGTTTTTGCTGATGTTAACCAGTTAATGAATACTAGAGATGCAGCTTGATGTTGACTGTTTTTAGCCACTGTTACAAAGTTACCACCGCCTGACATGCCAAATTCAGGGATGTAGAACTTGATGCGATCAGTAATCGCGCCACGCTTTTGTAGACCCGCTAGGTGGTCTTCCCATGCAGGTGCAAGTGTAATTTCACCATCGTTGATACGTGTAAGGCTGTCTGCGTTAGACGCTGTGATTAGCATATCTTCTTCGTTCGTTTGAAACCAATCCCAAGTTTGTGCCCACGATTTTACGACTTTCTTATCAAGCTTTTCTGTCATATCGAACTCGCCTGATAGGTGACGAATGCTTGACTCGATGAAGCGCTGACCAGCTCCTCCACCGTTTGGATCATTTACACCAAATGCCATTGGGTTGCTTTTGATGTAGCTCTCCATTTCTTCAAAGGTCTGTGGTAAATCAGACTCTTTGATACGGCTAGGATCGTAAGCAAGGCCAGTTTGGTTGCCCCAGAAGGTCACGCCATAACCTTTAGAGTTGATCCCTTCTGCTGTTTGATTCAGCTTTTGAATTTCTGGAAGCTTATTTAAATTTAGAAGAGTGTTTTCTAGTTTGAACGTATTCAATGCTGTTGGACCAAGAGCCACTACATCCATAGAACCTTCATCACGGCGGCTTTCAGCTTGAAGCTTGTTGCGGTTACCATCGTGAGTGCCTTCAGGGATACGAACTTTAATGCCCGTTTCTTCTTCAAAGCTTTTTACAAACTTACGGAAACCAGGTTGAAGATACCAAACTGAGAAAGTTACTGAGCCTTCTTCTTTCGCTTGAGTTTCAATTTCATCCCACGTCATTGTGTTTACATCGTATGCAAAGCTAGAAAATGCTGTGGCGCTAAGTAGTGCTGCTAGTAGAGTTTTTTTCATTGTATCCTCACGAAATTAAGCTTTACCTGTCGATTGAGACAAGTAGTTTCCTTTCAATAAACGTTCAATTAGTAACATCAGTAGTACATTTGGAATCACAAGGATCAGAGATACAACGGCAGCATCAGGTCTGATAAATGAATAACCCAAAAACGAGTATAAGATGGTTGGAACAGTAATAAAATCTGGTGCACCAAGTACGTAGGACATATTGAATTCCTCAATACTGATCACCAAGCAGAAGATTGACGATGCAAGTAAGCTTGGTTTGAGCATAGGCAAGAATGCATGCTTAAAAGTTCCAATCTTACCCGCGCCCATATCTGAACATGCATCAATCAAATCTTGTGGAATGGCTTTAAAACCTGCCGACAAAATACGAATTGCGTAAGGCAGGGCCAATACTGTATGCGCAATAACAATGTTGACGTATGGATCAGTTAGACCTAGTTCAAGGAGCATGGCACTGAAAAAGACAGCCAAGATCATTGAAGGCATAACCATCGGCAGCAGTGACACCATTTCAGCAAGCTTTTTGCCACGAAACTCCATGCGACCAAAGGCATAGGCTGTCGGCATTGCTAAAGTGATGGTCAAAATAGCTACCGCTGGCGCAACCGAATAGCTGTTGCGTAGTGCTTCTGGTAGGGAAGTGTTTTCCCACACTTCAACCCAACGTCCAAAAGAGAGAACTTGTGGGAATAAGTCTGGGTAACTCCATGGGTGGTTTGGATCGACTAGGGACCAAATGATAGCCATAGCAAATGGCACACCCAGCCAAAGAAAATTCACTAGCACAAAGAAGCTAATTGAGATCAACATAACCCATTGGGTATTCGTTAAGTTGCGTAGGCGACTCATGATGCTTTCTCCATATCAACAACAACGCTTTTACGTGTAAGAAATGGTTGAGTTAGTAAAGTAAGAACGACAGCGGAGAAGCCTGCGAGAAGCATGATGACCATAGCGATCACTGCTGAGTTCTCCCATTCGTAATATTGGGTTGCGGTAATGTTCATTAACATAGCCAGTGAGTAGCTGCTGCGAGAACCTGCTACGGAAGCAAACGAGAAATCACCAAGTGCGCCAATGAAAATCAGAATAGATGCAGCCTGTAATGCTGGAATTGTTAACGGAAAAATCACCTGACAGAATCTTGCCCAGCGAGTCGCGCCGAGGTCTAGAGCAGCGTCCATTAGATCTCCACGAATGCTGGCAATTGAACCACTGATCAGGATTAGGGCAAACGGTAAGTTTTTCCAAACTTGCAGCACTACAATGCTCCAACCGAACTTATCGTTAGACATACGCATGGGCTTATCAATAATGCCTAATGCCAATAATGATTCGTTGAAAATACCGTGGTAAGCAATCACGTTCATTAATAAGAACGCAGCAACAAGCCCCGGGACAAACATAGGAGCACGGAGAACACCGATAATGGCAGGTTTACCCGGGATAGGTTTGTGTAACCAAAGTGCAATAGGGTAGGCCAGTATGACAGCGCCTAATGTACCGAGTACTGAAGTTCTTAGCGAGTAAGTTACTGAGCGCCATAAAATTGGGTCGCTTAGAGTCGCTTGCCAATATTCAAGAGTTGCATTGGTTTCGCCCATTACACTGAACATACCAAAGCTTTGCGCGACCACCACATAGAGCGCGCTTCCCATGAGTAAGGCAATGGTGCCAACTCCCGGAATCAGCAATAAGTAGGGTTTGAGATTCATGCGCCTACTCCCTCTAGGAAGCGAATTCCAAATTCAGGCAGTTTTACATGAATAGTTTCACCTTTTTGAGCAGAAACTCGACCATTCAGTTGTAAGCGAATTTTCTGAGGAATCTCGGTACCTACCCATCCAAACACATCTAGGTTATTACCTTGGAAAGCTGATGATTCGACTTTAACTTCAAAGCTATTGGCTTCATCCTTTTTACAAATTTCTGCATCTTCAGGACGCCAGCAAACAAAAACTTCACTAGCTTGTGGTGCTTCTGCTGATTCAACGACAAATTCAGCCATGTTACAACTCACTCGGTACTGGTTGTCTTCCGACGTTGATTCCACATACGCCTTGTGGATATTTGCAGCACCGATGAAGTCGGCAACAAAACGGTTAGCTGGACGATAGTAAATGTCTTCAGGTGTGCCAATCTGTTCTATGTTGCCGCCGTTAAGCACGACAATTCTGTCACTCATCGCTAGCGCTTCAGCTTGGTCATGTGTGACATAGATAGATGTTAGGTTGTGCTGGCGTTGCAGTTCTTTAATTTCGAAACGTACCCCCTCACGCATTTTTGCATCAAGGTTAGATAAAGGTTCATCAAATAGGATGATGTCAGGGCGAGTCACCATTGCACGAGCTAGAGCGACTCGCTGCTGTTGACCACCTGATAATTGTGCTGGCAATTTGTCTTTGTGTTCAATCAGACCAACCTGAGACAAAATCTCTGCTAAACGGCGTTTTTGTTCGTTCTTGTCGATCTTCTGCTGAACCATGCCGAAGCAGATATTGTGAGAAACACTTAAATGTGGAAACAACGCATAAGATTGAAAGCACATTGCTGTTTCACGTTTTTCTGGCGGGATCTGGTTCACAACACGGTCGTTCATCAGGATTTCTCCAGATGTAGGTGTTTGAAATCCGCCAATCATTTTCAGCAATGTTGTTTTACCGCAACCACTTGGTCCAAGTAGAGTGACAAACTCGCCTTGTTCTACAGAGAATGAGATCTCTTTTGATGCGTAAAAGTCACCATAAGTTTTCGTCACAGAACGAAGTTCCAAAATTGCCATGATTAACCTTTTTTTAAAAGTTTAAATTTCGAGTTAGATTATTTACAGTTTATTTCAGTTTTATTAACGATCGATATTTTTCGCACAGAAATCATTCTTCGATCACGGAAAGTTTAATAAGCTATTGTTTTTTGGCTGTTTTTATTTCTGGTTTTTGGTGTGTATTTCTAGGTTGACATAAAGCTGAATTGCTCTGTATTCTGTATTAAACTTTTTGGGGTAGTTTAATTGGTGGCGATTTATGTTTACTTTTGATGTGGCGAAAAAAGGGCAGATTCTTGTAAATAGTCACAGAGGTGACTGTATTCGCTGCCCAGAAAATACTATGCCTGCTTTTATAAGTGCTGTAGAGCGTAGTACCAGCTGTATAGAAATTGATATTGCTATGACTGCGGATGAAGAGTTGGTCGTTATTCATGATCCAAGTGTCGACCGTACGTCTAATGGAAGTGGATATGTCGAGCAAATGACGTTATCTGAGCTAGAAGCGTTGGATTTCGGTAGCTGGTTTCACCCGTCATTTGAAAACACGTCAATCTCCACATTTAGTGAAGTGCTTGAATGGGCGGTTAAACATCAACTTGGGTTGATTGTTGAGGCAAAACAGAGGCGTAACCATTACCGATTTGCTGAGCAGTTTACTGCTTTGATAGAACAAACACCCAATGCTCTTGCGCATATCCAATTGCTAGGCTTTGACCATACCTTAGTTAACCTTGTGAAACAGCGTTTGCCAAATATTCAATTACAAGTTGTAACGCTTGCGCACTACCAAAACCAGTTAAATGCAGTGCTTGAATCGAATGCTTCTGCAGTTTGTGTTGAATACCCATATACGACTCAAGCGGTGTTGGAAGAGTACAAAAAATCGGGTTTGACCACGCGTTTGTATTTACCGAATAAAGATAAAAATATGAAACCGACACAATGGCTTAACCAATATTATGGCTACGATGCACATAGTGAAATTATTCAATGGTTGAGGTTTGGACTCGTTGATATGATTAGCCATGACGATATTGATATGTTGAAAGAGTTAGTACAAGAGTCCGGTATGGATGCGATTTAATCGCTTACATTTCCTAGAGTTAAAAAGTAAAACTAAAACCATTAGATAGAGAACCACCGAACATGTTGACGCCGACAAAACCATTACAACTAGAATTAACACCAGGGCAGAAAAAACTACTGGCGGTTTGTCGTGAACATCGCGCGGTTCCACGCGCTAAAATAGTAGAGCAAACGGGCTTACGCAGCGGTTCTGTTACCAGTATTTCGAAAGAACTGTTGGCTATGAATATGATTAAAGAAGGGCCTCGTGAAAAAGTTGGGCGAGGGCAACCGATCATTCCATTACAGCTTAATCCATATGCAGCATTTTCATTTGGTATTGCTTTTCATATTCATCGTATAGAAGTCGCATTAGCAAACTTTTGTGGGGAAGTGATCGATACTGAAATCATGGATTACGCAGAAGATTCGCCAATTTCAGAAGTGCTATCGAGCATCAAACAGAAAATAGACTCGCTGGTAGACAAACATAAAATTCAGAATGCGCGTATTTTAGGTATTGGTGTGTCAATGCCCGGGCCTTCTGAAGGTGACGGCAAGTCGATTCGCACTATCATTCAGATGGAACATTGGCGAGGTGTCGATTTAGCAAGCATCTTTGGAGATGTATTTGAATGGCCAGTCTGGATCGATAATGATTGTAATGTTGCAGTTGTTGGTGAGTTTTATTCTGGTAAGTGGATTGACGTCAAAAACATGGTTCTATTTGAGCTTGGTCATGGTGTTGGTGGCGGTGTGATCATCAATCGCAAACTTTACCGTGGAAGTCGGCATAATGCTGGCGAAATAGGAACATATTTCAACCTGCTTGGTGAAGAAAACAAGCCTACTATTCGTGGATTGTTGGATCAATTGGTGGCATCAGGACTGGAAGTGGATGGTCCTGAAGATATTCCAGGATTAGATAACCTTGTAGTGTCAAAATGGGTGCGTTTTGCCGCTGCTCAGCTTAAGCCCATGCTAGTCGTCACTTTAGGATGGTTCGACCCAGATTGTATCGTTATTGGTGGTTCTTGCCCTCAACATATCAGCCAAGCAATTATTGATGAAATCGCATTAGACAAGGTTTGGGAAGAAGCTGAACGCTCGTATGCAATGGCTCAATTCTCTCCTTCAAAAATTGGATCGTCGCTAAATACCTATGGGGCATGTATGTTCCCAGTATTTCGCACGCTAGGTATTTAATAAAACATCGGATAATTGTTATGAAATATGCACCAAGTGTGGGTGTGAAGTTCCATGAAGATGGAAGCGTAAGAGCATTCCCTGGCAACACTTTTATTTGTCATTTAGATCAATCGCTCCCTTTGATTGGTGAATTACGTTGGGCGCAAGATCAGTTAAAAACAATGGACTGTGGCAGCAAGTTCTCATTCTTGCCTATTTCAAGTATGCACATGACGGTATTTGAAGGGGTTTGTGATCAAATTCGAGAAGCTCATAAATGGACGACGAAACTCAACCTAGACGCTGAACTATCGGCAACTACCGACTTGTTTGCGACAGAAGCAAGCCAGATAGGCGCTCAAGGTGGTTTTGAAATGATGTTCGACTACGTTTACAATTGCCCTATTGGCGGTACTGCTATTCGTATTAAACCAGCTAACGAGCAGTCTACTCAAGCACTTAAGCAGTGTCGTGAAGCGTTAAAAGCAGCCACAGGTATCAATATGCCTGATTTCGATGACTATCACTTTCATATTACGTTGAGCTATCGCGTTATAGAGTTGGAAGAGCAAGATAAAATTGAATTACAACAGACTGCGAAGCGTATTGGTGAGCGTATCGCTCAATCGTTTGGCTCTTTGATTCATGGGCCTGTAGAGTTTTGTACTTTCCAAGACATGTTCAAATTTACTCCTGTTATCAAACTATCGTAGTTTTTGGTATAAATAATCACTAAGATCTTTATCTGATTCGAGCTCATGCGCCGTTAATACTGCGCATGAGCTTTTTTATTGAGTGCGTTAGGAAAAATAGCGGCTAGTGCGCGATCTCCTACATAGTTAGAAAACGATATTCGTTCTTAGGCCAAACAACGCGACTTTGCTTTGAGTACTGACTGCGGGTGTGACGTATTGCGCATCCGCGGTAAAGGTTAACCATGGCGTTGCTTGGAAAGCGTAGTAGATCTCAAAACCTTGCTCGTCTTTTAATTCAGCTCCGAGTGGCAAATCGCTAATGCTGTTTTGTAACGCATTAGACAAGTTGTAGTAATAGTAGCCCGCGCCCCATTGATCTTGAGATCTGTCGAAGAAGAAAGCGTTGCCTCCAAGGCCGCCAACAAACGTTCCATCTATGATATTTGGATTACCGTCTGCCGCTGCTGCTCTTAGATAGACTGCGATAGTATCGTCATTGTTCTCGTAGATATTGTGTGTCGCTTGAGCACGAATGTTGTACTTATATTTTGCGGTCTCACCCAAAGACGAGTAATCGACCCCTTCTTCAGTGCTGTATGTACCAGACATACCAAACGTAGAACTTCTATCGAACAATTTGAATGAGTGAGTTGCACCTAATGAAAAGTTCACGCCATCATCAAACCAATCATTGAACCCTAAGTTGTCATCGTATCGATCTCTTGGATCATAAATCATCGCTGTGATTCGAGTATCGCCGATGGTGTGGTTCAGAATACCGCCAATAAATGATGGTGGTGTCACGCCACTTGGTGGAGCAGAGAAGGCAATGTTCATGAATCCATGACGAGTTGCACCACCGTAGAATGGCGCATTTCGTAGTAGCTCAAACGCGTCGATCTTGCCAAAAAGTAGGTTGGTGTTGTCATCAAATTTATGTGTGTAATACAAGGATGAAAAGAAAGGGCTGCTGCTGTCTGAGTAATGGGCTGAATTCGGTACTGACAAACTGGAGAAGCCAAAGTCGTTCGCATCTCCGTTTAGATAGATCAACTGGGTGCGAAAGGTGCCGTTATTCCATAGGCCAGCATTTTCGGTATCAAGCGCTGCAAACAGATCAAAACGGTGTGTGAACTCATTTGAATTTGATGGTGAGCCAGAAAACGCCGATTGGTAAACGTTGGTGTATTCAGCATCTAGCGAGAGTCCGTTGTCTTTAATGTGACTACGATTTCCCCCCCAATCACCGGTTAATGTATCAGAGTATGGTTGGCTTGCATTAGCTAAAGACGATAAAAAAAGTGGAGCTAAACAAAAGGGTAATGATAAAAATTTCATAATTAAATCTTATTGTTAGAACGTAATCTGGCTAAGCGCATTGAGATAGATAAGCAGGGCTGTTTAGCGTGCTGGCCAGTTGTGAATGACGTTGATGTTTAAACAGTGCACTCAATGCATCAAACGCTTCTGAAATGGACAGATACCCTTGCTGATAAGCGAAGGAAACCGAACTTGCTTTACCGTCGTTGAGGTCGTGTCTTGAGATCGCAATGCCATGGTTTTGCGCGAGTAAAAACAATGCATCCGCGTTAAGAGGTTGCGAGTCCGCATTTTGCTGGTGACGCAACTTGTTGACGAGTGAGTGAATACGCTCAATACATTGGCTAAGTCGGTGATAGCGAGAGGTGTTCACTGTTGTCGCAATATGCTGGCAAACTTTTACCAATGCCTCCATTTGATCTGTTTTCGCTGAAGACGAAACCATCTTTTCAATAACTGCATTTAGCTCGGCAAGATATTGCGTTCTAAGCTGGGGTAATACCGTCACTTCATCATCCTTAATGTATCCGCGTAGCTCCTTGCCAAGTGACTCTAGATAACCCATATCTAATTCCCAAATGGTAGACATAGTATTGACCTGAGTTGTAATTGACCGGGTCATGTTATCGATTTTGGTGATGATAAAACTAATTTTGAAGTTTTTATGTTTTAATTAAGCTATTGTATTTATTGATTTTTCATTGCATTTCATCTGTTTGATAGACGTTTCAATACCGGTGTCATCAAAGGAGAACAAAAGAGAAGATTGGCTGATGAAGAATGGCGCAGTTATGGTGGTAAACAGCGTAATTAAATCAGATTTGTGTGGCTTTGATAAGGCGAGGTGAGATGACACGAAAGAGGTTAGCCAGTTAAAATGAGAAGGTGTGTACTCGACCGGACATAGAGGGAAGGTGACTAATGAGCTACGTATCTTGCGAATTATCTGTGATGCAAAAGTCTTTGGTTCTGCAAGGATGTAATAAGGTGTCACTGTTGATGAGGAGTTGCAGGGCGCTTTATCTCTCCCTGCCAAGTGCCAAGTGCCAAGTTTCAGGAACGACGAATACATCTGTTCACGGCATAAGCCCTATTCGCTAGAGCCAGTATTTAGAAAGCTGCACTTGTTGAGCTATGTTGTGGCTAATAATTGCACCACCAAACAGCAAATGTCCTCGATGGACTGTGAAGTGTTGGGATATTTGGTTGTGATGTGGAAAGCAGTGAGATAGGGGATTGAAGGTGTGAGAGCGTGTCGAATTGAGTTTGAGATCTTTGTATAGAGATATCTGAATATAGGGATTTCTGTATCGCGGAATCGGTAAACATGTACCATAAAAAGAAAAAGTGATAGCGGACGCTGAGGTCACACTATCACTTTTTGAGAACGATGAAGGTCAAGCTATTGAGATACTTTCGCTCAGCTTAGAGGAATGTTCATCGTTTTGTACCTACGTTATTTTTGTTGAATCGCCGTAAGAGCATGTTGGAAGTACAAGCTTGTCGCACACACATCGTGGTCATGATCATGATGGTGGTGATGACCGTGAGCGTTGTGGTATCTGTTGATTACATTCACAACTTTCATATTTTGCTCAGTCATGGCTAAACCAGAGTTACTGTTTTTTACAGGAGCAGGGATACCTTGGTAAATCGTTGCTTCAACTTTTATCTTGTTGATGTCTTCAGGTTTTACCGTGTATGGGTTGTCGTCGAGTACCGTAAAGTTAGCGGTTTTACCGATATCAATGGTACCCACTTCATTTTCTAGACGTGCTGTGTATGCTGCATCAATCGTGATTGCGCGCATTGCTTCATCAACCGTAATACGCTCTTGAGGTCCCATTACCGTTTTGCCAGACAGACCAATTCTATTTACAGCGGCCCAAACTAACCCTAGTGGTTGCGCTGGTGCCATTGGTGAATCTGAGTGCAATGATAAAATACCACCCGCATCGATGAATGAACGTCCACGCGCCATCACTTCTGCACGCTCTTGACCGATACCTTGTTCAGAGTAAAGCTCAGCCAGAATATGTGTGTAGTAAGGGTTTACACTAAAGTTTGCGCCAAGTTCAACGGCTTTAGGGATGTCGTCTTTATCGGTAATACCTAGGTGATGGAAGCTGGTTCTGTGATCGTCTCTGCTTTTTTCTTTGTTAAGCTTGTCGACAATGTTCAGTGCAGTCTCAAAGCCTAGATCACCATTGGCATGGATAACAATCGTGTAGTCGTCTTCCCAGTAAGGACGCATACTTGCTTCAAGATCTTTAGGCTCTTGCAACCATTCACCTGAGTGACCATCGGTGTAACCATCTTTAAGTTGCATTAACTGGCTGTACATTGCGCCGTCTGAGAACAACTTAACGAATTTAGGTAGCCATCTGATCTGTTCGCCTTGATAAGACGGGTGCTGAGTCAAACCTTCGGCAATCGCTTTACCTTTGGCAGGGTCGTTTTCTGCCATCATGTAGGTAAAGTTACCCGCTGGCATTAACCAGTAATCCATTGGGAAGTTTCCGTCTTCAAGAATGTCGACTACTTGCTCGAACATCTCAGGTGTTGCAACAACACCTGGGTCAATCGCGGTAGTAATACCACCAGAGTGGATGTAATCTTTGGTTCGCTCCATCCCGGTTGCAAAAATGCCGCTATTTACCCAGAACCCCATTACATCATTGAGAAGGATTTTAGCTCCAGCTTCATAAGCATGGCCTCGTTCCCAGTCTAGCTGATCGTAGTTATAGCCTTCGCCAGTCCAGTCTTCTTCAGACCAACCTAGCATTTCCATCGCTGCATCGTTGAAGAACAATTCGTGGAAGCTACGATGCCAAATGATAATTGGTCGGTCTTCAGAAATGTTATTCAGCAACTCACGGCTCATTTCATTGCCGTGGAAATAGTGATGGTAGCCCCAGCTTACCAATGGTTCGCCTTCTGCCAGTTCACTTTCTAACTCTGTTAAACGGGCTAAGTAGTTATCATGGCCTATTACGCCTTCAACGTTGCCCCACGGTAAATCCCAATCAGCAGGAGTAATAAAGTCTGTGCCGATCAACAACGCCATCAGCCAAAGGTGAACGTGAGGTTCAACGAAGCCCGGTGTAAGAACGCGATCTTCAAATGATTTATTAATCGTAAAACCATCTTTAGATTGGTACTTAGTGGTGAGTGTTTTTTGATCGCCAAGGTCGAGGATTTTACCGTCTTGAACTGCGATAGCGTCTACGTTGCTATGATCGTGATCTGAAAGAGTAATGATGTCGTTCGATACATAGAGCGTGATAGGGCTAGTAGAGGTTTCGGCGAAAGCAGGTGTGGCGACTAGGCCAGCAATAACCGTTGAGAGAAGTAGCTTTTTCATAATGGATCCTATTGCTCTCAACTAACGACCTTGTTTTATGAGAGGATTCAGTCGACCATCGCGCTTTGGAAAATCAATCTTCCTGTGAGCGCTTAGAAAGTCAGTTCTTTGTATTCACGGATAAGTGATAAGAAAAGAGAGGCGGTAAACCCATAATTAGCAATGCGTAACTCTGTTCAAATAAGTGTGTATAGCTAACTTCTGGGCTTACTGCCAATACATAGAGAAGCGAATTTTATCGTTCAAATACAGAGTGAAAACTCTCTTCGCCTCACATTTGTTGCTAATTTAGCAGTGTTATTACGTTTCTAATAACGCATAATGATAGGTAAAACCAAACATTAATAATCTAAGGCGGTGGGGATGTTTTCTTATGAACACTTAAACTCATTCTGTGCGACGTATGACGAACAGAGCTATAGCAAGGCTGCGAGAGTCCTTGGTAAAGATAGAACAACCATTCGAGAACAAGTGAAAGCGTTAGAAGACAGCTATCGAACCATTTTATTTACGATTGAAGGAAAAAAGGCGGTACCAACCAGCTTTGCACGTTCTATTTATAAGCAGTCAAAATTGTTGGTGCAAAACAGTGAGCGATTGCATCTAAGAATGATGAATGCTTACCAACAAGAACTGACCCGTTTAGATTTCTATCACGATACTCTGATGCCCAACGATTTAGTGGTGGAGATAGAACAGCATGTTTTGAAGGCTCACCCAGACATGGTGCTCAATTGGCTGCATCGAAATCGAGATGAGATCTTGGTTGATGTGACACAAGCGCACAACAAAGTTGCGATCATGCAGCACCGAATGGAAAACATGTCGGAATACCCAATCAGCGCCATCAAACTTGGTGACGGTGATATTGCTGCCTACGCACGGATTGATAGTCCTTTGTTCAAAATCGGTGAGATTCGACTTGAAGATTTGCAATTAGAAACGCAGTACATCAGTGAAAACCAAAGCAAAACCATGCCAGAGTGGTTGGGGGTATCACCGTATTTTCGCACGGTAAGCAATAACGATATGTTACTGGAGTTAGTGAAAGTGAATGGCTGGGCGTTACTTCCAAAAAGCTTAGCGACCGAAGCGGTGAATACGAAGCAACTACGCCGAATAGAGTTCAATGAGCTGCTTTCACACAGCGCGAAGTTCGGGCTCTCATTCTTCTATCCAACGAGTTTTGAAAATACCAGTGTGTATAAAGGTTTGGTTGAAGTACTGAAGGGTTACGCAACTAAGAATTTGTAGACCCACCTTTAGTATCGCTTTGAAAGGTACTTAATATAAGTTGAGAGTGAGAGCGCGGTAGATGCACTCTGGTTGAAGCGGAGTGTTGACTATGAATAGGACAAAGGCCAAGTGGCCTTTGTCTCAGGTTTACGCGTGCTTAGTTTGATTAGTTTGCAGATTTAATGATCGTTTCAGTCACATCTCCAATCAAACCCGGCTGGATTAACTGGAAGTTGATCGCTTTTCCAGATTCTTGGATATCTCGCATGTTGTATTGAAGCTGAGTGAAGTCATCTCCCCACTGGTAGCGAAGTAATGTTTCACCTGATTGTAGGTGATAGTTAACCGCGTATTCTGTCGCATAACCAGCCATCACACCATCAATGGGCGCGTTTGGCGCATCATGTGGGATCTTGTAAGTAATCGAATCTAGTTTGACCATGCCATTGATCACGCTGCTCGGCTCGGTAAGGTGTCCCATGTAGTAGCTTGAATGTACAAATCTGTCTTCTGGGTTGGCGTTGCCACCTGTGCCTAAGTTGGTTTGTGAGTATTGGGCTTCTTGTGGGCCCCAACCGCGTTTAGAGCGCTCTACGTTTGCCAAGTGCTGGTCGTAGTCCGGTTGGTTGGTCATCACTGTGTATTCCGCGCCATGCCAGATTCGCGGACCTTCCGCTCTAAACTCTATAATCGCTGAATCACCCGATGTGTCTTGAAGACTAATGTGCAGTGCGATTCTAACGGGAACACCGGGTACAAATTCAGTAGCAGGCTGCGTTTTTTCAACGAATTGAACGGCTTCTTCAACGGTACTGAACTGAGATAAAACATGCTTAAGGTAGGTCAGTGTGCCTAAATCGTCAGTTTGAGTGGACTCTTCTGTATTCATACCTCGGTCGTACAAAACATTACCACTGAGCCCTGCGTTATTCATGCCATCAGTGATTTGGCCATAAGTCGTTAATCCAGTGACATCGTATTTAGAGGTCACTTGGTTCGTGTTATCTAAGTGGGTAACGTAAGTGCTGTCTTTTGGAATGTTAACGAGGTGCACATCCGTTTGCTCTGACCAATCCAGAGTACGCGAAACGAATGTGCCTTGATCTTGTGTATCCCAAAGTAAGCGGGTGCAAGCTTCGGCGGCAGTAACAACGCCCATAGAGAAGGTAGCAATAATAGCGGTAGATAGAATCTTCTTATTCATGATGAATGCCTTTGTAATTTGGGGACACAACCATCATGGCATTGAATCTAGAAACGAAAAACTCAAGTATGCGGGTTAAGATCCATCAATATTTCTAGGTAATACACTAATATAGCTATGGGGCGAAGTGTGCTTGAGTGATCGCTTTGATGGTCGGTAGTGGTTCTTTGTTACCCATTGATACTGGGTAATACAAGGTTAGTCCAAAGTGAAACTGATTTGCGATCTGCTGTATATGGAGCGTCTCTAACTCGCCGCGTTGTACTAAAGGCTCTGCAAGGTCGGTACTCATGATCGCCCAACCATCATGTTTTACTAACTCTAATAACAGGTCGTTGTTGCTGACGAGGTGGTACTGAGGCGAAATGAGATAGAGCTCTGGTAGCGTGTTGAAATGGTTTTCGCTCACATACTGCTTGTCTAACTTTAAGTCTTCAATAGAGAGCGCATTAAGGTGAGGGAGTTTGCTTCTTCTTCCTGCATACATACCTAACTCGCCATAACCCAAAGAGAAGAACTCGATGTTTTTACTAAAGCGCTGCATATTTTTATGCTGCATCAGTGCGATGCTGTTTGCTTCAGATTCAATGCTATCAAAGACTTCTTCACGATTACGGTGTAGCCAATGCACACGAAGTTCAGGGCATTTTTGTTGTAAAGCGTGCTCGATTTTAACGGCTAAATTGAGTGGTAGCGAAATGTCGTGATAGATATTGAGCGTCAGCATCTCATCCATATAGATGTTTTCTAATGAGGTGCTGAGCTTCTCAGTGTTATTCAACACAACCTTGGAGCGTTGATAGATATGATCGGCCGCTTGAGTCGGTGTTGCTTTCTTTCCGATGATTTCAAATAGCGTAACGCCATATAAGTCTTCGACGGCCTTTACTTGGTCTCGTATTGTGGTGCGGTCTTTGCCTAACTTTTTGGCAGCTGCGCTGTATGAAGATGCTTCGTACGTGGTGCAAAATGCCAATAGATGCTCATAAGAAAACATGCTCAAACCTCAATAGAAAGTAAACCCAGACCTTATGATGGAAATTATCCCGCATTAATGTTGAATTCGCTAAATTTTATCTTCGGTAATGAGATGAAAATGTGATCAATACTAGGTGTTTATTTTTCGAGTTCGATTAACGCGCTTCAAGCAAATGCGGTGTGTCTATTTTTATCTGCCTTACCAAACCTATATACGGCAATTCAGTGATGATTTCATGTGACGATACAGAGATGATTTTTCTTGGCGTTGAGAACATACGGAGGATTATATCTCTTGAGAATGCGTGGAATTTTTCTTGATCAATTTTCCTTGATGCTTCTTCTAAACGAATTGAGTCTGCAATCACATCAAACTGGATATGGTTGTTTTCAAAGCGTTGCCACTCAGTGTCGAACTTCACTGTCACCTGAGCAACGGAACCTGACGGGTCGAAAAAATTGAAGTGCATGGCGTGATAAGACTTGTCTTTAGTCATGAGGACCTCAGACTCCGTCTCGACGACGCGTATATCCCATAATTGAGCCAAGTAACCAAATTGACCTGGGTATCTTCTGTGTTTATAAGACCAATACTGATCGACAAACACCGATTCTGGGCTGTATTGAGAAATGTAGATGTCTTTGATGACGTAAGACATCAGCGCCACAATAATGAAACCGCTTGTGATTATTTTAGTGGTGATAGATGACATACAAGCACCTCCTTATTGTGATCTCGCCAGAACAATCTCGGCAGTGTTGGTGCAGAGCTTTCACGATGTAACGGTAAAGTATCGAAGAGTGCGCTCTGCTGCGCTTCAATCAGTAGTGATTGGCAGATTTGAATGTCGTGATCACTTGGCATCTCAGCGTTTTGATTGATTAACATCGGGATAGGTGGCGCGATGGTCGGCTCTGCGATTAGGCGACTGAATGCGCCATTGTGGTATAAGCCGACTAAGTTCCAGCCGATAAACAGAACACATGCGAACCTGATAAGATTATGAATAAAAAAGGTTTTGTTATGTTGAACCCAGTTTGCTGTTTTTGACCATAATGAAGCGTGGCGAGCAATCAATGATTGGTATTCTGTTTCAGTGAGCGCTTGAGTTTCTCCGATGTAGGCGTAGCCCTTCATCACTTGAGTTTGGATGAACTTTGGTTGTTCGCTCGAATCTCCCAGTTGGGCACGCAAGTTTTTTACCGCGGTGGCGACACTCGATTTTGCACGCGTACTTTCCCAAATAGCCTCAAGAATAAACGCTGATGTGAGGTCAGAACCTGAATGTTCAATGAAAAGTGATAGCAATTTCCACTCATTGGAACGCAGTTGCGTCTCTTGCAAAGACGCCAGGTTTAACAGCTTTCCGCTTTGACTGTTATAAAGCAGATTTTGATTTAATAGGTAGAAACTCATCGTAGCTCACTCAAGGTTAAGTCTAAATCTTACTTAAGGTGGATCGTATCGTCAGTAACTTTTGAGCCCACTTGCGACGCCGAGCAAGCTCAAGTGGACTCTCTTGTTTCACCAATATGCGATCAGCGTGCGCTATTTTATTGGTCAGCCAAAGGCTTTGATACTGCAAAATATTTCTCTCTATCGTATCAGCGTTTGCTGACTTAGTTTTTGATTTCAACTGTTCAATGGCTTGATTTATGTTGTCGAATTTGGTTTTTAATCGAGCTATTTGGTCTTGAGGCGAGAGTGTGGGGCGTCCTCTCTTAACGGGTTTATCTATGGCCGAGCCACTTTCAACGTCGCTACTTTGGTTAGATTTCAATTTTGAACAATCGATGGTGCGCTCTTTAAGTTGGTGCTCTTGGCACAGTATCTGGTCTTCTAATACTAGGCTCTGATTGACGAGTTTTTGCAGTTCGCTCATCGGTTTTCTACCGGCTTTTGTTTGGGTTGTTGCTTTGCTGTTTTCTTCGAGCGCCTTGGCGGCCAGTGTTTCGATACCTAGTGCCGGTTGATTGTGTGCATGACACGCGTGTCTGTATTCGAGGTACGTATCTTGGAGCGCTTGCTCTTGTCGCATTAATTGCACAGACAAGGGGAGTGCTGGCCTGCCCGCGCTGCTTTGGGCTTGCCTTGGTAGCAGTGAATCAATTTTGTTGTCAATAATATGCAGCATCAGTAAGCGAATGACCTTTCTATGATACTTGATGCGCTCAAGCACAAACGAAGTGTCGTCACTCCAGAAATGACTGAGACTCTCTGAACCATTCAATAAAGCTCCGTTGAGCTCTCTGATGCTTGATTTGAAGTTTTCAGTGACGGTATAGAACCAATCATCTTGTTGAAAGCCAGTCGCCTCAACTAATGTACTTTTGAGCCAAGGGTTCACTGTTTGCGAAATTAACGTTTGCGAGATTACTGTTTGAGAGGTTCCCTTTTGCGAGATTTCTTTTTGTGAGAAAGCTTGCTCATGGAGCCAAAGTTGATCCGCGAAATCACACACAAGTATTGACCTTGGCTGTGACGGAAGCGACCTAATCCGAAGTTGGTACAGGCTAATAAGCTGCTGCACATTGTCTAATACTTTCTCTTGAATGCTTTGCCATTGCTGGGTCGGATTAGAATGACGTTGCGCAGATAGCATCAGGTTATCAATGCTGCTCCAAATTTTATATTCCTCGGAGGTGCTGATGATGTCGGCGTTAATGACAGCTACCTGTTCTGCATTGTGTTCTGGGTAGTGTTGACGAAGCTGGGCTTGGTAACGAAGGTTAAGGCTCACGTAATCTTGATAGTCTTTCACAATGTGTTTAGCAAGCTTCACAACTGGCGACAGCGTAGGGCGACCTCGTTGATTAGTATTCATCATACTGACTCTAATGCAGAGAATGGTTTTGCCAGAGGTAGCACTTTGACGGCATTCCAGTGGGGCTTATCTTTTACTTCTTCAAGCTCCATATAAACTCTCTGACCTTCCTCTAAGTTAATTTCACCATCAAATTCAATGACACTGATGTGAATGAGTACATCAATATCACCGTGATCAGGTTTAGCAAAACCAAATCCGTTTTCTAGGTTAAACCAAGTGATGTAGCCACGAGTGCAAATCAAATCGGACATTTACGAGATTAACTCAGTGAATAGGTAATGAGGTGATTCTATCAGTGGGTGCTATGACTAATTTTGATTTAAATCTATTTAATAAGTAATTAATTAAATCCAAATTCTATGTGGAACCCGACACAAAACCCTCGGTATTTACCAGTAAATCATGACTTAGAACAAGTTTGATTCCGACGGCGCTACAGCTCAACTCCCTAAATCGCAAAACTTGACTCAAAAGGGCGCAAGTCCGTTCATCCATTTGATGTGTTGGTGGGTCATTCCATGAAAAAACAAACTTCAATGCTTCCAAGTACGGTTGCCGTTAATCGCAGAACGCCGAGATCTTCTATGAAGATTTCGGCGTTAGCTGTGCTGGTGGCCGGAGCATTAACGAGCTACGGAGCCTTGGCTGAAAGTGTCAGCTTAAGTGAGCTGTATCAGCAATCTCTCGACAATAACCCTGCGTTAAAAAGTGCAGCACTAGCCATTGATAGTGCGACTTATGGTGCAGACAAAGTAGGTGCCGCGTATTTACCTCAGGTTGATGCAAACCTTGCGTATGGTGTGCTTCGTAACAGCTACACCACACTCAACGAGATAGACACCAACGCGGCACAGGCGTCTATTTCTGTTGGGCAAAATCTTTATAACGCGAAACTGAACGCGGCAAATGAGCTAAGTAATCAACAGGTTGAGCTCAGCCAAGTCTCACACCAAGTCGCGTTAGAGAGCCTCGCTTTGCAAGTCGTGGTGGGTTATTTCAATGCCCTTAAAGCGCAAGAGTCGTTAAAGCAAACCAAAGCGACACAAGAAGCGATCGAAGAGCAGCTTAAGCAAACCGAACGTCAATTTTCATTGGGGATGATTCCGGAAAATGACGTGATTGATGCGCGCGCTCAGTTCGATTTGGTTTCTGCATCGGTGATTGTGGCTGAAAACGAAGTTGAGAAATCATTGGACGTGCTTTACGAGCTGTCTGGCAATGAGTTTACGTCGGTTTATCCACTGAATACGGAACGTTACGACGCCAATATCCCAACGCCAGAAAATGCGCTGACATGGCAGGAAAAAGCGCAGCAATTTAACCCTGAGATGCAAATTCAGAAACAACTGGTTGAGCTAAGCAAGCAGCAGATTGAACTGGCGCAAGCAGGGCATCAACCGTCGTTAGGCTTGGTTGCTGAGTACCGTTATACGTTTGCGAGCGAGATTCGTAGAACCGAGATGGGTCAGTCAAAACAGCAGTTTAATAGCATTGATGACAACTCAACCGTGTTTGCAGGTGTAGCAATGACTTTGCCTGTTTACCGAGGCGGGGCAACCAGCAACGAAGTACAACAAGCCAAAGTTCAATACCAACAAGCCCTTCAGCTTCAAGAGCAATCTTGGAGAAGCGTGACGCGTCAAATCCGCGGTGCAGAAAAAGACCTCAATGCCCTTATTAGTGCTCAGCAAGCCTATGCCAACTCTGTTCATTCTGCCGAACGTTCACTTGTTGCGACTCAACAAGGTTTTGAAATTGGCAGCAGAACGATTGTCGATGTGCTGAACGGAACTCGTCAGCTCTATTCGGCGAAGCAAGACCTGACTGAAGCGCAAATTGATTTCATTTTGGTGTCACTGCAGCTCAAGTTCTTGGGTGGCGAGCTTTTACCTGAAGACATCAGTGCGATTAACGCTGGTTTGAAACGCTAGTCGAAAAGCGGGTTAAAGCGCTCGCTCGAAATCATGGCGCAAGCGCCGAATAGAAAACAGATCAAATGTGATGGCACCTGAGATTAAACCTCAGAGTGAATCCAGGATGCGGTCACTCAATGTATCGACGTATTTGTAGAGAACACACGATGAAAAAAACAATAACGTTATTAACCGCAAGTATCTTACTTGCAGGCTGTGGTGGTAATTCACAACCTACGGAGCAAACTGCAGCTCCAGTACCTAGTACACCGGTAACTGTGGTGCTTGCAGAGGAAATGGCACATTCGCCAATCCAGTACCATGTAGGAAGAATGGAGGCGGTTGAGTCTGCTCAACTGACACCAAGAACCAGTGGTTTCTTGTTAAACAAACTCTTTGATGATGGTGCCTTTGTTGAAGCGGGCGCTGTGCTTTTTGAAATTGACCCTACGTCATACCAAGCGGCATTTGATGCAGCAAAAGCAACCTTATCTGAAGCGCAATCGGCGCTGAGCTTGACTCAGCTAAACCATGAAAGAACCACTCAGATGTTGAAGTCGGGCGGTATTTCACAGTCGCAGCTCGATTTGAGTATTGCGGAGCTAGAGATGGCGAGATCTCGAGTGGTATCTGCGCGAGCAAACGTAAGAGTTCAGCAAGACAACTTAGACCAAACTCAAGTTAAAGCACCGTACTCAGGTCAGTTAGGGAAAAGTAACTTCTCTATCGGTGACATGGTAGGACCTAACTTTGGCCCATTGATTGACCTTATTAAGATGGATCCGATCGATGCCACTTTCTCGATTAAAGAAAGCGAACTGAGTCAATATCAGCTTCAAGGTAAGCAAGCAACATCAGTACTGCTTGAGCGTGATGGTCAATTGACGGATTACCAAGGCAACATCGCTTTTGTTGATAACAAAGTGAATGCAGCCAGCGGTACGGTGACGATTTCTGCCTCTTTTGATAACAGCGAAGCGGGTCTGCTGCCGAATCAATTTGTTCGTGTTGGTCTAACGAGTGCAGAACCGTTAAGCGGCGTGCAAATTCCTCATAAAGCGATCCATCAAGATCAGCTCGCTCAATATGTACTTACCATCGAAGAAGGCAACGCGGTACGTCGTGATGTCGTTGTAGGTGATCGAATTGGACAAGATGTTTTCGTCGCAAATGGCTTGGACGCCGGTGAACCAGTGATTGTTGGCGGACTGCAACGTATTCGTCCTGGTGCTCCTGTTTCAGTTGCGGAGTAATAGATTATGATCAGTAAATTTTTTATCGACCGACCGAAATTTGCGTTTGTTATCTCGATCTTCCTGACCTTGATTGGTTTGATTGCGATTAAAACCATGCCGATTTCAGAGTACCCAAGCGTGACGCCTCCGCAAGTTCGTGTCGTCGCGTTCATGCCGGGTGCCAGTGCTGAAACTGTAAAAGAGGTGATTGGTAATCCAATCGAAGAGGAAGTGAACGGTGTTGATGGCATGGTTTACATGCAGTCGCGTTCAACCAACGATGGCCGTTACTTCTTAAATATTACCTTTGATAACAGTGTTGATGCCGATATGGCGATGGTTAACGTATCTAACCGCGTTGCTGTTGCTGAAAACATGTTGCCGTTTGAAGTTCGTGCTCGTGGTGTGCGTATTCGTAAAGCCGCGCCGGATGACTTGCTCGCGATTGCTTTCTACTCTGAAGATCAATCGATGTCAGAGCTAGAGCTTAACAGCTGGGTTGAAGCAAACTTCATGGAGCGTATCGCTCGTATCTCTGGCTTGGCGAGCAGCGATTTGATTGGTGCGACCTATGGCATGCGAGTGTGGCTTGATATGGACCGCATGGCGTCATTAGGTGTGACAACGTTTGATGTGAAGAACGCGATTCGTGAACAAAATGCAGTAGTGCCTGCAGGGCGAATTGGCCAAGGTCCAAGTCGTGAAAATGCCGCATTGCAGTTTAACTTGATCACTCAAGGTCGACTGTCGAGTGCAGAAGAGTTTGAACAAATTATTGTAAAAACGTTAGCAGACGGCAATCAAATCTATCTGAAAGATGTATCTAACGTAGAGATTGGCAGCCAATTCTATGATGCCTACGCAACCTACAATGGCGGAGATGCTGCTCTAGTCGCAATGCAGGCTAACCCAGATGCCAATGCTTTGGAAACAGGCGCTGCGGTTAAATCGGTATTGGAAGACATCGAAAGCATCATGCCTGCCGGTATGACTTACGCGATCCCATACGACACCACATTATCGGTTGAAGCGTCTATTCGCAGTATCGTCGAAACCTTAATTGTTGCTGTCGGGCTTGTGATTGCGGTGACTTACCTGTTCTTAGGTAATGTCAGAACAACACTTGCACCTGTGATTGCGATTCCTGTGTCTTTGATTGGTACTTTTGCTTTCATGCAAATGGGTGGCTTTAGTATCAATACCGTTACCTTATTTGGCTTGATTCTGGCGATTGGTATCGTGGTGGATAATGCCATTTTGGTGGTTGAGAACGTAGAACGCATTCTCAATGAAAACCAAACCATTGATGCCAAAGAAGCCACCAATCGAGCGATGAAAGAAGTCACCGGCCCGATTGTCGCGTCAACATTGGTAATGCTTGCGGTGTTTATTCCTGTGGCATTGCTGCCAGGTATTACGGGGCTGATGTTTGCTCAGTTCTCTATCACCATCTGTATTGCTTTGGTGCTATCCGCTATCAATGCACTCACTTTGTCACCTGCATTATGTGCAATGGTTATGAAGCGTAACCCTAAGCCTGCTAAGTGGTTTGTGGCATTCAATGCAATGTTCGACAAAGTAACAAACGCGTATGGCAAAGCAGTCTCTTTATTGGTGCGTAAATCAGCTGTGCTTCTGGTTTCGTTCGCAGTGGCTATTGCTGCGATGGTGACGATGAATGACAAGCTACCGACGGCATTTGTTCCAGCTGAAGACAAAGGCGTGTTGGCGCTCGCGATGTTCTTGCCAGATAACGCATCGAAAGAGCGTACTCATGACTTGATTCGTCAAGCTGAAGCAGTATTAAACCAAGACCCAGCAATTGAAGACTTCGCAGGTGCGATTGGCTTCAATGCTCTGACCGGTGGTGTTGCCGCTAACTCAGCGACCATGTTCGTCAATTTGAAAGACTGGGATGAGCGTCTTGCAATGGATGGCGACCATACACAAGCTGCGGTTGCCCAGCGCATCAACATGCAATTGTATGGCATTGATAAGTCGATGAGCATCGCTATGGGTCTACCACCTATTCCAGGTATTGGTATCGGTGATGCACTTGAGTTCATGGTGCAAGACACGTCTGGACGCACTGCTCAAGAACTCGCGCAAGTGACTTACGCAATGATGGCAGCGGCCAATCAAGCGCCAGAAATCACCAATGCGATGACGACTTATCGTGCCAATGTTCCACATTACAACGTCGAAATTGATCGCGAGAAAGCGCGTCAGTTAGGCGTACCACTCAGTGCAATTAACGATGCGATGGCGACACATCTAGCGTCTTCATACGTTAATGATTTTGCACTAAACGGAAGAAGCTACCGAGTTTTTGTTCAAGCTAAAGGGGAACAACGAAATGATCTATCTGATGTGCTACGCATACATGTCCCGTCGGCGCTTGGCGAACAAGTTCCGCTGTCTGCTGTCGCAACGATCGAACCGACATTAGAACCTGACCTAGTTACAAGCTACAACATGTTACCTGCGGCACGTTTGCAGCTAAATCCAGCTCCAGGTTTCTCATCTGGTGAAGCGATTGATGCAATGGAGCGTATCGCCGAGGAAGTTCTCACTCAGGGTTACACCTATGAGTGGACCAACATGGCTTATCAAGAGAAGTTGGCGGGGAACACGGCTCAAATCGCTCTGGTTTTAGCACTGGTATTCATCTACTTGTTCCTTGTTGCTCAGTACGAATCGTGGGCTCTGCCTGCTGCGATCATTATTGTGGCTCCAACCGCGGCTGTGGGTACCTTCGCGGCGCTATTAGCGGGTGGGCAGGCCTTGTCTATCTACGGTCAAATTGGCTTGATTCTATTGATTTCCCTTGCAGCTAAGAACGCGATTCTGATGGTCGAGTTCTCAAAGCTGAAGCGTGAAACTCAAGGTTTAAGCATCGAAGAGGCAGCAATCCAAGGCGGTAAGATGCGTTTTAGAGCCGTAAACATGACGTCATGGTCATTCATCCTTGGCATCTTGCCTTTGGTGTTTGCCAATGGTGCAGGGGCTATCTCTCAGAACACCACTGGATTGGCACTACTGGGTGGCATGTTGATGGTGCTGATGGTCGGTTCGATGATGACTCCGGGCTTCTACGCCATTTTCCAAACACTCCGTGAAAAGCTGAAAACGAAACAACAGTAACCCATAGCCTCAATAAAGTGACGGCAAAGGTGTGTTGTTGCTTTATTGATGGTTTTTACCCCTCGTTATGAAATTTAAAGATTGTTTTTACCGTCTGATAATTGAGGGAGGCAGGGAGTATTTCTCTGACCAAGTTATTAAACATGAGCCATGTGAGTACGGAAGCGGCTATGGCTCCAATGAGAATAAGGTTTACACATGAAAAAACTATTACTGACCGCTTCAATGTTAGCTGCAATGTCTGGTACTGCTTTTGCGAATGAAGAAGAAAGCCAAGTGATTGATCCATCAGATCTAACTCGTGTTTATACACAAGCTGCTTTTTTTGTTACTTCTGACGCTGATATCCGTTTGTCTTCAATGCTAACCGGATCATGGACTGAAACGACTCAGTTCGGTGGCTTTATCGAAGGTAACTTTGGCGACTCAGATGCTAAGCCGGGCAAAGATTCAATGGGCGTTGACTACCTTGGTAGCCGAGCTCAATATTTCCAAGTATCAGCAATTGATAGCTCATTGATGCCACGTGTTGGCTTCATGGCGGACTTCATTCACACTAAGAACTCGGCATTGGGCTTGGATGACAATACCTTGATGTCTGTCGGTGCTATTGGCTTGATTAACCCTGCTTATACCGGCGGTGCAATGCTGTTTCCAAACGTAAACTACACCATCGGTGAAGTGTTTGGTGAAACGGCAGACGGCTACATGCTAAACCTGTTTGCTACTATCCCAATGGGCGATTCTGGCGCGTTCGTTCAAGCATGGCCTGAGTACATGAACGTTTCTGGCGATACAGTGGAACTTGAATCGACGTCTTTCAACATCATGATGAACGCTCCTATTAAGGAAGACCGAACTCAGTGGCTAATGACGAAACTGCAATATGCATCTGCAGATGTCACTCTACCAACAGGCGTTACGCTAGAAGGTGACTACGAGCTAAAAGCAGAAGTCGGCGTGAAGTGGTTCTTTTAAAACACCTGAGTGAGCTAATTATGGTTCAACTAGCCATGGTTTAACTATCTATGGTTTAGCGACCTAACAAGCGATAACTGAGCTATGGTTTAAATAAGAAGAGAGCTAATGATGTTAGGTCTCTTCTTTTGTTTTATGGCGTTAAAGATAGCTTTAATCCAGTTAACTCGATGCTTGAACCATAATTCAACATGGTCATTTCGTTGTTTTAAGATTACACTGCGCCCAATATTTCAGAAGTACATATTTAGGTAGAGGTCACCATGGACCAAGAACATTACGAAGACGCTGATTACGAAGGTCAAGAGCTGGGCGAAGAAGGCGAAGAGATTGAAATTGAAGCAATTGGTATTGATGTTTCATCACAGCCAATCGAGCTCTACAAAGTGTTTAAAATTGCTAACCTAGTGAGTGGTGGCGGTGAAGCTAAGCACATCATCTCTGAAGGCTACGTAGCGGTAAATGGTGAGCTAGAAACCCGTAAGCGTCGTAAAATGTACGATGGCGACTTCTTTGAATTCAACCAAGAATACTATGTAGTGGTGTGTGATCAGCCAGTGCAAGAAGAATCAGAAAAGCCGAAAAAGAAAGAAGCGCTTAAAAAAGAGAACAAGGCGAAGAAAGGTCAGTCTAAAAAGGATTCTAAGAAGAAAGAATCTAAGAAAAGCAAAGCAGAAATGCTAAGCGCAAAGGCTGAACCAAAGAAAGAGAAAAAAGAGAAGAAACCGAAAAAGAAAGCGGACACGCCGAAGCCAACACGTGACGACAAAAGCGGCCGTAACTCGATTGAGTTCTTCTAAGTTATAGTTCTAAAGTACAGCTCTAAACTACTGGTCTAAAACTATTCTTTCAAAACGCAAGCAAGGTTAGACCTAGGTTTACGTTAAGCAGATATCAAAAGGCTCACTATTTAGTGAGCCTTTTTTGAATGAGCTAGGTTGAATTTAAATAGAACCCTAACTGACTTGTTCTACTTTGTTTGATTGCTTAGAGCGCTTGAACGCGTAAATCATATAACCGATGACGCTTGTAGCAACAATAACAGAGCAGATTCGGATAAAGTTAATCAACATCGGTGCGTTCTCAATAAACTCGTTAATTCCCCAAAGTAAAACGAGAGAGAATACAAACATGATGAGTAGCCCCCAACAAGGTGCATCGACTTTACCCGGCACAACATACCAACCATCTTCTTTGAGCGGTTTGTTCAAACGAGCATATTCTGCTTGTTGACCTTTGACGGTGTAGAGGTGCATTTCTGTCTGTTTACCGGTTAGCAACAAGCTTGCAGCGTACGCGACAGTCGCATTGACTAACACACCGATTACACAGTACCAAGGCCAAGCAATATCAGTCGCAACAGCAACATACCAAATCGCCAAGAAGCTTGCAGCAACACCGATTAATAGTCCCTTCTCTGTAATATGTTTAGAATAAAAACCAAGCACGAACATACAGAAGTTTGCACCTACAAAATAGGAACCTGCTTTACTTAATATTTCTAAAACTGAGCCGGTGCTGGTTGCAAACATGAAGGCTGGAATGATGATACATAACGCCCACATAACCGTGAAGAAACGCGATACTTTGAGGTAATGTTCCTCTGACTCGTTTTTCTTGTAAAAGCGTTTGTAGAAGTCAGAAACAGAGACGGTAGCCATAGAGTTAAAAGCGGAATCTAGACTAGACATGCTTGCTGCCAGAATAGCTGCCGCGATGATTCCCATCAGGCCTGGCATACCATATTCGCTGGCATAGTGCAGGATAATGGTATTGCCATTTTCGAACTCTTTGCCATCGTAATAAGCGTTGAATAACACGCCTAACAGAATGAATACGAAGTAGATGAAGAAAGCAACGTAACCCATCATTAGCATCGCTTTTTTAGCATCACCCATGTTTTTAGCCGCCATACAGCGTTGAACCATCATTTGGTTACCGCCATACACAGTGGTGTGGAACATTGTCATTGCGATAACGCCAGCCCAGACAGTAGTCACTTGGCTTAAATCTAAATTGGTTTGTAGTGCATTCGTCATGCCTTGTGACTTGAGATCTTGCATCACTTCGGTCATGGGTTGTGGCATGCCATTCCAGACGGCTTCAATGATGATAAATGCGCCAAGAAACAGAATGACTGCTTGGATTACATCTGTCCAAATAACGGCGGCAATTCCCCCCATTACGGTATAAATCAGTGCGATAACAGTAACAATGACGATGCAGTAAGTAACGTCGATACCGGTAATGAACTCGAGGATTAGTGAGGTTGCATACAAGACTGCAGCTGAGCTTATTGCTTGTTTAATTAAGAAGATCAAAGACAGAGTGATACGTGAGGCTTTACCAAAGCGTCGTTCTTGATACTCATAAATTGAGGTTAGACCGTTGTTGTAGAAAAACGGCATAAACACAGCAACGATAAAGAAGATCACTAACGGGTAGTTTAAGTGGATAGCGATCACTGATAAGCCTTCTTTGTAAGACCAAGCTGGTCCTCCTAAGAAAGACATAGCACTGACATAGGTACACACTACGGAAATACCGATCGCCCACCATGGAATATTTTTATCGCCTAATGCAAATTGGTTAGCGGAAGTGACACGTCTACCAACGAGTGCACCCATAACTAAAGTAAGGACGATATAAGTACCAAGAATTGTCCAGTTTAAAGCTCCAAACTCATACATGCTCACGTCCTTTTAATTGTTCATCCATTTGCTCAAACAGATCGTAACCAAGCTGTTTTAATATGTGTGCTATATCGATAGCGACCCAGTTTTCCTTGAGTAATTCTCCTTCGCGTCGCCAGATATCCATAACACGAAGTTCGATGTGCTTGCCTGTAGGTGCTAAACCTAACCAGCCACTGCTACCAGTATGTGTACCGTGCATGTGTGGCCAACCACCTGTGGATACGTAGTCATTTTTGGACAAAATGTTGAGCTCTATATCGACACTTCGATCAGGGAAGGCAAATACAAATGGTCCTTGATGGTGGTCTCTGAAACCTTGAATTCCACGTGTCGTACCGATCCCAGCCGGTCCATACCACATAAAATCGTCATGCCAGTAGTTTTCTAGATCCATTGAGTCAAGGCGCTTTCCGTCAAATCGACCCAAGCAAGCCAACATATCTAGGACTAACTTTTGGCTTTTCTCACTCTCTTCAGTGTCGACGTTAACTGTATATATGCCATCTTGAGTCGCTGGGGCAGGGACTAATCCAGCATGACCTAGGCTTTTGCGTAACGGATTAACGCCAGCTTGGTTCATTGCATCAATAAAATCAGGGATTAGATAAGATTCAACAATTTGACCGTCTTGGATGCAAATCATTTCGGTGTAGCGCAAGTAGAGCGTTTTTCCTGTTGCGGGAATACCAAATAACGGTTGTGTAAATGTGCCGACAAAATAACCCGTAGAGTTTACCCAAGTGCGGCCTTCGTATTCACCTTGCATAACGATTGAAGGGCGTCGTTCAACATCAGGTAGTGAGTTTACTAGCGGCAATAGGAATGCTTGCTCGGTCGCCTTGACACCAGAGACGTCATTAATCGGATGAGCGACACACCATTTAACATCAGCATTTAGCATCTCGTGGACTACTTGAGTACGTTCTGATGAGTGAGCGTTAAAATACGTTTTGTAGAAATTCTCAATCAAGCTGTTCAAAATAATACTTCCTTATATAGTTAACCGATTTGGATTAAAATCTGTTTCCAGACCGCACTTTCATCAAGTAGCGTAAACTCTCTGCGTAGACCCCAGGGTCCAAACTCTGCATGGCTGATCCCCATGATGTAAACGTCTTTTCCTGTAGGCTTCCCAAACATACCGTAGCCTTCATGCTTGCCTTGCAACGACCAACGAATAGCAGCACGTGGTGACATCATTTCGTCATTGCGACCAATGCGGTGGTGAATTTTGAACTCAGCGTTCGGAAATGAAGAGCGAAGTGACATCCAAAACTGGTCTATTTCATTATGAGAGAGAGCTGTTTGCCCACCCGTGTATTCGCCGATACATGCGCGGTCATATTCTGTTGGTATTACTGAGAACTCAGCATTCATTACACGTCGCAGTATGTCTTCATAGCGCTGACCGTATTCACTGTCATTACCTACGCCAAGATAAGGGCCTTGTATGTCGTCTTGGGGAGTGAAGGGGTATGAGCATTGTTCAACGCCACCCTCAATTTCAATTTGTTGACGGGCGTACTCTTCTGAGGTCATACCCAGTTGGTTTGCAATCGCAGCGATGTCTCGGATCATCCACTCATCATTGATTTGATTATTGATGGCATGGCAGTCTGCGATAATTCGAAACTTCAGTGTTTTGTTTGTGGCTTTACCAAACACGCCATCATTAGTATGAGTTGCTGTTGAAATGATTCGATGTGATGAAAGCATGCCTTGCTCAGGAGTTCCTGACCAAATAACGTCTTCACCCAATAAGGTACGGTTTGGGAACTCGGCTAGCGTGCCCATGGTCGCGCTAATGACCTGTTCGTTTCCCTTTGTGATGGAGAGTGGTGTACGGACGATAATGTCAGGTGAGTAATAGTTATGCAGGGTACTCAGACCTCGATCTTCCCAAATTTCTTTAGTGATACCTAATATGTAGTCTGGAAAATCTTGCCATTTAGAATCAAAGCCAACCATAGCCATTTATCGCCTCCTGATGCGTCAAAAGTTTCGTTATTGAATTAGTTTTGGTTACGTATCCAATATTGCCTTTTGTTGCTATTGTGTCAATGAGGTGTATTGCATATGTTTCTTTATTGTGGGTTGGATCTGTTTTCTAACAATTCACTAAATACAGCTCTCTTAAAATAAATTGAATGAATATTAATTATTGAACGAGTGTATATGAACAACATAATTGGGTTTAAAGACAGCGCTTTATTATTTAACTTATTGTATTTAATTGATATTTAATTTTCGTGAAGAAGTGGGTATCAAATTAGATAATGCTCTGTGACGATTTATAATATCGACGTGATGACGAGAAGAAATTTAGAGTAATGATTCTATTTTGATGAGATTTGACTTGAGTTGTTAATTGTTTGTTTAATGTTATCTGGCTGCGAATGAATTCGCATGCAACAATAAGTTTGAGAATGATTGGATTGAAAAAGCCACTCAAAGGTGAATATCAAGTGGCTTTGTTCTCGGAAACGTTTAAGACAATAACTCCGGAAGAAACAGTGATATGGCTGGAATAAAGGTGATTATCATCAAAGCCACTAGTAGAGCACCAATCCATCCTATTATGGCTCGAGACAAGGATTCAATGGGCACATTACCGACTTGGCTAGCCATAAAGAGGTTGGCTCCAAGTGGAGGCGTCACGAAGCCTATGGCCAAGTTCACTATCATCACGATACCAAAGTGAATTGGATCCATTCCTAATGCTGTAACGATAGGCAACAGGATTGGAGTCAAGATAACAATCGCAGCGAGCGTTTCCATGAAGGTGCCAACAATCAGCAGCAATGCAGTGATACAAAGCAAAATAAGTAACTTGTTGTCTGTAATCGACAAGATGAACTGTGCGATTTCAGTTGGCAGGCGTTCAAGCGTTAGGATTCGACCAAAGGTGACCGAAGCGCCAACAATAACAAGTACGGCACCAACCAGTAGCGAGGATTCTAAAATGATCTTCACGACCTTTTTGTAATCCAACTCTTTGTAGACAAACATGCCGAAAAACAAGCCATACAACACACCGATAGCGGCTGATTCGGTGGGCGTGAAGATACCAGAGTAGATACCACCAAGAATGATGACAGGCAGTAACATTGCCCATATCGCTTCTTTTAATGCTGTAATTCGCTCCGGCCATGTCGCTTTTGTTTCGTTGCCTTTGTAGCCGCGAATTTTGGATACGATCAAACAGTAGCCGATTAACACTAAACCAACCACAAGCCCGGGTACGATTCCCGCCATGAACATTTTAGTGACGGATACTTCGGCGGTGATTGCGTAGACGATCATCACCACAGATGGTGGGATAATCACTCCTATGCCACCTGAAGAGGCAATAAGTGCGCCGGCAAAACTGCGGTCGTAGCCCTTTTTGACCATAGATGGAATCATTGTTAAGCCAATAGCCGCAACGGTTGCCGAGCCAGTACCAGAAATCGATGCGAAGAACATGCACGCTACGATTGCGACAATACCTAAACCACCAGTGAAGTGACCAAAGAAGACTTCAGCAACATGGAGAAGGCGTTTGGATATGCCGCCTTGGCTCATTAGGTTACCGGCCAATGTAAAGAGTACAACAGCCAATAGAGGGAAAGAATCTAGCCCTGTGACTAACCCTTGAACTAAAAACTCAACATTTAAGAAGGGGAGGCTCAATATAGCGAGCATGCTTGCGCCAGCGAGTGCTATACCAACGGGAACCCCAATAAGAAGCAGTAATCCGAAACTACCAAATAACAGAGCAGAGGTCATAAGCTTAGCTCCAACAAACGATTAGAAGTGCGATGTTTTGCTTTCAAGTGACGGTAACGATGCTGAGTGAGTCGAATGGGTTTTGGCGAGTAAGCAATGATTGAAATACGCTTGTTGATACTGACCACTAAGCGAATGGAACTCAAGACGGCACACACAAGGACTGATGCGTATAAGCATGCGATTGGAATTTCCATTGCTGGCGCTATCTGGCCCAACTTTAAACTGCGACCAATAACCTTGAAACCAAACCACGCCACAGTACAACTGAAAGCTAGGTAAATAAGGTCTGAAAGGATCAAGCTGTAGTGGGTTAAGTTCCCCGGTAGTTTGTCGATGAATAGACGAATACGAATATGTCGGTCATCGCGAATACAGTAGCTGATACTTAAGTACATTGCCCAAACGAAAAGATAGCGAGCGAGCTCTTCTGCCCATGCAATTGAGGCGTCGAATAGGCGCAATGTAATCTGTAAGCATAATAAAGCGGTCATTAACGAAATAGAGAACACAATAAGTGTTGGTTCGAAGTATCGGTCGAACAGGCGAAACCATTTCATACGTCACTCCTAGGAGATGTTGAAAAGGGCATTGAATGCCAATGAATACACGACTAAATAGGCTTTAGGGCACTCGTTTATAGAATGCCCTTCAAGACCTGGGATAACGATGGTGAGATCGTTAAAATTATTTGTCGGTGACAGGTAATCGATGAAACGAGGCGCTATTTACAGATGCTCAATCTCAGTAATCACGCTGTCGAATAGCTCTTCACCTGTTTTACTACGCAGTTCTTGGTAAACGGCGGCATTCATTTTTTCTTTCATCTGAGCTCGAACGTCGGTTGGTACCACATTCACTGTCATTCCTTTGGCTTCAAGCTCTTTAATGACTTCTTGGTTCTGCTTCGCCGCGAGATCACGCTGTACTGCAATGGTTTCTTGGCTCACTTCATTGATAAGAGTTTGTTGATCGCTCGGTAGAGAATCCCAGAACTCTTTATTCATGAACAACACGTAGTTGGTGTAGATGTGATTGGTGAGTGACAGGTACTCTTGAGCTTCGTAAAAACGCTCTGCATAGATGGAGTAAACTGCACTTTCTTGTGAATTGATTAAGCCTTGCTGTAGCGAAGTGAAGATCTCACCCCAAGAGAGTGGTGTAGGTGCTGTGCCCACTGATTTCCAAGCACTGATTTGTGTTGGGTTTGACGCTGAACGAATTTTTAAACTATTAAGATCTTCAATAGTTTCGATAGGTTGCTTGTTATTTGTGATGCTACGAAAGCCAACTTCCATGAAACCTAAGCCGTGAAAGCCTTTTGATTCCATTGACGTAAGAAGTGGTTTACCGATTTTATCGCTGTCCAATGCCTTGTGTGCTTGCTCTTCATCTTCAAACAGGTAGAAAACGTCAAGCACGTTGAACTCTGGTACGTAAGGCGACAGCAAAACCGATGCCCCAAAAGTCATCTGTAAGTTGCCTTGTTGTACGAGTTCTGTCGTTTCACGAACGTCGCCGAGTTGTCGTGCTGGGTAGATTTCTACTTCAAGTTCGCCATTTGATCGAGCTTCAAGCTCTTTTTCAAAGTGCAGCATAGCTTTGTGCACGGGTGATGTTTCTTGGCTATCGTGAGCAAGGCGGATCACGTTGCTTGCAAACGTATTCATGCTAGATAGGGTTAAGCCGAGGGCAGTTATCGAGGTAAAGATTGCGCGTTTCATTGTTCTTCCTTATTCATCACATGACTTTTTATGTGCATTCATTAGAGCCATGTTGGTCAGTGGGTTGTTATTCCGCACTTCATATCCTTATTTTGCATACGAATCCAAAATATAAACACACAACTAACAAGTCAATAACAAATCCGTAAAAGTGATAAAGAAGTTAATTTGAATCGATGAAATTTTAGACAAGATCACAGAAAGAAGCCCTAATATGATATTAGGGCTTCTACTCTAAATTGAATGGATTTTATTGATGGGAAAATAGAGACTTTCATAAGGCTGAATGTAGGTCATGTCAGCCAAACCCTCTATTAACTTAATGATGTACTACCGCGCTCTATGATGGTGCCGGGTTCAAGTAGGTACTCGCCCTTCGCATCTTCATTGTCGTTAATTCGTTGCATCAAGTCTTCGACGGCACTTTTCACGATTTTATCGATAGGCTGGGCAATGGTGGTGAGGTCATAGCTCGGCCAAGCTGCCATAGGGATATCATCCACGCCCATGATTGCGAAGTCTTGTGGGATGTTACACCCAAGCTTTCTTAAACCATCCATAACGCCCATTGCGAGAATATCATTGGCACAGAACACGGCGTCAGGTTTTGATGTGTGTTCCATCAGCTCTTTGGCTGCTTCTAATCCTGCTTCAAAACTGTATTTTGCGTTGATGAAAATAGGGGAGGCCGCTTCACGTGTTTTTGCGGTTTCAGAGAAGCCTAACCAACGTTTGTCACTGGTCATGGAGCCTGCGTCACCACTTACGTATGCCAGCTGTTGGTAGCCTTTATCAAGTAAATAATCAGCCGCTTGTGTGCCAGCTTGCTGGTTGTCTAAACCAGCGCTGTTCGCATTAATGCTTTCTGTATAGCGGTTAATCAGGCTTAAGTGAACGCCAAACTTTTCACATTGTGCAAACGCTCGGGAGGTGAGACGGCTGGTGGCGATGATTAAACCATCAACTTGATATTCAATTGCACGTGAGATAGCCAGATCGAGGTCATCTTTGTCGATAGGGCAGAGTACAACTTGACCGCCACGCTTTTGAATTTCCATCGCGAGCGCACGAGATTGCAAGTCGTACATTGGGTTCGATTCACTATCGAGTGCGATAGCTACAAGTCCTGAGCGATTAGAAATCAAGCTACGAGCAATAGCGTTGGGTGTATAGCCAAGCTTGGTAGCGGCATCCATCACCATTTTTCGCTTCTTCTCACTGATACTTGCAGTCGGGCTAAATGCCCGAGAAACGGTAGATTGAGATACGCCAAGCATCTTGGCGACATCAATAGAAGTAACTTTCGCTTTTATGGTGAATCTCCTTATAACGCGATAAATCCAAGCGCAACGTCATAGTCAATGAGTCTGGTTTGATAATTACAATACGTGTAACCGTTGAAATCACAAAGAAAAATTATGAATTCATGACGGCTTGCTCATTTCGAAAGCCATCAATGATCATTTTGTGTTCAGAACCCACACAAAAGAAGGACACGCCAAGCTCTTTCCAGTCACGCGCAGCCTGAGCATTTGCGACGAACATACCTACAGGTTTGTTTGCTTTTTTAGCCGCCTCAATGATCTTGATGCTTGCTTCACGTACGCACTCTTCGTTAACGCTCGCTGATCCGTAAGATACGGCTAAATCAACTTGACCGATGAACAATGCATCAATGCCTTCAACTTTTGCTATAGATTCAGCATTTATCACCCCCTCCGGGTCTTCTATTTGTGCAATTACAACGGTGTTATTTTGGCTATCTTCTAAGTGGTTTGCCATCGGTTTAGTTGCGTACTTTGCTGCTCGGCTTGAACCGGCATAACCTCGGCCGCCTTCACCGTAATGAGACATCTTCACCAGTTTCTCTGCTTGTTCTGCACTGCATACGTGTGGGATTTGAATTCCAGTCGCCCCGCAATCTAGCGCATTCAGTATGGTCGATGGCTGGCTATCTTGGACTCGAACAACGCAAGGCAGTTGGTTGGCACGAGCAGCAAGTAGACAAGCATCCAGAGTCGAACGATCAAAAGGTGCATGTTCAGCATCCAATACAACGAAAGGCAGCCCTGCTAGCGCAAGCACTTCAATGATGTGTGGGTGGGGCGTTTTGACAAATGTGCCGAGCAGTTCTGCGTGGTTTAGTGTGTTTTTAAAGTTATCCATTTCTTTTTATCTCTCCATTGCAAAGGTATGCAAAACTTAACATGTGTTGTTGTAAAAAAAGAGTAAAAACTATGTGATCAATGCAACATTATATGATTGTTTTTTGCGATTAATGAATGCCGTGTTGATGGTGTTTTTGGTTAAAGTCATTATTTAACAGAGGCTTATGTGATTTTTGTTTGATTTTCTCTTTGATTTGCCAAGTGTTAAAAAAATGTTTATGTTTATTTTGCATTCGTATCCAAAAGTATACAAAAACAAAGAATAAACTCTGTTAAAACCAATAATCAGCAAACACTAGGCATACGCCACAAGGAGAATTACGCATGGCTCGCATTCTAAAACACGGCATCACTGAAGAAGCATCAGCATCAAACAACGCGCAAGTGCGCCAAACGGTAGAGAACATTCTTTCTGACATTGAAAAGAAAGGTGACAGTGCAGTACGTGAGCTTTCAGAAAAATTTGATAACTGGTCTCCGGAGCAGTTTCGCTTAACAGATGAGCAAATTCAGGCCTGTGTGGACGCATTGGACGAATCAACCAAACACGACATTGAATTTGCACAAACACAGGTTCGTAACTTCGCTCAAATCCAACGTGACTCAATGCACGATGTTGAAGTAGAAACCATGCCAGGTGTCGTACTGGGCCACAAAAACGTACCAGTAAACAGTGTTGGTTGTTACATCCCAGGTGGTAAGTACCCATTGGTTGCATCAGCGCACATGAGTGTACTTACTGCAAAGGTTGCTGGTGTGAAACGCGTTATTGCTTGCGCTCCTCCTTTTAACGGCCAACCAAATGTGGCGATTGTTGCGGCAATGGCGATGGCGGGTGCGGATGAGATTTACTGTTTTGGCGGCGTACAAGCGGTAGGTGCAATGGCACTTGGTACAGAAACGATTGCTCCAGTAGATATGATCGTTGGTCCGGGTAACGCATTTGTCGCAGAAGCAAAACGTCAATTGTTTGGTCGTGTTGGTATCGATTTGTTCGCTGGTCCGACAGAAACATTGGTTATTGCTGATGAAGAAGGTTGTGACCCTGAATTAGCAGCAGCGGATCTATTGGGTCAGGCTGAACACGGTTATAACTCTCCAGCTGTTCTTTTGACGAACAGTGAAACATTTGCAAAAGAGACGGTAAAAGAAGTTGAGCGTCAGCTGACTATTCTTCCTACCGCTGAAATCGCAGGTAAGGCTTGGGAAAATTACGGACAAGTTATCCTTTGTGACAGCTACGAAGAGATGGTTGAAGTGGCCGATGATCTTGCTTCTGAGCACGTACAAGTAATGACAAAAGATCCTAAGTACTTCCTAGATAACATGACCAACTACGGTGCGTTGTTCTTAGGTCGTGAAACCAACGTTTCTTACGGCGATAAATGTATCGGCACTAACCATACATTGCCAACGAATAAAGCTGCACGCTACACCGGTGGTCTGTGGGTTGGTAAATTCATTAAAACATGTACTTACCAGCGCGTAACGGAATCAGCTTCGCTAAAAGTAGGTGAGTACTGTTCACGCCTATGTGCACTAGAAGGTTTCGCTGGCCATAAAGAGCAAGCAGACATTCGTGTACGTCGTTACAAAGAAAAATCGGTAGAGGCATAACATGACAAAAATCGCCTTAGTTACAGGCGGCAGTGGCGGCATTGGTGCCGCCATATGTCACAAGCTCGCGCAATCTGGTTACCGCGTTGTGTTTACCTACAACAGTAATGAAAGCGCAGCTCAAACTATCTTAGATACTTTGCAAGGCTCAGGTCATGCCATGTATCAACTTAATGTTGAAGACAGCTCTGCGATTGGCGCATTAGCGGACCAAGTTAAAGAGTCGTCAGCTTCTTTAGACTTATTAGTTAACTGTGCAGGCATGACAAAGTTTGTCGCGCACAGTGACTTAGCATCCTTGAATGATGAGTTGATAGATAAGATCTTCCGCGTCAATGTTCGTGCTCCATTCGCCATGGTTCGTGCGTTTGAACCCTTACTTCGTAGCGCTAAAGGTTGCGTGGTGAACATCACCTCAATTGCAGCGCAAACCGCAATGGGCAGTAACGTGGCTTACTGTGCGAGTAAGTCTGCAGTCGAGAATATGACACGATCATTAGGTCGAGCGTTGTCTCCTGACATTCGAGTGCTCGCTGTCGCTCCAGGCTTAGTGGATACCGAATTTGTCAAAGGGCTAGATGATGAATGGCGTAATGCACAAGAGCAATCGACACCACTAAAGCGATTAGCCAGTGATGAAGAGGTTGCCAACGCTGTTTATGCCGCTGCGGAACTACTGACATTTTCAACGGGTAATACCATCGCAGTGGATGGTGGCAGGCCGCTAGGTTAGGTAAGAAGGAATTTAGAATGACTCTACAAAATACAATAAATAATAATCTCGTTCGTTACATGGAGCTGATCCCAGGTACAAGTGCTTTCATTGATGCACGTACTCCAGGCAGCGATCTAAAAGATAACTTCTGCATCATTGGTGCTGGTGTGGCTGAAAGCAGCCGTCAGCACGTTCATATTCGTGAAACGGCTGGTTTTAACATAGGTGCTGCTGGTCAGCCTCCTGGCATTAAGAACTCGCTGCACTCTCATCACACTGCTGAACTGTTCGTGGTCTTCAAAGGTCAGTTTAGATTCTATTGGGGTAACGAAGGTGAACACGAAGCGGTGCTTTCACACGGTGATGTCATCTCTATTCCGACCAATCTTTTTAGAGGCTTTGAGGTAGTAGGGCGTGATTACGGCTTTATGTACTCTGTTTTAGGTGGCGATAACTCTGGTGGTGGTGTGGTTTGGCACCCAAGCGTAATTACGGATAGCCAAGGTTACGGCTTATACCTAAAAGCAGACGGTACATTGGTTGATACCATTGACGGCGATGCTATTCCAAATGAGTCTGAGCTGATGCCTCTGCTAACGAGCGAAGAGTTGAGCAAATTTGATACTTACACGGCTGAGCAGATGATGCCTTTTGTTGCGCTGAAAAAGGATTACCGAGAGGTTTCTGGTGATTTTGATAAGCCGGGCGTTAAACAGTTTGCGTTAACAGGGCACCCATCATCTGACTACGACTTCCAAGTTAAAAGCGTTGATGACGTCAGTATCATGGCTTATGAGTTGACTGAAGGTGCAAGCATCCCAGTACACAAACGTAGTGAGAAGCAGGTACTGATTAACTTTGAAGGTGATACATTGTTAAACATCGTTCAAGACGGTGAGCAGGCGCAAGTCGTGCTCACCACTGGTGATGTGTTCAGTGTTCCAGATGGCGCCTCATACAGCCTTGAAAACCTGAGAGGCACTAGCTTTACTTACGTTGTTCTTGGTTCTGACCAGCCACAAACTCTATAGGGTAACGAATGATGAAACCAGAAGTACCACTGTTATGGCTACCTGGTTTGTTGTGTGATGAAACGTTGTTCCAAGACGTCAATAAAGAGCTGCCCAATTGGGTGGCTCCTTTTACTTGTGATTTAGGAACGGAAACATCCATGCAAGCCTTGGCGAGTAAAGTGTTAGAGAACGCACCGGCAACTTTCGTGCTTGGAGGTTTGTCTATGGGGGGAATTCTAGCGTTTGAAGTGTTTAGACAGGCACCACAACGCGTGAAAGGTTTGATCTTAATGGACACCAATTCCGCAGATGAAAAGTCAGAGGTATCGGAGAAAAGAAACGCCTTGGTCGATAAAGCAAAAGCAGGGGAATTTGAGTCAATAACCCCTGACATCTTAATGCCAGTGCTCATTCATCCGAACCAGTTAGCGAGCCAAGAACTGACTCAAAGAATCACACAAATGGCGAATAATATTGGTGTTGAAAGGTTTGAGGCTCACGCTCAAGCACTAGCGACTCGCCCCGATGCTAGACCATTGCTGGCCGACATTCAGATTCCGACGTTGATCATCACAGGCAAAGACGACCTGTTATGTCCAATCGATAATCACCTGTTAATGGCAAAGCACATCAAACAGGTATCGCTTCACGTCATTCCTGATTGTGGCCATTTGTCGACAATGGAGCAGCCTAAGGTGGTCGCGAAATTCATCTCTGACTGGTTGAGTGCTAACGAGTTTCCTGTAAGGAAATTTGGATAGCTAATTATTATTCAGCATTGATTAGCTTCAATGAATGAACCTAATATTTTTACTCATGTTAGGTTCATCTTTTCTTTTTCTGAATAGATTTTATTGTTGAAAAACCCTCTTATTACAATTTAAACCCTTCCTCTTCAATTCAAATTAATTTCCTCTAGATAACAATGTTTAGCAGCCTAGATTAAATCTGATAAATAAATTTATCTTGTTTTTTTACATAACTCTAATCTGCAGTTTCTCATCGATATATTAAGCTATTTCAATGGTTTGTTGGAGATTAACGTCTGTCCGGAAAGGAAATTGACCGTCATCAAAAGTCCTGAGTGTGAGTAGAAAATATAATATTAGTACTTTAGTGGTATTAGCTGCTGAAGATAATAAAAATCATATCAATAAAATTTTCTCTTTATTAACGATACACTTAGGAATTAATTATGAAGGTATTTGTCCCTACCGAGCATTTCAGTCCTGTCAGTAAGTTTATACACATCGTCTCCGCCGTTGCCTTTATCGGTGCGCTGTTGATCATGCTGCTTGCGCCAGACCCTGATTCATTTGCTTTTGGTGTTCACCAATCTTTGGGCATGTTGGTTATTGTGCTGTATTTGGCTCGTATTGTTTGGATGAACTGGGCGGGAAAGCCGAATGCGCTTGGTACTAAGTTCGAAAAATTTATGGCGCACATGGCTCACTTAGCCTTATATGGCATTTTGATTCTGATGCCGTTATCTGGCCTGCTTATCGCGATGGCAAAAGCCAAAGATACCGTTGTGTTCGGTTTATTCACCATTCCTGGACTTGCGGAGCGTAATTCAGGTTTGATCGATTTTGCTTCTGGTCTCCACTCTTTCTTAGAAATCATCTGTTACCTGCTGGTCGCTATGCACGTTGGTGCAGCGCTTTATCACCACTTTATCCTTAAAGATGAAACCCTTAGCCGAATGATGGGGAAGAAATAATATGACAAAGTTCTCTATAAGAAATAGCGTTTTACTTGCTGCGTTGAGTGGTCTGTCTTTGAGTGCCAATGCTTACAATATGAGTATCTATGACACGGAATTAGACGTCGATTGGAGCGACATTCCTGTGGTTGAGAAAACCATGTTTTTCCCGGGTAAAGTGACCTTCGATTGGATCAATTCACCAGCGCATAAAGGCACGCTCAAAAAAGGCTTTGAAACCAAAACCTGTTCGAGCTGCCACCAAGGGGAGGAAGAAGGCCTTGGTGAAATGTTGGTGCAAGATGACAGGCTAGGTAACTTCCCAGATAAGAAAGGCTCGATTCCTGCCGAGTTCCAGTTTGCACACGATGATGAACATCTTTATGTGAAAGGAACGTGGAAAACGGAATCGCCTTTCCCAGCACGCTTACATGACACGCTTCTTTTCCAAGAAGGCAAATGGACAATCATTGGCGGTGACCGAGGCAAAAACCCTTACACTCCCATCTATGAAGACCGCTTCTCGTTGATGATTGACGATGGCTCTGTATTGCAGTTCCGCGAACAAGGTTGTTGGATGTCTTGCCACCGTGGTGCGCGAGACATTGGCCAAGCAACAGCGAGAGATGTTCAAGCATTGGATGTGGTTGGCGCGTTTGGCTTAGATCAGAAAGACATTCGTAAGTACCTTCCTGAGTCTCGCACTGAGCGTTACGGTGTAAACTGGGACAAAGTGAAGCCACAAGAAGAAATCGATAAGCTGAAAGCGGAAGGGCAGTTTGTTGATTTGATGCAATGGCGTTCGACGCGTTCTGCACCCACCAACAGTGCTGATGATGGTTATGTTTTTGAGTATCGTTTGAACGATAAAGGCACTACTGTGTTTACTTGGAACTTCGACAAGAAAACAGGCCTACCTAAGTATATGTACGATAAGTCTGTAACCGGTTTTTATGCGTTGAATAAAGAAGACTTCAACGACCTCAACAAGAAGATTGCAATGGTCGAAGGCGTTAACGTGATGCCTTACGACGCAAGTAAAATTGAAGAAGGTCAATATCTTCAAGGACGATTAAACCGAGAGGGTGCTGGCTCTGCAGGTGATAACAACCAAGTATTCTCTTCATGGGAAGACGGTAAATACACGGTTATCTTCAAACGTAAGTTGAACACTGGCCACCCCGAAGATGATAAAATCATGGAAATTGGCGGCACTTATGACATGAACATCGCGATTCACGATGGCGAAACAACAACACGTTTCCACTATGTCGCGTTCCCGTTTACGGTTGGTATTGGTGAGGGCTCTGAAGGCAGTGTTATTGCGTTGCCGATCAAGTAACGAGTAACTTCACTTGATGTGAGAAACAATCTTAGGCTCTTGGTTGGTGTGCGATTCGCATAGTCATCAAGAGCCTTATTTGTTCTAATTCAACTAACTGCTGTTTTAACTCAACCAACTGCTGCCCTAACTTTTGCTCTACTTGTCTCTTTGGCTTTATGTTTGCTTAGCTTGATGAGCCACAAACTCTACAAACCTATCCCTGAGTGGCTTTTCACTCTTCCCATTCCAGATCAACCCGACAGGCCAAGTGGCGTGTTCACCTTCTAACGCAATGAATTCCACATCGGTGTTACTAATGAACTGCGCACTGCTGGGTACGATGGTGAAACCGATATTGGCAGAAACCAAGGCAAGCAGAGTCAGAATATCGTCGGCTTCTTGTGTTTTTGATAGGTCGATTTTATTGGAAAGACAATATTGTTGAATCTGTCTGTCTAATCCGGGGCCGCGATGTTGGGCGAGCTTTAAATAAGGCCATTTCGATAACTCAAAGAGAACCTGATCGTTACCTGGCGCTTGTTTGAGAAGATCTTTGTGTATCGCTATTACAAGGGAATCATTGAATAGGGTTAGGCTATCTAAATCCGTGGAGTCGGGTATTCGATTGAAGCTGATATCGAGTTCATGGCTCAATAACTCGTCTGTCTGCTGCTTAGACGGTGTGTCATTTAAAGTGACATGAACGTCTGGGTATTGCTGTTTATAAGCCGCAATAAGCTTGGGCGCTTCATGATAAGTGGACACACCAAAGCCTATGTTCAAATGTCCCTGAGTTCCTTTCACCACAGAGCCTGAAAGCTGCTCAAACGCCTGCATTGAATGAACTAAACGTTGGGCTTCTGCCAGTAACGTTTTGCCTGCGTGCGTTAGCTCTGCGCCATTCCTACCACGAGAAAACAGACTCGCTCCAATATTGGATTCAAGTCGTTGAATCTTTTTAGTGAGAGCTGACTGAGTGATGTATAGCTGTTCTGACGCCAAACGGTAATTGCCCGATTTAGCCAACTGACAAAATGCTTTCAGTAAATCAAATTCCATTCCAAATGCTCATTGAATTAAGAATATCTTTCATTATATGGAATTGAATCGATTTTTTATACTGAGTTCATACCCAATCAGATTAAGCGAAATCGAGGACGAATCATGAAGAGAGATATTAAAGTAGCGTCGGTTCAATTCAACCACCATGCAGGTGACAAGGCGTATAACCTATCTGTGATAGAAGAATATGTTCGACAAGCTTCAGAGAGTGGTGTGGAGATCATCAGCTTCCCAGAGATGTGCATCACTGGCTACTGGCATGTGTCTGCTTTGGCGCGAGATGAAATTGAAGCGCTAGCGGAACCTGTGCCGAGTGGTGAATCGACTCAAAAGCTGATTGCACTGGCAGCACAATTTGGAATGAGTGTTGGCGCAGGCTTGATAGAGCAGGGTGTGGATGGCGAGTTATACAACACCTACGTATTCGCCATGCCTAATGGTGAAGTTCAGAAACACCGTAAACTGCACACCTTTGTGAGCCCTCATATGAGTAGCGGCGACCAATACACGGTGTTCGATACGCCGCATGGATGCAAAGTTGGTATCTTGATTTGTTGGGATAACAACTTGGTCGAGAACGTCCGAATCACTGCTTTGAAAGGGGCTGATATATTGATTGCGCCACACCAAACGGGCGGTTGTCAGTCACGTAGCCCCAATGCGATGAAGCGAATTGACCCAGATTTATGGTTTAACCGAGATGAAAACCCAGAAGCGATTCGTGCTGAAATGCAGGGCAAGAATGGTCGCGAGTGGCTAATGCGTTGGTTGCCTGCAAGAGCACACGATAACGGTATGTTTGTGGTGTTCAGTAATGGTGTGGGCGTTGATATGGATGAAGTGAGAACAGGCAACGCGATGATCCTAAGCCCTTATGGGGAAATCATCACCGAGACGGACAGCGTTGATAACGATATGGTGATTGCGAATCTGAAAGCGCAAGAGTTGGAGATGTGTACTGGCAGGCGCTGGATTCGTGGTCGTAAACCTGAACTGTATCATTCACTGACGCAGCCGCTAGGTCATGAACTTGACCCGCACCAAGCGCGCTTTGCAGAGAAGTAATGTTGTAAGCTCGGGAGAAAAAGGATGTATTAGTAGCGGTTAAAAGGGTGGGGAAGTTGAAAGAGAGGAGGAGGATTCCTGATGTAGTCTACCCACTTAAATCATGTTTAAGTGGGTAGACTATTTACACATTAAGCACTAAGCCATAAGCACTAAGCATCTAAGTTCTATTCTCAGTGTCTTGTGTGAGAAGAGGTTAGCTCTGATGCACGTAACTGAGCAACGGCTTTCGCTAATTCTAGCTGAGCTTGTGCAAAGTTAATGTCTATGTTGCCCTTGTTGATGTTCTCTAGAGCGGCATATTTCGCTTCTTCTGCGCGAGCGCGGTCAATGTCTTTACCATGCAAGGCCGTGTCGGCTAATAACGTAACCACATCCGGCTGAACTTCCAGCATCCCACCAGAGACATACAGCACTTGGCCTTCTGATTTAGGGTCTGTAACAAACACGGTCACGCCCGGTTTGATCTTACTGAGAAGCGGAGAGTGACCGGGGCGAATCCCCAACTCACCGTCAGCGCCAGAAACGGCTAGGGCATACGCTGGACCTGAAAACAGCGTACCTTCCGCACTTACAATATTAAGTTGAAATGTATTATCTGTAATTCCGATAGCCATGGTGCACCTACCTCTTAGAGTGATTTTGCTTTGTTAAGCACTTCGTCGATAGAGCCACAGTACAAGAACGCTTGCTCTGGGATATCGTCATATTCACCGCTTAACAGACCTTTAAAGCCTCTTAGTGTTTCGCTTAGCGGTACAAAGACACCTTTCTGACCGGTAAACACTTCGGCTACGTGGTAAGGCTGAGTTAAGAAACGTTCAATCTTACGAGCGCGAGATACGGTCTGTTTGTCTTCAGTAGACAGCTCATCCATACCAAGAATCGCGATGATGTCTTTTAGCTCTTTGTAGCGTTGCAGCGTTGTTTGTACTTTTTGTGCAATGTCGTAGTGCTCTTGACCAACCACAAGCGGGTCCAACTGGCGAGAGGTTGAATCCAATGGATCAATCGCAGGGTAGAGGCCTAAGGCCGCGATATTACGAGACAGTACAACGGTCGCATCTAAGTGAGCAAAGGTTGTTGCTGGCGATGGGTCAGTCAAGTCATCCGCAGGTACGTATACCGCTTGGATAGACGTGATAGAGCCTTGTCTAGTCGAAGTAATACGCTCTTGAAGCACACCCATCTCTTCAGCCAGTGTTGGTTGGTAACCTACTGCTGAAGGCATACGACCTAACAGTGCTGATACTTCAGTCCCGGCAAGCGTATAACGGTAAATGTTATCAATGAACAACAGTACATCACGACCTTCATCACGGAAGCGCTCAGCCATAGTAAGGCCTGTAAGTGCTACACGTAGACGGTTTCCCGGTGGCTCGTTCATTTGGCCGTAAACCATGGCTACTTTGTCTAGTACACCCGCTTCTTTCATCTCGTAGTAGAAGTCGTTACCTTCTCGAGTACGCTCACCTACACCAGTAAATACAGAAAGACCTGAGTGAGCTTTAGCGATGTTGTTGATAAGCTCCATCATGTTCACAGTCTTACCTACGCCGGCACCACCGAATAGACCGATTTTACCACCCTTAGCGAACGGACAAATAAGGTCAATAACCTTAACACCTGTCTCTAAAAGCTCGGTGCTGTTTGCTTGTTCTTCATAAGAGGGGGCTTCACGGTGAATTTCGTAGTTCTCTTTCTGACCGATTTCACCACACTCATCGATAGGTTGACCAAGCACGTTCATGATACGGCCTAGTGTTTCTTCACCCACAGGAACCGTGATTGGAGAGCCTGTGTTTTCAACCGTTAGGCCACGACGTAAGCCATCTGAAGTACCCATTGCAATACAACGAACGATATTGCTACCCAGTTGTTGCTGTACTTCCAATACTAACGAGCTTGCTTCGTCGCTAGTCACTTTCAATGCATCATAAACGCGTGGGCTGTTGCCGCCGCTGAACTCGACGTCAACCACCGCGCCGATTACTTTAACTATTTTTCCAACACTCATTCTTAAATCCTCAAATTCTGTTCTTGACCCAGTCTTTTCTAGCCCTAGACAGCTTGGGCACCTGAGACTATTTCACTCAGCTCTTGGGTAATGGCAGCCTGACGCGCCTTGTTGTAGACCAACTGCAAGTCATCAATGAGTTGGCCTGCGTTATCAGTCGCCGCTTTCATAGCGACCATTCGGGCTGCTTGCTCACAGGCAATGCTCTCAACAATGCCTTGATACACTTGCGATTCGATGTATCGATGTAACAGTTCTGAGAGTATGTCTTTGGGTGCTTGCTCATAGATGTAGTCCCAACGACGCGCTTTTTTAGGCTCACCACCTTCCTCAGAATCCGAAGGGTGGGGGAGCAACTGCAAGGTCGTTGGCGCTTGAACCATGGTGTTGACGAACTGGTTGTAAACGAGATACAAGCTATCGATCTTGCCTTCGTCGTAATGCCCCAGCATCGCGTTCACCGTACCTAAGATGTCTTCTAACTTAGGTGTGTCGCCAAGACCTGACGTTTGTGCAATAACGTTGCCGCCGCGGTGGAAGAACGAGATAGCCTTAGATCCCACTAAGGTTGTTTCTACCTCGACTCCCTTGGTGCGCCATTGCTCCATTTCTTCTAACACTTTCTTGAACAAGTTTGAGTTCAAGCCGCCACACAAGCCTCTATCGGACGAGATAATGATGTAAGCGACACGCTTAGGTTCACGCTGTTGCAGGTAAGGGTGCTGGTACTCCAGTGAACCCGATGCAACATGAGAGATAACTTTTCGCATGTTCTCGGCGTAGGGCCGAGTTAGCGTCATGTTGTCTTGAACCTTGCGCATCTTACTTGCTGCAACCATTTCCATTGCGCTAGTGATTTTCTGAGTGTTACTAACACTGGCTATCTTGGTGCGAATTTCTTTAGTACTTGCCATAATCTGCTCCTATTTGTTTTGATTTCCAGCTAACAAACCGGAGCACTTACCAAGCTTTCATCCCAACAAAACCTTCTAGGATCTCTTTAAGAGCACCGTCGATTTCGTCGTTGTAATCGCCTGTCGCGTTGATTTTTTCGTACAACGCAGGGTTTTGACCTTTGGCGTAAGCAATCAGCTCTTCTTCAAAACGGGCAATGTTGCTTAACTCAACACCGACCAAGTAGCCTTTCTCTGCCGCGTAAATAACCGTTGCTTGCTCAGCAACTGACATTGGAGAGTATTGTTTTTGCTTCATTAATTCGGTAACACGCTCACCGTGGTCTAGCTGTTTGCGCGTCATCTCATCTAAGTCAGAAGAGAATTGAGCAAAGGCCGCCAGCTCGCGATATTGAGCTAATGAAGTACGGATACCACCAGACAATTTCTTGATGATCTTGCACTGCGCCGCACCACCCACACGAGATACCGAGATACCTGGGTCTACTGCAGGACGTAAGCCTGAGTTAAACAGTTGGGTTTGAAGGAAAACCTGACCATCGGTGATTGAGATTACGTTGGTTGGTACAAACGCTGATACGTCACCCGCTTGAGTTTCAATGATCGGAAGCGCCGTTAATGAGCCAGTTTGGCCTTTCACTTCACCGTTAGTGAACTTCTCTACATACTCTGCATTCACTCGTGCTGCACGTTCTAGTAGGCGTGAGTGAAGGTAGAATACGTCGCCAGGGAAGGCCTCACGACCCGGTGGGCGTTTCAGTAGCAACGAGATTTGACGGTAAGCAACGGCTTGTTTTGATAGGTCATCATAGATGATCAGCGCATCTTCACCGCGGTCGCGGAAGTATTCACCCATAGTGCAACCCGCATAAGGGGCTAGGTATTGAAGCGCTGCAGACTCTGATGCTGACGCAACAACGACGATGGTGTTTTTAAGCGCATCGTGGTCTTCGAGTTTACGAACCACGTTAGCGATAGTGGAGGCTTTTTGGCCAATCGCTACATACACACATTTGATGCCAGAATCTTTCTGATTGATTATCGCATCGATAGCTAACGCTGTTTTACCCGTCTGACGGTCGCCGATGATAAGTTCACGTTGACCACGACCGATTGGCACCATGGTATCAACCGCTTTGTAGCCAGTTTGAATAGGTTGATCAACAGACTTACGTTCGATTACACCGGGTGCAATCACTTCTACAGGGTCGAGCCGGTCACAACTCACTGGACCTTTGCCATCGATTGGCTCGCCTAATGTGTTCACGACACGGCCAAGAAGTCCGTTACCTACAGGTACTTCTAAGATACGACCTGTACCTTTCACTTTCATACCTTCAGAGAGGTCAGTGTAGGGACCCATAACCACCGCACCTACTGAGTGGGTATCGAGGTTAAGTGCGAGTGCGTATTTGCCACCTGGTAGCTCAATCATCTCACCTTGCATAACATCAGCAAGGCCATTGATTGTGATGATGCCATCACGAACCGATACGATAGTGCCTTCGTTGCGAGCCTCGGTGCTCACATTAAATTTCGAGATGCGTTCTTTGATTAGATCGCTGATTTCATTTGAATTTAATTGCATAATTGTTACCTATCTCGCGTGAAGTTGATGAGCCAATCGGTCAATTGATGTGTTTAAAGAACCATCGATAACGGTTTCACCCGCTTTGATGACCATTCCACCTACTAACGTGTCATCAATAACCTGCTTCATTTCAACCTGACGCTCTAATTTCTTCTCAAGTGCAGCTGTTAGTGACGTAACTTGATCTTGTGTCAGCATTTCTGAACTGGTGACAGTGACAGGCACTACACGTTCATGTTCGTCCTTTAGCTCGCAGTACAATTCAAACAGGTCTCTTACAACAGATAGACGGCCGTTCTCGGCCAAGACTCGAATAAGATTAATGACGTGGTCATCAACGAGTCCTTGGCAAATGTGAATGATGAGGTTTGCCAGCTCTTCCGTTTGGTGTGTAGAAGCACCTTCTGCTGAAGAAATCTGACTAGCGATCGTTTCTTCTTCCGCGACAGCCACAAGAATGGACAGCATTGATTGCCACTCTTGTAACTGGTTTTCACCTAAAGCAAATTCAAACGATGCTTTGGCGTAGGGATGAGCAATATTGGTGTAATCTGACATATTGCCTCTCCTTAGAGTTCGCTAATCATTTGGTCAACTAGCGCTCGGTTCGTTGCGGAATCTAGGTTTTTGCTAATCAGTTTCTGTGCACTTTGAATTACTGCGTCTGCCATATCTGCCTGAAGTTCACGGCGTATCTTTTGGCGTTCGCCTTCTAGCTCAGCTCTACCTTGTTCTAAGATGCGTGCCTTTTCTTGCTCGGCTTCTTGTTGCGCTAAGCTGATGATTTCATTGCGGCGTTTTCGGCCTTGTTCAACCAGTTCAGTCACATCTTTTCTTGCATCTTCGATGAGTTGCGCGCCATTTGATTTTGCTAGTTCTAGCTCTTTCGCAGCGTTCTCTGAGTGGCGTAAACCATCAGCGATTTCTTTTTGGCGCTCGTCTAACATCGCGGTGAGAGGGGGCCATACATATTTCATGCAGAGCCAAACAAAAATCACGAATGAGATTGCTTGTCCAAACATGCTTGCATTTAAGTTCATACCTTCCTCACTAAATCTTGATTATGTATAAATCGATCTTTCAAAGCGGTTTGATTAAGCCACGGCGAAGATGATGTATAGACCGATACCAACACCGATCATCGGTACTGCATCCACAAGACCCATCATGATGAAGAATTGAGTACGAAGCATTGGAGTAAGGTCTGGTTGACGCGCAACACCTTCAAGGTATTTACCTGCTAAGTTACCAATACCAGATGCTGCACCTGCTGCACCTAAACCGATCAGTAATGCACCTGCTACATATAAAACTGCGCTTACGATATCCATTTGTATCTCCGAAAATAATTTGATAGTTAATTTTTTAGTTATTAATTAGTGGTGTTCTTCTGTTGCCATTCCTAAATAAACAACGGTCAGTACCATAAATATAAATGCTTGTAAGAATACGATTAATATGTGGAATAAGGCCCAAGGTACACTCAGTGCCCACTGCATCCACCAAGGCATTAGTGCAATAAGGATGAATATCATCTCGCCTGCATACATATTTCCGAATAATCGTAAGCCTAGTGATATTGGCTTTGAAATTAATGTTATTAGTTCAAGAACTAAGTTAACAGGATATAAAAGAGGGTTATCAAATGGCTGAGTAGTTAGCTCTTTGATAAAGCCTTTCAAACCTTTATTTTTAAATGTATAGGTTAACAGTAGAATAAACACACCGAGTGCCATCGACATTGGTATATTTACATCTGCTGTTGGTAGGTCTCTAAAGTGCTCTAGACCCACAGCTCGAGTTAACCCCGGGATTAAATCAATGGGTAATAGGTCGACAGCATTCATTAACAACACCCAAACAAAAGTGGTTAATGCCAGTGGCCCTATTAATTTATCTTCCGCTTGAAAAATCTCTTTGACGAGATTACTAACAAAGTCAAAGACAAGCTCGATAAAACATTGAAAACGACCTGGAACGCCGCTAGTGCCACGAGTGGCAACATAGCGAAATGCACCGATGAAAAGTAAACCTGTAATCCAAGATACCAACATCGAGTCAATGTTAAACGCCCAGAAACCATCACCTGTAGTTAAGAAGGTTAAGTGATGCTCTATGTATTCGTGAGCGGTAGTTACTTGATCCATACTACGCGTACTCCGATCTATTAGAGGCGGTAATAAACGGTGTTAAGAAGTATCCAACCATAGTAAAGATGTACGCATATAATATTACTGGGTTATCCAATTTGAAAAACTGGAACGCCAAGATAAACATCAAAAACGTATATGTTATTTTTACGACACGACTCATTTGCATTAAGTCACGTAAACTATAATTAGGATTCTTACGCACCTTTAGGCTTGCATATATAAATCCAAACAGCGGAGGCAACATTGCAATTACGATGCCCAAAGCTGATGATTCCATATCTACTTTATTACCAAAAAACACTTCATATAAAACTACACCGATGGCTAATACTATTTGGCAGAGAACAACTCTTTTAGCGGCAACAAGGATGTCGCTACTAATCCCATTAAGCCTCATAATAAAACCTTATGCTAAACAGTGTAAGTTAATATAAAACACAGTTTAAATTTAACTTGTTACTACATTTCACTTGTTAATAACACTTGATTTGCTTTAAAGAAAAACCCTTGCTGGTTTTATATCTCCTGACGAAATGAAACGAATTAAGCTAATTCACTATCGTTTCGACAAAATATAAATTACGCCTAAAATTATGTGATCAAAACGACAAATATTGACATCAATAATTCCATTTTTGAAATGAGTGTTTTTCATTTATGAAAGTAATAGTTCTATCACTTTATTCATGAATATTTAAGATGCTTTATCCTTGTGAAAAAGAGGGTCTTTTTAGACGGATTCAGCGAGCCAAATAATCAACTTATTATCTTATCAATTAAGACTATTCAAACACTTAGGTTCATTTACAAGCTGAATTGCGAAGTGTGATTTTGGTAGGGGTTAAGCTTGTTTGAGGCAATGATGGAAGATCTCATTTTTCTGGTAAATTAAACGTACGTCGCTCCTTATCAATAAGCGAATATTTTTTATATTGTTGTCAGCTTGTCACTATTTGCGTGCGCGAGAGTGAAAATTCAGCGCCTAAATGTTGATGATATAGGAGTGAAATGGGGGACTGGGTGTTTGAGAAGCATGGTGTGGCGAAGAAACACCGAGCTTTGAAGAAGTAAATGGCAGCAATACGCTGCCTAATTTACTTAATCTAGGCTCAGTTATGACTCTTCATAACTGAGGTATTGAATACATAAGTCATGAAAAGCCTGTGCTTGTGGCGAGATCGTACGATCAGACAATCTGAAAATGCCGATTTGTCGTTGCAAGGGCGGGTCAATTAACGGAATCCACACCAAGCGGGTTTCATTGGTTGGGAAAGCCAGCTTAGGTAGCGTGGTCACGCCTATCCCGAGCTCTAACACCGAAAACAGCGAGGTAATGTTCTCGACAGAGTACAGGGCTTGTTCGCTGAGCATTCGCGCAGGTGTTGGGTCCAGTAGGGTGCAAGTCCCGTTACGAATGAAGGGCTGCTTTAACAAGGTTTGCCATTCGATTCCTTCCCGTTGAGAGGCAATAGGGTTGTCTTTGAGGCACACCACACCGATAGGATCAGAAAGCAAAGGTGTGAAGTCGATGCTCTCTTCTTCTAAATGGGAGCTATTGCCGAGGGCAACATCCACCTCGCCAGAGAGTAATCTTGCTTCTACCCCTGCTGCATTATCATCAATCAAACTCACTTCTACATTCGGGTACTGCTCACAAAAAGCCCCTAAAACACTAGGGATTAGTTTTGCGGCCACCGAAGGCACGCTCGCTATTCGAACTCTTCCTTGTTGTCCTGCTGCCGCTGCGCGCAAATCATTGTCTAATGCTTTGTAAACATTCAGAAATTGAATGATCTTTGGTAAACATATTTCTCCAAAAGGCGTCAGTGTTGATTTGTTGCCTGTTTCAAACAGTGGCTGGCCGAGTATTTTTTCCAACTCTTTTATCGAAGTCGAAAGTGCCGCTTGCGATCGATTTGCACGGTGAGATGCCGCTCTAAATCCACCTTCTTCGACCACCAAAACAAAATGTTTTAACTGTTGTAGCTTAATACTCATGGCGCGAATCCTTCTCTAGCCCTTGCTATACCTTACTTTTTGCAAGGTGATAGATTTTATTTATCAAATGCACAAAATTTACCGTTAGATTTATCAGTCGTCAAGGTGCAGTATTTAACCATCTTGAAACATAGTTGTTACAAAGTTGGATGGAATCGTGAACGCACAAACTAAAAAACACCCAGTAAAAACCGAGCTTTTCGCTTCAAAAGCACCCCTAGAGTGGGCAATCGTTAATAACGGCACTCTATACACCGCGCAGATTCCAATTGATGAAACTGGCGCAGTAGTAGAAGGCGGTATTGAAGCGCAAACGCGTCAGACTTTTAACAACCTTGTTCATACGTTGGAGTGTGCAGGCGAATCTATGGATTCAGTGCTGCAAGTTCTAATTTACGTGACAGACCGTGAATACCTAAAAACGGTAAACAGCGTATATGGAGAATACTTCAATGCACCTTATCCAAATCGTGCTGCGGTCGTCGTTGCAGGGTTAGCAAGAGAAGAGATGTTGGTTGAGTTCGTGGTTTACGCATCAGCCTCTCAACCTGAATAAAGATACTGTGAACTGAGGCAATTTGCGGATTAAAGCTGTTTTGAATTAAAGCGGTTTATTGATACAAGCGACTTGGTTCAGTTTTAGATACAAGATTTAAACGTAATTACTTATATAAATTAACGTTTTATTCATTAATCAGATGGTTGCCAGACTCAACCGCAACCTAACCGTTACAAGGACAGAATGATGACTCAATTACAGAATGTTCAAGCAGAAAACGCACTTTACATTGGCGGCGAATGGCAAGCGGGTGTAAGCACCGTAGCGAACATTAACCCATCAGATATTTCTGAAAACATCGGTAACTTTGCACAAGCAAGTGCTGAACAAGTTCAACAAGCGATTTCAGCAGCAAAGCACGCTCAACCAGAGTGGGAAAAAACGCCGATTGAGCGTAAACAAGCATTACTTCAAGCAATTGGTGATGAGCTGATTGCACGTTGTGATGAACTAGGTACGTTACTTTCTCGTGAAGAAGGTAAGCCTTTTGCTGAAGGTCGAGGCGAAATTTACCGTGCAGGTCAGTTTTTCCAATACTTCGCGGCTGAAGTGCTTCGTCAAATTGGCGACAACGCAGAATCAGTTCGCCCAGGTGTTTCTGTTGAAGTGACTCGTGAAGCTGTTGGTGTTATTGGCATCATCTCTCCTTGGAACTTCCCGACGGCAACAGCAGCTTGGAAAATCGCTCCAGCACTGGCTTTCGGTAACAGCGTTATCTGGAAACCAGCAAACCTAACACCAGCAAGTGCGGTTGCGCTTACTGAAATTATCCACCGTCAAGGTATCCCAGCAGGCACGTTCAACCTTGTTCTAGGTAGCGGTTCAACAGTCGGTGATGCACTGATCAACTCTAAAGAAGTGAATGGTGTGAGCTTTACAGGTTCCGTTGATACGGGTCGTAAGGTTGCCGCTGCTACAGCGCCAAACTTCGTTCGTTGCCAACTCGAGATGGGCAGTAAGAACGCACTAGTGGTTGCAGATGATGCGGATATCCAAACAGCCGTTGATGCAACGATCGCAGGTTCATTCTCTGGCGCAGGCCAAAAATGTACAGCATCTTCTCGTCTAGTGGTTATGGATGGCATTCACGACCAATACGTTGAAGCACTAATCAAACGTATGAGCGAGCTGAAAGTGGGTCACGCACTAGAAGACGGCGTGTTCATGGGCCCTGTTGTTGACGGCAACCAACTTGAAGCGAACCTAGGTTGGGTTGAGAAAGCACGTCAAAGCGGCGGTGAGCTGGCATTCGGTGGCGAACGCTTGAGCATGAAACACGAAGGTTTCTACATGTCTCCAACTCTGTTCTTGAACACGAAGAACGATTGGGAAGTGAACCAAGAAGAAGTGTTTGCACCAATGGCAAGCGTGATTCGAGTGGCTGACCTAGAAGAAGCGATTGCGACAACCAACGATACTCGCTTTGGCCTAACGGGCGGCATCATTACTCAAAGCCTACGTACGAGCGCAATGTTCAAGCAACAAGCACAAACAGGTTGTGTGATGGTGAACCTACCAACAGCAGGCACTGATTACCACGTACCGTTTGGTGGTCGCAAAGAGTCTAGCTTCGGTCCTCGTGAGCAAGGTCAATACGCGAAAGAGTTCTACACAGTAGTGAAGACGGCTTATCAACGTCCTTACTAGATAGCTCTCTATTAATAAGAATTGGCCTGATTCACAGAGTCAGGCCAACACCCAAACCAAAGCAGCAAACGAACATAGACGAGTGATTTAACCCATTTTTGAAAACATGTTATTTGAGCGTGTTTTCAAAACCGAGCTAGAACACTGAGCTTTCAATAGGAGTGGTTATGTACCAGCAACGGATTGTTATAGATGGATTGCAATACTGCAATTGGAACAGAGAATATTTCCAAACACTAAAGGCGAGCGGCATTACAGCAGTTCACGCTACCGCGGTTTACCACGAGACAGCTCGTGAAACCTTATCTCGCTTTGCTGAGTGGAACTTAAGATTCGAGCAGAATGCAGACATTATCATGCCGATTCATTCAATGGCTGATGTTGAAACTGCAAAAGCGACCGGCAAAGTCGGCATTTTCCTTGGTGCTCAAAACTGTTCTCCAATCGACGATGAGATTGGTCTTATCGAAGTGATGCGCAAGCAAGGTCTTTTGATCATGCAGCTTACTTACAACAACCAGAGCTTATTGGCGACGGGTTGTTACGAGAAGAACGACACCGGTATCACTCGCTTTGGTAAACAAGCTATCGAAGAGATGAACCGAGTGGGCATGATCATCGATATGTCTCACAGTGCAGAGCGTTCAACGCTTGAAGCGATAGACCTGTCTTCTCGTCCTATTTGTATCAGCCACGCGAACCCAACGTTTGCTCATGATGCACTACGAAACAAATCAAACGATGTGATTAAAGCCTTAACCGCACGCGGTGGCTTAATCGGATTCAGCTTATACCCATTCCACCTACCAAACGGCAGCCAATGTACGTTGGAGGATTTCTGCCAAATGGTTGCGACTACGGCTGACATGGTCGGCGTAGAGCACCTCGGTATTGGCAGTGACCTATGCTTAAACCAGCCTCAAGCGGTTCTAGAGTGGATGCGAAATGGTCGTTGGTCTAAGGCAATGGACTACGGCGAAGGTTCTGCAAACAACTCAGGTTGGCCAGATGCACTGCCTTGGTTCTGTGGTAGTTCGGGCATGGAAAATATTTATAACGGATTGATGCGTCATGGTTTCAGTGAGTCTGAAGCTGGGCACGTCTTGGGAGAAAACTGGTTTAACTTCTTGAAAGATGGCTTAGAGCCGCAAAGCAAGGGTTAAGCGTTTCTCGCTAGTCATCATCTAATAGGCAGCCTGCTAACAGACTTTCATTTAGTCAGTGCTGCTTTAATCAAATTCATTATTTAAAAGGAACAACGGTCTATTTCGCAACGCGGTAACCCAAACATGGATTAGCCTGCCCAACACAAAAATAATAGGGCGGGTGTTAAATACACCCTTGTAGTCATCATTCAAATGACAGCTGCAAAGAAACCTCTGGAGTCAGAGTATGTCTGATTTAACCAATAGCGTGAAATCTTCAAACGTAAATGCGGGTCAAGCACACACAACAAGTAATAAAACAAGTAACACAAACCAGTCTGAATCGACTTCAGACAAATTAGGACTTACCAACCCAGCACTCTGGTACAGCGGCGGTTTTATCGCTCTGTTCGTAACGCTTGCTTTATTTGATGGCGAGCTGTTATCAAGCCTAGTAAACACAGGCTTTGCTTGGTCTGTAAAAGTATTCGGTCCTTATTGGCAAATGCTTCTTCTTCTGACTTTTCTTATTGGTCTTGGCCTGGCGGCAGGGCGAACAGGCAAGGTTATCCTAGGTGGTATTGCTAAACCTGAAATGGATGGCTTCCGTTGGATGGCTATCATCTTCTGTACGCTACTTGCGGGTGGCGGTGTATTTTGGGCGGCAGCAGAGCCTATCGCACACTACGTTAATCCACCACCGTTATATGGTGCTCAAGAAAATGCACAACAAGGTGCAGTGAACGCGTTATCGCAGTCATTCATGCACTGGGGCTTCCTAGCGTGGGCAATTGTGGGCAGCTTAACGTCTATCGTTGTTATGCACCTTCACTACGACAAAGGCTTACCGCTTAAACCTCGTATTCTGCTTTACCCTGTATTAGGTGAAAGAGCACTGAAAGGCCATACAGGTGCACTGATTGATGCATGTTGTATTGTCGCTGTAGCGGCGGGCACCATCGGTCCTATCGGCTTCTTAGGCTTGCAAGTGAGCTACGCGCTGAACGAACTGTTTGGTATTCCAGATGGCTTCACAACACAGCTGATCATCATCTTGTTCGCTATCGTTCTTTACACACTGTCGGCATTAAGTGGTCTTAACCGCGGAATGCAAATGCTAAGCCGTTACAACGTAATTTTGGCGATGGCATTGATGGTTTACATCCTTATCTTTGGCCCAACGAACTTCATCTTCAATGGCTACATCCAAGGTGTAGGCAGCATGATTGATAACTTCATCCCGATGGCAACATACCGCGGTGACGAAGGTTGGTTGAGCTGGTGGACAGTATTCTTCTGGGGTTGGTTCTTAGGTTACGGCCCAATGATGGCAATCTTCATCGCACGTATTTCACGTGGTCGTAGTATTCGCCAATTGGTATCAACGATTAGCTTGATTGCACCGTTTGTTACTTGCTTCTGGTTCACGATTGTTGGTGGCTCTGGTCTTGCGTTCGAAATCGCAGACCCAGGCAGTGTAAGTAAAGCGTTTGAAGGCTTTAACTTACCAGGTGCGCTACTGGCGGTAACTCAGCAGCTACCAATGCCAATGCTTATCTCAATTCTGTTCTTGATCTTAACCACGATCTTCATCGTAACGACCGGTGATTCAATGACTTACACCATCAGTGTGGTGATCAGTGGTGAGACAGAACCGAATGCAATTATTCGTACCTTCTGGGGTGTGATGATGGGGGTAACAGCGTTAATTCTGATTTCCCTTGGTTCTGGCGGTATTTCAGCGCTGCAATCCTTCATTGTTATCACCGCGGTACCGGTGTCCTTAATCTTGCTGCCATCACTTTGGAACGCGCCTCAAATCGCAATCAAGATGGCAAAAGAGCAAGGTTTTTAGAGAGCAGGGTTTTTAAACAAAAGGGCTCTGTAAAACAAGAACGAATCAGCCTTTGAAAGAAGGCTGATGCAAGATTCCAAAAGGAACAGAAAAACCGTACTGGTGAAGATACATCGGGCGGCACGTATTTAGGTCAATCGATCTAGTCAGGACAAATAATAAGGGGTGAGCTCGCTTACCCCAAATAACGTGAAAGCTAACCAACACACTGTAACAACGAATGCTTCAAATGATGGCAACGATCGGTTCTGAATGGCTAGCAAAATCCTATAACTATAAGGTGGTGAGCAAAATGGATGCACATCGTTCTACCTACACTGAATCAGCACTACGTGACGCGACTGTCGTCATGGCACCGGAAAGGCTAGGTGCAATGCACCAAACACGTATCAGCTTCGTTAGAACTCTGATTCGTAAAATGGCTCAGCAAGAATGGAAAGTGACGAAACATGAATGGCAATTAGACGCTCAAGGTTTTGGTCATGTTATCTATAAGCTTGCGACGCCAAACCATGTTTATCATTTGGTTGTTTTCTGCGATGAGATTGCAGATGACGAACGAAATGACCGTGTAATTGCTGAAAAGTGGGACGTAACGTTTGCGCTTGTTCTTGGTGATGTTGATGTCGCCCTACTTGAAAGACTTCGTGCGAATGTACCGCTTCAAGAAGCAGGCCGTAATCCAAATAACGTACTTGTGTTGGCGCGTGCAAACAAAAGCGTACGTGTGTTTGAACATATCGTTAGTCACTTGGCTAAAGGTGTTCAACCAACGCCGAAAGAACTGGCTGAAGTGGGTTACATCCTGCGAACGACAGCGGTATACGGTAATGGCAAATTTGGCATTGCTGACTTTAAAATCTTAGAGAAAAATGAAGATTTTAATCAGTCGTTTAGTGCGCAAATGTGTGCGGTTTATATGCTGCGTGAGTTCAGCCTAGATTGGGTTCATTACCTAGCTGAGCAACAGGGCGGTGAACAAGCTATTACCTTGCACAGAGGATTACAACGTTACCTTGGTGTTGGTAATGCGACTGGTTTAGGTATGGCGCCATACCTTATTAACCACCCAAGTATTGTCGATCAATGGATGACAACCCGTGAACATGCATTGGCGGACGTGTTGGCTAGTCAGACCGATACGGCGTTGATCGAGCCACTACGTAGATACGTTAAAAAAGCGATTTGTCATTTAGAACAAGTTGTTACCATCAATGAAAACCAGCAAGAGTTGAACAAAACCGCTGTTGATGAGTTAAAACACGCAGAACAGTCATTAGAAGCTTCTATGAACCATTGCGATACATGGGCGCAGTTAGTTGAACAATCTAAGCACATGAGTATGGAAGCCCAAGAAATCCTTATCTCATGCTTGATGGAATTGTACCCAGAATTAGTGGACGCCCATCAAGAGCATATGAATTGCAGTGAAACACTGTCGCTTCCTAGTGGCAAAAAGATCCAAGACCTATTGGTTGTGTTAGAAGAAAAGTACCGTTGGGCGATTACGACTGACTTTACGAAAGCAGAAAATAACTACTGGTTCTGGTATCGCTCTCAAGACAAAGAAGAGCCAAGACTCGGTGTTCGAGGCGAGGAACTCGGCGAAGAGCGTGAACTGCCGTTGGATATCGGCCGTCAAGCTTACCGCTTGTACCATGCTTTATTGCAATTCGCGCCAGAGCTTTCATTGGCAGAGTTTCTTGTTAAGCAGCCGCAGCATCGTGCCATTGCGCGGCGTGTATGGACGCTAGGTAACAAGGCGATGGGCGACATTCAAATGAATGTGCTACATCAAGACTCACCACCAATGCACTTGCTGCGTTGCAAGCTAGCAATGTTTGGTGCGACTAAGTTTGATCCTCGCTCAGACCGTTGGGTACGAGTGACGTTTTTCCAAGGTGCACCACTGCTTGATGAAATTCATCAGGACGAATGGGTGTTCCCAATCTTACCAAGTGAAGCGGAGATGGCTGACTCAAATAAAGTTCCTACACATATCAACGCTCAACATGGAGGTAAATCGTTATGATCGTTTCTCACAATGAACTGGTAGCGGCCGTTAATAAAGCCTTTTTGGGTATGCGTCGTACATGTGGTGAAGCCGATGTGATAGCGAACATGGTGGCAGATTTACAAATGGTTGGCTTGGATGGTGTTCGTCATTTTAACAACGCGAGCAACTTTATGGGGTTAGAAGACGATTGCCCTGTAGACATCCAAGTGACAAGCGACAACACAGTTGAAGTGGACCTGCACAAGGCGAGCTTAGCGTGTCATCTTCCTGTGGTTATGGATTACGCCATTGAAAAAATGGTCGGCAAAAAGACACTGAAAATCGAGCTAAACAACTGCCATAACCGTTGGTTAGCGTACAGTGAGCTTGTGAAACTCGCAGCGAAAGGCATCGCGTGTACCGCACGTTGGGATAATGGCTCAAACCCTAAGAGCACCTTGTATGTGCTTAACCGTGGTTGCGTTGCACCAGAACTGTTTTTATCAGATTCGCCACTGACATCGGACGAACATATCCACAATATGACCATCGAACTTTCCGTCCAGGATTTCGATATCGAACGTTTGTCAGATGGCTACCAAACACACATTGAGTCGGAAGCGCTTTTTAAAACTCAAGAGAAAGCGTGGAACGATGGCATTGAAGTTGATGAGGCAGAGTGGGGCGCGTTGAAAGAAACCGCAACAGCCATTCTTGTCGAAAGCAGCCAACGTTCGATTCAAGGTGCAGGGGAGCTAACGACTTCATAATTTAGTGCTTAGTGCTTAGTGCTTAGTGCTTAGTGCTTATTGAATCGATAGCATTATTGATAACACCCGCTATAACAGATAAAACCAAAGAGCTTAACGTATCCTCACCTCGTTAAGCTCTTTTTATTTGTGTTCTACTTTTGTTCTTCCTCTCAATAGAGCACACCTTAAACTCTCTGTTTTGACGCAAGTTGTTACGCGTTGAAGGTAAATTAAGCAATTAGATGAAGCACCTTCACAATCATGTTAAACAAACGGTTTCATTTACAAGCTAGTATGCGTATCTTGCTAAGTCAGGTGCCAAAGGGCGCCGTTTTTATTCGTACCGATGACTTTAGAATCAGATAAAAAAGGAATGAAGCGTGCAAGCTAACTTTATTGATGGAACCACCCTGTATCGTCAGCACTCTTTTGAGTTGCCACTCGATTATCAAGCAAAAGATGGACAACAGATCCAAGTCTTCGCACGTGAGCTGGTTGATCTCGCTAAAGATGGGCAAGAACTGCCGTGGTTGATCTACTTTCAGGGGGGGCCAGGTTTTCCTTCTCCACGAGTGAGTGGTCAATCGGGTTGGCTAAAGCGTGCATTACAAAACTACCGTGTCTTGCTTCTAGACCAACGTGGTACAGGCAACAGCACAGTGATTAGCCATGAAACCTTGGCGCATTTGTCACCAGAACAGCAGGTTGAGTACTTAACGCATTTCAGAGCGGATAACATCGTTCGAGACGCTGAAGCGATTCGTGAGCAGTTTGGTATTAAGCAATGGTCTACGATTGGTCAAAGCTTTGGTGGCTTCTGCACACTGAGCTATTTGTCACTGTTCCCACAGAGCTTGCAACGTTGCTACGTGACGGGTGGTATTCCGTCTATTGAGCGAGAAGCTGACGATGTTTATCGTGCGACATATAAGCGTGTGGAAGACAAAAACAGAGCCTTCTTTGCTCAGTTCCCACAAGCGCAAGCCACGTGCCGCGAGATCTCTGATTACCTGCTTAACAACGACGTAAGACTGCCAAACGGACAGGTGTTCACGGTTGAGCAATTTCAACTTATTGGCATTAACCTTGGTGGCGGTGAAGCGAACCTTCCTATGTACTTCACTCTGGAAAGTGCTTTTGTTGAAGTGAACGGTAACAGACAGCTGAGCTACAGCTTCCTAAACCAAATGCAGCAAGAGCAGGGTTACTTAACTAACCCAATTTACGCAATTCTGCATGAATCGATTTACTGCCAAGGTACAGCGTCTAACTGGTCTGCACATCGAGTTCGTGAGCAGTACCCACACTTCAACTACCAATCGGGTAGTGAGTTCTGGTTTACCGGAGAAATGGTCTACCCATGGATGTTTGATCAACTTGAAACGTTGAAGCCATTGCGTGAAGCAGCCAATCTATTAGCTGAAAAATCGGATTGGGGTACTTTGTACAACACTGAGCAGCTGAGCAAGAATACGGTTCCGATGGCGTGTGCAGTTTACGCAGATGACATGTACGTAGAACTGGATTACAGCCGCGAAACATTGGCTAATATTCCAAACTCAAAAGCGTGGATTACCAACGAGTATGAGCACAATGGTTTGAGAGTGGATGGTGAGCGAATCGTCGATAAGCTAATGACGATGGTTGATGCATTAGAAAACTTGCCAAAATAATCAAATTCTCTGCGTAGGTTATCTACGTTAGAAGCTATCTAAGTTAGAAGCTCTTTACGTTAGAGACAAGGCACGCCAGAAACAAGAAAACGCTGCATCCGTGCAGCGTTTTTTTATGTCATCGAACTATTCGATTTAAGGAACTAGGAGGGGTAGCCCTTGAAGCCATTAAGGTTGGATGACGATATCTTGATTTTCGGTGGTCGATAAGCTGGCGCGGTTTTGTTCGATAAGCTGAGCCGCATAAGAGGGAGTCACAGCTTGAATTTCGCCTTTTGAACGAATAGTTAGTGCTTCCCACGCATGATCACGGTATTTGCCTGTTTGTGTATATTCAATTAGTACTCTCATGATTCTTCCATCCGATGTGTGGTTAACGTGCTACTAACATTAGCGCCATTATTGTGGTTACACACCTGTTAAAAATGGAACATAAGATTAACCAAATGAGAATGCGTGTAACTTGAAAAACAGACCCAACTGCACTTATCTTCTTAACCGCGTTTATCGTAACCAACCTTACTTACCGTAAATAACATCCATAAAAAAACGCTGCACGATGGCAGCGTTAAAGTTGAGATAGGTTGAAGATTGCTTAGTTGTTTTCTAAACCAACAATCTTGCGTGCAGACATCACTGCACTATCCAAATCGGTCAATCTACCAGCACTTGCTGGACCAAGAACTGATGAATACAAAGCCAACTGCTTCTCAAATGATAAATCTAATTGGTTATATAGATTTTGGCGGATTTGAGCGTGTTGCTGTGGCTTTGCGCTCGATAGGCCTTCCAACGTATCGTAGATGAGTGTAGTTGTATCCATAACTGTCCTTAGTACATCTTTAGAAAATTTTGCATATTATGCACTTGGTGTCATCTTTGTTCTGCGAGATTGATCGCATTATGTGCAGCTCTGCTTAATTGTGTAATCAGTTAGTTACAATTGTGTTGTGCGGCAAAGTATCGAAAACTTGGGTTTGGGCAAAAGAAAAGGAGACACTGTGGTCTCCTTTTGGTTTGTTAGGCAAAGATAAAAGGTACGTGCTGTTCGCTGCGTATTGAGCCAATCGGCTACGCACAGCTACAGCGTCTATCGTATGTTAATGTTCTTATCTCGATTTTCGTACATTTCAGGCGTGGTGTGTAATCCGCCCGCATAACCTGCTGCTTCAAGTGTTTCTCGTACCTCTCTAACATGCTCAGCCGTGACCGGTTCATTTCGGTCGCCAAGGTTTAAACGCACAAACGTGATTAACTCAGCTAAGCGTTGATCCGACAATACATCTTCAAAACTTGCCATCGGCATGAAGTTTCGGTCTTTGTCGAGATAGGTGGGTTGTAAGCCACGTACGGTTACCGCAATGGTGTTGAATGGGTCGCTGTGCATGATAATACCGTTATTCAACAGAGTCGGCGCGATTGGGTCACGACCTTTACCATCGTCGCCATGACACGCCCCACAAGTTTGACGATACGTGGTGTAGATTTCACTGGCATACGCAGCTCCATCAAACCCTTTAGGTTGTAACTGAACGGCATCACTGGCAATGGTGTTGTTGATATCCCCACTGAGTAGGTAATAGGACATCGACTCGATATCTTCACGTGTCATCAAGCTTAGGCTGTTTTTCACGACATCAGCCATACCCGCAAAAGCAGTGCCTTTGTCTGAATGTCCTGTGTGTAAAAAGTCGGTGAGTGTTGCTTCATCCCAACCATCGATATAGAGCTCATTGGCTGTAATATCAGGCGCGTTCCAACCGTCGATCAAGTTACCTTGGAAAATACGTTCTGGTATCAGTGCTTGGGCAATGTTTCGAGGTGTATGGCACTCCGAACAATGACCAAGCCCTGCGACCCAATATTTGCCTTGTTGCCACTTATCGACATTCTCAATTTCTCCTTTGAGCTCCTCTGGTACTTCGTAATCAATAGGGTCGGTATCCATGAATACAATGTTCCAGCCAAGCAAACCTAAGCGAATATTGGATGGAAACATCATGCTGTTGTCATCATTGCGTCGTGGCACGGCGGTGATTGACTGCATGTATTCCCATAAATCCACCATGTCTTGGTCGGTGAGGTATTGATAAGAGGTGTAAGGCATTGCAGGGTACAGGTAACCATTCTTACCTTTACCTGCAACTAACGCGGCTCGGAAATCATCAAAGTCATAAGTCCCAATCCCTTCGGTGGTGTGTGGCGTTATGTTGGTTGAATACACGGTACCGAAAGGGGTCACAAACGGTAGGCCGCCAGCAAAGGGTTCGCCACCTTCTGCACTATGACAAGCCACACAGTCACCGGCATAAGCGAGATATTCTCCGCGCTCAACAGATGATGCTTTCAAACTCGCGAGCCTTTGTTGTTCTACTTCACCAGCGTGTCGGATATAAGCCCCAAGCGCGAGTATCTCGTTCTCGGTGAGCTGCTCATCAAACGCAGGCATTAGGTTGTTCAAACCGTAATTGATAGTGTGCTGAATCTCTTCAATACTGCCGCCGTGAAGCCAGATGTCATCGGAAAGATCAGGTACACCAATCGCTGGATTAGCGACAGCACCATCGGCATGACAAGACGAACAGTATTGGACGAACAAGGTTTTACCGAGCTCGACTTTAATCTCCGGTACATCGGTATGACGTTGGTTGAGAGAGGCTAGATAGTAGGAAACTTTTGCCACCTCATCTGGGCGCATGATTTCACTCCAACCCGGCATAGCACCGTTCCGGCCTTTGGCGATCGAATGAATCACAGCTTCATCACTGCCACCATAAAGCCACTCTTGGTCTATCAGGTTAGGAAAGTGCTTTTGTCCCTGAGCGTTATCTCGGTGACAAGCAGCACAGTGAGTTTGGAACAGAATTCTACCGCTGTTCACGATCTCTGGGACTGCAGCTAATCCCTCTAACGTGGTTTCACTGGTTTGTGCAAATTGCTCATTGAGAGTGGTGGATGGTGAGCTGAGCTTATCGTCGCTTTGTTCCCAATCGACTAAGCCTTCCCATTCGCCAAGCCCAGGGTAGAGCACCAAATAGCCTGCAGATAAAAGAAATGCGACCGCATAGCTGACAAATAACAGCTTAGGTGGAGGCGCATCTTTCTCTTCAATCCCATCAAAGGTGCCAATGGTGTGGTCGTGATCGGCCTTATGATTGCTACGCCAATATTTAACGATAACCGATACCATCAGAACAAAGAATATTAAGGTTAAGAGTACCGCCCATAGATTCCAGAATGTGCTCATTTTGATACCTCCTGTGACGTATCTTTACCTAGGCTTTGTAAATAGCGAATCAGCGCTTCACCTTTGGTTTTGCCTCTTACTTGCAAACGGGCGTCACCAATTTCTTGATCGGTATAAGGCACTCCTAAGGTACGTAACACTTCCATTTTGGCGCTAATATCGTCTCCAGTCAGGGTCTGTTCAAATAGCCACGGGTAAGAGGGCATGATCGAGGTCGGTACGACTTTTCGAGGATCAATTAAGTGAATAACATGCCATTGGTCAGAATACTTTCTACCTAAGTTAGTGAGATCAGGACCAGTACGTTTAGAGCCCCACAAGTTAGGAAACTCATAGATATCGTCTGCTTCTTGGTTCGGGCGACCATTACGTTTCACCTCTGGCTCTAGAGGGCGAACCATTTGTGTGTGACAAACATGGCAGCCTTCACTGATGTAGATGTCTCGGCCTGCTAACTCAATTGGTGTGAGTGGCATCGCTAAGCTGCCTTTGGCAATATCGTCGCCACGGACAATGCTTGGCACTACCCAGACCAATAAAGAGAAGGAAGCCACGACAACAGTGGTCAAAATTAAAATGACGATTGAATGTGTAAAGTCTTTACTCATCATTTAAGCCCCCTCATTAACGGTGGTTTTAGCATCATGTACTGCGGGCATACGAACCGTTTTGTACAAGTTGAAAGCCATTAAGAACAATCCAAGTACAAACAGCGCACCACCGAAGAAGCGCATGAATAGCCAAGGTGCTTTAAAGTCCATAGCTTCTACAAAACTGTAAATCAGTTCGCCATTTTCATTTTGAGCGAGCCACATATACCCCTCGCCGATGCCTGCGATCCAAAGTGCAATCGCATAAATGGCGACGCCAGCATGAGCGAGCCAAAAGTGCCATTTAATCAGTCGTCGTGACCAAAGATCGGTTTGGCCCCATAAGCGTGGAATGAAATAGTAAAAAACAGCTATCCCTGACATTCCAACCCATCCGAGAGCCGCGGAATGTACGTGTCCTATGATCCATTCGGTGTTGTGTGCCACCATGTTGAACCAGCGAATAGCGAGTAGCGGACCTTCGAATGTTGCCAAGCAGTAGTAAAGAATCGCTGAGAAAAAGAATAAAAGAATGTAGTCGGACTTCAGCTTTTCTTTGTTTTGTAGAAGGGTCATTGCGCTATTAAACGCACCGGCCCAAGAAGGGAGCCACAGGATCAATGACATCACAATGCCGATGTTCTGAATCCAGATAGGAACGGAAGAATAAACCAAATGGTGCGTGCCGGCCCACGTGTAAAAGCCGACCAAGCCCCAGAAATGGATCACAGACAAACGGTACGAGTAAATAGGTCGATCCGCTGCTTTGGGTATGAAATAGTAGTTCATACCAATGACACCAGCGGTCAGTAAGAAGCCGACGGCATTATGTCCCCACCACCATTGAACAATCGCATCTTGAGCGCCTGCAAACACAGAGTAGGACTTCATCGCTAGCACTGGCATCGCGAGGTTGTTCACGATGAAAATCATTGCAACGACGATAATGAATGCAGCAAAGAACCAGTTAGCCACAAAGATATGGCTGACCTTTCGTTTAGCAAGGGTGCCAAAGAACAACACCGCATACAGCACCCAAACCAACACAATCATTAAGTCGATTGGCCATTCAAGCTCTGCATACTCTTTTGAGGTAGTGTGGCCTGCGGGTAAGGAAATGACCGCAAGTAACAAGATGAATTGCCAGCCCCAAAATACCATCCATGAAAGGCTTTTATTGAACAAGTCACAATGGCCTGTTCGCTGGGCAATGTATAAAGACGTCCCCATCAAGATATTCACGACGAAGCCGTAAATCACTCCAGAGGTATGTAGCGGACGCAGTCGACCAAATTGGAAATATTGAGAATCAAAGTTTAAGACTGGCCAATATAATTGCGCGGCGAGAATCACGCCGATGATCATACCTACAATCGCCCACACTAAGGAGGCGATAATGAAGTACTTCACGACCTTAATGCTGTATTGCGTTGTTACTTGTTCCATAACAAGGCTCCTTGCCTAGATATTTTGAATCGCTGACTTAATTTGAATCGCTGACTTAATTTGAATCGCTGACTTAATTTGAATCGCTGAGCGAGCTTGCTTCGTTGCCGAGCACTGAATAGAAATAGGAAATGTCACGAATGTCTTGGTCTGAGAGCGTATCGGCTTGTTGTTGCATGAGAATCGCTAAGCCACTGGTTCTTTCTCGAGTCTGGTAATCTTTCAATGAAGAGATGAGATAACCCACTTTTTGACCGCGAAGGTTCGGGTAGGGATCTTGTGTTGAGATGCCATCAGCGCCATGACAAGTCATGCACACTTTGGCTTTTTGTTTACCTAACTCGAATTGTTCTTGGTTAACTTCGGCAGAAACAGGAAACATGACCAGCGTCATTACCAGGGTAGAAAGTGTCGCCATGGGGTTAAATTTTTTTATATTCAAACTCATTCTCGATTCCCTTGATTATGAAATGAGTAAGCTTTTTAAGATCAACGCACGAGATCAACTGGTGAAGTAGAAACGACTGGAACTCGTTATTAGGTCTCTTAAAGCTGCTTACGTTCGATTAAAGGTTATGCAGCAACCAGCATTCTCGCTACTTACTTACTCATATTTATTGTTAATTTTGTTGTGTGATACGTATTCATAGGGCTTATTGGATTACTCAAGGTGTTTAAAAAAGAGAGGTTTCTACTAAATAAGGTGAGCCAATGATTATCAGAGAAGGAGCAAAGGTTGTGTTTGCGCTGGATTATAAGGTTGAAATGTCATTTAGTCAGGGTTGAGTTGAATGAATGAAAATAAGGCAATGTCCAAGCAAGTCAAATGGCCAATATAGACTAAACTCAGATTAGTAACCTTTTTAAAACGGAGTTTAAAATGAGAACTGCACTGTTGTTTATGCTTTCATTGTGTTCATTTTCTATTTTCGCTGCATCGCAACTCACCGTATTTGACCATCTAGGTCAAAAGCACCAGTTAAGCCGAGAGCAACTGTTACAACTTCCCCAAAAAGAGATTATTACATCATTACCTTGGGTTGATGGAGAGCTAGTCTATAGCGGGGTTACCTTGCAAACAGTGCTTGAAACCATGGGCTTACCTATTGCATCTCAAGTAACTTTCGTAGCATTGAATGACTACAAAATTGCGGTGCCTAAGGAAGACTTTTACGATTACCAACCGATCATTGCGATAAAACAGAATGGTCAATTTATGTCGGTTAGAGACAAAGGGCCCTATTGGTTGATATATCCTCTTTCCTCGACGCCTGATATTGATAACACAGACTTCCACGCCAAGATGATCTGGCAGATACGCGATATCCACCTATAGAGGTTCTCTATGAAAAAGCTGTTGTCGTTGACTGTCATTAAAGTCGTCGTGTTATCTTTGGCTGCGGTGGTACTCACCGTTAATATTTACAGTGTCACTCGCATTAACGACATTAACAAAAGCTTTTCGACTCGACAAAATGAAGCCACCTGGTTTGTTTTCCAGTTAGTAAAGGAATATGCCAATTTTCTGATGGTAAGTCGTTCCGAAACTATCGATTATGATGAGTTATGGCTAGCGTACGATATTACGTGGAGTCGTTTTGATATATTGATTAATAGCACTGAATCTTCTAACTTCATCAAGTCAGCAAACTTTAAGCCTTATTTCACTTCGGAATTTGATAAATTTAAGAGCTTGGAGTCTTCGATAAAATTGGTCAGTGAAGGATTATTAACTAAGGAGTCATTGCAGAAAAAGGTCGATATTTGCTACCAAACACTTGTAGATTTTATTAACGACAAGTTTCGCTTACAGAGCCCCGTGATTGAAGAAAATACTTCAATGGTCGATAACTTAGTTACCGTCCATCGAATAAGTAGCGTGTTTCTAGTTGTCATCTTGTTGATGACCGGGATTATTTTTTATGTGGATTTCTCTATCAAAAGAAAACTCTACTCTACGGATTTTATTACAGGGTTTCGCAATCGAATCTCATTGATGAAATTTGTGAAGAATAGCTATTCGAAGGACAACAACTTTGACCTCTATTTTGTCCGAATCCGAAACCTTACCGAAATTAATCAAAAATATGGCCTTGAATATGGGGATCTTGTCGTGAGTTCGGCAGCAAAGTCTCTGACCGCTAAGATACCAGAAAGCACCATTTCTTTTCGCAGTAGCGGAAGTCAGTTCTTATTTTTTATTCCTGACGATTTGTACGCTAGTGATGAAATTCAAGAAAAATTTAACGACGTGCTCAGTGATTACATCTCTGCAGGTAACCTAGAGTTGATGATTGACGCCGTAGTAAGGCATAAGAAAAACATAAGTTCTCAAGATATGATGGAATTATTGACCTCGATGCAAAGCTAAGTTTCTACAAGGCTTAGTCTCGTTTTAATTCCTCTCTACTGACACCTCATCTTACTGGCGCCTGAATTCCTACGTTATAAGCCTGAATGAAGCTGACCCAGCTAAGTCCATTAGGTTGGTAACTAACATACTAGCTATTACCCTCGTTAATATGTTGGCTTATGAGCAGAAAGGGGGCCTTCCTTTGTTTATTTGGCTTTGTCTTTAGGAATTGTTATTTGAATCGTCCTCGGTGAATCTGTGTTCATTGCAGAGGCTTATTTAGATGATAAGAGAGAGGCAGTTTGGTCGTGGTTATTCAGTAGTCATGTTTACTTAGATACGACTACTGTTTCTGATTAAGTGCAACAATCCTTTCGTTAGAGCTTGGTTCTAAAAGTAATTGCTGGTCTAGGATAGCTTGTGGGTTATGGTCACGGACGAATTCAATGAACTCAATATATGTTAGTGGCTGGCTAAAGAAATACCCTTGTATAAGGTCGCAGTTAGCTTTTCTTAAATGGTGATATTGTTCGATAGACTCTACACCTTCCCCTACAACGAAAGTGTTACAAGAGTGTCCTAAGTTAACCATGGATTCAACCATCTTGCGGTCAGCTTTGTCGTCGACGATATTGTCGATAAAGCTCTTATCAATTTTAAGTTCGTCGACAGGGTAATGAAGCAATTGGTTGAAGGCCGTGTAACCTGTACCGAAATCGTCGAGAGACACTTTTAAACCCAGGGCTCGGATGCTCTCGATCGTTTGTACGGTCAGTTTGGTGCTTTTCACGTAACTGGTTTCGGTAATCTCAATAATGATGTTGCTAGGTGGTACTTGATAACGTTCGAGCACTTTGCGGATGTTGTCGGCAAAATTACGATTGTAGAGTTCCATCGCTGAGATGTTTATGGATAGAGTACCTTTGTACTTGTGAATCTCGGAGAGTTCTTTATAGCTCCTAATGGCTGTGCTAATGACCCACATGTCGAGTTTGGATATTAGATTGCTCCTCTCCGCGACTGGAATGAACTCATCTGGGCCCGCTTTAATGTCAAACAATGCAGGGCAGCGAATGAGACATTCAGCGCCATCGACTTGCAGGGTCTGAGCATTGAAAATAGGCATAAAGCGAAGTTCAAAGTTGTCACTTTCACAACACTCCAATAGCCTTTTCTCAATAACGTCATGTCTTTCTAGTGTGTGGAGAAGTTCTTCGCCGTAAACGATTCGGCTTTCTCCATCACTGTGTGCTTTAGCACTAATCAGCATCTCATCGATGCATCGGTGCCATATTTCTTGAAATTTCGGGGTGTCGACTGGCAAAACACCAGTGGCAATCGAGAGCCTGAAACCGTAGTAATCAAGAAATGTTGTCCCCGTTAGAGTGTTGTTAATGTTTTCGATTTCTTCGTTTATTGACTGATGCTCGTCTATTTCTAATATGGTAATAAACTGGTTTCCGCCCAACCTTGCGAGTGAATAATCACTGTAACTAAAGCCAAACGAGGATTGTTGGTTCTGCAATGTTTCCCTTAGTGCCCTTGCTAAGCTCATCAGCACATTGTCGCCCACTTTTGCACCGTATAAATCATTGATTTTACGAAAATCAATGATGTCCCAGCAAACCAGATAGCAGTGAGGGCTCATCGAGCTTTTTAAACGCACATCGAGGTGTCGGATGAACGAGCGTCGGTTAGCTAATTTGGTTAGCTGATCGAACTCAGCTTCGAACTTTAATTCCGTAAGTGAATCAATGTAAGCGTTCTTCAAGCCATCAATTTCACTTTGCCCCGATGAACGTTTGAAATATCTCAGCTTAAGCCCACCTATGGATATTTCGTGTAGCAAATCTTTGAGTGGACGTACTAATTGATAGCGCACCACCATGTGTACAATCAACATGATGGTAAAAAGCGTGCAGAAGCTTCCCAGTAGTGTTTGTTGAGCGATGGACGATTTCTCTTCATTGAATTTTTTTTCGCGAATATTAACTTGAGCAAGGAAGTGGCGACTGTTCATCTCAACTTTAATGCTGTCTTTGGTTTGTTCAAACGACTTGATAACGAACTGAGTGTTTTCGATGTGTTCAGTATCTGATGAAGGTTCAATCAGAAGCTGCATATTGTCATCATCGTTGTATTTTATAAGCAAGTTAGACAGCTGTTTTAACGGACCATCTGCAATCAATATGTATCGGTTTAAGCTTTCGTTTGCGCGTTTGTCTTGGGGGAGTAAGTAAGGGTCGATGGCTGCGACATAGGCGTATCTTAGTTCGCCGCTTACCGAGATATAAGAGAAACCTTCTTGGGATAAGTCGTTCTTATTAATCAGAGAGGTATATATATCGAAGACTTTCTCGTAGATGTTGTCAGGGATCTTTAAGCCTTCGAAAGGGTCAGCTCGTAATGTCGAAAGTGTGAGAGTGAACTTGGGGTCAACGACATAGATATTACGTTGACCAAATTGATTAACGTGGCTTTGGTTTAAGACTCGAAGCACTCTTTTTTCTAATAGAGATAGGGTGGTGTAGTCACCTGGGTTTTGAATATATCGCAAGAACTGCAGTGACGAACCAATATCTTTTACTAACAAAGATAAACCAAGTTGTTCGTACTCAGCCGCCACTAGCGCTGTATTTACGTCGGATTGCACTTCATCTAAGTACATGTGTTTCGCGTGGTTAGAGGCTAAGTTATAGGTAACCATCCCACCAATTGTAAAAACGAACAATAGCGTGGGAATGAGTACAAAATAAAGCTTCTTCAATACAGGCATTAATTATCTCAAACTGTCGACAATACGGTTACGAATTTGAATGCTATTGGGTTCGAGTTGCTGATACAGATAACTGCGTTCTAATACCTCTTTGCTAGGGAAAAGCTCAGGATCATTTTGATACTCTAGAGAAGTGAGCGCTTTTGCTTTTGAGCTTGGTGTCGCAAACCATGAATCCATCGCATTTTGAGCGGCAATCTCGGGTTGCGACAAGAATGATAGAATCGTTGTTGCTTGTGCAGACAACTCTCCGTTATTAATTGCAGCAATGCACTCTAACCATAACGTGGTGCCTTCTTGAGGTACAGCGTAGGACCAAGAGGCATCAGGCTCCAAATCATTGAGTAGATAACTGTCACCAGAATACCCGTAGGCGAGGTCGATGTTAGCGAGACGTTCGGGTTGGTGAATATAATCGATGACGTATTCACTGCTTTCAAGATGAGGCTTTTGGGCTTCTAGAGTTTTATAGGCGAGGCGAAGTTCTTGCTCGTTGTTGGTGAAGGGATCAAATTGATTAGCTAGCAATGCGGTACTCACCAAATCCGTTGGTTCGTAGTACATACTTATGCGGCCACTACTCTTTGAATCAGGTTCGAGAATGGTTGTCCAAGAAGTTGGCGTGTTGATTTTATCACTGCGGTACAAAATGCCCGATGTTCCCCAAGCGTAGGGGATGCCATATTCGCCACACCCATCAACCCATCTCGAATCAATGTTACCTGCAATGGATTGTTGTAACTCACTGAGATTATGAAATAGGTTCTGCTTGGCTAACGCATTGAGCTTTACACTTTCTATAATCACTAGCTCAAATGCCCCCCGACGTTCGCTTAATAACACTTCATCTCTGATCGACTCGTCAGAAAAGAACTGTTGCTTCAAAGAAATGCCGTACGTGTCGCTTAGTTGGGTCACGACGTTATCGGATAGAAACTCATCCCAATTGTAGAGGTAAATATCATTCTGTTGGCTAAAGGCTGTGCCAGTTAAAAAGGATGTTGACGCAAGAACTGAAACATAAAATGCTTTCACTGACGGATTCCTTTCCTACTTTGCTTAATTATATCGTAGCCCAAAATTTGAGACCTGCTTCAAATTTACGCCTCTTATTTTAATGCAACCTAATGTATTTGATGCATACACGTACTTTGCGGCCCGCAAGTTATGGGTAAATGAGCCTTTATAAAAAACACTATGTTAAATCATGGCTTAGCAATCTAAATATTGAAAACCGTGCAATTTAGGTCGTCTTTCCCTCATGAGGCTGATTAGAACGTGTTGTCTGTCTAATTCTCTTAGTATCGAAACATTAATTATTAACCAAAAAACCAACCATGAGTTAATTATGCAATAATAATGCATTAAATTTTACAATAAGGACATTGATTTATGGATGCAGGTTTAGTTGGGATTTTTGTTACCGTGGCGATTGCTCATTTTTTTGCGTTGTTGAGCCCCGGACCAGACTTTGTGATTGTAGTGAAGAGTGCTGTTCGAAATAAGGGAAGAAAAGCACTAGGCGTTGCATTCGGTATTGCCAGTGCGAATGCGGTTTACATTACTTTGTGCCTAGTTGGTGTAGGCTCGATTTTGGCAGCATCCGTTTCTATTATGATTGCACTCAAGATCATTGGTGGTGTGTTTCTTGTTTATCTTGCTTTGCAAGCGATAAGAGCGAAAAAAAGCAATTACAGTAATTTCGATGTTGACGAAGAAGGTGCCTCCAATCAAACCACTTTTCTTAAAGAATTTGTTACGGGTTTTCTATCGGGAATCCTTAATCCTAAAAACCTTTTGTTCTATTTGAGCTTATTCACGGTTGTACTGAATAATGAGGTGGGCTTCATGTTTAAGTTAGGTCTAGGTATTTGGATGACGGTGGTTGTCTTTATATGGGATGCGGCGATCATCTTCTTGTTATCTGCGCCCAAAGTACGTCAAGAGTTTACGCGTGTTGCTTACTATATTGATAAAGTGACAGGAGTAATGCTGGGGCTACTTGGCTTGACCATTGTGAAATCTGCGCTAGTACGTCAATAGGTTCAATTTGAGTCATTATTGCTGAGTAACCTCACGTTTGTGGCACGATACAATGCTTATGTGCCGCGAATGTGTGTATGTTTCCTGCCTTGTCTGATACGTTTTATCTAGTGCTTGCCCGATATTAAACCTTTTGCTTTATCCACCAATTCTTTTCATAACTCTTTGTTTATCATTTCTTTTTTTTCTGAGTAAGTATCGATAAATTTGTTTCTAAAGACTTGTAGCACAAGATGTTTGTGCTTATTGTGGTCAGCAGTATCTAGGTTATGTCCCAACGAGCCATGATTGCCGGTTTGGGAAATGTTTCGCATTTAGGAGCCATTGTGGATTTAGAGATATATCAAGTAGATTCGTTTACAACTCAAGCGTTTAAAGGGAACCCTGCTGGGGTCTGTATCTCTAAAGAGCTGTTGGACGAGTCGTTAATGTTTTCAATCGCAGAAGAGATGGCGGTGTCTGAAACTGCTTTTCTTGCGCTTAACACGATGACGCTTAAATGGTTCACTCCCGAAGTCGAAGTGAAGCTGTGTGGGCATGGCACACTGGCAACTGTTCATGTAATGAAAGAACAAGGGCTGCTCAACACTGGTGATAAGGTCGTGTTTAACACTTTATCTGGGGAGTTATCTGCCGCAGTTTGTGAATCGTCTATTGAGCTTGATTTTCCTAGCACTAAACTGTCATTAGATTCTGAACCCAACCTCGCACTGCTTGAACACCTAGGTTTAGAGCCGCATCAAGTCGTATCATTCCAAGAGTTTGACTCTAAGCAGTTAATCGAAGTTTCCAACGAACAAGTGTTATTGGAGCTTTCACCAAACTTTGATGCGTTAAAAGGTATTCAAGGTCGCGGTGTTGTGGTCACAGCGCTGGCATCAAATACGGAACTTGATTTTGTTTCTCGCTACTTTGCACCTTGGGTTGGGGTTAATGAAGATCCTGTTACCGGCTCAGCACATTGCGCATTGACGCAGCACTGGGCAGATAAGCTCAACAAAAGCAGTTTCAGTGCTTATCAGGCGTCTCGTCGTGGTGGTTATCTGTCGACCGAGCTCTCAGCTAATGGGCGAATAAAGTTAATCGGTTCTGCGACCACTGTGATTAGTGGCGTGTTGAAGCTTTAGATCTCTATAGAAGCTTTAGAGCGCTGTTTGACCTGTATCGTTGGAACCGCCTAGTACGTTTTATTCGACTGTTCACAGTTAAAAGAGGCGGTTAGGGCGTAATGTATTATTGAAGGAATCACCGTGTCTGCCTTTTATCTTTCTCAAGTATTAGTCGCGATAGCCATTTGTTTTGATCTTCTGTCATTCCAATTCAAGGAAAGGAAGAAAATCGTCACTTGTCTGTTCTTTGCTGGCGTTCTTATTTCGAGTCACTTTATCCTTCTCGAACAATGGACAGCGGCGAGCTTAATGACGATTGCCACGATACGCTATTTGACGAGCGTATTTTCTACCTCGTCTAAGTTTAAATATTTGTTCTGTTCGATGTCGGTGGTCGCAACTGCAGTGACTTACTCGGGGCTGACCAGCATATTGAGTTGTTTTGCTTCCGTGTTTCAAACCTTTGCTGCCTTCAATAAAGATGACCGTCGATTAAGAGAATTGATGATCATCGGAACCAGTTTTTGGCTGGTTCATAATTACTTAGTTGGCTCGCCAACAGCGGTTCTGATGGAAGCGCTGTTTATCTGCAGCAACTTGGTGGGCTATTACCGTTTTTATTTCAGAAAGAGTGCTGCTGTTTAGGTTTTACAGTGCAGCTAAGGCCCAGGTTGTTAATCAATTCAATTCCAATCAATTCAATGTTAGCTAGGAGAGCTTGATGCCAAACATTTACAATGATGTTCCTTCATCAATACCCAATGAAATATTCAATGACCTGATTGCCAACGACGGTGTTCGAATCGAAAGGATATTGTCGCATGGACATTGCTCACCAGAAGAGGGTTGGTATGACCAAGATGAGAATGAATGGGTGATGGTGATTGAAGGTAAAGGTGTCATCGAGTTTGAAGATGGACGCGTTGTTACTTTATCAAAAGGGGATTACATCAACATCGCTGCACGAGAAAAGCACAAGGTCATTGGTACGGACAAAGACATGGTGACGATCTGGTTGGCTGTGTTTTATCGTTGATATCTTGTTCTAAAGCTGAGGCTGTTGAATACAGGTTACAGAGCCTGTTGAGCTTGGACTATTGAGCCTGCTGATTCAGCTGTCAATTTGCACCTCTGAAAGAACTTAAGACAAAAAGGAGTATGTCGTGGTTAGAATTCGAAACTATCAAGCGAGTGATGATAAAGCACTGTGGGAGATCTTCTTTCATACCGTACGTAACGTGAATGTTCGAGATTATTCTCAACAGCAAGTAGAAGCTTGGGCACCCAGTAGCTTTGACTTTGCGTTATGGCAAAAGCGTATGAATGGGTTACAACCCTTTGTGGCTGAACTCGATGGTTGCGTAGTTGGCTATACTGACCTGCAACCAAGTGGCTTGATTGATCACTTTTTCTGTCACCACGAATATCAAGGGAAGGGGGTAGGGAAAGCCTTGATGGAGCATGTTTTCACTGTGGGTCGAGTTCGTGGTATATCGAGATATTTCTCTGAAGTAAGTATTACCGCAAGGCCTTTCTATGAGCATCTTGGCTTTAAAGTTGTCAATGAACAGGAAGTCGAAATGCGTGGTGTAAAGCTGACCAATTACGTGATGGAAAAGGTAGTTGAAGATAGAAAAGGTAGTTGAATAGGCGGGCTAGTGTTCGTAGGGATACAGAAACCGAGTTTGAAATATTAATGAACCTTTTTAAGGATAACTTTTCCTGATCTATTGATATTGTCGATGAGTTCAAATTGTGTGCAAGATAATTTGTCTAATCTAAACATTGAGTGAATACAAGGAGTGTTGTTCATGAGTCATGTGAGTAGATCTAAACTATATACATTAATGTCGATGTTGTCCTTCGGTGTTGGCGTTCTAGCCTTAAAAGCTGGGGTGTCGGGGCTGTTTCCTCTCTTTGTTGTCGTCATTTCGTTCTTTTCATTCGTCATCAACTCGTTTCTTTGTTTGTTCGGAGGTAAACGCGAAGATGGCTTTGATGCCTATCAAAAAGCAAATCAGACTCGGTCGGGAGCACTGGTCAAAGGCTTAGAAGACTCGAGCAAATAAACCTGCGTCTTCAGACGAACGGTAATCTCATTTTTGTTACAGTTTTCACCTGTTTTTGGTTCTCTTCTTAAAGAAACATCATCACTTTAGCGATAATATTCACTGCAACTAATTTGAGTGAAGGAAGTCACGTGGGAATTGAAGCTTTAGCGTTTGTGATGGACGCATTAATAACCGCATGCTGCATGTATATCGCCTCCAAAATGTCTTTCGTGGTCGCAGATTTTAAATCCCTTCTTACTATTGCTGTAATCGTTGCTTTGGTGTCATTGATTCCGACAGTGGGCTGGGTGTTGGGGTTGATTCTGTTTGTGTTCCTTCTCGGGAAAGCAACGCACTCTAGTATTGGTGATTGCATTTGGGTGGTGGTCTTCACGAAGGTGGTGTCGATGGCGGCATTTCTAATATTCGGCCGCTTGTTTGTGTAATTCGGGTTCTTGTCGATATAGTTCTTGTTGATATAAAGGCAGCCTCGGTTGGCTGGAGACCGTTATTAACTTTTTAATTAAAAGATGAAAAGGGTGTGACCTGTCGCACCCTCTTAAAACCTTTGACTGATGTTGTATTTCTTATTTAGGCAACAGCACAGCGTCAATCACATGGATAACACCATTGCTAGCCTCAACGTCTGGCATAATAACTTTGGCGTTGTTTATCATTACGTTGCCGTCATCTATCGCTATCATTACCGCACTGCCTTGAACCGTCACTGCACTATTTAACTTCATAACTTCAGCTGCCATGATTTTATCTGGTATTACATGGTATGTGAGCACTGCAACTAGTTTGTCTTTATTTTCTGGCTTCAACAACATGTCGACCGTTCCTTCTGGTAACGCAGCAAATGCCTCATCAGTGGGAGCCAATACGGTGAAAGGGCCTTCGCCTTTCAATGTATCAACTAAGTCCGCTGCTTTTACTGCCGCCACTAAAGTATTGAAAGAGCCGTTTTCCGCCGCAACATCAACGATGTCTTTCTTCATCTCGTGGTGGTTAGCGTGAGCAAAAGCCGTAAAAAGAAGCGTCGCAACTAGCACTGATGTGGTTTTGATTAATTTGTTAAACATATTGTCTTCCTTTGAGTTTTGTCCGTTATTTTCGAGAAGTACTACGAAAGCTTAAAAGCGATAGATCAACTTATTGCACCTTTGAACCTATTTTTTAGATACCCAATTCGTCAGTTGAATAAATGTCTCCGTTAAATAGTTGTTATAATTTCAATTTAATACATATAGTTAACGGGTGATTATTCAATTAATGGATGTGAATATGAGGTTTGTTTTACCAGTTGTATTTTCGGCATTCGCTTCAATGCCAGCTTATAGTGGCCTTGCACCAACGGAAGGTTTCAGTGGTAACTTCAGTGTCTTGACGGGTGTATCTTCTGACAGCAGTAACTTGAGCACCGAGCAAGACGCGAATCAAGTAACCAACACCAAGGAGGGGGATAGTGAAAACCAAGGGCTACTCGGCTTTTTGGGTACGGTTCAATATACCTTTGGTGAGTCACTGACTCATCAAGTGTATGCGGGTACCACTCGAGAGGATATTGCAACAGGTACCATTGCTTTTGAGATTGGTTATCGACATCAGCTATCTGGAGGCACAATATTGGATTTTTCTGTTCTTCCTACGCTTATCTCGGGCAAGGCTTGGACGGATCCGTATGCTGTTGGCGTTAATCGAAATGAAACGGATGTGAAAGGTAATGTAGGACGACTGCAGCTCACTAATATCGGTGGAACTGGTTTTCGAACGGATCTCGCATTTGGGCAATCTGATGTTGATGAAGAGCTATCTGGTAGCCAAGTCTTATCTCCGGAAGATGCTGTGCTGCTGGATAGGGAAAGAACCTATGTGTACGCCAAAGCAGGTTACCGCTTTATCTTACCAAACCAAGCAGGTCTATTTGTTCCTTCAATGGTGTATTTCCACTCAGACGCAGAAGGAGGAGCACTCAGCTTCGATAGTTATGGAATTGAATTAAACTACGCGAAGAGAGTCGGTCGCCACGGTTTTGTTGTTACCCTAGATGCAAGTGATCGTGAATATGATGAGTCGAATCCAATTTACGGGCAAGTACGTGAAGAGAATGAATTCGGTGCATTCTTAGCTTATGAGTTTGGTGGCTTAATGGGTTATGAAGATTGGTCGTTTATTTCATTACTCGGTGTCAGGTCGATTGACTCTAAGATTGACTTTTACAGCTCTGAACAAGCATTAGCGAGTGTTGGTGTTGACTACAAATTCTAATATTCACACTACGTCAACAAAACTAATCAAAGCAGAAGCTTAAGAGCAGCCTTTCTATTTGTTTAATTATTTCGAGCACTTACACCTTCAAAGGTTGTAGGTGCTCGTTGCTATCCGTAATATGAAAATTAGCTTATGGACAAAAATAATATGATAAGGAAGCGCTTTGGAAATACAAATTAGACATCTTGAACCCACCGATAACCAAGATATTTTTGATATTTATCGACACTCGTCAGTATTAGAGAATACCTCACAAAAGCCTTTTCTTAGCTCTGATCAAGTGGAGCGACTGTTTGGTCACTCAGACCATTTCACTTTAGTTGCGGAGGTTTCTGGCAAGGTCGTAGGTCACATTACTTTATTCATGACCACGAAGGTGAGAGACAGACATTGCGCTGGTCTTGCGATAGCGATTAATCCGGAGATGCATGGCAAAGGGGTCGGTAAGGCTTTAATGCTAGAAGCGATCAATCAAGCCGATAACTGGCTAAACCTCGTGCGTCTTGAGTTAGAGGTCCATGCAGATAACCACTCCGCGATTGCTTTATATGAACGAGTAGGTTTTCAGTTAGAAGGCGCGAAAAGGCTGAGTACATTCAAAGCGGGTAAGTATATCGATATGTTACTGATGTCGAGAATTCGACCGGATTATCGTTGAGAGTGACTTAACTCAGTTCAGTTGAAATTGGCCAATAAGATAGTGATTAAACAAAGCCCTTAAATCATTGCTTTTGAGGGCTTTTATACGAATCTAGCGTTATTTGTTGTCGATACCGAAACCATTGCGCAGCGCAAATTGAATCAGTTCGGTATGGTTGTCGAGTTCCAAAATATCCAACATGCGGTATTTGTGTGACTCAATGGTTCTAGGGCTTAAAAAGAGGATCTCCGCACATTGCTTAGCGGTGTAACCTTGTGCCAATTGAGTTAGAACCGCACACTGCCTTTTGGTCAGCAATAATAGCTTTTCACTCTCGTTAATATTATTGGTTTCATCGCTGGTGACACTACGAGTCATTTTGGAGTGCTGCCAAAAACAGAGCCAGATGTCACTCAGCAATTTGATTCGCTTCATGTCAGCCTCTTCAATTGGCTTATCGTAACGACTGAACCGTGAGAAGCCGATAGCTCCCCACTGTTGACCAAACAGCGAAAGGCTTACAATCCCATGCCAATGAGCACCTTCTTCATAAAGTACACGTAACGGGTCGAGTTTATGGTTCTTTAGTGTTTCCTCAGGGAATAACTGCCAACACTCTTTTGAACGTAAAAGCTTTAGGTAATCAAGATAATTACCTTTTAGAAAGCGTTCCATTTCAAGCGGTGGAGTATCTGTTTGGGATACGGAAATACTTTTTCCTGTATCCAGAAGAATCATTGAGTTTGGAAACAGGGTAAGCCTGTCGAGCTTAAACCAAGCGAGCGCTTCTCTTGCCAGTAAGAAAAAAGTGCTATCGAAATCTTTGGGTTGGCATGCGGTCAAAGTGTTGGTTTGGTGAGAGAGGAGATCCTCAAAGCTCGCGAATTGGTTATCTTTCATATTGACCGTCTTTTGTGGTTTTAGACAAAATAGCGGCAATAGCTAAAGTGTGTCAACCTAATGTTAGAATGATGTTCTGAATAAAGTGTGGCGAGTATTCTTAAATGCTACTGAGTAATTTATTAGTTTTATGGAGAAACGATTGGTGAAATTCACACTGAACTCTGTATAGTAGCAACCGTTTGCTTCGTATAACCCCAATGATATGGTTTGGGGGTCTCTACCAGCTCCCGCAAAGTGCTGATTACGAAGGGTTTAGATCACAATTGTGTTCTTACTCTTTGTAATGGCGTTCAAGAAAACCTCCTGTCTATTATTCAGAGTAAGTGCACACCTAAAATCCATAGTAGGTGAAATATGAACGCATTTATTCAAGGGCTCCCAAAAGTAGAGTTGCATTTACACATTGAAGGTTCGCTCGAACCTGAGTTACTTTTCCAACTTGCTCAACGCAACGGCATTGATCTGCCTTATTCATCCCCAGAGCAGCTAAGACGCGCATACGAATTTGATGATTTACAGTCATTTCTGGATATCTATTATCAAGGTGCTGATGCACTGCGCACAGAACCGGATTTCTACGACTTGACATGGGCTTATCTAGAACGCTGTAAAGCCGACAATGTTATCCATACTGAAATTTTCTTTGACCCCCAGACACATACCGATCGTGGCATTGCATTCGACACCGCTATTAACGGCATTCATCGTGCGCTTGAACAGGGTCATAAAGAGTTGGGTATTACCTCTCAAATCATCGCATGTTTTCTGCGCCATTTATCTGAAGAGAGCGCCATTCAAACGTTCGCCGATGTGTTGAAGCATCAAGACAAGATCATCGGAGTTGGCCTAGACTCTTCTGAATTAGGGCACCCACCAGAGAAGTTCAAGCGTGTATTCCAACAAGCAAAACAAGCAGGTTTCTTAACGGTGGCGCATGCAGGAGAAGAAGGGCCTGCTCAAAATATTGTCGATGCGATTGAAATGCTCAGCGTGAGCCGAGTGGATCATGGTGTGCAGTGTATGACCGACGAAGCTCTGATAGCCGAATTGATTGAAACCAAAATGCCGCTGACCGTGTGCCCACTGTCTAATATTAAATTGCGTGTATTCGATGAGATGGAAGATCACAATATTGTTGAGTTGTTAAGACGAGGCGTAGCGGTGACGATTAACTCGGACGACCCTGCATACTTTGGTGGTTATATGTCGGATAACTTTAACGCGGTGAGCCAAGCTCATGAGATGACGGAACAAGAGCTTGCTCAATTTACTTTAAATGCAATAGAAGCGAGCTTTATTGAAGAATCATTGAAACAGCAATATCGTGATGTTGTTTTGGCGTACCTCGCTTAAGTCAAAAGTCAAAAGTTTCAGTATGAAGCTAAAGGCGAAGTTTAGGGTATAGGTGAATGCGAACGAACTCTCGGCATTCTGCGATTTAGAAAGCTTAAACGGCCAACAAGTGTTGGTCGTTTTTATTTTGGTTCTCAAGCGGGTTTTGAGCTAGATAAGTGGCTTAAGACATTAAGAAATATGATTTTATTTGGGTAAAAACATCTTGTCTTAAGCTTTAATGAACTACATTTAAACGAGGTGTAGATATACAGTGTCACGCTATATTGAAATAGAGATCAGCTTAAGCATAAGCGTATAAAAGCAGACACAGAGATTGTCTGAGGAGGAACAAACTGTTGTTAGACCCAACAATCAGTGAACAAATACAATGGCCGTGTGAATTGTCTGCGGACTTGATAGAAAGCTTGCTTGATATTGCCGTTTTTAAATCGGGTGTCGACAGCTTTGAGATTACAAAAAAGTTTCAGAATTTGCCCGGTGTCTTTTATATTTTAAGTGGCTCCGCTGGAATCTGTTTTTCTACAGAAAACATGAAAAGCTTATCTGGTGGTGTTATTGGAAGGGGAGATTGGATGGGGGCTTTGTCTATACATGCTGACTACAACCTCTTTGCCGTGGCAGAAGAAGTAGAGCCTATCACTATGGTACTTTTTCCTGCAAGTAAGGTATTAGAGCTCGCAGAGCGGAAGTGCATGGTTTACAAATGGCTACTTCACTGTGGAACCAAAGCGCAATCTATTTGGATGCAGGCTTACTTATCCTCGATTCATGAAAAAGAGCAGAAAACCATTTACGTCTTGTTGGAACTTGCGGCTCGCCAGACCAATATCGCGGGGGCAACCGTCAGCATTAATATTTCACAAATTCAATTGAGTTCGATAACTGGCATATCAAGACCTAGGCTAAACGAAGTTCTTAAACGGATAGAGCAACAAGGCTTGGTTAAGATACAAAGAGGAAAGGTGTTTATCACCGATGTTAAGGGCTTGTATGAGCATATTTCACCGATGAATTTGATGATACGAGACCCTGTTGCTGAAATTAAGGCATGAATCTTTAACACTACGAGCTAACGTTTGGATTACTAGATTTTCAGTGTTTATTAGATATCTAAAAAAATTATGCACAGTGTTCTTTTAGGAACATACATTACAAGAGAACATCTATAATGTTCACTCTAGATTTATAAATTGAACTAGAGCGGAATAGAATTGTTATGAAAATGGCTGTATTGGAATATAAAGTATTGGGACTTGGTGACTGGATTAAAACAAGGGTTTCTAGCCGCTGTGCCCATTTACTAGCAGCTGAGTATAAAGCGCTAGGATGGCCAACTAAAGTGGATGGTAAAGTGTTATCGGCTGAGCCTGTTTAGTTTACGTAGCTTAAATTCGCTAGATAAAGACAGAAACCAAGAAGCTGGCAAAGTGCCAGCTTCTTTCGTTTGAACGAGAGATCTTAGTTTACTTGTTTGTAATTAAATCTACTTGTTCACGTAGTCTTTGAATTTCTGCTTCGTTTCAGCATCCGCTTTTTCGTACCAGAAATACAACATCTCTTCAGCTGTATTTGCTGCATTACCGTCAATCTTTGCTGGAAGCGTTACGGGTTGTACTACAGCAGCCGCTGCGCCCGCGCTAGCACCTACAGTAAGTGCAGCTATGCCACCTTTCTGGTTGTATTCCTTCGCTTCTTGCGGGTACTTACGACCAATCTGCATGCCATCTTTGATTAGCTTATCTTGCTTAACACTGATTGCATTTTGGTTTTCATCAACCAGTTTCCAATCTAAGTTTTGAAGGCCTTTTTTCGCTTCGTTGGTGTTACGGAACTTCGGCATGTCGAACGTCAATGCGGTGTCTGCTGCGTCAAAAGTAGCAATGATGGTATCGCTGTCGACAAACTCACGGTCGTTGCCTTGGCTGAAAGCAAGTTGATATTTGAAAACGATTTGGTTTACGCCATCTGGAACGGTGATCGTTTTGCTCGAAGAGAAGAAACCACCGTCAAGATCGGGTTTAGCTTCATTTACAGCTAAGACTTCGACTAAAGCATCTGCGCTAGAAGGAACTTCAATTGTTACGTCAGCTAACACTTGTGGTGCTGCGATAATTGTCGAAAGCAGCGCAATGGATTGTAATGTTTTCATAGTCATACAGTTATTTAGGTGAGTAGTTCTACACTCGCATGCATAAAGAAGTATTTCAAGTTGCCTTGTCTCGATTTGGTAAAATTCACCGAAACTTAACCTAAGCCTAGTTTTTGAACGTGTTTATTGTGCGGTTTCTAGTCAGGTGAGAGCGTGGACTTGCCTTATTTTCTGTTAAAGCATCTTCATCGACGTTCGTTGGCGCTTGAGGCGGTTTTAAAGAGACATAAATAGGAACGATTGCCGAAATCCAAATAGCATAGATGGTAATTACGCGATTGAAGGCGACGAACCAGGTTTCACTGCCCGTACTAGATAGGTAGTAGCCAATGAGCGTAAGCAAGGTGCAGGTGATAGCCCACATCACTGTGGAGGTTGGATCTTTCGTTGTTGCCGCAAGCAATACTATCGTAACGTAGGGAACGGCCATAGCAATGCCCAAAGGTACATGATAGTCGACCACAAAAATGATGGTTGCACCAAGAGCCAAGAACAAGTGTGGGCCGGTGTTAGGTAAGTTCAAATTCCATATCATGTGATACCTTCCTTTACCCCATTTTGCGTTGCTGGTGGAGTTTGTGTATCAATCGAGTGGCTTGATGACTATTGACCATCAATCGATTGATCAGTTGTTGAAGTAATTCTGCTTCGGGCATGATGTGTTGATCGGCTATCTGTTCGGCTGAGCTCGCGAGTTCAAGCACTTCGTTCATTTCATACCTTGCTGCAATCTCTTTAACCGCCTTCAATGTTCTGGATAGGTCATCCTGTTTAGCGTCCGAAAATAGCTCTATCAACTCATCGATTTCGTTTTCTAGCTCATCAACGAGAGAAGTTAAGCATTTGAGCTTCTCGTCTGTTTTAAGCTCATCATTAGCTAAAAATTGGCTACGCGACAGTTCTTCCTCTGTGAGTGGCAATTTGTTCTTAGGGTGACGCGTTAACATCGTGATGTTACTTTTTTCCTTGTTTGGAAGATTGTGTGCGTTAACGGAGTGATGGCGGTTGACCTCAAACTGTTGGTGAAACTCGTTGATGGCGTTTTGTAAGCTGTTTTTCTGTAACGGTTTGGTGAGTACAAAGTCTGCGCCTGATTCGATGAATTCATCGTGGGCCTCTTTGAATACATCGGCGGTACATGCAAAAACAACCGTAGTCAGCTTGAGTTCGCCACGGATTTTTTGAATCGCTTCAATACCGCTCATGTTGGGCATATGGTTGTCCATTATGATCAGGTCATATTGGTTTGACGCCAACTTATCTAAGGCCTGTAAACCGTCGTAGGCATTCTCAACCGTTAAGTTTATCGACTCACAGAACTTCCTAATCACCATTGCGTTGATCTTGTTGTCTTCGACTAACAATACTGAGAAGTCATCGAGAGTCTCATTGGTTTTGGTTGGCGTTTGGTCGATGACTTGTTCTTCAAGCTCATGCATTTCCAACGGCAAAGAGATCTTAAATTGAGTGCCCAAACCAAGCTGGCTGGAAACCTTAATTGTTCCGCCCATCAGTTCGACTAACTGCTGAACAATGGAAAGCCCTAACCCTGTGCCACCAAACTTACGGGTTGTTGAGAGCTCGGCTTGTTCAAAGGCGGTAAATATATGGTCGATTTTGTCTTCTGCAATGCCAATACCTGTGTCAGTCACTAATATATTCACGCTTGTTGGGGTTGTCGGTGCAATCAAGAATTCCACTTCAACCTTTCCTGACTCAGTAAACTTGACTGCGTTGCCTGCTAAATTAAATAAGATCTGACGGGTACGTGCAGAGTCACCAATCAACTGAATATTGGTAGGAATGTTATCTTTAATGATAAAAGCTAGGCCTTTGTCTTCTGCAAGAGGTGTCAATGTTTTATCAAGGTGTGTCACGACGTCGGTGACAGAGAACGGGCTATATTCCAACTCCATCTTGCCTTGTTCCACCTTAGAAAAGTCAAGAATGTCATTTAATATGGTGACAAGGTGTTGTCCTGAATCAATGATGATTTGGGCCTGTTTGCGAGTATCTAAACTTTGCGAGTCTTCCTTTATGATTTGAGCGATACCTAACACACCATTCATTGGGGTTCGTAACTCGTGGCTCATGGTCGCTAGAAAGAGAGATTTTGCTTCGCTGGCTTTTTCTGCTTTGTCTGCGGCTTCTTGATAGGAGAGGTTGTTTCTTTTGAGTTCGAAGACTCGGAAGAAAAACATGGTGAATGAGAACACTAAAGTCAGCAACGCCAAAACGATAATAAGCTTAACGATGATACTTTTAAGTTGGTCTTGCAGATCGGTAAACTCATGCTCAATATGTTCAATGTACTCCATGCTGTGTGCTGAAAGTACTTGAGATAACAGCTGACTTTGTTGCTGGTTGAGTTCGGTAAACGTTTTATAAAGGTTCGCCAGCTCGGAGTTGACACCAGAATGGTTAATTTCGATTCCCCCAACCAACACACTCGCAAGAAGCGCGCTTTGAATGTCGATATTTGCATTGTTTATCTCAGCATCAGTTGAGCTGCTCTCTGTGAGTTGTAGAGTTAAAGATTGCAAAATAAACTGACGAGCCACACTAAGTCCTACTAGGTTGTCTAGCGTATCTAAGTTCGACATTGAAGCATCGTAGAAGCGCTCCAATAATTGCGCTGTTGGTAAGTGTTTAAAGAACGTAGAGTGGATATTCTCGCTTTGATAACTTTCTCTGAGCAGTTGTAACTCTCTTTCTAAAGCCACCAAATCTGCAGACATTTGATAAGGGTTGGAAATACCCGCAAGCGCTGCATTGGTGATGTGATCACGCATTTCTAATACTTCGTGGCCTAACTCCCGAATAGGCACTCCATATTCGGTGACCTTTTCATGCTCGGAGTGGGTCAGCATAATGAAGCTAATTAAGCCGATGAAAAGCGATACAAACAGTAGAAATATGAGTCTGATCTTATTCATTTTCAAACTCCATTAACATTTGAGGACGGTTACCGGTAAGGGATTCGAGGAAGACCTTGATATCGTTGATGGTCTGTTTTTCAAACGTTTTACCGAGTTGGCTTTCACCCATGATTTTGATCGCCTCTTCGAGTGTGGCTGTTTGGCCGTCATGAAAATAGGGTGCAGTGATCGCCACGTTTCTTAAGCTAGCAACACGAAATAGATGCTTATCTTGTGGTTGAGCGGTAAACATAAAGCGACCTTGGTCTTCACTTCGCTCGGCTCCTGTTTTCGATAACCCGAAGTAACCAAATCGCATCACCATGCCTCCACCAATGTTGGTACCTTGGTGGCAACGAATACAGCCTTCTTCTTGAAAGGTTTCCCAACCTCGTTTGGCGGTTTCAGAAAGTGCTGCGTTGTCACCTTTTAAATACAGGTCGAAAGGGGCATTTGGTGTGGTCAAACCCTGCATAAATTCAATAAGAACAGCCTTAATTGAAGCTTCGTCAATGGGCGTTGATTGTTCTTGGAATAAGTCGATGTAAGTTTCCGATTGAGACACATAATCCGTAATATGTTGCCAGTTTGAATCCATTTCATCGACGTTGTGCACTGGGCCATCAATTTGATCGCCGAGGTTGTTTACTCGACCATCCCAGAAGAACCGATAGTTAAAGACTGCGTTAAAAACGGTGAGTGAATTTCTCATTCCTGCGCCGTTTACGCCAATCGAAACAGGAATCACCTCTGCACCGTTGGTTTGCAGGCTATGACAACTTTCACAGCTTACACTGCGATTAGAAGAGAGATTCGGGTCTTTAAATAGCGCCCAACCAATTTTGGCAATCTCATGATTTATCTCGGGAGAGTTTGGAATCGGAGATATGGGCTGGCTTGAAGCGACGGTTTTATGTGCGTGCTTTTCTTCTGAATGGGCGGAGCGCCCTGAAGAATGAGAGTCATCATGATCGCTTTCATGGACGTGATTTTCTTGGTGTTCGAACGAGGTGTGCATTTTTGAAGAGGCCGCGTCATAAACTAGCATAGCGACTGAAACGACAATGACAGTTATGCTTATTCCTGCTAAATATGGCGTTTTCATAGCATCAGTTCCATCTAGTTTAGATAATTTGGGCAAGTCAGAATCCTTCTGATTTAAACCTTATTCACCCTGTGGATGAGAGGTGTATATTTATAAACTTAGTTTCATAGTGGTGATGTTGCAAGAAGATGGTGTAACAAGAGGAGAGGAGCAAGATGAAGTCATTGAATCGTTGAATGACAAGGAGCAGGGATCGTTAGAAACAACGTGTTACGTAGGGCAAGTTAGTGACTTAACGGTGAATTCGAAAAGACCTTGTTGTATAGAATTTGAATTTTAAGATACAGATACAGAAAACAAGTGCCAGACGTAGAAAAGCCGTGGTAACTGCATAGAGTGACCACGGCTTTGGTATTACATCATGTACTTTCTAAACTACTTGAATTACATGGTCTAGAGGGGCTTATTTAGCTTGCGCTGCTGCCGCTTCTAGTTGCTTAAGTTTACCTTGAAGCATGTAAGCATTTTGGTTGAAGTTACCAGGGTTCAGCACTTGGCTTTGCTGCATTGGGTAGTCAGGTAGCGTGTTCATGAACTCTTGTACTTTGCCGCCTACTGGTACGAATAGCCACATGTTGTCTGCCATCCAACGTAGGTACATGCCAGATTCGTGTGGTGCTTTTTCGAATGGGTCAGCACGTAGGTGTACTACTTGAGGCCAGTTTGTTTGGAAGCGAACGGCATCTGTGATGTTACCGTCCATCACAGCGAATGAAATCTTGAAGTCATTCCAACGTACTGCGTTTAACTCAGCGTTTGCAGAGAAGTAAAGCATGCTGTCACGAGGGCCTTTCTCTTCTTTACCTTGGAAGTAAGGCAGGAAGTTGTAACCATCTAGGTGTACACGCCAGTTTTTACCGTTGTAAGTTGCACCTTTGTCAGATGCTAGCTTCTCAACCACTTTATCATCACCAGCGGCTGCTAGTAGAGTAGGGATCCAGTCTTGGTGGCCCATGATGTCGTTGATCTTCGTTCCCGGTTTGATAGTACCAGGCCAGCGAACTAGCTGAGGAACACGCATACCGCCTTCGTAAGTTGTACCTTTCTCACCGTGGAAGTAAGTAGCACCACCATCAGGCCAAGATACGGTTTCTGCACCGTTATCGGTCGAGTAGATAACGATTGTGTTGTCTGCGATCTTAAGCTCATCAAGCTTGTCTAGAAGGATACCCACTTGGTCATCGTGCTCTAGCATGCCGTCTGCGTAGATACTGATACCAGATTTACCTTGGTATTTCTCTTGTAGACGAGTCCACACGTGCATACGAGTCGTGTTGTGCCAGATGAAGAATGGTTTATCAGCTTTCACTGCTTTTTCCATGAACGCTAGAGATTCTTCTAGGAACTCCTCATCCGCGTGCTCCATACGCTTACGCGTCATTGGTCCTGTATCTTCAATCTTACCGTCAGAAGTCGACTTGATTACACCACGAGGGCCAAAGTTCTTACGGAACTCAGGATCTTTAGGGTAGTAGTATGTCTCTGGCTCTTCTTCCGCGTTCAGGTGGTAAAGGTTACCGAAGAACTGGTCAAAACCGTGGTTCGTTGGAAGGTGTTTATCTTGGTCACCCATGTGGTTCTTACCGAACTGAGCTGTCATGTAGCCTTGTTCTTTAAGAAGGTCAGCGATTGTTGGAGCCCAATCTGGGATACCGTGGTCAGAGCCCGGCATACCGATAGTCAGTAGACCTGTACGGAAAGGTTCTTGACCGGTTAGGAATGCAGCACGACCAGCAGTACACGATTGTTGACCGTAGTGGTCAGTAAATAGTGCGCCTTCATTAGCAATACGGTCGATGTTAGGTGTTTCGTAACCCATCATACCGTTGTTGTATGCACTGATGTTGAATACACCAATGTCATCACCCCAGATAGCAAGAATGTTTGGTTTTTCTGCTGCTGTTGCCGCTGAAGAAGCTGCTAATAAGCCAACACCTAATGCTAGTTTATTAATTTTAGTACCCATAAGGACTCCGATTCACTTTTAAGATTAATGCGTTAGAACAACACATCGATGAGCAAATGTTATTCCCAAAATTCCGTTCCGTCCTTTTATAGTGCTTATAACCAATCGTTATGATGCTTAGGTAACCTATTGATTAATATCAGCTCCAGTGGGTACCTAGAATAAAGCCTTAGTTTGTATGTGTGATCCTTATCATGTTTGTTGGCGTAAACCCTATCGATGATTTCTGTATCCGTATCTCAATAAAAATGACAAAAAGATTAATAGCTTAGGGAATCTCGCGCATGTGCAAAAAATGGACTATACGTTGTAGGGCAGGATGCAAATAACTTACGAAGAGGTTTCTATGACAGCGAAATATGGCGCTAAACGTCGATTAGCGATTTTGGGTACAGCAATGATGGCCGCGTCCAGCGCCACTTTTGCGGCAGAAAAGCCAAATATATTGGTCATTTGGGGGGACGATATTGGTCAATCCAATGTGAGTGCATACACTTTCGGTCTCATGGGTTACAAAACCCCAAATATTGATAGCATCGCCAAAGAAGGGATGATGTTTACCGATTACTACGCAGAGCAATCTTGTACTGCGGGTCGCTCTACTTTCATTACGGGACAAAGTGTATTACGAACGGGTTTGAGTAAAGTAGGCTTGCCGGGTGCAGACATTGGCTTACAAGCACAAGACGCGACAATCGCAGAAATGCTGAAACCTATGGGTTACATGACAGGTCAATTTGGTAAAAACCACCTTGGCGATAAAGATGAATTCCTTCCAACAGCACACGGGTTTGACGAATTTTTTGGCAACCTTTACCACCTAAATGCTGAAGAAGAACCAGAAAATGAAGATTACCCAACCGACCCAGAATTTCGTAAGAAATTTGGCCCTCGTGGCGTTATCAAGTCATTTGCTGATGGCAAGATTGAAGATACTGGCCCACTAACGCGTAAGCGTATGGAAACGGTTGATGAAGAAACACTAGACGCGGCACTTGATTTCATGGATCGCGCAGTGAAAGCGGACAAACCATTCTTCGTTTGGTGGAACGCAACACGTATGCACTTTAGAACGCACGTGAAAGCTGACAGTAAAGGCGTAACCGGCGTTGGTAACTACGCTGATGGTATGGTTGAACACGATCGACACGTTGGGCAACTATTGAAGCAAGTAGACGAGTTAGGAATCAAAGACAACACCATCGTTTTCTACTCAACGGATAACGGCCCTCACATGAACTCTTGGCCTGATGCGGGTACAACCCCGTTCCGTGGTGAGAAAAACACCAACTGGGAAGGCGCATACCGTGTACCAGCGATGGTTCGTTGGCCTGGTAAGATTGAACCAGGAACCGTATCCAACGAAATCATGCACCATATGGACTGGATGCCGACCTTCGTTGCCGCTGCTGGTGATGACCAAATCAAAGAGAAACTACTCAAAGGTCATACTGCCGGTGATAAAACATTTAAGGTTCACTTAGATGGTTATAACTTCCTTCCTTACTTAACCGGTGAAGAAGAGAAAGGCCGTCGTTCGGAGATCTTCTACTTTACCGATGATGGTGATTTAGCGGCGCTTCGTTACAACCAGTGGAAAGCGGTGTTCATGGAGCAGCGTGCAACGGGTACCATGCAAATTTGGGCTGAACCGTTCGTGACGTTACGTCTTCCTAAGCTGTTTAACCTGCGTATGGATCCATACGAAAACGCAGACATTACATCGAACACATACTACGACTGGTTGTTAGACCATGCTTATATGTTCGTTCCAGCACAAGCGTATGTAGGCAAGTTCCTAGAAACCTTTGCTGAATACCCGCCACGCCAAAAAGCCGCGAGCTTTAGCTTGGATCAGGTAATGGAAAAACTTCAGGAATCTCATAACAAGTAAGTGATTGTTTGAGTGAGACTGAACAGATTGAAGAGCTCTTAGGAGCTCTTTTTTTATGCGCATATCGATGAGTAAATCCCGGTCGTGAATACGAGTCACAACTATGGAGCTCATTGCCACTAAATAATTGTAAATTCGTTGTTTTTACGTCTACCTTATTAAGCATAAGGATGTATAAAAACAAGGAATGTTATGTCTGCATGGTTGTGCTCACTGGTAAACGGATTGAAACACCAGCGAGTCGCAGTATTATCCGCAATCTTGTCTTCACTGATGTTGTCGCTGTTCAGTTTGAACGCCTATGCCAACGAGCAAGATCCTAATATCAACTTTGATATTTCAAAGGCCAACTCTGTAGCTTCACACGTTAGCTCTGACGCTTTACCTATCGGTTCTAAAGCCACGTATGTCGGTTCGAAAGCGTGTGTTGATTGTCATAGTGCAGAAGTCGAAGCGTGGGAGGGCTCTCATCATGATATGGCGATGAAGCATGCTACAGATGAATCGGTATTAGGCGACTTCAACGATCAAACAGTCACACATGACGGTAAACCCAACCGATTTTTTCGCAAGGGCGAAGAGTTCTGGGTCAATATCGAAGGGCCAGACGGCCGATTCAAAGATTACAAAATCAGCTATACCTTTGCCTTTGAACCACTACAACAATACATGGTTGAATTTGAAGACGGCCGTGTACAGTTGATTCCTTTCGCTTGGGACTCTCGAACTGAAGGCGAAGGCGGCCAACGCTGGTATCACCTCTATCCTGACACCACCAACACTGATGAATTCTACTGGACCAACAGCGGTCAAAACTGGAACTTCATGTGTGCCGATTGCCACTCTACGAATCTAGAGAAAAACTACGACAGCGCGAGTAATACCTACAACACCACATGGTCGGAGATTAATGTCGGTTGTGAAGCGTGTCATGGCCCTGCAAGCGAGCACGTTGAACAGGCCTTGTTAGCAAATCACCAGAAAGCCAAAGCCAATGGTGGAAAGGATGCTCCAGTCTCGGCGCATTACGGATTTGACCGTGACTTGTCGAAATCGGTGAAAGAGTGGATCTATCAAGAGGGTAATTCAACCCTGCAACCAAAAGACATCATCCATACCAATCAAGTTCAAACCTGTGCTCAATGCCACAGCCGACGTACTCAGTTGAATGAAACAGGCGACCACGTGAACGGGTCATTCTTTGATAAGTATCGCCTGAGCTTAATTACTCCTGAGCTTTACCATAACGATGGTCAAATCTACGATGAAGATTATGTCTACGGATCTTTCCTTCAATCCGTGATGGCTGAAAAAGGCGTCACGTGTACTAACTGCCACGATCCCCATACCGCTGAACTAAAAATTGCGGAAGAAGCCGTGTGTAGCCAATGTCATATTGCATCAGAATACACGCCTGAGAAGCACACATTCCACGAAGCGAATACAGAGGCTTCACAATGTACGACTTGTCACATGCCAGAGACGACTTACATGGAGGTCGACCCAAGACGTGATCACAGTTGGCATATCCCACGTCCTGATATTAGCCAACACATTAAAACGCCGAACGTGTGTACTAGCTGTCATGAAGATCAAACTGACCAGTGGGCAGATAAGCAAATCGGTGAGTGGTTCCCAGATTCTAAGTATCGTAACCAGCAGCATTTTGCCGTTGCCTTTTATGCTGACTCAATAGGGCACCGAGGGGCAGAGGATGCGTTGGCGTATTCGGCTCAGGATTCCAGCTTAAGCAATATCATTCGAGCATCGAGCTTAGAACGTTTGGGCGGTAATACGGGCAAGAATACGCTGATCTCGCTGGCAAGAGCGGTGAAACACGATGATGAAATGATCCGTTTGGGTGTGGTGCAAGGCTCGTCTGGTTTCCCATTTACCGACCGTTGGCAGATTCTAGAACCGCTGCTGAAAGATCCTGTATTGTCGATCCGTTCAGAAACCGCAGGTGCATTGGTACGTTACTGGGGAGAAATGAATCCTCTGCAGAAAGACCAAATCAAACCTGCACTGCAAGAGTACATTGAGATACAGCAATTTAATGCCGACAGAGGGTTTGGACGCACTAACCTAGGCAACGTTTACCGAGATTTAGGTCAGCACGATAAAGCAATTGAATTCTATTTAGGTGCTATCGATATTGAGCCTTACTTCGAAAACAGCTACGCCAACTTGGCGGATTTGTATCGAGCGCAAGGTAACGAAGCAAAAGCGTTGTCGACCTTGAAGCAAGGTATTGAAGCTCAGCCTAAATCGAGTGTTTTGCCATACAGCACAGGATTGTCTCTGCTTCGTGTGAAAGATTACGAACAAGCAACGGACTACCTTAAACAAGCCGCTGAAACTGCACAAACCGACCCTCAATATTGGTATGTGTACGGATTGGCTTTGGAAAAATTGGATGTGCTTGCGGCAAGTCAATCACTGCATAAGGCTTACCAATTTAGCCGCAACCCACAGCACCTGTATGCCCAGTGTGAAGTGTTGGCGCGAAACAGTCATATACCGGGCGTACCAAAGGCGTTTGAGCAATGTATTTTATCATTGAGCAAAGTGGCACCGCCGGAAGCCATTAACCAATTGAAAGCTAGGTTTAAATAAAGCGATAAGGTGAGCTTGGCTATCGAGTTTATAACTAATAGTTATGGGGCTTGTGAGTAGGATGTACGCAGCCAGATTGAATTAAGGGAAGACCTATGAACCATGCGCAACAAGCAATAAACCAACTGATTGAACAAACAGAGAAAAGTGTTATCGGTCAGAGCCACGTCGTTCGGGCTCTGGTGATAGGGTTATTGACTAATGGCCATGTGCTTTTAGAGGGACTTCCCGGTACAGCGAAAACTCGCTCAGTAAAATCGCTGGCGAATCTACTGAACACCAGTTTTGGTCGAATTCAATTTACGCCAGACCTGCTGCCATCTGATGTGACGGGCACGGAGGTGTATCAGGAGCTTGATGGAAAGCCTCAACTGCATTTCCAACCGGGTCCTATTTTCAATAGCATTGTATTAGCCGATGAAGTGAACCGTGCGCCCGCAAAGGTACAAGCGGCTCTGCTTGAAGCGATGGCGGAAGGGACGATTACGGTGGGTGGTCAAACTCATATTCTGCCAGATCTGTTCATGGTCCTCGCTACGCAAAACCCAGTTGAGCAAGAAGGAACGTATCCACTGCCTGAAGCACAAATGGACCGTTTCATTATGAAAGTGACGGTCGACTATCCAGAAGATGAAGCGGAACGTGACATCATTCGACTAGTCCGCAGTGAGGAACTCGGTAGCGAGACCAGTTCAGAATTAGTCACTCCGGAGCATATTGAACCTGAGTTGGTGCTTGAGGCTCGCCGCCAACTTCCAGACATTGCCGTTTCCGATTTAGTTGAGAACTACATTGTGGCCTTGGTGATGGCGACTCGTAAGCCAGAGCGTTACCCAGAATCAAACTTGTCTAAATGGATTGAGATTGGTTCAAGCCCGCGTGCTTCCATCGCGTTGGATAAATGTGCTCGCGCTTATGCATGGCTACAAGGACGTGACCACGTCACGTTAGACGATGTGCGTGCCATGTTGCCAACCGTGTTAGGTCACCGATTCTCGCTGTCTTACGACGCATTGGCCGATGGTGTTGACCATCAAAGAGTGGTTGAAGAACTGCTCGATAATGTTGAGATTGGATAACTAGGGGGCGTCATGGCGAAGCCAACACAAGCTCCCAGATCGCAAGGCCTTGATCCACGACTGTATTGTGATTACTCAAGGTTAGTGCGAATTCAGGCTCAAGCTGAGTCGTTTTCTCTACTGCCTCACCTAAAGGCGGGCAGCGTTCTGTCGGGTAGACACAACTCATTGTTCCGAGGTCGAGGCTTGAATTTCGAGGAGCTACGTCACTACCAACTTGGTGATGACATTCGTAACCTCGATTGGAAAGTCACGATGCGAACAGGCAAACCTCATGTTCGTAGTTATACCGAAGAGAAAGACCGTAATGTGATGATCTGTGTTGATCAGCGCAGTTCGATGTTTTTTGCTTCTCAAAACACCATGAAATCCGTTGTGGCTGCCGAAGTGGCGGCATTGTGTGGATGGCGAGTGCTGAAAGATGGTGACCGAGTTGGCTTCGTTTTAGCCTCATACCAAAAGCTCTTTCATACTAAAGCGCAGCGTTCTCAATCGGATTTATTGGCTCAACTAAAACACCTCACCAAAGCCAATCAAAGCTTAGGTGTCAGTGTGAGCGACAGCGAAGGTGTTGGGTTTAGCCAGTGGATTGAACTGATCAAGCGCATGAGATTGAAGCAATCGACCTTAATCTTTATTAGTGATTGGCGAGATTGCCAAGAGCAACACCTTGACCGACTCAAGCAACTGCAACAACACAACGATATCTTAGCCATTATGGTCACCGATCCATTAGAACAATCATTGCCTCAAGATCTGGCAAGCGCAAACTGGGTGGTGGGTGATGGTCGCTTTCAACTTAATCTGGATAGCCAATCTAAGGTTAACCTTGCAAGTGAAAGCCTTGCCCAAAAAGCGGCACTCCAGAAGCAGTCGCTTGCTAAATTGATGGCGATGAAAAACCTTCCTTATATCGAATTAGACACGTCAGGCAATCACATATCTCAGCTTCAAAAGCTGGTGGGAGGGCGCTAGATGGCTGTAGAACATACCCCCCCAAGTACTTATATTCTTCGCGATCTGCACGATGTCGCCATTCCCGAGAGTGTGAGCTGGATGCCGCAAACCATTGGTTGGAAGATCCTCGGCGTTATTCTGTTATTGGTCGCTATCTATCTGGCTTATCGTTTGGCGCAGAGATGGTGGAATAACCGTTATCGTAAAGAAGCGCTTCAAGAGCTCATGGTTTTGGATGCACGAGACAAGAACTCAACCGAGCGAACTTTCAAGGTGCTGAAAGTGGTGCTTCGTTACCTAGACAGCAGCAATGCCAAGCTGTTTGGCCAAGCCTATGTAAACCGTTTGAACGCTTACCTGCCTGTTAGCGCTAACACGAGTGAAAACAGCAATGCGTTCTTTGCTGATGAAGTCTCGGAATTATGGATGCAGAGCTTAATTGACCCTAATGTCCGTTTGAGCTTTGAACAGCGTTTAGAGGTGATTCAAACTGCGATGATGTGGCTAAAACTTCATAAACCAGATCTACAAGCGAAACCGAATGTACAGGTAACGGCTGAGGGGCAAGATAATGTTTGATGTTTTATCTGCCAGCTTTGAATTTGCGCACCCGCTATGGTTTATCGCGCTGCCTCTGCCGTTGTTGGTCTACTTTGCCGTGCCAGCTTATCGAACTAAGCAAATGGCGATTAAGGTGCCATTTTTTCGAGAATTGGTTGAAGCGATTGGGGAAGCACCGTCAGAAGGTGCAAGCCAGTTAACGCCAAGCTGGTGGCAACGAACCACGCTCATTATTACTTGGGTATTGGTCGTGTGTGCGTTAGCGAAACCAACCATTCTTGGTGAGCCACAAATTCGCGAACAATTAGGTCGTGATGTGATGGTGGTGGTCGATTTATCCGGCTCAATGGCAGAGCAAGATTTCACCTCTCAGCAAGGCGATAAAATCTCTCGTTTAGATGCGACCAAAGAGGTGTTAGCCGATTTCGCGAAAACCAGAAAAGGGGACCGACTCGGTTTGATCTTGTTTGGTGATGCAGCGTTCGTACAAACGCCATTTACCGCAGACCAAGAGGTATGGCTTGAACTGCTTAATCAAACCGATGTCGCGATGGCAGGACAAAGTACGCACCTAGGTGATGCAATTGGCTTGGCGATCAAGGTGTTTGAACAGAGTGAAAAGCAAAGTGCTGCCGTTCAAGATTCAAACGTCGATACCAACGAAAAAGAGAAAGTCGTGATCGTATTAACTGACGGTAATGATACGGGAAGCTTTGTTGAGCCTATCGATGCCGCAAAAGTCGCTAAGGCTAAGGGCGTTCGAATTCACGTTATTGCAATGGGCGACCCACAAACCGTTGGTGAAGTGGCTTTGGATATGGAAACCATCAAACGTGTGGCTCAAGAGTCAGGTGGCGAAGCCTTTGAAGCGCTTAACCGCGACGAACTGACCAAAGCCTACGCTCAGATTGGTGAGCTAGAACCTCAGTTATATGAAAGTACCACTTATCGCCCTAAACAGGGGTTGCACCACTACTTGATGGCGATTGTTGTAGTGATGTATTTGACCGCATTCAGCTTAGCAACGATACGCCGAAGATCGCTGCTCGCTTCTTCGGCTAAGAATTTGAAAGGAGAGAGTGATGCCTGATTCTCTCACGATACAACAGTTCTTTACCCAGTTTCATTTTATCCGACCATTGTGGTTGTTGGCCTTTATTCCAATGTTTTTCCTGTTGTGGGTTCGTTGGAGAGAAGAGACCAAACCAACGTGGAAAGACATTCTACCGGCACATTTACGTGATGCATTGACGATTGGCGAAACAGGCTGGCGCAAGCAGCTGCCGTTGAAGCTATTGGTGGTGATTGTGACTATCGCCATCATTATCTGTTCTGGCCCAACATGGCAACGTGAAGCATCGCCATTTGGTGAAGATAAAGCGTCGATGTTGGTTGTGCTCGATAATAGTGAATCTATGCTCGCTAAGGATTTGCCTCCAAGTCGCTTGGAACGATCTAAGCAGAAAATTAGAGACTTATTGGCAGCTCGAAAAGGCGGTAATACGGGCTTAGTGGTTTACGCAGGCAGCGCACACGTCGCGATGCCCGTCACGCAGGACAGCAAGGTGTTTGAACCGTTTCTTGCGGCTATTACACCCGACATCATGCCGGTTTCAGGTAAATCAGCAGAAGAAGCTCTGCCACTCATAAATCAGCAACTGTCTGGTGAGTTAGGTTCGTCAGTGCTTTTAGTCTCAGATGGTGTGAATCCAAGTACGACGCGAGCTTTTGAAACCTTCTTTAACGAAAACCCATATCAGTTGCTGATTTTGGCTGCCGGAAATAGCGATGTGGTGAGCGATAACCCTGTTGACCTAGATTCATTACGCAATTTAGCGAATAAGACAGGTGGTCGAGTGATTGAGGTGACCGTTGACGATTCGGATATTCAACAACTGAACAGAGCGGTTGAAAGAAACATGCAACTTAACGGTGAATCTTCTATGCCATGGAAAGACATGGGCTATGGCCTACTTATTCCAATGGCGATCATCATGTTGTTGTGGTTCAGAAAAGGATGGTTGGTACAGTGGTGCGTAGTTGGCCTAGTGATTTCAGGCAGTATTTATTCACCAAGCACTTTGGCGAAAACCGTCAACTTAACTGCTGAGAAACCCGTTGTGGTGGAGTCGCTTACGGCTTGGGATAAGACCGCTCAATGGTGGTGGGACTTATGGCTAACGCCTGACCAGCAAGGTCAACGTTTGTTGAATCAGAAAGAATACCTTCAAGCTGCCAAACATTTTACTGACCCAATGCGAAAGGGCGCGGCTTATTACTATGCTCGTGATTTTAAGCTCGCTCACAGTGCATTTTTGCAAACCAAAACTGACCTTGGTTTATACAATGCAGCGAGTGCGTTAGCCAGGCAGCGTGAATACCTTGCGGCGCGAGACCTTTTGAAGTCACTAAGCGAGAAAGAGGATCTTTCACCAGAACTAAGAACGGATGTGGAAAACAATCTTGCTGTGCTTAGTGGGATTGTCGAAGAGGTAAATCGAACCAGTGAAAGCCAGTCTGGAACCACAGATGGCCCTGAAGAATCTTTAGAACTCGAAGACGATCAGCCGCGAACGGGTGATGGCGCCGAAGAAGAAACGGTAGCGGAATTGATGCTCAAGGAAACGCTGAATGCCAATGAAATCTTGGGCAGTCAAGAGCTTGCCGACAAGTGGTTAAAACGCGTCGAAGCGGACCCTAAGTTCTTCTTGAAGTCGAAATTTCAAATTCAATTAAGAGACCCTGCACCTTCGATAGAACAGACACCGAAACAGGAACAGGCATCAAAACAGGAGCAAGCACAATGAGTCGATACGATTTAGCGCTTGAAGCGATTCAATCAAAGGGCGCGCGATTCACAGCCCGTACATGGTTGTTGTCGATGACTCTTATGTTGAGTTGGTTTTTTCCTGCTGTTGCTTCTGCTGCCGATATCTTCGATCTGCAAAAAAGTGGTGACGTTGAGCTTATCGCTTGGGTGGGCGAGAAACCCAAGTCAGGCGACAAGATAACGCCGACCAAAGTCAGCGTAAATGAGCAGGTCATTCTGAACATTGAGGTGGCGACACCGCGCTGGTTAACAGGCGGCACTCGAATTGGCAGTATCGAAATCCCTAACGTGATTGCTAAGCAGCGTAACCAACTCGCGACGAACTACACAGAAAGAGTCGGTGGTACTACATGGTCACGTCAGCGTTGGGAAGTGACGCTTTATCCGATGACTTCCGGTGAGTTTGTTATTCCAACCGTGCCGGTTCGTATCCAAGTTTCTGCTCCTGATGGTTCAAACGTGGGCGGTACGCTTTACACGCAGCCGATTAAGTTTGAAGCTTCGTTGCCTTCAGGTTTACTCGATAATGAAGCGCCTTGGTTTTCCGCGACAGAAGTAGATGTAGAGCAACAATGGCAACGCTCGAGTGACGAGTTAAAAGTTGGCGGTGCCATTACTCGAACTATCACGATTAAGGCAAAAGACAGCCTTTCTGTGTTGCTGCCAGATGTGCTAACCAATGAGTCCACTCAGCAGTTCCAAGCTTACCCACAGCCCAACCGTTTGGATGATACTCAAGAACGTGGTGATTATCGCTCAAGCCGAGTTGAAGAGACGGTATATGTGATTCAACAAGGTGGTGAGTTTACGCTCCCAGAGTTTTCATTTCAGTGGTGGGACAGCAAAAATCAACGCCTTGAAAGCGTGGTGATTAAAGGGGATGTGTTTGAAGCCAAACACACAGTCCAATCTTTCATCAAAGCCTACATGTCGTTGTTTATTACGGTTGGTTTGGCTCTGCTAGTCTGCATTGCGTTGATTGTTTCCGTTAAGCGTTACTACGCAAATCGCCCAACACCGAGTTGGCTAGTATTACGTCGTTTACTCAAGCAAGGTAATTGGGCTGCACTAAGAACCTTTATCTATCGTCAATTGCGAAGCGAAACCTCTCAGTTAGAGCTGAATAAAGCGCAACTAAGTAAAGAGCAACTGGGTAAAGCGAACGAACAAAAGCGTTGGCTAGAGGATAGCGAAGCCCTTCAACAAGGAAGTGAAGATAAAAACGTATTCACTCGTTTATGGAAAGGGTTACGTAACTTGCCCAACGATAAATCAAGCCAGAGTAAACCTCGTTCAATTGCCGCTCGCTTGAAAATCCCTAAAGCCTTGCCAGACTTAAAAGATAGAACTAAGTAGCAAACTTTAGTCATTCGCATCGAACATAATCGGCAGGTTCTCTACTATGGGGAACCTGCTTCTTTAATATGGAACTGTATGAAAAGTACCGAGCTAAATCTAATTCCTATATTTGTTGCTATCTATGAAGAGCAGAACTTATCTAGGGCTGCTAATCGCATGGATATAAGCCAACCAGCAGTGAGTAAAGCACTTGCAAGGTTGAGAGATATCTATGATGAGCCACTGTTTCACCGCACCACATCAGGTGTAGAGCCAACCACATTCGCTATTGATATCTATCCTGCAATGGCCGCGGCACTTAAAAATTTTACTTCTACCTTATCCGCATCAAGAGACTTCGATCCTAAAACTTCAGGCCGCGTGTTTTCCATTGCCTGCGTTTCGGCCGCGAGCTACGAAATGATGCCAAAAGTCATGCAGTTAATCAGCCAAGTCGCGCCAGGTATCGCGTTAGAGGTTCATCCTCTGTTTACCGAAGACTATGAGTCTGATTTAAGGCTGCAAAGACACGACGTGATTATTGATATGACGCCTAAAGGAAGAACCATGCTTAAGCACGAGGTGATTTCTACAGAAGAGTTGGTCGTGGTGTGTAGTAGTGATCATCCAACGGTTGGCGATACGATCGATATGGAACAGTTCTTAGCACTCGAGCATGTGGTGGTCTCTAGGTGGCATGCGCGCAAAAGCTTATTAAGCTCTGAGCACTACAGTGACCTTGAAAAACGTAGAATCGTGTATCGCGCAGCGGGCGTTGTTGAGATGCTTCCTGTGATCGAAGGCTCTGAGTACATCGGTGTAATGCCTATTTCATCGGTGCGTTGTTTTGCTGAAAAGTACTCGGTTAAAACACTGCCATTACCCTTCGAGTTGGAAGACCTCGATATGTGTATGATTTGGCATCCAAGCCGGACTAATGAACCAAGCCATAAGTGGTTACGAGCTAAGATCAAAGCGGCAGCAAAAGAGTTATCAAGTTAGCCTATACAAGGACATAGCCATGGAAAGCATTCGCGCGATTTTAAACGGAAAGAAAGCTAATATCCCGGAACTAAGGCAAGCCATCTTTGCGGCGAGGGACAATGATATCGACCTGCAAGTTAGAGTGACTTGGGAATCGTCGGATATGTTCCGTTTGGTAAGCGAGGCAATATGCGACGGTGTTAAGCGTCTGATTGTGGCGGGTGGCGATGGAACGGTGAATGAAGCCGTTAACGCGCTAAACCAGTTCCGTGCCAGTGAAAGACCACAACTGGCGATTATCCCGATGGGCACGGCGAATGATTTTGCTACCGCAACGGGAATACCTAATGATATTTCGAGCGCCTTTGAGTTAGCGCTGGAAGGCAAGGCGTTTGCTGTTGATAGCGTGCGTGCAAATGACCGCTACTTTATGAATGTCGCTGCGGCGGGTTTTGGTGCTGAAGTCACAGCTGAAACGCCAGTCGAGCTTAAAGATTTTCTCGGTGGCGGTGCGTATACGTTAACCGGTGTGGTGAAAGCTCTCGGCTTTAAGCCTTACAGTGGCTCGTTGACCATAGACAAAGGCAGCTTTACCGGCAAGATCCTTGTTGGTGCTTTTTGTAATGGTCGCTTAGCGGGTGGAGGACAAGAGTTAGCGCCAAATGCATTGATTGATGATGGTTTGATGGATCTTACTTTGGTCAAAACCTTCGTTGCTTCTGATTTGCCAAAAGTCATCGAAGAGCTCAAGCATCCAGCCGACGACGGCAAGTACATAGTCCATACTCAAGCCCGCTGGTTAGAGATCGATTTCCCTCAGTCACTGCCCATTAACCTTGATGGTGAACCTTATCGTTCCAATCAAATACGTTTTGAAGTCATGCCATCCAGCATTTGTTTGGTGCTGCCAGAAAACAGTCCTTGTTTGGTGAAAAACCGGTAAACCACTTCGGTTGGGTAAACGGAGTGATCGACCGATAGGGTCATTCACTCCGCTAAGATTCGTTATGCCTCTTTTTGCGTTTGCTCTGAATTAAGCAAGAAGTAAGGCAACCAGTCATCAATCGGCAGAGGACGCGCAAAGAAATAGCCTTGAGCGTATTTACAACCGATCTGGCGCAGTGTCTTCACATGGCTCTGGGTTTCAAGGCCTTCTGCAATCACTGAAAAGTCGAGTATTTGCGCGAGTTTAAGCACCGCACAAGTAATCTCGTAATCAACCTTTGATGAATTAATATCTTCAATAAAGCTTCGATCTAACTTTACGCAATCAGCCGAAAGATTCTTCAATACCGACAGTGAAGAGTAACCCGTGCCAAAATCATCGATAGCAATCTTATAACCTTTAGAATGAAGCACCTCAATGGTTCTCGAACAGGTTTCAAAATCACGCATCATGTCTCTTTCGGTAATCTCAAGCAGCAATTGGTGAGGTTGGCAATCCGTTTCATCCAGTATCACTTGTAGCTGCTCGGCGAGGTCTGTCATATAGAACATTCTCGCTGAGAAATTGATTGAGAAAATCACACCTTGTAGGTCTATTCCCGTTCGTTGCCATTCAGTGATCAAGTTCGCTACTTTCTTGAACACCCACTTATCGATGTCGATAATGAGGTCACTTTTCTCCGCCACTTCAAGGAAATCAATCGGTGGCAGTAAGCCCAATTTAGGGTGTCGCCAGCGAATAAGTGCTTCGGCGCCAATGATCCCTTGTGAATCTAAGTCGACCTTAGGTTGGAAGAACACTTCAAGTTCGTCGTTAGCAATCGCTTGATGAAGCCCAATGTTGGTTTCGATTAAGTCGTTTACTTCATGAGTCATTTTATCCGCGTAGACTCTGTATTGATCTCTACCATTACGTTTGGCGTGATACATGGCGGTATCCGCGTTACGAATTAAGGTTTCACGATCCAAACCATGAGTAGGGTATTCACAAACACCAATACTCGCGGAGACGAAGATAGAATTATCATCGATGTAATACGGCTTTCTTAATGCTTGATTCAAGCGATCGGCGATCGGTTCACCTTCTTCTAAGCTAATGTTGGAATACACAACCAAGAACTCGTCGCCACCCATTCGAGCAACAAAGCCTTTATCGCCGACTAGGCTACTCAAGATGTCAGAGACATTGACTAATAAGTTGTCTCCGGGCTCATGTCCTAAGGAGTCGTTAATGGTCTTAAATTCATCAATATCAAGATAAAACAATAAGAAAGAGGCGTTGCTCTCACTGGATGTTCTAATCTCTTCATCCAATTGTTTGGTGGCCAACAGTCGGTTAGCCAAATTCGTCAGTGGATCATGGTGTGCGAGGAAGTCGAAGTTCTTCTTCTCTTCTGTGAGGTCGAGGTAGGCCTCGGACAGCCTTAAAGCCATGTCGTTATAGGCTTTTTCTAAGTGAGACCATTCGTCACTTCTGCCCAAGTTGATTGGGTTTTTGAGGCTACCGGATTCTAAACGGTCGAAGCCATGTCTAAGTGCATTGAGTGGCTTTCGAATGTGATGTCTAACAACGTGGCTAACCAGCAACATCGATAGCACGACGGCTGAAATGCTGATAACAATCGCATTGAGCCTTGATAGACCAATCTCTTGTTCAAGCTGGTCTGTCAGTTCTAAGGCTTGGTTTTGTACGCGTGATTCGGTTTGTTCTACCATCTCCAACAAGTCACTTTGGGCTACTAACAGTGATGCCATCACCAACCAACGCTGTTCCAGATTCGCTCGAATGCGTTTTAAAGCGGCGTTGTATCGTTTCACTGTACGATGAATTCTTTTCTTCTCAGCAATCACCGCTGACGTTGCGATATCGACGTTTTCTAAATGGAGCAAAAATATATCGAGTTCTTTCTCGACCTCAATAAGCAGGACTTTCTCCGTTTCTGGCGTGATACGGCTGTGAATGTCACCGACCATTTTACCCGAGGTGAGGAACGACTCTCGTAGCATGTTGATGAGATCTAATTCATTGTTATAACGGATGAAATTAGGTTGGTCTAAGTGCCTTAGCTTGCTGTCGGCGATAGCAAATTCGAGTTGATCAAGTTGCTCGGCTAATGCTGCGTCGATTTGATTAGTCTGCTTAAGAATTCGATTCAGTGCTAGCGAACTGCCCAGAAAGCGGTGGAAGTTATCGATAAAGGCATCGATCTTTTGCGAGAAACCTTCGTTTGTCGAAAGATCTCTCAGTCGTTGCAGTTGGAAATCAACATTGAACGCTTCTTCAGACAGCGTGGTTTCACTGAACAAAAAAGTCTGTTCCAGCAGCTTAACTCGAGAGGTGAGCGTAAACACTCGTCGGCTGATTTCAGAGTTAACAATCAAATCTGATACGTGTGTAGAGGTTTCTGTTTTGAGCGTCGACTCGACGTAATAGAGTGAGCGGATCACCATGATGACCGCAAGGCTCACAATCAAAAGCGAAACTAGGTTCGAAATAATGAGCCGTTGGGTGATGTTTATCTGAGGTAGTTTCATTGTGGCTTCCAAATTTTCAGGTACGCTTCACGGTAGCCATTTTTAGGGTCGTAGATGCCTTTGTCTGACTGGCTTATGAGTTCTTCAACATTATCGGGCGTGACGAGATGCACAGGGGCTGAGTAGCCACTTGGAGGCATTTGGTTAAATGCTCGGTTGAGCTCGTCGACAATTTGCCAGCCTTGTAGGTATAAGGGTTCAGGTACCGTCGCCAGTTGGAATTGACCGCTATTGATTCGTTTGTACGCGGCTTTGCTGCCGTCACCCGCTGAAATGTTTTGTGGTATTAACCGATACTCTTCGAGATTAGACTCCAAAGAAGGGATCGCGTAATCAATGTAGAGGTCGTTGATGGCTAAGATGTGAGTGATTTTCTCGTCATATTTATCATCAAGGCTCTTCAATGTTGCAGGCATCTGCTCGGCAATTTTATCGAGCGGTAAGTAGTTCAGTTCAAGTACATCGCAGGTACCGCAACGCTTGATGGTGTTGACCATCGCGTTGGCTTTGATCATCGCAATTTCATAGTTCGGGTCGGTAAACACTACGGTTTTTGCTCGCCCGTTTGAGTTTACAATCGCGAGTAGCGCGGCCACTTCCGCCACATCGAGAGGGTCGGTGGTGATGTTGGTGTATAAGCCGATTTCTGGGTTGCCACCGACCAGCTCAGTCGCGTGCCAGCCAATAACAACGATTCCGAGATCTTCCGCTTGTTTCAAAATGGTTTTGTGTCGTACAGCATCAATGCCGCCAAGAACAATGGCATCGGGTTCAAAGCCAATCGCTTTTCGGATAGCTGCACCTTGGCGTACTTCTGAGCCTAAGCCATCAATGAACCTCAGATGCCAATTGATGTTTGAAATGGCCTCGGAGATACCTTTACCCACCCCGTAAACGCCACCGTTACGTAAATCAGACGCGACAAAAATAACGTTTTTTTCATGACGCACTGCAGGGCCTTGCATTGGGCCATCCCAAGTTCTCTGGTTGGAAACCGCTCGCATCACTTTTTCTTCAGCATATTGGAAGAAATCGTCTTCATGATTACCCGCAAAACTCTGAGAGTAGCAAGTAGTAGCGAGCAATAAACTCGCAAAATTTAATCTCTTATTCATACGGCTTATAAAACGCTTATAACTTATAATCGCCCTATATTTATAATATTGTTAATAAACATTCAAACATTTGGTAACAGTTATGCCGGGTCAACTTTATAAAAATATTTTACCAACCCTACTGACAGCGTGTTTTTGCCTCCCTTTGTACGTCAATGCTGACGGGGTAAGGCCGGAGGCTGATGTAAAGAAACTTGAAAAATTTCAAGAGACTGTAAGTGGCGAGCCAATTTCATTAGCTCCGATGTCGGTAGAAAAACCGGTAAGAATTGCGCTGATTTATCCAAGTGCAGATATTTCTGACTTTTGGACAAGAAATTACACCGCATTGAAGCAAAGGCTCATCGCTTTGGAGCTGCCTTTTGAGATCAGTGAGTTTACCTCAAGGCAAATTGAGCACTCATTACAAACCCAATACACCGAGCAAGTCCTGAATTCTGATACGCCTTATGACTTCGTCATTTTTGGTCCTTCTGAATTGGGTATCCAAGCCAGTAATATCCAAAAACTGTCCGCTTCCAAAGATTTCAAAACCTTTATTTGGGCGTTTCACACACCTAATGAGCAATGGAAACATCAACCAGACAGCTGGTTTGATTTCTCAAGCGCGATGGGGGCTGAGGTGCTTTGTGACCATGTGGTGAAAGAGCTGGGAAATGAAGTCGAGTTTTCAGCTAATCGAGGAATCCCGGGAATAACAGATACTCAACGTTCACAGGGTTTCATTGATTGTGTAGAGGAAAAAGGTGATTGGTTAACTGTGTATGAGCACTTCGGGCAATACCAGAAGATAGGTGGAGCCGATGGGATTCGTTTAGTGCTTGGTAACTTCCCTGAGGTGACCATGGTTCACAATGCCAATACTGCGATGACCATGGGAGCGGTGGATGCGTTAAACAAGGCTGACATGTTGTCTGAGATCTATGTAACGGGTTGGGGCGGTACTGCGAAAGAGATAGAAAAGATTCGTTCCGATGAACTAGACGCGACGCCTATGCGAATGAGTGATGACCTTGGTGTGGCAACGGCCGAAGCGATTAAGTTTCACTTGGAAGAGCGAGAGGCAGAAGTCCCGTTGGTTTACTTAGGCCGTATCACCGTTGTGCACAATAAGATGAATGACGACCAATTAAATCAGCTAACCAGAGAAGCGTTTCGTTACTCGGGCAAGAATTAGGTTCGATCCATCTAGCCTTTATCAATCAAAAAGAGCCGCTTATCTGTTTCGACCTAGTGAGTCAGAAATAGATAAACGGCTCTTTTATTGAGTGGGTTCCGGATTCGACATCTAGCTCACGAAACCGTAGAGATTGAGTCTACTCAGTGATTTCTTGTAACACCTCTCCAATAGACCCGCTTGGTTGGGTGATACCCAGTTTGTTCGAAAGCGTTGGCGCAATATCATATGGTGTCACTGCTCGCGATACCTTCTTAGCTTCAACGTCGTAACCTGCAAAGATCACAGGCACATGAGTGTCGTATTTCCACGGAGAACCATGTGTAGAGGCAATTTGGAGGCCTTCCATGTCGTTAATGTAGCTGCGCGGTGCAAATACCACGTACACGTCACCAGAACGAGCAGGGTGGTAGTTATTTTTAATTAGCTGCATCACATGCGTATCCGGTACTCGGTTGGTTGCGATATCACTGCTTGATACAGCAAACGCAACGCCTTTCACTTTTGCAATCTCATCAGCAATGGCTTCTTGTACTTTAGCTAGATCAAGCTTCTTCTCCGCGATCAGATCATGATTCAGATAGACATAAGGTTGTGCGTACAAGCGAATCGCGTCTTTGGTTAGACCAAATTCATCCTTCAATCGTTTCTCAACACCACTCGAGAGTAGTGTGTCTTTATTGAAGTATTGAGCTTGATTGAAGCCAAGCGCATTTGCCGCAGGTGAAGATTCAGGAACGCCGTGGTCGGCAGACAGCACAATCAAAGTGTTTTCTAGACCGACTTGGTTATCCACGGTTTTGAAAAGCTTAGCGAGAGTCTTATCTAGTCGGATAAGGTTGTCTTCTGTTTCTAGGCTTTCAGGGCCGTAAAGGTGCACCACGTAGTCGTTTGATGAGAAACTTACGGACAGATAATCAGTCACGTCGCCTTGACCAAGCTTCTCTTGCATCAGCAAGGTACTAGCGAAGTTTTCCGTAATTTCGTCACCAGCAGGGCTGACGGTTAGCGTTGTGCTGTAGTATTTGTAACTTGCCGGACCGTATGGGTGAGGGAAGGTACGTTGGAAATCACCGAGTTTCACTTTGTGTTCGGTATCGTGTTCTTGCAACGTGTACTTATCACGCGGTAATGAGAGCTCCCATTTCTGTTTGGAATACTGAGCAGCAATCGCTTTCTCGTTCCAGCGCGATACCCAATCTGGATACTCGTCGTAGTAATAGTTACTGGTGACAAACTCAGATTGTGCTTTGGAGAACCAGAAGGCTTTACCACTGTGTCCCGCCAATGAGATCGCACCGCGGTCTTTCACAGACACACCGAACACTTTTGATTTGCCACTATTGGAAATAGTCAGCTCATCACCAAACGTGGTGGAGAGTATTGGCTCCGGGGAGCGACCATCGCCTTGTGCTGTCTTCTGCGTTGGGTCGATCTCTGTTGCTTTATCGACACCCGCACCAGAGGTCAGCATTTGGTAGTTACCGTCTTCTACGTTATACACCAAACGTTCTTCGCTACGGTCATACCAAACATTACCTACCATGCCGTGTACGCTCGGTGGAGCACCTGTTGCAAGCGACACATGGCCCACGATCGTTTCCGTGTTGCCATGTTGGTAGTTTGCGTTGGTGTAGTAGGTACCATCATCCATTAAGTACCGGAAACCGCCTTCACCGAAGTTGTGCTTATATCGCTCGATTAGGTCTGCGCGTAGGCCATCTACCGTGATTTGAAGGACTAGATTTGGCTTTTCCGCAGCTGAAACTGGAAGAGCGCAGAGTAACGCGAGGGTTAGTCCTGAAAGCTTGGTGTATTGCATAGAGTTTCCTTATTCACTGTTGCCGCTGAGTTCTAATGTTTGGTCAGGTTTCTAACGTTTGGCCAGATTTCTAACGTGTGTGAAGTGCGAATCGTATTTTTAGTATTGTTGGTGACGATTAGTGAACCATAACCTTTGGCATCTTTAGGTAGTTCGCTTCTTTAGCTAGTTCACAGCTTTAGTTCGTATCCTTAACTAAACGCAAACCCATATCTGACATAGTGATCGATTGGCTTGCGAAGTCACGACGGTAACTTTCAGATTCATTTTCGTCATAAGCAAAGCTGCCACCGCGAACCGATTTGTGTGATAAACCGACGTCGCTGTGTTTTGCGTTGTTAGGGTTGTCTGTTGGACCGAATCGGTAGAAGGTGTCATCGAAGGCATCGATAACAAACTCGCCCACGTTTCCTGTCATGTCATATAAGCCTAGTTCATTTGGTTTCTTTAGCCCGACTGGATGTGCGCTATTTTTAGAATTTGCTGAGTACCACGCAACATCATCTAAGTTATTGGAACCACTGTAAGTATAGCCTTTACTTTTGTTGCCACCTTTGGCTGCAAATTCCCATTCAGCTTCAGTAGGCAAACGATATTCTTCGCCTGTAAGTTCGTTCAATTGCTCGACGAAGTAGTTCGCTTGTTGCCAGCTAAGGTTATTGACTGGAACTTGTGGGTTTTGGAAATAACTGAGAGATGAACCCATCACCGATTCGAACAATTCTTGAGTCACCTCAAACTTCGCAATATAGAAACTATCTACAGTTACATTACGTGCAGGACGCTCTGCTTTGGTCGCTTCTGGATCGTTCGACCCCATGGTGAATGTGCCGCCTTCAACCAACACCATCTCTTGGTCAATTTGTTGGGCGATGGGGTGTGTAGGCACGCTTGCACAGCCACTCAGAAGAATAGTCATGGTGACGCTGCTCATTGTTGCTAACTGTTTGTAATTAAGAAATTTCATCACGTGCCTCAGATGTTCGAAATAGGGTCTAATTCTAACGTTTAAGGTCATTCCTATTGGTTATAAAGGGTATAACATGTCACCTGATCGAATAGGAATTATGATGGCTCCAGAATACTAAAATAGGTAGGTAAATCATGCATATTACTCAAGGTCCACAATATAACGGTAAAGCGTCTAAGCGCTTGCATGTCATGGCTAAGCCGATTGGCGCAGCATGCAACATTGACTGTAAATATTGTTACTACCTAAGTAAGCAAGATTTGTTGGAGTACAAGAAAGGCAGTTCTCCAAGAATGGATGATGAGACGTTAGAAACCTACATCCGACAATACATCGAAGGTCAAAACACGCCAGAAATTATCTTCTCATGGCAGGGCGGTGAACCGACAATGCTAGGTTTGGCGTATTTTGAACGCGTGGTTGAGCTACAGAAAAAGTACCAACCTGAAGGTGTATTGATTTCAAACGATTTACAAACCAATGGTACTTTGCTGAATGATGATTGGGCTGAGTTTCTTGCGAAGAACAACTTCCTGATCGGTTTGAGTATTGATGGTCCTGAAATGCTGCACAATGCCTATCGTGTTAACAGAGCTGGCCGTGGCACATTCAAACAAGTGATGGCGGCTGTGGAGCTGCTGCACAAACACCAAGTGAAGTTCGCAACGCTGACCTGTGTGAATAACCTCACCAGTCAAAATGCACTTGAGGTCTATCGCTTCCTACGTGATGTGGTGAAGTCACCGCAAATGCAGTTTATTCCTATCGTTGAACAAAAAACCTTTAGAACCGTTGCGCCGCAAACGTCTCAAGTGAGTGAGCAACTCAAGCAAGGTGACAAGCGTCTTATCCCGGGTCACAAAGATTCGATCATGGAATCGTGGTGTGTGTCGGATTTGGCTTGGGGTAACTTCTTGATTTCTGTGTTTGATGAGTGGGCTAAGAACGACATCGGTAAGGTGTTTGTACAGTATTTTGAAGCGAGCGTAGAAACATGGATTGGGCGTCCGAACCCACTGTGTACCTTGAATGAGATATGCGGAAAGGGCTTGGCAATGGAGCCAAATGGCGACGTGTTTTCATGCGACCACTATGTTTACCCTGAATACAAGATTGGCAATATTCATCATGAGAAGCTTGATGACTTAGCGTACAGCGCACCACAGCAAAAGTTTGGTTTTGCTAAATCCCGCACACTGACCAGTCAATGTCAGCAGTGTGATTACAAGTTCGCTTGTCATGGTGAGTGCCCAAAGAATCGCTTTATCAAAACTCGTGCAGGCGAACCGGGCTTGAACTACTTATGTGCAGGTTGGCATAAGTTCTTTTCTCATGTCGATAAGTCGATGGCTTACATCGCTCGTGCGATGGGGCATCCGGTTGCTCATGGCAAATTCAGCGACTCAGTATTGATGGCGCATCGAGCGAAACAGGCGCAACAAGCTACGTTCGAGACCAAGTTTTAACTTGTTCTTTGGATCAGCAGGTCCAAGATAAATTTAATCAGATACGAGTCTAAGGACAGGCTAAGTTCTCCAGTTTAAGGTAATACTATGATGAAGAAGAGTTTAGCGACGGCTGTTGCTTTATTGGTTTCAACGTCCGCATTGATTTCAACGTCTGCGATGGCTGCGAATAGCGTTCAACAAACGGTTGACGCGCCGGCACAAAATATCAATCAAGTGCTTGAAATGACGGACACTCAAACCCGTATTCAGCAGTTGTCTTACATGGCACAAGATCAGAACCAATCTGTTGAAAATCGTACTGGTGCACTGCAAGAGCTTGCTTCATACCCAAGCCAAAACGCGCTGGTGGCGGTGGCAAGAGGCTTAAAAGATCAAAACCCTGAAGTGCGTGAAGCGGCGGTTATCGGTTCTGAACCTTACCAACTTGAACATCGCTGGGCGTTAGTTTCACCTCTGCTAAAAGACAGCGATACCATGGTTCGCCACACGGCAACGTCAAACCTAGTCCGTGACTTCAATGCATTAGATGATGAACAGAAAGCACAAATTGAACCACCAGTCACAGAGTTGATTAGCTTCTTGGAAACGCAAGAATCTGAAAAGTACCAATTACTGTTTGCTGATGTGCTTCGTTGGCACAACGATTGGGATAAGGCGGAAACGGTTTATCTAGAGCTGATCAATACGCATCCAAAAGAAGCGCAAGTTTGGTTGAGCTACGCAGATAATTTTCGAGCTCAGAACAAAGATAAGCAAGCAGTCGAAGTATTAGATCGTGGTTTGGAGAGCGTGCCAAACAACGCCGCTCTGCATTATTCGAAATCGTTGACTCTGGTTCGCCTTGAAGACAAAACTGCGGCAGCCAAAGAAATTGAAGTGGCTGCGAAGCTAGCGAAAGATAACAGCTACTACTGGTACCTAAATGGGGTATTACAAGAAGAGTTGGATATCGACAAGTCCACTAAATCGTTCGAGAAAGCATATTTGATCTCTGGTTCTCCAGAGCAGTTATACGCGGTCTGCGATATCTACGTACGCTACGGCAATGAAAAGACCGATGATTGCTTGGGTGAGCTAGGTAAAGTGGCTCCTGATTATGTTATTGATCAGTTGAAAGAGAAACGAGTAGCGCCAAGCTCATAATATCCAAATGAGTAAATAGCGAAGCCGATAATGAAAAGCCAGTCGACACGTTCGACTGGCTTTTTCGTGTCCATGAACTGCTTAGACAAGGTTCAAGCAACTAAAGACAAAATAAGGGCAAGCCTGTTACTTGCCCATTTCGTTTTATTATTCACCCATAGAGCTTGATGCACGGCGTCTGTCGGTCGCGCCATAGATCTTGCCATCTTTGACTTCAATGGCATTCAAGCCACTGACGACTGGAATGACATGCACCGGATAACCGAGTTGCATGAACTCTGGTACTAACATTTCGGCGTAGGTTTTCTTTTCGACGAGTAAACCCGTTGGGTCATAAGGTTTGGTGCGATCAATCTTGGTGCCGTATTGGATGTTTGGAAGGTCAATAGCTTCCTGCGCGGACAGATCCCAATCTAGAACACCTACTACGGCTTTCAAAACGTAACCCGGAATTTGTGAGCTACCTGGAGAGCCGACAACTAAACGCAGGTCGTCTTTTTTATCCATAACCATTAATGGTGTGATTGCAGAGCGTGGTCGCTTACCCGCTTCGATGGCATTTTGAGTCGGTTTACCGTTTATGGTGGGTTTAGTGGAGAAGTTCGCCATTTGTGCGTTAAGAATTACACCATCGACCATTACTCCTGAACCCATACCAGTGCCGACGGTGCTGGTCATAGCAATGGCATTACCGTCTTTGTCGATAATGGATATGTGCCCGGTATCTTGGCTCTCAAAACCTTGATACTGAGCGTAATCAGTATCGGATAGCTTGCCTGCTTTCGGATTTTTTTTCGCAATGCCACTCTCAGGAATGAGCTTACGTCGCTCATCGATGTAGGCTTTGTCCAGTAGGGCAGAAACTGGCGCTTCGATGTAATCTGGGTCACCGGCATAAGCGATGCGATCGGCCTTAGCGATTCTCATGGCTTCGGTCATCAAGCGCCAAGGTTCAATATCGGTTTTAGACATGTCGGCTAAGTCATAGGCTTCCAACATTTCAAGGCTTTGAGCAACCATCACACCACCAGATGCTGGATAACCAAACGAGACAATCTTGTTGCCTCGGTAGTCGCTTTCGATAACCTCGCGTTGTTTGACTTGGTACTGTTCAAAATCTTCGATAGAGAGTTTTGCATGGTCGGCATCGATTCGGCTGTTAACCGTTTCAACGATGTGCTTACCAAACTCGCCACCATAAAGGTACTTATCACCTTGTTGAGCAATGTTGCTCAGAGTGTCGGCAAGCTTTGGGTTCTTCATCAATGTGCCGGTCGGTTTGATTTGGTCGTCATTCCAATACAGGGCTTCGATTTCTGGATCTTCAATCAATCGTTCTTGTTCACGAACCACGATGTCGTAGGTGTAGCTGTTCATCGCGTAGCCCTTGCTTGCCAGTTCAATTGCGGGTTGAACAAGCTCAGACCATGGCAGTTTTCCGTATTGTTGATGAGTGCTATAGAGCAAACGAAGTGTGCCGGGAACCGCTACAGAACGAGCCCCTAAAATCTCGTTTCGACTTAGCGCTTCTCCATTTTCCATGAACATGTCTGGAGTAGCAGTTGAAGGGGCTTCATCTCGTCCATCAAGTGCGAGGAATTGATCTTTGTCTTTTTGGTAAAATAGCGCAAAAGTACCACCGCCGATCCCTGTCATATCCGGTTCAACCACCGACATTGTCATCTGCATCGCCACCATTGCATCGACTGCATTACCGCCTTTTTTGAGTATCGAATACCCAGTGCTGCTTACGTATGGATTCGTTGCACTTACCATAAACTCTTCGCCAGTTTCGTCTGGCGTAATTGGAAAAGGATTTGGCTCAGCCGCGAAACCGACCGCTGAAACCAAACTTAAAGATAAAGTCGCTATTCGCATGCGTTCTCCGTTTAAGGTATCTGTTTATTCGCTCTTAGGTTGACCAAATTAAGGTAGTGAAGTTCGTGAGTTTGCAGCCTTCTTACACAATATTGACGGCTCTGACATTAATCGCCAAATCACCTAAATGTTTCTGTATTGAAGGATAGTTAAGACCAATGTTATGGCTTGTTAAGCATGACAATTCAAAGACATAAAAAAGCCCAGACTGTTTGATTAGCTTGGGCTTTTGTTTCTATTGACGATGATTTTTACGCATGATTAGAAAACGAAACTCAGCATGATGGTGTAAAGGATGGCATCTTTGTCATCAAAGCCAGTGAGCGCGTTAAAATCTTCGACAAACGCACCGTTTGACTTGCGAGCTTCGAAGTATTGCACTTCACCATTGATAGAGACGTTTGGTAACACATCGTAATCCACACCAATCAGGTAGCTGTTTCCTGTTAGGTGTTCGTGAGAATCAAACTCCGCTCCGTAAACCACGTATGGAGTGAATAAATCTAGTCTATAGCCCAAACTCGCGTACATCGAGGACGAAAAGTCACTGATCTGTCCTTCACTTGCAAGCACCGCTTGACCTAATTCGTACTCAGTACCTAACGACCAAAGTTGAATGTGTTGGTTGTCCTGTTTGCTACTGAATGGAGCTGTTATCGAAGTTCCAGGGATTGTAATAGTGCCAGAAACGGTTTGATCAAAATTGGAGTCGAGGAATGACAAATTCCAACGATAATTTTCACCACTCAATTGAAGGTTGGCACCTAACATTCGATTGGTTTCAAATTCCAGCTCAGTACTCGAATTAAAGTCGACTTCGTTTTTATCTTTTATGCCGATAAAGGGTGTAAGTAAAAGAGTCGCTTCGTCACTAACATCATGAGTCCAACTCACTTTAATGCCATTGAACGCAGTAATGCCTAATACGGAATTGTATACCTCTGTTGGCGGTCTTGCTGTCATGTAGGCTTGGCCTACATAGTAGTACTCTGAGGCAAGGAATAGTGGCAGTCGCAATCGACCAACGCTGACATCAAAGTCATTAAATTCATAGCCTAAGTAAGCCCACTCTAACTGCGGTTCACTCCAATCATATTGGGGTGGCTTGACAACTTGCACGGAAGCTTTGAATGAGTTGTAGAAATAATCGAGTTGGACGCCAAATGTGGTGTCACAGTCGTAACAACTCTCATCAGTAAAACCACGATTGATGATTAAAGGGTTATCGTTATCTGAGGTTGCCCAAGAAGTAGAACCGAATCCGCTTAACGAAAAATTATCGGTAAGTTCAATAATCGCAAAAGCCGGAGAGGCAACTGAAGCACACAGTACTGACGTAATTATTCTTTTCATATTATTTCTCCGAACTTATAACGTAGAGAATGTTGGCATTTTGAGGAACCGAAGAGAGTGGGGAGTAACCAATACGGTTTGGTTTGTCATCAAGCCAGTCCACTAAGCTGTCGGTTGACGCCGCTTTGATTTCTCTTGGATAACGCGCTTTTCCTGAAAAAGATAAACCAGCCCAGTGTGCATTCATTTGAGCGGCATTTTTTCCAAGCAAAAGCTGATAAAAGTCCTCTCTTTCGGCACTGTTCTCGGGCCAATCAGACAGTTCAACACGTTTGCCATTGAGGCGTTTAGTTTTCCCTCTATAGAGCTTTCGCGCTTTGTTTATTGATATCTCTTCAAATCCGGAGTCTAAAGAAAATATGGCATAATCTTCAGCGGCGTGAGCAGGGCTGAGAAGAAGCAAGCTTCCTAATAGCCCTACCGCGACTGGCAACATGACTCTGCGTGGGAGTGTTTTTATTGTTCTAATCCAATCCATGGGTATCTCCTAACAAGTCGCGCTTTCTATTTGATGGAATAGCTTTTCTTTTCTTACGGGCTTCGCTACATATCCATCCATGCCTGAATCAAAGCACTTTTGAATATCATCGTCGATAACACTGGCGGTTAACGCGATGATAGGAGTTTTGCTTAAGCCTAGGTTTTTCTCGTGTTCTCGAATCTCCTTAGTTGCCGTGAAACCGTCCATAACAGGCATCATGCAATCCATCAAAATAATGTCGTAGCTACTGTCGTTCTGGTACATATCAACGGCAATTTTTCCGTTGTCTGCAATTTCAAAGGCGTAGCCGGCTTTTTTAAGCATCACTGAAGCGACTTTCTGGTTCACGCGATTATCTTCAACCAAGAGAATCTTCTCAGATTTGCTTGGTACCGTGTTCAACTCAGGTTGCTCTGGCAATGTTTGTTTGGCTGTTTGTACGCTATGAATCGGTGTGACCGTTGAGTTTGAAGGTGTTGCAGGTGCGCTTTGCGCCGTCGGCAGTGGCATGGCCTCTACTGCTGCGAGAACCTTCTCTTTCAACATCTCGAATTTGAATGGCTTAGGCACGTAATCGTCCATGCCTACGTCGAAACATTTTTGAATATCATCATCAATCACACTGGCTGTAAGAGCGATGATAGGAATACGACGAGCGGAATTGGCCTCTTTTTCAACGCGGCGAATATTAGCAGTTGCTTCAAAGCCATCCATCACTGGCATCATGCAGTCCATAAGAATTGCGGCGTAATGCGGGTTAGCGGTAAACATGTCGACCGCTTCTTGTCCGTTATTAGCGAACTCGAATTCGAAACCGCTTTTTCCAACGTGAAGCCCCGCGATTTTCTGGTTGATCTTGTTGTCCTCGACGATAAGAATCTTGTGCTGAATTGCCTGACCTTGTTGATTGGCTTCGGACAGCTCAGCTAGACCTTGTGAGTCACAAAGTTCAATGGCTTTTATTAAGCGCAAGCCGAGTAGGGGCTGTGATACTTGAGCGGTAATACAGTGCCCAATATCTGCAGGGTCACTTAGGAATGAACGAATCAAACAAATCGTTGCGCCATTCTTGTGGAGTTTGTCTAGGTTGTCTGAATAGTCACTCGCTTGGAATGAATCGTCCTCAGCAAAAATAACGGTGGTTGGTTTGTCGTGTTTTTTCGCAGAAATTTGCTCGTTAATGGTATCCGCGCTGTTGGTTTGCTGAGTAACTTTCAACCCATAGAGATTAAGGTCGCTTTCTATACGTTCAGAAAGCATGTTCTCGTTACCTAGAATATAGATATTTGCTGAGGCAGTGCTTGGTTTCGGTAACATCAAATCAACGGCCAATGTTAGGTCGAAGTAGAAACAACTACCTTCACCTTTAACTGAATCAAGTTGTATCTGGCCACCCATTAACTCAACCAACTGAGTACTAATAGCAAGGCCAAGACCGGTACCACCGAATTGTCTGGTTGTTGAATCATCCTCTTGAGCGAAGGGTTCAAATATTTGTTTTTGTTGCTTTGAATCGATACCAATACCTGTGTCGCGAACGGCAAATCGAATGGTGACATTATCGTCCGATTGTTCGAGTGTTTTGATTGACAGTGTTACGCCACCTTCAGCCGTGAACTTAACCGCATTCGACATAAAGTTCATCAAGATCTGTCTTAAACGGTGATCGTCTATCATCACGCGTGCCGGTGTATCAGGGCTGATATCGACGTTAACCGATATTTTTTGCTCTTTGGCTTTAGGTGCAACAATAGATGCTATGTCGTAAATCGATTCTCGAATTGATGCAGAATGAGGGCTGATCAAGAGCATGCCGGATTCGATCTTAGAGAAGTCCAAAATGTCGTTAATAAGGCTTAATAGCAGTTGAGAAGAGGTCTCAATGGTATCGACATAATCGCGTTGTGTTGGTGTCAGCGGTGTATCAGACAAGATCTCAGAAATACCGATAACGCCATTCAATGGAGTACGAATCTCGTGTGACATGTTTGCCAAGAAGCTACTTTTGGCCTTACTGGCTTGTATCGCGTGATCTTTTGCTTCTTCAGCGTCTTCTTTAGCTCGCTCTGCGTCTTCTTTTGCTACCGTCAGTCTATCTTTCGCGAGTTCTCGTTCGATGGTCAATCGTTCAACTTGTTGAGCAAACAGGCTGAGTTCATCTTTACCTTGGATCAATTTATCTAGACAAGGGCGCGTGTCATCATTTTCGCTTTTTAAGAAAGCTAACACCAAATTTAGGTTGTTGGTGACTTGTCTTGCCAAGCTTAGGGTTAATCCCATAACGATCATTGCAAGCACAGCAACAATGGAAATAAACAAGGTTCGTTGTACTTGCGCGTCGTAGATGGCTTGCTCAACCTCTTGCTGGAATTCTTGCTTGATCACATTGCCTAGGCTTTGCAATAAACTGAGTCGAGCGCTCATCGCTTCCAACCCAACAGATACTTCTTGAGGCGTCAGTTGGCTGATAGCGTTTAGATCGAGTAGTGCGTTTCTGATCTCTTGGCTTTGTGCAAAAACATCATTTCGAAACACTTCAACCATTAGTGAAACTTGGTGTTCGTTGGCATTCAACGACACAAAGCGCTCTAGGAACAACTGTTGTCTTTCGCTCAAGGTTTTGATTTGCTCAGCGAGTTCTGGGTCGTATTCTTGGCTGCTTTGGAATATCTCAATTAATGAAGTACCTAGCTTGAATTCTTCGTTTGACCAGAACATCAACCATTCAAGTTGTTGTAATGCGGTGAGGTGTTGTTGAATTTCACGCTTGGTGTTTTCGAAAGGGACTTTTTCGACTTCAAGTAACAGTTGTTTGTATAAATCACTCTGCCATTCGAGGGCGTCCAATTTATCGTAAGTGTCAGTCGCTTCCATCGTTGATAGGGTCGCTTCACTGAAATCTGAAACCAGTTGATTCATTTCATCAGAAGCGCCTAAAAAAATGATAGGCGAGAGTGTTTTCAATTCTGCCTTTACTTGGCTGCTTTGTGTTGCGAACTCTTCAGGGCTAGAAGCGAGGGTGCTTCGATATAAGACCGAGATATCTTGAAGATACACAGATAACTGATTGGTCCGCTCAAAATCGGTTAATTGAGTCGTTAAAATATAAGCTTGTCTGCCTGCAAGGAACAGCAGTAGTGAAATGGGAAGTAGAACTAAGCCAAAGAGTTTATGTTTGACTGAAAGGTTATTCCAGACCGTAATCGCCATATAAGGATCCATCCAACTGTTTTTATATAAAAACAGTAGAATAAAAATGTAGATATGGAAACTTTGAAACGGTAAATTTTATGTAAGTGTGGGAGGGGTATAAGTTCTTGTGATTCCAGAGCTTATTTTGAAATGCGTTCTTTTATTAATAATTTATAGCGTTTGGTAGTCGGTTTGGTTTATATGCTTACTGATGAATTACTTAAAAGAAAGTTAATGTGGGCGCTTTTTATCTAGGCTTAATTCGAAAAGAAGTTGCTCTAATACGGTTTTTGCAGAGGGTTCTAATGTCCAAATACCTAGCATTCTGTTAAGTGCAGCGCGATACACTCTGTTTTTTAGCAGGAAGGCGAGCGTGCTCGTATCATTGCTGAATACGTGCATTTGTATGACGGTGAGTTCCGCTTTGTTCTCAATGTCTATTTTCTGAAGATTGAAAGCGGGTAGGAAGGCAGACTCATACCAAACCTCAACGATCTCTCGAAGCTCCATCTCTTCTTCAGGCACATCGCACTCCTGAAGTTGGTGGTTTTCAGGAATTGCGGATAAATAGGCTACATCAAGCTTGTCTGCAACGAATGTGTACATTAGCTTCCTTGTTACAAGTGGTTCTAGATCGAATCATCTCTCTCACTTATGTTTTTGTCAATTACATCCATTTATTAAACGAGTAATTTGTGAATAAGCATCGTTGTGTTTAACTCAAACTGTTTAAGTATTTGTCTGTTAAGCCAAAATATTTCAAATTCCCATCCGGTTCTAACACTAAACTCATGTTTGATGTTGCGATCAAACCGGGGTCGTTGGTCGAAAAAATGACTGTTTTATTCAGCAACTTATCGCTGAACAAACGGTTAAAGTACTGCGCATTTTCATTTTCTGCACCATTGAATGGTTCATCAATAATAATCAGAGATTGCTCACAGTTACCTAAGCCGAGTGCCAGACGCAATTTTTGTTGAATTCCATTCGGGAGACTTTTGCATTTATCCACGCTTAACTGAGTAGCTAAGCCTTCCGGAAGCCATTCATCTAACTCGAAGAAGCTCACCATCTCTTGCATCTTGTCTGTTGGAATCAGCCCGTTGTGTAGAATGAAGTTGGTCTCGAGTGAGCCTTCAAAAATATGCAAATTAAAAGGGATGTAGTTAATCGATGTGCGATAACGGTAGCTATTGAACTGTTTAATGTTGTAACCATCGACAGAGACTGCGCCTTGATACCGGTCTTCTAACCCAGCAATGACTGAAATTAAGGTGGTTTTGCCGCAGCCCGTTGGGCCACAAATGACCACTTTTGCACTGGGTGGGATTTTGAACCCCAAGTTAGTTAAGCCGGTTGCTGCTCCCGCGTATCGGTGACTGACACCGCTGCCCACGATGCTGCCTTGGAACAGGCGAATAGGCGGGCTTTTCTCTAAGGTTAATTTGTCGTCATTCATCGACATCAGGTTGTTTATCTGTGCAGATGAAGCCTTGATCGACTGGAACTTGGAAATTGAGTTATAGATACCCATGATTGGGCCTAACGCTTTCCAAACCAGAATAACGGTCGCGAGCATGGCACCCGCATCAGAAGTGCCTTCCATTACGCCAATAACTGCAGTCACGATACTTGCTGTGCCAATCACTTGAATCAAACTACCGCCAGCGGCCTGAATCTTACTGTTAGTCACAGCAACATTTTCGGCATCACTGGTGCTTTGCATATGTGATGCGCTGAATCGAGATTGAACGACACGAAGTAAAGGCAAGCCTTGAATAGTCTTGATACCACGAAGAATTTCATTCCATTGATACGAGACCATCGCATTGGCGCGTGAGCTTTTGGATGTGGCTTGCGAATAGATATAGCGAGAGTAAATACAGAACACTAACATCAGTATTAAGCCGCCCATCACCACCAATGCCGCTGTACCAGACATCAGAGCAATGGCGATGATAAATACAATCACAAACGGCATATCAAAATAGCTGAGGGTTGATTCTGCAGTCACTAAGCGGCGGAACGTATCGATATCTTTCAAACGCGCTAACTGAGAAGAGACCCCAGCTGTAGATGTCATCGCATAAGGTAGCCACAGCAGCTTAGATATAACGGCTTGCGAGATGTGCACGGCGAGATCTTTACCGGACGTGGCAATGATATTTACCCGCATCTTTTTAAAGAAATACTCCGAGAAGCCAACAATAATGGCGAATAAGGTTAACCAATAGAGTGTGGCTTCGGAGCTCGAAGTCAGTGCGAAGTTATATACACTCATAATAAAGAATGGCTGCAATGCACCGAGAATACTGATGACGAAGCTTAGAATGATCAGGCTTTTAAGTTCATTGTTGTAACGATAGAAAGCATATTTAATCCAATTGCTTCTGTCTTGCGATTCCGGAGGTGGTTCGCGGAACAGACGAGAATATTCGCTAATCGCAATCAGCAAACAGGGCTTCTTGCACATTGGGTATTCAATGGTGTTGTTGTTCGTGTAATCAAACAGCAGCAACTTTCCATCTTTGGTGCCTAAGAAAATCGCACTTAGATTCTCTATTTCAATAAAGCATGGGTGTGGGTGCTTATCGATATTCTCGAGTGTCTTTAGTTTAGTCACATCACAGCGATACCCAAGGCGCTCTATGGTTGCTGTAAAGCTGTCGCCATCTTTGGGTTTTGGAATAAAAGCATCGCTGAGTATTGCGGGTGTGCCTTCCCATTCGAGTGCTATAAGGGTGTAGGCCAAACCACGAATAAGTGGCGATTGACTGTAACGTTCGTCGTATCCACTAGATTCAAAATCCAAGACACGTTGCGGCACATTATTGAAGTCTACTAGGATACTCATTGGTCACCTCCGGTAAGTTTTACACGTTTGAGGCGGTGGTTAAGTTTGTCCATTTTATTGCTGGCGATGATTAAGATTTTGTCGTTGGCACGATAAGCCGTACTGGTGAGAACCACTCTCGCAAATTCCTCATCAAACACACAATCGATGTCATCAAATATCAATACGCGTTTACTTGCGAGCAGGGCACGAACTAATAGTAAGGCATAACCAACTTGGCGTGAAAATGGGTTACGCATATGGCCTTTGAGTTCTGTATAAAAACCGGCAGGAAGCCCATCAATTTGAGCTTTGATGTTCATGGTTTCACACAGTGCAAACGCCGTGTTATTCAAGCTTGGGCGGAAACAGGTTAGGTTATCGATAATCGTCCCTTCTACGAAAGAACTGGTCTTATCAACCATCAATACACTGTTACGCCAAACGTTGTAATTGACGTCATCCAAAGGCGTATCGTTAATCATGATATCGAGTTTGCTATCACTGTTCTGACGCGTAATACAGTTAGCTAGGTGGGTCTTACCTGAACCACTTTTTCCTGTCAGCAAATAGGCTTGTCCGAGTTCGAACTCGATACGCTGCTTTTCAGAATACTTAACCGAGATACGTTCTACTTCTGTTGTTTCATGTTGGTGTTCAACAGAAGCGGCCAATTCAAGGAGGTCTGCTATACGTTGGATATGGAGTTTGTTTAACTCCCAGCGGCTTGCGGTTCTCATTACCTGTTGATATGGCGCAAAGTAACGGTTGGTCAGCATGATGATCGCGGCCATGATGCCTTGACTCGATTCCATATTGATTACGGCAGTCGCCAAGACCACCACAACGCAAGCAATGGATAGCTGTTGGATGAGCGCCAAAATCAAGCCAAAGTTCGACTCGATCTGCTCATATTTGATGTTCTCAACTTCGCGCTCTTCGACCATTTGTGTCATCAAGCTTTCAACGCGGTACTCCATGTTTCGCGCTTTAATATCAAGCGGGCTAGAGATAATCTCAATGATTTTGGAGGTAGTTAACCCTTCGATGTCTGACTTATTCTGCAAGCTACCAATTTTCTGTTTGGAAAGGCTCCAAGCGAAAATCGCTAAGACGGCTGAGGCAATTAGAAGGGTGATACCAGCCCATATGTTGATGAGACCTATAATAAGTATAGTAATCACGCTAACAGCAAGGTTGATAAGCGCTCGAACTGACTCACCACCAAAGAAGGTCTTAAGTTCAGGAATCGTTGAGATTCGTTCTAGGTATTCGCCTGGTTCCAAACGACGGAATTTAGAGATTTCCGCCAAACAAATGGATTGGAATACCTTGTTGGTTAGGTTGGTTTCAAACTGCCTCATGATGACGGAGGAGATTTTCTCTTCCTGACTTTTTAAGTGATAGTCGAGGAAGATGGAAATCAAAATAATCGCGAACAATAAGAACAGCGTATCTTGTGCTTGGTTGGGTAACACTCGGTCAAAAATGATCAGAATAGAGAAGGGCAGTACCAAGCCAAACAGGGTCGATATTATCGTTGAGAAAGTCAGATAACACTTATCTGCCATATTTATCTTTTGCGAAAACTGCTCAGTTTGCATTACGACCTCCTTTTCTCAATGACTCCGTTGAGAGAAGGTGTTTAGGCACCAAATCTTGATTGTCTCGTCCCTCAATATCGCTCATCAATTGCATGATGCTCTCTATCGATTGAATTGAGAGTATGCCTTTAATTTGCTCAAGCTTGATGGTCTCGATGATGTAGTCGTATCGTGCGCTTTCGTAGTCTCTTAATGCGCTGAACAGTTTACTTTCCGCCGCCAGCAAATCGGTGATGGTACGCGTGCCTAATTGGTAGGCTCGTTGGATCCCTTTATAAGAGGCGTAGTTGGCGCGAATGATGTTTTCGTAACTGCTTATAGACTGCGAGAAATCGTTAATGTTGAGCACTGATGTATTCACACTGTTACGTGTGGTGTAAAGCGAATCTTGATAAAGCAGTTCGGTACGTTCGATGGCAGTCGATGATTTTTGATAGCCATAGTAATCAGAGCCACCGGACAAGATAGGCACCGCGAGGTTTAAGCCAACACTGGTTGAGTTACTTTCACCTGTCGCTGTAATATCGGTCTTATCGTAGTTATTGGCGTCATCGTGTCGATAGCTGGCTGAAAGTGATACGGTCGGTAAGAAGTTCGAACCGCTCTCTTTTAAGCTTCTGCGGCTTCTCTCTACGTTTTTCTTTGCCACCAACAAGTCGTTATTCAGTTTTAACGCCTGATCCATGATCGAGCGTTGCTCGGTTTCGTTGATCTCTTTTAAAGGCACGCTTTCGTATATGTCTTGCGACGGAGTAATAGGGTATTGAATTTGAATAGAGAGCCCGTTGAGAATGACTCGTCGGTCTTTCTGCAAGGTTCTTAGCCGGTTCGACACACCTTCTTTCTGAGCAATCACTTCGTACAGCTCACTGGCTGCGGTGTTACCTAGTTCTACATTGCGTCGCATTTGATGTTCACGTGTTTCAGATGATTTAAGCTCAACCGTGGTCGCTTTAATTTGGGCGTTGTTTTTTAAATACTCAAAGTATTGAGACCCGATTTCCGAAATGGTGCTTTGGATTTTGTTCTCGTGTTTAATTTCTTCGATATTGAAGTCGAGCTTTGCTGTCCCATATTTGAAAATGTCACCAAGATTGAATATGGATTGGGATAACGAAAGGCTGTAGCTGTTTGAGTTATAGCTAGAGGTTTCATCCGGCACGCTCGATAGCAAGGTTTCATTCTCGTTCCATGTGGTATCGGCAGCACCATTGAGTGAAGGCAGAAACTTAGAGCGACTGATACCAATGTTGTACTCGTTTTCTTCCACGCCCTTATCACTGGCGCGAAGAGACAGGCTGTTTTGCAGGCCGAGCTCTACCGCTTCAAGCAGGGTAGTCGCCGATACTGATGGTGTTGTGCTTAATACAAGCGCAGCCATGATGCTGCTAGTTAAGTTTTTGTACCGCCACATACTTGTTGATCACCTTGATGATTTGGTCGCTTTTATAAGGTTTGCTGATCACGTAATCCATTCCGGCCTCAATACAAGCCTGGTGTTCGTTACTGCTGGTCAATGCGGTTGCACCTATGATGGTACAAGGGTTTTTCTCGTTTTCTTGTTCGAATTGGCGAATGCGTTTTGTGGCTTCGATGCCGCCCATACCCGGCATGATGCAATCCATGAAGATGATGTCAGAACGCTTATTCATGAAGTGCTTCACCGCATCGGCGCCATCGCCAACCATGTCTGGTTCATATTCTTGCTTCGTCAAGATTCGTTTCAGTAAGATCTGCTGAACTCGGTCATCCTCTACGATAAGGAATGAGCTATTTTCCATCTGTTCTTCCGATGCTTCCGCTTCCATAATGGTGAGTAGGTTTGGAATGAACTCGTAAGGGATAGCAGGGGCGTTGATGATTTTGTCGACGAAGCTATGACACTCTTGTGCTTGCTGAGTGTTGGTCACTGACAACAGTAACTTGGTATTTGGGTGGTTCTTAAGCTGAGATTTCACCGTCTTACTCAACGACGGCAACTTGTTGGGTTCAAAGGTATCGGTCAACATTATCGCATCGTAATCACCGAACGTTTTTGCCGCTGAGAAAAGCTCATTTGCAGTGCGAATCTCGGTGATATCAAGCCCCAAGTTACTGAGCATTTTCTTCATCACATCGATACGAACTTGAGTATTAGCACACAAGAGTAAACGCTTGCCATCAAAGCGCGTTTTCTCTGTGTGGAAGTTCTTAGCCTTAAGATCAAGCTCGATCTGGAAACGTTCCTGAGCCCCTGACTGGAACCAGTGACTCTCGTAATATCCGTAGTCCTTCAGAACGCTTTTTGCTAAGTCATCTGTGCTGGCTGTATGGTCTTTGTGTGCGCTCCAATGGAGTTTATTGAGCTTGGCAACAGAGACATCCAGCGTTGATAAGAAGTTGAGGTTGATGGTGACACGGGTATTTTCCATGTCTGATGCCGCACCTGATTCAATCGTCACAAACAGTTTCTTATTTGATTTGAGTTGAATAGCGTTAGAAAGTTGAAGGAACAGTATCCAGAACAAGCTGGTGGATTGGCCTGCAACACGATTCGGTAAGTTGTCTGAGATAAAGCAGTCAAGTTCGCCTTCATTTCGCTGAATCTTTGCGCTGATATGAATCATCAATTCCGACAAGACGTTCAGTAGTGAAAATTCTTTCGATTTACTTTCCGTACCCTGTGAAATCAAGCGATTATAGTTTTCTGCTAACTCAGATAGTGTGCTACACGCAGAGGTAATATCCTTCGCCATCAACACGCCGTTTTCATCGGTTTCTTGAACCAGATATTGGACGCCACCGTTGATGGTGTTTGTAATTCCGCGAATCTCATAACCGATTAACGCATACAACTGTTTGTAGAGATCGTTATTGCGCTTTTGGTCTTCTAATTTACTGAAGATAAGTTTGAGATGAGAGTAAATCTGACGCTGCTTGGGGTTGATGCTCACTTCATTAAGAAGCTCTTCAAGACGTTGTAAATTTAGCTGCTTCAGCTCTTGATACAGGGCATCGAATTCATAGTCGATTTCGCGTTCGTTCGAGCTGGATTTTTTCAGTTTCAACATAGCAACTGAGTTGGATAGAATCGTGATAACAGCCAATATCACGACCACCATAAACAACCAGATAAAGAACTCGTTCTTCTCAGACATCAAGTCATTCGCATGGTTGTTAAACATGGTGCGATAGTTGTCATCCATCTTCAGGTAGTTATTGGTCAATGAAAGGTACAAGCCCAATACGTCGTTACGTGTTTTGGAGCTATCAGAGAAACGATTAATCGCCAATTCCAGTTGTGTGTATTCGGTTGCTCCAACCAAGCTGAACTCGGTTTTGTTCAAAGAGGCTAAAGAGCGAAATTCATCAATTTCACGCTTCAAGTTAACCAGGTTGAATTCGTTAGTACCGCAAGTGTTGGTACTTAAGCACTGCTGCAGAGTTTGAATATCTTGTTCTATGGTCTGATTAAGCTTCTGGGCTTGTATGAGCAGTGGGGCGCTTTGCACTTGTGCGACTGAGTCTACTTTTGACCAAGAAAAGTATAAATAGAAAGCGAGCGCAGCCAATACCACGCTAAATAGTATGCTTAAACGTAGAGCGGGTACGGAAATATTGTACGAAGGTTTCCTGCTCATTGATTATCTCTCATCGAAAGCATCCTCTATGGCTGACATCACAGGTTTCGCTGCGTATTCGATCACGCGACGTGAGCCTGTTTTTACATCGGCGGTAAATTCCATATAAGGTGATAGCTTGTATTGAGTGCCTCCTCGTTCAAGAAAGTTTCGGTCAATTTCAATCTCTGCTAAATAGAATTCAGCGTCTTCTTCTTCGTATGATGAACGGCTGATTGAGGCGATGGTTCCCTCAACAAACCCGTATTTTGCAAAGTTATAGGTATCCATTTTTACTTTCACTGCCTGACCAATTTCGACAAACCCCATGTCTTTACGTGGGATCTTCGCTTCACCGTGAAGGGAGTTATTGATCGGTGCAATATCGGCGATACTTTCTCCTGGAGGAATCACAGCAGAGCGGAAATTGAAATGCAGTTTGTCGACCACACCATCCACCGGAGAGTAGACGATTAAGCGATCAACCTTGTCGGAATGCTGTGGTTGTAAGATTCGCTTTAGCTTGAGGTCTTTATTTGCTTGAATGATTTGCGCTTGATACTCAGAGTTTCGGTTCTCAACCAAGTCACGGTGTTGCTTTTCCAATTTGTCGAGTTGGAAACGCTCATTCATCACAGACTCGTCAAGGTTCTCAATCTCACGCACCATATTCGACTCTTGTACTTTCATGTTAAGTACGTCGACATATGACGCCATCTCTTCTTTATAGAGGGTGTTTTTGATGTTGAGCTGCTTACGTATCAGAGAGAGTTGATTCTCTGAGCTTTTGCGACGCTTTAGCATTGAACTGATTAACGAGTTCTTGTGCTTGATATCGTGAGTGATGAGTTCTTCATTTGAACGGTTTTTAGAGAACTCTTGCCTCCACGTATTCATGTTGACCTGAACTTGCTCAGGGTATTTCTCAATGAAGGCGTCGAAGTTAGGTTCTACCATGTCGCGTAAGCTTTCATAACGAATCTTATCGAGCTCAATCTGAATAATTTCAGTATTCACGGTATCAAGTTGAGTGTTACGGTCGAGTGAGCGTATTCGAGCGATAGGTTGGCCCTCATAAACGACTTCACCTTTCCTGACTAACAATTCTTCTAATATCCCGCCTTCTAAATGTTGAACTTTCTCGACATCCGATTCCAATAGCAGCTCTCCACGCACGGAAACAACAATGTCGATACGTGCTTGTGACGCCACGGCGATAGCGACCAAAGCGAGCAAGAATATAATGAGCAACGTTTTGTGAACGCTGGTCATGGCACTAGCAAGTACAATAGTGTCATCAGCTGTGACCTTAGAAGCCTCGTTATTGGAAACAAGTGCTTTTCTGAGGTGATGTTCTATTTGGTTATTGCTCATGACTGACCTCGGTTACTTGCCATCTATTACTTCCTTAATATCCAACAAGTGGTTGATTTGTCGATTGACGTTGTGCAATTCAGTTTTTACATCCTCTATTAGATCTTCCGGCGCAGGGAACTCGTGTCTACTCAAGTGTTCCAATTTGGCCATTTTGGGCGGAAGGTCTTGGTCGCAAAGCAACGTTAAGATGGTCTTCAACTTTTTTGAGTAACTATTGAGTTCATCAAAACGATTACTCTTATGAAGCGCTTCTATATTTAGGGCTGCGTCAGAAAAGTCATTGTAAAAGTCGCCTAATAGCAATTGCAGCCCTTTGTGGTTGTTGTCGACCGAGCGCAACAAATTCGTCATGTCTATCATCACTCCACTGCCTTAATTGCTTTAATCACAATAACTAAGGATCTTTAAACGCAGTTTTCAAATTTTTTTTGATTCTTTCTCTTTAAAAAGAAATTATGAAAAATGTTGTATAAAAAATTGGTTTTTCAAAATGATGTCCTTTAATGCCTCTATAAATACGATCAGTTAGCTAGTAGCAACGGAGGCTGTAATGGCAGGCGAAAATAACCAAAACAACCAAAATGAAGATCTAAATGACGCGGTAGAACAAACGGACACGAACGACGCGGGTACGCCCTCCCAACAGCAGAATCAACAAAATCAACAAAATACGATTGCGTCGACAATAGCGACGGGTGCTGAAAATACGGATGCGGCAGACGAAGTTAACCAGGCTTTAGACGACAATCCGAGTGGTGCAGGTAATGCTGAAGATGCCTCGGCTTCTGGTGCGGCTGTGCAAGAAGAGACGCCAGAAAGTGATGGAGACTCAGACGCTGCACAATCCAATGTAGTTGGTGGGGCCGCTTCTGAAGCTGGTTCGGATAACGCTGCTGGTAGTGGTGGCGGTGCCGGAGCGGGCGCACAAGCTGTAGGTGGTGATAACGCAGAGGCTGCGACAGGTGGTGCAGACGCAGAAGGTAATGATGAACAAGGCCAAGCTGCGCGTACTTCAGCAGCGCCGAGTGCGACATCTTCAGAGTCGGGTGACCAGCAAGTTGGTGATGATCTAGATTCACAAACAGTAGAAGAGACATTTGCAGTTGATGTTCAAGCTTCTGACGAAGAGACCATTAGCGAAGTAGAAGATGATTTTGATTCTGAAACGGTAAGCGAAACGTTTAAAATCAAAGTCGAAAGTGAAAATGATGCACCAGAAGCTGAACAAGATCTGGCTTACATCATGGATGAAGATGGCTCCATAACATTCACTCAAGAACAATTACTCGAATACGCAAGTGATGTAGATGGGGACGAGCTTGTTGCTTCTAACGTTCAAGTTGGTGCTGATGCAACAGTTCAAGACAATGGTGATGGTACTTTCACCGTTGTTCCTTCAGCTGACTTTAATGGTGAACTTGACCTTACTTTCGACATTAGTGACGGCCAAGAAACGATTAGTAGCGCAATTGATTTAACGGTACGTCCGATTAATGACGCGCCTGTTCCTGAAGATAAAACGTTTGAAATCGAGGAAGACGGAACTCTTGTATTCACCGACGTTGACCTTCTTTCTGGCGCTACTGACATTGAAGGCGATAACCTGACGGTTGAAGGTATCACTTATGAAGGTACTGATGGCGTACTGACTGACTTGGGTGATGGCTCATATAGCTTTGCGCCAAACGAAAACTTTAATGGCGATGTGAATTTTAGCTTCGATGTGTCAGACGGTACCGATACCGTGTCTGCAAACATTGATGTTAGCGTGACTCCGGAAAATGATCCTCCAGTTGCGGGTTCTACTTCTTACACCGTAAATGAAGATAACTCGATTACCATTTCTGATGCACAACTATTGGCAACGTCTTCAGATATTGAAGGTGATGTATCGATAGACAGCGTGACTTACTCTGGTAGTGACGGTGTCCTTGAAATCAATGGTAACGGCACTTATACCTTCTCGCCAAATGAGAACTTCAGCGGTGAAATTGCACTGGATGTGGTTGTTGCTGATGAAGATGGTGCGACTGACGCGACGACTGCGGGTATCAATGTTCTTGAAGTGAACGATCCGCCGGTTGCAGGCCCAACGTCTTACACCATTGATGAAGACTCAGTACTGACCTTCAGTGAGTCTCAAGTGTTGCTTAATGCCTCAGATGTAGAAGGGGATGTTGAGCTAGTTGGTATTAGCTACGATGGCCCTGAGGGTATCTTCTCAGTAAATGGTGATGGCACTTGTAGCTTCGCACCGAATGAGAACTTTAATGGCCAAGTTCAGCTTGATGTCACCATTCGTGATGAAGACGGTGCAGAAGTTGATACCGTCATCAATGTTGACGTATTGCCAATCAATGATGCGCCAGTATCGGGTGATTTGGCTTACAACGTTAACGAAGATGGTTCAATCACACTGAGCCAAGAACAGCTGTTGTCACAAGCGTCTGATGTTGAAGGTGAAGACCTAACCGCGAGCGGCTTAACGGTTGGTGGTGATGCGACGGTTGTAGCTAACGACGACGGCAGCTTTACCATTACGCCAGATGAGAACTTCAACGGTGATATCGATATCAGCTTCGATATCTCAGATGGCACCAATACCGTTCAAGCTTCTGCAGACCTTACGGTTAATCCAGTTAACGATTTACCAGTCCCTCAAGATCAACAGTTCAGCGTTGAAGAAGATGGCACACTCATCTTCACTGATGCAGACCTATTAACCGGTGCGACTGACATCGAAGGTGACAACCTAACGGTTGAAGGTGTGACCTACGATGGCGGTGACGGTATTCTTACCGACAACGGTAATGGTACTTACACCTTCGCACCAAACGAAAACTTCAATGGTGACGTAAACTTCGGATTTGATGTATCAGACGGCACCGATACGGTGTCAGCAAACATCGATGTGAGTGTAACAGCCGTTGATGATGCACCTGTGTCGGGCGACCTAGCGTACTCAATCGACGAAGACGGTTCGATTCGTCTAAGCCAAGAGCAGCTTCTATCGCAAGCGTCTGACGTAGAGGGCGACGACCTGACAGCTAGCGACCTAACGGTTGACGGTGATGCGACGGTTGTAGCTAACGATGACGGCAGTTTCACCATCACGCCAGATGAGAACTTCAATGGCGACATCGATATCAGCTTCGATATCTCAGATGGCACCAATACCGTTCAAGCTTCTGCTGACCTTACGGTTAACCC
>NZ_JALNTR010000003.1:438865-745289 GCF_023161755.1 Vibrio sp. 1CM23M
GGCAGTTTCACCATCACGCCAGATGAGAACTTCAACGGCGACATCGATATCAGCTTCGATATCTCAGATGGCACCAACACGGTTCAAGCTTCTGCAGATCTTACGGTTAACCCAGTTAACGATTTACCAGTCCCTCAAGATCAACAGTTCAGTGTTGAAGAAGATGGTACGCTCATCTTCACCGATGCTGACTTATTAACAGGTGCTACAGACATCGAAGGTGACAACCTTACGGTTGAAGGTGTGACCTACGACGGTGGTGACGGTATCTTGACCGACAACGGTAATGGTACGTACACCTTCGCTCCTAATGAAAACTTTAATGGCGACGTAAACTTCGGTTTCGATGTGTCAGACGGCACCGATACGGTATCAGCTAACATTGATGTGAGCGTAACAGCCGTTGATGATGCGCCTGTATCGGGTGACCTCGCGTACTCAATCGATGAAGATGGTTCTATCCGTCTAAGTCAAGAGCAGCTGCTATCACAAGCCTCTGACGTGGAAGGCGATGACCTGACAGCCAGCGACCTTACGGTTGACGGTGATGCAACAGTCGTTGCGAACGATGACGGCAGCTTCACCATCACGCCAGATGAGAACTTCAACGGTGACATCGATATCAGCTTCGATATCTCAGATGGCACCAATACCGTTCAAGCCTCTGCAGACTTAACCGTTAACCCAGTAAACGACCTGCCAGTACCTCAAGATCAACAATTCAGTATTGCAGAAGACGGTACTTTACTGTTCACAGACGCGGATCTGTTAACAGGCGCTACAGACGTTGAAGGTGATAACCTGACGGTTGAAGGTATCACTTATGAAGGTACTGATGGCGTACTAACTGACTTGGGTGAGGGATCATATAGCTTTGCTCCAAACGAAAACTTCAATGGTGATGTGAGCTTTAGCTTCGATGTGTCAGACGGTACCGATACGGTGTCTGCAAACATTGATGTTAGCGTGACTCCTGAGAACGATCCGCCAGTTGCGGGTTCAACGTCTTACACCGTAAATGAAGATAACTCGATTACCATTTCTGATGCACAACTATTGGCAACATCTTCAGATATTGAGGGTGATGTATCGATAGACAGCGTGACTTACTCTGGTAGCGACGGTGTCCTCGAAATCAATGGTAACGGCACTTACACCTTCTCGCCAAATGAGAACTTCAGCGGTGAAATTGCACTGGATGTGGTTGTTGCTGATGAAGATGGTGCTACCGACGCGACGACTGCGGGCATCAATGTTCTTGAAGTGAACGATCCGCCGGTTGCAGGCCCAACGTCTTACACCATTGATGAAGACTCAGTACTGACCTTCAGTGAGTCTCAAGTGTTGCTTAACGCCTCAGATGTAGAAGGGGATGTTGAGCTTGTTGGTATTAGCTACGATGGTCCTGAGGGTATCTTCTCAGTAAATGGTGACGGCACTTGTAGCTTCGCTCCAAATGAGAACTTTAATGGCCAAGTTCAGCTTGATGTCACCATTCGTGATGAAGATGGTGCAGAGGTTGAAACCGTCATCAATGTTGACGTACTGCCAATCAATGATGCGCCAGTATCGGGTGATTTGGCTTACAACGTTAACGAAGATGGTTCAATCACACTGAGCCAAGATCAGCTGTTGTCTCAAGCGTCTGATGTTGAAGGTGAAGACCTAACCGCGAGCGACTTAACGGTTGGTGGTGATGCGACGGTTGTAGCTAACGATGATGGCAGTTTCACGATTACGCCAGATGCGAACTTCAATGGTGACATTGATATTCAATTCAACATCACTGATGGTACTGACACGGTTCAAGCAACCGCCGATCTTACTGTTAACCCAGTTAATGACTTGCCGGTTCCTCAAGACCAACAATTCAGTATTGCAGAAGACGGTACGCTGCAATTTACAGATGCCGACTTACTTACCGGTGCCACCGATATTGATGGCGACGACTTAACTGTTGAAGGTATTAGCTATACAGGTGGTGATGGCGTACTGACCGACCACGGTGATGGTACTTATACCTTTGCGCCAAATGAAAACTTCAATGGTGATGTGAACTTTAGTTTCGATGTGTCTGATGGCACAGAAACAGTCAGCGCTAACATTGATGTGAGTGTGACTCCTGAGAACGATCCGCCAGTTGCGGGTTCAACCTCATACATGGTCAATGAAGACAATGCCATCACAATTTCTGATGAACAGTTGCTAGCTAACTCTTCGGATATTGAAGGTGCGGTGTCGGTTGATACTGTGACTTACAGTGGCACTGATGGTGTGTTCCAAGATAACGGCGATGGCAGCTATACCTTCCTTCCTAATGAAAACTTCAGTGGCGATATCAGCCTTGACGTTATTGTTGCTGATGAAGACGGTTCGATTGATGAGACCACCGCGGGCATTACCGTTCTAGAAGTGAATGATCCACCGGTCGCAGGTCCAACGTCATACACCATTGATGAAGATTCGGTACTGACGTTCAGCGAATCTCAGATTCTAGTGAATGCCTCTGATGTTGAAGGTGATGTAGAACTAGTCGGTATCAATTACGATGGGGAAGACGGTATCTTCACTGTAAATGGTGATGGTACATGTAGCTTTGCACCCAACGAAAACTTCAATGGTCAGGTTCAATTGGGTGTGACCATTCAAGATGAAGATGGTGCGACGGTAGAGACACTGATTAATGTTGATGTACTGCCAATTAACGATCCACCAGTATCGGGCGATTTGGCTTACACCATCAACGAAGACAGCTCAATCACACTAAGCCAAGATCAGTTGTTGGCGCGAGCTGGTGATATTGATAGCGAAAACCTAGAAGCTATTAACCTTTCGACCGATGAAAACGCAACCATCCAACAAAATGACGATGGTAGCTACACCATTACACCAGACGCTGATTACAACGGCGACCTCGACCTGAGTTTCGATATCATCGATAACGATGGTGGTGAGGTTCAAGTTGGTCTTGATATCACAGTGAACCCGTTGAATGACTTGCCACAAGCGCAAGATCAACAGTTCACGATTGAAGAAGACGGTACGTTACTATTTACCGATGCTGACCTACTTGCAGGTGCGTCAGATATTGATGGTGATGAGCTGTCGATTGAAAACGTGCTCTACACGGGCGCTGATGGTGTTCTTAGTGATAATGGTGACGGCACTTACAGCTTTGCACCAAACGAGAACTTCAATGGTGATGTTCAATTCTCATTTGATGTTTCTGATGGCACGGGTTCAACAGCCGCCCATATTGATGTAAGTGTAACGCCGGAGAACGATCCACCTGTAGCGGGCTCGACAGCTTATACAGTTCAAGAAGATGGCCAAATCACGATCAGTGATGAACAGTTATTAGCGAACTCTTCAGATGTAGAGGGTGATGTTGCTCTATCGAGCGTTACTTACGCTGGTGACGATGGTTCGTTCGTTGATAACGGTAATGGCACCTACACCTTTACGCCAAATGAAAACTTCGACGGAGACATCTCACTAGATCTTGTCGTCGTTGACGAAGACGGTGCAACGGCGACTACCACAGCGGGCATTGATGTCATTGCTGTCAATGACGGCCCTGAAACGTCCGGTATTGAAGCCGAAGTCGACGAAGATAATTCAATCACTATTACTCAAGAACAGTTGCTTGCGAATGCTACTGACGTTGAGGGTGATGAGTTAACGGCATCTAATCTTCAAACCAACGACCCTGACGCGACAATTGTTGCTAATGACGATGGTTCATTCACCATCACGCACACAGAAAACTTCAATGGCGAGTTGGACTTCACATACAGCATCAGTGATGGTGACAATGAAGTTCTGACCACACTCGATCTAACGGTTAATCCAGTTAATGATGCGCCAGATGCGGGCGAAGAGATCTTCATACAAGCGCAAGAAGACCAAACGGTTGGTGTGACGCTTCGTGAAGAACCTGCACTGCGTTTAGACCAAGCGCCAGAAAACGGCATCATTGAAGCGAATGTTAATGATGAGTGGGTGGTGCTGGAAGTAGGGCAAGAAGTACCGGCTGATACAGAAGTACGCTTTGTTCCAAGTGAGGGGGCTCTTGCTGAAGGCACACATACTACGCAAATTGGTACCTTCGACGATAACGCTAGCGTAGACGATTGGGGTACAGAAGTTGACCCATACACTCGTGAGTTCTCGGATGGTGATTTAACGGTTACGGTTCAAAGTAACGATGATCCGCTTGGTGCTTGGAATGGTAACACCCACATAGGCCACGGCCTTGGTGATACCGATCGCCAAGGGTTGAGTGGTGATGAAAAACTGACTATTTCAGTTGAAGGTCAAGACATCAATGAAATCAGTTTCCACCTAGATGGTTTAGGTGGTTGGTTCATGGAAGAATCGCGTCACTTTACGGAAGTAGAAATCAAAGCGTTCAATGAGGACGGTGACCTAATTGACTCGATGACTTACCACAAAGAAGACCGTGGTACTTTCGAGACAGACTACACGTTAACGGTTGACCAACCAGTGTCTTACTTTGAACTCGGTACAGTTCAAGGAAATGGTACTTATGTTGTTCAAAACATGACAGTGTCACAAACCTGTCATGATGAAGCCGTGTTCACATCGATTGGTGTAGACGGTTCAGAAATTACTGAAACGGTTGAACTGAACATCCATGCCGGTGACAACGAAATTGAGCTAACGGCTGATCTTCCTAATATTACTGTCGATACTGAAGGTTCTGCTCAATTTGCTTCTGTTGTGATTACAGAAGAACAGTTACTGGCACAAGCATCAGATATCGATGGCGATGATCTTGATATTCAAAATCTTGAGCTGGTGGGTGAAAACTCAGAGCATGCAACACTGACTGACAACGGCGATGGTACTTGGACGGTGACACCAGATGAAAACTTCTACGGTGAAATTGAGCTAGGTTACCAAGTTTCTGATGGTGAGTTGACTGATGACAACATCATTAACATCAACTTTGAGTCGGTGAATGATGCGCCAATCGTTTCTGGTCCAATGGTTCTATCGACAGACGAAGACCAAGGTATTACGTTCAGTGCTGAGGATTTACTGTCGAACACTACAGATGTAGAAGGCGATGCGCTGTCTATTTCTGACATCACTTACGGTGGTGATGACGGTGATTTAGTCGACAATGGTGATGGTACATTTACCTTCATGCCGAATGAAAACTTCAATGGTGAAATCGACATTGATTACAAGGTATTCGATGGCACCGATGAAGTTGCAACCCATCTAGATCTGACCGTTGTACCTGTTAATGATGTGCCGGTTCCGGGCGAACCATTGCACACCCAAATGCTTGAAAATGGCTCTATGATCATCGAAGCGAAAGACCTATTGTCTGGCGCGACCGATGTTGATGGTGACATTCTTCATGTCGAAAACCTATTACTTGCAGACCAAACACAAGGTACGTTAACGGATAATGGTGATAATACCTTTACCTTCGAACCTGCAGAGGACTTCTACGGTGAAGTGAACCTGACCTTCGATATCAGTGACGGTCAAGCAAGCGCACCAAGTACTGCAAGAGTAGACGTTGAAATTGTCAACGAAGGCCCTGAAGTTAGCGGTCCAATTGAAGCCGCTGTTGATGAAGATGGTTCAATCACTATCACTCAAGAGGATCTGTTAGCGAATGCAACGGATGTCGATGGTGATAACCTTGAAGCGGTTAACTTTGCGACCAACGATCCAAATGCGGTTGTTGTAGAAAACCCAGACGGTAGCTTCACTATTACACCAAGTGCTGATTTCTTTGGTGAGATTGAATTTACTTACGATGTCACTGACGCGATCGAAACTGTTGCAGCTGACCTTAACCTAACCGTAAACCCAATCAATGATGCACCAGACGTTCCAGACATGTCTTTCACAACGGAAGATGGTCAAGCGATCACCATTACAGAAGCTGAACTATTAGCACAAGCGACAGATGTTGAAGGTGATGAGCTTTCCGTACTGAACGTGACAAGTGCGAGTGATACGGTAGATGTGACAGACAATGGTGATGGTACATACACATTAACGCCAGAGCAGGGCTTCTTCGGCAATGTTGACTTAACGTTTGATGTGAGCGATGGCACTGATGTGGTTGCCGCAAACATCGACCTAAAAGTTGAGTTCGTTAATGATGCGCCAGAAGCAACACCAATGGTTGCGGATGTCGACGAAGATGGTTCAATTCTCGTTACACAAGCGATGTTGCTGGAGAACGCGAGTGACCAAGATGGTGATGAGCTGTTTGCGAGCGCGCTAGAAACCAACGATCCGAATGCAAGTATCGTAGATAATGGCGATGGTACTTACACAGTGACACCTTCGGAAAACTTCAATGGTGATATCGCATTCACCTATGAAGTGAGTGATGGTGAACTCAGTACCGCCAATGACATGACATTGACCGTGAATCCGGTGAATGACATTCCAATTGTTGCCCCAGGCATGTACCACATCGAAGAGGATGGCAGCATCCTGTTCACTCAAGAAGATCTATTGAGTGGTGCGATTGATATTGATGGCGATGACCTTAGCGTTACCAGCATCAATTACTCTGGTGATGAAGGTACAGTCACCGACAATGGTAACGGCACGTTTAGCTTCGTTCCTGAAGAGCACTTTAGTGGTGACCTAGAGTTCAGCTTTACGGTTACCGACGGCACTGACGAGGTAGAACAAGACCTTAGCGTTCATATTGAAGCGGTCGCGGATGCGCCGGATCTTGTGATAACCGATGGCGACGGCGTTAACGTTGATGACCAAGCTATTTTGGTTGAGCCTGGCGGCATTGTTGAACTGAACATTGCAGCGGCGCTTGTCGACCAAGACTTGTCTGAAACACTTACCGTAACCGTAGATGGTGTGCCAGAAGGTTCGGTTATTCAATACGATAACGAAGGCGTTCTGAATGACCAAGAGAACGGTATCACCAGTTACAACGACACTGAAATTACAGTAACGTTTGAAGGTGAAACGGCAGGTTACCAAAACGCAGCGGGTTACTACAAAGTTGACGAAGACGGTAATATCACGGGTGTTGAAGTTGTCTATGAAAATGCATCACAAGTTGGTGGCGGCGGTGACCTTGTTCCAGGACAAGACCAGTTCAGCTTCCAAGTTGAAGAAGGTGAAAGTTTCAACCTGTTCTTGATTCCAAACGGACATCAGCACAATGACTTTGACGCGATGCAGGAAGGTCAGTACGAGTTCCGCGCAGCGGATGGTTCGCCAGCGAACATGGATACGGTTGATCCTCAACTTGTATTTGTTGCTGCCGATGGCACTGAAACTGTAGTTCAAGGGCAGAATGGTGATGCGATCTTCCATGGTGGTTCAAGCTCTCAGCTAAACCAAGATGGTATCGAGCATACTCGCACGACGGTTAATGAAGATGGCGAGCTCGTTTACGGATTTGAAGATTTGTATGGCGGCGGTGATGCTGACTATTCAGACTTCAATTTCACAATCGATGTCGGTGAAGTGAACAGCCAAATCTACAGTGGTGAAGTGACGGTTGGCCCTGATGGTACGGTGAACTTACCGACAACGGCTATCGAAAACTCACTACAAATCCAGTTACCAGAAGATTTCAATGAGCAGCTTGAAGTACATGTAACCGCAACCGCAACAGAGCTATCGAATGATGATTCTGAAACGGTTTCCCAAACCATTTACATTAACGCGACAGGCGCACACATTGAGCATGCACCTGAAGCACTTCCTGTTGCAGCAACAGTGGAAGAAGATGGTTCTATCATCATTACGCAAGAAGACTTGTTAGCTAATGCTCGTGATTTAGATGGCGACCAACTAACAGCGCTTAACTTAGCGACTGATGACGACAGTGTAACTATCACAGATAACGGTGATGGTACTTACACATTAACGCCAGATGCTGACTTCAATGGCGATGTTAGCTTTACGTTTGATGTGTCTGATGGTGATGATGTTGTCTCTACCAATCTAGAGCTAACGGTTTCACCAGTGAACGATGGTCCAGAAGCACAAGACCAAGCATTTACAGTCAATGAAGATGGTGTATTAACCTTCACAGACCAAGACCTATTAACAGGTTCGACGGACATTGAAGGGGACGACCTAAGCGTTGAAGGTGTGACTTACACTGGCGCAGATGGTGTTCTAACCGATAATGGCGATGGTACATACAGCTTCGCGCCAAACGAAAACTTCAATGGCGATGTAAACTTCTCGTTCAATGTATCAGATGGTACCGATACGGTAACCGCTAACATTGATGTCAGCGTGACGCCAGACAATGACCCTCCAGTGGCGGGTAGCACGTCTTACACCGTTCATGAAGACAACTCCATTACGATCAGTAACGAACAATTGCTAGCGAACTCTTCAGATATTGAAGGGGAAGTAGCGATTGATAGTGTTACCTATAGTGGCAGTGACGGTGTTCTAGAAATCAACGGTGAAGGCACATATACCTTCTCTCCAAACGAGAACTTCAATGGCGAAGTTAGCCTTGATGTGGTTGTTGTGGATGAAGACGATGCAGCTGTATCGACAACTGCGGGCATTACGGTTCTAGAAGTGAACGATCCGCCAGTTGCTGGCCCAACGTCTTACACTATCGATGAAGACTCGGTACTGACCTTTAATGAGTCTCAGGTTCTGCTGAACGCCTCTGATATTGAAGGTGACGTACAACTTGTTGAGATCAACTACGACGGTCCAGACGGAATCTTCTCAATCAATGGTGACGGCACATGTAGCTTTGCACCGAATGAAAACTTCAACGGCCAAGTCCAGTTGGATGTGACCATTCAAGATGAAGACGGCGCTCAAGTTGATACTCATATTACGGTTGATGTCTTACCAATCAATGATGTTCCAGTATCAGGAGACTTGGCATACATCGTAGAGGAAGATGGTTCAATTACCTTGAGCCAAGAGCAACTTCTTTCTCAAGCTAGCGATGTAGACGGAGACGACCTTACTGTTTCTAACTTAATGGTTGATGGAGACGCGACAGTTGTTGCTAACGATGATGGTAGCTTTACCATTACGCCAGATGCGAACTTCAATGGCGACATTGACCTAACGTTCGACATTAGCGACGGGGCAGACACTCTTGTTGCTACCGCTGACCTAACGGTGAATCCAGTTAACGATTTACCACAACCTCAAGACCAAACGTTCAGCATTGGCGAAGACGGTGTCTTGAACTTCACAGATGAAGACCTGCTAACGGGTGCTACCGATATCGATGGGGATGACCTATCGGTTGAAGGTGTGACTTACACAGGTGCCGACGGTGTTCTTACTGACAATGGCGACGGAAGCTACAGCTTTGCGCCAAACGAGAACTTCAATGGTGATGTGAACTTCAGTTTTGATGTGTCAGATGGCACGGATACGGTTCAAGCCAACATTGATGTCAGCGTGACACCAGAGAACGATCCGCCTGTTGCGGGGAGCACGTCTTACACAGTTCATGAAGACAACTCAATCACAATTAGCGACGAACAGTTACTCGCTAACTCTTCAGACATTGAAGGTGAAGTGGCAGTCGATAGCGTGACTTACACTGGCGCTGATGGTGTCTTTGAAGACAACGGTGACGGTACTTACACCTTCTCACCAAACGAAAACTTCAACGGCGAAGTGAGCCTAGATGTTGTCGTTACCGATGAGGAAGGCGCAACCGAAGCGACCACCGCGGGTATTACTGTTCTTGAGGTGAACGATCCACCAATCGCAGGCTCAACCAGCTACTCAGTGAACGAAGACGAAGTTATCACCATTAGTTCAGAGCAACTGTTGGCGAATGCTTCTGATATTGAAGGTGAAGTGGCGATTGATAGCGTTAACTACACAGGCGCTGACGGCATATTTACTGACAATGGCGATGGAACATTCAGCTTCGCACCAAACGCGAACTTCGATGGTGATGTAAGCCTGGATGTTGTCGTTACTGATGAAGATGGTGCAACTGTAGCGACCAACGCAAGCATTGATGTTCTGCCTGTGAACGATGCTCCGGTATCGGGCGACTTGGCGTACAGCGTGGACGAAGATGGTTCAATTACGTTGAGCCAAGAGCAATTACTTGCTCAAGCGAGTGATGTTGACGGCGATGACTTAACAGCGGCTAACTTAACTGTTGGTGGTGATGCGACAGTTACAGCAAACGATGATGGTAGTTTCACTATCACGCCAGATGCTAACTTCAATGGCGACATTGATTTGAACTTTGACATTACCGATGGTGATGCGACGCTTCAAGCAACGGCTGACCTAACGGTTAACCCAGTTAATGACTTGCCAACAGTCGGTGAGCCACAATTTGTGACTCAAGAAGACACCAGCTTTACCTTCACTGAAGAACAACTGCTGCAAAATGCGGGCGACATTGATGGCGATAACCTATCGGTTGAAAATGTGGCTTCAGATAGCGGTACTTTGGTTGATAACGGTGACGGTACTTATACATTCGCACCGAATGACAACTTCGACGGCAATGTGAATGTGACGTTCGACGTGAATGACGGTACAGCGACAGTACCAGCAGAAGCGACAATTGATGTTCAATCTGTGGTTGATATGCCAGAGCTGTCGATTGCGTCTGACTTGGTGATTGCTTCCGATAACTTCGAGTCTGGCTCGAACGGTTGGAATACAGGCACAGAAAGCTCTCAAGGCTTCGAGTCGGGTGACATGCTAGGTCGTATTGGTGGAACGGGCGGTGATGAAGCCGTCAGCAAAACTTACGACATTCCAAGTGATGTGAGCGAAGTTAATATCTCGTTTAGCTTCTACGAAATTGACTCTTGGGATGGTGAGTCGTTCCAAATCTTTGTTGGTGGCGAAGAGCTAACGACATTAGATAATTCTGCGTTCCGTACCGAAGATGGCACAACAACGCTTTACGATTCAGAAGGAAATGAAGTCGGCGAAGTGGTTCACGGCGTATCGCAAGGTGAGGGCTTCAGTGGTTGGAATGACCAAGCACACCAAATCAACCTAACGGTACCCGTTGAAGACGGCCAACTTGAACTTGGCTTCGGTTCAACCCTGAATCAAAGCGTTAATGACGAATCGTTTGGTATCGACAACATCGAAATCACAGTGTCTGACGCGGAATACCAAATCATTGGTACCGAAGATACACCTGTACCACTCGATATTGATGCCGCTCTAACCGATACCGATGGCTCAGAAAATCTTGCTATCTTGATTGAAGACGTGCCAGAAGGCAGCTCGCTTTCTGCAGGTACTGATAACGGTGATGGCACTTGGTCATTGCAACCAGGCGAGCTAGAAGGGCTAGAGTTTATCCCTTCAGGTGACTTCAATGGTGATGTGGTTCTAACTGTGAATGCAACATCAACAGATGTTGATACCGGTACAACCGCAACAGCTACGCAAGACGTGACGATTCACATCTCGCCAGCGAACGATGCTCCAGAAGTTGATGGTGATATCAGTGCCGTTACAGCCGAAGATAACAGCATCACGCTAACTCAAGAGCAGTTGCTAGAGCACGCTGTCGACATTGATGGTGATGACCTATCAGCAATCAACCTAACCACCAATGATGAAAATGCGACCGTTCAAATGAACGACGATGGCAGTTTCACCATTACACCGAGTGAAAACTTCAACGGTAATATCGAATTTAGTTACGATGTCACCGATGGAGAGGACATGGTCGCTGCTGGCCTAGACTTGACGGTAACACCTGTCAATGATGCGCCAGAGCCACAAGATCAAGCATTCACTATTGGTGAAGATGGGGTTCTTAACTTCTCTGACGCTGACCTGTTAACGGGTGCGACGGATGTTGAAGGTGATGACCTAACAGTCGAAGGTGTGACATACACGGGTGCTGATGGTGTGCTTACCGACAATGGTGACGGGAACTACAGCTTTGCGCCAAACGAGAACTTCAATGGTGATGTGAACTTCAGCTTTGATGTGTCAGATGGCACGGATACGGTTCAAGCCAACATTGATGTGAGCGTGACGCCTGAGAACGATCCACCAGTGGCGGGTAGCACGTCTTACACTGTGCATGAAGACAACTCAATCACGATCAGTAACGAACAGCTATTAGCCAACTCTTCAGATATTGAAGGTGAGGTTGCGATTGATAGCGTGACTTACACTGGCAGTGACGGTGTGTTCGAAGACAACGGTGACGGCACTTACACCTTCTCGCCAAACGAGAACTTCAATGGTGATGTGAGCTTAGCGGTTGTTGTTACCGATGAAGAAGGGGCAACAGAAGCGACCACCGCGGGAATCACCGTACTTGAGGTGAACGATCCGCCAATCGCAGGCTCAACCAGCTACTCAGTCAACGAAGATGAAGTTATCACCATCAGTGCAGAGCAACTGTTGGCGAACTCTTCGGATATTGAAGGTGAAGTGGCGATTGATAGTGTTACTTACACAGGCGCTGACGGTATCTTTACTGACAACGGCAACGGCACATTCAGCTTTGCACCGAACGCAAACTTCGATGGCGATGTTAGCCTCGATGTAGTGGTGACAGATGAAGACGGTGCGACAGTAGCCACCAACGCAAGTATTGATGTTCTTCCAATTAACGATCCACCAGTATCGGGTGACTTGGCATACAGCATTGATGAAGATGGTTCGATTACTCTGACTCAAGAGCAGTTGCTATCTCAAGCCTCTGATGTGGATGGCGATGACCTGACCGCAAGCAATTTAAGCGCAGGCGATAATGCAACCGTTGTTGATAATGGCGATGGCACCTTTACGGTAACGCCGGATGCTAACTTCAATGGTGATATCGACCTAAGCTTTGATATTTCGGACGGTACTGAGTCAATTGTGGCGAACGCCGATCTGACGGTAAACCCAGTCAATGACTTGCCAACGACATCTGATGTTTACGCGAACGTTGATGAAGATAATGTCATCACTATCACGCAGGAGCAGCTACTTGCGAATGCCGCTGATATTGAGGGCGATGACCTTGTCGCTTCCGACTTAACCTTAGTGGGTGACGATGCAACGATTGTCGATAATGGCGATGGCACGTTCTCAATCACTCCAAGCGAAAACTTTAATGGCTACATCGATGTTGCCTACAGCATCAGCGATGGCGACACTCCAATTGCCGCTAACTTAGGCTTAACCGTTGACCCAGTGAACGACGCGCCAATTGTTTCTGCTGATGTTGCGATAACCATTGAAGAAGATGGTTCATACACCATTACTCAAGAAGAGCTCCTACAATTCGCGACTGACATCGAAGACGATGACATGACCGCAATTATTGGAGAGCAGGGTGATGAAACAACCGTAACTGGCACTGTGTTGGATGCTGAAACCAGTAATCCAGTGTCTGGTGCAGAAGTCACCCTGACCGACAGCGCTGGCAATAGCTACACCACAGTAACGGATGACTCAGGAAATTACTCTGTTACAGGTTCAGTCGTTGACCAAGGTACGGTCACCATTGAGCAAGAAGGCTCTATTACTAACAGCTTCCTTGTCCCTGCGGGCGAAGATGTGAATGGTGGCGTAACCGCGATATCTGAAGTACTTGAAGAAACAGATATGCGTATCGTGGTGACTTGGGGTGAAAGCCCTCGAGATATGGATAACCACTTATGGTTGTACGATACAGAGAATGGCAATGAGCTAGACCATATTTACTACCGCGACATGAGCCATGATCTTGGTGAAGGTAATGTTGTTCAACAAGATGTGGATGATGTAAATGGCCATGGTCCTGAAACCATTACCATTCCAAACTACCAAGATGCTGACATGCACTATTCAGTACACAACTACACCAACAGAAGTTGGGATGTAGATGGTGTTGAAGATGTACAAGTTCAGGTGTTTGTAGGCGATACATTGGTTGAAACCTTCAGCCCGGATTTATCTGATAACCCATCAGGTGACCACTGGCATGTATTCGATATCGTGAATGGCATCATTGTTCCAAGCCAAGATGTCGGCACTCAAAATGCGTTCGATTTGCCAACGGCAGAAGAAGCGCTTGCGAATGAAAACGGCATTGATATCTCTGAGTTGCTAACTGGCGATGAAGGTGATGATTCTGGTGATACGGGGGGTAACGAACCAAGTGTTGGAGATGTTTCCATTGAGAACGCGCTTATCACTGACAATGGTGACGGTACTTACACCATTACACCGGAAGAGAACTTCAACGGTGAATTCTCCATTAGCTACAACGTGGACGATGGCAACGGTGGGGTTACGCCTGCGGAACTTGACGTTACCGTAACAGCAGTTAATGACCTTTCGGTTATTTACGACCATGACCACACCATCAATGAAGATGGCTCATTAACCTTCACTGATGAGCAGTTACTCGCTGGTGCAACGGATATCGATGGCGACGACCTTTCTGTTGAATCTGTTAACTACGAAGGCACCGAAGGTGTGTTTACGGATAACGGTGATGGCACTTACACCTTCGCTCCAAATGAGAACTTCAATGGCAGCGTCGACCTAACTTACGATGTTAGTGACGGTACGGATGTTGTATCGGCAAATATTGATGTTCAAGTTGTGCCAATTAATGATGTACCGGTTGCTGGAACTACCGCTTACAGTATTGAAGAAGATGGCAGCATTACCCTAAGCGATGCGCAACTTCTGGCGAACAGCTCAGATGTTGAAGGGGAAGTGTTTGTTAGCGATGTAAGCTACAGCGGCACAGATGGTGTGTTCACTGATAATGGTGATGGTACTTACACCTTCTCGCCAAACGAAAACTTTAACGGTGACATCAGCCTTGATGTGTCTGTTATGGATGAAGATGGCGCAACAGCTGAAACAACCGCTGGCATCGACGTGATTGCCGTCAATGACCTACCGGTTGCAGGTTCAACGACCTACAGCGTTGACGAAGATAGCGTGATTACTATTTCTGATGCACAGCTTCTTGCAAACAGCTCAGATATTGAGGGTGATGTATCCGTTAGCGATGTTTCCTACTCAGGTGCCGACGGTATCTTTACCGACAATGGCGATGGTACTTACAGCTTCGCACCAAATGAAAACTTTAATGGTAATGTCAGTCTAGATGTGACCGTTGCTGATGAAGAGGGTGCAACGGCTGAAACCACTGCGGGTATTGAAGTTATCGCGGTTAATGATGCTCCAGTATCTGGCGGTTTGGCTTACTCAGTGGATGAAGATGGTTCAATCACTCTTAGCCAAGAGCAACTGCTTGCTCAAGCATCGGATGTGGACGGCGATGACCTTACCGCTGCGAACCTAACCGCGGGTGATAACGCTACCGTTACGGCAAACGATGATGGTTCATTTACTATCACACCGGATGCCGATTTCAATGGCGATATTGACCTTAGCTTCGACCTTTCTGATGGTACTGAAACGGTTGTTGCAACGGCCGACCTTACTGTGAATCCAGTGAATGACATCGCGGTTGTAGAAGATGTCGCTTACACCATTGAAGAAGACGGTTCACTTACCTTTACAGACGAGCAACTGCTAGCGGGTGCTTCTGATATTGATGGTGATGAGCTTTCAGTTGCCGATGTTTCTTACACTGGCGCAGAGGGTGTGTTTACCGACAATGGCGATGGCACTTACACCTTTGCACCAAACGAGAACTTCAACGGTGATGTAAGTCTGGACTTCTCAGTATCTGACGGTACAGAGACGGTTGATGCAAATATCAACGTAACGGTAACAGACGTTAATGATGCTCCAGTGGCAGGCGCAACGTCTTACCAAATGAACGAAGATGGCACCATCACATTGAGCCCTGAGCAGTTGATTGCTAATAGCTCCGATGTGGACGGTGAAGTGTCGCTTGATAGCGTTAGCTACTCAGGTGCAGACGGTATCTTGGTTCAAAATGAAGATGGTTCGGTAACGTTCGCACCAAACGAAAACTTTAACGGCGACATCAACCTTGATGTGACGGTTATTGATGACGACGGTGCAACGGCTCAGACTACCGCTGGTATTGAAGTCATTGCAGTTAACGACGCACCAGTGGCTGGAAACGTGGCTTACTCGGTTGATGAAGATGGTTCAATTACGTTATCTCAAGAGCAGTTGCTGGCTAACGCATCCGATGTTGATGGTGATGCACTGATCGCAAGCAACCTATCTGCAGGCGACAATGCGGCTGTAACAGCGAACGATGATGGTTCATTTACTATCACTCCGGATGCTGACTTCAACGGCGACATAGACCTAAGCTTCGATGTGTCAGATGGCCTTGAAACGGTTCAAGCTGGCGTCGAACTAACGGTTAACCCTGTTAATGACTTACCAACAGCGGCTGACCAAAGCTTCACCGTCGAGGAAGATGGAACGCTAATCTTCACGGATGCAGACCTACTAGCAGGCGCTGCAGACATTGACGGCGATGACTTGTCTATTACGGATGTGTCTTACACGGGCGCAGAAGGTGTGTTCACTGATAATGGTGATGGCACTTACAGCTTTGCTCCGAACGAGAACTTCAATGGCGATGTCAACCTAGGCTTCACAGTGACTGATGGCACTGAGACAGTCGATGCCAATATTGGTGTGACGGTAACGGATGTTAACGATGCACCAGTAGCGGGTTCTACGTCTTACCAAATGAACGAAGATGGCACCATCACAATCAGCCCTGAGCAGTTAATTGCTAATAGCTCGGACGTTGATGGTGAAGTGTCGCTTGAAAGCGTGACTTACTCAGGCTCTGACGGCACCTTGGTTCAAAACGATAATGGGTCTGTGACCTTCACGCCAAACGAGAACTTTAATGGTGATATCAGCCTAGATGTGGTTGTGACCGATGATGACGGTGCAACGGCAACAACAACGGCAGGAATCGAAGTTCTGGCCGTGAACGATGGACCTGAATCTGAGGATGTGAAACTAACTACAGCCGAAGACAGCACCATTCTTATCACACAAGACATGTTGTTGGCTCAAGCTACCGACATCGATAACACCGCAGACGAGCTGTCAGCTTCTGGTCTACAAATCGACCCTAGCTTGGGTGAGTTGCTAGATAACGAAGATGGTACTTGGTCATTTACACCAAACGAAAACTTCAATGGCGATGTGCCAATGACGTTTAACGTTAGCGATGGCCAAGAGACAATTTCAGTCGACGGCAACATCGATGTTACGCCAGTCAATGATGCACCTGAAGCGCCAATGATTGAGATGCAAGGCGAAGAAGATGTGGTCATGGTGATTGACCCAGCATACATCGCGGATCAAGTGACAGACCTTGATGGCGACGAGATCAGCATTGAGAGCATCACAGTACGAGCTCCAGCGAATGCGACCTTAACTCAGCAACCAGACGGCATGTATCACTTAGTGACTACTCAAGACTTTAATGGCTTAGTAGAACTGGGTTATCAAGCTACTGACGGTGAAGAAGTGGTTGATGGCTCGCTGAATGTGGATGTCATTCCGGTTAACGACGCACCATTCAATGTCGGCAATGCAATGATGACCACAGACGAAGATGGCGCGTTCACCTTCGATGCTGGCGACTTGATGAACTTGTTCGGTGACATTGATACCGCTGACCTTGTTGTTTCTCGCATTATCACCGCAGACGGTGAAGATGGCGGAGAAGTAACAGACAACGGTGATGGTACTTGGACATTCACACCAACAGGCGACTTTGCGGGTGTTTCTGACCTACAAGTTGTCGTGAGTGACGGTGAGTTCGAAACGGTTCTCGATGTTCCTGTGTACGTACGTCCTGTCGCAGATGGCGCGGTTATTTCAACCGACCATGACGGTCCATTAGTCTTCGGTGAAGATGAAACAGGTCACTTGGGACTGAACGTTGGCCTAGTCGATGATTCAGAAACACTAAGTAACTTGGTGATGACAGGTTTCCCTGTTGGATTCGAGGTAACAGATGGTGTGAATACCGTGATAATCACCGAACCGGGTCAATACATCGACCTGTTCGACTGGGATATCTCAAACATTCAAATGACGCCGCCTGAAGACTTCCATGGTGAGTTCTTCGTAACCGTAAGCGCAACAACGGTTGATTACGGAGATGAGCCGGAAGCGTTTGATGATGGTATCGATTCAGGTGATTTCGAAACTGTAGCGGGTGATTCCATCATCCTAACGGCGGACGACCTAATTGGTTTGGCTGAGAATGTGGATGCTGACAGTGATGATGAAGTAAAACTGGTTCATCTTGCCGACCGCAGCCAAGGTGAGATTGTCGATAATGGCGATGGCACTTGGACGTTCACACCAGCACCAGGCTTTACTGGCGAAGCAGACATTGCTTACGTGGTTGATAAAGATGGCGTGCTTCATGATGAGCAAACTGGCGTAGTCGTGAAAGAAGGCGACTCACAAGAGAATGCAGCACCAGAAGTTAACAGCATCACGACTACGGAAATCGCAGCGGATGCCACCTTATCGTTCACTGACGAAGACATGTTAGCGAACCTGAGCGATGCAGAAGGCGATAGCTTGAGCATTGAGTCAGTAAGCTTGATGGAAGGTCAGGGCGTAATTGAGAGCGATAACCAAGGTAACTATCAATTCACACCTGCTGAAGACTACACCGGCGATGTTCAAGTTGGATTTATAGCGACCGATGGCGAGAATCGCATCGAAAGCTTCTTCAATGTGGATATCCAAAGTGGCGATGAAGCAGCGGCGAGCGAAGGTTATGCCTTAGCTGATGATGGTTCATTAACTATCACGGATGCACAGCTGGTGGGTGAGTTGGGCGTGAGTGATTCTGCACAAGTTGTTGATGTTGCAGACGCGAACGATGCTGGCTTCTTTGCCCAATCAGGCGAAGGTGAGTGGACTTACTGGCCGAACGAAGACTTCGATGGCAATTTAGCGATGAATGTTGAAGTTAACGACGGCGGTGAAGTATCAAGTCACAGCTTAAGTATCCAAGTTGAGGATGATTCAGTACAAAGTGATGAACCACAAGTCCAAGCTGCTCAAGCAACAGAAGAGCAACAAGTGGAAGTGGCTCAACAAGCTAATGACCAAGCTCAAGATGCTGAAACTGAAGACAGTACAGCAGATGTAACAGCGGCACCGGGCGATACCATCTCTATCTCGATTCCTGATGAGGTGAGTGGTAACGAATCGGTTGATTACGCTGATATGTCTGGCTTACCTGAGGGCGCTACTGTGAGTAACGCACTGGATAACGGTGATGGTAGCTTCACAATCAGTGGCAACCTAGAGCAGCCTGTATCTGTCGAACTACCAGAAGGTTACGAAGGTACTAGCGAGATCCAATTCCAAGGTTACGACGAATTGGGTAGCTCAATAGACGGAGCTAGCGGTTCTGTTGAAGTTGAGGTCGATGATCAATACACCATGCAAGGTTCTACGCAAGAACAGCAACCGGACATGGCGGGTATGGAATCTGGTGGCAGCGACTGGACAAGTGCGGGAGGTCAAGACCAAGGTGTTGACTTCACGGACGACTCTGGAAGCTTCGATTCAGATTCTCAAACTGGAACTGATCAAGGCAACGACTTCGACCAAAGCTCGATTTAATCGAGAGAGCTTAGTTTTAGTCTAAACCGACAAGTAGATAGGGCAGCGTAAAGTTGCCCTGAGCAAAGCCATGTAGAGTGACCTTTGCATGGCTTTCTTATTTGTCCCTGAGATTCATTCTTTGGCTTCAAAAAACTTGAGAATCCACAAGAATGTTCTTAGTTACTATAGAGAGAGTTAAAAAGGAGTGAGGGCATGTATCGTTATGTCAGTTCACCGCAAGCGTCGAAGTACATAGTGCCGCCGCCTCAACATCGAGAATTGTCGAGTGTGGATGTGCCTGAGTCTGAATTAGAGATGCGAGAAATATTGAATAATTGGTTTGCTGATGGTTTAGCACCCATTATTGAAAGTGAAGATGACTACATCTCTGCGAGCGATCACGTTCGATTTGAAAAGCTTAGCCGCACCGTTGGGATGCTGTTGAGAAACAAAGATTATTATTTTGCGGCCAAACGGATTTTATCAGTGTGGGAACAAGATTGTCTTGAAACCACTTATATCAATTATCTCATTTTGCGCAGTGAGCGAGTCAATTCTCTAAGGTAAGTTAATGCTGTGGCAATTTTCCTTTGCCATTAGGCATTAGCGACTTTGGGTTTGTGTGCTTAAGATCTTTCTGTTTTTCTAGCAAATTAGGCAAACAAAAAGGGCAAGCTTTGAGGCTCACCCTTAAGGTTCTTTGTTTTACTTCCGTTGTTTTTTTAATTACGTTGCTGTTTTGGTTTAACGCTATTTTCAACTGGGTTACGACTTACACCCAACCATCAAATTTGAGTCGTTTTTGAATTCTCTCGACTGCTTCTTTCTGCATTTGTCTAACACGCTCGTTAGAAACGTTTACATCCAACATTTGTCCGACCTCAGACAGCGTTTTCACGTTGTTATCAAAGAAACCAAAACGGTGGATTAGCACCTTTTGTAATTTTGGAGGAAGTGTATGGATGATTTGTTCTAGAGCTTGGGTAAAGGATTGATCTTCACAGTCTTGTTGAGGGTCGGGGATATATTCACTTTCGCATTGATCAAGCACCATAGGAGCATGGCTAGTTCCAACCGTTGTCGTCACGTCAATAAACCCACTTAACGCCACCAGTTGATCGACGCGTTCGGCCTTAACACCTGAACTGTCTGATAACTCAGAAATTGAAACCTCTTTACTCATTTTTTTGCTTACATCGAGCTTTTTTGAGGCGAGGCTGTTTATTTCTTTACACACGTGGGCTGGCAATCGAACGGTTCGACCCGTGTTCATCAGTGCGGCTTCAATGTTTTCGCGTATCCACCAGACAGCGTAGGTTGAAAAACGATAACCTGGTTCTGGATCGTATTTGTCGATGGCTTTAATTAAGCCAATGTTGCCTTCCTCGATCAGGTCGAGCAGGGTGAAATTATTGCCTTTACGCTTTAGGTAACTCTTTGCGATTTTCACAACAAGGCGCAGGTTTGATTCGATCATAACATCACGCGCTTTTTTATCACCCGCGCGATTCAATTTTGCGTAATACACTTCATCTTCACGCGACAGCAGATCAATGCCAACAATATCCTTTAGATAATGAGCATAAGGATCTGCACTGGTAGAAAATGATTCGGTAATGGGTGTTTCATCCGTGAGCCCCTGAAACGCAGCAAAACTATCGTTGTTCATTTCCTTGTCCTTATCTAGCCGACTGAACGTTTTATTTTATTATTATGCCACCAAGTGATTAACGCTTGGTTTCATTAGAGTGTAGATAACAGTTTCTTCTTTACCAATAAATAAAATGCAATTTCGTATGTTTATGTCACAAAAAGATCTACAAATATTTAACTATTTTGCATCTCATCCAGTGTGTTGGTTTTTCATTTAAAACATTAAGGCGGCTAGTTTATAAAACATGTGTTATGCATTGGTTTGTCTAGATAAATGACGTGAATTTATAGGTGTGGTTTAGAACTATAATTGAGAGGGGAAATGATGAGAAAAATGGTAAGAGTCGAGGTTCAATGTTTCTAAGTACCTCAACTCTTTTAGCTGTGTCGGCTGTTAAGTATCGCCACGCACGTTTTAATACTATCGATTAATAAGTGCTAAGAACCTCATCAATTTGCTGATTAATGATCTTCATTTCGCTGTAGATAACCGAAAGATCATCATCTTGCGGCGCAAGCTTATTGAGTGTGTTTTGTTCTACTCTTTCCAATGCAACTGTGGCCGTTTCTTCACCAAAGCTGGCTAAAATGCCTTTTAAGGTGTGCACGGTAAAATGAAGTTTGCCCCAATCTTGTTGTTGAACCAACTCTTCGATCTCTTGTAGCGAATTGCCATGGTCTTCTTGATATGTAGACAAAACGGCGTAAATGACGTCTCTGTCATTGTCTAAATAGGCGTTTAAAGCATCAAAGTCTAGCATGTGGACTCCTGTCGGCTGAATGTTGAAAATGGGCTAGGCGGCTTAGTGGAAAAACCATACCTTGATGAATCACTAATCCATTGATTCCATTTTGGAGGAAGTTCTAACTGTAAGATTTCTTCTAGATAGTCGTCGCTAAGTTTCTCATCTATATGAGCTTTATTGACGGCGTATATATAGTCAAGTTTGGCAGCAACTGAATATGGGTAACTGTGAATGTAGTCCTTTATTTCTTGGATCGAACCCAAGTTTTCAATGTTTATACACGTTGAAGGGTCGACATTTTTGGACTCAAGTTGGTGATTTACGGCTTCTCCACGAGATTTGAGACATTCCACTGTTAAATGATAAAGAGAGTACTCACCAAAGTGGGCGAGCACGGGTAATAACTGAGTGAGCAAGTAAGTCGGTTGGCTGTGGAAATTGTTCGCTAACAGTGTCGAAGCTCTAATCACTTTTTTGTGGGCAACCTGAGGGCTATTTTCGATGAGCAATATGCTGCTCTGAAATAGGGCGAGGCTGGCCAAAACTTGCTGCTGTTGTTTAACTGGAAGTTTCAGGTTTACCAACTCGGTGAATTGGTTGGCGTGCTCAAGCAAAATACGTTTGTACTTTAGTTGCGTCTCGCGCTGATACGTTGCTTTTAAGGAATTAAAGTGCGCACCAATGGAATGGATGACATCAATGTCAGCAGCTGAAATGTGGGTTGCATACATCTCACCTAACTTTATGATCATATGTGTGTTATCTGCGTTCTCAGCTAAGTCGATCGCCCTGATTGCACGATGGCTGATGCTGGGAGTCATCTCAAATGCACGAATCGCTAATTTAAGAGCAGGCAGCAGCATTTTATGTTTTTCATAGATACAGCTTAAGCAGTCAATCACGCTCAAAGAAAGTGGCTGTGCTATTAGAAAATTGTGGAGCTTATCTATGGCTAAATTTGGCTTGCCTAAGCTGTCGAGAATGAGTGCCTCAGCCACCAATTTTGTTGGGTGCATGTTGGTTTTCGAGTTGTTAATGACGCTAGCGAGTAACTGCCATTTTTTACCTGCTATTAAATGTTCAATCAATGTCGCTTCGAATTGGACGCTAGTGCCATTAGGGGAGATCGCCAAAGATTGAGCTAATCTCTCTTGACTGGCAATGGGATACAAATCATTCAGTTGGGTGAGCTTCTTTGAAACGGACACGGCACTTTGGATCTTTTTACCCAACGTTTGAGTGTTAATTGGTTTAGATACGAAGTGGTGTGCTTCACCTGAAAGGGCGGTTAATACTGTTTCCTGACGCATATCCCCAGAGAGTAAGATTGTCGCCACCGTATGATCGATGAGGCGATTTCGATACAGAATCCCCAACAGCTCAAAGCCAGTAAAAGACTGTTCTAAGTGGTAATCGATGAGGAGTACATGAAAAGAGTGTGTCTCGACTGCTTTAATGGCTTGTCGATAGTCGGTCGCAATAAAGATGCAATCATGTGAAATGCCCAAGCTCGAGAGTTGCTGCTTTATAAGAATAGTTGCACTCTTGGAGTCGTCGACAATTAAAACTCGTAGGTCAGGTGGTAAGGTCAAATCCATTTTCCTCAATACCAAATGTTATTTTTAATCTAGGTGTCAAGTTGCACATTGTCAAGGTGCCTATATCACATACAAACACTCAATAAACTATTGGTAATTAAAACATTTATGAAATCCTTCAAACGCAGGTTACTTTTACCTGATTTTTGTGGGGTTATACGTGTTTTAGAAATAAAAAAGAGGCAAACCGATAAGCTCACCTCTCTGTTTTATTATTCGAGTTTTTATTCGAAATGTTGTTCTTTGCTTGAAGCTTTATTTACCGAAACTCCAGCGCTAATCACGCATGTTTAGAATCAACACCGCGGCTAGGGCCAAGAACGCCGTCATCATTAAGAACACATCGTTGTAAGCCATGATGGCAGCGTCACGTTGCATTGTGCCGAGCAAGCTTGCTTGCGCTTGTTGCATTGCAGTTGCCGCATCACTTCCTGACTGAATGAAAAACGCTTGTTGTTGCTGAAGCGTCTGCCAACCAAGTTGACTCACGGAAGGTAACGATTCCTTGATGTGTGCCAAGTGCTCACGGGTTTTGTTATCCAATAGCGTAGCGATAATCGCGATGCTGAAAGCACCACCTAAGTTTCGCATCACGTTGGTTAACGTTGATGCGTCTGGTGTATCCATTTTACTGATGTTTTTCATGGCAACCAAAGACAGCGGAACCATGATGAACGGACTACCAATAGCACGCAGAACCATGGATAAAATTAGCTGTTGTCCGCCAAAATCGATTGTCATGTGTGTATTTACGTAACAACTAAAACCGAACATCGCGAAGCCAAAGGTAACCAAGTACTTAGGCTTAATAATCTGTGTTAGCTTAGGCACAATTGGGAATATCAGCAGCTGTGGGAAACCCATCCACATTAATACTTCACCAATTTCCATCGCGTTATATTGCTGAATTTGAGTGAGATACATCGGCAGAACATAGATAGAGCCAAGCAACGCCATCCCTAGAATCAAATAGGCGATACAGGACATCGCAAACTGCCCATCCCGCAATAGCCGCAGGTTAACCAATGGCTTCTTGTGTTGAAGTTCGTTTATCACGAAGTAAACCAAACTCACAGCAGAGACGATACTCAAGCCAACAATAAAGCTCGAACTGAACCACTCTTCACGGTTACCTTCTTCTAGTACCACTTCCAAACAACCTAGCCCTAATGCCATGGTGGCGATACCAAACCAGTCTGCTTTTTTAAGCGTGCCAAGGTCGAGCTTTTCATCGTCCAAGCCATATCTGATCATGGTGATCACGAGCAAAGCAGGCGGAATATTGATGTAGAAAATATAGTGCCACGAGAAGTTCTCCGTCAGCCAACCACCAAAGGTAGGGCCGATCGATGGAGCAAAGGTCGCGGTTACACCAAACAGTGCCATACCCACAGCGCGCTTGTTGACCGGCAATAACTGAATCACCAGCGAGAAAGCAAGCGGGATTAAAGCACCACCACTGAAGCCTTGCATCGCGCGGAATACGATCATCGAGGTCATGTTCCAAGAGAACGAACATAACAAAGATGAAATGGTGAAGATGGCTGTCGTCCACGTGATATAACGGCGTTTACCGAGCGCTTTAGAAAGCCAACCACTGAGTGGGATAGCGATCATCTCTGCGACTAGGTAAGACGTAGAAATCCACGAGCTTTCATCCAAGGTGGCAGACAGCGCACCTTGAATATCTTTGAGAGACGAATTGGTGATCTGAATATCCAAGATCGCCATAAACGCGCCGATTAAGCCGCCAAATAGGGCGATCCAATGGCGTCTTGAAACCTCTCCATCGTCATTCGTTTGGGTGACAACCCCAGCGTTACTCATGGTCTAGCCTCGTTTATCGATGGTCGCTACCACAGACAAACCAGGAAGCAGTCGACCTTTCAACTCTTGCTGATCTGGAATCGTAATTTTCACCGGTACACGCTGAACGATTTTAGTGAAGTTTCCGGTCGCGTTTTCTGGTGGTAGGAGCGCAAACTTAGCGCCAGTCGCAGGGGAGAAACTGTCTACCACTCCTTCAAGCGGTTGACCCGGGAACGCATCCAGTTCGACTTCAACCGTTTGGCCTTTGTGAATGCCACTTAGCTGTGTCTCTTTGAAGTTGGCTTCAATCCACACTTGGTTGTTTGGTACCAAACTCATAAGTGGTGCACCTGCTTGAATCAACAAGCCTTCACGTACGCTACGTTTACCAATCACGCCATCTGCTGGCGCGTAAACTTGGGTGTAATCCAGGTTAAGCTGTGCTTGATCTCTCTGGGCTTGAGCTTCGGTCACGGATGCGTTTGCTTGCTCAATCTCACTAGCGATAACGGTTAATTGATCATTGGTTGCAACGAGGTTTGCTTTTGCTTCTTCTAAATCTGCCTGAGTCACTTTTTGTTGTGCGACCATGCTGTCGACTTCATCTTGAGACGCGTAGTTACGCTTTAGTAAGCTACGAGAACGTACTACTTGTTGAGTTGCGCGTTCGTATTCAGCTTGTGCAGAATCAACGCGGCTCTCTGCTTGATTAATCTTGCTACGTTGTAACGTTTGTTGCGCCACTAGATTTTTGACGTCTGATTGCACGACGCTTAAATGGGCGTTTGCTTGAGCGAGTGCTGACTGGTAATCACGGTCATCGATTTGAACCAGCAAATCACCTTCTTTAACCGATTGGTTATCACTCACGTAAGACTTAACAATATAGCCAGACACCTTAGGGCTAATATTCGTGATGTCGCCTTGTAGGTAGGCATTGTCGGTAGATTCAAAGTACTGGCCATAACCGTACCAGTACCCAGCACCGGCTAAACCCAATGACAGCATGATCGCAGTAGCAATAAGCGGAGCTTTTTTACGTTTTTTTGTGCTTACTGATTGCGAAGCGTTGTTGTTCTCTGTCATTTTTTATTTCTCATTTTGTTTTTATTTAGATGTAACGAATTGTAAATGAATTCGATTGATTGATAAGATAGGAAAAAAGGGAAACACTGTTGCAAAAATCTAACTAATAGAGCTTTGGGAGAAGTACGATGGACTTAAATGCTGTGACTGTTTTTACACAAGTTGTTGATTGTGGGAGTTTCACGCATGCAGCAGAAGCGTTGAACATGACCAAGTCGACCGTCAGCCGAAAGCTAGATGAGCTAGAACAGCACTTAGGTGTGAGGTTGATCACTCGTTCGACACGAAGTTTAGTCTTAACGCCAGAGGGTGAGCGCTTTTATCAGTCGAGCATGCAGATGCAAGAGATCATGAACCAAGCTGAGCTAGAGGTTTCTGCCAATCAGGATTTGATCCGAGGGCAGCTAAATGTTGTGTTGCCTGTCGAATTGGGGCATCAAGTATTAGCCAAATACATCCACAGCTTCCTAAAAGAGCACCCAAACGTGACTTTGAACTTAGAACTGTCGAATCGAGAAGTCGACATCATTGCGGAAGGGATCGATCTTTACGCACAAATTGGTGAGCTAGTGGACTCGAGTTTGGTTTCTCGCTACCTCACAACATCAAAGCGTGTATTGGCAGCCAGTCCTGAGTATTTAGAACAGTTCGATGAAATCTCTACGCCCAATGATCTTAAACCGCCATTCAGATTGATTGAGGTAGTGAACAAGGCCGCGCGTCTACCCAAATGGCATTTACAATTAGAAGGTGGTGAGTCGGTTTTGATCGATCTACCGTGTCAGTTGCGGGTGAATACCATCACGGCATGCCTAACAGCGTGTGTCGATGGGCTTGGGTTGGCGGTGCTTCCTGAATTCATTTGTCGGGAACACTTCAAGACAGGTAAGCTGATTCGCTTGTTACCTGAATATGAGATGCCAGAAGTTTCAGTAAGCCTAGTGTATGCAGACAGGCAGTTGATGCCCAAACGTAAGAAGGTCTTTATCGACTATCTACTGACTGCCTTTCAAAATAGGAAGCAAAAGTAACGGGGTAAATCTTAGTGGTAAAGTGCTTAGGCTTCCTATTATTCGTTATTGTCTAAACTGTATCGAAGCTAACTATGATTGGGCTGCCAGTCGACGACTTGTCCATTCGCTAATATAGCTTTGACTGATAGGCCAGCAATATCGATACCGTTGTGACGAAATGCCTTGTTAGAGAAGTTGGCAATGATCTTACTCCCGTCACTAAACTCAGTTTGTTGAACATCGCCGTTTTTATCTAACCATTCGAAATCGACCAACTGTTTATCCCATAACTGTTCGTGCATTGGTTCAAAGCCATCTTGATAGTGTTTGAGTGCTTTGATTCTCGGGCTTGAACTTGATAAAGCTTCATCTCTGGTCAAGTGAACCATCGCTGGTGTGTTGTATAGCATGGCGGTTAAGTCACGTTCTGCTTGTACATTAGTGAACTTAAGGCTGTCTGAATGCCAATGGTGCGTATTGATTACTTCATCATGGAAAACGGCTTGGTAAAGTGGAATTCGATATTGTGGCGAAAACAGTAGCGACTTATAGGGCTCTTTAACCTCGGCCGGCTTAAAGAAGAAGTCAGGCTTGTGGTCTGGGTACCAACGACCTAAGTAATAGGGAGATTGGCGGTTTTCTTTCATGTCTTTATCTGTCCAACCAAAACCAACCGTTTCTAAGCCGTGTGCAAACGCGATGCCTTTTGTTGTTAGGCTATTGCCGTCTTCAGATCCTAATACTAACGATGGTTGCTCGCTAAGCCACTGCATTCGGTTGTTGAAGGAAGAAAGCATGTCCGACTCGTTTGTATTGCCATTTCCATTGCTGTTGCTATGACTGTCTATAGAGCCGCTGTAATCTTCACGTGCCATGGCGGTTGCATCAACATCCAAGAACAAGCTGTTGAAGTTGCCGAATCTCATAATGTCTTGAGCGCGCTGTTTTACATATTCTAAATGGCAGTTCGGGTTTAAGTAAAAGCCGTTACCTCGAAACCCTTTTTTCAAACTCCCATCCGCTAGTTCAATGGCACAACTTTGACGCATTGGCTCTGGTAATTGAGCGGTTAGCCAGTTGTCGTTCAGCTTCGCAGGAATGGCTGTGTTGTAGGAATCATAGGTGCCGACCAGATATCCTGACTGTTTTGCCAGACCCACAGCGTTAGGTTGATAGAATGCTGGCATCCAATTATCAAATCCGATCCAAAGTTTGTTTAAGCCTGCCTTATTTAGATTGGCGACCATATCTGAAGACAACGCTTGTCCCCAAGTCTCTGACGAGTTTAGGTAGGGGGAGGCGTGTTCAACCAACCAATTTTTCTTATTCTGCGCTGCCACGTATTGAGCTTTGATCGTGTTGTTTTCGAGTGTCGCAGTACCGACTGGAAATAACACCTGCAACGACTGGCTAATAGAGTCCAACAATAATTGTTTGTGGTACTGACTGAACCAATCTTTGCCCTTGGAGAGTGATGAAAGCTCTCTTTTTGCTTCCTTGGAAACGTTGAGTTTAGAGCCCTCTAGATACCATGTTTTCAATCCCCACCAGTCGCTTACATCTTGGACGCTTAGTGGATCTTTGCCAAACAAATAAACGTGGCTCACGCCAATCAGCTTACTCACATCTGGATTACGCTTTTGCTTTGCTACAAGTGTTTCAGACTGGTCATTATTGATGCGCCAATCGCGGTATTGTTTGGCACCATCTAACCACGACTCTCCGAGGGTGATACGAACAATAAAAGGCTGCGATTGATTGAGCATCGTAAATTGGTGTGATGCCTTCATGTCAATTTTGGTCTTGGAATTTGTTGAAGTATCAGAGGATACCTCTGAGAAGAGCAGTTGATTGTTGGTTGCATTAACCATTTGATAGCTAATGAAATGATTGTTTTGCTGTATTGTCCAAAAAGGCATCTTTAAGTCTTGAGTAGTGTTGCTTCCAGAATGGTTGCCGACGAGATAACTTGCCCAAAGCTTGTTGTCAGTAGGCACGCGCATGCCTTCACTAAAGGGTAGAAATAGTGTCTGAGTTTGTTGTTCTGCAAGATCAAACCACGCTAATTCGATGGGTTCGTTTCGTTTCACCTGTATATTTGAAGGTAAGCTGAACTGAAAAGTGAGCTGGTCTTGATTAAGCTCTGCCTCAACGTTTATCCCACTGGGTACTAAGGTCCACGTGGCGATTTTTGCTGATCTAGTTTTATCGGAAAAGCCAATAACCAGATTGGTCGCTTTCTGTGGTTTGTTATCAACGGTGAGAGCTGCGCTGTTAACGCTTAAGCCGTTCCAATCTATCTCTAGAGTATTCGACGATATAGAGACGGTATTGCTGGTAGTGGCGTTAGCGTTGTCGCGGATACTGCTGCCGTTAACGCTGCTATTACTGGTGAGCGTTATTTGGCTCGCTTGTGCATTGGATGAAAACAGGCAAGCGGTTGTTAAAGCCACAATGGCACAAGTGGAAAGAATGAGTGGGTAACGTACGCTGAGCATATCTAGATTCCGTAAAGGGTAAGTACGGTTATTACACCTAAGTAGCGCTAGTGCTTTGTCACCTATATGTCTCTATTCTCTGTTTGGCGTTAGAGATATTCCATTAGAAAGGCACGGCGACGCGCTGCACATATTGGACTTCAATTGCGCCTTGGTATTCAAACATTTCAACCGAAGCACTCAAGTGCTTGGCTTTAGTTCCAAGTGGACTTTCTGTGGGAACGGGTGCTTGCGCTGTTTTGACTGGCACTTTGTAACCTAACAGGTTGTAGTCTTCATCAAACCATTGCCAACTCACATTAGCGTCGGGGCAGTTGTCGATCACCTTTGGAGGTGAGAGCACGATATGTGGTTCGCTGAGTTTACTTTCGAGCGTCAGCCATCGATTACTGTCATTTAAAGCGACAATAATAGGGTAGTGATTTGAACCTATCTTTAGTTGATAAACACCAGATTCGGGTTTGATGAACATTTCATTGGTTTCAATCTCTTGATACTCATTATTGGAAGCGAGTTGCCCATCAAGAAGGACTTTGCCTTTGGGCGATACCAAAGAAAGAGTTTGGGTTTCTAAGCCTTTGTTGAGTTGCTCGGCAGAGACTTTGATTTGATAACCGTGCGACGACAAACCATAGCGTCGAATGAAGCTGACTTGGATGTGGTGTTTCGGCTCTGCACTTTGTTTTAGTGAGGTTCCACATTGTGTCTGGCTTAATACCTCTTGTTTGACTGGCAGCCAAAGCTCACTACCGAGTGTTTGTTGATCGAGTGCGATTTGCAGCTCTTGCCACGCAACTTGAGGTTGGTCATCAAGCAGAGATTGATAGGTGTGCTGCAATGGCGTGTCGGTAAACCATGCCGCATGACTTGCGAACGGCAAGGTGCAGAGCAGTGCGGTTAACGAAGTGACTTTCATTATGATTCCCCAGCCAAGCGGTAACCAACGCCACGATGTGTTTCTATATTCAAGGTTGGCAGCTTCTGGCGTAAGCGCAGTATGTGATTATCAATAGTTCGGGTACTAGGAAAGGCCTGATACCCCCAAATTTTATTGAGTAATTCATCTCGGTGAAACACACGACTTTGGTTCTGAACAAACAGTACCAATAGCTGAAACTCCTTAGGCTTCAACGTGATTGGGCTTTCGTCCAGATAAGCGATCCGTTCCGACAAGTTGATTTGGATATTTGCGTAATTTAAGTGGCTCACACCTAACGGACGAAGCTGGGTAATGACTCGAGCGAGCAATTCATCGTTCGAAAATGGTTTAGTCACGTAATCTTTGGCTCCCGCCATTAAACCTTCAACACGTTGTTGAACTTCTACTTTAGCGGTCAGCACAATCACAGGAAGCGCTTTGAGGAGCAACCAGTTTGGAAGGTGTTGCAAGCTGTCCCCATCTTCAAGCTGTCGATCCAGTATCACAAGATCGGCTCGAAACCATTGCTTACTGGCATTCTCTGTATCCTTCGCCCAAAGGCATTGGTAACCATTGGATTCAAAGAAGCTGACGAGGCCTTGTCCAAGCAGTTGGTCGTCTTCAATCAGCAGTAGGGTGTTCATAAGCAATTTCCAAAATACATCGGGTTGGGTTACGAAGAATAATGAGGCGGCCATTCGCTTGCTTCATCAAGTGCTCGACAATAGTCAGGCCAATGCCCATGTTATCCAGTTTGTGCGCTTCACTTGGCGTGACACGAGACATGAGTCGTTGTATCGGCGAAGGGAAGTGCCCCTCGTCTTGCACCTCAATCGTCAGCTTGTCTCCGAGTTCGACCTTTACCAGCACCTTACCTTTACCGTGTTGTTTGGCATTCTTGATTAGATTATCCAAGCAGATGGTTAGCCAGTAATAGGGGAGGTTCAGTTCAACTTCACGCGCTTCACATTGATAAGAAATATTGTGCTTTTCACATACATGATCGAGCCACTCTTCTAATGATGCATTTTGCTTTAACAAAGGCTCTGACTGATCCGAACTTAGGTACACTTTGCTGTTTTCGGTGAGTTGAGAGAGCCTTTGATAGTCGGATATTAAACGCCAAACCGCGTTTTGAGTTTCATCAGGAAATTCATCGTAGCGATTTCTAAACATTTCGACGGTTAAGCCTAGGCTAGTAATGGGCGTGCGCAGTTCATGAGTAAGAAGCTGTAAAACGAACTGCCTCTCTTTTCGTTGTTTTGTTCTTAGGTATAAGACTCTAGCGAGGCCGGAAAGCAACGTTAACAGCAATGAAAATATCAAGGTTTTCATGATCAGGTTGTCATTGCTAGGCTCGCTTAAGCACACGTTGCTGTAACGAAAAGTACAGGTTTCACCTGCCAAAGATACCTCTTGTTGCTCTGCGATAGGTTGCCAAACATCTAAGGGAATGGCTTTCCAGCCTTGTTCGCCACTCAACCAAAGCACATCATCTTGTTGCCAAGCGCGGTATCCATTGAGCAATGCCTCTCTGCCTTGAGCAGTTAGCGCTTCTAGCTTTGTATATAGAGGGTGCTGTGGGTTGGTAATACTCAAAAACGGGCGTATTTGCTCGCTTACGTCTGGGTAAGCTGCCAAATAACGATCAGCAAAGCTGCCACCGGCGGGGTGTATTTTGGAGTGTGCTGCAAACCAAATCGAATCCAATGCTTGTTGCTGACATAAGGCGAGCTCAAACTCGATGGCATCATGTAATGAAGGGTTACTGTTTTCAATTGCTTGGCAGTGATCCTGTATTGACGCTAACGCTGCGATGTCGTCCCAACTGAATTGGTTGAAATCAGGATAGCGGCTACTTTCATGGAGCAGAACTTTCGGATACTGAGCCAACTCTTGTTGAGATACTAAGATTGGAGATGATTGCCAGCTCAGTTGATACAGGGTTTGCCACTTATCTTGCAAACTTTGGGCATTGGCTAGAGTTGGGAGCCAAAAGATCAAGCAAAGAGCCAATGTAAACCTGCGCATCCAATCATTCTCGTTAAAAGTCGTGGGGCGAGTCTAAAGAGTTTTGGGCGCGATTTGTAACCTGAATGTCAACAAGTGTTCTTTTAACAACAAATTGTCGTGTGGGTCATGCTTTTAAATAATAAAGTACAAATACAGTAAGTATCATTTATTTGAAATAAACTAGATAATTGTGTACTTACTGTCATTATTGGGCGGATTGAGGGGACTATACTGGGCTCATACCTAATAAGAGGAACCATTATGAAAATCATCATCAAATCAGTATTGGCAATCAGTATTTTGGCCGCAGGCTCTGCTCAGGCGTTCGAATTAACCAGCAACGATATTCAAGAAGGTCACCCAATGGCGAAGACTTTTGAATACTCAAGTTGGGGTTGTGACGGCGATAACCTATCACCACAGTTAATGTGGAAAGATGCACCAGCAGGCACCAAAAGCTTTGCAATCACAGCTTATGATCCAGATGCACCGACTGAAAGTGGCTTCTGGCATTGGGTTGCGTTTGATATCCCTGCAACTGTGAACGAGCTATCTCGCGGTGTCGATATCTCTAAGTTGGGTGGCAAAGAAGGTCGCATTGATTACGGTACAGTTGGCTACGGTGGCGTTTGTCCTCCAGAAAAAGATGGCATGCACCGTTACCAGTTCACGGTTTGGGCATTGCCAACGGACAAACTTAACCTCGACGAAAACACGCCGTCAGCAGTGGTTGGATTCACGTTGAACAGTATGGCTTTAGACAAAGCGAAACTGACCGCAACTTATACACGTTGATAATAAGTAAATAAGGGGGTGAGATGAATCATCAATATCAAGTGACGATCTTTCGTGCAGAGCAGTTGCAGAAGCTGCGTAATGTGAGGATTCTATCCCCTAGTATCATTCAGATCATTACAGGAAGTAAGCGCCTGTTTTGGAAAGATTCAGCGGCAGAGCTCTCACATTCTGAGCTTCTGTTGTGTGAGGCATCAGTTTCACTAAGTTTTGAGAACATGCCCCACAAAGGGCGCTTCTTGTCGCGAGTGTTCAGCTTTCAATTCCAACCTTCTCAGGCGATGCTTGATTTAAGTGAGGAGCGGTCGAATGATCTGGGACTGCCTACGGTGAAAGCGGATCGAAACTTACAAGACTCACTCAATGCGTTGTTTTCGTTTGATACACAGAGCATGAGCAAAGAGACTCAACAGTTTTGGCTGCAGGGCTTGTACCAGCAATTGGCTGAAAAAGGGGTATTGCATCGACTGTTTGCCAGTGCCAACGTCTCGTTTAGCCAAAAGCTTAGCCATTATCTTTCACATTCACCAGATGAGAAACATCCGCTAGAGTCGGTGGCGGAGCGTTTTGCGATGAGCCGAGCTACACTGATTCGAAAGCTCAAACTGGAAGGTATGCAATATCGAGAGGTACTGGCTGAAGTTCGCTTGAGTCACGCGCTTTATCTGATGCAAAACGGACAGCAGAATGTGGCGATGTTGGCTCAGTCTTGCGGTTATCAATCGGAAGGGCGTTTTAGTCAGCGCTTTAAAGGCAAATTTGGTTTGTCGCCAAGTGAATACATCAAAACCGTCGTCAGCCATAGAGTCGCGAGCAAATAAAGTCGCGACGCCGTAATCATTCTGTTTGGCTTAAACGCTCACTTTCTTATCTCGTGCTGCCAATGCCGCGAAAATCGTGCACGCAAAGGCAACAGATGCGATCAGCAGAATAGGCACACTCCAAGAATCGGTTTGAGCATGAAGCTTACCCACCAGCGTTGGACCAGTGGCTGCCAACGCATAACCGATTCCCTGAGCCATACCCGACAATGATGCGGCTTGGCTGCTATTCGATGTACGCAAGCCAACAAAAGAGAGCGCGATAATAAACGTCGAGCAGTTGGCTAATCCGAACAGTCCCACCCAAAAAATCGCAAACTCAGGCAAATACAGCAGACCAATCAATCCAATAAATACACTCGATGCACACAGAGTGATGAGCCATTGTTGATTGTCACTTTTGGCTAAGAATGGCAGTAACAGCAGCCCTGGAACCATAGTCGAAAACTGCAAAAATCCATAAATGTAGCCTGCATCGATTTCGCTGTAGCCAAGGTCGTTCAAGATCTGTGGCAACCAGCCAGCCAAAGAGTAAAAGGTAAATGAGTTAAGCCCAAGCGCTAGCGTTACTTGCCACGCTACGCCACTCTTAATCATCTGTTTCAAAGGCAGTGGTTTGTCTTGTTGTTTGTTATCGCTAGCAGAAGATGAGCGCTTTCTGATTTTAGGCAACCAGATCATCAAAGCTAATATTGGAAATACCAAGTTCATTAACAGCGCTAATTGCCAACCTGTCATAGTGAATAAGGTGAGCTCTGAAAATGGCACCATCAAACTTGAGCCTAACGTCGAGCCGATGCCCATCGTAAAGATGTACAGAGAAGTAACGGTCGCAATACGAGTAGGGAAGCTAATTTTCACTACAACAGGTAACAACACATTACCAATCGCGATACCAAGCCCAATCATCACCGTACCGATATACAAGGTTGGGATTAACCCGGCAGAGCGCAGGGTAATCCCAGTCGTGATCAGAACTAAGCCTAATAGCAAGCTTGGCTCTAGACCAATTCGCTGGGATATCTTGGTGACTAATGGTGAAAATAAGGCAAAAGTTAACAGTGGCAAAGCTGTTAAGAAGCCAGCAGCCGACGACGTAAGGTTGAGGCCTTCCATAACCTGAGAAAGCACAGGAGCTAAGCTCGTAAAAGGCCCACGAAGGTTAAGTGCTAGGAATAGAATCCCTAACATCACGAAAATGCTATTACGAAGAGAGGCGCTCATAGGTTGTTCTACTGTTTGCTTATGAGAAGACAGGCTAGCCTACAGATCATTGAATGATTACACAAATACCGTTTAAATAGGTTTACTAATGATTGAACCAGCGCAGTACGCGCTTAGCCAGAAAAGGTCACCCATGACTGCATTGAATATCGACAAGCTCATCTCAAACTTCCCACTACTTCAACAATTAATGGCACTCGAAGAAGTGACTTGGTTTAACCCAAACATCACGACTTTGGAGCAAGGTTTACCCTATGTGGGATTAGGCGAACAAGATATTCACGATGCTAGCATGAGGCTACAAAGGTTTGCTCCTTATCTAGCCAAGGCGTTTCCGGAAACTCAAGTGACTAATGGCATCATCGAATCTGAGCTTGTTGACATTCCATCTATGAAAGCAGTATTGGAAGCGCATTATCAGCAGCCTGTAAAAGGGCGTTTGATGATGAAGAAAGATAGCCATTTACCGATTTCAGGTTCAATCAAAGCGCGTGGCGGTATTTATGAAGTACTAACGCATGCCGAGAAGCTTGCGATTGAAGCCGGGTTACTGTGTGAGAGCGATGACTACAGTAAGTTGCTCGAACCTGAATTTCGTGACTTTTTCCAGCAATACAGCATTGCGGTAGGGTCTACGGGTAATCTAGGCATGTCGATCGGTATCATGAGTGCCAAATTGGGCTTTACTGTCTCTGTTCACATGTCGGCAGATGCGAGAGCTTGGAAGAAAAGCAAACTTCGAGAGCATGGCGTCAACGTTGTTGAATATGAACAAGATTATGGTGTTGCAGTGGAACAAGGGCGTAAAGAGGCGGAACAAGATCCTCGATGCTTATTCATTGATGATGAAAACTCGCAAACCCTGTTCCTTGGCTACTCGGTGGCAGGGCAAAGGCTCAAGAAGCAATTCGAGCTACAGGGGATTGTGGTTAATGAACAGCATCCTTTGTTTGTTTACTTGCCTTGTGGTGTGGGTGGCGGCCCCGGTGGTGTCGCATTTGGCTTGAAGATGGCCTTTGGCGACTATGTGCATTGTATTTTTGCTGAGCCGACCCATTCGCCTTGCATGTTGCTCGGTGTTCATACGGGTTTGCATGATGAGATTGCGGTTCAAGATCTTGGTATCGACAACTTAACAGCCGCAGACGGTTTGGCGGTGGGTCGGGCGTCAGGTTTCGTGGGTCGCGCGATGGAGCGCTTGCTTGATGGTTATTATACATTAACCGATGAGCGTATGTACCAATTGTTAGGAGAAATGAACCAAGTAGAGGGCATTCAACTTGAGCCTTCAGCGCTAGCAGGTATGCCGGGTGCGATTCATGTTGAACAAAATAGTGAATACCTTGCACGACTAGAAATTGATGAGTCGACGCTAGCGAATGCAACACACCTTGTGTGGGCGACAGGCGGAGGCATGGTGCCAGAGCAAGAAATGGCAGCGTATTTAGCTAAGTCATCGGTGTAAATTGGATAGAAAGACGGATGATTGATGAGTTGAAACGAAGCAATAACTTGCGCAGATCGTTATCTCAAACACATATTTTATAAATTAGGCTTCATAGGTGTTCTAACTATCAGTTAGGTTGAGTGGCATTCAATTTGATAGGGATAGAGTGATGCAAGCAGATAAAACGATTCAATCTGATAAAGAAGTAGAAACGCTACAGCCAAATACACTAAGTCCAAATACACCAGAAAAACTCTTACAGCGTTTAGATGCGATTGGGGAATCTTTGAAAGCTTCTGGTAAGGCGCATGCTTTATTAGGGCTAGGTTCTGTTGGCATTGAAACGGAGCGATTGGATCAGTATTCAGACGTTGATTTCTTCGCGATAGTGCAAACGGGGCACAAGCAATACTTCTTAGACAGCTTGCATTGGTTATCTGACATTCGTCCAATCGACTATGCCGTAAGGAACACCGTCGATGGTTATAAAGTACTTTATGCCGATGGAATATTCTGTGAGTTTGCGGTATTCGAACCACACGAATTAGCGCATATTCCGTTTGCTGAAGGTCGCATTGTTTGGCAGGAAGCAGACTTTGATACTCAGTGTTGTGTTCCACCAGTAAAAGGTGTCGCTGAAACGAATTCTCAAGAATGGATCATCGGTGAAGCACTAACCAATCTTTATGTGGGTATGTCTCGTTATAACCGAGGCGAAAAGCTGTCGGGCAGTCGGTTCGTTCAATCTTACGCACTTGATCGTTTGATCGATCTTGTGGATCAAACTGAACAGTCTGAGCCTGAATTCGTTGATGAATTTATGTCTGACAGAAGGCTAGAAGTACGCTTTCCTAAGTTTGCCCAACTGCTACCAAGCTTTACCCAAGGTTACGAGCGCACAGCTGAATCGGCACTTGCCCAACTAGCATTCCTCAACACCCATTTCACAGTCAACCAAGCCATGTCTGACCGAATCACTGAACTGTGTTCCAGTAAAGATTAAGTCTATAACCTGTTAATCTTAAAACCTATTTTCTTGGTGCGCGTAAATAAAAGTTGTCGCTTGTCTGTATTGTTGATAGGTTTTAACCATGAAATTTAATTCTGCTTCAACTTCAATTTTTTTTGGTGGTGCTCTTAACAGAGCAGCACGGAATACTCACATTCTTTAGCTGCTGGACGGTAGCTGAGAATGTCATCAAAAATGTCGCCTCTTTTTATCTCCAGTAGCCTTTCTAACTTGGAGATACACCATGAATACCAACTCAAACAGCCATATCGACAGCAACAATAATACTGGCAGTAAGAACAATACCAACAAGCCTGAAATCATTCTGACTGGCGATAGAGCAACTGGGCCTTTGCATTTGGGTCATTACGTCGGTTCACTTAAACAAAGAGTCTCTTTGCAGCACATTCACGACCAAACGATATTGGTCGCTGACATGCAAGGGCTTACCGACAACGCCCATAATCCTTCGAAGGTTTCTTCCAACATTCTCAATGTAGTCGCTGACTATCTTGCGGTGGGTATCGACCCGACCAAGACCACGATTTGTTTGCAATCACAGTTGCCGGTGTTAGCTGAGCTCACCATGTTCTACAGCAATCTTGTTTCTATCGCTCGCTTGGAACGCAATCCGACGGTCAAAAGCGAAATTCAGAACAAAGAGTTTGGACGTTCAATTCCAGCAGGCTTCCTCACTTATCCGATCTCACAGGCGGCAGACATCACCGCTTTCAACGCGACTTTAGTGCCCGTTGGTGATGACCAACTGCCGATGTTAGAACAAACCAATGAGATAGTAAGGAAAGTGAATTCGCTCGCTGGCAAACCAATCTTGAATGAATGCAGGCCGCTTCTCAGCAATGCATCTCGCCTCCCTAGTACTGATGGTAAAAGTAAGATGTCTAAATCGATGGGCAATGCCATTAATCTTTGTGCGACAGAGAAAGAGATCAGAGCTGCAGTCAAATCCATGTATACCGATCCAAATCATCTGCGAATTGAAGACCCAGGCAAGGTAGGAGGCAATATCGTGTTCACTTATCTTGATGCTTTTCATAGTGACGCTAACTATGTCAGTCAACTAAAAGAGCATTACCAAAGAGGTGGGTTAGGCGATGGACAAACTAAGAAAGTGTTGGAAGAGTGCCTGCAAGAAATGCTTCGTCCTATTCGTGAAAGAAGAGCTGAGCTGTTGGATGACAAAGCCCTGCTCATCAATATTTTGCGAAATGGTAGCGAAGTCTCTAGGGAAAGAACGCAAAAGGTACTGTTCGATGTAAAAAACGTCTTTGGTCTGAATATTTTCTAGTACTGGCTGCATGTAAATAAAGTTAATTAATTTGAATGGTGATTGCGGTTGATTTATAAAATGGTTTTGTGAATGGAAATGAGGTTGTATGGCAACGTATGATCTCAAATTCCAGCTTTCAAGTTATGGTAATTAAATGAAAACTAGTGTTTTACTCCCATTGCTACTTCCAGTTTGGGCCCTAATGTCTGGCTGTTCAGATGTGGTTAGCGATGAGTATTCGACCTATGCGCAAGCCAAACAAGAGCGATTGTTCGACAGAGGTTGGTTACCCGATATTCTGCCTAGATCTACATTGACTATTGAAGTGAATAACGATCTGGATGCGAATACTTCAGAAGGAAGCTTTATCATCAACGAGCCAGCATTGTCTGAATTTATTGGTAAATTAAAGCCGACTGAATCAACCAATCAATTTCAATTTGTAGATGGCGAGAATGTTTGGCTGTTTAAGGTCCGTGATGATAGCTTAGTTTCCTACACACTCAGTAAGAGCGAAGGCTAAGTTCAGTAATTCCAACCTACATTTCTGTTATGAGTTATGTGGGTTGTCGAATGACATTGTTCACCTAGCTATGCCTAGTCACCGCCAATAAGCCCTTATCACTTTTAGTTACAGGAAGGTAATGATGGAAATCAGTCAGCTGGATCATTTGGTATTAACCGTGAGTGATTTACAAGTTACGGTCGACTTTTACCAACGGGTGCTTGGAATGAAGCCCATCGAATTTGGTGAGGGCAGGTTGGCGTTGTCATTTGGGACGCAGAAGATCAATTTACACCTCAGTGGTAGCGAGTTCGAGCCAAAGGCAATGCGTGTTCAGGTCGGAAGTGCAGACCTCTGCTTTGTTACCAATACATCAATTGCAGAAGTTGCCGAACATATCCAAGCGCAAGGCGTCGTGATAGAGGAGGGACCAGTACAGCGAACCGGTACGACGGGAAAAATTGTTTCCGTTTATATTCGAGATCCTGATGGCAATCTGATTGAGCTCTCGAATTATTAGTCTTGGGCACTAAACCCGTACGCTTTTGTTTACTCTTCAAGAACGTAACTTTTCGTGTTTACTCCGCTTATCACTGGATGTCGTCAGCCAAATAAAATACAATCGAACAATGTTTTATTAATTTGCGCTTTATCATTATGATGAAAAACTTACTCATATTCATCGTTGGCCTGTTCTTCTTAACAGCTTGTTCTTCAACGAGTAATCATCAGCTAGACGATGAGACATTGAGCAACGAAGACGCTATGTCGAAAAGCGTAGAGGGAGAGAGTAACCTTGAGACTTCAAGCGATACAAACGCTGAGACCAGCGTTGATTCTTCCCATGATTCAATCGTTAATCATCAACCAGTCACTAACCTTGATTCAAATAAAGACACGATAACTCACGTTAATGCAGAGCCAGAGCCAGAGCCAGAGCCAGAGCCAGAATCAGTGGAACCTTCTCAAGTAGCAGCGACAGAAACAACGGAAAGCGATGCTAAGAGTAGCGGTGAAAAAGGCATCGGAAGCTATTTTATTCGTCATAACCAACCGACTAAGACTGTGATTAAATCACTAGAGGGCGTGACAGATGCATTGAACGTCATGACGTTTGGGATATTTGCCACCGGTAACGGTTAAATCGCCATCCAAGAACACCAACCTAATAGATAGAATGAAACGTGAAGGCGAGCCAGATGGTTCGCCTTTTTTGATCGTCTAAATCTGGCCACCGTTCTTCCTAAGAATCGTGCTCACTTATCTGAGCGCTGAGTCAGGCGACGGTTAACGAAAATAGGAAATTATTAGTTCTGGAAGGGGCTCGCCGAATTTACCCTGTTTGACTTGTTATATGCATCAAGGGTTCTAATACTCATCCCAAAGTAAGCAATGAAATCTAATCTTACAAAGACAAGTCTTATATTCACTTACGAGCATAGTAAGATGTTTGCTGTTAAGTCGGTTTAGGTTTAGTTATCAATATTCTAGGGAAGAGATATGAAGAATAAGAGTGCATTTTTAAGCGTCGCGATGGTTATGTTAGCGACTCACGCAAACGCTTCTGACGCGAGCCATGAGTCTGTAGCAGACAGCGTCATCACTGAACAAAGAGCGAACCTGTCTGAAAACACGCAAGGAAAAGGTTTTGGCCCACAAGCGCCTCGTGATTTAGGTTCAGCCGAAGGAACAAACGCTCGATTGTTTTCGGATGCGCCAGATTCAACAGCCATGAACCTATGTAATATCCACTTCCATAAGAACGCAGAACACAAAGGTGGCGAATTTACCCAATACGCCGGCAACGGTGATGGAAAGGGTTTTCAAAGCGGCTTTAAATACACAGGTAAGTTGAGTGATGCAGAGCTTAAACCATTTGAGGGTAAGGTTTGTCCAAGCGATCATGGTTCTTTGCATTCGGGTGACACCATTGAAGTTCACTATGTTTATTCAACGGCGCAAGTTGAACCGGGTGAAACATTGGGCGCTTGTTTTAACGACGCAATTACCAACCCGCAACTGCGTGTAGAAACTCAAGTTTTAGTATTGGTGAATGATGACAAAGCTCTCGATTTTGAAGCGCTCGCTAAACACTCAAAAGTGAACGGTTTACACCAAGCACCAAACATCCCACAAGATACGGGATCGGCGATTCAATACGCAGGCTCTACAACGGGTCCTGGTTATAATGAGCAAGGTTCACCTTTCCAAGTAACATGGAGCGTTCGTCCAAAAGTAGCGAAAGTAAACATCGCGACAGTGGGGAGCTGGTGTGAAGGCAATGCCTTTAACGAAGACCATGCCCACGGTGTGAGAAACTTGGTGGTTAACCCTGAGCTGTTATCACCTATTCGTAACGACTAAAATGATCAAGGCGAGCCAATAGGTTCGCTTTTTTTATGCCCTAACGAAAAGCACTTAGGTTTTAGGTTTAATTAAGTCTGGTGGGTAAATTGCGTGCGACACTTATTCAAAACATGAGTTGTGTAAATCGTATTTAGTCAAAAACGTTATTTACCAGAATCGAAGCTCCATGATACGTTCATGAACAATTATGTTGGGTTATAGCAAAGGACAGTCCAATGTCATTAGAAAGTGCGATTACATTCTTTATTGCCATGTTTGTATTTGGTATTACTCCGGGGCCTGGCGTATTTGCCATTTTAGCTCGTGCTATGGTTCAAGGATGGCGAAAGTGCGTCACGCTTTCGTTAGGTATGATATGCAGTGATCTTATTTACCTTGCGCTTGCCTGTTTTGGTCTAGCGACGATTGCCGAGAATTGGTCGATTGCGTTTGAGGTGATTCGCTACGTTGGTGCAGCTTATTTGATTTACTTGGGCTACAAGATGTTTAAGAGCTTGCCTGAAGTGCAAGGCTCTGCGGAACTTGCGGCCAAACAAAGTCAGAAATCCGAACTCGCGAGTTTCGCGCAAGGCTTTTTGATTTCAGCATCAAACCCTAAAGTGATTCTGTTTTATATTTCGTTCTTGCCGACTTTCATTGATCTGACTGTTCTGCGCTCACAAGATATTGTCTTGGTTTCTGCGCTAGCATCTGTTGCTCTAATGTCCGGTTTAATGCTTATCGCTGTAGGCGCGGGCAGAATGGCAGGTTTGTTGAAAACGCCACGCGCACATAAAAGGTTAAACCAAAGTGCTGGTGGAATAATGATTGCTGCTGGCTCATATTTGGCGATAAATCGATAAATCGATAAATACGATTCTTTAAACAGAAAGGCGAACCGATGGGTTCGCCTTTTTAGTTGCAGGATAGTAGCTAATGTTCGTGCATTACGCGTCTACGAAAATCACTTCACCAGTAAGAAAGCCATCGACCGAGCGCTCAAACGCTTTGCCAACAAGTTTGCTTGGTACAGGTTCAAAACCTGGCATCATTTCACCGTAAACATCCCACGCTTCAGCAAGAACAGTCGGGTTAATGACATTGATACGTGTGTTTCTTGGCATTTCATAAGCGACAGTCTTAACGAAGGTATCAATTGCGCCGCTAGTGGTAGCATCAGCAATCGCAAAAGGAATAGGTTTAACATTCAAGATACCGCTAATTAGAGTAAATGAACCGCCATCAGCAATGTACTTTTGGCCGATGCGAACAAGGTTGATTTGTCCCATCATTTTGCTCATTACCGTGGTCATCCATTGATCTTCAGTCATATCCGCAAAGGTGTTGTATTCACACAAGCCAACGGTGTTAACAACTGCATCAAAGTGTCCGACTTTTTTGTAAAGTGCCTCAATTGATTGCGGGTCAGTGATATCAACGATGTGGTCGACATCGCCAGAGCGACCCGCAGTGATAACGTTATGGTTGCCTAGTCCCATTAATGCTGCTTGACCCATCTTGCCACGTGCGCCAATTAGAATGATTGTTTTCATGTTGTTCTCCGAACTGTATATGTTTCGTTTCGATGGAAGAACTTTAACTAAATCGCTAAACAAGTAGAAACAAAGTCTAATTGTGAGTGTTACTGGTTTTTCTTGTTGAGTGTTACACTCACATGGAATCCAACTACACCGAAGCGAGTGCGTGTGAGTAAACTAGACCGATTAGATATAAAGCAGCTTAGAGTTTTCCAAGCTTTAATCCGTGAAGAGAACGCGTCCAAAGCTGCGAATCAATTGGGGATGACTCAGCAAGCTGTCAGTGAGCATTTGAAGAAACTGCGAGAAGTGTTTGACGATAGGTTGTTTGTGAGAAAAACCAACGGCTTTGTTCCGACCACCTTCGCACAAGAGTTATCTGTCGGTGTCGATCGTTTACTGATCGACTTCAATTTGTTGTTATCTAAAACAAACTTCGTACCACAAAAAGCCAAAGGGACATTCGTTATTGCGGCAACAGACTACGCACAGCAGATCATTTTGCCGAGTTTAATCGCGCAGTTAAGGGAACAAGCACCGAACTTAAAGCTGATTGTGCGTGATTTTGAAATTGATAATTTGCATGAGCTAATGGAAAGCGGGAAGGTCAATTTAGCTATCGCGTTTCCGGACTATATTCCTGATAGCTACAAAGTCATTAAGTTGTTTGAAGAGCATCATGTGTGTGTTGCATCACCTCATTCTTCAATAGCACAAACCACACCTTCATTAGAGGAAGTGGCGACTTATCCCACCATTATTGCTTCACCATCGCGTCCTAACTTCAAAGGATCGATTGATGAATGGTTCAGTCAGTTTGGGTTAAAGCGCAATGTCGTGGTCTCCGCACCGTGTTTCTCCATTGTACCCATGTATTTAAACACCACAGATTCTATTGCGTTTTTGCCATCCAGAGCTATTGAAGGGTTCAATTTGGTGACGATCCCAATGGAGCACTCCCCAGAAAGCTTTGATGTGGTGGCTGCTTGGCACCCGAGATATAACGAAGACCCACTACAAAAATGGGTCACATCCTTGCTCAAGATTGAGGAATAACGGGTATTAAAAATGACAGTATAGCAGCGCGCATCGACTGAATAGCTCGCATTATTGAACGAAACGTTTAGCCAGTTATCATCACTACTTGTTTGTTAGTCACAATGGTGCAATTATTTAACGAGTGATATTACTCGGATGCATGTCTTATGATGACTATCGAACAACAGCTTTCTCGGCTGGATCTAAACTTATTGGTGTCGTTAAGTGTTTTAATCAAAGAGAGGAACGTAACGCGCGCAGCTAATACCTTGTATTTGTCTCAGCCTGCTATGAGTCGTACCTTAAGTCGCTTGCGAGAATTGTTTGATGACCCACTGTTTTATCGAGAGTCGAATGGCTTAGTGCCCACGCAAAAAGCGTTAGAACTGCAAGCACCTTTAGAAGAGTTGCTATTGGCGATGCGAAGCCTAGTAACGAAATCTGCGTTTGATCCTGCTGAATGTGTTCAGACCTTTGTTGTTTCTGTGCCGCCATTAATGAGTCGGATGCTTTCTGTGCCGCTTGCTGAACGGTTTATGCACGATGCGCCGAACGCGAGTCTTATCGAATATCCGATTGCAAAAACGCCTACTAGCCAACTGTTATCACGAGATGTGGATTTTACTATTCACATCGAAGCCCCGAGCAATCCAATCGAATTCCCATACGTGAGTCTTGGGCAGATCTATCCGGTATTTTACGTTTCTGAACATCACCCTTTAGCGAAAGCTAAAAATGTCACGCTTGAGCAGTGCCTCGAATCTCGTTTTGTCGACCTCACGCTCGATATTCGCTCGAATTACGGGCTGCAACACCCTGTAGATACTTACTTAGTTAAGAATGGAATGCAGAGAGATATTGCCTTTAAAAGCGGACAGCTTCTTACGTTGGTGGAAGTGATGCAGAGTTCGAATACAATTTTGGTTGCGACCCACAAATTGACTGAACTAGAGGGAATAGGCGACAAGATAGTGCCGATATTCTCTCTAGATAATGTACCCGAGTTAATGTTCGAACTGTTTTTGATTGAGCATAAAAGAACCGTTACCAGCCCAGCACATCAATGGTTCAAGAACTTAGTCGTGTCGGTGATTGAAGACGTTGTTTGTGATAGTTGAGCCAACGTCTTTGCTAACACCGCAGCTTAGTTAAGTTCACCGCTTAGTTCAGATTCCAATTAAAACTAAATGGCGTTCTTCGTGTTTTGGGCGAGTCATTGATGGCTTTTAACAGTGTTTTGGCTTCGGTTAGTGAAACTGAGAGGGAAGCTGAAACTGAGCCTTCAGTATTTTTTGCGTAGCCAAGCGTCAATAACTTCTTCCAAATGTCGTTTGAGTCAGAATCTAGAGGCAGTTGAAGCGTGCCTTTCGACAAGGTTTTTCGCCCCGTAATCTCATAGACAGTTTGCACCGCTTTGCTGTACTGCTTTTCTTCAACGTGTCGACAAAATTTAATACTCAACTTTTTGGTATTCAATTGCTGGCGTGCGACAAAATAACGCTTTAAATCAATGAAGTGATTTCCGATCAGTCGAGCAATCGCAGCAAAGAATATTCCCGCAATGACCAAGTAATACCAATATTGGCTTAGCCAATTCGATAAGGTTTGAGCCCCGTCGCTTGATCCTAAAGTGTTGCTTAGTGAGTCTAATAACTTTGCGTCACCGACTTGAAGCGTTTGCTGCTCAACAGTCAACGATTCCAGCTGATTGGTCTTTGTGTTCCACCATGTCATGGTCTGTTTTGGTAAGACGACTTTCCCTTGTTCTTGCAGGATTAACGTTACCTGTTGTTTGAGTGTCGCGGTATTGCTTTTATTCAGGCGATTAAACACGTTTTCTTTGACTGCTGGTTTGCGATACAACTCAATGCCGGAAATGTCTGGGATGTTGATCTCCGGCAGCAACATCATGTGTGAATTTGCCACGCTCAACGTATACGTGGTAGTGACCGCGTGGCCAACTTCGAACTCGTCGGTTAACGGACGATCGGTTGATATTGAAAGCTCAGCATTTGGGCTAACAATCAACGCGTCTGTATCAATGTTGCTCACGGGCATTTTGGATGTAAAGTTAATGGGTTGCGATTGAATCACGCCCTTAACAACGTTGTCGCTGGTAAGCTCTACACTAACAGGGATGCTCAATTCAGGAACAGTAAACTCGCCAGCTTGCATAGGGTACAAGTAGTAGCGTGCTTTTTGGGTAAACCACTTGGTGCCTTCAATTGTGCGTGCTGAACGCGCGACTTTCTGCTCATCTTTCTTTACGACCGTGTTGGGTATATCTAAGTAAGGTAATACCAACTCTTCTTGAAAGGGGCGGGTACTCAATACTTCAACGTCGAGTGCGACTTGTTGTTTCACCGCGACATCTTGATCTTTAATTTCAACGTTTAGCTTCAACTCTCCGTCACTGACAAACTGGTCTAGGTTAGTAGCACTGGCAGGCATTGAAATTAAAAGCACCATCGCGGATAAGACAGTAAACCAACATTTCATAAGGGAGAATGCTCGGACGGTCGATTTAGTTTTGTTCATTGCTGTATTCCTGCTGAAATTTTTGTCTTAGAAACTTAGATGGATTTTGTCTGACCTGTTTTAGCCAAACTTGGTCAGAGATCACGAGCTCCTTCTGACTCCCTTCTTTTGGTTCGTCGTCGACCAATTTCCTATCATCAATGACTTTTTCTGAATCTTGTTTTGTCGGTGGTGTGTTCTTGATTTTCTCTATTGCCGCTTCCACAACGGCTAGGTTGTTGGTCGCTTGTTCTGAATACTTTTCGTTGTTCAACAGTTCGTTGTAAAGCGCAGTGGCTTTATCAAATTGAGCTGTATGAGCGTAGCTGTTCGCGACGATTAACTTAGCGAAATCAGTCAGCGCTGCCGGTTCGCCACCTTGTTCACTCTTTTGTGGGCTTAATTGGTCAATCGCGCCAAGGAAATCACCTGACAAATAACGACTGTAGGCTTTCCATGTTGGATCATCGAACAGAGCGGCACTTTGCGCGTAGTTGCCTTGTTTGAACTCGACATAAGCGTGTTGATCGTTGGATAGCCAAAAATCAAAAAATGAGTGCTTATCGGCTATTCCCCAAATCAGATTTCCTGCAATAAGCACAAGCAACAAGTGCATTGGCTTAAGTTTGGATAACCAAGCTAAACGACTGGATTGGTTCGGAGTCGAAGAGGTTGGCTTCGTCAGATTACCGAACTTATGATTCACTACCTGTTTATTATTTACCACTGTAGCGTCCACCCTTTTCTAAACCACATCAATTGAATCGGCAGCAACAAGAACAGCAACCAATAGCCCGCGTCTAACCAAGGTAGGGCGTTATCGTTGACCGCAAACAGGTTGTTTTGAATGCCTTGATAAACCGCTTCTACATCGCTAGCGTCGTGGGTGAATGAAACCATGTTTCCATGACCTGCTTGTGCCAGTTGTGACAGTGAAGCCAGCTGAGTTTCCGTTAAACCTGCCGTGCCATTTGCGCCACTTTGTGGGTTTTCACCCATCGCCCAAACGATCACTTGGTGTTGCTGTTGTTCAAACGCTTTAGTGCATTCTTCTATCGCTTGGTCATTTGTCTTGTCCGTCAGGATCAAAACCGTTGATGGTGATTTTGCTTGTGAGATTAGCTCGAGCGTTGGCTTTAACACCGAAGCCGGTTTGCTCTCGTTATCTGGTAACAGGCTTCCATCCAATACATCGAGGAAGTATCGCGTTAACTCTTTGTCTTTGGTGACAGGCATAGCGACATGGGCACTGCCACCGTATATAACCAATCCGGTTTTTGCATCGCCGCGCATCTCAACGAGCTGATTGATCTTCTGTTTAGCGCGCTCTAATCGTGACGGCTGAATGTCGGTTTTATTCATTGAATCAGAGACATCCAAGGCGATCACCAGCTCGGAATTGTCTTCGAAAAATGGTGAAGGTTGTTGCTGCCACGTTGGACCCGCCATAATGAGCGTAGCGAGAACCGCAAACACCAAAAACAATCGATTAGGAGAAACCATACGCGCTCGATTTTGGTTGAGAGACAGATGTTCCACCATGTTTTTAGACATCACAGGCTGCCACTGAGCGACTAAATCGTCTTGTTGAACGAGTGCGCGATAAAACAACACGAACGGGACCAGTGCTAACAACCATAATGGGCGCATGAAATGAAACTGGGTGATATCGCCACCAAACCATGTATTGAAATCAGTCATTGGTTAGCTCCTCTCTGCGGCGAATAACGCGCTTTATTTCTTTTTTACGACGCAGATTTGCACCAAACACGATTAAGGCAGCGAATAGGTTGCTCACCAGACACACGCCAAATGCATAGTGGTGCAAGCTGTGTTTTGGACGGTGAGATAAAAGTTCGAACTCTTGCTGTTCTAGTTCATCTATCGTTGCGTAAGCTTGTTCGAGTTGCTTTCGGTCCATGGCATGAAACATCTGCCCGCCAGTTGCGGCTGATACCTTCTCCAATGTTGGAAGATCCATCTTGTAGCGACCTTTAGTACTCGGGTCACCAATAGCAATGGTGTAAATCTTCACGCCATATTTGGCGGCGATTTCCGCGGCTTTGACAGGAGGCATTTTCGAGCTTGTGTCATCCCCATCGGTGAGCAGAATCATCACTCTTTGGCGGCTCTGTTCTTGTTCGAATACGGCAATTGATAAGCCAATCGCATCGCCAAAAGCAGTTTGAAATCCAGCATAGCCAAGCTCAACGTCTTCGAGCAGCGATTGCCACACGTTAATATCTTCAGTAAATGGCGCTTGAACATACGCAGAGTCGGCAAACAAGATTAACCCCAAGCGGTCATGCTCTCGCTGGGCTGCGAACTCGCGCAACACCTGCTTTGCAATGGTTAAACGGTCGTGTTTATTACCTTGTTTATCGGCAAAATCCTCTTCTGACATCGAACCTGACAGATCAAGTGCGACCATAATTTCACGAGCGGATTTTTTTTGTTCAATTGGTTCGCCTACCCACATCGGTTTAGCAATCGCGATGACTAAAGCAAGATAGCTGATAATGACCAATAGCCATTGCACTTTACGACGGCTCATCTTGACTGCGGTTTTAGAGGGCTCCTGTGAAGAGACGGCAATCAGGCGATCAAAAAAGGGCACTTGAATCGCGCTTTTTGACTCTTTGTAAACAGGCAATAACCAATACACGGCAAAGGGTAAACAGAGCAGTGCAAACGCTATCGGGTATTCAAATTCAATCATGTGACACCTCGTGATGCTTTATCCAAAGTGCAACGTTCTCCATGATGGCGTTTCGTTTTTCTTCCGTTAATGTCGCTGCTGAAGAGTAGGCGAGTTGAGCAAGTACGCCTGAAAGTTCTGATGTAGAGAACTCGGATGAAAATTGGCGATTGGTGCAATGGTCATCTAACCATTTTTCCCAATCTGTGCCGGTTAAAGGGGCGACCTCTGTACGAGGAAAGGCGTACAATGCGGTTCTTCGTAGCAGTTGTGGTAGCTTATGAAATGATGAAATGTCACCGGATTGAGCCTCTAAAGAGAGTTGCTCGAGTTCTACCAAGGCAGCGCGTCGGTATGTGTTTGCTAGGTACTTTTGAATAACTAAATAGACACGATATAAAGCGAAGCAAAACAGCAACAAGAGCAGCCAGTACCAACCTGGTGCATTCGGTAGCCACGAGATACTTTCTGGCAAAGAAGGCTCAGACAAAGAGGCCATCAATGGATTCACGTTCTCTGGCTGTAAAGGCTCAAGCCCAGTATTAGTCGTCATAGTCTGCATTCTCAGTTATTTAACTCGCGCCAAGTGCTTTTCTAAGCTGAACATCGGTTGGATCGATGGTGTTGAAGGGCAATACAGGGATTCGATATTTCTTCGCTACTGCCGTGAAATTATCTATGGCTTTAAGCACGTCTTTGGCAAACGCATCGCGTAACTGTGCTTCTTGGCCTGATACGGATAATTGCAATTGCCCGTCGCTGAGTACCATCTTATTAAGCGTGGCTAAATCATGCTCCAGTGGGTCGGTAACATGACACAACACCACATCGTTGTGCTGACACAAAGCCTTGATTTGCTCTTCGCTTCGCTCGTTATAGCCGTAGCCATCGGTAATCAAGATCACTAACCCATCATGCTTAACCAACCTCTGCGCCTGATGAAACAATTTAGCGAACGAATTGGATTGTGTGTCTTGCGCCTTTCCCGCTTTGAGCTGCTGATTCTTACTCGCAATTTCATTGAGTATTTTGAGTACGTGATTTGCGCTGCGTTGCGGTGAAATAGGCAAAGCAGTGCTGTCGTTATAAATAATGGCGCCCACACGATCGGTACTGTCTATGACTTTCCAAGCGATCAAAGCTGCGATTTCTGCAGCAACTACAGATTTCATTCGACCTGTGCTGCCAAAGAACATACTCGTGCGCTGATCGACCATGACGTAAACGTTACGCTCGCGCTCTTCAGAGAATATTTTGACGTGTGGCTTGCCCGTTCTATTGGTCACTTTCCAATCCATGGTGCGAATATCGTCACCAATTTGGTAGTGACGCATCTCTTCAAAATTCAATCCACGTCCACGTAGCTTAGATACATGACGACCCGTTAACGCACTGTTGATTGGCTGATTAGGCAGAAAGTCAAAGCCATGCGCCTTGTATTTCAACAATCGCAATGCCTTTAGATTGATATAGATATCAGGATCAAGTGTTGGTTTCGTCTCCATGGTGACCTCTCGCATTACGCTACTGCAACTTGAGACAAAATCTCATCGATAACTCGGTCTGAACTGACGCCCTCAGCAAGTGCATCGTAAGACAGAATCAGGCGGTGACGCAGAACCCCATGAACCACTTTACGAACATCATCAGGGTCAACAAAGTCCTTACCGTTTAGCCATGCCATCGCTCGTGAACACTTGTCTAACGCGATGGTTGCACGCGGGCTTGAGCCAACACCAATCCATTGTGAAAGGGGTGACTCTGGGTACAACTCTGGTTGTCGTGTTGCCACCACAATCGCGACAATGTACTTAAGAACCGCGTCGCTACAATGAATGTCGCGCAGTTGATCACGAGCATCAAAAATACATTGAGGATCAATAGGAGCAGGCTTCGCTGCACTTGGTTTTTCCTCACTGCGAACCATCTTAATGATCTGTTCTTCGGCATCCGCATCTGGATAATCGAGATTTATTTTCATGATAAACCTGTCCATTTGCGCTTCTGGCAACGGGTAGGTCCCTTCTTGTTCAACCGGGTTTTGTGTCGCTAAAACCATGAATAGGTCAGGCAGTTTGTAAGTCTTACCAGCAACAGTGATTTGTCGCTCTTCCATTGCTTCCAGCAATGCAGCTTGTACCTTTGCTGGAGATCGGTTGATCTCATCGGCCAGTAATAGGTTGTTGAAAACTGGGCCCGGTTGGAAGGTAAGCGTCGGTTTGCCATCTACGTCTTGATACACCTCTGTGCCCGTTACGTCCGAAGGAAGAAGATCCGGCGTAAATTGAACACGACCAAGGTCAACTTCTAGAGCAGAAGCCAATGATTTGATAGAACGAGTCTTTGCTGTTCCGGGTAATCCTTCTAACAGAACATTACCATTTGTAAGTAGCGCAACCAGTAATGTGTCGACCATATGCTGCTGGCCAATTACCGAGGATTCCATCTGCTGCTTTAGTTGGTTTATAGAGTCTAACGTTGGGTTCATTTGCTTACCTATTGACTAATTAATCAAGTGAGATTCAGGTCACCAGATGGCGAAAAGATAAATATTGTTAGTTAAAGCAACTATTTAAATCACCTTTGCTAAGGGTAGTCGAAAATAATTTCGACATACGCGATCAACATATCTTTGTTAAAGACTCACCTTGGAAATACTGAATTGCATGGTCTATAAATAGGCTACTGTATTGTTTGTATTTTAATCAAGTATAAAGGTTGATAAGTAACATTACTTTGCTGCATATCTCTTATACGGCGATGTCATTTGTTAATTTATGCTGCCTTGATAACATTGTTCACAAGTTGAGCGGTTAACGAACTAACTGTTCGAACAAAAACAAATGGACTATGTATTGATTTAGCGTTATCGATTTTATTAGAGGTCAACAATGAAAAAATTAGCATTAGTAGTTTTAGGTTTAAGCGCAGTTTCTCTTTCTTCTTACGCAGCCGAAGAAGTTTCAACTCTGACAGAGTTCTTCAATGCCGATGGTGAAGTGACTACCGTCGACAATTACGCGGTGTACGAAACGTCACGCCAATATTTGAAAAACCAAGAGCTTGTTGGCGTTAATAAATTCCTACACAAACGCGAACTAACGCCAACCGATAAACAGCCTGTGGTTCGAATGAACCGAGACACTTACTACTCAATGGCTGTGATTAACGTTTCGCAAGGCGCGACGATTACGCTACCTGAGATTCCAGAAGGCAAATACATGTCGATGGAAGTGATTACAGAAGACCACCGCATTCAGCCAATGCAATACGGTTCTGGTACGTTTGATCTTTCTACTCACAGTGGCGACCACGTGTATGTCATCGTTCGTACTGATGCGACGTTCACCAAAGATGAAGTTCATAAAATCCAAGATCAGATGAGCATTGATGCAAAAGCAGACGGCGAATTCATGGCAATGCAAGTGGATGAGAAATCATTCGATGAGGTCGAGAAAAACCTTAAGATGGAAATGCCAAAACTACTAAAACGCGATGGTGCTCAGGCGACGTTTGGTATGTTTACCAGCCCTGAAGATGCTTCAAAAGAGATGTTTACCAAAGAGAAGTACGCAGTGGGTGCGGCTATCGGTTGGGGTGGCGCGCAGTTAGATGACAATATCTACGAAGTCTCTGGTAACTTCCCAGCAGACACTTGTCATCAGGCAACCTTTGATGACCCTAAAAACCAAGCGTTTTGGTCGGTAACTGTCTACAACAAGCAAGGTTTCATGTTTGGTGAAGTGGCGAACGTTAGCTCAAACACGGCTGAGAAAAATGCAGACGGCACTTACACTGTAAGCTTTGGTTGTGGTGATGATGCAGTCAACAACATCAAAACAGAGAACGATTCTGGTGTGTTTAACTTAGCTTTCCGTCATTACATTCCAAGCCAAAAAGTACGTGATGGATTCCGAGTGCTTCCTTACGTGAAAGTAGTGAACTAATGTTGCGATAGTCGTACAACGATAGATAGATACGCGCTATTACCTATGGTAGTAGCGCGTTTTTTATGGATTCTATTTCGTTTCTTGTTTTCTTGGTCGGAGAAACAGAAAGACCGAGTCAAAAAATGGTCTAACTTTGATTATACGCAGCGTGCCTCAGTTCAAATAAATCAATTAAACCTTCTTCCATCGATACTTTCAGTTTCCCCACGTATTTGTTCGAATTTAAACCCGCTGACACCTTATGTGACAACGCTTCCAGTTATCTTTACTGCCTCTAAAGGGAACAAATACCACATACCAGCGTTATAAAAACCGATAGCCGTGGAGTGTTATGAGTCCTATTTGAGGTGTATAGTTATAGGTAATTCATTGGGTTATCGAATATTTAAGTTATCAAAAGATGTGTATGTCATGAAGAAAAACGGATTTACTTTAATGGAATTAATCATCGTGATCGTGATACTTGGAGTGTTGGCCGTTACAGCTGCCCCGAGGTTCCTTGGTATTCAAGAATCTGCAAGAGAAGCGGTACTTGAAGGTGTTGCGGGTGCGATGGAAGGGGTAATTACACAAGTAACCTCAAAGGCCATTATTGTTGGACTTAATCCCAGTGCGGAAAATCCAGATGATCAGAGTAACTATGTCATCGATTTTGGTATCGGTCGAGTTGAGGTCGACTGGGGAACCCTTTGCCCTGAAAGTGTAGGGGAATCAGGTGATGAGTTAAACATGCTCCATTTCCTGACCTTGTCAGATGATGACAGCATAATTTCTGAATTAGGCAACAGACACACGGTAGTGGGATTTACTCAGCCATTCAGTCAAGCTGACCTTGACAGAAATAACATAACTGATGATGCCTTACCCTCGGGTTGTTATGTTCTTTACGATTCTTTTGGTGGGCGAGTTACCGGAAATGAATGTCCTGCTGGTGGTTGTGAATGTACAGTTCGTATAGTGAACGACGAGTGTTAAACCGCATTCTTTAACTGTTGATAGACATTCAATAAAAAAGCGCGTAATTACCGGTTGGTAGTAACGCGCTTTTTTGTATTAGCTTGATGATTTCTCTTAGTTTGACAATGCAGCACTTGCTGGTGGCAAATCACGCTTCTTAATCACGTATCGCAAGCGAATTAACATCAGCGTCGCTGAAACGCTCAAGCCCGTTAGAATACCAATCCAAAAGCCTTCTTCACCCATTGCAGGAACAATGTGGTCTGTTAAGCCCAACACCATGCCCAGTGGTAATGCTAAGCCCCAGTATGAAGCTATGGCTAAGATCATTGGGATCTTGGTATCTTTATAACCACGTAATGCACCGTTAGCAGACGTTTGTAATGCATCGCTGAATTGGTACATCGCAGTAAAGGTCAACAATACTGCTGCCGTTGCGCTAATTGCAGGGTCGGTGGTGTAAAGTCTAATGATCCATTCTGGGAACAGCAGGAACATCGCAACTGAAAGTAATGAAATCAACGCGGCAACCAAAATGCCGACTTTGCTGCGTTCAATTGCGCCTAGTTCGTCTTTCTCACCTAATGCATGTCCAACACGAATCGTAATACCAAAAGAGATACTCATAGGAATCACGTAAGTTAGGCTCGATATGTTAAGTGCAATTTGTGCCGCTGCCACGTTCTCTGCACCAATACGGCCAATCATCAAAGCGATAACCGCAAAGATACTGCCACACACAGCAATGTTCATCCCGATAGGTAAACCTAATCTTAGAAGGTGAAGCATCTCTTTCGCTTTTGGTTTTGCATCGGCAAAGCTAATAATGGTCTTGTAGTGGTGATGACCTTTAATGTAGGAATACAGCATTCCCGACATTAACCAATACACCAAGCTTGTCGCCCAGCCACAACCCACAGCGCCCATTTCAGGGAAGCCGAACTTACCGTAGATAAGCACGTAGTTGACCGGAATATTCACCAACAAACCAACCACCGAAATGATCATTGGTACTTTGGTGTTGTTCATACCTTCACAGAAGCCATTCAAGGTATAAAACAGGGCAATACCCGGCACACCAAAGGCTAGGGCGAAAGCATAGTCACTGCCAATAGGGATAATCTCAGCGGCTACACCAATCCACTCTAAGATCGGTTTCGCACTCACTAAATAAGCGATGAGTAATACGCTAGCAATTAATGCCAACCAAACCATCTGGAAGAATTCAACAGAGATACTCTGGAAGTCACGTGCGCCGCGATGGTAAGCGACAACAGGTGTTAACGCCATAATTACACCACGTAACAACAACAACACTGGAATCCAAAGGCTAGTGCCGAGTGCAATAGCGGCGAGATCGGCAGGGCTTACTTGGCCAGCCATTGTCGTATCGACAAATCCCATCGCTTGGGTAGCTATTTGAGTCAAAATGATTGGAATCGAAAGATGCATAAGCGCACCCGATTCTCGAGTAAAAGGACGAAGTTTCGTTAGCATGGAAGTTCACAACACCAATATAAATACACGAATGATGGCAGGATGGCCGGTGTGTATTTTAGGATGTGCCCCGTTGGGCGGGCGACAATATAAACACCTTACCGTATAGGGTCAAGCATTGGATTTATTGAGTTTCACTAGCTTTGAGGTAGGGGCCGATTCTGATGGTCAAAACACAACACTAACTCACGTAAGTTATTGATTTATTGTAAATCATGCTAGTTGGATAATTTCTATATTTGCCACGCTAATCACTAAGGTTGTGGTATAAGTGATTGTTATGGAAAGACAAAGGCTAGTACAATTGGTGACTAATGAACTAGGCAGAATTTTCTGTAGCACAGCTGTTATACAAATACAGGGATGAAAATGGAAATTACAGTTAAGAAAATATCGAAAAGGTCTCTTTTCAAAATGCTCTTTATCGGCTTTAGCCTGAGCTTCTTTGTCTTCTTTTTAGTATGTGGTATCGCATCTATATTTGGTGCGGAGACTGTAAAGTGGGATGAAACACCAGTAACGGGCATATCAGGCCTGCTGCTCGCCTTGGCTATGTGGCCAATATTTAGTTTGTTTCTAACATTATTTATGTGGTGCTTTGTAGCATTTGGCTTGTGGATTTACTCTTTGGTTAAACCTCTGAACCTGCTCTTTAAAGAAACTGCAGAGCACAATTAACCACTTGTATAACAAGAAGGTTAAGTTTGATTCACAACGTTTGGCACTTTCAATTCAAGCCGATTTTGAGTTTATGGCAAAATGGATTAGCCAAGGTGTTAGCATTCAATTGAGGTCGTAATGTACGAAGTTGTTTATAATATAAAGTTTGAAGGGTTGTGGTCACTTTGTTTCGCTCTTCCCGGTTTGTTATTTATATATATATCGGCTTAAGGTTATAAAAATAGAAAGAAATTATCCAGTTGGGATGTGCAAGTTGTTGGTAAGCCTGCGACTGAACAAAGCATAGGTATGGTTTTCAAAATACTCCTTATTTTTTCAGTGCTTTGGACTGCTTTAAGTGGGGGAAGCTTAATAATTCAATTATATTCCCTTTTATCTGATTACGGTCAGGGTGAATATGATGTTGTTGAAGGAAGTGTTGAGAACTTTAACCCGATGCCTTATGGAGGGCATCAACAGGAAAGTTTTACTGTTGAGGGTGTTAAATTTAGTTATTCAGACTTTAGTATCTCCCCTGGTTTTAATAATACTAAGTCGCATGGCGGGCCTATAAGAAAAGGGTTAAGGGTGAGGGTATCACATATAGATAATGTAATCCTGAAGCTTGAAGTGATGCGCTAAACACCGTGGTTTTTTATGCTACTTAGCTCTCTACTTAAACAGCATAGTTTTCCTATTCTGTTTGATTGTATAAAAGCGACCCTACGGAAATTATTGGAGGATGTGTCGATGACTTGTCTTAAGTGCCAAGAAAAAAGTGTTACTGATTTTTGTGTCAAAGTGCCTAAAAAATTTCTTTGGTTTTCATGGTATGGATATCAAAGACAGACCTTATGTCGAGAACATTTATTATTGGAATATCGCAAGTCATTTACTACGTCACAAGCACGATTGGTTGTCTTCTACCCCGACTTTGAATACAAAAGAAAAGGTCTCTATCAATACCTTCCAACTCCATTGCGTGAATTTGAAGAGTTTGTCCTTCACGACAATAAACAAGGGGAAAGAAAAGAAGATTTAATTGTTCTGAAAGAGATCTTTCGAAAATTACGTGGGTTTTGCGAGAAATGCGGCAAACCGGCACAGGTTGCTTTTTTTTGCACTGGTTCTTTTGCATGGGAACAAAAACCTTTTTCACCATGCACGACAAGTGATCAAGTAATCATTTCTTCTATCTGTGCGCAGCCTGAAATTCTGTGTATGCAGTGCTGTTATTCGCAGGTTGAACCCTCATTATCCGCATGCGACTTAAAGCGAATTGGTGGAATTCACTCTCTTCCTCAACATGGAGAGCATTGTTTAATTGGGGTTGAAGAATGAAACATGATTATATTTTGCAGACCCGGTTAAAGATAGGGCATACAAATATTACATACTAGTTCTGTTTTTGGTTGTCTCTAAGGCACTGTCGAAAGCGTCCCTTAAGGGCTCAGCTCAAATTTATTGCCACAAAGCCAGCAGAAACACAAATAGCCCGATCCCGAGCGTGACTTTTAGAAGCAGGCCAAGAGGGGCACCTCCTTTTGGCGCTTTGTTGCAACATCCCATAATCATTTCCTAATTCATTGTTGGTTTCACTCAACCTTAAACCTTTCCCTTACGGTAAGGTCAATGCTTTCTTAGTCATATAATCTGAAAAACAAAAAAGCGAACCAAGTGGTTCGCTTTTGTTTATCTAAAATCTACAAAAATTAGTCTTCGTAGTTGTCGATACTTGGGCAAGAACAGATTAGGTTACGGTCGCCGTATACGTTGTCTACACGGTTAACTGTTGGCCAGTACTTCGAGTTCTTCGTTGCTTTCGATGGGAAGCAAGCCAGTTCGCGAGAGTAAGGGCGATCCCATTCTGCGCCTGAAAGGTCAACTTGCGTGTGCGGTGCGTTCACTAGAGGGTTGTTGTCTAGTGGCCATTCACCCGCTTTCACTGCTGCCATTTCGTGACGGATTGCGATCATCGCTTCACAGAAACGGTCTAGCTCTTCTAAATCTTCAGATTCAGTTGGCTCAACCATTAGCGTGCCTGCTACTGGGAAAGACATAGTAGGTGCGTGGAAACCGAAGTCCATTAGACGCTTAGCAATATCTTCTTCGCTGATGCCTGTGTCTTCTTTAAGCGGACGAATATCGATAATACATTCGTGCGCTACGCGGCCGTTAGTGCCACGGTAAAGAACAGGGTAGTGAGGACGTAGTTTCTCCATCACGTAGTTCGCGTTCAGAATCGCTACTTTAGTTGCGTCTGTTAGGCCAGGTTCGCCCATCATCGCGATGTAAGCCCAAGAGATAGGTAGAATTGAAGCACTGCCTAAATCTGCTGCTGATACCGCGTAGTCAGAACCTTGTACACCGTTTTCGATGTGACCTGGTAGGAAAGGTGCTAGGTGCGATTTAACACCGATAGGACCCATACCCGGACCGCCACCACCGTGTGGGATACAGAATGTTTTGTGTAGGTTCAAGTGAGATACGTCTGAGCCGATGAAGCCTGGAGATGTTAGGCCTACTTGAGCGTTCATGTTCGCGCCGTCTAGGTAAACCTGACCGCCCGCTGCGTGTACTTGTTCACACACTTCTTTCACTTGCTCTTCGTATACGCCGTGTGTAGAAGGGTAAGTGATCATGATGCTTGATAGGTTTTCTTTGTGTTTCTCGATTTTCGCTGCTAGGTCAGTCATGTCGATGTTGCCATCTTCATCACACTTAACAACCACTACCTTCATTGAAACCATTGATGCTGTTGCAGGGTTAGTACCGTGCGCAGAGCTTGGAATCAGACAAACGTTACGGTGAGCTTCACCGCGGCTTGCGTGGTAACGTTGAATCGCGATTAGACCTGCGTATTCACCAGATGCACCAGAGTTAGGCTGTAGTGAGAAATCGTCGTAACCAGTGATTTCACATAGCTTCTCTTTTAGGTCTTTCGCTAGCGCTGTGTAGCCTGCTGCTTGATCAAGAGGTGCGAATGGGTGAATTGAACCAAACTCAGGCCATGTTACTGGAATCATCTCAGCAGCAGCGTTCAGCTTCATTGTACAGCTGCCCAGTGGGATCATGCCGTGCGTGAGTGAGAAGTCTTTGTTCTCAAGCTGTTTTAGGTAACGCATCATTTGCGTTTCGCTGTGGTGCGTGTTGAATACTGGGTGAGTTAGGAACTCTGATTCACGACGGCAGTTTTCTGGAATTGCGGCAAACTCGTTTGATGCAATGTCAGAAGATAGTGCTTGAACGTCTTCTTTCACGTCGAAGATTGCGAATAGGGCATTCACGTCGTCGACTGTGGTTGTTTCATCTAAGCTGATACCGATTTTGCCAACAAGTCGACGAAGGTTGATGTCTGCTGCTTGCGCTTTTGCGTACAGTGCATCTGTGTTCTCTTCAGAGTTGATTGTGATGGTATCAAAGAAGCTGTTGTTCGTTAGCTCGTAACCCGCTTTAGTCAAACCAGCCGCTAGGATAGCTGTCATGTGGTGTGTACGACGAGCAATAGTACGAAGGCCTTCTGCACCGTGGTAAACCGCGTAGAAAGACGCCATGTTTGCTAGAAGTGCTTGAGCTGTACAGATGTTCGATGTCGCTTTCTCGCGGCGGATGTGTTGCTCACGAGTTTGCATTGCCATACGTAGCGCTTGGTTACCGTGAGTATCGATAGATACGCCGATTACACGACCTGGCATTGTACGCTTATGCTTTTCACGAGTACCCATGAATGCTGCGTGTGGACCGCCGTAACCCATAGGAACGCCGAAACGTTGCGCTGAACCGATGACTACGTCTGCGCCCATTTCGCCAGCTGGCTTAAGTAGAGCAGAAGCAAGTAGGTCAGTTGCAACCGTTACAAGAGTCTTGTTTGCTTGAGCTTTCGCAATGATGTCTGTTAGATCACGAACTTCGCCTGTTGTACCAGGGTATTGAACTAACGCACCAAATACGTCTTGCTCTGGAAGTGTTTCAAGAGCGCCAACCATTACTTCAAAACCGATGTACTCAGCACGAGTTTTAACAACTTCTAGTGTTTGAGGGTGAACATCGTCAGCAACGAAGAATACTTTGCTCTTGCTTTTACCAGCACGCTTACACAGTGTCATAGCTTCGCCAGCCGCTGTAGCTTCATCAAGAAGAGACGCGTTCGCGATTTCCATACCAGTTAAGTCCATTACCATTTGTTGGTAATTCAGTAGAGCTTCAAGACGACCTTGAGAAATCTCTGGTTGGTATGGTGTGTAAGCTGTGTACCAGCCTGGGTTCTCTAAAACGTTACGTAGAATAACGTTTGGAGTGAATGTGTTGTAGTAGCCTTGGCCAATGAAAGTACGTTTCACTTGGTTTAGGTTAGCGATCTCTTTAAGAGAGGTCAGCATGTCCATTTCGCTCAATGGAGCAGCAAGTGTCATTGGTTTTTCAAGACGGATTTGTGCAGGAACCGTTTCGTCGATCAGTGCTTCTAAGCTAGTCGCGTTGATCGCTTCAAGCATTTTTTGCTGGTCTGCTTTATTAGGGCCGTTATGACGAGCAACAAACTCGTTTTGCGTACCCAAGTCTTTCAGTAATTGGCTTTGAAGTAATTCAGTCATGATATGTTCTACTTTCTCTCTGGAGCCGTGAGCTAGCCCCTAAAATTAAGCTGCTCCAAAAGAGCAGCTTTATCGTAATGAGGTTACCTATTAGTCTTCTTCGATAGAGCTTAGGTATTCTTCCGCATCTTTAAGGTTGTTTAGTTCAGATGCATCAGACATCTTCACTTTAACAATCCAACCACCTTCATAAGATTCTTCGTTAATTAACTCAGGGCTATCTTCTAATTCTTCGTTGATTTCTACGATTTCGCCAGAGATTGGTGCGTAGATATCAGAAGCTGCTTTCACTGATTCAACTAGAGAGAAGCTTTCGCCAGCTTCGATTTCGTCTCCAGTGTCAGGCAGGTCAACAAACACAACGTCACCTAGCATCTCTTGAGCGTGCTCAGAAATACCGATAGTCACAGTACCGTCACCGTTGTCTTTTACCCACTCGTGGCTGTCTGCAAACTTTAGTGTATTGTCCATTGCTTATTCTCCAAAAATTTATGAGGTTTTAATTTAAATCTTAAAAACGGTTTAACGGTAAAGAGGGAAGCGCTTGCAAAGCTCTTTAACTTGTTTGCGAACACGTTGCTCAACTTCAGCGTTGCCTTCAGGGCTCTCAACTAAGCCGTCAAGAACATCGCCGATCCATTCACCGATAAGTTTGAATTCTTCAGTGCCAAAACCACGACTGGTTCCAGCTGGCGTACCTAAACGAATGCCAGAAGTAATCATAGGCTTCTCTGTATCGAATGGTATGCCATTTTTGTTACATGTGATCCCTGCACGCTCTAATGCTTCTTCCGTTACGTTACCTTTCAAGCCCTTAGGACGAAGGTCAACCAGCATTAGGTGCGTGTCTGTTCCGCCAGTCACAATGTCACAACCGCGAGTTTGCAACACTTCAGCAAGAACTTTTGCGTTGTCGATCACTGAATCAATATAAGTATTAAATTCTGGGCCAAGTGCTTCGCCAAACGCCACTGCTTTAGCCGCGATAACGTGCATTAGTGGGCCGCCTTGAAGGCCTGGGAACACTGCAGAGTTGATTTTTTTGTTGATGTCTTCGTGGTTCGTAAGAATCATACCGCCGCGTGGGCCACGAAGTGTTTTGTGCGTTGTTGTTGTAACAACGTGTGCGTGTGGTAGTGGGCTAGGGTGAGCACCTGTCGCGATAAGACCCGCGATGTGTGCCATATCAACCATTAGGATAGCGCCAACTTCGTCAGCAATTTCACGGAACTTAGCGAAATCAATAACACGTGGGATAGCACTACCACCAGCAATAATCATTTTAGGTTGGCTTTCGATTGCTAAAGCGCGAACTGCTTCGTAATCGATTTCAAGAGTGTCGCGGTCTACGCCATATTGAACTGCGTTGAACCATTTACCAGACATTGCAGGGCGCGCACCGTGTGTAAGGTGGCCACCAGCGTCAAGAGACATACCTAGGATCGTGTCGCCAGGTTGAAGTAGGGCAAGTTTAACTGCGCCGTTCGCTTGAGCACCTGAGTGAGGTTGTACGTTTACGTATTCGCACTTGAACAGCTGTTTAGCACGTTCAATCGCGATAGCTTCTACTGTATCTACGTGCTCACAACCACCGTAGTAACGACGGCCTGGGTAGCCTTCTGCGTATTTGTTGGTCAGGCAAGTGCCTTGAGCTTGCATTACTGCTTTAGAAACGATGTTCTCAGAAGCAATAAGTTCGATTTGTTCGTTTTGACGAGTGTTCTCTGCTTGGATTCCAGCAAATACTGCGTCGTCAGTCGCAGATAGGTTCGTAGAGAAAAAACTGTCTAAGCTATGGTTTTGGTAAGCGTTCATTGTCGAGACCTTTCATTAAGCTAATGGTGATTGTTTTTATAGTCCATTAGGTCTTACGTTGATTTCTGCATCGGTATCGTTTGCGCTATATAGGTATAGATAAACGTGAATTGCGTTATAAATATACTCTTACAGCGTCTAAGCGATCGTTGTAGGGGCAATGCAGCACGAATTGTTTCCCAAAAAGTTCGGGTAAAAAACAGCTCTTACAAATGTTAAATCTATCATTTGCTGCAAGCTGAAGTAGCATCTCTTCATCTAACAAGTCGATAACATAGCTCCGATAAAATCAATTTTCAACAAAAATTTCCAATAGGAAACAACTTTTCTTGTTTTGCTACGGGGAGCACGCTTTATTTCTCTGTGTGCTCTTTAATCAACAAAGCGCTTCATGCAACAATGAAATTAATAGACAGGAAGCAAAAAATTAATGAGGGACCTATGTCAGAAGACATTTATGATGAGTACCCATCTTTAACGTTGGCGAAGGAAACGTTAGACCAGAATATCGAACCACTTAGGCTTGGCCAGCGTATTAAAGATATCCGCGGCAAGCTTGGGATTACGTTAGAAGAAGCAAGCCAAAGAACAGGCTTGGCTCGCTCTACGCTCAGCAAAATCGAGAACGAACAGATCTCACCGACGTTTCAAGCAATGCAAAAATTGGCGATGGGTTTGCAAATCGATATGCCACAACTCTTTGAGCCACCAAGAAAAAAAGTCGCAACAGGACGTCGCGACTTAACCAAGGCAGGCCAAGGTAAGCCACACCCAACACCGACTTATGAACATGAACTGCTTGCGACTGAGCTTTCTAATAAGAAGATGATGCCGTTTAAAAGCCGCGTGAGAGCACGTACTTTTGAAGAGTATAATGATTGGGTGCGTCATGACGGTGAAGAGTTCTTAATGATCATCTCTGGTGATGTGATGTTCTACTCAGAATTCTACGAACCTGTGCCAATGAGCGAAGGCGATAGCATGTATTACGATGCCAATATGGGCCATATGCTGATTTCGACCAGCACAGAAGATGCACTCATTTTGTGGGTGACTGCAAAATAAGTTAACAAACTTAGAATTTCTTATAGTGAATGCAAACGTTTGCTTTTGTTTCGAACGTTAGCCAATAGACGCGATATTGATGTGAAAATCATCAATATCGCGTTTTTGTATGCATCTATAAATTGTTTTTAAATTGTTAAATGTCACATTTTGAGCTGTTTTAATCTTGTTAAGGGTGTAAAACTCACTCAGGCTTGTTTATTATAGTGAACACGGTTTACTCATGTTGATTGAAGTTTACTGAAGTGAATTCTTAGAAAGTGAGTTGTATGGGATTTGTACAGCTATTCAGATTTATAAAGCTAACAATATAAGCCTATATAAAAGACATCACTTTTTACTATCTACTGTTTCTAACGTTAATCCGTATCGTTAGAGGCGACTCTAAATAGAGATATAAGCGGCAGACTCGATTTTGGACAGCCTGCAACGCTTCATGGAGAATAAAATGACTCAAGAACACGCAAATCAAGACCTACTAAAAACACCACTGCATGCACTTCACGTTGAAGAGGGTGCGAAAATGGTTCCTTTCGCTGGCTACGATATGCCAGTTCAGTACCCACTAGGTGTAAAGAAAGAGCACTTACACACTCGTGACGCTGCCGGTCTTTTTGATGTTTCTCACATGGGGCAACTTCGTCTACATGGTGCAAACGCAGCTGCTGTCTTAGAATCTTTGGTTCCTGTAGATATTATCGACCTTCCTTCTGGTAAACAGCGTTACGCGTTCTTTACTAATGAGCAGGGCGGCATCATGGATGACCTTATGGTTGCAAACCTAGGCGATCACCTATTTGTTGTTGTGAACGCGGCTTGTAAGACACAAGATATCGACCACCTTACTGCGCACCTACCAGCTGACGTAGAAATGGAAGTGATTGATGACCGCGCTCTATTAGCACTTCAAGGTCCTAAAGCATCTGAAGTTCTTGCTCGTTTCCAACCAAGCGTTGCAGACATGCTGTTCATGGATGTTCAAAAAGTCGATATCGATGGCGTTGAATGCATCGTGAGCCGCAGTGGCTACACGGGTGAAGATGGCTACGAGATCTCTGTACCGAACGATCACGCTGAAGCACTAGCGCGTAAGCTGACTTCAGAAGCTGAAGTTGAGTGGATTGGCCTTGGTGCTCGTGACTCACTTCGTCTTGAGTGTGGTCTATGTCTGTACGGTCACGATCTAGATACAACAACAACGCCGGTAGAAGCTAGCCTTTTATGGGGTATCCAAAAAGTGCGTCGTACTGACGGTGAACGTGCAGGCGGTTTCCCTGGCGCTGATATCATCCTTGAGCAAATCGCGACTAAAGACGTTCAGCGCAAGCGTGTTGGTCTTGTTGGTCAGACTAAAGCACCAGTACGTGAAGGCGCTGAGCTGTTCGATGCTGAAGACAACAAGATTGGCGTTGTAACAAGTGGTACTGCGGGTCCTAACGCGGGCAAGCCTGTTTCTATGGCTTACGTTCGTACTGACCTAGCGGTTATTGGCACTGAAGTATTCGCTGAAGTTCGTGGCAAGAAGCTACCAATGACAGTAGAAAAAATGCCATTCGTACCTCAGCGTTACTATCGTGGCTAATCTCTTTTAAGAGAAAAACACCAAGTTTAACGAAAGCCTATTGTTTGGTTCTCTTTATTGGGAAGCCTAACGGTAGGCTTTTTTGTTTTTGGTAGCGTATGTTTTTGTGATCGTATTAGGTTTAGCGTTACCCACTAACAACGGTTACTTAAAATTCGTTTATAAAATGAGATATGTGGCGATATCGTTACAAATACTTACTATAATCACGGTTGTGACGTGTTATGGTGACGATTCATCATTTTTGTAAATAAGTAGTAGGGGTTACAAGGAGTTAACTATGAACGTAAACCATACAATGAGTCCGGTTCGTAAAGCCGTTTTAGGGCTTTTAGCGCCATTGATTTACACATCAAGTGTTATGGCAACGGAAAACACGGACGAAAGTACTCCTGATGTGGGTGTAACACCTTATATTGTGAATGGCAGCGACGCCACAGTAGCTGAGTTTCCTTCGATGGCGAGCTTATTCATTGATCGTATTGATTATGACGGTGTTTACTCAACAGGCCCTTATTGCGGCGCAACCATTTTAGACCAGACCCACATTCTAACCGCAGCGCACTGTATTTACGGTAACGAAGAAGGTCAATTGTTTACTACTGTTGTCCCTCAACTTGAAGATTCGTCTCAATTTCCTAACGGTAACATTCAAAGAGCACGTGTATCCGAAGTTTACTATCGCAGTGATTATTCAAATGCGTTGAGCGACCTATTACGCAATGACGTTGCTATACTTAAGTTAGAAAGCGCACTGAATGTCGACTCAATCAATGATGTTGTTAAGCGTCCTTCAAACGATGATTATCGAATTGGTGTTAATGACTTCGTTGCTGTTGGCCATGGCGATACACGTTCAGGTTTTGACAGTACGACCTTATTGCAAAAAGCATCTCTTAATTATGTAGACAATGCGACTTGTGCAACTGCTTTTATTGATGGTTCTGCATTAACTGATAACCAAATATGTTTTAACGGTGATTACAGCCCATTTAGCGGGCTCTTTAATGGTACTTGTCAAGGTGACTCTGGTGGTCCAGTCTATTGGAAAGATGGTACTGACTATAGACAGGTTGGTATCACTAGCTTTGGGCCAGACACATGTGGTGGAAACTCTACGGTGACATCTGTATTTACTGAAATCCTTGACTATAAAGTCTGGATTGATAGCGTAATTGCTGGAACTGAAACCGCTAAATTTGTTTCTACTGACGCTAAGCGAACAGCTTATGTGAATGCGCGAACTTCATCTGGTTCTGGCAGCAGCGGAGGTAGTGTTTCATTTGGTTTGCTAGGTATGCTGATGTTGATTGCTAGTGTTAGAAAAGCAGTTAAACGTTAGAACTTCAAAATGTTAGAACAAGTCGACGCTTTATCTAACGATAGCGTCGACTTTTTTATTTCTGCAGGTTTATCTGTTTAGTCATTTACCCGCTTAGGTACTTAGCTGCTTAGTACTACAACCGCTTTACGGCTGTATCTTTCTAGAATCTCATCCATCTCTTTTATCGCAGCATTGATGCTTTTAGTCCCACCTTGCGCTACACCTTTTTCATTTTCGTTCAATGCAGAAAAAGCCTGCTTTAATTCCTTACCTTCCAACATGCTCCCGTGTAGCAACACCTCTTTGTAAGTGAGTAGCTTATGTTGTATTGCAATAATTTCTGGGCGGGGATTGTCTGATTCTAATGCGTTACTAATGCAAGGAAATGCCAATGTATAGTGATTCGCAATTTCCAATATGACACCTTTATTATTCGCAATTTGCAATTTTTCTTATTTCCCAACATTTGAGTATTCAAGTTTAGTAGCCTGTACGCTCACGACCGATCTAAGTGTCAAAGTTTATGAAACGTAACGTTTTTTAATAATCGGATAGTATGCCTTTAATTGTGTATGTAAACTGTGGCGAGTCAATATGGTCTGCTTCTTGCTGAAATTAGGTCATAACTGTCTATTGAGGATAAGCCTATGTCACAAGAACCCATAATTATGGCGCTGATTGATCGTAGGAAGCTAGCCAATTTGTCCCAGGAAAAATTAGCCTCAAGTGCGGGAATGAGTTTAAAAACCTATCAACGAATCGAGCGTGGTGAAGCTGATATCAAAATGTCTCAGTATCGTTCGCTCACGAGAACATTGAAAGTCACAGATTTGGATGTGGTACTTGATGTTGTTGGTGCATCACAAGCGACAGCGGAAGATGTAGCAGCGGTCAGTCGTCTGCTGACCAGCGAAGAGCGCATGCTCTTAATTAAATTGATTTTGTCGGTCAAAAAGAAGTAATACTCTCTCTTTCAAGTAAACAACGTAATGGATCTATTCGTTAGTCAAATTGACAGATACCTCTAGGGTAATGTGTTATCTGAGGGCATGAAGCCATCAGTTCACTCTTCCACGCAGCTGTTTGGTGGTGCTATTTCACAGAGAGTTATGGGAAACGTATTACTACTTAATGAGATTTTAAGCCGCAAGGTATTTGCCTATGGGGCTTTTTAGTTTTTGATAAAAGGGTCGGGCAATGGTTTTGGTTGTGTAAATAAAGGAAGGTGGATAATTAAGATTCAACAAGTCAAGATTAAACAATAGCTTATTTATGATATGCGTATGACGCATTACTGTTATAGATCTATATCATTTGTGCTCATTTCATAGTGGTTGATAACCTACAAATACTGAAGCGCAGGGATGTTGCTTAAATTCGTAAATTACAACTTAAGGCAACTTACTATGAAAAAGATAACTTTGATCGTTCTTACTCTTGGTCTGACATCTGGCTTAGCAATGGCTGAAGATTCAGGCTGGCGCTTGGGGGCTGGTGTAGGCCTTAACTCTCTAACTTCTACTCAGAACGGTACAACTACACAAGAAGATGGTGATGTTAAAAGTTTTGATTCTGAGGCTGGTCAGTCTTTTGTAATCGAAGCTGGTTATGATATTAACAAGATCGTTGGTGTCAAAGCTTCAATAAGTAAAGGTACGGCTGAATCTACCAGCAATAAAGTAACTCCTGATGGAACCACTTACGTTGATAACAACGACTATGAATCAACAACGATGACACTATCTACGGATATTGGTTACACTTTCCAAACTCAGTATCTAGATGTAAAGCCATACGCTGAATTTGGTGTAGCTGTTAACAGTACTGATATTAGTGAAATTGATTACGGCTTGTCTCCTGATGGTGCTATTGGAGAAACAGAGAGCGATAACAGTACTGCTGGTGATACAGCAGGTTTTGCTGGTGTTGGTGTTCGTACTACATTTAACAACGGTATCTATGCAGATGTTAATGCACTTAAATACGATGCTGATAACAGCCTAGACAACGAGGTTCAAACTCGCCTAACTGTTGGCTACAAGTTCTAATATCTATTTAAGGTAGCTGGGGGATATACCTAGCTGCCTTGTTATTTAGGGGATTTCAAGAATTGTGTTTTAGGTCTAAGCCTACTTTAGTGAAAAGCTAACTAAATAAGACCGAAATGGCATTTAGAGATGTCTGGCTTCCAGAACTCCTGGCCTTACTGGAAGGCTCATAAATCAATAGCGAAAAGAAACAAACTACTGAACTTTACCTCTTAGGGATTTAGTCTGAGCTTTTCGTTTCTTGGCATCGACTCTTCGCTTTTGGGAGTTGCGTGTAGGCTTAGTCGCTCGTCTCACTTTTTGAACTTTTGTTGCTTCCAAGATCAGTTCTTTCAAACGCACTAAAGCATCATCTCGGTTTTGTTCCTGCGTTCTATACTGCTGCGCCTTAATGATAATCACGCCATCTTTCGTGATTCGGCTATCTTTGTGTGCGAGGAGCTTTTCTTTATAGAAGTCAGGTAGAGTGGAGTGCTTAATATCAAAACGTAAATGTATCGCGCTCGATACTTTATTGACGTTCTGACCGCCGGCTCCTTGTGCTCTGATCGCGGTTAACTGGAGTTCCCAGTCTTGAATCGAAACAGAATTAGATATTTGTAACATAAACATCCATTTTGAACGGTAATATGGGGTCATGATACTGAATATTGGTTATGGTATCAGTAACTTTATTAAAGAGTGGTAGTAGTGATGAAAATAGATTTAACGGCATATGAAGGATTAATCTTTGATATGGACGGTACGTTGATCGATACAATGCCTGCACATGTAAAGGCGTGGCAGCAAACGGCTGAAGAGTTTGGCTTTCATTTTGAAGCGTCTTGGCTACATAGCTTAGGTGGCATGCCGAGTTATAAGATAGCCGGTGAGGTGAACAGTAAATACGGTTTATCTCTCGACCCACAAGCGGTCTCTACGTTTAAGATGGCGTCGTTTGCGGCTATTGAAGACAAAGGAGACGTTATCCCTTGTACTCACTCTCTGCTGTTAGAGCATTTGGGTAATAAGAAGATTGCAGTCGGAACGGGCAGTCAACGTAAAAGTGCCGAACAGTTACTAGATAAGACAGACATCTTGAGTAAGCTGGATATCCTAGTGACAGCAACAGACGTCAAGAATCACAAACCAAATCCGGATACTTTCTTAGATGCGTGTTTTGGTATGGGTTTGCAGCCAAAGCAGTGTGTTGTGTTTGAAGATACGAACTTAGGTAAGCAGGCTGCTCATGCTGCGAATATGGATTGTATTCTGGTGGTAGAAGGGAGCAAACTAGAGTTCTATCCAGCACCAAGCTGATTGAAAGGATTGGGTTGTTAAACCGCCAAACTGATAGCCTAGCGGAACAAGATTGATTTTCTGTTAGGCGATTTCGCTCATTTCGCTGTCTAGGAATAAGCAAACACTGTTTCGACCTGCTGCTTTGGCTTCATAGAGTGCTAAATCCGCACACTTGTAGTTGAGAGCAGGGTCGTTGGTCAGGTTGGTGATTCCGCCACTGACCGTCACCACGTTGTCTAGCTCAATACTGACCGCGATTCTCAATCTGTTAAGCACATATTCAGCTTCTTCAGTTGTGGTATGAGGCAGAATAACGCCAAATTCTTCACCACCAATACGAGCCACAAAATCAGTTTCTCGACACTCACGTTGTAATACCTCAGCAACGGTTTGAATGACGCGATCGCCATAATCGTGACCAAATCTGTCGTTAATGCGTTTGAAATAGTCTATGTCCAAGATCGCTAAGCAAGAGTGTTCGCGAGTAGGGTATCGATTCACACGAGAGCACTCATCTCGCAGCTCAAGATCGAACTTACGGCGATTCCAGCACCCAGCTAAGGCATCTTTTTCGCTCAGGTTTCTCAGTTTGTTTTCTAGCTCTTTATGTTTACTGATATCCACAAATGAAGCGACATAAAACTGAATCACATCGTTTGAATCTTTGATGGTTTGGATTCGTAGTATTTCAGTGATCAAAGATCCGTCTTTACGGCGGTTGACCACTTCGCCTTCCCAAACCCCAGTCTTAGTGATTATGCTCCACATCTTGATGTAGAACTCTTGATTGTATCGGCCAGAGGCAAACATGGATGGTTGGCGGCCTTTTACGTCTTCTAACTCGTAGCCACTAACACGGGTGAATTCTTGGTTTACCTTGATGATACGGTTGTTTCTGTCGGTAATCACTAAGGCAGACATACCATTCATCGCGGCTTTAGCCAGTTGACTATCGATACTGTTCTTCTTGTGGTTACTGTTCCACAATACAAAGCCAGCGGAGATCATCGAAATCAAGAAAGACAAGGTGATGATCTGAACGACAATCGCTTGTTTTTCTTGTCGGTATTGACTGCTGAAATGCTGATTTTCAATGTGAAGAACCATGTAAATAGGGCCTGCAAACTGCTTTATCTTTGGGCTGATGTCCGAGTGGAAATACCAGTTCTTACCATCGAAATAGCTAGACGAAGAGTTGTCTTGAATGTCTTTCCAAAGCGCCGGGTATAGCTTTGCGTACGTTTTGTCTGAACGTGACTCAATTACATGCCCAAATGATTCAGCTGGGTCGGGGCCCATGATGACATGGCCAGTTTTGTTTAGAATGACCGGGACTGCAGCGGAGTCTCCAATTTGGTAATGAAGGCGGTTGTAAATCTCTAGCATGTTTAGATTTGCAATGAAGTAACCAATAATTCGATTCCCTTCAGCGACTGGCGTCATAATGCGAAGCGCCGGCGTTAACGGGTGGATGATTTCTCCATTTTCCATTTCAAGATCAATGCCTCTAGAGCTGACATCGCCAATCTCTAACTTCTGTAGCATCTGGTAGTAATCTCGAGAAGATTTGTTTTGCAGTTCGTTCTCTGGGACGACAGTGGCTCGACCGTCTTTGTAGTTAACACGGAACACTTCGTTGCCGGCTAGATCGAGATAACGAAGCTGAGAATAGTATTTTTGGCCACGAGCTAACATCACCCAAAGATCTTGCAGGGTTTCTATATGGATAATAGAAGGTTCTCGAATCGCTCGGAGTAGTGTTTGAGAGTCGGCGATTGAAGGAACAGAGTTAGAGATTTGCTCAACAATAACAGCGAGTTCATGAAAGCTGTATTCGATCTGGTTCTGGCTGGACTGTTGGATATTTAGCGTGTGCTGAGCTTCAACCCTGTCAAATTCAGAGTTAATGTAGAGGGCAGGGACTAGTCCTAGGGCAAAGATGGTACATAGAAATTGGCTAACTAGTTTTTTTATACTTGTATTCATCACTGTCCTCAAAGAATCAGCGCAATACTATATATTTTATAGGGTTTTTAATGTGATCTTGACCCAGAAGTTAAGACAAGATTCGCATATAACTACGATTTAAGTGCAACTTTTTGCAGTTAAGCTTGATTGTTGAGCAATCACTTCGTTAGTAAATGATTGCTCAATATAGAACACTGCTCCGAAACCTAAGCTAAATTAATCGCGATTAATTGCCGATTATCTAGCTAAGGGCAGCTAGCTTAGGCCAACGATATTTCCTTTACTATCAATATCTAACGACATGAATGCCGGTTTGTCAGGCAAGCCTGGCATGGTCATCACATTGCCGCACAACGCGTAAATAAAGCCAGCACCAGCACACAGTTTTAGTTCTCTAACAGGCACGTCAAATTGGGTTGGTGCACCTTTTTCGTGTGCTTCTGTCGAGATCGATAGTGGTGTTTTTGCCAAACAAACCGATAGGTCGCTATAGCCATGCAGTTTGAATTCAGCCAGTTGTTTTTTAGCCAGTGGAGATAGCGAAATCCTTGCCGCGCCATAGCCAACTTCAGCAACTGCCATCAGCTTTTCTTCTAGGCTTTGCTCTGAGTGATACAAAGGCTTAAATTCACTCTGTTTTTGGCAAGCTTTTACCACGGCGTGAGCCAGTTGAGTCGCGCCTTCGCCACCTTGACCAAATGCTTCGCTTACTTCAACGTTAACGCTTGAGTCGAAGTCGGTGATCATCTGTTTCAAAGCATCGAGCTCTTGAGCTGAGTCTTGTGGGAATCGGTTAATCGCAACAACTGTAGGCACTTGGTATTGCTTAACGTTGTTGATGTGCCATTTAAGGTTCTCAAAGCCTGCAATAAGCGCGTCTTGGTCATCATTAAAGATTGAATCAGGTAACGGAGTACCCGGTCTCAAATCGTATAAACCAGAGTTGGCCTTTAATCCACGTAATGTTGCAACAACCACAGCGCAATCGGGCTTTTTGTTCGACGCTTTCGCTTTTATGTTGCACGCTTTTTCAAAGCCCATATCTGAGCCGAAACCACCTTCGGTCACGACAAAGTCACTCAGTTTTAACGCTATCTTATCGGCAATAATTGAAGAGTTACCATGTGCGATGTTCGCGAAAGGCCCGGCGTGAATTAGGGTAGGAACGCCTTCAAGGGTTTGCATCAATGTTGGTTCAATAGAATCCTTCATGGTTACGGTCATTGCGCCTGCAACGTTGAAGTCATCTGCGGTTAGCGGCAAGCCTTGTTTGTTGTAAGCAAGTACCACTCGTCCGATGCGCTTTCTCAAATCTTGAAGGTCATTGGCTAGAGCAAGAATAGCCATCAGCTCTGAAGCGGCTGAGATATCAAATCCATCTTCTCGCTCAAAGCCGTTAATTGTTTTGTCTGCTTCGTTCTTGCCAACCGTGATCATGCGTAATGCGCGATCATTGTGGTCAAGTACACGTCGCCAAACGATTCTGCTTGGGTCGATATCTAGTGCTTTTAAGCCTGAGCGCGCTTCAAAGGCTTCTAACCCTTCACGCTGCTCATGATACAAACGTGCGTCAATGGCGGCAGAGGCGAGGTTGTGAGCGGCCGTAACAGCATGAATATCGCCCGTCAGATGCAGGTTTAATTGTTCCATAGGGGCAACTTGAGAGTAACCACCACCCGCAGCGCCACCTTTTACACCAAATACAGGGCCCATTGAAGGCTGACGAATACACGCCATTGCTGATTGGTTAATTTTGGCAAGACCTTGAGCGAGCCCAATGGTGGTCACTGTTTTACCTTCACCGAGTGGTGTGGGTGTAATCGCCGTGACTACGACCAATTTACCATCATGTTGGTTAGCGAGACGTTCAAGTGACGTGAGAGACACTTTAGATTTGAATTCGCCTAATGGCTGGTGTTCGTCGTGTTGCAGGCCAGCTTGCTTGGCAACCTCACTGATGTTTTTAAGGGGAGTAGAGCGACAAATATCAATATCAGACAGCATATTTGATCCTTATATCAGAACCGAAAGGTGGTACGTAAACGTTTGCGTGGCGATAGTACTGTATAAATTTGCCAAGTAAAGGCAAACCACACGAATTATGTGCTGGAAGATAACAGATCTAAAGAGTCATTGCGCGAGATCAAATCTTAAACGAGCAAAATATTCGATCTGATTACCTTCAGCTGCAATTATATTGGCGTTGAATACAAAAAGGGCTGCATATAGCAGCCTTTCAAGGAATGGGTAATCTCACTTGGCGTTAACCTTTAAGAGTTAACTGCCTAATAGGGTCGATTAACGATCCCAATATGTTTCTTCTAAGCTATCTTCGCGTTCAGGTAGTGCACGAGAAAGGCGAGGAGAGTGCTGAGTCAACACTTCGTAGCTCACACGGTTTGCGTACTTACAAATTTGAGACAGTGAAGAGTACGTCAGGCAAGCGTGCTCGTGTTTCTCTGAGTTTGGTACATTCACGTGGTGGTAGCTGTTTGCCGCCATGTCGTGAAGTAGTGCTGAAAGTGCACCATCGCCAGCGCCATTGGTGTTCTTAATCTCAAGTGGGCCGCCTAGGTAAGGGCCAATGTGAGAGTACACTTTTACTGGGTCTTTACAGTCTTGCTTACGCATCGCACGGCTGAATTCGTATTTATTGAACTCAGGGATGTTACCCGGTAACAATGGCAGTGTGGTTTCGCGTTTCGCTGGTTCGTCAGTGTAACCTGCCATGTATAGACCAATAGGGCCTGCAGTACATAGAACTAGGTCAACCCACTCAAGTGCCTTGTTAGCAGCCAATAGAGGATCTTTTTCACCCGTTAGTGCTTCACCTTCATCTTCGTTCATCGCGACGATGGTTACGTTTTCTTTCAGGTATTCTTGCCACCATTCAGCGTTGCCTTCGATCACATACTTAGTACCAAGTGTTAGTACAACAGGCACATTGTGCGCTTTCGCGTATTCAATCGCTTTTTGTACCGCTTTTGGCATCGGATCTTCAGGTTTGCCACGCATTAGGTATGACGACACAACCAATGCAGAAGCTTTCTCGAACACTTTTTCAGGAATGCTTTCTGGAAGAAGTTGGTTCATGTGGCCTTCATTGATTGCAAACGTACGTTCGCCATCTTCAGAAATAAGCGTGTAGCAACGACCGATTGGACCATCAACAGTTTGAAGGTGGTTTAGATTCATACGAGAAGAAGTGCGGCAAAGGTAACGATAACCAAATGAGCCAACTTCGATCTTCTTAGACATTACGCCAAGCAGAACAGATTTGCTGTCTGCAAGTACGGAATAATTGTGCAGTGTGTTGCCGATAGTATCGCCAGGGTATTGATGCGTGATCAAACCGCGCTCAACTAACTCTTCATACAGCGCATCTGCTTTACTTTCTTCCAATACCAGTGAGTGACCTTTACTCAGCTCGTATTTTTCTAGGAACGCGTTGTCAACACGGGCTTCGATGTCAACAATCGTTTGACCTATACCGACCACTGTTGCGCGGTGTAGCTTAGGTGTTTGTTGAATTTGGTTGACCAACGGATCACGTGCGTGAGTTGGAAAGTAGTGCTTAGATTTACGCTGTCCAGGAAACTTCATATGAAAAATACAGTGAAAAAATTTTGCCGCATGATATCACATTTTGTTTCTGTTTCTTTCATTTTTATTACATTTTGAATCACCTGCACAATGTCTGTACAGATGATTCGGCTTACTTGTGCTTAAGGCTATTCAGCTGGAACAAGTGTTGCTGGGTCTACGTAAGCCTCTGTACCCCAAAGCGGAACGGTTGAAAGGCTATGCTTGAAACTGCCTTCCGTTTCTTTGGTGGTGTAAGACAAGTAAAGCAGCGACTGATTCTCTGCATCGTAGATACGACGAACCTTCATTGTTTTAAAGAAGATACTTTTCGATTGCTTGAATACCACTTCGCCAGACTTACTCTTGTCTATTTTAGCAATCATTTCTGGTGTAATTTCACCTGTTTGACGACAAGAGATAGAGCTATCACTTGGATCAGAAAGGCTAAGGTTTGCTTCGATTGATGCGATATGACAGGTAACACCTGCGATCTTATCGTCATCTAATGAAGACATCTTGATATCCTTAGATATATAACATATTACGAAACCATTTCTCTGATAGATGAAAATGGTTGTGTTATGCTGTATTTATCGTCATTAAAGCAAGGCAGAACAAGGGATTATTGATGTTTTCATTCGACAAGAGTTTATACAAAGGGATCTGTATCCCTTATGCTCGATTCTCGACAAAGAGCCAATCAAAGGTCGGCAAAAAATCCCTTGAACGTCAGTTAGGCGAAGCAAGAAGATACGCAGATCAGAATAATCTCTTTATCAATGAAGATCTGATTTTCGCTGACAAAGGTGTATCTGGTCGATCTCTCAGTGGCAATTTGGCAAAGGCTTTTAAGAAAGGTCAGATGCAAGTTATGCTTGCTATGCTCGATGATGTTCCAGCCGAAGAAAGGCAGTTTGTCTTTATCACTTTTCACAACTTCGACAGATTCAGTCGTATGTCTCCTGACGATGCTCAAGCCTATTTCAATCTGATTTTACAGAAGGGCTTTAACATCATAACCACCATTGACAATCAGCTCTACACTCGCAATAACAAAAGCCTAAGCAGTATGATTATCAGTATCATTAAAATGACTACTGCTTGGCAAGAAAGCGAAGTAAAAAGTATCTATGTCAAAGATGCGTTAGCACGTAAAAAAGAGATTGTTGATTATCTCTACAATCACGCAAGTCAAAAAGGTAAGCACAAACACATTGGTGTGGTTCAACCGTCAATTCCACGTTGGATTAAGCAAGAGAACATTACTTACGAATATGTTGATCAGAATGGATTGAAAAAGGTTGATACCTTCAAGCGTTTCACTCTTCATGAACAGAAAGCAAAGGTAGTCCAGTATATCTTCGAACTGAGATTAAGCGGTTTGGGTCATACACGAATCAGTCAAAGGTTAAACGAAGAAGGGATACCTGTATTCGATCAGGGTAAATTCAAAGAAGCTAAACGTTGGCATGGATATGCCATACAAAACATTCTTGTGAACGAGAAAGTGTTAGGTCATATCGTTCTTAAATCTTACAAAGAAGAAGAGTTTCTTTGTGAAGATTCTAAGACTTTTAAAAAACGAAAAGTCCCTGTTGATTCAACTGGAAAGCTTCACAACTACTATCCTGCTGCTGTTACAGAAGATGTTTTTATCAGGGCAAATAACGTCCAGTTGAACAAAAAATCTAAACCAAAGCCGATAGGCAGAATCGGAGAGCGAACCAATATTTTTGCTCGAATTATGGTTTGTTCTTGTGGTGGTTCGTTGCAGTATCACAGAACAGTTAAGAAATTCAAAAATCACGAACGTATCAAAGAGTATTTACGTTGTTTGAATGCACAGTATAAAAACAAATGTCATTGTTCTGGTATCAATTATACGGAGATTGAAGAGTCGTTTTTCAGGTTTGTTAATCATTTAGATTTTCGTTCGATCTGTGCGATTGGTGCTGGTTCGGTTGACAACAAAATTCAATCAATTGAAATGCAGATTACTGAAAACAAGGAATTGCTTGATAAATTGTTGTTGGCAAAAGAAGGTTTAAAAAAGACCTTTAATTCAGCAATCGAACAAGGTATGGATGCAACATTCGTTTTGAACTCAATCTCTCAAAATGATGAACAACAAAAAGACGTTGAATCAAAAATTGAGAATTTTGAATTAGAGATTAAAAAATTAGAACTGTCCAAACAAAATACAACAGATGAAATAATCGATATGCAAGCCTATTCGAAAGATTTGAAAAAGGCTGATATGGACACAAAAATTAAAATGAGAAAGAAGATAAACGATTTTCTTTCTTCTCATATCGAACATATGGAAGTTTGCTCAAACAACTACCAAAGATTCGTGATTGTTTGTTTTGGAGATAACATAATCAGAACTTACGCATACTCCGACAATTTTGCATCAGATCTAATGTTTAATTCAATCAAAGTTAACTTTGAAGGGTTAAATGCATCCCAATCAAAATTCCTGTTTGTAAACTACGTCAAAGTGATAAGAGAATCATTGAAAGGTGAACGTGGTTCTGTTTCTCGATTGGATCTGTTGAACGATTTAAAAGAAACAAAAGAGAATTACTATAATCAGTTGGGGATAAAACTATGATCGATATGAGCTTCGACAAAAATTTATACAAAGGGATCTGTATTCCTTACGCTCGTTTTTCGTCTGAGCAACAAGCTGAAATTGGTCGTAAATCCTTAGAACGTCAGATTGGTGAAGCAAAGCGATATGCAATTCAAAACGATTTGTTTCTTAATGATGATCTAATCTTCGCTGATAAAGGTGTTTCTGGTTATGCACTGCAAGGTGGTGTCGCTAAAACATTTAAGAAAGGTCAGATGTTTACAATGCTTTCGCTGCTTCAAAAAATTCCTGCGGAAGAGCGTCAAAATGTCTATATCACTTTCCACAACTTCGACCGATTCAGTCGTATGTCGCCCGACGAAGCACAGAAGCATTTTAAAGAGATCTTGAATCAGGGCTTCAATATCGTAACTACGATTGATGACTGTGTTTACACAAGAAAAGACACTGATATGGATAAGATGATTCTGTCAATCATCCATATGTGTTCAGCTTATTACGAAAGTGAAGTTAAAAGTAAGTATGTTTTAGACGCTTACCAGCGTAAAAGAGATGTTATCGAGTATCTTTACAACTCACCAAGTCAAAAGGGCAAACACAAGCACATTGGGATAAAAGCTTACTGTCCGACATGGATTAAAAGTGAAGAGGTTATCTATAAATATGTTGCTGCTGACGGTAGCGAGAAGCTTGAAGCTTTGTATCAATTCTCGGTTGATGAAACGAAAGCGAAGATTATCAACCAGATTTTCGATATGAAGATAGCTGGCTTAGGTCATACCAAGATCTGTAAGCAGCTAAATGATACTGGTGTTGATACGTTTCAAAAAGGCAACTATCGAAAAGCTAAAAAATGGCATATTTTCTCAATCCATAACCTTTTTAAAAATGAACATGTTATAGGTCACACATTCTTAAATCAGCGTAGAAGCGTTGATTCTTTTGATGAAGGGCAAAACCAGTTTAAAACAGAACAGGTTAAGCAGATAGCCACTGAGAAGCTTCACAACTATTATCCATCTATTGTGAGTGAAGAAAAGTTTCGCTTGGCTATGAAAACGCTTGAAGACAACAAAAGCAGTGATACAAGATCTGAAAGCAAGGATAAGACACATTTCTTTTCGCAACTGATAAAATGTAGTTGTGGTAGTCGAATGGTCTTTAAATCAACGAAAAAGAAGAATGTCAAAAAGGTTGACGATTATTTTGAGTATATGCGTTGCGAACGGTCAATCTTAAATGATGGTTGTGACGCAGAGAATATCAACTACAAGACGTTTGAGCAGCAATTTGTTAAGTATGCTCGACACATAGACATAGATTCAATTGAGAGTGATTTGAGCGAAGCATTGAATGACGAATATTCGTTGTTGTCTGATAAGTTAAGCCATGCAGTAGAAGAACAAGAAAAAGCCATGTTAAAGGCTGACGGGTTGTCCAAAACGTTTAACTCAGCTATAAGCCAAGGCTTAGACGGTTCGTTTGTGATAGAGCAAATAGGAATCAATGACAAGCTATTAGCAAAACTAACTGTTGAAATTGCAGATCTGGAAAGGGAGTTAAGAAACGTACCTCCAACAGAAGCAAAAGTCGAAATTCTGGCTCTGGACAAACAACTTAAATCAACCAACTTTCAAAATGTTCTGGATGCTCGTAAACGCATCAACAAGTATCTGAAAGAAAAAATACGATGGGTAGAAGTTTGTTCAACTAAACATACCAAGTTTGTTCTTGTGTGTTTTGTGGATAACAAGATCAGAACATACGCATTTCAAGACGAATTTGCATGTGATTTGATGTTTAATTCAATCAAAATAAATACAGCAGGACTATCAAAAGAAGTTGCTGATGGGCTGATGATAGAGCTGATTAGAGTTGTAAGAATGTCGTTGCAAGGAAAAACAGAAGTCATTTCGAATTCAGATTTAATAAAAAATATCGCAGAAGTAAAACAGGAATATATTTTTAACTCTCTTAGTTAAAAACACAGTGTATTAATTTACACGTTTTTAAAAGAAACGAAAATGAAGCAAAAGTCAAGTGAAATAACGGAAATATATTGACTTTTTGGAATTAAATCATTATAGTTGTTTGCGTTAACCCGCTCTTCTATCTATCAATAAACAAAGGAAACTAATATATGTAAATAAAAGAGCACCTGATAAAAAGGTGATAAATGACATTAAAAGAAATCCGTGAGGATCACGCAAGAAACTGGAAGGAGAATGATTTAAGCTTTCAAGAAATGATAATCAAATCAATTGAGGTTGTCGAAATACATAAGTTTAAACGAAAAGGAAAAATTGATTATGCTTTCTCGAACGAGATCGTTGAAATCTAATTGAAAAGGTCAGCATTTTTGTTGACCTTTTTTTGTATTTGTAACCATAGATGTGTTAAAATTAACCAATAAATTCATAGCGTTTGAGAGATGATTATGGCGGTTACACATTACAGCACTTACAGATCAAATCACTATAAAATTGTGAAAGAAGCAATTGATAATGCGTCAGAATTAAACTCAATAAACGTTTCCAAACGATATTATTCAGATAATATAGAGAAAAGTGAAGAAAAGACATTTGCTGATTATCTATTGTCTGAACTGATTAAGTCATTTGGATTTAATCTTTTTTATCGAACAGAAATTATTGAAGTATATAACCCTGTTAAATCGAAATTAAATGCGGCACTTCAAGCTGATCAAGACATACTTGAAGGGATGCATATCAGAGACTTCGAGCACCTATTTGAACTGAATATAGATTTTATTGCTAACCTATATCCATCACGATTTGAATCTTTCGAAGATACAGAATCACTTTTAGAATATTTGTGCAGTTATCCAACTGTTGCGTATATTTTCACTTACAAGCACTTAGATGTAAGTAATGGAATTGAGCTTTTACAGAACTACATCCAAGAATCAAAAAGCAAATTAGCAAAGGAAATTCTATGAGTAATGCAGACTTTGAAAGCCTTGAAGCGAAATATAAGGCTTCACAGCGCAAAAGAAGAGCCGAGAACGAGGCTCTATTTGGTAAACCAGAACCTTTGACAATGGCAGAAAAAAAGCAGCTTAGAGAAGACGCTGAAAACCTTGGTTTTTTTGATGAATCTGAGATCAATACATATGTTGAATCAGTGGCAACTGAAAAAGATCTGGCTTGTGAAGATAAGTTAATCATGTTCTTTGTGAATCAATTCTATGCAGAGAAAAACAAAGCGAACGCATCTCTGAAAACGAATGAATTTAGGACGTTGTTAGAACAAGTAAGGAATGAGCGAAAAGGATACTTGTTACCTGATGTTGATTCAGAAGCGTTAAGAAATGCAATGACTGAAATTGAATCAAACTCTGACGAATTTTACCGAAAAAACACTGCCGTGATTGATGATATCAGGACGTTTATAAACCTTTAATAATCTCATAAATCCAACCAGTAAGCCATGCGGTTTGTGTGGCTTTATGATTCATATAGCATTTCAATATTTCTCCATTATTACAACTGTCAATAGTGAATCACATTACTTATCATTAGCAACAATCTGTTACATCTCGTAACCAAATTCGATGTATTCAAAGGGTTGTATCTTGCTGAATGATATAGATGTTGCTGAGATCAGAACAAGAGATTTGAAAGAACTGATCTGCCATGAAGATCACATAATTATGTTCGTGCTGGAAGTGCATTTGGAGAGGGAAGGATTGTTTAAAAAAGAAGTTTTGGAACGGTTGGATTGTTTTTCCAAATCTCTGATAAGAAAAAGAGAGCGCAACACCAGTCTGATTTTAAACAGTGTTGATGCTGGCAACATAACTGCTTCGCTTCGAAACATGTATTTTTATGGTGAAAAATTCTATGAAGATAGTCCTGAATTGGTTCAGGAAGTTGTTCGACTTGAACAAAATTGCGATTCAATATTGCCACTTGTATAGTGGCTTTTTTGTAATCGTTGGTAGATATCGCTATAAGTATTCATATAAGCTCTGATAGCTTCTGCTGCTGTTTTAGTAATGGATTCCATGCTATCGCAAGCAATATCACAAAGGTCAGTGTTGGGTTCTACACACACAAACCATTGATCGTTCTTTCTCTCAATGTAAACAAATTCATGCATCATTGCCGCAGGACTGTATACAGCAAACATAAGTAAATTAGTTCTTAGTGTTGTCTGCATGTTCGATACAAATTCTTCATAGGTCATTAAATCAGAAGTGTTGTGTGCAATCATCGGTTTTTCAAAAGATTCAAATTCTGACTTAAAGTTTAAAAGAATCTGCTGAATCTCATATCCATAAATGTTTTCCATAAATCACCTGAAAATTTGTAGTTGAAAGAAAAATTATTATCAATTATTGGTATGCCAAATGCCAGGTTTTATTCAGTGTTCAATGAATGCAGGGATTACACATAAAAATAGAAGGGCAGTAAAACATTCACAATTAAAAAATGGAATAAATTTTAACATAAAACTAAAAACTGCATAAAAAAATACGCAATATTTTTAATTTTATCAAAATAGTTTTGCCTTTGTGAAGGGGTTATTTGCCTACAAATGAAAAAATATTTATAAATCGCTTGTACTAATGAGTGAGTACGATAACATAATTATATAAATCAAAAAATATTGGAGATAATTATGTATAGTAAAAGTATTTTAGCAGCGAGTTTATTTTTTTCATTGAATGCAATGGCAAATCAAGAAACGTTAGTATTCAATCACGATGTAAATAAATTTGTAGATTCCACTGAGATTAATCCATTAATGGACGCACAAGTAAATTTTCACAAAGAAAAAAACTTGGCAACTATCAAGCCTATGGTTATTGGCGGCTGGGACGCAAATCCCGACACATATAACTTCCACGCTCGTTTGGTTATAACAACAGGCGGTTACGTATCTGATACCTGCGGTTCTTCAATCATAAATGATTCGTTTGTTCTGACAGCGGCTCACTGTGTATTTGACACTGACACTATGGAATATAAGGCAACAGCAGAAGACTTAGGAATCATTGTTAAAAACTTTTCATATAGCGATGTTTACAGCGAAGAAGTTAAAGCGGTTAAGGCTATCCATATCCATCCAAGTTATGGTCGTGACGGAATCTTTGTTGATGATATTGCAGTGTTAGAATTAGCTTCTCCAATAGTAGACAACGTTAGCTCAATGCCACTGGCAACAATGGCTGATAAAGCCGAATATGACTTAGTGACAGAAGGTAAAATCGTTGGACTGGGTTACATCAATGACAACAGAAACACACCTGATTTCTTACAAGAAAACAATGTAGAAATATTGAGTCAAGAAGCTTGTGAAGATCTAACTTATAACGAACACGACGAAGTTATTTGTATCCAGTCGAACGAAAAAGGTGCTGACAACAAAGGTCAAATTTGTCAGGGTGACTCAGGTGGAATCATGGGATACACAAAAGCAAATGGAGACTTTCAACAGATAGGGGTTACGTCATACGGATATTTCTCGTGCGAAGCTGACATGTATGGAGTGTTCGCAGAAGTGGCTTACTACACAGCATGGATAGAGTCTGTTGCTAATTATGGAAGCGAGCTGACATTCGATTCAGAAGCGGATAATAACGACTATCACAGTTTTGGAGATAATGGCTTTGATTACGGTGAGTATGTAGCGAATCAACCAACAAACCCTGAACAGCCAAGCACTGGTTCTGGCGGTTCTGGTGGATCAACTGGTCTTCTAACACTTTTCGGCTTGGCTTTGTTCTCGTTAAGAAGAAAAATCAATAATTAATTCGATCACATAAAATTAATTGAAAAGAAAAATAGCGCTAATATTGGCGCTTTTTTTGTATCTGATAGTTATAGTAAATTCTATTGATATTGAATGCCTTATAAAAGATGTTATATATAAATATAGTTATCAAATTAAGGAAAGGGCATGTCTAATAAAATTACATCATTAATATCATTAATAATGTCAACTACATACTGTTTTGGGTTGAGCGTAGGAGAAATGACATCTGATGCTATACCGATTCTTCTTTCATTTAAAAATATTTCAATAATAATCATTACATTGATTGGGTTATTTATGTCTGTATTGTCAATGAAGAAATCTGAATCAGAGGAAAAGAAAAAGGGGAGGATCAATTTCATTATTGGTCTGTGCATGATGTCAGTTGGTTGTGTCTCATACTATTTCCAAGGAAATGAGTTGTTTGAAATCGGTTTTGGTTCAAGAGACGCAGATGTAATTGAAGAATTCACACTTGAACAATATGAAGGAGGTACATATGAATAAAACAATAATTAAATCTAATCTCTTATTGGTAACAACGATGTTCGTTAGCGTATCAATGGCTAAAGACGTTGCATCATTGACAAGTGCTTGGTGGATGAGCATTTTTAATTTCGGTGAAATTATTGTTATCCTATCTACCATCATCGGACTTGGGATGATGGTTTCAGGCGGTATACAGCTTAAAAAACACGGTGAAAATCCTCAACAAGTGCCATTAAACAGATCTTTAATTTTCTTGGCTGCAGGATCAATGTTGTTTGGACTTGGTGCAACATCGAATACGATTCAAGACACCATCTTTGGTGTAGGAGAAGGAAAGCAGTCTGATGCTAACATGGAAGAAGATTATATTTTAAATATGATATAAAAATTTAATTATAAAACTCTAATATTTAAAAGAAAAAAAGCACTTTGAAAAAAGTGTTTTTCTTATAAGTATTTACAAAAAGTCTATATATAATATAATTTATATTATGAAATAAGGAGAACATCATGAGACAGATATTAAATGAAATGGAAAAATATATTGAAACGAGAATTGAGAAATTAAGGGTTGGTTATATTGGTGTGAGGGAGAAAGTGTTTGGTAAACTTTTCGGTGTAGTTGATTTAAATAATGCTAATGGTAGAGAAACATTCAACACCAGATTTATCAGAAATTTAAGTATCATGTGTATGATCACTGTTGTTATGTTTATAAGCTTAATATATACAACATTTGGCTTATCATCAGCCATTGCTTATAACTGGACACCTGCTGGCGTACCTCAGTTTCTTCCAGTCTCAACATTGATTATGTTTATAATAACATTTTTTTATTGGTCGAGAGAGTTTAAGATTAAAGAAAGCAGAGGTCTATAAAATGAACAATCCAAAGAAGAATTCGAAACGTAAACCACAACCGAAACAAAGTCGATGATTTGCAAAAATACAGAAATATGTGTTTGGTTAAAAAGCGAATAAAAACTAAATGGATAAAAACAATAAAAAGAAAGCCACTCAATGAGTGGCTATTTTTACAAGTTTTCTTAGATTATCAAAATCAATATTATAAGGAGCATCGACATGTCGGTCGATACTAAATTAATAGCACTGTCTTAGGATTTTGCAAGTATAGATAGAAATGCTTATATATCAAAATATAGATTGTGTTGTAAGCATAGGTTAAAAATAAATTAAAAAAAATCAGTGGTCACAAAAAAAGTTAAATAAAAATGCTAATAATTATAGCATTATAGTACAAATTTAAAATTTGAAAAAATAATATTTGCTTTAGTATAAATAAAAACATAGTCGAAGATAAATAATCGATGTCAATAGCGTTTGCAGTAATGATTAGAAGTGATATTAATTATAGTAACATTTAATTAATACGAAGGAACATTTATGTCATTCTCAACAATGCTGATTAAGCTATCAGTAATTTCAATCACTTCAACATCATCATTTCTCGTTATCGGGGAACAACTCACACATTCAGAATCATTTACCCAGATCAAAGATATTCTTATCGCTACGGACTGCGAAGAGGATAAATCGTGCTTGGTAAGTTACGACAACTCAAACGACACATTCACCATCGACAAGACACTTGAAACGGCTTACGAAATTCAACGTAAAGGACTGATAGAGCTGGCTGACGTAATGGAACTTAACCAAGGAATCAAACTTGATAAGCAAATGGTATCTAAAACGCTGAAAGAGTCGTTGAGAGGCGAAATTGACAACATAAAGGATAAGCCAATCGACACAGCTCTTAATGTTTCAAAAATCAGTAAAATTTTCTCTGATTTGAAAAAACAATCAATTACATTGTTAAACGAAATAAAAGGAGCGTAATGTGTCAATTAAATCTATAAATTTTTTCACATACAAAAATACTCTCATTCTTCAACGAACATTGGCTGTTATTGCACTGTTATGCTTGGTATACATTATGTTGTTATTGTTTACGTCATCCTCAATCCTAACCAGCCTTTGCTTGATTTTCATGAGTGTAGTGATTTATTTCTTATACAGATCTTTTTCAATCGTTATTGAAAAAAAGCATTGTGCTATTTCAGCTATTTCAACTATTTAAAATTCAAGATAATTTATAATCATTGATGCAAAACGAAATTAATTTTTCGTTTTAATTGTATTTATACTTTTATCTTCTAACTAGGCGCAACTAAATGCGCTATTTTTCGTCTTTTACAAATGGGAAAATAAACAATTTAAAACAAGGGAACTAAAAATAATAATTTAAAGAAGTAGCAGAATATAAGCAATTATAGTTGGCTGTTTATAAATGCTATTGATTATAAGTGTTTTAATGATTGAATAATATACATATGTATATATTTAATCATTAAGGAATTTAATTATGACAAGGAGCAAACAAGTAGTATCAATAGATAGTGTCTACAAAATTTACATAACGTTATTTATTTTGATTGGAAGTGCTTTTTCTTTTGCAGCAGACCAACAGCACATCGACGCAAGAGCCAATTTGATCGGCTCGCTGTACAGTATTGTCGGTATTTTTGCTGTTTTACTTGGGCTTGGTTTAATCGTAATCAGCATTATAAAATTAAAAAAGCGTGCAGAAAATCCAAATGATCCAAAATCGTTTCCAAGTGCAATTTTGATAACGATGCTTTCTGGTGCATTGATTTTAAATTTTTCAGGAACATCTTCAACACTTATTGCGACATTGTTGGGTGGAGAAGGAGGACACTGTTTTGTCCTTCAAGAACAACTAATGGAGCAAGAACAAGGCACGATCCAGATGGGGGATTTGCATCAAGAAAATTGCTGGGACAGCTCAAATTCACAAATGGTGGATGACATAGCAAAAAAAGTCGATGAAATGAGTGATGGGAATGGCGCAAGATTAAAACGGAATGTAGAAATCATTGTTGGCTTATTTCAATTAGTGGGGCTTGTATATCTAATAAAAGGGATATACGGACTTAAACTGGTTTCAGAGGGGCAAAGTCGAGAAGGGTACGGAAAACCAATACTGACAATGATTGCTGCAGCATTAGTGATTGACTTACCGCATACGCTTGAAATGCTGAGTGAAACGATAACGTTGCTTGGATTTGGAGCGGGTTAGAATGAAGATGAAAGCTCTAAAAACAATTTTGATCATTTCACTGGCTGGTTGTGGCGAAGAACAATCAATCAAAGTAGATCTAAATGACTCGTGTGAGAGTAATCCAATTACACGTAATCAACTTTTAAAACTGGTTAATAACTATAACGATTCTCCCTCTCCAATAACGATACGAGCAGTAGAGAAAGCTTGTGTTGGAAGGATAGAGAATTTCAGCAGTGCATTTGAAAACAGTTCGTTCAACGGGAATCTCAAAGAATGGGATTTAAGCAATGCAAAAAACCTCAGTAAGATGTTTAAGAACGCTCAGAAATTCGAAGGCAAAGGTTTGGAACATTGGAATGTGTCGAATGTCGAAAATGCTTATTCGATGTTTACTAATGCGTCTCTTTTTGATGGTGAAATCAGCCCTTGGAACACGAAATCACTGGTTGATGCTTCTTGGATGTTTTCAAAGACAATCGTTTTCAATCAGCCAATTGGCAATTGGGACACAAGCCAAGTTAGAGACATGAGTTCAATGTTTAGTTTTACTCATTCCTTCAATCAAGATCTAAATTGGGATACCTCATCCGTTTTTTCTTTTGCAAATATGTTTTTTGGAAGTCAAAAGTTTAATGGCGACGTTAGTGGCTTTGAAGTGAAACAAGCGGCTGATATGAGTTTTATGTTCAGTGGTGCGGCTTCATTTAATCAAAATATCGATCACTGGAATATTGAAAGTGTAATGGATACAAGACTGTATTTAAATGGCTCTTCAATGAAAAATAAATGAGTTAAATGAATTTACAATTTAAAAAATGTAGACATAATAATTATTAATAAATCAACATAAAATTACATGGATTGTAATTAAATAATACACAGCGTTGATTTAAAAAGTAAAAATGATATACATATTATTATATAGATTTCATTAATTAAAAGGAGTTAAAATGAAAAAATCAATGTTAGCATTGGCTGTAATCAGTTCAGTAAGTGCAAGTGCAGCAAGTTTTATTGCAGTAATTCAATACGACGAAAATACAAAATACAACATAATTGAAGAAGTAACAGAGCCTGACGGAAGTGGCGATAGTGGTGATGCTGGTGACAGCGGTGGACTACCTGACGGTGGTGACAGCGGTGGATTACCTGACGGTGGTGATAGCGGTGGATTACCTGACGGTGGTGGTTCAGGTGAACTTCCTGACAGTGATAGAGCAGCTTGGGAAAATAGCAAATGGTATAATCCACTGGTCAGAGAGTTTTATTTGAATGGTCAAAATTGGGCGAGAGATGGATATGAATACGATGAAAGAGAACCATTTCTTTATTCAAATGAATTGGATTATAACCCATTTAATGAAAGTGGGAGTATCGAAGCATTACCTCCAATCGACAGTAGAGTTTTAAGTTTATTTATTAAGGACACTCCCGAAAGTTTTTCGGGTGGAACAATTGATGGGAACTCAATGGTGAATTTACGCTCAATACGTATGTTTAATGGGTTTTCTTTAGATGCGAAAAACTTAAAATCACTTGAAGGAGTTACGATGAACGGTGGTTCGACCGTAAATTTGGAATCTCATAGTGCTATACACCACACGGATTTTCATATAAGTGGATATGGGAATACAGGAAACACGTTGATTTTGGGTGGTGGAGATTTTCCTGACAAAGAGTTTACATTGACAGTCGGAGAACTAAATCAAATTAGTGGTGAACCTTATAATACTCCAGAAAACTTTTCATCAATGACAATTGTGAATATGCCAAGTTTTCAAAGTGGAAGCATGACAGTTTTGGGGGATATTAATTTTGTAAACGCTCCTGCGGGTTTATGTAATTCAATTGAAAATGGTGATATTTACTATGAGCAAGTTGAAAAACCATATACATTAAATGAAATATTTATGAGTTTTTATCTTACAGGCGAAGAGTTAATTCTGCACAAACCTAAGTTTTGCTAAAGAAAAAAGAAGACATTTGTCTTCTTTTTTAATTACTGATTAAATGCTTCTTTTGTAAACATCTGATTTGCTAACTTCTGTGCATCACTGGTCGTCATCTCCTGTGTTTCAACCATGCTTTGAACAAACTCTAGTTTAACTGCGCTAATGTCAATTGGTGATGGTTCTTCAGTTAATCGGTTTGACATATTGATTAAACTGAAAACAAATAACGGAATTGTTAAAGTTAGTACGTTTGCAAGTTTAAGTGTTCTTGTAGTTTCAGATTGTAGTTTCATTGTGCATCTCCTTTGTTGTATGTAAACATTTTACCATTTATATACGAATGTCAATCCGCAAATTCCATCCTGAAAATAGACTAAAACGAAAATTCCATTAAATAATGGAAAATTGAGAGAAAATAAATTATCAAAAAGATAAAACAATTAAAATAACTTGAGATTTTTTACAAGTTATTTAATTAATTTAATGAAAAATCATTTTAAATATTCCCCAATAAATCCTATTTTAAAGGAAATATCTGTTTGCTTGTGGTAATGCTGAAAATATCTTACTTGTCTCATATTTTTTAAATGGTATAACGATAATATATAAATTATATTATTATTTGGAGATTAAAATGGAATTAATTAAAAGTGCAATTAAAATTACAACTGGAATTTTGTTTCTTCATTACTTTATTGAGTTTTCGAAAACACTGCCTCTCGATACGCCAGGTATAGTACTCTTCGATATCGCCTTTATGCTTATTTTCTTGACTCTTGGTGCGTATGTTTTTATTGAGGTTCTTAATCTTGCTTTTAATGCTTTTTGTTTAATGTTTCATTTATTTCAACTCACGATCGAAAAAGCCTTTTTTTGTCATTATACAAAGGAAAGTGCGCTTTTTTCGGATGCAAAAGATGAAATTGAAGAAAGTGTTTTAGATTATTACAAAGGAAAAATAAAGAATCTCGATTCGGTTGACACAGATGAAATGGGAGAAATAGTGGATGAAGCCAAGGAACTTATTGCCAAATACAGAAAACACGGACTTAAACATTTTGAATCAAAAAATAGGGATAAAATAACAGGTGTTTTAGGGAATGGAGATCCAAAGTCAACCAGTTTGGTTGTCAAAGAGTTTTACAGACTATCTTGTTTAAAAGTGAAGGAGGTTGAGGAACAATACAATGAGGGGGTATTAGAGGCGAAACACGCCATTGATAAAGTCTGCATCAAAGCTCGATTTTGGGATAATTTGTGTGATTTAGAACATAACTTTTTACTTTTTAAATCATCACTCGATGAGTTTGATACAGATCTGAATTCAAACGATTTATCGGCAAGTGAAAAATTAGAGATATCTGCACAGAAAGCTCAGTTTCTAAATGAGTGCATAGAAGCATTCGAAGACTCAGAAATGTTCGAAGACACAGAAAAGCTTGCAGAAATGGCATTGTATGAGGCAGCAAACAACAACCATCAATCAGAAAAAATTGCTGTTATGGAAACAGCTTAAATTAACAATTATTAGGGAAAATAAAATGGAAGAATCACAAGTTATAGCTACATTATTCGGATCTCTTTTGGGTGCATCATTGCTCTCAATGATTGAAAGTAGTGATGTAGTTGAAACAAAACATAAAATCAAAAAGTTTTTATTTGTATTTTGTTTCTCATTTATATGTTCGATAATGTTTTCGACTTTATGTCTACAAATCATCAACTCTTCGTTCTTTTCACTAATTCGACCTCATTAAAATTGGCTTGAAGAACCAAATCGCAAAACAGAAATGAAGAACTCGAAAGGGTTCTTTTTTACATCTCTAAATAATTTAAAAACTAAAATAACTTGATTTTTTTTACAAGTTATTTAACTAATTTAATAAATTATTTTTCTTGCTTATAACTATAAAAAACCCTTATTTTAAGGGAAAAGTTTTATTGGTTTGTTTTGTCTATTGGGAATTTGCTTTTATTGTTTCTTGCCAGTTGTTTGGTTAATGGTATAACGATAATATATAAATTACATTATCATTAGGAGAATAAAGAGGTTTAGATTATGGTTTACATAGAAAAGTCGATAGACGAAAGGCTTGGAATTATCTCTGAGATATATCAAGAGAAAGTGATTGATGAAAACACGGCTTACCTTGTGTTTGAGGTCAATAGAGAAGAATGTGATGAAGCACCAGAAAGGGTTTATTGTATTCTTGACTTCATCGATTACGACGAAGATTTTGCAAGTTCGATTCATCAAGCGAACAAAGAAGTAAGAGAACGATTTAACGCACATGAAGCGTCATTGCCAGCTTTTGAAATAGCGATTAATGAAATACTCGACCAAGCGAAGAACGTCTCACCTGAATGCTATGAGGTTTTCGAATATTGGCAAGAACCAAAGTTTGTTGGTGTATATTCGTTTACTGAAATAGCGGAAGTTCGTTATGGAGAACATCGATATCGTTTATCTGTTCGACCAAAAGAATTCACGAAAAGCCTTCTTGAAAATTCAAATCTCAAAAACAAACTATGAAGAACTCGAAAGGGTTCATTTTTTTTGTTTTTAAAAAATATTTCAAATAAAATTATTTTTCCTCCGTTTTCGTTTTGGTACAGGCGTTCCGCAACACTCACGCAAGGGTTTTATTCACCGTTAAATATCGTGTATCTATAGGGGTTATATTTTTAGGAGTAGAATAATATTAATATTATGGTTCTTCATCCGTTTATTCCCTATATATCAACATTTTAACCAGTAAACCTATCAAAATGACGCTTTTGAAAACCCCGCACAGTATAATTCTTCTCTTCGACTATCCACTAACTATTGAATAATCGTGTTTTTGTGGTACTAGGAGTCAGTCTTAATTTTTGCTTAAATTATGCATGATGCACACAGAACGTGAAAATGAATGTTGGTGAGTAAACACAAGTAATCCTTCGATTTTATTTAATACTACGTTTTGGTCTTTTGCGCATTAAAAAACACACTGATGATAGTGTGTTTATGTAGTTTACATTTTGTTTTTGCGTCTTCGCTTCTTGTTTGTTTGTTCTGGCTCAACCTTACTATCCAGTTCTAATATTCGATTTGATGCAACAAGATATGACATTTCTTTTTTCAACTCTGATGGGAATGAATAATCAGATGTTCTGTTCATAGCCATTTGTCTAAATGTATATTTAGGATGAGGATGTTCTCCTTGGTCTTCAAAATATTCACATATCTTAATAGCACGTTCATATCCATCAAAGCCTTTAACTGCTTTATCCACTTTTCTCATTTCTTTAAAAAACTCTGTTTCTATACAGCTCATAACAATCTCCTTTTTTATGTTGTTATAAATATATTTTATCATAAGTTTTTATAATTCAAATTTGCGACATAATAATTTTCTCTTATATATTAATTTATAAAGTTTTTAATTGCCAAAATCCTCTTTATTTATGGAAATTTTCATATGGAAATTTTTTTAAATTTGTTTATGCAATTTGTAAATATTTTACTGAATGGTTAAATATAACTGAGTGTATAAATTATTGGAGATATATTTATGAATTTGAAAGTTCAAAGAAAAATTGGTTTTACGTTAATCGAAACGTTGGCTGCCGTTGCTGTTGGAGGAAGTTTGGCTGCTGCGGGAATTCAATCTAAGATTGAAAGTGATAAAGATGAATTTGCAAAAACAAAGGGAATTGAGTTAGCAAAAGTATTAAGTGCGATTGATAACCGTATAGCAACAGACGGTTATGAAATAAGCTTATGGAATAAAAAGACCTGGAATAAAGCCACGTTTAATAACCTTTTGGAAAAACAACTAAACGCAACAGACAAACGTTGTGGTGTGACAGATTGGTCTCCGACAAACGCTACTGATGCAAATCTTCAATCACTTGATTGTAAGAGTATGTGGACTAAAACTCCATTCGACATGAATCTGAGCGCAAGAATCAGTGCTGATTCATCAAACATAAATATAGATAATTTCGATTTATTAATGTCATTTAAGGATGCAGAGCATTTTAAAAACGAATTCAAAAACGTAGCCAAAATGGTTAGGAGCGCAAGATCTACAAACTTAACAGGTTCAGCTTTCGAACATAATATCGGCTTTGTTAATAGTGCTACTAAAATGCCACTTACAAGAACAGAATGTATATCACTTGCTGAAAATTGTTCTGTGTTAGCAAATGCAAACAGGGCAGGTGGTAGCGAATATGTTCGTGCTGATGGTTCTAGATCTATGGTTGATAGCCACTTGTCGTTTGTTGACGCAAAAGGTAACTCACCACTTAAGTGTGTTAGGTGGAGAAAAGAAAGTGGTGTTTGGGGCATGATTACTCCTAATGGATCTTCAACAGACGAAAATTGCGGAATTGGTATTTACAAAAAAGCTAACCAACCATTAATTGCGGAAGTATTGGCTGAAAATGGAACATTCGAAAACATAATGTTGGACAAAGAATGCGACATGCTGGGTTTTGATTCAGCGACTAAATTAGTTACTACAACAGCGACAAGAACACCTTGTGGTTTGAGAACAGAAAGTCAATCTGGTGTTGTCGAAGCTATTCAAGTAATAGACAACACTATGTCAAACAGAGCGTTGATTAAGAACCTTTATTCGAATAACACACAAATTTCAACTCTTAACGTTTCATCAAGCGCAGCTATAGAAAATTTGAAGGTTGATGGTTCTTTTGAAGTCTTAGTCGATGCAATCATGAAAGACATTGATGTTCAGAACGCAAATGTAAATGGCACACTAAAAGTTTTTGGAACGACTACGCTTGGGACAACAACTGTAAATGATCTAAACGTCCTTACAACAAGCAATTTCAAAGGAGATGCTAAGTTTAAAAACATGGAAGTAAAAGGTTTTATGAAAGCTGATGTTATAAGCGCTCGAAAAGTTGTAGCAACTTCAGGAAGTTTTAATAATTACAACAGTAAAATATCATCGTTGCAAAATAAAATTAAAACTTTAGAAGCGAAAATATCAACGGCAAGTACACCAGATTACTCAACACTAAAGGCTCAGTGTAATAGACGTCCAGACATTAGGTTAAGTTCAGACAAGAGGGATTGTACTGGACATAAGAGAGAAGGTGATGTTTATTTTGACAATATGTTAGATTATTATTGGGTATCTGGTTCTAATTTTTGCGGTATTAAATCGTATGAGAAAATAACAGCCTCATACTGCAAAAGAGAACATAAATAATACATAATTGTTTGATGCTTTAAATTATAAAGTCACTATTTAGTGGCTTTTTTATTTTTGATTTTTGTGATAAATCACTTTTCAAACAAACTTTTAAAGTAGTTTGATTATGTTTATATTTTGTAATTTATACATTCCGTGTGAATTGTTTGTCTAACTAATTGCATTATATTTAATTCATGATTAAATATAATAAACAATATATTTTAAAGGAGATGAAATATGAATTATAAATCAAAATCGATTAAAGGATTAACGTTAATCGAAACGATGATCAGTTTGAGCATTGCGAGTGCTGCATCTGTTGGATATTTTAGTAATAAAGTAAAACAAGCGAACGATGAAGAAGCACGAGCTACTGGAATGGAAATCGCAAAAATTTTAAGTGCTGTTGATAGCAGATTAGCGACTGACGGTTATGAAATTAGCCGTTGGACTAAGACTAAATGGAAAGATGCTGAAATCAATAGCAACTTAATGATGAAACAATTAAATGCCAGTAGTGCGACTGGTGGTTGTGGTGTGACAGATTGGTCTCCCGTTAACGCTGTTGAGAGTTCTTTTAAAACTATGCCGTGTAAAGGACTTTGGGGGAAAATTCCCTATGGGATGAATGTGGAGGCAAGCATTAAGTCCGACAGTAGTGCGATTAACATCGACAATTTTGATTTACTTCTTTCTTTCCCAGATCAGACAGGGTTTGAAGAGAATTTTAGAAACATGAAATTGATGCTTAACGCTGCAAGAAACAATTCAACAGAAGGGTTTGCAGGGGATCACAACTTTTCTTTCGTGAAGCTTGATACTAAGCAAGAGATTGGATCTACGGCTTGTATCATGGAAAGTTTCAATTGTGGACTACTGGCAAGCTTTAACAGGGCTGGCGGTGCTGAATACTTACGTGCGGATGGTGGTAACTCGATAATTGGCAAGAACCTTTCTTTTATCGAAGGTAAAGGATCTGCACCGATGAAATGTGCAAGATGGAAGGAAAGTACATCAGGTTGGGGACTGGTAGAAGTAAACGGATCAGCGACAGATGAAGAATGTGGCATAGGGATATACAAAAAGACGGGTGAACCACTTATGGTTGAAGTATTGGCTGAAAATGGAACATTTGAAAGCGTTATGCTGGACAAAGAATGTGATCGCATGGAATGGGATTCTACGACACAAATGGTCATTGCTAATACTACAAATGCAGTTCCTTGTGGTATGCACAATGAAAGCGGTACGACTATACAAGTGTTAGATAACACAATGGCAGCACAGTCGAACATCCTTGCTCTGAATGCCAATAACGCAAGAATTCAAAGCTTGAACGTTAAAGACAATGCTACGTTTAACACTGTATCTGTTAATGGTGAATTTAAAGCGCTGCAAAAAGCAATATTGAATGAAGTTGAAGCACAATCGTTAACCGTTTATGGAAACACAAAGCTTGCATCCGCTGAAATCGATAGTCTTCAAGTAAACAACAACATTAACGTTAATGGCTCTGTTACTGCAAGCAATGGTAATTTTGGAAACATTAATCGTGAAATATCCACCATTAAAAGCGCACATACGGGTTTAAGCTCAAGAGTTGTCAGTAATACGAGAAGAATTGTTGCATTGGAAGCTCGTGTTGCTGCGATTCCAACAGGACCTGATTATGAAGCTTTGAAGTCTGAATGTAATAATAAATTGAATGGTACAATAGGCACTTTTACTGTTGGTTGCACTGGATATCGACAAAGCGGTTTAAAAATTGTATTAAGAACTAAGGACTATTATTGGCATTCAGGTAGCAATAGCTGCTCGTATAACTTAATCGAAACTGATGTTGATACTCGTAGTTGTTATCATGTTGGTGGAGGTCAAAGAGACTAAAAACATAAATAGATAAAACCGCTATAAGCGGTTTTTTACTTGTTTGCTTGAATTGCTTTTGCACACCCTGTTAGTTGTTTGTCTGTGTTAAGCCAATTTTGTGTTTTATTAATATATGGGTTTGAAATAGGGCCGCCCGTAAAACATTGGTAATAGACATTGCCGTTGTTGTCTGTGAATGTCTGGTAGTAGATACCATCTTTCAACTTTATGTCAGAAGCATGAATTTGAATTGATATCAAAATTGAAGATAGTAATGACAGTGTTTGTAATAATTTCATATTGATTCCTTGTTTGATTGTTATGTATAAATACAATTTATCATTTTTACGGAAAATTCAAAATTAAATCTCATTGTATGTATGTTGATGTTACTGGATTTTGATTTTTGCTGAAAATATTTCAAGAAATACAAATAAAATAATACATTAAATCTGCTTAGAATTGTTTTAATAAAGCTGATATTTAAAACTCTACTTATAAATTTGTTTTAGTTCTATTATCAATTGTTTGAATTAATTATTTATAATGTTATATATATATTTATAAGATTAATAAATTATTTCATTAAAAAAGGAGCTTTAAATGAAAAAAACAATTATAGCATTATCAATGTTAGTAAGTATGTCAGCAATGGCTGATTTCGTAGCGTTAGTTGGCGATAATTCAATACGTTACAATGTTAAATCAGCCGATCCAGAGGGTGAATCTGGATTAATCATAGGAGGTGGTGAATATGTAGATTATGAAGTGAGCGGTAGCACACCACCTACACCAACATGTATAGGTTCTGAACTAAGTAGAGATGAATTAATAAACAAAATAAATGCAGATGAAGATGTGACTAATGCTTGTGTTGGCACAATAACGGATTTTACCTACTTATTCCTGAGCAACCCAAGCTTTAATCAAGATATTTCCAATTGGGATGTATCTAATGTGACAACTTTCTACCACACTTTCTCTTATGTAACAGGCTTTGATCAAGATATATCAAATTGGGACATGTCATCTGCCGAAGACCTTACAGGAATGTTCTACGGTTCAAATTTCAATAACAACAATCAACCTTTGAATTGGAACGTGAGCAATGTTAAGACTTTTGACAATATGTTCAATGCAAATAGTAAATTTAATCAGAATATAAGTAGTTGGAATATATCGTCTGCTACAAATTTAAGAGAAATGTTTATGTTTGCTACTTCATTTGACCAGGATATAAGTGGCTGGGATATTACAAATGTAACGAATTTGACAAACTTTGTTGCAGATGCAGGTGTATTTAAACAAGATTTATCAGGTTGGGATGTGTCAGGGAAGAGTGTTACAGGTTTTGCTGACGGAACATTAATGGACTTAACAGATTTACCAACTGGGGTAGTGAAAAGATATTAATTTCAAAGAAGGGGCAACCCTTCTTTATATTTATCAACATTATAGTTGATAATATTAGTATTAATATTCAAATAAGAGAGAATTACATGATATCAATAATTATAATGGTAATAGTTTTTTTAAGTTTCGCTTCCTATGTTTCTTACTCAGTAATGACAATGAATCAAAATTTAATTATTACGAGTGAAGTTTCAATTGAAAATAAAGAACTTCAAATACTTAAAAAAGCCTTAATCGCTTCTGCTATACCAATACAGGGCGTACATGCATATGCAATGCCTTATGGTCAAGAAGGTGTTGCTTCTGGACAACATCTTCTACCTTCAAACCTTAAAGTTAATTTAAAAAACAGAAATTCACAATACTATCAATACTGTCCGTTTGTATTGCACAATGCTACAGCAAATGAAAACTTTGTTAGTGAAAACTTGAATGATCGATATAGGGTAAATTTAATATCGGTTAACAATGTGGAGTATGTAGTTGAATCTACGGTTTCTTCATACCCTGAAGTATCGGCGTTTATTATATCCCCAGACAATAAAAACGTATTGTCAAAATGTACAGATGTCAAATATGATTCAAATGAAAATGTTTATTACATACTTGATGGGAAAGTTGAAACTATATTGAAAACAGAAATATCTGACTTTAATGAAGACTATGACCTTACTAACAAAATATTGACTTTAACCATTAATCAAACAAATTACAAAGAAATGTTTGAGATAGTTGAACATGATATGAGTAATAAATCATATAATTTAATTCTTGAAGAGGATATAACTTTAGCTTCTAGTTTTACATTTTTACGTAATCCTTTTATGAAATCAAAGATTAAAATGGACATGAACGGAAATGTGTTGAATGGCGGCTATACATTGTTATTCGAAAACTTTGAGGTGTATCTGTATAATGGGGGAACTAGGATCGCAAATAATGTGGCAGCATTTAGTTTTATTAATAGTGAAATTAATACGGACACGGTACAAATAGGCAAGCTCGAACTTACAAATTCCGAATTTAATATTAATGGTAATACTATTTTTAATGGAAGGAATGCATTGCAAAGTGAAAGCATTTTGAATTTGTACAATAGCCAAATTTCAGCAACAGATGATTTTCAAATACATGGTAGAACTAATTTGTCAAATTCGTTTATTTCACTAAATAAAAGTGATCTATCTATTTCAAATAGTGAAATTACTTTTAATCAAAGTGCAGACACGACCATTGGTTATATTGATTCAAGTAGCGTAGTAAATATTAACAATTCAAACCTTACGATACAGAACTCTACTGGGATGGGCTTTGAGTTGTATGGTACATGGAATAGTTCTAATAATTCTTCGATTGAGGTTTCGAACTCAAAAATAGAGAATTTGATAATTGGTTATGGTGGTGAATTAAATATCAATGATACATCACTGTTGAAAATCAAGGATAAAACACAGTCATCAACTATAAAAGAAGAAACGGGTTTTAAATACTTGTCAGGAAATGCTGAAATCTTTAACAATGGTGATTGCTGGGATGGTGATATTTTCAATAATTTTGATTCAACATCAAATGAAGTAATCAGCAAGACAGATAAATCAACTAACTCTTCTATTTGGCAGTGCCTGTAACAGAGGTAAGCCGATGTTATATTATCTATATGGAATCACGAAAACACACAATATTAATGTGGCAAAATTTTTAAAACACTCATTAATGGGTGTTTTTTTTATCACCATGATACAAAGCCTTGATTTTATTTAAATTTAATATATATATGTATTAATATAACAACAAGGAATTATAATGAAGAAACAAGAAGGATTTACAATTATTGAATTATTGATTGCTCTCACGATTATCATGGTGTTGCTGAATGCTGCAATACCAAATTTGAATAATTTTTATAATCATATAAAAGCAGGCGAGAAATTTTCAGAGATATCTATGAGTCTTCAAAACTCAAGAACTTTCGCTATAACAAAAGGTTTGGATACAAAAGTAGAAATGTCGGAAAGCTCAGAAAGGTATTTGATTGAGTTTAGTCAATCCGACCAAATGTTTGACAAGATAACTTTAAGCAAAGCTGACTATAAGATTAAATCTAAATCGGGCGATCAAAAGCTAACATTTAAATCCGATGGTTTGACGGACAGTACATTTCAGGCGATAGAAGAGGGGATAGAAGTTTGCAATTTAAGAGTTTCAACTAAAAGAACTTACACTATTAACTCAGTTGGTTTAATTAAATCTACTGAATCTGAATGTTAAACTATTACTTATGCGAATATAATAATATTTATTTAATTTTTATTGCTAAATTGGCTTGACTTAAGTTATTTAAATGTAATAATAAATATTAATTGATTATAAGTATTAAAAATGCCAACTGCTGCAGGATGCTTGGCACACAAACCTTAAAGGTTGAATGGATTCTTAATTGTGAAGCAGAGAAAAGAAAACCGCCATATGGCGGTTTTTTTGTCATTCTATTTTGTTATTTAGAAATTCAAGTTTTTCATAATACTGTTCTAACCTTTCTTCAACCATTTTTAAACTTCTATTGCCTAATTCTTTTCTTATCCTAACAAAACTTTCTGGTTGTAATAACCTTCGCCTTGATGCTTCAAGAGAGATTATATTCTCTTCTACTTGCTTTATCTGTTCCTTAACGTCATTCACATTTGATTCCTTATTGTTAACTCTTTTAATCAGTTAATCATAATCTTTGAAATAACGAAATGTGTTCATAATAAATCTAACAGCACAAAAATATTTTCGTTTTTAAATGCGGGATATTTTGACCTTCAATATTTGTGTTCTTGAAAAATATATAAGTGATGATTAAATATAATTACTTATATATTAAAGGAGCATATATGAAAAACAAAAAAATCAACTTCTTGGAAGTAGTGTGTAAATTGCCATTATCGATGTTAACAGCGGTTAATCTGGTTCTTCTTTCGCATGTCTTTTATCAGTTTTGGTCTGCAGGTGTTAACACACCAATCATTCCTATGATTCTGCCGACAATCGTTTGTCTTGCACTGGTCATCACGCAAATCACGATAGCATCACCTGTAAACGTGAAGAGCTACGCTGAGAACTCTGTAAGGCTCAATAAAAGCTTTTTCCTGACATCAGCATTCATACTTATGGGTTTCTGTTTAAACCTGCATGCGAACGATTCAGTGAGCATCAGTCTGTATCAACCACTTTACGTAACTGGAATTTGCTGGTTAGCAATATCGATGTTCGTTTCGAAGTACAAGACAGAAGAAAGCTTGTATATGAACAAAGAAGTGAGTATTGATCTTCCGCTCATTAAACTAAGTTCTGAACAAGTTGATGCTATAAAATAAGGAGAGAATAATATGGATATCAGAAACATAGACACAAAATTTATTAGTGACATCACTTACATTGACTCAGCAACGGATGCAGTACATGGGAAAATCAACTTATACTACTTCAAATACAAAAAGACAGCTCACGAACTGCTGGTAAAGAGTTCGTCAGGACTTTCAAACAAGTTTGTCCTGATTGAAAGCAATGAGCACGAGCGGTTTGATAAATTTTTTGATGATCATGAGAATTTCATAAAACAAGTCGAGCTTTTAAATTTAAAACTTATGCTTGATTCTGTAAACGACACAACCATTTATTAAAACAGCCTTGTGCTGTTTTTTTTGTTTGGTAATTATATCAAATTATATATGAATAATATTTTTTGTTTTGTGCGTGAATTTATAATTATTTTTGCTTTAAAATAAACCAATATGTATGTGATTGTAATTATAATCCTCGCAATAATTGAATGAGTCAATATACGTGATATAAATTATAGTATATAGACGGAGTTTAATTATGTGGAAAAAAATATTATTAGTTGTACCACTTTTGTTATTGCAAGGATGTGATGATGAATCTGGCATAAACGAACCAACAGATAAAGGTTGTTATGATGATTTTCAAGATCTGACTTATGACACGAGTATGTTGTTTAATGCTTGTAAGTCAAAAGACATTTATGCAGAAATGAACAATGTTTATCAATACAGAACCGAACACGAAATGGTAGAAGAACCATTATTCGAAGCCAATCGATACATTACAGAAGATCAAGCTATTGCTTTGAATGCAACCCAAGTTGGTCATTTTCAGTATGATAAACAATTGCTAAAAATGAAAAATGATTATTATGAAATGTCTTTTGAAATTAACTTTCTAATTCTTTCAATCGCTTTTGGTTTTATCTTTTTCGGCTTAAAAAATCGTCAAACCAAATTTTCTTCAGCGTCAATTGTTGGAATTAATCTTTTGTTGGTCTGTGCTATTGGGAATGTGCTGTTAAACAGCAATGAAATCGAAAGAAACGTGAATGCTGCAGTGATGAAGGGTGGCAACTTCATGTTTAGGTTGTATTCCACAGCAACGCTCGAAGAACATAAAACGAATGAGTTAGATTTACAGGTTTCGGCAAAAGATGAAGCATTGTCTGACATTATGGCATTGTATAATTTAAACATTTGTTTATCGAACAATCGTAATTCTGAAATGTATGCTTATGAACAAGGAGGAAATGCTTGGGGTGGCGTCGAAGAATATGCATTGGCTTACAGCGATAAAAACAAAGTGGTTTATCCTCAGAAAGAGACTGGTCGTGGTGCAATAAAAATCATGATGAACAAAGTCGGGAACTATGAGACGGTTGGTTATGTTCGATTTAAAAATTGTGGAACATTGAGTTTTGATGTGAAACATTATAACAACGGCTTTTCCGATTTACTGGCTCAAATGAAATTCAATGAGGCTGTAATTGCGGCTGTAAAAAGTGATAATTTTGAATCTGGTTGGAATTCACTACAAGGGGCGTTTGATGAAAAATACACGATGAAAAATGATGAATCGAGAAACGTATTAACGACATTATTAATTGCTTACTTGCACGAATACAAAAAACAATTGCTGTTAAATAAGATCACAACTGATTATGCAAATGCAGATACGTTTTACAAAAACATCACGAAGGCGGCTTGTGGAAAAAACAACGCTTTGGCATTAGAAAGTAATGGAATGTTAGACTCATTCATTGCAGGAGAAAGCCCTTATTTAAACAGAAATGAATGTTTGTTGTTTGGGGATTCAAGTATAACAAAAGCGCAGGAAACGCCTCTCCATGAGATTAATGAGAAAGACTTAATTCAATCTCAAGAGAATTTACTGATCAATGCTTCGCACGAACTGGTAAAAGCTGATTATGAGAAATTGGCGATGCAATATGACAGAATTGGTGATTTTTACGCTTCAAAAATAAAAGAACTTTATGATGTTGATGATAAAATCATTGAATTGCTTAATGAAGGCTGGTCGAGTGCTGGTAAGTTGCAAAGAATAGCGGCTACAGATAATGCTCACTACAAAGAATTGTTTAAAGAATTGCAATACATAGCTGATTTTGATTATTCAAATATCTATCCGTATTACACGCATAGAGATAAGATAAGAGTGAAATCAAAGGATTTATATACTTACGATTTTGTTGAACAGTTTTTCCCTAAATCTAATCTAAAAACCAATAATTTGTTAGCAAATAATGTTGCTACGACGAAAATGAAAAATAGATATAACAAAGATTTATCGGTTGAAAGTCAAGATGATGTTGAGATTGAAAGGTCATTTAAAGAAATGATCATCGGCATAGGAAAATCGGCTGAAAAAATATCGTGTGCAAATTCAGTTTCAATCGACGATTGTTTACGCTCAATGAAGGGTTATGACGGTGTTGAAACATGGGATGCTGTAAGTCGTGATTTGTTGGCTTCAGGTAGCGAAACGTATTTATGGGGATTAAAAGTCGATATCAGTGGCATTACGATGACCGCATTTGCTGATTACGTTCTCGGTGCAAGAAAAGTAGCGGCTTCGAAAGGTAAAAAAGGGAAAAAGTTTGATGTTGGTACGTCTGACGTTGGTAAACTTTTAGCAAGTTGGGGAGGCAAATCGGTCTCGTTTGTCGGTCAATCGGCACAATGGATTGGCGGTATGGCAATGCTTTTAGGTAGTTTGATGCAGATGTTGTTGACGCTGGTAGAACTGATCAATCAATACGTTATCATTTCGATAACAATGAGAACGTCGTTGTTACCATTTGTTTTGATTGCTGGGTCAATACTGAGTTTGCTTGTATCAATAAGCGGTAGACATTATCAATCGGCAACCCTTAAAGCAGTGAAGATAATGACTGACCCTATTGTTTCTGTGGTTTTTTCTATTACAAAAATTTTCGCTATTTGGTCGTTTGTTTCAGCGTTGCTATGGTCTGTGCCTTACATTAATGCAACAGTAACTTACTCATTAGCGGCTTGGTTGCCTGATTCGTTGAAGTATTTGATTAAGTTAATCGGTTTGACTATTACCGTTCCAATCGTGTTCTATGCAACGTATGAAGCCGTGAAAAAGGTTAATCATCTATTCGATAGACTGGCACAGAAACTGGATGTTACGGTTATTGCGGGTGGCGCAATCCAAAGTATCGAATTGGTTGTGAAAGGGGCGATGGCTAAAGGAGTTATGGGTATCGGAAAACGCTCGGAAATGAGAAGAAACCAAGCTGAAGCCAAACGTATACGAGAAATGGCTAATAATAAAAGTGAGTAAATAAAATATTTAACACTGATATTCTGTATAAATAAGCCTTAAAATAGAAAAGTCCTTTGTTGGGCTTTTTTTTTCATAAAAAAATGGTATCTATTTAATTATATATTTATAATTTTTGGAGCATTTATGAAGGGGTCAGTTTTAGATAAGAATAAAATAATAAGATCGATGTGGTTAAACATCATCTTTGCTTTTATTTTTTCCAAAATGATATTCAAGGAGGAATTTAGCGTTCCCCAAAATCGTCAAGAAATGAAAAAGAGATCGAAGCGAAATCGTTTCACAAAAACGAAAACGCAATCGGCAATGTTTATCATTTTCACAATCACATTGTTGTCTTTCAGCACGGCTCATTCTTTCGTGGGACAGGGCTTTATCAATGCAGATAATTACATCGTAATGAGTGCGTTTTACGACTTATTTCCAAGCATTAAGCCTCATTATATAGAAACCCGATCAGCCGTAAATGATTTGGCGAGTGATACCATTGGCGTAATAACAAGATGTATTGCTCAAATTACAGCCACTTTATTAACCATAGTTGTTCCTTTTTTAACATTAAAAGTGATTTTAATTTTTAAAGCGGATAAAGAATTTGATAGTGCAGAATCCAGCAAGCTTCTATTATTCTTGCTTTTGTCAGGATCAATGGCGGTTTATTCAGTAGAACACGAAACAAAAAGTGGAATAAAATTTGATACCACAGTCGTGCAACATGTAGCGTTAACTTATCTTGGAAGTGTGCTTGAAAGTTTAGAAGAGAATGGAAATAAAGATTACGATCAAAAATACCTTATACCTGAAATCCAAATTGGCAATGTCGTTTCTCAACAATCCTCATTTTCTGATTTTACGAATGCTTATTTGTCGAATAATTTTAAAGAAGATGATTTTTTTGAGTTTGCCATTGCAAAAATAGAACCAGAAAGCGGTTCTGATAAAAAATACATGGTGGATATTGAATTGGGTTCGGATCATTTAAATATGTCTTTTCAGTCAAAACAGAAATTGGTTAACTATGCAGATGATTTGTTTGACATCGATTTAGAGAAAAAAGAAGATGAATTGGTGTTGGACTTCTTTCAAAGTTTGGCTGATCACGCTGTAAAAGTAAAAGAAAGAACAGCAGCATTTCATTTTACGAATGGTGAAGGTTCGTATTCATCATTTGATGACACACCAAGTTTTGAAGCCGATTATACTGAATATTGTGATACCATTTACGATGCCACTCCAATTAACATTGATATGAAAACTTTCAACAAGTATTTGGGTGTTGCAAATATGTGTGCTTCCGCTGAATTTATGAAGAAGCATTATAATAACGCTCTTTATACATTAGATTCAGAAAGCCGATTGCGTGATAATTATCGAATTCTTCTTGGTGATTCTGTATTAGATGAAGAAATGACACTTGAAGAGATTATAACCGCCACGAAAACGATGTGTGCAGGTGGCTATTTCGCTTGTACAGAAGCTTTACAGTTTGCAACCAAGCGTTATGTTTTAAACCAAAAAGATGTAGGAATGATGACGCCTCTCTTAAGAGAAGTGGATGAGTTTACACAATCTTTTGAAGATAATTCTGATGACTTTATGCAGAGTTTATCTTTTAAAAAATCATTGTCAATGTCAACAGGTTTTACAGATAAATTTTCTGAAGGCGACCCGTATGCTTATATCAACGGAAAAGCGTTGATGGGAAATTATGACAAAAACATCCATCACGATTATTCTTTGTTATTAGATCCGACCGATTTAAAATTTCCAAACCCTGATGAATTAACAAGTTTATTTGTCGGTAAAAAGTGGCAAGAACCGATTTTGAGAATGAAAACCTGTTTTGCTTACGCAGGAATGGTTAGAGATGGCTATCGTTGTAATACTATAACAAAAGAACTTCGAGACTTGGCGTTAAGTATGAATAAAATGGGAATAGATCTGTATTTGATGACAAAAGTTGCTGATGTTCCGATTAAAATGGGTAAAAAGCAAATGACGGGCAAAAACAACAAAAACCTAACCGTTGGTAAGGGTTCTTTCATCAAGGATAACTTTGGAGACATTGCAGTCGCAGGCGCAGCGTTAGCAGGTCTTTCAGCCAGTGAAAATACGTTTAAGGAAGTCCCTTATTATTCCACTGAAACGGTGATGGGCTTGGCAGCATCCAACACTTTCTTTAATATGTTTGGACAGCGTGAAGTAAATCCACTGAACAAAGCAGCGAAGTGGTTAATGCTTGGTGGAGTGAGTATTTTTGTAATGGTTTACGGATTGCTTTTCATATTTATTGTGGCTTTTTTCAATAAATATACAGAATTGCTGGTTGAGTTAGTTGCATTAGTTTTAATCTGTTTTGTCTCAATCTTAAACGGTGGTTTTAACGAATTGTGGAACAGAGTGAGAGAGTTTTACTTTGACACCTTAATACTGACGTTTTATTCGTTTATTCTGTTTGTCGCAATGCATTACAGAGATGTGATTTTGAAAGTGCAGGTTCGTCATATGTTAGACAATATTAACAACATTATCACAGATTCAGGTTGGACGAATTTGTTGGCGAATATCGATATAATCGTTTACACCATTATTGTATTTGCTGTTATTGTGTTTAAAGCCATTAATAATTCAATTAAAGATGCAGGTAAAAATATCGAAGCGCCAATTAAAAATTAAGTTGAGTAAATCATGATTTAAATTAAGTTTAAGCAGAATATTAAGGAAATTAAAAGCCATTGTTTTAAAGCGATGGCTTTATTTTTATTACAAACATTGAATGCATTTTTTGAAATATAATAATTTATGATAAGATATAAGTAATTGGAAATTAATTATGCAAAGGAGAATGCAAAAATGAATAAAGATTTTAATCGTGATGCGGAAACGAAATCACAATACATATTAAGCCAAGATCCAAAGATTGAACAGAAACTGGTGAAAGCGGTAAAGAAAATAAAAACAGGTGGGTCATCAGAATTTGCTGACAAACTGCTTAATCTTATTTACAAACAAAATAAGATACGTCCAGAAGTTTTACTTAACCCTGATGGGGAATTAGCAAACAAAGTGTTTAATTCACCAGAACAACATAAATCTTTTTGTGATGTTGTTAGTGATTATCAAAGACAAGAACAAGTGTGCATTAAAGCTTGTTTGGATGTGAACAGGGATAATATGGAAGGGGTTAACCTGAACCGTTGGGGGATGGCATTAGATCCAAGTTTCAGAAACATGAGACTGTATAGCGGCAAGTGTTATATTGACCTTGAAACCGAACAGCCTGAAAGTTTTGTCTCTGAGTTTGCGTTAAGTGCAATCACATTGAATGACTATGATGAACAGAAGAAAATTCAAGCATTGAATGAAATCAACGAAGAAAACAAGTTGAGAAGACAAGAAAACAACAACATTCATTCAGACGCTTTTGTTGTTGGTGAAGAAGAACCGTTGATGGATTTACCAAAACAAAACGCTGAACAAGACCAGATCGATCAAAAAATCAAGCAAGGTCAAAAACTCACAGAAGAAGAAGCTCAGTTGATTCAAAAAGAAGAACAAAAAACCGATAAGCTATTGACGCTGAATGAACAGAAACAAAAGGACTATTTAGAAGAGTTATACAAGGGCTATACAACAGACAAAAAGCAGCAGATGTATTATAATGAAGATGGTATGCTCAAATTTAAGTTTGAACGTAGTTTTATCAGTAAAGAAGTGAAGCGTGCAGTTGCGCCCCCTGGTTCTTCTCCAGAAGAAATGGTAGGAATATTAACAGAAGTAAGCGTGAAAAAAATTCGCAACGTAGCTGAACGAGATTTGCCAGCGTTAAAATTAGCCTTTGAAAAAATACAAGATGAAGGTCTGTTTGATTTAGACGAAATCAAGTTAGGTGGAAATGTTAATCCGCAGGTGAAAGAAATGCTCGATGAGATAAAGGGCGGTCGATTGAAAATTGGTGAAGATTCAAAAGCCGATCAAAAAGTGGAAGCAAAGGCGGAAGAGGAAGCTAAGGCAAAAGCGGAAGCAAAGGTTGAAGCAGAGGCTAAGGCAAAAGCGGAAGCAAAGGCGAAAGCAGAAGCGGAAGCTAAAAATAATTCGACGGCTAATAATATCGAAAACCAAGAGAATGATTTGGCAAGTGAATTAAACCAAGGCGTCAATAATAAAGCAAATGAGAATAATTCTAAGCCGAAGAATCACACAAATAAAAATAAATTGAAATAATAACTTGATTTATAATTTTTAAATGGTCTAATTAAATTGTTGAGGTATTCAAGTTTAAATTGCTTATCTTCAATATTAATTAAATGTTTACGAGCCATCCGAGAGGATGGTTTTTTTTATCCTTAATTGATCCAATCTATTTATGTGATTTAATATAAGAGAAGGTATAAAAATTAAGGAGCATTATATGACAATAAATGATTTACTAAATATTGCATCAAAAGATAATACAGAGGTTTTGATGTATGAGTCACTTACACTTAGATATTCAAAAGTGATTTTCAGAAAACAACAATTCTTTTTTAGCTATGAAGAGGGTATAGAAATCCAGAAGGTAATTGGAGATAAATTATGATTGGTGAAAAATATGAAATGAATTTGCACTATGTTTGGAATATGAAATCTATATTAGGAAAATATTATTCAATTGAGGGATTAGAATTTGTTACTCCTTACCTGAATGTTGAAGGTCTTGTTTTTGACACAGCAAAAGGTTGTAGCGTAATAAAATCACCGTTTTTATTGGATGACGTTCAATGTATTACGTATAGCCCAGTTTCAATATCTTCATTTGAAGATACTGGATTGTTTATGGCATTAAGTTTCTTGGCTGATGTCGATGGGTATTACACGACTGCATTGCAAGCCATCCAACGAGCTTATGATTGTGAGAAATACGGTACGAAGCAAGATACAGTGGTTCAGGTTGATCCAAGCATGATGTCTTTTGAAGCTAATAACGGTATAGATTTAAGTGATTTTGAATTGTTACCAGACGACGATTCTACATCTGAGTATATCGATGTTGAGTTTAAAGAAAAGGAGATTGATACCATCAGTTTAGATTTTAATTCACGCTATTTTGCAATCCGATTCGGTCATGAAGATCAGTATTTCGTGATTGATGAAGCTGGCGATATTGTTTTTAAAGCTTCTGGTTCGTTGTTCGAGCTGTGTTTTGAAGAAGTTAGTTGGTATAAAGTATGAAAAACATAGGCGATATCAATGAAATACATAAGAGTTTAGCTGAAATACGTCAGATTTTAGCTGAAAGCAACGATGATTCCTTAACCATGGGAGATGTGTTTATTAAATCACTGAGAGGTGAATTATCAATATTCAGCACAAGGTTCGAATCTTTACTTCGCTTGTTTATGAAGGACAAAGAGTTCTTCCAAACTGTTGAGCGTTGGTATGAACTTGATTATGATTTTAAAACAATCATTTCACAGCTTATATATCCTTATAGAGATTTAATCAATATAGGTGAAGAACCACGTAGCGAGAACAAAGCTGATGCATTCGATAAGGCTTGCAGAATCACAGAGAACTATATGAGCTTGATAGAGAAGTTAACCTTCATAGAATCAATCACTGATGAAATTTGTGTCGTTCTTCCATTTATCAATCCTTCTGTCTATCAAGATAATGTCAATACGCAGAACTGCATAAGAGATTTTCCTGACTATAAAAAAATGTGGGAAGATCTGCATGATCAAATTGACTTTTTTAAGAGTGAAGCACTAAAAGTTAAGCCTGCCAGTGAAATCACACACGCTAACTTAACAGTTGTTAAACATGATAAAGAAGATGGAATCGCAAACTTGACAGATGATGATTTTCTTTTTGAAGGAATGAGAAATTTTGTCCCTGCTGAGTGTTATGAGGTTAGTGAAGAAGATGATGAAACTCCGCTTGTTGAGACGACGAAAATCTTATCAATCCAAGATTTACAGAATCTGTCAGAACAAGAACAAAGCGGTGAAGATGATGAATAAACCCTTTGCATCAAAACAAAAAAGAGCTTATGACAGCTCTTTTTGTTTTTCTAATATAAATGAATCGGTTTCTTTTGCTATGTCGATAATCATTAAGTAGTTACTAAAAAGTACAAGACTTATTAATATGAGATACAAACCATATCTAAAGGCTTGTCTCGGCTTGCATTCGTCCAGCTTAAACTGTGCCATACGCTCTCACTAATGCTTGACTGAAACATACTTTGATAATGTAAAGGTCGGGTAAAATAAAAATCTTGTCAGTATCAAAAGAACTGTGGCAGTTCCCGAACAAATAATCCATTGGGATTGCACTCTGAACCGCTTCTAACAGGTTGTTATGTGTGGACTGGGTCAATTCATTAAAGTGAGTCACAAACGCCTCAGAGATGTCTTCCTGAGCTGATTTGTAAGCGTGTGCATCGTTTATCTCTAATGCTTCTAGCCATTTTGTATATAAAGAGACGTCAATCCCTTTTTCTTTCAAGCATTGAACGAAGTTTTTATTGAGCGAAGAATTCCTTTCCACTGTTTTTGTCAGTTGAAGCACTTCCTTGTAATACAGTGATTTCACTATTTTCATTTCACCAAATTTTATCGATAATATCTGATAAATAACATCTTGTTTGTGATTATTTAACAGATTAATGCCGAGCAATCTCATTGATTCCTTTTTTAAGTTGTTTGAAACTTCTAACAGTTTATTTTTCGAACTTATAATCAAAGTGTAACTCTTTGATTTTTGCGCATCTAAATAATTACTGTATGCTTCCAAATAATTCTGTTCTAATTGATTGAATATTTTATAATCACAATCTGCTGTGTGGCAAATATCTTGTAATTTAAACTTATTATTGTAAACATTCAAATAGTGTAGTGCTAATATCTTTTCTTTTATTGTTTTATTCATGCTATACCTTGTAGTTTATATTTCTCTTAATATATATATACTATCAAATTTAAATATTGCAATATAAAATATTAATGATATTTTGATAGTACATATAAATAAGGAATTTATTATGATAAAGAAAGAATTTGAGCTGGGCGAAGTTAAGCAATCAATTAGAGATGTGAATGACTTTTTTTCAGTAAGCGATGATCACTTAGGCGTTAAAATCGGTTTGACTGTTGAGAATTTATTGGTCGTCTTGAATTACTCACATGTTGATAATTTGAAAATACTGAAATTAAAAAATGACAAACAAAAACAACACGTATTCAAATGTGCGAAAATTGAAAATTACAAAAAAGTAATCGATAAAATTGGATGTTTAAAAGATTTAAAACTTATTGACGGCATATCGATAAGCAAGAATTTGGTTGTACAACTAGATCATAACGCTAACATTAATAGTTCAGAGAATTATGATATAGATTTTGATGACTCTGATTTAGAAGAACAAACGGATATTGAAGACATACTGGATAAGAAAAAAAAATCCGAGTCAATAGTAAAGAAAAATTTGAAAGCAAAAGAATTAGACAATGAATGCAATGTAGCAAGTTTGGTTGAAGACATCCAAGGCAGATTTTTCTTACTAAAAAAAGATTGGTTGTTCCATTACAAAAAAAGAAAGGTCAAAACTGATTTTTTTCCAGTCGAAGTGTATATAAACCCACAAGAAAAGCTTTTAGATGAGTTAGAAACTCGTTTACCTGATGCAAAAAATCAACAAGTGAAGAAAACGCTGTTGCCGTTGATTAGAAATAACAATACGATTAAACTCAATATAAGTGATGGTTGCATCACAAAGCTATCTGTATTGAATGACAAGCATAAGACAGTTAACGTTCCAATTCGTGATGAAGTGCTAGAACCAATTATCAAATATTTTAATGAAACTGAGGACAAAGGCATCTACATTGATAATCTACAAGTAAGCAAGAATTTTGCTCGTGCAATGTTCTCTGGAGCAACGAATATAAACCTTAAACAAGACTTTCCTAACATTGAAGCTGATACAGGTATAAATAATATATTCGTAAAATATGGACTTGTGAACGTTTCAGGAGTTCCATTCCTGCCACTTCTTTCAAGAGAAATCTTTATGAATTTTGAAACACATTGTGGATTCATGGGTAGGTCGTTATTGAAGGCTGAAAATATTCTGTATAATCCTAACTACACTAAGTTAAGTCAAATCTATGCAAATGCAATTTTGGGACACAATATAGATCTCAGGTCGGAAGGTGTTAGTCCAAAAGATCAACTCGACTTTAAAAAGGAATTGATGATTAAATTAACTCAGGTTGTAAATAATTATTACGACAAATCATTGAAGTATGATTTATTGGTCAAAGATGATTAAAGAGAGCGTATGCTCTCTTTATCTTTTTAACGACAGGGTCTTTCTTTTTTTAGTTACAGCCACGTTCTTGTCACCTTTGTTTGATGTCTTTGTAGCTTTTCGTTTTTCTGCTTTTTCACGACTCTTACGTCTTTCCGCTGCTTCTGCATTCAATCGTTCTTGATTCGCAATGTTCTCAGCTTTCCTCTTAATGCTCGCTTTGATTTTTTTCTTTTTCATTTCGTAAATGTCCATTTGCTCAATAGCTTCATTCGCTTTAAGTTTCACTGCTGGTTCATCGTGAATGTTGTATCTGTGAGTGTATTTAGAAAAGTTTTCGCTATAACGTGGATCTGCTGTATGTCGTGCAATGGCTTTTCTGATAAATGTTGAACTGTATTCATCTGAATACAATTCAATGACTTGTTTATGTATTCCAATTTCCAATGGTTTGAATTTTCGTAAAGCAATATGTTCTGCTTTTAGTCTATATAGAAATTTGCCAATTTCGCCAGATGGTAGTTTCATTTGTATATCCTCTTTTAATTAAATGTTTATTTAATTACAGGATATAATAATTATTTTAAAACTCAAGTGCTGTTAATGAAAAAACAAAATGGCACATATTAGCGTGCCATTAAATTTTATTTGCTTGTTGAATGAACCTTGTTTGATTTTTTCTTTTTCGTTGATATTTCCACTTTCTGTTCATGTAAGAATTTATCAATCTTTGACTCATCTTTAATATGATTTGAAATTGTTTCTCGATTTTCAATTATAAATTTGTCTATCTTTTTACTCTTGATAGTGATTTTTGTTACGTTATTATCAATCAAGTATGCAATCTGTTCTGAAATATTATCTTTAACTCGATCATTTATGTCAGTAATGATGTTGTTTTCCATTTCTTCGAAACTTTTCATTTCAACACTGCTTTCAAGGCTTCCTCGTGTTTTTTCTATACTGAGTAGGTGAACACAATAAGCATCAGTAAAATCGAACTTATCTTTTTTTATTGCTGTTGCTTTAACTTTATCAAATTTCTTATTGGAATTTTCAAGGCTATATGAAAGCTTTGACATTGCTTTTTGCTCTAAACCAGCCGTTTTTACAAAAACACTAAGTTTGTCACGCAGTATCTTATCTTTACTGAACATGACGTTTAGATAAAGCTGTTCGAAAGTAGGGCTTGATGATAGAGATGTCTTACCATGTTTCATCGAGCTGTAAGTGAAAAATTCATTATCAGCTAACTTTTTAACCTCATCAGTCTCCATCAAAACAATTGCTTTTGCTGCGTCAATTGGATTCAGTTCGTTAGTTATAATCGAATAGCTGTTTTCTTCTCCTGCGTCTTTGATGAAACAAACCAAACCTTGACCTGTGTACTTGTCGGTTAACCAAAAAGCGTTGTTATCTTCATTGTATTTGATTTCCCAACCGTTCTTATTCATCAAATCTTCATGATACTTACTCTGAAAATACTCCTGCATCGTATCATTGAAATCTTGATCACGGAGTGAATCATCGTTTAAGAAAGCACACTTATACTTGCTGTAACCAACTTGAAGATACTGCATGATTTTGTCCTGATGGAATTGAACAATTTCAGGATCTAACGCCATGATTTCAGATATCGTTTTTCCTTGAAGATCCAAAACGAAGTTACTTGATTTATAGCTTTGCGCTTGAAAATCTTCACTATCTCTAAAACTGGAAGAGATTTTGTGATACGTAAGGTTAGAAACGCCATTGCTGTTCGGTTTAGTCATGTTTACGATTATGCCTTTCTTCAAAGACATATCGAAAAACTGCTTATAAGCATCGTGTTTGATTTTCTTAATATTGTCCTTTTTCAATTCCTTCATATTGTCAGAGTCATTCTCAAAAATCGTATTTTCAGAACGCTTCAACTTTCTATCCATGTCACTCTTTACGTTATCGAGAGTGTCCTTAAGAACCGTTTCGATTTGATCATACTGAAACACTAGCGACTTGTTACCATAAATCTGTGCTAAGGATCTATCATCCATGTATCTATTGCCAAGACGCTTCACAACAGTTCTGGCTTTGGATTTAAGGTGAGGGTTCGTCATTACAGCGCCAGTTCGATCATCAGTGAATACCAAAAATTGCTCAGTTTCATGATTTCTTTTGTTATTTTCGTTTTTGATTCTCGTTGCGCCAGCTTCAACAGTAATACCAAGCTTTTTAAATGCCTCTTGATACTTTTCAAATGATAAACCTGATACGCTTGCAAAGTCCTCTATGACCTCAGAAACACGATTGACACTCTTGTCGTACACTTCTTCCGACATAGAGCATAGAGTTGACTCATCTGTTATTCCTTGAGACTTACGCAATTGCTTTACAATCAGACTCAATGAGTTATTACGTAGCGCTTGAACTTCTGGTGTTAACCCAGCAGCAATACCTTGTTCGAACCAGTGTTTATATTTCTTCTCAGTCGCAATGTGAGCTTTTTGCTTGGCAAGGTCATATCGCTTAGGATTAAAGAATTTCTTAGTAACAGGGTTGAAAGCCGATACTACATAGTGCAAATGTCCATGATGCTGGTTATGGCCATCATTTTGTTCCATGTGAAAGTTGAAAAAACCTCTAACATCGCTGATTTCTAAATCTCCAGACAATTCAGCTAGAAAATACTTTGTTGCTTCCATCAATTCGTCTTTCATTTGTTGAGCTATAAACTTATCTGAAGCGCCTTTATGCTTATTACGTAGATAGGATTCGAGTCTTTCAAATGCGTCCTCAGTTGGGTTTATAGAGCCGTAATACATGAACATGGAAGGAATTCCTCCCTTACTAAAACTTGCAACTTCATATGAGACAGATTCAAATGGCTTGTCTGCTGGTGAAGTTCCTAAAAGCTTGTATAGAGCATCATGGGTAAATTCACCCTTACATTTTTTGTGAAAGTATTCTTTGAGTATTGATAATGGTACTGGTTTATTATTTTTGTCCAAATAAACTGGAACAATTGATTTTCGTTTCTGATCTGAACTTAAAATATACTTTTCAGCAATAAGAGTAAATGCTTCATCTGTATAATTTCTAACATGCTTTTCTAAAACACGTTTAGAAACACGTTCGCCATTTTTCTTTAACCAAGTACCCAGATCATTCATTTCTTCTGGAAACATATCTCCGACAAAATCCGCACGGTTTGGATCGTACTTTTTTGTGTTTTTATTAATGATAAAATACATTACAAGGTTGTATAATGCATTCCTATCAAATACCAATCTTTTTCCTTCGTGAACCATATTTAAAACTCCATGATAGTGATAGAACTAAAAATTATTAGTTAAAGATTGCATATATCTAATTTCAGTGATTAACTGAGACTTTAACTTATTATAAATTAATTGTTCTAATGAGCATATTTCAATTCCATAATGTGCTGCGTGTTCTACAATATTTGCTCTCAGATCTGCTGTTCGTTCTGCAATTTCTGCACTAGATATTTTTATAGCACCGTAATACGAAAATATTTCTTGATTATTTTCTTGATTATCTTCTTGATTATCTTCTCCCTTCTCAATACATAATGAATTGAAAGCTTCCTGTAAAATTATATCAACCATTTTTTCAATTGACTCTACGTGATTACTTCGAATTTTAACTAGGTTTGTATCAAAGTTATATTTGCCTAACTGCTTGCTCATAATAATATTTCCTTTTTATAATGTTGTACTTATATCGTATCATTAATATTTTAAATGTGTACTTAGGTGACTGATTATATGACTAAGAAAGTTGCAATATATTATATGTATGCTAATTAAATATAATGCAATGTATAAAATTAATGGAGGAATTTATGCAAACAATACACATTTATATGAGTGTTATAGAGTTTAACGACTTAAACAAATCAAATACTCGTTATGAAGAATTAAAACTGGACGTTTTAAATTATAATGAAGAATTATTTCTTTATGTAGCTGAAGAAGGGGATATGTTTGAAGAAAATTTGGAGAATTTAAGAGCGTTAGGTTCTTACGTCAGTGAACACTTTCCAATGCTTGATATTTTGAAGTGGAGTGACAAACAACAACACTTTCCATATTTTGTAGAGCAGAATATACACTTGATGAAACTGTCTGACTTTTCTGACGAACAAAGGGTTAAACATCTAATTGAAAAGAATCTGTTTGATTATTCAATGATTCAGTATAATGAAACAAATCAGCTTATTGAGCACTACCAAAATGCTATAGTCCCAAACTTCAAAGCAGAATATAGAGCACGTAAAAACGCAATTAGAGCGTTAAAAGAAATTGATCCTGTTACTCAACCAGCATTGCTTAAATTAGCATTTGATAAGCTGGATGAAGATATGATTGATGATTTTTATACATTAAAGCAATTGATGTCAACGCTTAGTATCGATCTAAATAGAACCAAATCAAACTTAACACATAATGTCAGTGAAATGGTTCTCAACGACATATATCCAATGTTGGTTACTATGAATAAACTGGAAGTTGAAAAATTATGTTTGTTAAAGAGAAACAAGAGCTTACAAGAAGAACTTCAAGCAATGAAGAGTGGTACTGACAAGGAAAGCAATGAGAGTGATGAGATTCTTGATGGTCATGATGAATTTGAATTCTTAGATATAGAGTTTGAAGATATAGGTGACATAGATGTTAGTGACATAGATTACACTGACTTCCAGCTTGTCTATGTGCAAAATGATGAAATACTCAGCGAGATAAATGAATTGTTCGATTCATCGAGGTTTACGAAAGGACTTGAAATATTAGTTGATTCAGACTCGAACTTTTATGTGAACAAATTCCCTGATTTGTTTTGTAAAACAAAGAATCTATTACCTAACTGGATTGGCACAAGTTTTAAACACAATGAGTTAATGAAGTATGAAATGATAATTAAGAGTCATTTAGGTTACGAACTTTGTCTCACACTAAAAGAAGATTAATATTCGATCATTAAAATATTTGGTAATAGACTTTAATTTTTCTTTATACGCTGGCAATATTCTAAATAATGTATAGTGTCTATTTGTAATATACAATATTTATGATATTAGATATATTAACGACAAAACAATTTTAGGAGAAAGAAATGAACATGGAAAGAATACTATTTGCAATCGGTAAATTTAATCACAATGCAACTATTCACAATGATCTTAAAGGGGCAAAAATAGATATAGCTGAGACGGGGGAGATAGTAGTTTTAAGTTATACTGATCAGTGTCAGAAAAGGATTGATGAACAGGTGTGTCCAGAGAAAAAGAAATTGTTAATTAATGATGCATATTCAAAAGTTTGTAATGAAATTTTTGCTTCAGATGATTTGGTAGATGTAGGTATTTTAAATCAGATAGAATCAAAACATACAATCCCCTTAGCCAAATATTAACAATGTATAAATTTAAAAGTCGCCACTTATATAGTGGTGATTTTGTTTTTTATAAAACAAATGGTATAAGTATTATATGTGCAAACATAAATTTTTATCATATTCAATACAAGGAGATTTTTAATATGAGTAACACGATTTCAAAACTTCTTGCTGAATTTCAACCAGATATGGAATTAGCAAGTGAACAAAAAAGATTAAACGTCGAAATGAACTATCACAAAGTTGACACAAAGCTTAACTTTCAACAGGTCATACAGAACAACAATGATACTAATATAACAGTTAAAAAAACGTCGATGGGTTTAGATGTAAGACTTTATGAAGATGACATTTTAGAAAATGAGACAAAAGGCAATGTCAACGGAGTTAACAATTTAGAATTGTTAGCATTAGTTGGCGAAGCTTACTTTGGCTTAGATAAGAAATATAAAAATGATGTTGAAGATAATGAAAACTATCGTCAGTTAAAAGGATTTGTGTCTGATGTAACCAAAAGTCCAAAGAGAATTACTTTACTTGAAAGTAAAACGTCAGGCAAAAGATTTTTGAACACTCAGAATTACATCGTTGAGCTGGATAACCCAAATGGTGTTGTGCTGCACGATGCATTTATTTATGCGAACAGGGATTCACAATACTTTAAAACTACATTTAAAAAAGATTTTCATGAGACTACTTTCAAATTTGAGAATGACCATAAGATGAGATTGATTCACGACAAAAACATTCCATGCAAAACTAACTCTGGTGTTGGATATGAAATGAGATCACTTCTTGATATCGATAACTACTCATCGCTTGAAGATGATGTTATGGGAGTATCAAATGAATTAGACATTTACATATTGAACCAGCTTGAGAATCGACTTGACAGTGTATTGGAGAAGGGTAACTACAAATTTTGCAGACAGTACAGCAAGCTTAGGTCTAAGTCTATTATTGATGGGGAAGTGTTCATAAAGCTCGATAATGATGAACTTGAATTGTTTAGTGATGGTAATCCTACTATCGACAGAGAGCGCACTTATGTAGCTTATGAATCTCAAAATGCTGACAAGGGTTACTTAGTGTTAAATGATAAGATTCAGCCTCTAAAAATGAAGAACGGTAAACCTGTAAATCTAAACTGTATCGAATTTGAACAGTCTCGTGCAGATGTTGCACCTCCATCCCCAGATTACACACCAAAGCGTAAATCGAAAGTCAGAGTTGGAAACAAGTAATACATGAATTATATTGATATAAAAAAAGAAGTGTAGAGATACACTTCTTTTGTCAATTTTTATTACTGTAATTATTCTTCATGGGTGTAAAAAATCGCAGTCGATTGATTGTGGATGAACTCGAAAGACACTTACAGATTTTAATCTTACCAATTGTATCCATAGTCTTTAGTCATAATATCTATATATTTTTGTTCAGCGTTTCTTGTAATTGCATTGACACAAATTTGAGCAGCAAGAGATATCGCTTTCATTAAGATTTTGTAAATTTGTTGCTTTTCTTCTGTGTTCAAATCACGTTCCAAACCTTGCTCATTTTTTGCCGATAGTTTGATCTTATTACATTCAAGAACTGCTTCATTAAGATTTAACATAGCAGCATCAATTTCACTAACGACTGCTTTGTGTTTGTTGCTAATCGCACGCTCTTCGATTTTCAAGTCTTGTGCAACTCGTATTAATGATTGGTATCGAGTTGGTTTTTTTGCCAATGACCTTTTTGAGAGTTTACCTGTGCTGGGTATGTAAACCGTTTCGCCACTTAATAACTCTTTTACTTCCTTTTGAATGACTGCCTTTACAAACTGATTCGACTCGTCTGATGTATCGTTGCAACGATCAATTTGTTCCAATAGTTTTGATAAGGTCTGTGCTGTTTCGTGCTGTAATTCGTTCGCTCGTGGTTTGAATATTTCTGTTACATACGTATCGAACAAAGCTCTATCAATGTTGATACTGGTATCGTTGCCGCCAGACAATTGCACTAACTCTGTAAGCTCATTAAAGTACCATTTAAACCATTCATCATCGTGCTCAACATCGACCATCTCATACTCTGTAAAGTATGTATCACGTTGCTCTAGTGCCAGCTCTATGTACTCCAAACAAACATTAACATAATCAGTGTTTGTCTTTGGAGTTGTCTTCAAATAGTTAAGTCCTTGTGTAAGCGGTAAGTCATACACAATGTCGATTGCTGCAGCATTATTCTGGTCAAAAACTGGTTTTCCTTTTTTGACGTATATAGCAAAGTATTCTCTAATTTGTGCTGCATTACGATTGAACAGATTTCCAGAATTTCTCTTAACTGATCTATCTTCACTTGCCATGAAAGTGAATTTCTTACCGTTGATAATTCCTTCGAGGAAAGGAGCGAGATTCCTCACTCCAAACTGACTATAGATTGCTCGAAGTCTTGTTTTTGCTTCTTCCTTCATCGGAACATATAGAATCGTTTTTAAGTCCTTTTTGTGATTTGTTTGTGTGTTCATTTTTAGTAGTTCCTAATTTCTAATTGATATGACTTCTAACCTTTACGTAGTTAAGAGTTTGGCTGTTGGTTTGATTGCTTAACCGAGCTACTTTGCAAATCTGAGTTGTTCGAAATAGGAGATCTTGGGTTGGCTTGCTTTGTGTTTGATTTCTCTTTCAAAGCACCCATAGTCAGTTTACTTAAGTTGATCCAGTTGTCTTTATTGTTGCCTGCAAGTTTTTCAATTTTTTGAAGAACTGCTTGTTTGATTTTTTCGAAATCCGAATCATTATACTTTTTGCAAATCTCATCTTTTGGATGTGCATCCAAACAAAAAGTGTAAAAACTATCTAATGTATTTTTTGTTTTTGATACCTGCTCAAGCTTGCTGGTATACTTTGTCCAAAGATCAGTAATAAAATCATTTCGTCTTTCAATGCCGTCCAGAACAACAGCAAAAAGTAAGTCTGGTTCTGTTTCTGTTGTGCATTGTTCTATTCGATCTGATGTCGTTTTGGCTAACTTAATAAACAAGTCAATTTCGAAAACTATTTTCTCTTCTTGTTTAATATCCTCAAATCGCTTATGTGCTTTTGTAATTGTTGCTTTGTCCGTTTTAATAGTCATAATGTCTCTCCTTATAAAAATAATAAATAACTAATACTATACAGTAAGCCATATAAAAGAAATCAGTCAATCCCTCAACAACGACCGAATGGAAGTAATTAAAATTTATATCTTTGCCCGACCTTTTATGGCTATGGTGATTTATCGCCATACCATAGAAGGTCATGTCTTGCATTGAAAAAAATTTATTTATAATTAAGGAAATAATATTTTTTTGTTTTTAAGCCGTAATTCTTTATTTTCTTAATATTTGCTTTTTAGCTTCTATTGATTTCGAATGAAACTATATTCTAATAGATCGATTTTTTCGAAATTAATTTTTCACAAAATCAAAATGAGGTGGTTTTTGGATGTTGTTACATTTGAATTGAAGAGCCTACGACAAGTCGCTTATCTGGATAGGATCTAACGGTAGAGTTTTGTTCTGTTGTTTTGCATCAGATTTTGTTTTTTCTTTTGTAATTTTGATATGTTTATTAAGAGGAATGTATATCATTGTGAGTGTTGCCTAAAAATCATCGTTGATAAATTTTATTTCTTTAAAAAATAAATATTTATTTTTTCGATGGTGATTTTTTCTGGTCTTTGTTTTTTCAAGAATTTAAAGGATATAAATATTCTATGTAGTAGAGATAGACTTTTTTGAGGTGTTGATTTTTTAATTATATCATTTGTTGTATTGTAATTTTTTTAATCGATGGTTAACTAAAAGAAGAATAAGGAGCATTAAAATTATGAATAAAATAAGAAAACAGTTTTCATTTTTGTTTTTAATTTTTTCAATTTTTGCAACGTCATTTAGTTATGCGGTTGAAGATTTGGAAGAAAGCAAAGATTGTTTAACTGCGACAGAGTTGTCAAGCAAATATGGAAACTTCCAAGAAGGAGATAATGATCTCTCCATGTACGAATCTTGTGGTGCTCATTTGATGCCAAATGATTTTAGACTTTTGTCAGTCTTGCCTTCAATCATTGACAAAGAAACGTTCGAAAAAATTTCGCCATTGGTTGAATCATTTGGTGGTGATTCAGAAGAGATGTCTGGATACTTTAAAGACAATATGCCGCTTCAAAATTATATTGAAGTGTTGCTTCCGATTACAATGTTTATCATTGGTTTCATTGCATTAATTTCTTCTATTGTTGGCGAGAACAAATCCAAACTAAAAGGCGTAGCCTATACTGTTCTGTTTGCCATATTAACATATGCAGGAACACGAGCACCTGAGCTTGCAGCAAGAAGTTGGACTTACGCAACAGCTTACTACAATCATCTGTTGTATTCGAACCATGACGTTGAGAAAAACATTCAGCGTTTTGACAGCAACGCTCAATTAGATTTGAAGTCATCAATTATTGAAGATCAACACAAACAGCTTGCAAACTTTTTACACATAACAGAGGCAATCAATATTGCAACTGGAAACTCAATCACTTCCAATACTTACGGCACGGATATAAAAGTTGATTTTGATTTAATGTATTCAGGAAGCAATGACATTAGCGAACCAAGTGTTGCAGAATTCTTCAAACAAAACGCAGCTTGTTTATCAAAAGATAGAGTGGAAACTGATTCTGACTTTGAACTTAATTTTAAGACTTGGTCGGATGACGGTATCGGTTCTAAGATAATAACAGGTGCAAGCATTTTAGACATTCCTTACAGGGCAGAGTTTAAAAATGGTGGAGAAACGAAAGACTATAATTGTGGCGATTCAAGATTTGGTCTTGAACAATCGTTTGCTACCATTCAAAACAACGCTCTTAACATTGCACAAAACTTCATTCAAGAAAAAACTGCACAAAACATTAATGCAGAAACAACAGCGCTTGAAGATTTTAAATCAATGCAATCTCAAGATTTAAACTATATGGAAAATGAATTCGAAAAAGTGGATGCTGCGTTTGGTGGAATACAACAAAACCTCACTGGTAAATTAGCGTTAGCTTTTGCAGCAGCGAAAGAAGCCCAAGTATCAAAAACGGATTTTAAAAACACGTCAACATACAAATCGTTGGTTAGTGATTTTGAAAAAATAGCAACTCCAGTTTTTAAGTATGAAGGTCAGCAGAATTTCACAACAACTGAGCTTGCTGAAATGAATGCATTGAAATCTTTTATGGCGTCATTCAGTATGCTTTTTTCTGAAGGTGTAGAGGACGATGTTTTAAAACATCGAGTAAATGGTTGGCACTTCATACAACCGTTCGTTGAAAAAACTGTTCGTATGCAAATGGCAGTTGACTGTGCATTGCAAGACAGATCAAATGGCAACGGAAAGTCAATGTTTAGCTTTAAAGAAGAATATGCAAATCGATGGAATGCGATGGATAAAGGCATCAAGAATAGCACAATGACAAGTATCGGAAACGGATCAGATTATGCGTGTTTCGTTCTTGAAGACGGGATGTTAAATGCATCATACGCTAATCCATTGTTAATCGAATCGAACAAAGAAGAAATTGCAGCGAGAGCACAAGCAATTGAAATTTTATTGTCAGCAATGACAAACGGAATTTTAAACGCAACAGTTTCGAATAACAATGAAATGTGGGCGGAAGCGAAGATTGAATATCTTAACAAGATACGTCCAACTTTACATTCAGTTAGTGAGAGTCAACTTGGTTTTTTGAAGATGAAAAGAGATATGGAAAATGTGTATGCGTCTGTTGAAGAAATTTACACTTACGACACAAGTGTTCCTTTGAAAGCATTGACAGACCCTCAATACTTTTTCAACTACAATAGGTTTTCAGACGACATTGTAACCAATGAAGACATGTTTCAAAGTATCAACGATAGAAAATTAGAACCTTACAAGCTCGATACAATATTTTCGAATACTGACAGCGACATTCAGCAAGCTTCTGTAGGAGGATTTAGTTGGAAATCGATTGGTGCAAATAAAATGATTCGAGAGCTTTTGTCAACAGGTTCGTGTCCGATTCTAAACAAAGACGGAATTTGTCTATCGAGTTTGCAAGAATTAAATTATACGTCTACTAATCAAATGATAGACGTTGAAATTTGGGCAGTAATGATACAGAAAACCATCAGTTTGATAAGATTTGGAGGAGATCGAATTGGTGAATCGGCTGACACAGCAGATCATACAATCATTGGTGACGTGAAAGGTCCTCAGAAGCTATTAATCTGGCTGGGTAAAGGTATACACGGCATTGCAGTGATGATTGATTCAACGTTGGGTTGGGTATTTGACTTCATTGTGGTAATTATTGGTCTCATGATATTGGCGGGTAAATTGGCACAACATTTGCCATTGATAACAGATCTTGTATTGACCCTTTATCAACATATCTACATTGTTGTTCCTATTTTGCTTATACCGATTGTTCCTGTGATTGACGTTACAAAAAGTGTGTCAAGTTCGGTTTCAGGTGACAAAAGTGGTTCTTTAAAGTTCGATGGAACGATAATGTTGGCGAAAGTGTTTTTTGTTAGAGGACTCATTCTTTATGTTGCAATAGAGGTGTTTACCTTCATTAACACAAGCCCTGCCGTCGGAAGTGCGGTATATCATTTGGTAAGCTCAATCTTTAACAATGATGGACTTATCTATTTCTGGATTCAGAACATGATAATGAGTGTTTCATACATTTGGGCACTATTTAAATCAATTCCTATTATCAATGATTTGGAAGCTTACATGTTAAGATTGTTAAATGTTGAAACAACGCCAACATTTAATGAGACGAATACTTTTGTAGCAGGATTGATTGGATTTGGTGGAGGTCGCTTGTTTAGTAACATCACAAGAGCAAATAGCATGTCAAACGTGGCAACACAAAAGAGTGCAGAAATTCTTGGAGATGGAATCAACAAAAGGGTAGCGGCTTACAAAACACAGAATTCGCTTAACCAAGGTCAAAAGAAAGAGTTAGATTCGGATGATTAAAATAAGGCACTCCTTCGGGAGTGTTTTTTTTTGGATGCAAAAAAGAGTTTGGCTATATAATAAAAATAAATAGAAGATCGATAAGGTAAACAATGGTGGATTAATTTCGCTACAAGGGTTTGTTAAATCAAGGTAAAGAGAAAGCAAGAGAGCGTTTTTTTTGATACAAAAAAAGAGTTAAGAACTTAATCCTTAACTCTTTTTAGTTTCTATTGAATTCCATTACAAGCCCCAACCAAAAATACGGTAAAGTAGATACATAACAAATCCTACTGGAGCAGCAACAAATATCAAAAAGAAAAAAAGTGCTGCTGGTGAAAACAATAACCATGCAATAAATACTGTCGCCAATATAAGATGACCTTGTGTGCGTTGACTTAACATAATAATTTCCTCTCTAAAGTTTAAGTTATATATTTAATATACCACAATAAATCGTTATACCCCAGGAATTATTTGAAAATATTTATAAAAAATGATACGCAGAGAAATTAAAAACAATTTAATAATCATATTGAAAGTAATATTTACCTGTAAATAGCTATTTATTAATAATTTTAATATACCGCTGTTGTGTTAAATTGATTAAATGTTATAAATATTATTATATAGAAAAGGAATTTATCATGTTAAAAAAATGGTTAACATTAATATCAATAATAACATTGAACGCATTTGTTTATGCTGAAAACCTTCATATACAAGAAGAAGAACCACTTTTACCCGATTGTGCTTTTAATGTAAAAGAATTAGGAATCAATAAATTTGTAGAAGAAACTCAAAAATGCATAGAAGACAAAGTAGAGAACTCAAACTCCCCAATTGCGAATGCAAATAAAAATCTTATTGACGCCTCGGCAGAAGCAAACACAGCTCTAATTAGAGACTTAATGTATATTCTTAATTTTCTTTTTGGTGTGGTTTTTATTAAGTTTTTAATTATGAAAATGCGAGAAGAAAAGGGTAAAACAAAACCATCAGAATTAATTTTAAAATCAATTCTTGGTATTGGCTTTGTTATGATGATCAATAATGTTGATTTAATGAAGTATGTATCAAACAAAATATCCAACACGATTCATTCGAATGTCTTGTTGGTTCCAACAGCTTTATCAAACTTATATGCTCAATCGGATGCTGAATTAAAAAAACAAATAGACCCGTTGTTACCAAAAATACAAGAAAAATCAGATAGCGTGCTATTGAGTATGGTTGAATCAGAAGTGTGTGCCATTAGATCGATATCTCAAAACACGACAGGGTATTCTTTTACCGACAAAGATTCGTTTCAAGAAGATTTATACAACAACTGTATTGAAGAATATTTACCAACCGCTCCAAAGTTTTCAGAAACAGGGAGAAGTCCTTTAAACAGTGCTGTAAAGCATTGTAGTGTAAAATATATCACGTCTAAGGACTGTGGAAGTATTGCTGTTAATGATTTAGATGAAGGCTTTAAAATTGTTCTTAATGATTACAGTAAGAAAACGGCAACATGGGTTGATAATTTAGACAGGTTTAATTGTAGTCTTCAAGATCCAGAAATTGCAGAAGGCTTGTGTAAGGAATGGACTCCAGAAGGCTTTAAATTAAAACAAACATATTTGGATGAATTTCAACTTGAAATCGAGTTTACGGATAGAGTTTCAGAAAGCAGAGAAACTTGGTCGAATTACATCTTGGAGAATTTAGATGTAGTAAAAGCGAAAAGAGATGTCATGTTGCTATCACTATTAGATCAGATGTATAGCCTATTGCGTTCTGAAGACAACTTTGATGAAGTTGCCATTCAAACAGAGGATATGATTAATCAAGTGGTTGTGATTGAAGGGTTGGATAGAAGCACAGCAGGAAATGAGTTTGGGAATGCAGAAGTTTATTCGGCTTACATATTTTCAGTTGATGCATATTACGGCTTAATCACTCGTAAATCGGAAAAACTATTAGACTCTAATGATTTAAACATTGGTGTTACAGAACAAGCATTTAAAATGATAGAAGAACCTTTGTCGATGTTTGGAGAATACGAAAACAAAATTGATAATGAAAATTTCAAATTGGATTTTTTTGTGCAAAGAAGAGTGCACGATGCGGCTATGCAGACGATGTTGGCTGGAGCCATCATCAAGGTTGGTGCGGGTGGTTTATCAAATATGACTGTAAGCACGAAAAAGAAAAAAATGCTTCTGTGGTTATCACAAAAAGGCGAGTGGTTGATGTTATCTCCAATCATTGCATTAATGCCTTTGATGATGATGTTTTACGCAGTTATAAATATTATGTATATCCTTTTAAAAGGTATGATTATTATTTCATTTCAGATTTTGATGTTCTTTAAGCCAGGTGTGAAATCAGACACTATCATTAAAGAATTGATAATGATGTTGATTGTCTCAATCGGAAAAATGTTGAGTTTTCCATTAGCGTTAATCACTACACATTTATTAATGTCAATAATATTTACATCATTTGATTATGTTGAAATATTAAACGGAGACCAGAAATTAAGCTCTTTAAATGATTTATCTCGCTTCATTACGTTATCAATTTTAAACATTGTTTTATCAACGGTCGTATTCTTGAAGCAAATTAGTTTAATAGGTCAAGTATTAGATAAGAAATTCTCAGTAAGCGAAACAAGTAGCAATAAATTGATGGAAGACAATGATGGCATAAATCAAACTCAGTCATTAAAAGCAAAAGGTCAAAACTTACTTACCAACAGCAAATAACACAACAACAAAATAAGGAAATAAAATGAAATTAAGAAATATATGTTTAATCGTAGTAGCAGCGACAAGTGCTACAACCGCTTATGCTGATGCGATACAAGAATTCGCATTGGAAGAGGCAAGGTCAGAAGCTGAAATTGCACAAAGTGTTGAGATTAGCAAAGAGAAGGTATTAACGAGAGAGGAAGAGATGTCTGAATCTCCTGTGCAGTTCTTCCCTTCCAGAACATGTAGAAATGTAGAACAAGGACTGAAATACTATGGTTCTCATTCATTGACAGGTTTGGTGTTATTGCCAGAACCTTCAGAAGATCCAAACATCAAAGCGTTTGTTAAAAGAATTGATTTTGCTCCATACTACGATTCAACGATGGGCTTATACACTCATAAAAGAGGATATTTTCCGATCCGTAGCTTAACAGAGACAGATAAGGAGATTGTTTTTTACACGAAAGCCCAAGAATGGAGATCGGCAAAAAGACGAGGCGAAAAGATTGTTTTAACTAAGCTTGGTAATGATAAGTTTAAGGTAGAAATAAATCGTGCAGCGGATTATGTCATAAGCGATGAGACAGGGAAGTGGATTTCGAAATGGGTAAGAAAATACACAATGGATAACATTGAATCAACTTCTTACATTTACAAAATTACAGAAGAATCAAAAAAAGCTCGTGAAGTCGTGAAATGCATAGAGTAAACAAAAAAACACCTTATTAACGAGGTGTTTTTGTATGGTTAAATTATTTGACCATTGTTTTTTGTTACTAATCTTAAAATGTTGTTTTGATACGTTATAACACCTTTCTCTATTAGAGATTTAAAAATCTTACTCGCATTTTGTCCGTCGATATAAAATATATTGTTCCTGCGTAAAAATTTTGCATAACTTGTCATCGGAAATATCAAACTGTCATTTTTAATTGCAAGATTAATTATATCCATATACAGTTGTTGTTCTTGTTTCGTCAGATTCTTGTTTTGCAAGAAATTTAGCACTTTACTAACTTCGTTTATTGTCATTTGTAATTCCTTTTGTAATTCCTTTTGTAAGTCTCACTAATGTTTTACCATTCCATTTGTAAAAATCAATTTTCTTGCGTAATAATAAATGCAGAAAATAATTTTCAAAATAATTAATTTATGAGAATTGCTTATAGATAAATGTATTTTCAAAAAGGAAAGTGTTTTTATTGCGTAAAAAATTATGCGAAATAAAAAAATAATTTGCAATATATCTAATAAAGGTTAAAACATATTTAAGAAATACAAACATTTAATTAATAAGGAAAGTAATATGAATAGGTTTACAAAAGAAGGTCATAAAGTATATGTTAGAGATAAAAGAATTGAAGTGTTTAGCAACTTGTTTATTTTATTCGCAGCCATTCCATTGGCTCTATATCAAACGTGCAATTTCATTACACAGATTGTATCTTAAAAAAGGAAAGCGCATTGGCGCTTTTTTTTATTGATATTATAAAGTATCACCAAATAGATACTGACTATTAAATATCCAATCTTGATTGGTGTAACCTATCGAAAGGCGTAAGACTTTAAAAATACTAAACCTATTAATAATTAAATATTGATAGGTTTTTCCTATTGAATAGCATTTCAAACATTTCATAACCATTAACTCGTTAGAGTTCTACGAATGAAGTTGATTAAACCATTGTTAAACGGTCTGTATTCATCGTAATCCGTTTAGAAAAGTGTATGGCAGTATGACTTTCAAAAGAGTGAAGCCAGGGCTTGTCGAGCGTCTTTCAGCCACTCTATATTCTGATTATATGCGCAAGCGCACTTTAAAACACTTAGAAGCTCTTAGGCTCTTGGTAAGCTTCGCTTACTCTCCAGAATGATAGGCTTTTGATCTTAATCTTCTAATCTCATTGATTCTCCAAATTCCGTGTTGGTAGAAACTACAAACACATTTAATTATTAAAGATAGATAATTCTTTTAGAAAAAATAACTCTTTAGATCACGAATTGTAATTATAAGAGATCACGAATTGTAATTAGTGACGATCACGAATTGTAATTATAAAAAATGACAAAGTTTTGATTGTTTATTTCTATCAGTTTGAAAAGTTTGATATGTTAAATCTATTAGGGTAGTGAGTAAGATGGATAATTAAAATGATATTATGCCTTTATGTAGGGGAATAAATAACTTGTACTATTTGTTGTGAATAACAAGCAAGTAATATAATACTAAAATTATTTATATGAGAGCATTTGACGAATTAAATTGATATGGTCTAATAACCAATACAGCAGAAATAAAAAAAGACACTTGCAACGTGTCTTTTGGGAAATTAAAAAATGTAGTTATTCAAAACTATGTACTTTATATGATGGATAATCTTATTTGTCAACACCCTACAAAGATATTTCTTCTGGATAATCAATTACAGCAGGGAAATAAAAATGTATTCAAAAAATAAAAACACAAACTTTTCAAAGATAATCACAGACTTATACTTGTTATTACCAACTTCATTCACCGAATGGAATGCTCAAGAAAAACGTAATCGTTTGTTTAATTTAGAGCTTTCTGTATCACTTATTAAATCAAAAATAGCAATACTATCTTACTTTCACTATTTAACTAACAATGGTGTTAACGTCGATCTTGCTCGTTCAGGCGAAATATATTGTAACTTTAACAATAAATCAGTTTTGCACAAAACTTTCAAAACATTTAGCAATATGGTAGATGTATTCGACAATCATTTTGAAGATGAGCACTTATCAATTGATTTTGATGAGGAAAGAAAAGTTCTTATATACACTGTGAAAGATCAGTATTTATCTGACATCGAAGGTTCTAAAGGCAAATTTCGTATCAACTACGAAGAAATTAATAGTAAATCATTGGCTAAAATCTCTCTACAAGCATTCTTGCTATCACAACAGGGTCAAGATTCAGTGACGCTAAAAGAAGGGTTTATAGCAGCGTTAACAAACAATTTATGGGAGTATGGTAACGAAAAAGACCGTGCTCAAAAACGCAGAAACATCAAGAATGTCGTTAATAGTATCAGCGCAGGTTTGATGATTGCTTTCGACGCAAAAACATACACATACACTTTTAAAATAGTAAAAAGAACGTCTGTTGAAATTATACCAATGGCTGCTAAAAAGCTTGGTGTATCGGTTATGAAGCTGGCTAACCTTGTTAAAGCTGCAGTAAAGCAAACAGCGATTAAAGCTGTTGAGTTAACCGAATCGATCTCTGAATCCAACATCAAAGCTTTTGAAGCGGTCATAAACACAAAATCAGGTGTTGGTGTGCAACATTTGGCTGTCACTGATGGGGCAGTGATTGATTATGACAATCAGATACCATTTTAAATCAAATCAATAGGAGAAGACTGATAATGGATGCAAAAGAATTACACAAGACAATTAGCCTTAGTTACGACATACAGGTTGATTATGAAATATCTGAAGGAGTGATACTTTTTAAAGGTAGTGAATTCGACAATGAATATGAATTATTCGTATCAGTAGCTGATACTGAATCGATCTCTAATACGGTACCAATGATTCAAATCGATTACATCTTGGAGGATAAAGACACGTTCCTTAGCTTTAAAGATGTATTTGAAAATATCACTTTGATATCAGGTTTTGGATGTGTGTTTAAAAATGACCAATATCTATCTTTTGATCATGGGATTTTTGTTGAAAGGGATCAATATGTGCTCGAAGGAATCGATTTTTATGACTGGTTTGTCGGTCAGATACAAAACTGATCATCGTTACCTTGTTGTACTTATCCTATAAGTGTTTATAATTTTGATATCGAATCTGTTGGAGTTTTAATGAATTTTATAATCAAACAAATCAAATCTATGTTGGATAGATCTGTTAACGAAGACTGTATCTATGATTTTGTAGAGTCAGAACAAACCTATTTGATCTCATTTCTTTTTTTTGACGGAGATACGTTGTTGTTAAAAGTTGATTTTGATAATGATTCAATTGTTAATATCAAATATGATTTGCACGACAAGCTCAATAGTGAATTTATAGACATCTATTTAAATAGTCGCATTCCTGATTTTGGTTTAAAAAAACTTTTAAAAAGTTTCAATTAAATTAAAACTTGAGTTGTATATAAAGTGTACTGGAGTTAGAATTATTTTAATTCGAACAACTTTGGTGTTATTTATGAAGTACGATCTTTTTAAAACTAAAACTCAAACTCTTTTTTCAAACAAGAAAATCATGCGTTCTTTAAAAAAAATGTTTGGCAAAACTCCCAGTTTCGAAGAGTTGTTGATTCAAGATACTGAATTAGCAGCACAGCTTGATGATACACTTGGTATCAACACAAATGCAGAAGAATTGTTTTTTGACAAGACTGGTCGAAAATTAGTTTTTGTTGAAAAGAGTGTTGTTGAAATGCTTAATCGTGCCAAATTTACTTCAAATTCATCAGCTAAAATTTTACCTCCTGCTGGCTTTGAAACGTTTGCCCTTTGTTTTGAAAAAGACACATTTGTTGAGGTTAACGGTAAGCAAGTGCGTCTTTATCCATGCCAAATAACAGTAATGGAAGAAGAAGAGATGTATCAACGTATCCATCAGCCATTTGGAGAACTAACAGGTTTTAACATCCAGCGTAATCCATCATTAAACCTAACTATAACTGTTTCTTATAAAATTGATGACGTAACTTACAGAAGCTGCGTGGACATTAGGGAAGTAATGAATAAAATCGATACTGGTGTTCGAGAATCTAATGAACTTTCTTCTATTCTTGATCAGCGTTTAAATGACACAGAACAACTCACAACAAATACGCTTATGAAAATAGCTGTCCAATTGCTCATCTTCAATTCTGCGACAAACAACAAACACCTTGTTTCTGGTTTTCCAAGCGATTGTGATTTCCGTCTACCGCTTAACACGACTCGTGTATACTGGACAGCGTCACACATAGACTATTCGCAATCAAAAGCGGTATCAGCACATATTCGCTCTGCACACTTCCGAAATTTACAACATCCGAAGTATTATAATAATGAATACTCAAACATTCCAAAAGGCTCACGCTGGGTTCTGGTAAGTGAAAGTTTCATTGGGGATAACGACACTTTTATACAACAGCAAAACATTTAAACAAAAACAAAAAGATTATCTTGCTCAAAATAAAAAATTGATTTAAATTTAACTTAATAGAAATTGCTTTACATAATCCAAAGGAAACTTGTCATGTCTACTGAAAACACATTTGAACTGCCAAACTTAACGGATACAGAAGAACTTCATGTAGCATTGAAAGTTTTTCGAGGAAAACGCTCACTAAGAAAATTTGTTGAAGAACACGGTTTAGACGTTCTTGAATCTTGTAAAAAAACAGTTGATGTAGTTGTTGCTGAACAGCTTGAAGAAATTGCTCGTGAAGAAGAAGCCAAAAAATTAATGGAAGATGCTTTTGGAAAAATGATGGATCAATTCATCGATGATGCTAAAGCTAATGGTTCGTTAATGTCGCAAGAACAAGCTCGTGAAGCTCTAATCAATCTTCTGGGAGTGGGTTCTGGCACTGGAAACACTTCTGCACCTAAGTCTTCAAAGTCAACAACACCTCGTGCGCCACGCAAAGAGTATTCATTTCTCGTTGGCGGTGAAATTATTATGCGTCCTTTCGCTCGTCCATCGAAAGACATTAAAGATGAAATGGATGCTAACGGCTATGCTGAACAGTGGATGCTGCTTGCACCAGAATCTGTCGAAGAGTTTCTTTCTGACGCTGCTGGTCAACAAAAATACAAATCTCAAATCGACTCTATGAAAGAGTTCTTTGAAAAAAAAAATAGCGGAAAACAAGAAGACTCTGAACCAGTCGAATTAGGTTCTAAGGTTGAATATTCACTTGCTCTTGATATCGAAACGGCAAAAGACAAGTTCAATATCGAAATGACAGAGGATTTTATTTTCGAAGGAAACTCTGATCAGCTTTCTTCTGACCAAGAGAAACTGTTGATTGCAATTTCTAACGATGAGACTGTCGAAGGCGGAATTGAAGCTATCGAAGCTCTTAGCTAATCTCTACAATCTCCCAATGAAGAAGCCACTCAAATGAGTGGTTTTTTTTTGCTTGAAAGTCTTTCATCTGCTTTCCAAACCTGAAAATATTCCTCCCAATAAAAATAATCATTTAGTCAAAGCATAAATTTGTGTTGAGTTTCAATTTAATTTTTTCCTTTAAATATGTATAAAGTGTTTAATTAATTAAATAACTTGAAAAATATTATAAGTTATTTAATTTATTTTATTGACTGTTGTTTTATGTACGATACAATAAAATTATTAAATCAAGTCGAGGAATTAATTATGAAATTGAACAAAATATTAAAAACAATTGTAACTTATTATACAGCGATCAAGGGCGGCATTGGTAAATCATCACATGCAATAGCAAAAGCGTATGGACTGGTAGAGAGAGCACGAGAGAGCGGGGAAAAAACTGTTATTGTTTTAGCAACTTGTGACGAAAATTTATCTTACAAGCACATGTTTGAAGAAACTGATTATGAAAAAGAAAGCTATATCAACTCTGATTATTCAAAATTAGATAATCTTGATTTACCAAGCAATGTGTTGCTTTTCAAAGATTATGTTGATTATGACAAAAAAGCATTCTCTTCTGAAGAAGAAATACATGAAGAAATGTTTAGAAATATTGTTGAAAAAAATGGACAACTTTTTTACAAAATCAATGGTAAGGGAATTAAGATCGATCACCTTATCGTCGATTTACCAGCTCGACACTCAAACAATACATACAATGCAGATTTAATTAACGTTGTGCACCAGTCGGGTGATTTCATCTCTGAAAGGTCAGCATTAGATCGATTGGAAGATTTGGTTAGAGAAGAAAAAGAACTTGAACTGAAAAACAAGACACAATTCAATTTCATCATCAACAACACCAGTGCATCAAAAGTTGGTAAAATCGAATTAAAGAGAATTCAAGCTCGTCTTGATGCGATTGAGTCAAAATACGATTATAAAATTAAACTCATCGAGAGTCGCTATTTCAATTTTGATTATTATTTCAGACATAACATCAACTTCATGGCATCGAAAGAATCGATTCAAAGTAAAAAAGATAGAGTGTTTAAAGAGGGCTTGTCAGTAAATAAATCATCAAAGATTAAAACTGGTAGGGAAGTGTTAGGTAAAATTGTAGACGCAATGATTGATCAAGAAGTGGCATAAGGAGAAATAAAATGAGTGGATTTGATGATTTTGAAACATTTGATTTAGAGGATTTGGAAGATACACAAGCTTTTGATATGAATCAAAAGTCGGTGCTCGTAGAAGAAGTAAAAGAGACACCCGAAGAAACGGCAACAAGCAAAGGCAAAGGCAAAAGCAAGCTTGTGGCGATTGGCATTTCAGTAGAATTATTGGAACTGTATAAGGTCTACACAGACATTAGATTTACGGCAGGTGTGGAAAGGGTTCTTTCAGGTGCAATCTTGAAGAAGCTGGTGCAATACGGAATACATAATTGCAGAATTGTTGATTTTCCCAAGTATACATACACAGAGAAGCTGTTTTTTCAAGGAACGAGAGAACTAACCGAAGCGTTTGATTCAGCAAACAAAGAGTTATTCCCGTTCTCCACAACCATCACTTCTCATCATCACGCATATGCGATACAAGCATTGAAAATGTTAATCAAACAGGCAAAAGAAAATGGAGATAATGAATGAACTATGCACTAATGAGAAAAAACCATAACAGAATAATCAGGTTTGCTTTTTTGGCGATGAGATCAAATGGCTGCTTGATTGAAGACATTGCTGAACTCATTCAAATACCCAGCACTTGTGTTTCGAGATCTACAAATCATACTCCTGTTTACTCGATTGATAAGTGCATTAAAATTATGTGTGTTGGCAATGATAATTCAAATGGTTCTTTTGTGTTTAACTACGAAAAAGAGACGTTTACGATCAACTTACCAGATTTCAAAAAACAGTTTTCATTTTCTCAAATGATAGAAGTGATTAAAAAGTCGGAGTGATTTAATTTTTAAAACAACTTGTAAAAAATTATAAGAAATTTAACTTAATTAAGTGTGAGATTTCGCAATGATTCGACTTATAAAGATAAAGCCACTCAAACGAGTGGCTTTGTTGATTATGGAGTATGAAGTTATGACGCACATTCTGTATCTCTATCCAGAACTCTTAGAAACAGCTCTTTTATGCATTCATCAGCAAGAGAATTTACATTACTTGTTGCTTCAATCACACCAAACAGCGTATGCATGTTAATTGAAAATTGTTGTTTGCTCGACCAGATAAAAATCGCTGTTTTTGCCGCTACAACAGCCGCTGCTGACTCTTCAAACCTTTTATCGTCAAAAGCTGTATTGGATGCTCTAATTGCTAATGTAGCTCTGTAAATGGCTATTGCTGCCGTTGATTCTCTCTGCTTTTCGTTTGTTTGATTCAGATACGTTCTTGCCGCTTGGACTGCTTCTCTTGGTCTTCGATCAAACGGTCTGTATCTTTCGAATATTGGTAAAACCAAGATTGCACAGTTTATAGCGAATCCAACAATATCTTTAATTTTTACGCCATTTCGCAAAACGTAAGGAATCAAGTATTCGTAGTCGTATGGCTTCAAATGTGCTTTGTTGACAAATTCAGTAACGCTTAGTTCTTGTTGACCTATAATCTGATTTAAACGCTGTACATCCTTCTTTTCCGCACCATTAGCAATCAATAATTCCACTGAAATATTCATTCGAACCTCCGCACATAATCAACTATGCTCATACTAAGATTTTGAATATTAAATCGCCAGGTTATTTTTCGTGAATTGAATGATATAAATTGTGTGATATAAAGTTTAGAGGACGATTTTTAAATTAAGGAATGACTAATGAAACAGAAAATATTCTATATAATAAATGATAAGCTAAAAACTCAAACACAGTTTTTAGAAGGTGAGCTTGGCTGTGCTGGTGAATCTATCGATTTTTTTGTCGAACACGATAACGCAGATTTTTCAAAAGAACACTTTATAACTGATTTTATCAAGCTTGAATCGGATAGGCTTGAACAAGCGGAACATGATTTAGCTTCGATATATCTTTCTGTTAGCGAAAATGGATCGATTCTTGATGATATGGACAACGCATACTTTTCAAATTCAAACTCGTCTAATACTTACAAGTTTAACGATTTATCATTGTCAGAACAAAAGGTGGTTGTAGACATAATCAATCAGCATAATAATAAAATATCGATTAACTGTGAATTTAAAGAACCAGCACAGGTGATTGCACCATCTGAAAATAATTTGCTTAATGACGCTGAAAGTTTTTTAAAAAGTAAAATTTCAAACAATAATAGGAAAGATTTAAAGCCTAAATTACACAAAAGTAATAACAAGCTCAAATAATTATTATAATCTTCTTTGTATATGATTTTTTTATGGTATAACAATAGTAAGACTAATAATTATAGGAGAGTTGAGTAATGAAAAAAGAAAAGTTTTACATTGTATCTGGGGCGCTTAAAACTGAGATAGAGTATTTGGAAGAAAGTTTAGATTATATATCTGATAATAGTGTAATGTGGGAACTACATCCTGAAATGGATTTGTCTGAACCAGAAGTGGTTGAAGACCTTAAGCACAACGAGCACGAATTTATAAAAAAACAGGATAAATATCCTATTCATTTCGAAATCCAAGTGAGTAATCAGGGTAATTTTGTTTTTGATAACTTTGAATCGATCAAGTTTTCACCTGCTGGAACTAATGAAATTAAAGGTCTTGACGATGCGACAAATGAAGAGCTTGCTGACCTCGTTAATGGCATTAATTCTCGTATTGATTACAATAATCTCCCTACGGGAAAAATTCACCTTTCTTACGAAGAAGCAGGGAATGATCTATTTTTAACAGCTTCATCAGTTTATGTGGGAAACGAGTTTAAATTCTACCTTACCGATGTTAACGGCTCTGATAGTGATGATAAGCTTGGGTTCTACTCTCTTGATGAGTTTAAAGAAAGGATTATAGAGCTTGCTGATTATGAAAACATCGAGTTACAACCAGACGAACTAAGACTAAGAGAGGTTATGATTGATATCAATGATTCAGATTATCAGTCATTGGAGTTGGAACACTTTGATAATGGTTTGCCAAAAAATCACTATTTACAAATCAATAATCACTTTAAAGACTGTTGTTTTAACGAACTCTACCCAGATAGTGCTGATATGCCGTTCGGAAAAGGTGTTGAAGTTCCTGAGCTTGGTATCAAGTTGTCTAATGTCCTCGAAAGCAGCTCTGTCCCTTATGAGAAAGACAAATCGCAAGAACAAGATTTGCTTTTAGATGCGGTAGACTTCATTAAAGAGAAGCAAAGGTCGGAAATTTCACAAGAGGTGGATACACCAAGAGAAAAGCGTAAATCAACATTACGCAGATAGAGAAAAAGAGCCATTTGGCTCTTTTCTGGTTTCTGTTACTTCACAAAGCTTCTTATCCAATCAACTGGTGTTTCAAAGCCATGTTTAAGCACTTCTATGTCATTTCGCCAGCCATTCTCTACGTTATCCCCAAACTGCTCATAGAAGTCATTTCGATTTGGAAAGCTGCCACAAGCATGCCAAACATCTTTACGCTGCTGAAATGCAATTTCCCAACAATCCGTGTGATTGAGATTGTAGATTGCTAAACGAATACGATCTGCATCAAATCCTTTAATTTCATAAAAATCATATTCAGATGAATTTGACTGAACTAAATCTGTGCAAGGAGTGATTATGTCAGACAGTTCTTTAATCCAGTTTTGAGATGTTTTAAGCATAATTAAATAACCATTTTTATTGAAGTTACTTAATTATATTTTGATGCATCTTTAAAGCCCAGGATTTATTTATGTTAGAAGTTTTCCATAAAAAGAAAAACCACTCTAGTAAGAGTGGTCTTATGTTGTATTTCTATTTTCTTTATGCTGCTTTATTAAAATATTCGAATAGGGTTTCATTATTGACTTCCATAAAGTCACATTTATCAAAGTCCATTGCGAATGAACTTTTCAAAATGTCAAAACTTTTCTTTGATTTAAAATACTCGGCTTCTTCACGTAGATTGATCAGAAACACTTTATCCTTATCACGTTTCTTCTTTAAATTCCAAACCGTAGTCGGGATCGCTGTTTCTGAAAAAATCTTAGGTGGTAAACTAACAATACAATCCATTAGTTTTTCAGAAAAAACCTGCTTGCGAACTGCCATTGTTGCTTTTGTGAAATTACAACCCTCTGGCAGTATCAAGAACGCTTCACCATCATCAGTCATTAAATCCAATGCTGATAAGATGAAAGCAGATTCACAGTCTTTTTTGTTTGGCAGAATCTTACTGAAACGTTCTTCGTCGGTGTTTGCTTTTGCATAGTCAAAGCCATAATCAGCCAATCCAAAGGGAGGATTTAAGATCAGTAAGTCTTTCTTTGCCTCACTCATAGATTTGAAGTTCTGACGGCTATTATATGACTTAAATACTTGTTTCAATGGTTTTTTCCAATCTTTTATCAAGTGGTTGTTTGTCACAAGTAGATCAAGATTAAAAGAATTTCTGCAATGAACATTGTAATTTGCTAACGTTTGTATAAACGCAATTTTTGCCATTGTTTCGTCTAAATCATTCAAATGCAACGTTAGTGCAGGTTTAACGCTATGGTGAATTATCATAGGTAACGTTGAACCACCATATTTAACAGTCGCTTTTGCTTGTGTCTTGGCTAACATCGTTAAGCCATTCACACCAGTTCCACATGAATAATCCAACGCTTCCAAGTGTTCAGAATTTGATAGCAGTAGCGCTGAAACAGAGGAGGGTGTCATAAACTGTCCCATACGTTTGTTTAAATACCCCAATTCAACAGCTACCTTTTCAAGAACGTCTTCGAAAGGGTTTTGTTTTACGAGGTCAAGGTAAATACCGTCAATCTTCGTATATGGCTTAATATTTGTGATTACGTCAAAACGTTCTTCGACAAACAATTCAAAAGCACGTTGTTTGCGAATGCCTTCGCTATCTGCGATTCGAGTAATTTCTTTAAGCAGTTTCTTCATAGTTTTCTCCTGTTGTAATGGCTATGTTTAAGAGCACTGAACAGAACTCTTAAACTTAACCATTACGGTTAAGTGCTGCTCTTAGGCAGCTTGTGAAACTCCAAATGTTGAACAAATAAAATCTATGTCTTTCTGTGTTCCAATTACCAAATTGCTAGGTAATAAACCAACAAGGATTTTATCAATTCCGAATTGTTCATAAAAGGGCATTGTTTCTGAAACTTCGTCTTGATCTAATGCAATAAAAAACGGCTTATTTTCCGCTTTTGCTTTCTTAATATAAGACTTCACTAAATCGCTTCCGATCCCTTGGTTTCGAAACTTCGGAACCGTGTAAAGTATTCCGAGGATATGAAAATCTAGACTCGTGTAATCCATCAAAAGTGCCACCGACACAATCTGGTTTCCACTTTTAACTATACTTACCTCAATATCAAATAAACCCGTTTCCAATGGTTTTTTATATACATTGTTGATTAGATTTTCTATCTCAATATTTGAAGCACCTTGAGTTCCCTTGTAATAGTGCTTTAACGCCAATCTAATATCTTTAATCGAGTTTATGCTTGTTTGTGTGTGTAATTTTAGTTCTTTCATAGTTCTTCTCCTCTTTTAATGGCTATGTTTAAAAACACTTTGCAATGTTTTTAAACTTAACCATTAAGGCTAAGTTGCTACGATTGTAGCGATCAAACAATATTCAGGATTCGTTAAGCAGCTTTTTTCAAATCAAGACCCAATGTATCTGCTAATTTTTCGTAATTTTCAATGTTACTCAAAGCTATATTGTTTCGTAATATTCCTTTTGCTGTAAGGTCAAACCCAAATCGCTTGTAAAATGGTTTCTTTTCAAATACTTCATCTTTATGCAATTCTACAATAAGTGCATCTTCTTCTAATTCTGACAGATTGATTATTTTTTCCATTAGTGAACTGGCAATCCCAAGTCCACGATATTCAGGTTCTGTGTATAATAAGCCCAGTATTCTAAGTTTAGATCCCTCAATTTTATTTGTAAGTGCGTATCCGACAAGTCTTCCATCACATAGAACCTCCCATGTTTCAACTATATGAAAACCTTCGTCAATCGAATTGAATATTTGCTTGAGACTTTGCTTGATCGCTTTGTTCGATGCTGCATACTGCGATTTTGCAAAGTTCATCTGGAGTTGTTTGATTGTTTTTTTGTTGTTAGTTTTAAATACCATATCTAATTTTTTTGTTTGATTGTTTATCATGTTTTAGTTCCTTAATTGTTTAATTGTTTAATTGTTTAATTGTTTAATTGTTTAATTGTTTAAGCTGCATTTGCAACAGCTACATTTGGAATTGATTCAAGCTCAATAAGTATTTGTGTCAGACAAACAAGCTTTGCTTCATCAAGCAGAGCTGATAGGTCATTTAATATGAAATAGTGTTTATTCTTGTTAACTAATTCAGCCAGCACACCATACAAAATCATCATGGTTGTTTGCTTGTCTTTACCGATCTCAAGGTAGTCTTTCAAGATGTTAAAGCTAATGGCTAAATCGTATTGGTTGTAGCTATCTGAAAATGACTCCAGATCGTTCCATAGCAATTTGCAGTAAGTTGTGTCTGTCTGCTTAAAGGCAGTGATCAAAGCAAGCGTGAAGTGCTCTATCTGGTTCTTAGACCAGACTTGATGACGAATAACGCTTATTGCTTGTTTATAGTTGTTCGGAAGCACAGCATTGACGTATGAACGCAACATAGTGTCTGTTGTTAATGTCTGATAAGTTGGTTCGTTGCTTTGGTTACACAAAAAGTGGTTGATTGAATCAGTCACGTTTTCGATTTTAGTTGTTACAGTAGTTTTCATAAGTTTATCCTTTGTTGGGATAAACAATCCGACTTCTCCAATATATACAGTAAATTATTTTCTGTAGTAGTTTAAGATACACATACTATTAGAATGTGTATTAATTCCGTTTAAACCTCAATGTCATTTTGTTTATCGATTTATTGTTGTTCTCTGTGAACGCTAATTACTCTAGAACAATTAAATTTGGAGTACAAGGACTTTATTTTGCTTATTTTAAAGCAAGTCATTGTTTTAAAAGTGAAAGAATTCGTGAGGTGAGGTAAGTGCTTGATCTTAAGCTTGATATTAATTTATCGTTTTTTAAAACAATAAAAATACTTTATTTACCTTATTTTAAAAGAATGGTTTTATGTGATCTCGAATGGTTTTTGTTTATTGTTGTGTTTTTAAAGCAATGAAAAACCGCCTTTTGGCGGTTTTATTAAATGATTTTCTTTTTTATGTTTATTATATTAACTTTTATCGGTTTGCCGCTTTTAGTGTCTACTTTTTCGAAGTTTACTATAAGGCCGAAGTCGTCTAAATAATTTATCAGAATATCTATTGAAAATCTTTTGTATTTTAAGTTTAGTAAGTCTGAAACTCTTGGTTGTTTTATATCCAGTAATGTCGCTATTTCTTTCTGCTTTAATCTTTCTTTTTCTTTAATGTCTTTGATCGCATTCATTATAGTTAGCTTGTTTTCTTTGTTAGTTTTTTCTTTTCTTTTTTTATTTATTGCTATACGTTTTTTTGCTTCGTCATCTTTTTCTTTTGTTTTTTTATTTTTTGCTATCTGTTTGTTTGCTTTTTTGATTTTATCTTTTGTTGTTGTCATTTTTATTCCTTTTCGTAATTATTGTATTCTTTAAACTTTGTATCATGATTTAAAGTGTTGTAAATACTCCAAGCGATATAAAAATATAAATTATTTTAAATTAAATGTTTTTTAATTGATTTTCTTAAGTTATAATAAATTAAATATTTATTGGAAATGTTAATTATGCGTTTGGAAGTGGTTAGTAATTTAATTTCTTTTGTTGGAATGAAGAATGAAGAAGCATATGCCGAAAAATGCTTAAGGTTGATTGCTCAGGAACTTGGTTTTCCAGTTGTCGATTTTTTTGATAATAGCGATGATGAACTTATGGATTTGGGAATTGCTTATAATCAGAAATTTTACACTGTGGAAGAGTGTAAACAGGCTTGGCGCACTGTAAAGTCTGATTTGAAACACTCTTAATCATCACATTCACATCATCAAAGCCTATGTTCCAGTAGGCTTTTTGCATACAGCCACGTAATATCAGTAAGTTACTTTGTTCGTTTCTAAACTGGTGGTTGATTCATGAATAATAAAAACCTCGAAGAGTTCTCAAAACAAGCAGACGACTATTTGTTATCAGGCAATCTAAATGGTCTGAAAAAATTTGTTGAAAGTTATGCTGATAAAGATCACGATTTCGATTCTTCGACTGGTGAAGCTCAATTTTATTACGCTTTAGGCAATTGTTATTCAGCGTTGTTTCATCCCAGTCATTCCAAATGGTATGCAGCCGAATCTTCTAAGGTTGTTATTTGTTACCGCAAAGCACTGTCAATGCTCAGTGAATCAACTCTTGATGCTAATTCCGTACAGTTGAAATCAATGATCTCTACAAATTTGGGTAATCACTTGTCTTCGCAAGGTAGAGCATTCTGTTGTATCGAGTTTTTTGATGAAGCAATCAGGTTAAATAACAATCCAGTCGCTTACGTGTCAAAAGCTCGTAATGAACTTTTTATCGCTGAGTCTTTATATGATGTAGGACACAAGCAATACCATTATTATACTGCTGCGAAATTGATCCAAGAGTTAGAACCATTCACACATAAACTCGAATCAGAACAACGAATACCGATTGAGAAGGGAGGCATGCTGTATGACTTTAAAAAGTGGTTTCACAGTAGCTTTAAGCTCAAAGATTTTGACCACTTTAAAAACTTTAAAGAAGATTTTGAATCTGCTGAACAACAGTCATTTTTGCAATGGTGTGGAGATCACAACCTGTTCTTAAACGATTTGAATGACGTTTGCCAAAATGAAATCGTTTATCAAGACGTTCTTGGTCTTTCTTCATTCGGAATGGCTATAAATCCGATACTGATTGAGTCTGAAAAACTTGCCTATCACTCTAATTATGACGAGATTAAGAACGACTATTGTTATGCGAGATACTTGATGTTTCAGGCTTCTACGATAGAGGACAACGAAAAGCACTATTTCAACAACACTTATCAGCATGTTGATGGTAACTGCGGAAACTTGGACAATCTTAAAGTAGGTCATTTAAAATCAGCTTTCAAAACTCTATATTCAATTTTCGACAAGATTGCTTACTTTACGCATCGATTTTTCGATTTGAACGATATCTCAAAAGACAACCAAATCTACATTGATAAGCTGTTTAAGAAACTCAGTGGCAACGGTTGGAAACCTAACGAAAAGCTTGAAAATGGTCAGAACTTTTTCATAAATGCTCTGTTTTTTATACTTCAAGACCTCAGAGATGTTAAAGGGTTTGACTCAGTCTCAAAATGGGTTGATCCATCAGCGAAGAAATTCACAGAGATTAGAAATGCTATGGAGCACAGATCACTGATTGTTGTGGATGCTGAGATGTATGACTTGTCCGTTAATTACAACAGTTATGCAAAAATGAAACTGGATGATTTAGAAAAGAAAATGCTTGAAACTCAGCATGAATTACAACTTCTTGGACAATCCATTTCAGCCGCTCGTAAAAAAAAGGATTCGGAAAAGCTCTCTGTGTTATTGGAACAACGTAGCGCACTTGAACTTCAACTAAAGAAAGATGAGCATAAGCTTTACGAAAAACAAAAACTATCTACGCACACTCTTCATGTGTCTGTTGATGAACTTGAAAAACGTTTGTTTACATTGATTAAACTTGTTAGAGCTTCAATTATGTATCTATCTCTCGCAATCAACTTAGACAGCACTATCAAGCAATCCAGTGAAAAAGGGGTTTCGATTCCAATGAATATTCCGTTAAAAAAATAAATATATCTCATTGAAATATCGTAAGAAAGGGGAGTATTACTTCTCTTTTTTTGTTTATAAGTTAAGCGTTCAGTTCAAGCGATATTGATCTAATTGTTGGCATGAACCATAATGCTGTATATCCATACAGTATAGTGATTTTTTATGAAAGTAATTCCTCTTTGCGCTTCTGCTGGCATCACTGGTTTCGAATCTCCTGCTGCGGAGTACAACCAGTTAGACTTGTCTTTGGATGAGTTATTGGTTGAACGTCCTTCCAGTACATTCCTTGGATTTGCGCAAGGTGATTCAATGATTGAAGTGGGAATTTTCGACGGTGATTTACTTATCGTTGATAGGTTTCCAGCCGTTCAAGAGTCTGATGTGATTGTGGCAAATTTGAATGGTGAGTTTGTATGTAAAATCATAAGCTTTAAGAATCGCCAATTACTGTCTGCAAATAGTAATTATAGCTCTGTAACCATCTCTGAGAGCGATACTTTTACTATTGAGGGTGTTGTGGTCAGTTCAGTTAGAATGTTTAAGAAAAGCTACCTGTTGAGCGCATAGAAATGTTTGCTTTGGTTGATGCCAACTCTTTTTATTGCAGTGCAGAAACGGTTTTTAGACCAGATTTAAGAGATAAGCCTATCATCGTTCTCTCTAATAATGATGGGTGCATTGTTGCTGCCAATCGTAGGGCTAAAGATCTTGGAATCCCCAAATTTTCACCTTACTTCAAAATCAAAACTGAATGTGAAGTAAAAGGTGTGATTGCGTTTAGCTCTAACTATGAATTGTATTCAGATCTGAGTGCAAAAATGATGAATGTTATTGGTCGTTTTGCTCCTGAACAATTTGTTTATTCGATTGACGAAAGTTTCCTCTCATTTCACAGAACATTTCCAGCAATTCCATGTTTAAAGACTCATGGTGAGAGTTTACGAAAGGCGGTTTGGAAAGAAACTCGACTGGCTGTTTGTGTTGGTTTTGGCTCAACATTAACGCTTTCAAAAATGGCGAATCATTTGGCTAAAAAGAATCGTGGTTTAGATGGTGTATGTGTTTTAGATGACCAGACAAAAACATTGGAACTGTTAAAAGCTGTTGATGTTGGTGATGTCTGGGGAATTGGTCGTAAATTATCAAAGCGAATGCAGTTCATGGGTATCAACACGGCTTATGATTTGGCTGTATATCCAATTGGTCTGTTAAAGAAAGAGTTTAATGTTGAAGTAGAACGAACAGCACGAGAACTGAACGGTCAAATTTGTAAATCATGGGATTTGGTTAAAGCAAATAAACAACAGATCTTTTCAACTAGATCTGTTGGTGAGCGAATTACTGATAAAGATAGTTTAAAACAAGCACTGGTTAGACATGCAGGAATTGCTTCAAAAAAACTCAGAGAACAAAACTCGTTAACAAAACATATGTTCTGTTTTGCTGCGTCATCACCATTTGACGAAAAGCCTGTGTCTTTAAAAACAACACATAGATTTAGTTATCCAACATCAGACATTACTCATCTATCTCAAATAGCATCTAAAGCAGCAGATGAACTTTTTAAAGAAGGAGTTCGATTCTACAAAATTGGAGTAGGGCTGTTAGATTTGTCTGATGGAACTATGCAGCAATTAGATTTGCTCAATGAAAGTCCTTCAAATGACAAACTCAACAAGATTTTTGATGGTTTAAATCGAAAGTATGGAACTGATTGTTTGTTTATGGCTGGACAGGGAATTAAGCAGGAATGGAGCATGAAAAGGCAATTGCTTTCAAAGCAATACACGACCAAATGGTCTGATATTCCAAAAATTAAATGCTAAACCAATTTATGGATTTTAAAGGGAAGTGAAACCGCTTCCCTTTTTTAGTTAATCGATTCCGCAATATGCTGATGTTTTAGGGACAACGAACCTGTCAGCACCAACTTTTTTTGTTTCTTTGATTAGCCCTAATTTAAGAAATATTTGCTTATGCTGTAATTCTTCCAAGGTTACGTATTGAATTCTTTGGTTAGGCTTTAGCTGCATTAACAGGGTCATGGCATTGAAAAGAACTTTGTTTTTTGTCAGTCGGCTCATCAATTCAGGTTCGATTGCAATGTATTGTCTTGGCTCTGCCTTGTCCAAAGCTTTACGTGCCAGCACTGGTAAAGAATCTCTATATGAAGTTTTTTTTGTCACTCTTACACACTCCTAAAAGGAGAGTATATTCCTGATCTTGATGGCGTTGGTCAACATACCGAAGATGAAATGTCTTGTAGCCTTTGTATAGCTTAAATCGGCTTAAAAAAACGGTACATTCTTGGTTATAAAAAAGCCACTCAATTGAGTGGCTGATTGAATCTACTGTATCGCTTCCTGAGTAGGTTCTACGTATGCTTTTGTGTCGTATAGTGGAACAGTTGAAAGACTGTGCTTAAAGCTTCCCTCCGTCTCTTTGGTCGTGTAAGACAAGTAGAGTAGGGTTTGATTCTCAGCATCAAAAATTCTACGAACTTTCATTGTTTTGAAGAAGATACTTTTCGACTTCTTAAACACTACTTCACCTGATTTACTCTTATCAATGTCAGCGATCATTTCTGGCGTAATTTCACCAACCTGACGACAAGAGATTGAACTGTCTGATGGATCTGCAAAGCTAAAGTTATCTTCGATTGAAGCAATATGACAAACGACAGATGGGATTTTTTCGTCTTTAAGATTCCCGATTTTTATATCTTTTAATGTAAATGCTCCCAAGCTAACATCACCAACTTCATTGTCAGAGCAGCCAGAAATCAGGGCAGCGAATAACCCAGCCAATAAGATTTTCTTCATTTGTAAACGCCTGTAATCAAGAGTGTTTTCAGATTGTAGCACAAAGCATGGTTAAAATTTGTTTAGAGTGTATAATGGTTGTGTAATGGTTTATGCATCCTTCATTGTGAAGAAACCTAGTGAGACGTCGCCAACCTCGTTGTCCGAACAGCCAGCTAACATTGTGACGATACCTGCTGCTATTAAGGCTTTTTTCATAAGAAGTCCTTTTTATTTATATAGTTCTGTTTACTATAAGGATATTGAAAGCTTGAATACGAGTGTAGAGCTTTTCGCTAAGTTCTTAAAGGATGTTGTTAGATAATGAAAAATATGAAGCATTTAAAGTACTTGTTGGCCTTGGTCATGCTCTGTATGCTCTCTGCTTGTAGCTCGGCACCTCAGTCGACCGTATGTCTTCCAAATAATTGCGATATTTGGGGATACTAACCGTAGGTACTAAAAGAATGAATAACGAAATACCTGAAATTGCACACAAGAAAAACCAATGGCTATTTAGTCAGCTCGATATTGCTTATCCCGCAAAAGAGAGTCTCCTCGGCCGTGAACTTTATCAAAGCAAACTTCCATCCAAGACGTACCAACTCCTAGCACAAGATCAAACTCCTTCCCAAATTGATGAACTGCATAAAGTCGATTTCCATAAATTGACCGTGCTATTTTCACTTAACCAAGCAAGCGTTTACCAAGATGAAACGGAAAGGGCACACATGCTTGAGTTCCTGAGCCAAATTATGCTTTCTGACGATCATGTCTTATATATTGGTACTCAAAATGGTGAGGTTGTGGCGAGCGCAATCGTCACAGAAGCGGATGGTTCCTTATTGATCTCGGATGTCGTTGCTGGAAATGGTCAAAGCATCAACAACTTTGCTAAGCAGTTATACGATTTTTGGGCACAAGATCATGCTTCTTGCGATAAAGTGTGGATCGAGAACTAAAGATTCTTTGACAAAGCGTTAATCTAAGTACAATACCCCGTCTTATTTAAAGGGTATTGTATGTACAAGCTATTGATATCAATCGCTGTATTGTGTGTTAGCGCTTATTCTTCACTCAGCGTTGCTAACGACTGGGATATAAAGCGCATCCTAGTTTTACACTCATACGAACCTTCTTACCAATGGACTGCTGACTTCCAAAAAGGGATAGACAGTGCGTTCAACCAATCTCAAACCGAAGTTAAACTCTCAATCGAGTATTTGGATTCAAAACGTGTCCACACCCCGGAATATTACGACTCTCTCGCGAACTACTTACGTGCGAAATATGCAGGTTATAAATTTGATGGCGTAATTGTGACGGACGATAACGCGGCCAATTTCCTTGAATCTCTGCCTAATTTGATTGATCGCTCTACACCTGTCGTTGCAGTCGGCATTAATGATTTCAGCACCGACATGTACGCGGTGTCTGACCGAGCAACCGTACTTTATGAGAACGATCAGATAAACGTTAATATTAAGCTGATCTCCAAATTAAGACCTAATCTAAAGAATCTCTATTTTGTAAATGATTACAGTGTCACGTCTGAGCTGATTCACAAAGAAATGACCAGAATGATGGCTGAGTTCCCAAATATCAATCTCGTAGAAATTCGCGCCTTGTCGCTGGAGCATACAGGCCAGTTTTTGGAAGGGATCTCTGCGGACGATGCGGTATTGCTCAGTCATTACAACACCGAGTTGAAGCAAGGGGTTTACCACACTTACCAAGGGATTGCGGATACGTTGTCAAAAGCGAGTGCTGCTCCGGTGTTTGCTTTATGGCAGTTCTATATTTCGGGTGATGTACTCGGTGGCTACGTTAATCACTCACAAAGCATGGCTGAAGAGGCTGTCGTTGCATTAGATAAATATCTTCCTCTTGGTTTTACGGCACCGTTAATTCCCGGAGATAACAAACGTTTTGTATTCAATTATCCTGCAATGAAGCGATACGGGATTAGTGCAAACGCGTTACCTGACGAAGCGGTGTTCATTAATGAGCCTTCGTCCTTTATTCGCAAAAACTTCCAGTTGTTATTGGGGCTGTCGATGGTGTTTGTGGGTTTAAGCCTGATCATTTTGATGCAATTCGTCACTCTGCGCCAAAAGAAAGAGTTGGCGAATAAGAACAAACGAATCTTAAAGCTTCAAAAACAGACTTTGAATATCCAAAAGGATATGATTCATGTTCTTGGAGAAGCAATTGAAACCCGCTCTGGCGAAACAGGTAATCACGTTAAGCGTGTAGCCAAGTTGTCTGCACTGCTTGCGAAGTATCGTGGTTTGAGCCATCGTGAGGTCGAGATGATTGAGATCATCAGCCCAATGCACGATGTGGGTAAGATTTCAGTCCCTGAATCAATCTTGGATAAACCTGGGAAATTAACCGACCAAGAGTGGGAGGTGGTGAAGCTTCATACTACGGCTGGCTATAACTTACTGAAGAGCGGAGCGGGTGATATTACCAACCTCGCAGCAATCATTGCTAACGAACATCACGAGCGTTGGGATGGTGCTGGATACCCGAATGGCAAAGTGGGGGATGAAATACACCTGTTTGCTCGTATCACCGCCGTAGCCGATGTATTTGATGCCCTGCTTAGTGCACGTTGCTACAAAGAACCGTGGCCGTTAGAGATGGTGGTCGATTTGTTCGAGCGAGAGTGTGGCTACCAGTTTGATCCTCAGCTAACTAAATTGCTACTGAAACACTTACCCGAGTTTGTCGCTATCCGAGATTCGTATCCCGATACTGGAACTATAGAATATGCGTCTTCACCTTCGATTGAAGCTAAGGTATTAGAAGAGTCGGTTGTTAGCTAACCGTTGCTTTATCTGAGTAGCCTATAAGTCTTATTTTTTATCTATTCATCGCGATCCGGCTAGGAAGTGGTGATTATATTTTCCCCTGAAATTGAGTCGCTTATGCAAACCTCGCAGTATTTGATTTCGTAGGATCTGGGTTAATTTGATGAGAACTGTTGCTTATGCCGAGCGATAAAGTGATCAACTCCATATTTCGCGAAGAGAAATAAGCCTGTATCCGCAAACTGTTACCTCAATCATCTCGCCTATTGAAAGAACACTATAGGATAAAACTTGGATTCAAACTAAGTGAGATACCTATGCGGTTAGAACAGACTAAATGTGTGATTTTCGATTGTGACGGGACACTTATCGATAGTGAAAAGCTGTGCTGCCAAGCTTTGGTGAACGTTTTCAGTGGCTTTGGAGCGGAGCTAAACGTCAACGACTGCTATGCGCACTTTCAAGGCGGGAAGCTAGCCGACATCTTAATGGATACACAAGAACGTCTTGGGTTATCTATCTCGATTGATACACTTGAACCGTTATATCGCACTGAATTAGAAGCACTGTTCCAGCGTCATTTAAAACCGATGGACGGCGCTATCGAACTTATTGAATTTCTCAAACAACAAGACATCGAGTTTTGTATTGCTTCCAATGCACCGAAATCTAGAGTTGAATCTTCATTGGCGATGACAGGCATGCTAGACGACTTCAAAGGCAAAGTGTTCTCAGCTTTTGATGCTAATAGTTGGAAGCCAGAGCCTGATTTAATCATGTACACAGCCATGAACATGGGCTTTCTACCGAATGAGTGCATCTACGTGGATGATACGTTGAAAGGGATTGAGGCTGGTGTTCGCGCGGGTATCCAATCGTTTCGATTACGCCCGAGTATTGATGAAGCAATCGTAGATCCCGAAGCCGACTCAACAGAACTCGCGGCTCAGGATATCTACAGTTTAGAAGAAATTTCAGTGTGGATTAATGGCAAGCACTGCTCAAATGGTGGTATATCGAATTCTGCAGCTTTGGTGGGGTAGAGCTTAGTTGAAGGCTGACTACCTTACTAAATTGTTTGGTATGGAAACCGCAAGATGCACAAGTAAACTTCTCTCCACTTTCTGAAAGCAGATACTCGTCGTGTTGGCATAAAGGGCATGTAATGTCGTCGGTGTTTGGTGTTTCTGTTTTATTCATTATGTGTCACCTGCAGCAAGAGGGTAAGCGAAAAAAGACCCGTTCAATTAGATTACTCCTAAGCTCGAATATTAGACAGTTCTGACACTTCTTAATCTCTCCTTTGCGACTTGCTTCATGGTAATTGATAATGTCATCGTTATTGACCATGCCCCTTGTAATGTTATTAAACAAAAGCCAAAAAAAAGGACCCATTACGAGTCCTCATTAGTTTGTTTTCAATTCGCGCCGCTAGTTCGTCAGTTGAGCCTTAAGTACGGTAGCGTGCCAACGTCTGAGATAGAGAAACCGACGCTTCTGTTAGTCTAGATACACCATTTGAAGAGTTTTGAGCGACGTCTTTAATCACATCGGATTGGCTGCGAATATCGTTAAGTTCTGCTGCAATCGTATTGGCAACGTTACTTTGCTCGTCTGCCGATGTTGCAATTTGAATACTCATGTCCATTAGTGCTTGAGCTGAATCTGCAATCGAGTTTACGTCGTGACCAATGTTTGAAATCAACTGGCTACTGGTTTGTGCTTGGTCAACCGTCTGTTCGGTGATCTTCGCGATATTTTGGCTCTCTTGCTGTAAGCGTTCAATCATCGCTTGGATTTCTACTGTAGCCGACTGAGTGCGGCTTGCCAGTGTTCTTACTTCATCTGCAACAACAGCGAAACCACGGCCTTGTTCGCCCGCACGAGCCGCTTCAATCGCAGCATTCAAAGCAAGTAAGTTAGTTTGCTCTGAAATGGCATTGATCGTCGTGATGACCTCGTTAATTTGGCTCGTATTCACATTCAAGCTAGTAACAGAAGATGAGGTTTGCTCAATCAAAGAAGAAAGGGTGGTGATTTCTGAGATCGCTTGTTGAACTTTCGCGTGGCTATCGTTGATTTGCTGCGCGTCTTGCTCGGTTTGTTCCGTTGAGCGTGCAGAGATGTTAGAGACTTCATTTGCCGAAGCTGTCATCTGATCCATTGCTGTCGCTACAGAGTCTAGAGAGGCATTTTGGCTCATGATTTGTGTTTCGCTGCGCTTCATCTCTGTTTCGAAAGAAGCCGACGTTTCACTTAGCGTTGCTGCACTGTGGTTTACGTTGTTGACTAACTCACTAAGCGTGTCCATTGAACGGTCAAGCGCACAACCAATTGTGCCGAACTCATCACGGCCAGGGTGGAAGCCAAGGCGTGATGTTAAGTCACCATCACCAATCTTTTGAGTCGTTGAGTAAAGAACCCAAAGTGCGCCACCTAGGAAAGTCGCAACCCAGTAACAAAAAAGACCAAAAGGCACACACCACAAGAAGCTCAGTAATAAAGTGTACAGTGCTTGCTGCTTTTGATTCTTTATATCGTTAGTTGAAACGGTAAGTGAGTAGTAGTTGCCATCTTGTGCGAGTGCTGTGGCAGTCACCGAACCATTGTTTGAAATAGTGGTTTGTTGAGCGCGAGTTTGCTGGCTAACAGAGCGAACAGAAGCAGGGGAATCTGATGCTGATAAAATGCCTTGCAGTTGATACTCGACCTGCTGTTTTGCCGTTACGTCAATGTGTTCCATTTTGTTGACGTAGTTCAGTCCAGCTAGGCTTGCCAGAGCGGCAAAAAAGATTAAGAAAATGACCCAAAACTTGTCGTTGATCGACATCTTGATAAACAGCTTGTCTATCGTTCGAAATTGTACTTCTTTCATAAAAACTCCACGGTAAATCCTTTACCGTGGACTCTAAATAACCGACCTCAATAAAAATGTGACTTCAATCGACTAATTGTGAAAATTAATGATAGTGACATGTCATTTATGAGATCTGAATCAAGTAAATTAGTTCTGTATAGGTTTATTAGCCTAAAGAAGGCAATAACCCTACTGAAATAAGAACTTGAATAGCAATGATAAATACGCCAACGCTACCTGCTAAAAACAACGCTTTGCTACCGCCTAACACTTGGTAACTGGCATCTGAAGATTGTGGTTTGACAGAGAAATCAGTGTAACGAACTTTATATACCATCACTGTAGGTAACAGAATCGCGAGCACTGAAAGTGCAATGGCTGCGTAGCCTAAAGCCATGATGAAGCCTTGTGGGTAAAATAAGGCAAAACCCAGTGGCGGTAAGAAGGTAATAGCAGCTGTCTTAACACGTTTTGCGTTACCTAGTTTCTTGCTCAGTGAGTCGCCCATGAATTCAAATAAGCCCAAGCTCACACCAATAAAAGATGTCAGCAGTGCAAGGTCCGCAAACACACCGACGATCACGCTTAGGTTGGATTGATGAACCGTTTGCGATAGCGAGACTAATAGCGCGCCTAAGCTTGTGTCAGACAACAACTGCTCTTGGCTAATCACGCCCAAAGTAACACTTTGCCAGAAAACGTAGATAACCAGAGGCAGTGCAGAGCCAATAATCATTACTTTACGTAAAGAGCGGACGTCACCATCTAGGTATCGAACAATTGATGGGATGCTGCCGTGGAAACCAAAAGAGGTAAACACAACCGGAATCGCGGCAACAATCAGGCCTTGCTGTAAAGGCATACTCATTAAGTATTGAGAGGTAATGTTTGGAGCTAGGAAGCTGAGTACCAACACCATTGCGATAAGCTTTAAGCCAAATAAAACGCGGTTAACTTTATCAACACTGTGTGTACCAATCGTCACAACGCCGGCAACTAATAGGGTAAATAGAAGCGTGGTGATTTGAGCATTGAGTTCGATACCCGCGATATCCGAAATTCGTTGGTTAAATTGCGCACCGCCGCCAGCTATGTATGCCGCACACAGAGCGTAGAATAGAAACATTACCGCGAAGCTCGCAATCCACTTTCCTTTTGTCCCTAAAATGGTATGAGCTAACGTGTGTAGGGTCGCGTCAGATTCTGCGAATTGGTGAAGCTCTACCATTAATAGCGCCGTAAAGGCCATTAACGCCCATAAACCCAGCATCAAAAAAAGTGAAGTTGAAAAGCCAATACCTGCAGAAGCAAGTGGGAGAGCGAGCATGCCAGCACCAATGGTTGTGCCTGCAATGATCAAAGTACTACCAAAAACCTTTGATTTATTCATTGTATATAATTCTTTACGTTAGGGTGTGTTTTCATTGTAATTCTTCTAGCTTAAGCGCATAAACCCAAAGAATATCTCGATTTTGAAGTATTCTGATTGAGTTTAATTCCAAATGCAATTCTTATTGTAATTAAAAATATCCACTGTAAACTAATATTTACATGAAGGGGCATATCAGCATTCAAATGAGCAAAGCAAACGTTTGACCATGATCGGCTTCAAAATTTATAGAGTAATTTGTTGTACTTGGTGTAAGGTGGCAGTACATATGTCGTTCGCGTATACCCCTTTAGCGTAAAAAAGCGTTAATGATCGCGAGTAGCTTTAAGCTATGAATATGGAATGGGTAGAGTAGAGTGCGTTCATCAAAGTGACATAATATAAGTCCAAGATGGTGCACTAGTTAATCGGACAACATGTCCACACCAAGGAATAGAGGGGGCACTATGAGTGACCAATCTTATAATGACGAAAGTCTAGAGTTGTTAGATGCTATGGAAATTGGTATTGATTTGTCTGACTATGAACAGACAGTGAAACAGTTAGCAGAAGAGCTTTTTAAGTCGTCGAACTAAGCTTTTAAGATCTTTAATTCAGTTTCAACTGAAACGTTTTAAAGCTAAAAGTTTTCTTAGCTGAAAGCTTCTCAAAGCAAACAATTCTAAACTGAGCAAATCTCATTCGCTCACACGTCATACCAAAACTATCCTCATTAAAGTTCGCGAAGATAAACGAGTACGTTTACCATGTTACTTAGTTCTCGATACTTTAATGAGGTTCAATGAACTTTCTCGCACACCTTCACATCGCCAAGCACTGTAACAGTAACTTAGCAGGTAACCTGTTAGGTGATTTTGTTAAAGGCGACCCTAATAAACACTATTCTGATTCCCTTTCTGACGGCATTAGGCTTCATCGATTTGTTGATAGCTATACTGATCATCATGATGTATCTCGTTCTGCAAAATCACTTTTCTCAGACCAAACACGACGCTTTGCGCCTATCGCACTCGATGTATTTTGGGATCACTGCTTAGCCAATCATTGGGCTCAGTTTTCACAGCAGACATTAGAGCGTTTTTGTTTCGATAGCCATGAGCAGATCTTTGAACATCAAGAACCACACTGGCCAGAAAGTTTCGTTATGGTTCATCAGAAAATGGCTGAGCATCGATGGTTAGAGAGCTATCAAGACATGTCTTCTATAGAGGTGGTATTGCAGCGAATGGCGTTGAGAAGGCCCAAGCTCGGTATGCTCGAGGCGTGTTACGATGACCTCGAACGTCACTACGACACGTTGCAGTGTCACTTTAACGAGCTTTACCCCAACGTTTTAGAAGAAGCGAAGCAGTTTAATGCGCTCCAAATGAAGAAAAATCAAAAGGAAAGGTAAACAGCGTAATGCAGGTTTGCTACAATCCGCGCCTATTTAATCTTTGAGCATCATACTATGTCTGAATCTACAAAATCTTTTAACCAACTAGGATTATCTGAGCATCTTCTTGCCACGCTATCAGAGCTTAATTTTACGGCTCCTACCAGTGTTCAAGAACAAGCGATTCCATTGGTATTAGAAGGCAAAGATGTACTTGCTGGTGCTCAAACGGGTACAGGTAAAACGGCCGCGTTTGGTTTACCGATTATTCAAAGATTAATCGAGACGAAAGACAACGTTATTCCGAGCCCTAAGCTCGTTCGTGCGCTTGTATTAGTACCAACTCGTGAATTGGCACAACAGGTTTTCGATAACTTAACGAGCTACGCTAAGGGAACCGACATTAAAGTCGTGGTGGCTTACGGCGGCGTTAGCATGAAGGTGCAAACTGATAACTTACGCGGTGGCGCAGATATTCTTGTCGCGACGCCTGGTCGTCTTATTGATCACATGTTCACTAGAAACATCATGTTGAGCCAAACGGAAGTACTGGTACTGGATGAAGCTGACCGTATGTTAGATATGGGCTTCATGCCTGACATCAAGCGTATTCTTTCTCGCATGAACGAAGTGCGTCAAACCCTGTTCTTCTCTGCAACGTTTGATAACAAAATCAAAGCGATTGCACACCGTATGATGCAAAAGCCAAGTGAAATTCAAGTTACGCCAAAAAACAGCACCGCTGAAACCGTAACACAGATGGTTTACCCGGTAGATAAGTCGCGTAAAAGTGAATTATTGGCGTATTTGATTGGCTCAAAAAACTGGCAACAAGTGTTGGTGTTCACAAAGACTAAGCAGGGCACTGATGCTCTCGTTAAAGAGCTTAAGTTAGACGGTATTAAAGCGGCATCAATCAATGGCGATAAGAGCCAGGGTGCGCGTCAAAAAGCACTGGACGATTTCAAGTCAGGCAAAGTTCGTGCGTTGATCGCAACCGACGTGGCAGCTCGTGGTATTGATATCCAGCAGCTTGAACAAGTTGTGAACTATGACATGCCATTCAAAGCCGAAGATTACGTTCACCGTATCGGACGAACTGGTCGTGCGGGCAACAGTGGTTTAGCGATCTCTTTGATGAGTCAGGACGAAGCTTACCTACTGGGTGATATTGAGCGATTACTTGATACGCGCTTGCCTCAAGAGTGGCTAGAGGGCTTTGAACCAAGCTTAGAAAAAGATCTAGCGCCCGATCGTGGTGGTCGCAGTAAGAGCCGTTCATCAGAAAAACGTAAGATGAAAGCGAAGCTTAAGATTCACCAAAACCGCGGAAAAGCACGTCGCTAACAAGCTAGAAAAAGCTCCAGTTTAAAGATCTATACATATAAAAATGCGCCGTTACAGTTAGTTCTGTAACGGCGCGTTTTTGTTTCAAGTAAATCAAATTACGACCAAGGAAGATAAAAACATTGGATTAATGATGTTCTTGATTGCACTTCCATACACAGGGCACTTCGTAAATCAGCTCTTCAATCGAGGTTGGATTTAGAACCCACTCTTCAGCAATATTGAACTTGCTCACCATCTGCGTGTTGAAAAGCTGCCAATGCTTAAGTAGGGCATCTTCGGGTGAGGTGACCATATCACCTTCATTCCAAGTGCTCTCCATAAAGGGAGTGAGACATACTGCTCCGTGCGCATACATGATCATTTGCCACTTAATCTCATAAATGTTGATCAAGCTCTCTGGATTCGCATCGTTATATTGTTCAGCTAACATGTTGATTTCTTTTTCAACATCGCCAACATTGTCGATAAAGTAATCGACCAAGTTATCTTTTTGGCGAACAGAGTCAGTGATAAGTTGCATCGGTTTTCGTGAGTGAATCATGTTGCTAAAGAGCCGCATACTAAATAAATAGATAGTAATGTTTGGTGCGACGTCTTTTGGTAACTCTTCCATAATCTTAGCAATATAAGACTGAAAATAGGCGTGTAAACAATCGCTTATCGCATGCCAGATTTTTTCTTTGCTGCCAAAGTGATGGCGAATAAGGCTATGTGATACGCCTGCCTTTTCACTGATGTTACGAAGCGAAACGCTATCATAACCCTGCTCACAAAACATATCCGCAGCAACACCCATGATCAAAAATCTAGTCTCTTCAGCGTCTTTTGCGCTTCTTCTACCTTGTTTCTTTTCGGTCATCTTCATTTCACATAATTACCTGATTACCACATTCTACACTGTTTTTACTGAAATAAAAAATACTGCACAAGTGGAAAGTAAAGCTTGAGAATTATTTAATATTAAATATACTGCCCACCTGTGTAATAAATCATAATAATTAAATGGAGAGACATCATGCAGTCCAATTTGTCTATCAATGCCGTATCGAGCAAGCGCATGGGAGCTGTTATTGCAGCACTATTGCTCGCAGGCTCTCTAACCGGATGTGACAAAGTTCAGTCAGAGGAAAATGAGCAGGTAATCAAGCCAGTCAAGTTGTTCGAAATCCCGCAACAGACTGATATTGATCTTGATAGCTTCATTGCAAAGGTTGATGCAACCGACCGTGCGGCACTTTCTTTCCAAGTGGGTGGCGATATAGAAACCTTCGATGTTCGTATGGGACAAGAAGTGAAGAAAGGTCAGGTGTTAGCCGTATTAGACGCGAGGGATTACCGTATTGCCGTTGATGCTGCCCAAGCTAAATTTGATCTCGCGAACAGCCAATACAAACAAGCTTCTGAGTTGTATGCGAAAAAATTGGTCAGTACCGATTACTACGACCAAGCAGTAAACACTTTTACTGCCGCTGAAGTTGAGTTGGACCAAGCAAAAACAAACCTTGGCTACACTACCTTAGTTGCTCCATTCGATGGCGTGGTATCGATGGTGTTTGGAAAGCAATATCAATTGATCGCAGAAAAGCAGCCTGTACTGAATATCTTGAATCACAGTGAAATGGATGTGACGTTTTCCATTCCAGTATCAAAGCTTGAAGACCGTTCGATTCAAGACCTAATGAGCTCAAACATGTGGGTTGTGATGGATAGCCACCGCGGCATTCGTATCCCGACTCGCTTCAAAGAAATCTCAACGCAACCAGATGAAGACACCAACAGCTACCAAGCGGTTGTGTCTATCGAAAAGCCAGAAGGCATCAATCTACTTTCTGGTATGACAGCGCAAGTTGAAGTTCAGAAGAGTAAATCTGACTACGGCATTGGTATTGTGGATTCAGCTTGGTTAAACAAAGACGCAGGCCATGGTCAATTATGGCGCTATAACCCTGACTCTCAACTGATTTCTAAAGTACAAGTCCTTCTTGATGAGCAAGGCAAGGTTATCGAAGGATTGTCGTCTGGTGACCTTATCGTTGAAGCTGGTGTGGATGTGTTATCAGACGGACAACAAGTAAAAGCTTGGCTTCGTGAGGGCGGTATTTAATGAACCTTTCAAAATTATCAGTTATTGTCGCGTCGGCTCTGTTACTTCAAGCCTGTAACAATGAAGCTATACACCGTGAACAACCGCCTCTGTTGGTTTCTACCTTTGAAGTTGGCGCGCCGCTGACTAATCAGTTCAGAAGTTTTAATGGGCAGGTGATGCCAGCTGAATTGACTCCCTTGGCATTTAAGCTAGCAGGCGAGATTCAACAAGTACTAGTCGAAGCGGGCGATAACGTCGAAAAAGGGCAGTTATTAGCCACCTTAGATAATGCAACGTACGTCCAAGATCTGACTGATGCTCAATCTCAATTCAAACTGGCGAGCAAACAGTTGGCCCGCGGTACTGAGATGTTTGGCAGCGAAATGTTATCGCAATCAGAACACGACCAACTGACGGCTAACTACAAGCTCGCATCGGCGAATTTGGCGGCTGCAAAACGCAAGCTAAGTTACACAGAACTTTTAGCGCCATTCTCAGGAACAGTTTCAACTGTCGATAAGCAACGATTCGAAAACACGACACCGGGCGAAACGCTTCTTAGCTTGTATCAGAACGATAAGGTCTACGTACGAATCCAAGTCTCCGATTCGATCTTAGCGTCGATAAGCCCTGACATGCGTTCAAATAGCTATCGTCCTGAGGCGAACTTTGGCGGTCACACAGGCCAATATCCACTGACGTATCTAGAACACACCAGTGAACTGCACCCACAATCACGTACCTACGAATTTTGGATGCAGATGCAACAGCCTGAAAGTGAAATTCTGCCGGGCACGAGCGTTACGGTCAATGTGGATATGGCGAAAGCGGGCCTGAGCGATGTTCAAGGCTACCAGTTACCAATGACAACGCTAGAAGCGGGCTCTGAAGCGAATCAATTCTATGTGTGGAAAATGGACGACGGACAAGCATTCAAAAGCGAAGTAGAAGTCGACAAGATCAGTGGCCAAGGCGCATTAATCGCTCATGGCGTTGAGCAAGGTGATCGACTCGTAAACTCGAACCTAAGAAAACTCCGTGACGGAATCCAATTGTCAGGAAAAGCAGAATGAACATCGCAGAATATTCAATAAAAAACAAAGTAATCAGCTGGCTGTTTCTAGTCATTTTGGCCATTGGCGGTGTATCGTCTTTTGGCAACCTATCCCGTTTAGAAGACCCAGCTTTTACCATTAAAGATGCAATGATTATTTCAACTTACCCTGGCGCAACGTCAATGGAAGTTGAAGAGGAGTTGACGTATCCACTTGAAAAAGAGATACGACAGCTCCCTTACATCGATAAGATCACATCGACCTCATCGAATGGTATGTCTCAAATTATGGTCAGCATGAAGATGGACTACGGTCCGGACGAGCTACCACAAATCTGGGATGAAATGCGTCGTAAGATCAACGACCTACAGCCAATGCTGCCGAGTGGTGTTAACTCTGTTCAGATCATCGATGATTTTGGTGATGTGTTTGGCGTGATGATCATGCTGACGGGTGATGGTTACGATTACGTCGAGCTCAAACAGTATGCTGATTATCTCACACGTGAAATCGAACTGGTTGAAGGCGTAGGCAAGGTAAGTATCGCAGGCGACCAACAAGAGCAATTGTTCGTTGAGATGTCACTTGAGCGTTTAGCGGCGTTAAATCTAGACATGTCGACGGTGACAGCATTGCTCGCACAGCAAAACAGTGTGGTATCGGCTGGCGAGGTAATGCTCAATGGTCAAAGCCTAACCATCAAACCTAACGGCACCCTGAGCACGGTTGAAGAGTTAGAAAACTTAATCATTCATGGTCGCGATACGGGTAACCTAATTCGCTTGAAAGATGTCGCTGAGGTCACTCGCGGAATCCAAGAAAAACCAGGGAATGTATTAACTTACAACGGCAAACCAGCGATCAACCTAGGCATTGCATTCTCATCGGGCGTAAACGTGGTGGAAATCGGTAATGCGCTTGATGCAGAACTTGATCGCTTAGAAAGTATTAAGCCAGCCGGTGTTGAGTTGAATTACTTCTACAACCAAGCACAAGAAGTGGACAAGTCCGTTGCTGATTTCTTGATCAGCCTAGTGGAAGCGGTAGCAATTGTTATCATCGTACTTCTGTTCGCGATGGGCTTACGCAGTGGTTTGATCATCGGTTTAGTACTGCTACTGACTGTGTTCGGTACGTTCATCTTGATGGATTACAACGATGTTGAACTGCACCGTATCTCGCTCGGTGCTTTGATCATCGCGCTAGGTATGCTGGTGGATAACGCGATTGTTGTCGTTGAAGGTATTTTGGTTGGCTTGAAGAAAGGCAAAACCAAGCTTCAAGCAGCGAAAGACATCGTCAAGCAAACACAATGGCCACTGTTAGGTGCGACCATTATCGCTATCACGGCGTTTGCACCGATTGGTTTGTCGAAAGATGCGACAGGCGAGTTCATGGGTTCGCTGTTCTGGGTACTGTGTTTCTCACTGTTTTTGAGTTGGGTAACAGCACTAACACTAACGCCATTCCTTGCCGAGATGTTGCTTAAAGAAGAAGACAAGGTTGATGAGAACGAAGACCCATACAAAGGCATCCTTTTTGTTGTATTCGGTGCGTGTCTGAAAGTAGCACTTCGATTTAGATGGCTTACCGTAGTCATTATGGTCGCGCTATTAGCAGTTTCTGTGGTCGGTTTTGGTATGGTGAAGCAGCAGTTCTTCCCGCCATCAAACACGCCAATGTTCTATGTAGACATGTGGATGCCGGAAGGCACTGATGTTCGTGAAACGATCAAGCAGACAGAAAAAGTTGAAAGCTACATTCGCCAGCAAGACGATGTTGAGTTTGTGACAACAACGGTTGGACAGGGCATGCAACGTTTTGCGCTGACATATCAACCCGAGAAAAGTTACGAAGCGTACAGTCAACTGCAGGTACGAACGACTGACCGAGACACCATGTTTAAAGTCCTAGAAGGGCTAGACAAGGACTTGGCCAATAAATTTGAACAACCGACGTTCCAATTTAAACTGATTGAGTTTGGTCCGTCGCCAGCTTCAAAAATCGAAGCTCGTATTAGCGGTGCAGACCCGCAGATCCTTCGAAGCATCGCTGTTGAGGTAGAAGATATTCTGTTGGCGGACCCTGGCTCTCGAAATGTACGTCATGACTGGCGCGAACGCACCAAAGAGCTCGTGCCACTGTTTAACGAATCAAAGGCACGTCGCCTTGGTATTTCAAAGACGGATCTGTCCGAGACGTTACAAATGGCGTTTGGTGGTTACAACATCGGCTTACTGCGTGATGGTACGCACATGTTACCTATCGTGGCTCGCTTGCCTGAAGAAGAGCGTTTTGACTTTGAATCACTAAACAATGTGAAGATCTGGAGCCCATCGCTGCAAACCTACATTCCTGTAGAACAAGTGATTGATGGGGTTGAGCTTCAATGGTCTGAACCACTGATTCAACGTCGTGACAGAAAGCGTACGTTAACGGTTCTGGCTGATCACGATGTGTTGGGTGATGAAACACCAGCTAGCTTGTTTGCTCGAGTAAAACCAAAGGTTGAAGCACTCGATTTACCAGCAGGTTATAACATTAGTTGGGGCGGTGAGTACGAGAGTTCTAAAGATGCACAAGAATCTCTATTTGGTTCACTGCCAATGGGTTATTTGTTGATGTTTATCATCACTATGCTTCTGTTTAACTCGGTTCGTAAGCCACTTGTGATTTGGTTTACGGTGCCACTTTCTATCATTGGTGTTTCGATTGGTCTGTTAGGTACTAATATGCCATTTAGCTTCACTGCGTTCTTAGGCCTATTGAGTCTAAGTGGCATGATTTTGAAGAACGGTATCGTACTGCTTGACCAAATCAACAGTGAGCTACAAACAGGTAAAGACCCATATTTAGCGGTTGTCGACAGTGCGATCAGCCGTGTGCGACCGGTATCTATGGCAGCACTAACAACTATCTTGGGCATGATTCCCTTGGTATTCGATGCATTTTTCGGCTCGATGGCGATTACCATCATGGCAGGCTTAGGCTTTGCTACCGTACTAACGCTAATAGTAGTACCAGTGATGTTCGCTATTCTATATAGAATCAAACCGTCCACTGCGGGTTATTAGGGAATGATATAAAACAGATTCTTTTAAGCCAGCCCAGTCAAATTCGACTGGGCTTTTTTATACGTATTGTCCCGTCCTGAAATGTGTTGACACGTGAGAGCGGCAAGAGGGTACGAATAGGCAAGCATTAAAAAAGCCGCTACTCAATGGTCAAGCGGCGTTGAGAAGGATAGGGCGATTCTAGATTGCTAGGCGTATGTCTAATTCAATCGGCTTTGGCATGGCTAAGTGATAGCCTTGATACATATTGAAGCCTAAGCTCTGCATCGCTTGGAGTTGTTGTTGGGTTTCTATGCCTTCAATCACTGTCTTTGCGCCAATTTGGTTTGCAAGATCAAGCACTAGCTCCATTTCTCGAGTGTCGCCTTGTTCAAAGTCCAACATAACCGAGCGGTCTATCTTGATGATATGAGGGTTAATGTGGCGAACGCGCTGTTCGGTTGATGCTTGTGTTCCAAAATCATCGACCGCTATTTGAAAGCCATTATCCGCAAGCGAAAGGGCGGCATCTTTCAAACGCTCTTCACTTTCTGCATTAAGCTCTACCAACTCCATCACTATCTGTTCACATGAAAGATTAAGCTCGTGAAGGCGTTTAGCTAACAAGCTCTCGCTGACCTTCTCTGCAGCAAACAACTCACCAACGTTTGGAAGAACGTTCAAAAATAGGTGTAAATGACGGATTGTCGATTGTGCGAAGTTACGGATATGAATCGCTCGACTCAGCCTCTCGACATTGATTTTGTCTGTGCTTGAGGTTTCGTCGGAATGGAAGAAGTGATCAGGACGAACAATATCACCTTTGTTATTTGAAATGCGCACCAAAGCCTCGACACCTATTTGAGTCATAGAAGAGTCGAATATAGGTTGATAGACGCTGCTAAGCGTCAGGTCTTGGTATTTCGCAATAAACTGCATATCAGCATCTACGGATATACAGCTAATAAATTCACTTCTGTCTGATAAAATCATAGTCGCTAGTAAAGAGGGGTTATTCAATGGCGGACTTACATGTCTCGGCTGTCACAATATTGACAGGTGTAAGTAAATTGTCAATTAATAAAAACTCATTTGTAGAGCCAATATTTAAATAAATATAATTAACGAAAAAACAGCATGATAGTTGATATTAGTCATTAAAATTACTTATCATTCACCATTAATAATGACTATTGTGAATTTAACTTCTGAGTAATCTATCTCATATCTACGCCAATCAATATAAGCTTTCAAAGCAAATACACCAGTTAAAAGTAGGGACAAAGCTCCAGGTTATGGGGGAATGTCAAAGTCGCAATATTAACAAGTAACTCCGTTTGCATATAAATGATATCTACTTCTCAAAATATGAATGATGATCTGATAAGTTATTATTTTATCGAAGATAAACTTTGATTGATTATTAGGCAGGGCTTGAGTTTGGTTTTATAAATATTGGGATAGAGGTCTAACAATGTACTTTCAAAACTGATTGAAAAAGTTGACCCGTATTCTTACTGCCATTGAAGTACCGCATAAAGTTGCAGGTACTTACGAACCAGTTGTTGATTTCCTGACCGTTTTAAAGGGTGTCCAAATTTAATAAAGCAAGGGCTGATTTTAAAGTTGTTATTTAACTCAGTGGCGAATTGAGAATCACTCTCTCTTAGAGTGATACCTTGTTGGCTATATTCCGTGATCTCGTCTGGGAGCTCGCCCATCCACCAATGCAGTAATTCACCGCTGTTTTTACTTCGGCTAATCCAATGGTCTGAGACAATGATCAAAACGTCATTGGGTTGAATGGAAAATCCATACTCTTGTTGCCAATTATGGATGTCTAACATCAACTTTCTACGACAGGTTTTCCCGGCACTCACCATATGATGACTGATCATCCAAACGGTACCGATTTCGGAAGATATTCGGAAGTGTCGAGGCGTTTCGCCAGAGGAAAGCATTTCAAGTGGGCTGATGTTGCTTGCATGATTAAAGCTAACGAAGGTGTGCTCCATTCGGCGGGCAAATGCCTTACCTATATGGTGCTCACTGATCCCTTGATTGTGTACAGTAGGGTAGTGGCGTTCACAGAGCTTTAGGCAATCGTCTTGAAATTGATTAACGCTTTTAATCACTAGATCTAATAACAATGAAGTCCCTTATACACAGCTACTATCTTATTGATGGGCAATAGTACGGTAATTGCGGTTCCGTTACCTATCGTCAAAGTGCGAGTTCTTGATCTCTCTATCAAAATTAACCATTGCTGAGTGATTTTATGGATAGCACTGGCGCTCTACAGGTCTGTATTCTAAATTATGAGGAATTCTAGCTAGTTACCTCGACTATAGTCTAGTCAGCAAATCACAATTGATCTACTTACTCTTTATTTGGAAACATTCATGACCATTCAATTAGATTCGAAACAAAAGTCTGAGCTTACTCATACGCTCCAAAAGTATCTGCAAGATGAACTTGATGTGGAGCTTGGTCAGTTCGACACGGAATTCTTGGTCGACTTCATCAGCAAAAAGTTTGGTGCTGTTTACTACAACAAAGGGATAGAAGACGCTCAGAAAGTGATGGAACGCAAAATGTTAGACATCTCAGATGAGCTCTACGAGATCGAGCAAATTGTTGAAATTTAACGTTTAGCCCAAACTTGTTCAAATAATTTGAATAACTCGTTTAATTTGCAATGATGTAACTATTGTAAAGCTTGGTAAATAATATGTTACACAAACTTAGTGTAGGGTACGCTTTTCAAAACTACACGACTCGTTAACATTCGGAAGAGATGCATGGACAACAACGTTAGAAATTACAACCCTTTAGCTAGAGCGATGCATTGGATTTCAGCACTCGCGATATTTGGTTTGTTTGGTGTAGGCCTGTGGATGGTTGATCTTTCATACTACAGCGAGTGGTACAAAACAGCACCAGACTACCACCGCTCGGTAGGCATTCTTTTGGCTGCTGTTACCGTTATCCGCTTGGTTTGGAAGTTAGTTACCGCGTCACCTAAAGTGGAAGGTAAAAGCTATGAAGTTGCAGCAGCGAAGTTCGCTCACGGCTTTATGTACATTAACTTAGCGGTTTTATTTATTTCAGGTTATTTGATTTCAACATCAGATGGTCGCGGGATCGACGTATTCAATTGGTTCACTGTACCAAGTATGGGCGAGCTGTTTGCAAACCAATCTGATCTCGCAGGAACGATTCACTACTATGCTGCATGGGTACTGATCATCATGGCATCAGTGCACGCCTTAGCGGCGATAAAACACCACGTTATCGACAAAGACGATACGCTACGAAAAATGATAGGAGCTTCAAAATGAAAAAGTCAATTATCGCTACAGGATTAGCATTTGCAATGGCAATGCCTTTCGCTGCGAACGCCGCTGATTACGTGATTGATACAAAAGGTGCGCATGCTTCAGTTAACTTTAAAGTTAGCCACCTAGGTTACAGCTTTATCCAAGGTCGTTTTAACACATTCTCAGGTGACTTCTCATTTGATGAAAGCAACGTTGAAGCGTCTACAGTAAACGTAACGGTTGATACTACAAGCCTTGATTCAAACCACGCAGAACGTGATAAGCATATCCGTAGCGGTGATTTCATCGATGCTGGTAAGTTCTCTGATGCGACATTCAACAGCACAAAAGTGGTTGATAAAGGTGACGGCAAACTTGAAGTTATGGGTGATCTGAAACTTCACGGTGTAACTAAGCCTATCGTTATCGAAGCTGAATTCATCGGTGCTGGTCAAGACCCATGGGGCGGTGAGCGTGCAGGTTTCGTTGGTACAACTCGTCTAGAGCTTGCTGACTTCAACATTCCAGTAATGGGCGCTTCAAGCTATGTAGATATGGATCTACACGTTGAAGGCGTAAAGAAGTAATCTAGCTTTCTAGCTTTCTAGCTTTCTAGCTCTCTGACAGGTATCAACATTTTTTAGAGACATCATCGATACTAAATAGGTCAACAGTTAGAAATAGAGAAAGGCGCAAAGTTTTCACTTTGCGCCTTTTTTATTGAGATAAATGGCAACGTGTTTAGGTCTGTTTTGTGTCAAACCGTTTAGTACGTTAAAAGCCACCATTTACCTCTAGCCAGTCAACGTTGCCATGACTGAGTTATCTAGTTGAACTACTAATCCCTAATAGTTCGACTTAAGATTAGTTAAGCCGTTTCTAGTTCAGCTTGAGGAACCACGTTTAGTCGGTCACCGTAGATTGGACGCAGTGCTTGCATCACTTCAATGCGAGTCAAAACACCCACCATCACGCCATTTTCTAACACTGGAAGCATATGTGGTTGGCTTACTTTCATCGCTTTTGCACGCTCTTCTAGAGAAAGAGATGTCAGGCGAGTAGCGAAGCCCATGCTTGTAGTCGGGTACAGTTGCTCTTTGTCGATGCATAGGAACTCAGCAACGTCTACTAGCTTGTCGTTTGCATCGATTGCCACAACATCACGGCTCATTAGGTCTACGACTTTTTGGCCTTTAGTTGGGATGTAATCTTGGCACCAAAGGTCAACCATTACGTCATGAACCGAGAAGACACCCACTAGACGGCCTTCAACATCGCAAACAGGAGCGCTAACAAGTTGCGCGTCTAAAAGTGAATCAATCGCGACTGATGTTGGCATTTCTACGCTCAGTGTAATTGGTTGAGTGTTCATGATTTGCTTGATAGTAGTTGCTGTGTTCATAGTAATTTCCTTAACTGACGTAATTTCTGTTGTTTGTGTAATAGCGGTAATTTTTGCTGCTTTAAGTTGTGGGCGACGGTAGATACTCCAGTTGGCTAAGCCGACCAATACTGAACCACCTACGATGTTGCCGATTGTCACTGGTATTAAATTTGCTGTGACAAATTGCATGACGTTTAAGTCTGCGTACTGCGCTGGTGTTGCACCGATTTGCATCCAGAAGCTTTCCGGGGCGAATGTTTGAATCGTGATGCCTAGAGGAACCATGAACATATTCGCCACACAGTGTTCAAAGCCTGAGCTTACGAACATTGCAACGGGTAACACGGTCATCATTGCTTTGGTCATTGCGTTAGCAGAGCTGAACGTTAACCAAATCGCTAAACACACCAACAAGTTACAAAGCACACCCAAAGCAAACGCTTGAACAGGGCTGTGGTGTAGCTTGTGTTGAGCAATGTTTAGAGCGTTTAAGCCCCATTGCCCGCCATCCAGTTGATATAAGCCTGCTGCGCTTACCAAAGCCAATAGGAACATGGCACCGATAAAGTTGCCGACATACACCTTGCCCCAGATAGACAGCATCTTCGTAAAGGTGATTTGCTTGTTAGCCCATGAGATGCTTGATAACACTGAGCTGGTAAATAGCTCACCACCGCAAATCACAATCAAGATCAAACCCATACTGAAGGCAAGACCGCCGGCTAAGCGACTTAATCCCCATCCAGCATCAGCGCTGCCCGTGGTTACCGTGATGTAGAATAGAAAAGCAAGCCCGATGAATGCGCCAGCCATGATTGCCAAACTCAATGTCATGCTGCTGGTTTTATTTGCTTTACTTAATGCAAACTTCTCTGCTTCCGCCATCATTTCTGTTGGTGAGAACAGTTGATGATTTTCAGAAGTGCTGGTTGCCATATCCCCCCCTTGAACAATCCGTCATGTGTAATTCCTAGTGTTAATGACTTGGTTAATCAGTAATGTTTTGCAGGGCTCGTTGTGTCCTGCCATTTCAGATTAGGGCGTTGAGGGGTAGAGGTAAAATTGATAATTTTTAGAAACCACATCAAATTTATTGATATAGATTTGGTTAAGCGTAGAATGAAATTGATTGCTCATCGGCTTTATAAAAAACGAGCATCAGGACACAAATAATTAAAAGCATTAAGGATGAATTTTGCGTTATTCATTAAAGCAACTCGCGGTATTTGATGCAGTAGCAGACTCCGGGAGCGTTAGTCAGGCAGCAGACAAATTGGCGTTGACTCAGTCGGCGACAAGTATGTCTCTTGCACAGTTGGAAAAAATGCTCGGAAGACCTTTGTTTGAAAGGCAGGGCAAGCAAATGGCCCTGACTCATTGGGGCATGTGGTTAAGACCAAAAGCGAAGCGTTTACTGCAAGATGCGCAGCAAATTGAGATGGGTTTTTACGAGCAGCATTTGTTGAGTGGCGAACTCAAATTAGGTGCTAGCCAAACTCCAGCGGAACACCTCGTTCCGGATCTCATCAGTATTATTGATAACGACTTTCCTGAGATGCGAATCTCGCTTGGCGTGCAAAGTACCGACGCAGTCATTGATGGTGTATTAGATTATCAATATGACTTGGGTGTTATCGAAGGTCGTTGTGATGACAACCGAGTTCACCAAGAAGTGTGGTGTACTGACCATTTAACGGTGGTTGCATCGGCTCATCACCCGTTTGCGAAGCGTGAACGAGTCAGCTTGGCACAATTAGAACAAGCAAAGTGGGTATTACGCGAACATGGTTCGGGTACTCGCAAAGTTTTTGATAGCTCTATTCACCATTTAATTGGCGATCTCGATGTATGGCGAGAGTATGAACACGTTCCTGTTTTAAGAAGTTTGGTTGCAAACGGCCCATATTTAACGTGTTTACCTTATCTAGATGTCGAACAGTTTGTTGAGTCAGGTCAACTGGTGACGTTGAATGTTCCTGAGCTTGAAATGGAAAGAACCTTGTCCTTTATTTGGCGAGCTGACATGGCAGAGAACCCACTTGCTGAATGTATCAAGCGTGAAGGTAAGCGCATGATGAAAGGCAAGCCATCGGTTCTGTAAGGTAGATTTGATAAAATACTAATAACTAATTGTGTTGAATAAGCGATTTCGGTATCTATATGGTGATAAATTCATGTTCGCATACATTATTAATGTGATCGTGATCGGCTAAATAAGGGCTGTCTTCCCATAGTATGCTTACTTGATTTTAAGTGAGGCTAAATCCGGTTGCGGACAATTACGTAATTAGGCTTTAGAAATAGTATGAGTACATTAGTCGCGATTTCATTAACAACAGGTATTTTGTCAGGTCTATGGGGATGGATTGCCATCTCTTTCGGCTTATTGTCATGGGCAGGTTTCTTAGGTTGCACCAGTTACTTTGCTTCGCCAACAGGCGGCGTTAAAGGGCTTGCAGGTAGCTTATTGACCAACATGACTGGCGTATTCTGGGCAATGGTGATTATCGAAAGCTCAACCTTCGCAGGGTTAGAGATTTTAGGCTACATGATTACTGCTATTGTGGCTTTCTTTATGTGTATCCAAGCGAAACAAGCGTGGCTAGGTTATATCCCAGGAACCTTTATTGGTTGCTGTGCGACGTTTGCTGCAGGTGGCGATTGGCAACTTGTAGTGCCATCTTTGCTGCTTGGTGGTGTATTTGGATACTTGATGAAAGCAACGGGGCTATGGCTTCACGAGAAATCGACCCAATCTTCGGAAGTTGTTGAACAACACGCTAAACAGGCAAAGGCTTAATTCGTTAACCTAACCTTAGTTAGTCACTGTGAACTCTTGCAAGATAACCCCCAATTAATTTGTATATCGATTTATACAGGCACACCGTTTGGTGTGCCTTTTTTGGTTAAGGTGATTAGCTAAATATTTAATCAGTAGAGCAACTGATAGCTTCTATAAAACAAATTATGCTTAGGTATTTCCGTTCGCCATGGTGATCACGCGTTTTAATGTCCATCTTAATAAAAGCGGTATGCATTCTTGTCCTTGATTCTCGCAATGAGAAACAATGGCGAGTGCAAGGTCGGGTTTTGCATGTTTCTTCAATACCTTGGCAACCACTTTCTTCGGAGGGATAGGGTGATCGTAGGGAATCTTAACCATGTCACGGAAAAAGCTCTCAAACCCATTCATATAAAGGTAATGCTCGATATCTTTATCTGGCAGTTCCGTGAGTCGATGTCTTTCCTGATCATTACCAAGCTTCGATAACACTGTCGCGGCATACTTTTTACCAGCGGCATCACCGTCGGTCACTACATGCCAATCAATGCCAAACTCTTGTGCAACTTTAATCAGCGCCTTAAGTCCCGATTGAGCGAACTCTATAATCTGCACACCTTCCGCTGCTAGGTTATAGCCACATTGATTGGCAAGTTCATTGAACAACCAAACCTCGGTTTCACCTTCGACTAATAGCCAACAGCGAGCAAACAGCGCCCCAGATCGGTGGAAGCGGATATGAAAACCAATTCGACGAAGTTCATCTTTACTGAAGTGGTTCATGTTGAGTTGATTGGCAATGGTTTTGTCTGACTGACGAACCAAGCGACGAATCGATTGAAGTGGAACTGCTGCAAGTAAGTCGCCACTGTTGGTGGTGAGGATTTTCTGCATGGGCAATTTCTGCATTAAGCTCCAAGCCCTTGCCAAGTGTGTTGGGTGTAATCGACCTTCTGGATCTTCAAGGATTAAAAGAGGGCGCGCACATCGTCTTAGGTCGTTTGGCCCTTTAGCTTGTAGATAAGCGTTCAGTAACCCCATGAATAATAAACGGGTTTGTTTATTTTTGGTCTCTTCGACAAGTTGATGAATACTCTGATCATTGGCACCCGCAGAATAAAGCAATCCGTCTCGTTGTTTTCTAGGGTTACGACGAGAAGTACTTTTGAAAGAAAAATAGTGCTCAATCAAACTTTGCATCGACTCTAGGCTACTGCGCATTTCACCTTTATTCACATGACCGGGGATCGCCATTAAACGACGGCAGGTGTTGTCGATTCGTTTTTCTATTCTTGCTTGTCGACCATTACCGTTATTGGCGCCGTTTCCATTTGTGCCATTGCTTGCGTGATGATTCCCGTTCCCGTTTGAATTTGCATGATTAGCGTGACCATTGCTAGGAAGGTGAGCATTGTGGTTAAGGGACTTGCCGTTGAAAGGACGATCAAAGTGCCTTGCATCACGCAAACGGATAACGGGATGTAAGGTCATTAATTCTTGAGCAAGCTTTTCTGAATGATGAAGCTTGAGCGGATTACCGTCCAAACCAAGAAATGCATAGTGTGTGGTTGTCTCATACTGTTCTAACGTCGCGCTGATGCGATAGTAGATGCGAAATACGCCAAATTCATCTTGAACCCAAATAGGTTTGAGTTTGCGATAACGACCTGCGTTAAGTTCGCTCTTATCGTTAGCTTTTAAAGCGAGAACAATTTGAAGATGTTGAGACTGTGGATGTGAAACAGAGTAATCGACATGAAAATCGGTCATTTCAAAGTGATATGGCACACCGTCTGAGGGCAGAACGACGGAAAGGGCATCCAATAATGAAGACTTACCCCAAGTATTTTCACCAATAAGCGTGGTTAGCTCGTCAAACGCGAGTGACATGCGCTTGATACCTCGAAAGCCAGAAATCTCGATTCTTTCTAGTTGCATAGGCTTACTCCTAACGGAAGGCTCTGCTAATTATCTGAAAGCTAACAGATATCTTTAATCATAATCGAAAAATCCAAATCCGGTATGCTCACCTGTCACAAAACCCGTTGTTTATTAATACGGCGCAAAATGAGATTTTTGATCTATCTCGAGTATTTTTTTGCAGTGCAGTTTCATAAAATTCACGATTCTGTCATGATTCTCGACCTAGTATGAAGGGACAAAGAGAGAAGAAAATATGACTAAAAAGAATAAGCCGACAAAAATAGTGTTGGCACACATCAACGACACCCACTCATACTTTGAACCAACCTCGTTACAGCTATCACTTAAAATGAACAACCACATCATTGAACCTTATGTCAGTGCTGGTGGCTTTGCTCGAATTTCAACACGCTTCAAACAAATAGAACAAGATGCCCAGCGTCAGAAGGTTGGAACCTTGTTCCTGCACGCTGGCGACTGCTTCCAGGGCACTTTATACTTTTCTTTATTCAAAGGAAAAGCCAATGCCGATTTGTTGAATGCCCTTAATATAGATGCCATGACGCTCGGTAATCACGAGTTAGACATGGGTAATGAGCCCGTTGCGATTTTCGCGAAAAGAATCAAATTCCCACTGTTGGCCGGTAACTGGAATCTATCGAATGAGGATATCAAAAAAACTCATACGCTAGCGGACAACGACATTGTTAAGCCTTATCTGCCTGAAACACGAAGTGCTTCTTTTATAACGAAAGAGTTTGATGGCGAGAAGATCGCAATATTCGGCTTAAGCATCGATAAGATGGCAGGCATCGCTAACCCAGATATCGATACACCGTTTGAAAATGCTTTGGAAACAGCAAAAGCAACCATTGAGCAAATCCATCAAGCAGGCACCAACAAAATTGTGTTACTTAGTCATCTCGGTTACGAAGCTGATTTAGAGTTAGCAGCCAACGTAACAGGTATTGGTGTCATCGTTGGTGGTCATAGCCATCGCTTACAAGGTGATTTCTCTGATATCGGCTTAGTTAAAGATGATGAATACGGTGTGAAAATTGGCGATACCTATGTTGTGCAAGCGGGTTTCCACGCCATGAGCTTAGGACACTGCGAAATCGAGTTCGATTCTCAGGGCAAAGTGACGCACTTCAATGGTAAAAACGAACTGTTATTAGGCCGTCGACTCTTTATAGACGCGAAACTGAGTGAAGTAGGGCAAGACGATGCCCACGATATGGCGTGTGAGTTTTTAAACAATCACCCCAATATTGCAGTGTGTAAGAAAGATCCTGAGCTGCAGAGCATTCTGACTGATAAATACCAGCCGCGAGTTCGAAAGCTTCAGCAACAAGTGATTGCTCATGCAGACACTAAACTTCGCCATGTACGTATTCCAGATGATAAAGGCCCGAGCCAACTAGCCCCCTTGGTTGCTCAATCATTTCACCATCTAATGAACAAGAAAGGCCATCAGGTTGACTTTGCCATTCACAACGCAGGTGGTGTTAGAAATTCACTCAATAGCGGCGATGTTTCTGTTGCCGATATTGCCGGAAAACTACTACCGTTTGCCGTACCCATTGGTGTGTATGAAGTAAAAGGTGAAACGATCGCTGGCATGCTTGAAGGTGCAATCAATAACGCGCTGGATAATGGCGTCGTGGGCACAGGTTCAGGCAGCTTTCCCTATACGCATAATTTGAGGTTTTGTTACCACAAAGAAGCGCCTTTAGGACACAGGATTCACCATCTCGAAATCCACTCTGATGAATCGGGTTGGCAAGCTGTTTCTCGCAACCGTATTTACCGTGGCGCGTCGTCAGCCTACACAATGAAAGGGAAAGAGGGCTATAACGCTGTGTTGGATATGATAGGTGATGGCACGGTAACCACTGACTCTATGGCAGACTGCTTCATCGAGTTTCTGCAAGACCACCCAGAGTCGCTTCAACACAATGAACCGTTGAATTGCATGGAGTGTTTTAGATAACCACAGCTGACGCTGATGCTTAATGTTATTACGTTGGGTTATTTATAAAATTGGCATTGTTTATGCTTCATCTCTGCAGGTCGCCTTCTTGTGGAGATATGCATGGATAAGAAAGATTGGTTAGATGCGGTAGCGGTTGTCGGTTGGGTGTCAGTTTGGTCAGCGTTAGTGTATTTGGTGCCTACTACAGGTTTGTAATGGTTCTGCGCGCTGGATAAGACTAGCTTTTGAACAGCCGCAGTATTCTTATTATCAATACACGCTATACCAAGCGTAAGTGGAAGAAATAGAAAAGGAGCAGATAGCTCCTTTTTTGCTTTTTCCGTGAAAATTTATATAGACGAAACACAATCAGAGGATTATTATCCACGCGTTTGGGGAGTAGTTAGCGCAAGTTTACATATCGTCATCTCGTTAGGCCAAGAGTCTATCCGGTATGTAAAGGTGAAATCCCATATTTCACTTCAACGAGACCAACGCAATCACAGTCAAGATCCGTAATGGAGCTTGATATGCTTTGTTTGCGGAAGGTCTTTGTACAGTTCTTCCGCCCGGAGGAATAATGAACTCAACTCAATCTCTATTATCTACAAATAGTGAATCCTTTTTTTCATCGCCAATCATGACGACTTATGCGGGCTTTTTCCTGCTGACGGTTATTCTCGTCTCTATTGATATCTATCAGACTCGTGGCGGTAACGTTACTATCAAGAAAGCGGCAATCTGGAGTGTCTTCTGGTTTGTACTTGCGTTTTTGTTTGCTGGCTCTATTTACTTGTTTTGGGACATTTATGCGCCGAACAGTGACTACACAGCGCAAAAAGCAACCGTGTCATTCATTACGGGTTACTTGTTAGAAAAATCCCTTAGCGTAGACAATTTGTTTGTTTTTGCGATGATCTTTGCTCAATACCAAGTTCCTGAGCATCTAAGACCTCGTGCGCTACTCTGGGGTGTAATTGGTGCATTGGTGCTTCGTGCAATTATGATTGCACTAGGCGCACAGCTATTGGCGGAATACCACTGGGTACTTTACGTGTTCGCTGCGTTCTTGATCGGTACAGGTATTAAGCTGGCATTGGACAAGGGCGAAGAGGAGAGTGTGAATACACTGCCTGAAAAGCTACTTCGTAAAGTGATGCCGGTAACTGAAGATTTCCATGGTCCTGCATTAATGGTTAAACAGGGTGCTAAATGGGCATTCACTCCAATGATGTTGGTCATTGGTGCGATCGCAGTGATGGACGTAATGTTTGCATTGGATTCTATCCCTGCGATCTTTGCGGTAACACAAGAACCGTTCTTGGTATTAGCGGCAAACGTATTTGCGCTACTTGGCCTTCGTTCGTTGTATTTTGTACTACAAGGTATGATGGACAAGTTCATCTACTTGAAACCGGCACTGGCATTCATCATGGTGTTCATCGGTGTGAAAATGCTATTGGTTGACAGTGAGTGGGCTATCCCAACTTATTGGTCGCTTGCTGTGCTGATTTCGACTATGACGATAGCGGTTATAGCGTCGGTTTATGCGAAGAAGCCAGGCATTGAACAAGTAAATTAAAAACAAATATAACTTATCGAAAAGTCGATAATGAACACGTGGCTGATGAAGTGGGAAATTTATTTATGTAAATTTTCTGTGACATTGGCCACTGTTGTTTGCGGGGTATTTGTACTAAATGCATGATTTAAACACTATATTGAATTTATACTCACATAGTCTGCATATCTATCTTATGGTATTGTTAATGGTTTGTTTTATTAGAAAAACTAATCCCAAAATCTAATTTTAGTCATTTTTTAACCTGCAAAAGATCACCTATTATTCTTGTCATCAGAACGAAACACATTAATAAATTTATAGAGAGGCAATCATGGCTCAAGCAGTACAAATGAATACTATCGCTGTTCCTAACTCTATGGATAAGAAGACCTACTCGGTTAACTTCAAAGGATTGATTGCACACATTTTCGATATTCTTTTCGTAGACAACTCTCCACGTAGTTACTACGCAAGCGACCTATCTGGTCACATGCAACGCGATATCGGTATTAACCGTTAATCTCAGCGTTAACATGTAAATATAGAATTTTAAGAAAACGCCAGCTTCTAAAGCTGGCGTTTTTGTATCTGAAATAAACTCTATCTCTTCGTAAACTAAGCACCTGAAAGAAAAACCTAGGCATAACGGTCTGTATTTGAGCGCCATTCAATTTGCTTTGTACAAGGATCTCGGTATGTCACACGCCAAACGCAATTCATCATTGATCAAACTTTGTTTATTTGCCTTACCGATCGGCTTCTATTCCTCAGTGTCGCTTGCACAAACCTGGAGTCATGAAGGCCAGCCCGCACAGGTTATCGAGCTCTTCACATCTGAAGGTTGTTCAAGTTGTCCGCCTGCAGATGCCTACCTCAGTACTTTTGAAGACCATCCAAAACTGTGGACACAAGTCATTCCGCTTGCCTATCACGTCGATTATTGGGATTACCTAGGTTGGGGCGACAAGTTCGCGAGCAAGGCGTTCAGTCAGAAGCAACGACTTTATAAAGCTTACGGCTTAACAAGTGGGGTTTACACGCCGGGCTTTGTTGTCGATGGAAAAGAGTGGCGCGGTTACTTTAACTGGTTAGACAGAACGTTGCCTTCGCTTAAACAACAAAATAACCCCAAGCTAACGGTCAACCATAAAGGCGATACGTTCAGCGTAAGTTATGAAGGCAAAGGGGATTATGTTGCTCATATAGCTTTACTGGCGATGAACGAAGTCACCAGTGTTAAGGCGGGCGAGAACAGAGGGAAGAAACTTGAGCACGATTTTGTTGTGGTTTACGATGGTTATCAACGTGGTGAGTCTGAATGGCAATTTAATATCAATTTTGAGCCACTCGTCGCTACACCAGACGCAGTAGCCGTTTGGTTAACCGAGCCGAATTCGTATGCACCGGAACAAACGGTAGCAGGGTGGCTGAACTAACTGCAACCCACGACAACTGTGTAGCTGGAATACTCTTAGACGAAGTTGGTACGGTGAGTATCGAGGTTCTCACATCGATAACTTGGTTTCTGACGGGTATTAATCAGTGAAATAGAAGCGAAAGGGCGATTTAGTTACGTAATACTGCTGAAATACGTTAATATAGCGCGCTATTATTTTAGCTTTGAGTTCCTGCAATTAATGACTAACACCACAACACCAACCAACTTCTCTGATCTTGGCTTAATCTCACCTTTGATGGCTCGTTTATCTGAGCTTGAATACCAACAGCCAACGCCTATCCAAGCGCAAGTTATTCCAAGTGTGTTAGCAGGACGCGATTTAATTGCAGGCGCAAATACCGGTTCAGGTAAAACCGCAGCATTTGCACTTCCACTGTTACAAAAGATTCATGAAGATGCCCCTCTGGACCGTCGTTCAGGCAAAGGTAACTTTGTTTCTGGCCTTATCTTGGTTCCTACTCGTGAACTTGCTAAGCAAGTAGCAGACAGCGTTAAGTCTTACGCTGTGCATTTCAATGGCGCGATTAAAACGGTTTGTGTGTTTGGTGGTGTATCGGTAAACACTCAGATGCAGGCGCTACGTGGCGGCACTGATATATTGGTGGCAACACCGGGTCGCCTGCTTGACCTTATTTCAAGCAACGCTATCAAGCTAGACAAAGTAAAAACGTTAGTGCTTGATGAAGCTGACCGAATGCTAAGCCTAGGTTTTACTGAAGAACTTGATGCGATCTTGAAGTTATTGCCAAGCAAGAAACAGACATTATTGTTCTCTGCAACTTTCCCTGAGCAAGTTAAAACGCTGACTCACGAACTACTGAATGATCCAATTGAAGTTCAACTTCAAAGTGCCAATGCGAGCACACTCGTTCAACGTGTATTCGAAGTAGAAAAAGGTCGCAAGACAGCATTACTCGCACACCTAATTCAACAACATGAATGGCGCCAAGCTCTGATCTTCGTTAATGCGAAGAACAGCTGTGAGCACCTAGCAGACAAGCTTTACAAGCGCGGCATCATTGCTGAAGTATTCCACGGCGATAAAGGACAAGGTTCACGTACTCGTATCCTTGAAGATTTCAAATCTGGCGAGATTGACGTTCTTATCGCGACAGACATCGCGGCACGTGGTCTGGATATTGAGAAGCTTCCTGTGGTAATCAACTTTGACTTGCCGCGTAGCCCATCAGACTACATGCACCGTATCGGCCGAAGTGGTCGTGCAGGTGAGGTTGGTCTTGCGCTATCTTTGATCGATCACGAAGATTACCACCACTTCAAAATCATCGAGAAGAAGAACAAGATTCGTCTTGAGCGTGAGCAAATAGAAGGCTTTGAAGTGGATGAAGAAGCGACAGCTGAACTTATCGCTGCACTAAAACCTGTTGCGCCACCGGCTGGTACAGGCAAGAAGAAAAAGAAGAAGAAAGCTCCACAAAACCAAGACGTGTGGCTAAACAACAACTGATCTTGAGTCAGTAAGCTATATGAGTCAGCTAGCTATATGAATCAGTAAGTAATAGACATTCAAAAGGCGCTTAATTGCGCCTTTTTTGTTTTTCTTATCCCAAGTTAAGCGAATCCGCGTAACGAGACTAAGCGATACTTTTGACTCTAAATAGGTCTGTGAATAATTTTCCTATCATCAAAATGATGAGCAGTGTGGTTAACATTAGCAATGGTGTTTGAATCTGATAAACCGGTGTTAGATTAAGCGCGCCAGATGTCAGTACGACCAGCAGGTTTATACCAAGTATTCGATGCACCATAAGTTTAGGTGTCGCAAACACTTTCCATATCACTATGCTGTTGATGAAATAGAACAACGCCAATTGCCACAATTCAGTCATCATCGGCATGATAAAGATATATTGCAGCAAGATAACCGTGCCCGTTCCAATGACACCAAAAAATGCATCCTTAATAACACTTGGCGGCATAGTAGGAAGCATTGAAGAAAATATGCCAGCAATCATCGGAAAAATAAAACCACCCGGTACAGGCAGGTATATCCAAACCAATAACGACGTGACGAACATCGAGACACCTTGTAAAACTTTTCTCCCATCTTCATTAAGGTGTTGAACAAACGTACGGTGCTCATGGTGCCAAGAGACGTTTTTCTTCTCACTCATCACAAATGGCACATCATCAATTAGTGATGTGTTTGGCGCCATTAACTCCAGTTTTTCCATTTTTTTGGTGAGAGCGACCCAATCAATAGCTTGAGTCAGTTCACCCGAGGCGATCTCAAGTAGACGCTCTTGAATATGCGCCATTTCGTTGATTCGTAAACGCCATGCGTGAATATTTTCTTTTAGGTGATAACTGCCAGCGAGCGGCAAATCCAACAGTTGATAGAGCTTTTCAATATTAGCGGTATTGGACTCTAAGGCTTCTATATCAAGGTTGTTGGTATCGCTCATTGCTGTTATCAGCGTTTCTCTGCTTGTTTCAAATCGTTGTACAAAGTTCTGCTCAGTGTTTACAGGCCAGATCAGACGATAAACAATCGAGAAGGTGATAACACCTAATAGAGTTTCTTGTATTCGAAGCACTGCAAAATAGAATGTAATTTGGTTATCGAATCCGCCCATACAAGAGATGATGGAGCAAACTGCAAAGCCTATAGAAAAGACATAACCGTATTTCTCATCACTCGACATGAAGATGCATGTACCGAGAAATAAGGTGAAAAACATCAAAAATAGAAAACGGTCTTGCGAAAACATCGCAATCAAGAAAAAGGCATAACCCGTCCCTAACAAAGTGCCCATTAATCGGTTGTGACCTTTGTTTATTGAATGAGCAAAGCTCTCGTTCAGTGCCATGACCGCAACCGCAATTGCCGCCCAATAAGGTTTCTCCCATTGAAACCACAACGCAACACAGATAGAGATAACAATAGCGAGAGCCGCTTTAATGGCTTCTTTGGTTGATGCACTGAACATAAAAGCTATCCAACTATTTGATTATTTTGAGTGAAGCTGTCATACCAACACGAAGTTGTAAGTCTTCAGGCACGTTATCAAGCTCTACTTTGACTGGTATACGTTGAGCAAGACGAATCCATTGAAAGTTTGGGTTCACGTTAGGAAGAAGGTCATTACCTGTGCTGCCGTCTTGTGTTGCAATACCAAAGCCAATGCTTTTGATATGGCCTTCCAATTGAATATTGTTGTGCATCATAAGAGTGACAAGCGCTTTGTCGTTAGGGCCAACATTCACCAGATCAGTTTCTTTGAAATAGCCTTCGATCCAGAAACTGTCTTCATCGATCAGCGCAACTACCGGTGTATTAGCGACGACTTGAGAGCCTTCTCGTAGATTTAAGTTCGTAATGTAACCGTTGGTTGGCGCGTACACTTTGGTGTATTCAAGATTTAAATGCGCTTCTTCAACGTTGGCTTTTGCTAGTGCAACGTTCGCTGCATTTGTCTCAACCGCGTTATTCAGGTTATTCAATGTCAGCACTGGCATAGCGCCGGGCGTTCTCTTTTCTAAGTTCAACGCACGTTGCTCTTCGTTTTTAGCTTTTGCTAAGAGCGCGCGAGCCTGTTTCTGTGTCGCCAACGCTTTATTGTAGGCCGCTTGATAAATGCTTGGGTCGATCTCAAACAGCAAGTCGCCTTTCGCCACCTGTGAGTTGTCCTCAATATGGACTTTAGTTACTTGCCCTGTAACTCGGGGAGTAATTGAAACAATGTAAGCGCTGACCTGACCATCTCTAGTCCAGGGGTTACTCGAATAAGATTGGTAATAGCTATAAACCACAGAGCTTGCGGCAACGACCAGTAGTAGCGTGATGAGATAACGTTTAATCAAGGTGAATGCCTCAGAAGATGGTAATGAATTGACCGATAACGCCGACGAAAATTACGATCAAGCTTAATTCGGCAATTGCAGGAAAAGCGACATATTTATGTAGCCCAAGTTTTGTCGCGATTGAGCCAGTCAATATCGTCAATACATAGGCTAAAGCGATAACCAATAGCAAAGGAGGGAAGTAGATCTCACCCCACACGAGTTCATGTGGCATTGTGTTCATGGGTCTGTCTCTATCGTTTTAAGAAGATAACGATAAAGGAAATGCGGTGATGTTAATAATCGTATATAGAGGATCAGATCCATCAAATACAGACTGGTTTAGGTATATACTAGGAAGGATAGGCAGCAAAGATACAAATCAGTAGTCACTTTTGCGCTGTCTTTTTATCATTATTATTCTGATGCAGTAGATGTTTTTCTATCTCGTATGCATGACCAAGAAAGTAAGTACATCAAAATGAACTTTAGTATTGAACAACTTCTCGCGTTTGTGACCGTCTATGAACAGCGGTCATTTAGCAAGGCGGCAGTAAAGCTTAACAAGCACAGAACGACCGTGGGTCAGGTGATTACAAACTTGGAAGATCACCTTGCGGTGAATCTTTTTGAAAGGGTCGGGCGCTCTGTTGAACCAACGGAGGACGGGCACCTCCTTTATCACTACGCAAAACAGACGATTGAGCAAGCTCGTACTTTTGACAAAGTGGCGTTGAGCCTCTCTTATGGTGGGTTAGAGAAAATAACAATCGCGTATTCTAGTTTCGTTCCACAACGTGTTTTGGTGGATATACGAAAACGACTTAAACACGATTTCCCAATGATGCGAGTGAACTTTCTGGTTAGGAATAAGAACGAAATTAAACAAGGAATACAAAGTGGGGAATATCACTTTGGACTTGTGAATGCTCACAATAGCCGAGCGATGCACAGTTTTGATTCTACTTTCCTTGGGCATTTTGAGTTCTATCCATTCGGACAGAAAGGGGGAGATCTCTCACATATCGATAAAGACGAAGTATTAGTCGCACTTAGGAACTCTAAACAGTTCGTATTGAAGTCTCTGATTGACGAAGGTATGTCTGAAAAGATTATCGTGAGCTCTGACTATGAAGAGATCGATCAGCTTTCGTTAATGATTAAAATGCTTGAAGAGGGTTTTGGATGGGCACTTCTTCCTAAGGCATTTTTTACCGACTCTGAATTTTCAAAACATTCAATAGAGCCCATTCACTCTGCGCAAATGGTGGAAGGATTCAAATTTGGATTCGCGCTGTGGTGTCCGCATTCGAAACAAGTCAGTGGTATCAAAGGCTCTTTGGTGTCGGTCATTAAAGAGTACCGTGAGCAACTTATTGATAGTTTTAAGTCGTGAAAATTTGAGATATCAAAAAGGCGCTAATTATTCATTAGCGCCTTTTTAGATTTTGTTCAGCTAAAAGAATAATTACTTTTTACGGCAGAACTCAGCGATTACGTACATTGATTGACCGCCGTTTGTTTTACCAGAAACAAGCTTAGGGTCGTCACCAACGCTGATACCGCGGATAACAGTACCTTGCTTTATTACTTGGTTAGTACCTTTGATTGGCAGGTCTTTGATTACTGTTACGTCGTCACCTTTCTTAAGTTCAACGCCGTTCACGTCAAGAGGCTTGTCATCAGCAGACATACCGATTTGTGCCCAAACTGATGTTGCTTCTTCAAGGTACATCATGTCTAGCGCGTCTTGAGCCCAGCTTTCTGTGTTCAGACGAGTAAGTTGACGCCATGCTGTTACTTGAACTGGCGCTTCCTGGCTCCACATGCTGTCAGTCAGACAACGCCAGTGGTTGATATCTTTAGGATCGTCAATCTCACCAAGACATTTGTCACATACCATGATGCCGTGATCCACTGTTACGTGGCTGTGTGGCGGCACTGCGTATGCAGTAAGAGAAGAATCAGAACCACATAGTTCACATTTAGATTGGCAGCGTTCTAGCATAGTAGCTTCAGAAGACATAATGGACTCACATTTATTAGGTATTAAATTACGAGGCTATTATCCACTTTATTTACAATAAAGAAAGAGGTCGTACGGTATTCTGTCTTGATTAATTTTAGCTGAGATCAACCATTTGTGTTTTAAAGTTTTATGCAAACGGTTAACTAGGGAAGGTTAGCTAGTCACAGGAACAAAAATGCCAGCGGTTAGGCTGGCATTTGGTTTCAATTAGAACTTGTGGTTATTCCAATACAGAACCATCGATAGATGCAGCAGTTAAAGTATTATCTAATAAGAAGTCTACCGCTTGCGTCTGCATGCTAACGTGGTGGCTTAAATCTAATGGTAGAGGCGTACTATCATCTTGCGGAGCCACAAACGTGCTGTGAACCGCATCTTTGCCAAACTTAACAAAATCATTGGTACCGTTTGGCGTTGTATTACTTGCATCTACAACGGTTAAGCCAAGTTTTGTCGCAAGTGGTGTTGTTCCTGCAAACGGTGCATCCGCAACGGTGTTTGGTACCGTTTCGTCACCTTGCACTTGACCCATGTAAACTGGCATCTGAGTAGAAGCTTCTAGCAAATAATCAGCATTAGTGTATGGATCAATAGTGTCTAACACGGTTTGTGCCGCATACGCGAACTGTTGAAATGCTGCAGTCATTGCAGCTAGTTGTGCTGTGGTTGCACTGCTTTCAAATGTTTCGTAGCACAGTTTATCTGAGCTGTTTGTACAGCTAGCAGCTGCATAGCTTGCGTACTCTGTCGAAGCCCCCAAGGCTACGTTGTGCTTAACTTGTGGGCCAAAGAAAGGTGAACCCAACAAAAGGTTAGATATTTGGCCACCAGAGTTTTCGATAGCAGCAGCGCTGAATGAATAAAGCGCATCAGCAGTTGTGCTACCTAACGTGCGGTTAGAAGACGCAACAGCTGTCGTTCCGACGATACCTCCTAACGAATGACCTAGAAACTTAACTTGTGAACCAGTAGCTATGTTAAATCCCTTCAAAGGTGAGCTAGCAAGTAAACCAACTTGCAAAGATGCGGTTAATGAAGCTCTTAAACCCATTACATCCAGCGCACTTTGACGAACGTTATCACGCGCTACAGGCAAGTTAGTGAGATTTAAATAAGCTAAGACATCGGCATTTGCAGAACGTTGGTCATCCAAACTACGAGTACCGTGTATTGGTAAGTCAATAGCCAAGACAGCAACTCCAGCTCTCGCTAGGTTGTACGCGAACGCGTAAGCATTTTCTTTTGCAGAGGTGATACCGTGTTGGTAAATGACTATATCAGTAGGATCTGTACCATTAGGCGTAAATAGCAAGAATTCGACAGATTCTAATGATTTAACTTGAGGAACTGGAGAGTATTTCGTAATAACTCTTTCGCTATCAAGTGGAGAACCATCGGCCATCGTTAAGTTTAATCCGATTAACTTTAGTTGTTCGGTTTGCTCTGTCGCTAATATGCTTGTGTCGATACCAGCAGCAGCTAACTGAGTAGCCATATTTGCTTGCTCGGCACTATCACTTAAAGCACTAGAAACTTTTGCTAAGCTAGGCATACCCGATTCGAATGGCTGTGAGTTCCATTCAGTAGCACTTGTTTCTAGATAATAAGGTAATTGAACAAAACCTTGGGTTACCTCAACGTTGTCAGTAACACCATACAATCCATTAATCGCACCTTTAAGGATTGCGATAGTTGTTGCGTCGTCACCTGCAACATACTTATCAAAGTCAGTATCGTTTGCTAGTGCTGTTGTGAACAGTTCTGTTGAGCCGAACTGCATTGTGTAGGCCGCCGTAAGGTCAACTGAGTTAGGGTTTGCGCTATCTTTCCAAACACCATTTAGATTTGTCGCAGCTAATCCTGTTGCCGTTGCGGCTTTTGTCGCGAAAAGGGAATCGCCAACAGACTCTGTAGTAAACCAAGTCGAGTAAATGATGTTTTCAGTATCCAGGTTGATCGCACCTGCAGCAGTCGCTCCAGCAAAGACCTTTTCAACACCCTGAGTGACTTGTTGTGCCTGAGCTAGGCTACCTTCGGTATACGTTACCGCAGTCGATTTCAGAGCCGCATAACTTGCTGACATACCAATCGGATCACCATTGGCATCGGTTAGTTCATTCGACAGCGCCAATACGTACTCGCTTGACGCATCAAGAGATTCGTTGAATACAATAGTGAATGTGTCAGTTGAGGCACTAGATAGAACATTAAAATGGGTTCCTTGTACCAATACGCCAGTAACACGCGGTGCCGTTTCAGAAGTGAGTGAGCCACTAAGCTTTAATAGGTAAACACCACCAGTTGCGACACCATCAGCTAAACCTGTGCCTTCAAAGTCCATGATGATTGGCATTGAGGTAGACCAACCATCCATTGTATTCATTGCTGCAATAGGGTTGGTTAATGAGTCATCACCGCCAGTAGGCAAGCCAAGTGTACCGTCGCTAGCATCCATCAACGCGAAACTAGGAAGAGGAACAGCAATATCTGCACCCGTTAATTGAAACTTGATGCTCGTCGCTTGTGCGAGTGAATCTTGAATGTACTGTTCATATTCAATCGCTGTTGAAGCGCCTGAACTCGAAGAGTCATCACCACAACCAGCAAGAAACATTGCTGAAGCGAGCAGCGAAACATTAAATAACTTTTTCATGTTTTAATTCCGTTTAGTTGAAGGTGTAGTTCATTTGAATTGCAGATAGGTAAGCGACTGCATCACCAGAGAATTCAAGTTCCTGACCAAGTTCATTGGTTTCAGTGAAATCACCTTCTTTACTTTGAACAAGAGCGAAACCAGCATCGATCGAAAGGTTAGGGCTGTACTGATAAGTCAAACCTGCGCTATACCAGAAACGGTCACTATCAGGGATGCTTAATGTCGCTTCACCAGCTTGCTCGTCATAAGCTAAACCTGCTCGTAAAGTCCACTCTTGATTCAACTGGTAAGTAGCACCCAATGAGTAACGATTGTTATCGTCATAGTCTTCTGTCTTTTTGAAACACTCGCCACTTACACAATCTGAGCTTGTCGCTTTCAGTTCTTTAAAACTACTCCACCCAGTTTGTTGCCAACCGTAATGAATCGCCCATTGGTCGGTCAATTGGTGGAAAGCTGAAATTTCAATAATTGAAGGCAACGTGATTTTTAGACGTCCTGTTGTTGTCGTAGCACTACCTTCCACGATGCTGCCCGTGTAATCAGTAAAGTCACCATCATCAAAGTCGAGGTCTACCTCTGAACGATACGCGATAGAGAATCGGTTGTTTTCATTCAGTTCATATAAAGCGCCCACGTTCCAACCAAATGCAAATGTTTCACCCGTCATACTGATCAGTTTTGTTGAGGCAGGATCTCCAGTGATGTAAGAAATAGAGCCTTGATGACGATTTAGTTCAGCCTCGGCGTAAACAAGGTTTGCCCCCGCACCAACACTAAACTGGTCGTTAATTCGATACGCCACATTGGGGTTTAAGTTCACTGACACTAGTGAAGTATCACCTGCAAGATCACCCGCATAAATATCATCTGGGTAATCGGTAGCAACGCCGTAATTAGAAAACATACCGATGCCCCAAGCCCATTTATCGTTAATAGGGCTGATGTAGTATGCGGCAGGGACGACTTGCAGTGGCGCTACGTCTTTAGAGACTTGGCTTTGTCCGCCAGAACCTGGAACATTGTTTTGAGTAATATCCACTTCTGGATCAACGATAGAAACCGCGCCTGAAAATTGGGCTGTATCAAATAGGGTCATTGCGGCGGGGTTTCTCGCTAGTACACTCGCGTTATCGGCTACAGCGCCTTCACCTGAGAATGCGCGACCAAGACCTGAGGCAGAATGCTCAGCAACTTGGAAGCCAGCCGCAAGTGAATTGCACGCAAATAGCACAGAAAGCGAAACGAGAGAGCGTTGTATTGTTTTCATCCTTGACCCTCCTAGGGCATCGAATTTCATTATTATCGTTTGAAAACACACTGAGCATTGTTGGTGTTGAAGCTCTAATGTAAACAGCATGTTAAATTCATGTTTTATATAAAGTCAAAGAAATAGTTGTCATTTTGAGAGGTTATATTTTTGAGGGGCGGCACTCTAACACTAATAATATAATTACAATCAATGCTTTATTCGTGGTTGGAGGTGTGACCAGAATGTTTATGTTAGCTATTGGTACGAATAGTGTTCAATTGCTCAATATGTAACAACTTTGTTTATGTTTACCGCCGATCGCTAAATCGGCATAATATCGACACTCGTTAGAAGTCATTAAATTGGAATTAAAGTTTGGAATTACTCGCGATAGAGTTTCTTGGTAAACCGCTTCGTTTAGAGGGGTCAATGGCAGGGTGGCAACAATTGTATTGGGACAACACTCTGGTATCTCAATTAGATGCGACCACAGACCAAGAAGACGCCCGAAAACACGAATTTACACTACGCGCTGGCGAAGAAACGTTGCAGTGTCACGTTGAGTCGACGGTTCAGTGGCAACCGTTTGAGATGACATATAAAGCATTGGTCAATGGCCAAACCATTTCCGAAGGCAATCGAAACACCAAAGATATCGAACAACAAACACCTGTTGTCGCTCCTAAACCAGAGAAGCGTTTTAGCTTAATTGGGTTGGTGTCGCTTGGTATGAAAGCGCTAAAAAGTGCCAAGCTAATCAAGGTCGTACTTGCTTCTGCGAGTTTAGCGGCCTATTCATGGTTGTTTTCAATTCAGTTCGCTTTGGCCTTAATCGCCTGTTTAATGTTCCATGAGTACGGTCATATTAGAGCGATGAAGTACTTTGGCATGAAGACCAAAGGCATTTATTTGATACCATTCCTTGGTGGTTTGGCGTTATCCGATGAAAAGATTAATACGCGTTGGCAAGATGTGGTTATCTCAATCATGGGGCCATTGTTCGGCCTGATATTGTCGTTAGTATTTATGGTGCTGTACTGGGCGACGGGCGAAATGTTCTTTGCCGGCCTTGCAGTATTTAATGCTTTATTCAACCTGTTCAATCTATTGCCGATTTTGCCTCTCGATGGCGGACATGTTCTTAAAAGTATCAGTTTCTCGATGAACAGCGTACTTGGCATTGTACTTTGTGTCGCGGCTGCCGTTGTTGGTGTGGTATTGAGTTATCAGTTGAATTTAACTCTGTTTGGTTTCTTATTGATCATGGGCAGTGTTGAAATACTGTTCGAATGGAAAGGACGTCATCACAGTCACTTGTTACCGTTAGACAAATACGGGCAAGTCGTGTCGGTCGTTTGGTATGTAGGTTTAGTGAGCAGTTTGATTGGTGTTATCTGGTATTTTGCATCTACTGGTGATCAGCTATTAAGCCTACCATTACAAATTCTTGGTACTTAACCAGTGAGTTTCTGTTGTTGGAATTATCCAGCTACTTAGTGCACTTGAACTGTTAGCAAGCAAGAAACTAAAAATGCCCTAACCAATATGGATAGGGCATTTTTGTATTTACGCCAGGTAAGCGAATCTAACTTAGACTACGCTTTGCAATTTGGTCTTGGTGAACCTGATTGAGGAAGCGTTTTTATCGTTGCTTGTAGATCTTTAATACGCGTACTGTGGGAAGGGTGCGTAGAAAGCAATTCTGGCGGTTGATTACCCCCTGATGCTTTGGCCATGTTTTGCCACAAATTAACACTTTGGTTTGGATCGAACCCTGCTTGAGCCATATACTCTAAACCAACCACATCGGCTTCAGACTCTTGAGTTCGCCCATACGGTAGAATAACGCCATATTGAACGCCTAATCCTAACGCGGCCATCGTCATGCCTTGATACTGTTTGTATTCTGATGCACCTAACGCGACATTAGTAATAGACAAGCCAGTATTAGCGATTTGAGACTGAGACAGGCGCTCATTACTGTGGTCTGCAAGAACGTGTGCCACTTCGTGACCGATAACCGTCGCGAGTTGGTCTTGATTGACTGCGACCTTGAGTAAGCCCGTGTATACACCGATTTTGCCGCCAGGCAGGGCGAATGCATTCACTTGGTCACTATCAAACACAACAACTTCCCATTCACTAAAACCTTGTTTAGGAATATATTGAGTGATGCTGTTCGCTACGCACTGAACATAAGCGTTAGTTTTGGCATCTTTGCTGATGGGTTGTTCTTTTTTCATTTGTTCAAAAGACTGTGCTCCAAGCTGAGACATATCTTTATCAGAAAAAAGCAGCAACTGGTTTCTTCCTGTCGGAGAAGCGCTGCACGCGGTTAAGCCTGCAAGTGTGATAAGCGAGGCAAACTTCATCCATGACGTCATACAATATCCTCTATGTATTCGGTTTTTATGCATGTTAACATCAACTTGCGTAATAACTAAGAGCTGTAAGATAACTAACAGCCAGTAATATAGAAAAAGCTATGCACGCGATAACAAGATCAATAATTAAGGAACCCACATGAGTATTTGGAAAAAGCCCGTTGACCTAGACACCTTCAACGCGACCTCAAAAAATACCTTAATTGAGCACCTCAACATTGTTTACACCGAGGTTAACGATAATTCCTTGGTGGCAACCATGCCAGTTTGTTATTTCACGCACCAACCACTGGCCATGCTTCACGGCGGTGCATCCGTGGTTCTAGCAGAAACACTTGGCTCACTTGCTGCCAACTTTTGCGTACCCGATGGTTACTATTGCGTTGGACTAGACATCAACGCTAACCATGTTCGTTCAATGCGTGAAGGGCACGTTATTGGCACCGCTGAGCCTATTCACCTTGGCGTATCTACTCAAGTATGGCAGATAAACATCACTGATGAACGTCAACGCTTGGTTTGTACAAGCCGTTTGACCATTGCAGTGAAGAAGCACAAACGTTAGTTCATTAATCGAGGGGAGGCATAGGAATCATCCTAGCCAAACTTTATTAAACCTCATTTACACACTGTTTATTTTAGTTAGAGAAATCCATGGTCATAACGTTTAAAAGTGGAAAAGTCATAGCAACGGCGCACGAATTGGTTGTTCGTTTAGATGGCGAACATAGAGTCACATTACAAGCTCAAGTTGATGCAATTCAGCTGATCGGAAAAGGGGCAAACGTCATATCGGCTAATGGCTCTGAGTGCAAATGGTCGATTAAATTAGACAACGAGCAACAGCTTCGTGACATCGCCAATGAAATTGCCTGTGATGTGATGTAATCCTTTACGGTAAAAGCACTTACCCTTTCAGATTGAATAACATCTTAGGATGTCGTACTCAATAATTCACAATAAAATCGTGTCAGTAATATTGATTTTACGCAATAAAATAGGGAAACTGAATTCAATGTCCTTTGAATAAGTTTTCCTCTTTATGAGCAGCCCAAGACTTCGCGTTCAATTTGAAACCCTGTTTGAATACTTCGATGGTAAAGATTCTGATGTTCAGCTCGACGACATCACGGATGTGCTCTGTTGTACCCGTCGTAATGCCCGAATGGTACTCAACAAGCTTGAAGAAGAAGGGTGGGTAGAATGGTTACCTGCAGCGGGGCGCGGTAAGTTATCTCAACTTATCTTTAAGCAGAATCGCTGTGATGTCAGTGAGAACCTAGCAAGACGCTACTTACAGGAAGGGAAAATTGGACAGGCGCTGTCAGTGCTTGATCACAATGCTGCCAAACTCACCCAAGTTATTCAAAACTACTTGGGCGTACAGTATCAAGAAGGCGAACAAGTTATTCGTTTGCCTTATTACCGACCGCTTTCAATGCTTAACCCAACCAAATCGATGCGTCGTTCAGAGCAACATATCGCTTGTCAGGTATTCAGTGGGTTGACTCGTCTAGATGAGAATGACCAACTTCAACCCGATCTCGCTCATTCATGGCAAAAAATCAGCGATCATCAATGGCGATTCTTTTTGAGACCTGGTGTTCGTTTCCATAACGGGGAACCTTTGTTAACCAATCATGTTGTGGATACACTGCTTGCACTCGAACCTCTCAACATGTTTTCGCATATCAAAGATGTCTCTTCACCTGCAAATTGTGTCGTAGATGTCTTTCTCACACGTCCAGACAAGTATTTTCCGCTCGCTCTAACGGAATCGGTCGCTAAAGTCACGTTACCGATCACTTTACGTGGTGAAGACTACGATATTCGACCGATTGGAACTGGACCTTATCGCATTGAAAAGAACGACGAGAAACAACTCGTGTTAACCGCTTTCAATGGGTACTTTGGTTTCAGACCGTTAATTGATCGCGTTGAAGTTTGGGTGGTGGATGAGGCTTATTCTTCAATGGTTTACCCAAGCCTATCTAAGCCTGTTATGGCCGACCGTGGCGATAGCGATGAAGTAGAACTCGACCCTGGCTGCACGTATTTACTGCTCAATAGAAAGAAAGGTATTGCACAAGATCCTGCATGGGCACAGTTTTTATCTAACGCATTGAATGCGGCGGATCTGTTTGTTCATATTCCAAAAGAGACCGTTATCGATTTGGGCGTGCTGCACGCATATGGGATAAAACCCGGTTGGTATGACATAAAATTGAAGGTGCCAGTTTGTCCACCAGCAAATACCAAACCAACCATAAGATTGGCGTATCAATGCCAACATCCAATGTTTCCAACGCTTGCCAAGGCGATTGTCACGGTGCTGAAGCAATACAACGTTGATGTTGATCTTTATGGTTACGAAACCGATCCTCCGCACGCCGATGATGTTGATGTTTGGATTAACCCTATGGGTATCGCCAATAACAGGGACGACGCCTTGGCTGGCTGGTTAATGGACTACAGTTTTCTTGATGAATCTAGTCCGGCAGAGGACTTCGACCAATGGTGTCACATGATTGACCGTTGGCGTTCGGGGGAATTCGAGCAATTTCCAGCACGACAATTAGGTAAACAACTGGTCCAAAGCAATCAATTAATTCCAATGTTTCATTGCTGGCTAGGCGTTAATAAAGATCAATGTGGTACGCTGCAAAACGCGAAATGTAATGCATTAGGTTGGTTCGACTTTAGCCAAGTCTGGGTGAAGCCTGACGTTGATTGAAATCCAAGAAGACTCAATTAGGACCAAACAACTCAATTAGGAAAAAACGATGCAAACTCTGATGGTTACATTTATTACGCTGGTGGCATTTGCTGCTAATTCAGTTTTGTGTCGCTGGGCCTTAATGGATCAAACGATTGATCCTTTGAGCTTTTCGATCGTGCGCATCTTATCTGGTGCGCTTACTCTTCTGATTTTATTAACTTTGTCTTCCCAATCTAAAGCTAAACGTGAGTTAACAAACAACACATCGGCATATGCAAAACTTAAATCACAGTTTCAATTCACATCAGTACTGTCACTGCTCGTGTATATGTTTGGTTTCTCGTTTGCTTACTTAGAGCTTGGCGCAGGTCTTGGTGCGCTGGTGTTGTTTGTCGCAGTGCAATTTACGATGATTGCCGCACACTTGTTTTCTGGCAACAGAATGCCAATAATCGAGTGGGGCGGGTGTATGTTATCGGTGGCAGGGCTTGTTTATTTGTTAATGCCAACGGAATCGACTCAAGCACCCGACTTAGTTTCTATTATCTTGATGTCTCTGGCCGGAGTCGGGTGGGGCATTTACACATTGGCAGGAAAGACATCGTCAAACGCACTGCAATCGACCACCGCTAACTTTGGATTCAGTTCGCTAGTTATCCTTTTGGTATTAAGCTTGTTAGTTTTGATTCCTAATGCGTTAACGCAAGTGTCTATCACTGAACAAGGTTTGATTTACGCGGTTATATCGGGCTCTGTGGCTTCCGGTGTGGGTTATAGTTTGTGGTATTACGTAGTGAAAAAACTGAATACAGTGGTGGCGTCTATTGCACAGCTTTCTGTTCCAGTTATCGCGACACTTGGTGGCGTATTACTGTTATCTGAACCTGTCACTATGCAATTTATAGTCTCATCAACCGTTATACTTCTAGGGATAAGCTTGGTTCTTGTCGCCCCTAAACTAAAGAAATAAAGAGTTCAATCATTAACTTCTATGGCTAAACCAAACAAGAAACAACCGACCAAGACGGTTCAGATTTTCTGTGCCAAATGTAAAACGCAGCTTTTTAAGTATCGGAAAGGTGGCAAAGGTGCACTCGTGAAATGTTTTAAGGAGCGTATCGTTGAAGATTTCACGACAAAGCCATGTGTATGCCCTGAATGCGGGATTGAATTTGCGCGAGACACTTTGGTTCGAGGTACGCCAGCATACAAGTTTGTTGGTGGCAAGGTAACGATGAAATAACCTGTCACGATGAAACGACCAGTCATATTAAAACGAGCAAACAATGCTGAAACTAAAAATGCCACAGCACAGTTTGTGTGTGGCATTTGAATGTTGCTTTTGATACTAAGTGTAAAGAATTGAGCTCAGTAAGCTCTGACACGCCCTTGAAGCTTAAGAAGAAATAGCGAGACAATTGCGCCCGTGGTGTCACACAGCATGTCTTTCTGAGCATCCCAAATATCGCCTTGTGAACCAAGGAACGCGATACCTTCATCACCACCTGCAATCTCCGCGTACCACCACTCGATAATTTCATAACCTGCAGCCACACTCATGATCGCAAATAGCGCAAAGAAACATGCCAGCACCGGTTGAGCCAGTTTTTTACGAATCAAGTACTCAGCGAGTGGGTAAGCATAAAGGCCAATAGAGAAATGCGCGACACGGTCAAAGTTATTCCGTTCTGAACCTATCATGCTATTGAACCAATCAAATGGCACTTCCGCGAAGGTATATTTTGCGCCTATCGAATGCAAAATCAGCCAGATAAACATCAAAACGTAGGCTGTCTTAGTGAAGGTGAGCTTGGTTGATAACCACCAGATTCCCACCAATATCGCAAGCGCTGGAACAATTTCGGCAATCCATACCGCTCTTGAAGAGGGAGCAAACGCTGAAAATAGAAACACAATCAGATACAGCGTCGTCAATGATAGTAATGGTCGATTTTGAGCAAGTGGCGTGATTGTCATATCAAGATCTCTCGTCGAAGTTTTTATTAGTGTTACACAATAATGAACAGTGTTCAATTGAGCTTTAATCACCAGATTTGTTGAAAAGTAGCGTTATCGCCCAGTATCTAGACAAACGGTTGCTAGAGTTTCACAAAAGTTTGATTTACAACAAAGCGATCCTTAAAATCGCTCTATTACTACATAACAAGAAAGAAAGTCATGAAACTGGAAACTGTCGATTACCTTGCTGACGACGCAGCAGAACAATTTGTTCGCTCTCTACGTGAAACTGGTTTTGGTGTTCTTAAGAACCACCCAATCCCGAAAGAGCTTGTTGAGTCAATTTACGAAAACTGGTACCAATTCTTCATCTCTGAAGAGAAAGAGAACTTCCACTTTAATGTTGAAACACAAGATGGATATTTTCCACCTTCAGTGTCTGAAGTTGCTAAGGGCCACACTGTAAAAGACATCAAAGAGTACTTTCACGTATACCCTTGGGGCCAAATCCCTGAGCAGCTGAAAGAACAGATTCTAGATTACTACCAACGTGCGAATGCTTTTGCTCAAGAGCTGCTAGGCTGGGTTGAAGCTCATGCTCCTAAAGAAGTACAAGAGAAATTCTCTATTGCGTTATCAGAAATGATCAACGGCAGTGAACAGACTCTGCTTCGTGTTCTTCACTACCCACCAATGCAAGGTGATGAAGAGCCAGGTGCAATCCGCGCTGCGGCACACGAAGACATCAACTTACTGACGGTACTTCCTGCTGCAAACGAGCCGGGCCTTCAAGTTAAAGCTCAAAATGACGAGTGGTTAGATGTTCCATGTGACTTCGGTAACATGATCATCAACATCGGTGACATGCTTCAAGAAGCATCAGGTGGTTACTTCCCATCGACGACTCACCGTGTAATCAACCCATCAGGTGAACGCCAAGAGAAGTCTCGTATCTCTTTGCCTCTATTCCTTCACCCGAAACCAGAAGTCGTGCTGTCTGAAAAGTACACAGCAAATGAATACCTAATGGAACGTCTAAGAGAGCTTGGCGTTATCTAATTAGTTAAATGCTCCGTCCCTAAAACTAGGATAGATGTGAAAGGTCAGCTAAGTTGCTGACCTTTTTTGTATCCACACCAAAGAAGAACGGCTTTATTGCTAACGATTGTGTTCAACTAAAGGTACTCAGTTTTTGACGATGGAAGGTGTCTTTAAGCCAAACGATAGAAAGTTGTTTGTCCTTAAGCTCGACAAATCGTAGAAAATCGCTTTCAATTAAAGAAGATACGCAACGGATGAGAAACAGGTTACTTATAGAGCCACTGTTGTGAAAATCCATTAATTCAGAAAAGCTAACTGAGTCAACTATGTCGAATCATCAAGATGTGAGAGCAAACTTTCATTGCCATATGGAAAACCCGTTGCTTTGGCCGATAATGGAAGTGCTTAAGCAAAAGCCAAGCGGATGGAAAGTACATACATTGGCGGCTCATTTGAACGACCTTGGGTTCGTGCCAGTGTTAGATGCAGCGCCTGAGAAAGAGTTGTTTAAGAAGAACTTCCTTATCATGAATGCGCTTTATCAGCTTCAAGAAACCTTACACCCTGATGGTTGGCTCCAAGTCCAAGCGATGGACATCGAATTGATGAATGGTCGTTATCACGGAAGCAGTCACAGTATCGATCATCAAGACCCACTTCGAGAGTACTACATTAATTGGGTTAACTATGAAGCGGATCAAGGCGAAGTCAAAAGGCTGTTGAACGAATTTTGGACTCGGTACAGAAAGTTTGTGGGTGGTGATGAGCTCGATATGGATCGAAGCCGAGCGTTAAACCTGTTTGAGCTACCTTTAGACGCGACACACCATGAAATTAGAAAACGTTGGCGACAACTTGCATTGAGATGGCATCCAGACAGAGACGATGGCAACACCGCAAAATTCCAGACGCTCTGTGAAGCATGGCATGTATTAAGAAGCTCATAATCGACCGGCATTTTTAGCTGCCTAGTTGAGTAGAACCATAAAACAGAAAGCCCCACATTGTGAGTGACACAAGTGGGGCTTTGTCGTCATTACGTTATGCGTTGTAGCGACTTGAGTTGTTGGTGCTAGGAATGATCTTTGCTCTCGCCACTTTTATGCTCAAAGGCATAGTCGAGTACTTTACGAATATAAGGCGCACCGACTTTTGAACCACCGTTACCGTGTTCAATAACCACCGTTGCGACATATTCAGGGTGCTCATACGGTGCGAAAGCCGTGTAAAGCGCGTGGTCAAGTAAATGCCTAGCGAGTTTCTTCGAGTTGTAGACCTGATCTTTCGCAAGATCAAACACTTGTGCAGTTCCTGATTTACCGCCGCTCGTGTATTCAGTTCCCTTAAATGCACGTCTGCCGCTGCCTCGACTACCGTGGTTTACGAGTCGCATCGCGTTGATTGGCACATCCCAAATTCTATCCGGTACTTCGGTGATTGAAGGCATTGGCTCCGGTTCGACAAGTTGTTGCGTATTGAAATCTTCACCGTGATCTAAGGTGGCTCTTAAGATGTGGGGTGGCATCACCTTACCATGATTAACCAATACTGACGTTGCTTTAGCAAGTTGCATTGGAGTGGATGTCCAATAACCTTGGCCAATACCAATCGGAACTGTGTCACCTTGATACCAAGGGGTACGATAACGCATCATTTTCCATTCTCGAGTCGGCATGTTGGCGGTACTTTCTTCATAGATATCAATGCCTGTCGGTTCACCAAATCCAAATCGGTTCATCCAACTTGAAATTCGGTCAATACCCAAATCAAAAGCGGTTTGATAGAAGAATGAATCCACCGACTCTTCAATGGCTTGAGTTACGTCTACAGGTCCGTGACCCCAACGTTTCCAGTCACGCCAAGATTTAGAGTTTCGTTTAGAGCCAGGAATTCTCCAAACGCCGTGGTCGTTACGAATGGTATCTTCAGAGATAACATGTTCTTGCAGTCCTGCCACAGCCATAAATGGTTTAACGGTTGAGGCAGGAGGATAAACGCCTAGAGTGGTGCGGTTAACCAACGGGTGAGCCGGATCATTCAATAAACGTTGGTAGTTCTTACTCGAAATGCCGTCTACAAATAGGTTAGGGTCGTAACTCGGGCTGGACGCCATTGCCAACACGCTGTTGTCTTTTGGGTCGAGAATAACCGCGCTTCCGGTTCTGTGATCAAGTTGCTCAAAAACGTATTTTTGCAGCTCTAGGTCAATATTTAACACGATATCTTTGCCGGCTACTGGCGGTACGTACTCAATGGTTCGGACTATTCGGCCACGGCTGTTTACTTCGACTTCTTGATAACCTTTGGTGCCGTGCAGGATATCTTCGTAATAACGTTCAACGCCGAGCTTACCTATGATTGTTGTCGCTTGATAATTCGCTTCTATCCCTTGTTCTTCAAGCTTTCTGAGATCGCTATCATTGATGTGCGCCACGTAACCAAGAACATGGGTAAGCACCTCACCATTCGGGTAAAAACGCTTTAAGCTGGTATCGATAGATAAGCCGGGGAATTGGTACTGGTGCACGGAGAACTTAGCAATCTCTTCTTCCGTCAAGTTCTCTAGAATAGTCACAGATTTAAAACGGCGGGTGTTGTGATAGCGTTTTTTGAAACGAGCGATCTGCTCTGCATCACGGGGGACATATTTGTCTAGCTTGGTGAGCATTGCATCGACATCATCGGTTTGCTCGGGAATCATCGTCAGATCAAAGACAAGCTTGTTTTCCGCAAGCAACACGCCGTTACGGTCGTAAATAAGCCCACGAGTAGGGGCGATAGGTAGTACTTTGATTCTGTTGCCATCGGCACGAGTTTGATAGCTTTTAAAATTTTCAACTTGAAGTCGGTATAGATTGCCGACTAAGACAAGAGTGAACATCAAGATCCCACAAAACGCGACGATTACGCGGTTTTTGAATAGGTTCACTTCGATTTTATGGTCACGCATCTTAACGCGTTTATGATTCATTGAAGCCTCAAGGGTTTGTTACATTTGGTTACACTTGTCGAATCGGGACTTTATCTGAATATCACTAGGGTTTTGTAAAAGCTGTGTCATGTTTTGAGGGATCGATAGCATTAGATGGCTGTATACAGCGACTATAGTTTTCTTATTACACGAGATGATAAGTGATTGATGTAATGATTGGTTTTATGAATTTCTAAAGTTCAAGAGTTTTGACGACACTAGATGTTAGGTCAAAAGAGGTTAGATAAATTTACGGCCCTCAGAATGAGAGCCGTAGAAGGTTCATTTGCCTATTTAGTGGCTTAGAAGCTTTAGTAAACTAATAAACTAATAAACTAATAAACTAATAAACTAAAAGCTTAGAACTTCAAAAGCGAAGAAGCACAATAAATCCGATATTTAACGAAATCAGTTCGAAGGCTTGAACTGAGATTTACGCATACGGTTCAGAGCAGCCATCACATCTAATGTTCTTGGTTTCGCTAGGTCACCGTAGTTAGGCATGTTAGCGTGCCATTCGTTTTCTAAAATGGCGTTAAACTCTTTAGCAGGGTTGTTTGACCAACCTGGAGTTTGTGCGAATTGGAACCAAGCCCAACCGATCGCGTTCACTTCAGACGGCGATTCTAATTGCTCAAGTGCAGAAAGGTCTGCGAACTCTTTACCAAAACGCAGTGACTCTTTACCCTTCGCGTTAACACGGAACTTACCGTCAGTCAGAATGTTCATGAGTGAAGCACGGTTCAATGAACGTGGTACAAACGTTTCTAAAGCAGTTTCACATTCGTTAGTACGCTGAGTAGGGTGCTGAGCAATCACGTCTTTTGCTTTTTCAGTCACATCTACCGCTTGGTAGTCGTGCATTTGAATCACAGTGTTCGCGACATCTAGGTAATCACCAGAACCGCCCATTACAACAATGGTAGAGATATCCATCTCTTCACGAAGCTGACCAATGCGGTCGACAAGTGGTGTGATTGGCTCATCGCCTTTTGACACGAGTGCTTGCATACGTTCGTCACGAATCATGAAGTTAGTCGCTGACGTATCTTCATCAATAAGTAGAGTTTGAACGCCGGCTTCAATCGATTCTTGTAACCAAGCCGCTTGAGACGTAGAACCAGAAGCATCTTGTGTGCTGAAGTCAGACGTGTCTTTCTGCATAGGTAAATGATTGATGTAGTTTGACAGGTTCAAGCTGTGCACACATCGACCATCTTCAGCGCGGATCTTCATCGTATCAATCGCAGTTACGATGCCTTCACGACCATCACCAGGAATATGGTTGTAGATAGAACGTTCAACGGCGTTCAACAGTGTCGATTTACCATGGAAGCCACCACCAACGATCAGCGTGATGCCTTTTGGAATACCTAGACCAGTCACGTCACCTTGGTTTGGAGTATTTAAAGTAACACTCAACGATTCTGGAGCCGCGAAAGGTACCGCGTCTTTCATTGGAAGGTCGCAGTTACCTGCGATACGAGGTAACACACTGCCGTTTGCAACGAATGCCGCTAGGTTGTTTTCATCCAATTGAGCACGCAGCGCTTCTTGGTCTTCAATCGTTTCACAATGTTTGATCATTGCATCGATGTTTAACTCACGCTCAAGCGTCGCGCGACGAATAAACTTCGGTAAGTAGAAAGTGATGATGTTGTTCGCTTTCTTAGCAAGAATGCTACGACCATCAGCTGGTAGATTAATACGGAAACGAATTTCGATGCCGTGGTCTGTGAATACAACCGCTGTGTTGTCTAATACGGTTTGACCCGTCAGGGCGATAGAAACGGTCGATTCTTGTTTCGCGAACTCAGAGAAGCTACGTGCAATGAAATCACGAGCGGCTACTTGGTATTCGTAAGATTTTTCTTTCAGCCAATCTAACCCGGTCAAAGACCACGCGCGCGTTGCACGAAAACGAGAAGCTGACGCGTATGGGTCACCTTGGATGTGGTCGATGTGTAATTCAAAATCAGCAAAGTCGTATTGACCTTTAATTTGTTGATATGCACGGTAGTTTTGTTTTTCGAGCTTTTTAAGCTTTGCAGTCAACTGATCCATAACGAGGAATGCCTATATAAGGGGAAAGATAAAAACAGAAAGGCGGCGATTATAAAAATCACCACCTTTAGAGTAAAGAGAAAGTAGGCCTAAATCCAAAACTAACTGCTCTTTTTCGCTTTAAGCGTAACGAGTTGTCCCCAAATAGTTTTGATTGATTAAGCTGTGTTCGAATTCTTGGCTCGGCATTGGCCTTCCATAAAGGTAACCTTGGCCCACATCACAGCCTTCATTGATAATAAATTGCTCCTGAACCTCCGATTCTATGCCTTCAATCGTCACTTTTAGGTCGAGCTTTTTGGCAATTTGAACAATAGAACGAACAATTTCCGAGTCTTCGTGTGAGTTAAGCATTTGGTCGATGAAGCTCTTATCAATCTTAATAGTATCGAATGGGAATTTCTTCAGGTAACTGAAAGAGGCGTAGCCCGTACCAAAGTCATCTAGTGACAATGTAACGCCAATGTCGTGCAAAGATTCCAAGGTATTCTTGGCAACCACTTCATCAGCAATCAGGCCGCTCTCCGTGACTTCAAGTTCTAAGAAGCGAGGGTCTAGATGATAGGTCTCGAGTAGGTGAACCACTTGTTCCGCAAAGTGCACGTTCTTGAGTTGAATCGCAGACACATTGACGGCCATTTTAAAATCGTCGACGTATTCGGACCACTCTTTTGCTTTTTCAATCGCATTGCGTAGAACAAAGCTACCAACTTCGAAAATCAAACCGTTTTGCTCAGCCATGTGAATCAGGGTTTCGTTAGAGATGTCGCCCAAGACAGGATGTCGCCAACGAAGCAACGCTTCTGCACCGACCCAGCGATGCGTCAACGGGCAAACTTTGGGTTGAAAGTAGAGCATAAGGTCATCATTACGAACGGCTTGAAGTAAATAGCCTTCAATCTTATTGATGTGGGTTTGTTCTTCGGTATGGGATTGAGAATAGTAAGCGAACTTTTGTCCTGAATCTTTACACGCTAACATCGCTTCAGAAGATTTCTGCAGAATGCTTTCCGCGTCATCTTCGTCGTTGGTAATTGCAATCCCAATAAAGGCGTGTAAATGCACTTTGTCACTTTCGATGTCGAATTCTGAATGGCCAACTTTAACGAGCGTCTGGCAAAGTTCTTCAAGGCGATGGTGCAAATCTTTAACGCTAAACGCCAGCACGAGATCGACCGAAGTAGGGCGTGCAGTTAATACATCGATATCAGAAATACTGTCGATACGTTTTCGGTATTCAACAAGCACTTGGTCTAACGCGTTATAGCCGTATCGAGCCTGAATGCGTCTGCCGTTGGTAAAACCAATATGAACGACTGCAAATGAGCTGTCCGTCAGCCTTCGCTGTGACAGTAGCTTGTGGTTTAAGCGAGATTCAAATGCGTTTCGGTTTAAAAAGCCCGTACCTAGATCGTGATTCTTTTGGAAGTTAATCTTTTGCTCTGCAGCTTTTCGCTTATCAATCTCTTGATTTAATGAATAATTAAGACTCGCAAGATCTTTAGTCCGAGTGTAAACACGATTTTTTAAGTCTCTATTCATTTGAGTGAGCTTAGCATGCTGAAACAGGGTTTTAAGCTGAGACTCTATCGAGGTGCGAAAGCTCTGTAAAAGCTTGATATAGGTGGGAGTGTAGTGGTTTTCTTTCGAGTCTAAAATGCAGATAGTGCCAAATAATTCACCATTCGGCCAAAGCAGCGGAATTCCACAATAAGAGACTAAACCGAGCTTTATGTCTGGGTTGTTTTCCCAGGCAGGGTCAGCGAGAGCATTGGGCACAACAAGTTGTTGTTGAGACTCCATCACCGTTTCACAGTAAAGCCCATTGCCTAAGGTTTCCGAATCACCTTTGTTGTATGGATTGTTTTTACTGCGACTAGTAGAGAATACTTCAATGTAATTGGCGTGAACACGCATGATGAGCGCGGCAGGCACTTGAGTGATTTGAGCTAAGAGGTCAACAATGTTCTGCCAACCGGACTCCATATCGTCTGGAATATCTAAGTCTATCGTTTTTATTTTCTTCATATGACTCCGAGTCAATTATGCTAAATGCATCAACACATCCTGTGTTAATTATGATGAATCGAATAAACTGTGAATCTTGCGTTAATTAAGTATAAGAAATGTTGCACAAAAAAACCTCCGCAATTTTTCAGAGGTTTTCAAATGTGAATCCGGGTCTCAGTAATGAGATAATTTCAGATTAAGGCTTTAACTTTATAAAATCTTCTGTGTTAAGTTTCTGCCTATAGTCTACCGATGGTTGATCAAACCCATTTAATTGCAGAAATTCCTCTTTAAACCCTTGGTAATCACCTAAAGTTTGGAAGTTGTTTTCATCCATCTTTTCTAGTAATTCAGTTACGTGCGTTTGGGTTTCTGGGTCTAATTCCCAATCATCCATACGGATCAATCGCTCACCATCAAGTGGTACTTTTGATTGACCATAGAGTTTACTGCTAAACAGACGCTGCATTTGCTGGATACAACCTTCGTGGGTCTCTTTCTCTTTCATCACTTTATACAAAGCAAGCAGGTAAGGGCTGAGTCCCGGAATGAACACACTCGCTTTGGTCACTAATGCTTTACACACGGTCGCGTAAGCATTACCGCCAAAGTTTGCTAGTTCAAGGTTAAGTGCGTGGCTGGTTTGATGAAGGTCTATTTTAGCGCGGCCCAAAGTACCGTCTAAGTAGATAGGGTGCGTGACTTCTGGACCAACGTAAGAAAAAGCAATGGTTTTGCAACCCGGAGCAATAGATTCAGCGTTGATGAGTTCATCTATCCATTGTTCCCAATCTTCGCCTCCCATCACTTTGAGTGTGCTTTCGGCTTCTTCTTCCGTCGCGGCTTCAAGCGTGTTGGTGACCCAGTTGTCGTGTTCCAGAGAAATGGTTGCGCCAGTTACGCTTTCACCAATAGGTTTGATGGCAGAGCGCCAAAACTCATCGGAATCTGGTTTAGGACGAACGCCTGCAGCTAAGCTATAGATAATTAGATCCACTTCACCTTCGAAATAGGTTTCAATGGCTTCGACAACTTGTGAACGTGTTTCTTGCGAAAATGCGTCGCCAACGATGTTAATAGCAGTGCGTTGCTCTCGTTCGGCTTCTTTTTTGAAGTAGATGTTGTTGTACCAACCAGCACTACCTAGGGATTTTTCGTTTGGACCGCGCTCGAATGAGACGCCGATAGTGTCAGCTTTTGCGCCGCCAAAAGTAAGGGCAATACGAGCGGCAAGGCCAAAGCCTGAGGAAGCGCCGATAATCAGTACTCGTTTAGGGCCATCTTTGATTTGCGGCGCACTCTTAACAAACTTGATTTGTTGCTTTACGGCTTCTTGACAGCCAAGAGGGTGAGCACTTTTGGCTACCACACCCTTGATAACAGGTTCGACAAGCATAAATAACCTTACAGTTAACGATGATATGCACTCAGGCTAACGTAAAGCTGTGTAAAATTTATTGAGCTAGACCATTAAAACTTAAAGATACTGATATAATTCTTCGGCGACAAATTCAGCAATCCAAGGTTGAGCTTCTGGTTTTGGATGCAGTCCATCGTTCATCATCCACTCAGGTTTGAGGATGATATGCTCTAGGAAAAACGGCAAAAGTGGTACGTTTTGTTGATCAGCAAGCGCTGCAAAAACGTATTCAAACTGTTGGTTATAACGCTTTCCGTAATTCGGTGGGATTTTAATCTGCATCATTATAGGTTTGGCGCCCGCAGCTTTTATCTGCTCAATGATTTGATCAAGATTCGCAGACATCAGCTTAGGTGGGAACCCACGAAGTCCATCATTCGCACCAAGTTCAATAAGAACGGTGTCTGGAGCATGTTCTTCAAGCAATTGTGGTAAGCGAGCTAAACCATTGCCCGTTGTATCACCAGAAATACTTCCGTTAACCACGGTTACCGTTTTGTCATGCTTTGCTAACGCGTCTGGTAACAGGCTTGGCCAACTCTGTTTGATGTCCATGTTGTAACCAGCACTCAAGCTATCACCAAGGACCAGTAACTTAGAATCTAACTCGGTATCTTGAGCCAAAGAAGCGGTTGAAAATAAAATAAAGAATAAAAAGGAAATTAGTCGAGTCATGCATACATCCATCATTAAAGCAGAAGCTGTTTCGAAGACAGTGTCTACTAATCAAGAACATTTAACAATCCTAGAGCACGTCGATATCGATATTCGTGAAGGCGAAACTGTCGCGATTGTCGGCACGTCTGGCGCGGGTAAGTCGACCCTAATGACGCTGCTTGCTGGTCTTGATGTACCAACGAAAGGCGAAATCAGTTTATTAGGACAGCCACTTTCACAACTTGATGATGAGGCAAGGGCTAAGATTCGCAGTGAATCGGTAGGGTTTGTATTTCAAAGCTTCTTATTAATTCCAAGCCTTTCTGCGCTACAAAATGTCACGTTGCCTTGTTTGTTGAAGGGAGAAGACGAAGACATCGAACGCGCGACGGCTCTGCTTGAATCAGTAGGCTTGAAAGACAGGCTTGATCACTTGCCGTCTCAGCTATCGGGTGGTGAGCAACAAAGGGTAGCGTTGGCGCGCGCATTTATGATTAAGCCAAAAATCCTTTTTGCCGATGAACCCACAGGTAATCTAGACCAACAAACGGCAGCCAAAATTGTTGAGTTGTTGTTTGAATTGAACTCATCCCACGGCACAACGTTAGTTTTGGTGACACACGATCCTAAGCTTGCACAACGTTGCCAAAGAACACTCAAGATGCATGTCGGTCAGATAGAGGAAGTCTAAATTGAATTCATCAAACGGACTGAATAAACGCCTGTTTTCATGGAGTATCGAAGAGATTCGACACGGTCAGTTGTGGCCAGTTTCAATCGCTTTAACGCTTATTATTGCTTGTGTGTTTGCATTGTCGGCGTTGGCCGAACGTATGGAGCAGGTAATCGTTAAGCAGGGCAAAGATGCACTAACTGCCGATAGCGTGTTTATCTCAGCAAACCCAGTTCCGCAACCCTTGTTAGACCTCACTCAAGTTGAACAAATAGAAAGCTCTCAGTTGACTCGTTTTTCAACCATGGCATTCAGTGACAACTCGATGCAGTTAGTGACGGTGAAAGCGGTTGAAAGTAATTACCCGTTACGCGGTGAAATGATCTTAGAGGGCGCAGATAAAGCATCAAGTAACCATGTTGAGCCGGGTGAACTTTGGTTAGACGAGCGTATATTTGCACAGTTAGAGGTTGAAATTGGTGACATTGTCACTATTGGCGATGCCGATTTAGCGATAACTGGACGAATCACTCAAGAACCAGGCTTAAGTTTTAACCCGTTCCAACAGATGCCAGCCGTTCTGATTCATACAAGTGATATCGATGCCACGGGAGCGATTCAACCGGGCAGTCGTGTTAGTTTTAGGCTGTTTCTAAACGGTGATGATACAAAACTGCAAGCCGCGCAAGACAGCGTAGAATTAACACCAAGCGATCGCTGGCGTACTCAAGATTCTGCGAGCCGTACTAACGACATGTTCGAAAGCACGACTCAATATCTTTCGTTAACCGTTGCTATTGTTGTGATCATGGCCGCGACCACTTTGGTACTCACTTGCCAACATTATGTTGCGAGTCGCCGTAAAACCATCGCGATGCTTAAGAGTTTGGGTGCAAGCAAGCAGTGGATCGTTAAATGGTTGTCTGTACAGGTATCTCTATTAGTGGTTATCGGTGCAGTACTGGGAATAACCATCGGTATCGGCTTGGAGTTTTTGCTTCGTATACCTTTGGGCGACTTATTACCAACGCCACTTCCTAGCTATGGTATTGAACCTGCAATCTTGGCGATTTTATCAAGCATCTTAATTGGTGTTCCTGCTCTTGGTATCCCGTTAATTGGCTTGGTCAACACCTCGGCAATTAGCGTTATTCAATCAAGTCACCAGTCCAATGAAAGTTACAATAAATACCTCTTGTTACTAGTACCTATTATTCCAATGATGTTGATGTATGGCGACAATCTATTGGTATGGATAGTTCTAGCGGGTATCGCTTGCCTGTTCTTATTGCTTGCGGTCGTCAGTACGCTTGTTCTGCGTTTGGTTGGTAAGTTGCCGACATCGACTTCTATGCGTTTAGCATTGAGCCGAATTAATCGCACACCTCTAGCAACTGGGATTCAATTTGGCTCTTTAGCGCTTTCACTGATGTTGCTGTCTATTATCTGGTTGGTAAGAAGTGATTTACTGTCAGATTGGCAGCAAACCTTGCCAGAGAACGCACCAAATGCGTTTGCACTTAACATTGCAAGCTATGAAAAAGACAGTTATCTCGAGACGATTGATGCAAACGAAGTAGAGCGTACTCAAGCGTTTCCAATTATCCGAGGAAGACTGACGACGATAAACGGTGTTGAAGCATCGGAATACAGTGATACCTCTGGAGAAACAGACGCATTAAGCCGTGAGATCAACTTCACTTGGGGAGATAGTTTACCTGAGTACAATGAAGTGTTAGAAGGCAGCTGGACACAAGAGCAGGGCGTATCTGTGGAATCGGATGTCGCGGAGCAACTGGATCTAAAGATTGGCGATGAACTTTCGTTCACAATCAACAGCCAGAATGTTTCTGCTAAGGTGAATAGCATCCGTAAAGTCGAGTGGCGAGAAATGAAGCCGAACTTCTACTTTATTTTCACTCCAGATGTCTTGAGTTCAATTCCTTCTACTTGGTTAGTGAGCTTCAGATTAGAAGAACAACATAATCAGATGCTCAATGAACTCTCTCGAAATCACCCAACCGTGAGTTTGATGGATATTCGTAAGATGGGTAGCAAGATCCAAGAGTTGCTTAAACAGATTGTTTGGTCGATTACCGTACTTGCGGCGTTAGGTGTGGTGGCGGGGTTGTTGCTTATCTTCACTCTATTGCGATTGAGCTTATCTCAAAGACAACAAGAGATACGCTTGTATCGAACATTAGGCGCGAGCAAGAAGCGAATTCTCAATACTATTTGGTGTGAGTACGGGTTAATGGCGTTGGTCGCAGGCTCAATTGCAGCGCTCGGTTCTGAGCTCAGTGTAGCAGGCGTTATGAACTATGGCTTCGAGTTACAACCTTCACTTCACCCGATGCTGTGGATAGCGCTACCGGTGCTAACGTTCATCACATTGGCCGCGGTAGTGAATAGCTTAATCAAACGTTTGTTGGCACCAGTAAACAAGGATTTTGGCTAGTCGCTAGCGAGATCTAGCCAAGCGCTTAAAACGGTCTAAAAGTGAGATTATTTATACTTAGTCATGCACTATTTATAATACGTCGCTTTAGACCGTTTTTTATTTGACCAACCGGTAGCATAAGTAAAAAATATCGCACCTTATATTCCACTCTTTTTAGCATTTTTTAAAACTAATTGCCCAATAATGCCGATTTAATGAACAGCGGTTAGTCCCTGTAAACAAAGGGTTTGCGCAACTTAGCAAGAGCGTTATCAACAGTTATCCACAAAAACGGTGGATAACTTTAGGGATAAGTTAACCTCTATGTTTTAAGAGTACTGAGGCAGCCTTTATGTGGCGTCACTTAGGACAAATTTGACTGTTAGAATAACCTTTAAAACTCTATCTGGAGTTATTGAGTCAAGAGATTATTTATATTTTTTACATAGATATTAAATCCCGCCTATCTAAGACCTTGATAAAAATGTGTTTTAATTCATCGCAGAACAAAAGTAGAATAGCGGCAGTTAATCTTATTCTACAGAACACGATGAACCACAACAAAACGGATACAAATCAACCTTCTATTGCCATTGTTGGTGGTGGTATTGCCGGAACAACGAGCGCGATTCACTTTAGTGAGTTGGGTTTTAAGGTCACTATCTTAGAAAAAGGGCCGAGTTTGGTTAATGGTCCACCAATTTGCCACCTGCACGCTGGCGGCAATTTGTATCGAGATATTTCTGTAGAGCAGTGTCTTCAATTGCTCACACAGTCAATTGATACCGTCCGCTTATTCCCTCATACGATCAATATTCGTCCGACAATCATCGCCGTTCCGCACAGTGATGGTGGAGAGCCGTTAGATCTGCTTCCTCGTCTCAAGATAATCAAAAGCGCTTATGCCGATCTTGTTAAACAAGATAAAAGCAACCAAGTGCTCGGTGATCCGGAAGAGTATTATAAGCTGTACAGCAAAGAAGATTTATTAACACTTTCTGCGAAAACACAGCCTCTGAAACCAATATCGCTTGATGATTGGTGTATTCCTTTCGCTAAACATACGGATTTAGAGACTCTTAAGTATCCTGTTGCGATGGTCCAAGAGTATGGCTGGAGCGTATTCCGGCTTTCTGCGACCGCGCAACTCTCTTTGGGGCAACAAGCTAACTGTACTGTGTTGACCAACAGCCGATTACAATCTGTTGAGTCGACAGGTCAAGGTTGGTCTTTGACTTATACCGATGCCGAAAACCAAAGCTGCCAACTAACGACCGATTACTTGATTAATGCGAGTGGGTTTGAAACGGGTATCGTGGACGACTTTGTTGGCTCTAAGCAGCAAAGACTTGTTGAATTTAAAGCTGCATACGTTACAGAGTGGCCATTTTCACAAGAATGTAAGGAAGAGTGGCCAGAGGTTATTTTCCATGGTCCGAGAGGCACACCGCAAGGCATGGCGCAATTAACGCCGTATGCTGATGGTGTGTTCCAACTTCACGGCATGACAGAAGGGATTACTCTGTTTGAGGGAGGGCTTGTTGCTTCATCAACAGACTCGTCACAGCCACAGTTGCCTTCGAAGCTGCTTAAGAAAATCGTATCGGGTTGGAGTGAAGAGCAGCTTGAATTAAGAACTCGCGCGGCAATAACGCATATGTCTCAGTTCATCCCAAGTTTTAGCTCTGCATTGGTCGGTGGTAAACCTTTGTTTGGTGCGCAACAGATTCCGGGAACCGATCCAAGCTTAAGAGCTTCAGACGTTTCATTCTGTGGGGAACGCTATGCTCGACTTGAAGTCGTGAAAGCTTCTTCAACATTAGAAGCGGCACAAAAGGTCGCTGAGCAATGGTTTGATGTATCAGAGGCGGCATCTATTGAAGATACGCACTCAGTGACAATGTCACTTAATCTAAATGATATTGAAAACAGAGCGATAGATTTGACGCAAGAACGTGGATACCCAAAAGCGCTTGCCAAGGTGTCAGGTCAAGATCACGCTTAATAGCCAATCATCATCGACTGCGCTTAACTTCTTCAATTCGGCTTACTGTAATAGGTAAGCCGAATCTTCATTCAAACGCCAACTTAGATACCGAGACTCATCCAAACGACATCTTCCTAGCTAATTATTCCTAGTTGATTATTCTTAGCTACATAGCAATTAGCACATAACACATCGCAAAAACTAATAGCCGAAAAACTGAGCCCATTGGCACCAAACATCTTGTAAGCCTATGCGATCACCCTTGCTGAACGATATCGCATGCCCAGGTTTTGCTTGTGCCAAGCGTGGTAAATCGATTCTTGCGACACATCCAATCTTCGGATAACCACCTATGGTCTGTCTGTCATTAAGCAGCACGATAGGTTGCCCATCTTGGGGAATTTGAATCGCACCTAGGGCAATGCCTTCTGACAATAGCGAAATGTCAGGCGAGTCGACGGGCTCGCCATTGAGTCGATAACCCATCCGATTGGAATTTTGGTCAACGTGATAATGCGCGTTATACAAAGTCTCTTTTGCTGACTCGGAGAATAGCTCACTCTGATAGCCTTCAATCACTCGTAGGTTCACGGGTAGATTGTAATCAGGCGTGTATCGGAAGGTAACACTTACCGCTTTAAATGGATGTGATAGTTGGTGCTGGGTAAAAGCTATTTGTTGCCCTTGCTGGCATGGCTCTCCATCTTGCGTTAATCCACCAATCTTTTCACGAGTGACTGTAGAGCTGCTATCAAGAGTTGATGGAACATCGAAACCGCCCTTAATAGCTAAATACGCCCTTAGACCATTTTTAGGCAAACCAAATGAGAGAACTTGCCCTTTAAAAGCTTGAAAAGTACGCCAGTTAGGCTGTGGTTTACCATCGAGCTTCGCTTGTAAATCACCCCCGCATAATGCCATCTCACAATCAAAATCGATTCGTAACGCACATTGCCCAAGCGTGATTTCCAGCGCTGCTTGGTTTACTGGGTTGCCCAATAGATGATTGGCCCAGCTATAAGAGTAATCATCAACCGGTCCACCTTGCGTTAATCCAAGATGAGCAACACCAAATCGCCCAAAGTCTTGAATCAAACTCAACGGACCGGGCTTAATCACTGTCAGTGTTGGTTTAGCTTTTGTCTTAGCCATTTACGATGCCTCCACCCAAATCTACAAACTCTTTCTTTGAAATCGCGATAAAACGGACTGTGTCACCAACATTAAGCAGAGACAGCGGTCTTTGCGTGATATCGGCGTTCTTCATTTGGCTATGATCGAACAACGGAAGCGGGCAATTTCCGATAATATTCCAGCCTCCCGGTGATTCCGAAGGGTACACCGCCGTTTTCGTATCCGCGATGGCGATACTGCCTTTGGGCACACTTAAGCGGGGTGTAGAGTGACGGGGCAAGGCAAGCTCATTAACCACATCCGACATAAACGCAAAGCCAGGCGTAAACCCAATCGCACTGACGCTGTATGTCTGTGAGGTGTGATATTGAATAATATCGTCCAGAGTCACACCTTTGTCTTGGTATCGGTCTAAATCGAGCGCCGTTTCTGGTGAGTAATAGGCAGGAAGCTCAATCGTATTACGAGTTTTATTAACACTAGAAAAGGACGACAGAGCATGACTCAACAAATTATTGAGCCGTTCAATGAGCTGCTGTTCTGATATTCGATAAGGGAGGTAGTCGACCAATATTGTTTGGTAAGCCGGCGTCACATTCATCAACACCGATGCTAAATTTTGGCGAATGGCATCGGAAAAGTGAGCCATGTACTGCGCATATTCGGCGCTAGATTGATTATTTGAAGGCGATAGTGTCAAAGTCACTAAAACGCTGCATTCCGCGACTGGCGCTATATTGAATTCAATCTGATTCGTCGTCATTTCGTTTCCATACGTTTGTTATCTTGCCTTTTATTAGCTTACTTGGCGTGTCTCAATTCCGTGTCCAAGCCAAAACAAAGCAATTAGATCTCACAAGCAATTGGTTAGGTGCTCGATCAGGCGAGCGATTAGACCATGCGTCATACCAATCACACGCTTCATACTAATTAAAAGCGTTGAGGTCTTGTCTGATTTTTCTAATTAGTGCGATGGATTGAGGGTTATCGCCATGAACACAGATGGTATCGGCTTCAATAGGCAGTCTTTCACCCTCTAAAGTCGTAACCGAGCCATAGTTAATGATTTGCATAACTTGGTTATAGATATCGTCTTGATTGACGTAAACCGAGCCTTTTTGAGTACGTGGCGCTAATTGTCCGTTATTTAAATAAGCACGGTCGGCAAACGCTTCAAACAAGAGAGGTAGGTCATGATCGTCAGCAATATCCAAATACTGTTGATTGTCTGATGAAGAGAGAATCATCAAGGGGATGTTAAATTCCGCGACGGCTTGGGCTACCGCATTAAACACATCGATATTTGCCATCATATCGTTGTAAAGGGCGCCATGAGGTTTCACATAGCCAACAGAGGTGTGGTGATAGCGGCAAAGGGCTTTTAATGCCCCGACTTGATAGCACACCAGTTCACTGATCTCGTCCATGGTGTGTGGAATAGAACGGCGACCAAATCCAACGAGATCTTGATAACCGGGATGAGCACCAATTTGGGTGTGATAGTGCTGCGCCAGTTTTATCGTCTTGGACATAACGTGCGGATCAGACGCGTGGAAGCCACAAGCGATGTTTGCCATATCGACCCATTCCATGACCGATTCGTCATCGCCCATCTTCCAATTGCCGAAACTTTCTCCCATGTCGCAATTAAGCAAAATCTTCGTTGTCACGTGGTACTAATCCTTTACGTTGAGGTAAGTAATGACGGTCTTATAAATACCATAAATAAACAGTGACCTAACTCAAACTTTCGACACCGTAGATTTACCAGTATGGCATTTCATATATAGTTGAACTATTGATTAAAGGATTAATATCTATCTGTATATTAGGTGAGCACATGATATCCCGCCAGGTTTGCTTAGGACTAGCATTAACGACACCTGTTTTTGTCTCTGCTCAAGAAAACTCTCTAGACCAGCTCATGTCGATGAGCCTTGAAGAGTTGTCTATGTTAGATGTCGAAATAGAAACGGCTTCGAAAGTAACACAAAAACTCACTGACATTCCTTCGTCGGTGTATGTGCTTTCTAATGAGCGAATTCAGCGCAGTGGCGCGAAAACCATTGCGGAAGTCCTAACGCTTGTACCCGGACTCAAAGTCACCAAATTCAACGAAACCTCATGGTTTGTTTCGACACGCGGCTTTCATGATGGGCTATATAACAAGATGCTCGTGATGATGGATGGACGAAGCTTGTTTAGCCCAGTCTATGGCGGTACGTATTGGAGCGACGTTGATTATGTGCTTGCCGATATCGAACGCATCGAAGTACTAAAAGGCCCCGGCGGAACAATTTGGGGAGGCAACGCGGTTAATGGTGTAGTCAATATCATTACCAAGTCTGCCAATGATACGCAGGGGACTTATCTCTCCGGTGTCGCATCTAATACAGATAACTATGAATTTAGTGTTCGTCAGGGATTAAGCCTAAACGACAGTGTGAATGCTCGTGCCTTTTATAAGTACCGAGAAGAACCAACGTATCGCACAAATGAATCTGAAAAATGGAACGCACAAACGGCAGGGATGGTTTTTCAGCCAAGTAATGTCGAAGAAAATTGGTCATTACGTATCGGTGGTGAGAAAAGCTTTTATGAGTCGGAGTTGTATACGTTTCAATATGATAACTCAGGGTCGTTTGTCGGGTCACAAGCCAATGATTTCGATAACAAGAGTCAATCTGTTTACGTCCAATTCAACGACTCTCGCCATTTTGATGAAAGTTCGACACTCTCATATTCGTTATGGGGTGAATATAATGAGGATAATGCGCCAGACGCTCCGGGAAGCTACTCGACCCTCGATTTTGACTCTACTTATATCAACCAACTATCGGAAAACCATCAGCTAACACTCGGTGGTGGCCTGCGATATATGTATCTTGATTTCTCCTCAAGCCAAGTTTCGGACGTCGATTGGTACAACCCTGATTACTACGGTCGAGCCTACAATATCCAATCTGCCAACGATTATATTGCGAACGCTTTTATACAGTCTCAAATTCAAATGACGGAAGCGCTGTCTGTTACACTTGGTGCCAAGGTTGAACACTTTACACAGAATGATTCAACTGAGCTTTCACCTCAATTGCGTGGTTTATATAAGTTAACTCAACGTCATTCCGTATGGGCGGGGCTTAGCCGTGCGGTTGTTGCACCATCTTATATGGATTCCAATTCCACCTATTATTTCAATAGTTACAATGCTGACTCAAACAACAGCTACCTAGATGTATATAAATCAAGTTCGAGTCTTGAAACAGAGAACGTCGTAACGGCGGAAATGGGTTATCGCTACTCAAACAATTCAAATTTCGAACTCGATGCAACGATTTACCTGAGTGAACATGACAACCTTCGCTTCCATAGTTATGACGCTAGCGATATCCCCGCAAACCATGTCTATGTCTATGCGTTATCTGACGACTATAAAGCGAAAACTTATGGGTTAGAGTTGGGGGCGAGTTATCACCTAACTGAAGATCTAACCAGCTACCTAAGCTACGCTTACACAACGTTAGAAGGTGAAAATAAAGGTGATGACCCTAAATCTAGTCCACAAACTAGTGTTTATTACGATATTGATAATGAACATTTAGCTACGGCACAGTTGATGTGGAATATCACCGACAGTTGGCAATTCGATGTGATAGGCCAGTACATTAATGTGAATTACCCAGACTATTGGGTAGCAGGTGATGGCACTCAATATGAATGGCAATCTTACCCGCATGAAATAACCTTTGATGCACGTCTCGCGTGGAAAAAATCGTCCGCAGCACCTTTAATTGAAGTGGTTGTTGAAAACATAGGTAAGAGTGACGGCTATCAAGCTGAATTCACATCTCAGAAAAGCGTCAATCAAGAGTCGGTGTATGTGAGGGTCTCTCATGAATTCTAAATGGCTTAAGCACCGCATTAAGCTCAGCTTCACTAAATTAGGCCTTGCCGCTTTGACTATGCTTATTGTGCCTTGGAATACATCGGCGGCTAGCTTCAAACCGCATGAAGTTAAAGCGGTGTACCTGTTTAGGATTGCGAACTTTATTCGTTGGAATGACGAAAGCACAATGAATGTTGTTAACTTTTGCGTTATTGGTGATAAAAAAGTAAGCAAAGTACTAGCGTCAATTACAGAGGGGAAATCTATTCGTTCGCTCGATATCCGAGTTCAACAATCGGTGGCACCTAAGTGTGATATCACCTATCTATCTGATCTGGATAATAACGAATTTAATAGCGATGCACACTCACCCCATACTGTCACGATCAGTGATATTCCTAATTTTACGGATATGGGAGGTGTCATTGAGTTAACGCACATTGATAACAAGCTCAAACCTAAGATCAACTTAACAAACGCGAGACGTGGTGAATATATCATTGGTTCAAATTTGTTACGAATCGCTATAGTGGAGGGCCAGTAATGTTGTCTTTCATTAATAATATATCGATTAAAAACAAGCTGATCTTGCCGATTATTATCTTTATCGGGGCTACTTTCGTCACTATTCAATCAGTTAATTACACTGTCACTTTTGAGCGAGAGAAAGAGAGCCTAATCCAGCGAGTTAAGGTATTGGCGCAAGGGGTAGCATATAACCTACAAGCTGCAATCTTATTTGAAGATAAGTCGTCTGCTCAGGAGATTTTGTCTGCGTTCGTTGCAGATAAAGATATTGTGAGGGTAAAGCTCTATGACGCTAATGAGCAGTTATTTGCTAACTATCAAGTGAACAATACCTTGATCCCAAGGCCAAGTGCTGATGAATTAATTGATATCGCGGATCATCAATTTGCCATCTCTGAACATTTCATCTTCTTACTTGTTCCGGTGACTCTGGATGATGCTGTTATCGCGAACTTGAGAGTGACAATATCAAAACAGACGTTTAATTCGATCTTAACGAATATTTTCAAGGTTGCAGCCGTCTACCTGTTGTTTCTGGTGATATTAGGGGGAATACTGGTCAAATTGGTTCAACGCTTGATTATCAAGCCGATGTTTGACCTCAATGAGGCGATGCAAGCCTTTGTCGATCGCCGATCAGAACAACCAAAATTAGTCGCAACCAACCGTGATGAGATAGGGGATCTGGTTCGCGCATTCAATACCATGCTAGAAAGGCTTCAACATCGCGATAACCAAATCAATTTTACGCTAGATAAATTACAAGAAGAAAAATCATTCGCAAATGAAGTAGTTGAAACCGTTCAGCACTCGTTGTTAGTCGTGGACGAAAAAGGGCTCATCGTTCATGCGAACGTAGCCACTCGTGATATTTTTAAGTGCTCAGAAGCGTTTCTTGACAACTTGTTGATCCAAGAGCTGATCACAACGAAGCAAAAAGGATTTTTACAAGACGTCATCGACGCCAATATTGAGCTCAATGACGAACTACTTGAAACCACCGATCTCTTTCAATCAAAACGCTGGCTTCGTGTGAGCAGTCGTTCACTGACAAAACATGGTCGTATTCTTTATGCAATCCAAGATGTGACTGACATAGAAACGGCCATGAGCCGCCAACGTATCGCTGCGGGTGTTTTCGAAAACAGTAAAGACGGTTTGATCGTGCTGAACTCGTCCAATGTGATAACCATGGTTAACCCGGCGATCACACAACTTCTCGGTTATCACTCTGATCTGCTGGTGGGTAAAACACCCTTTGAAGTATTTTCGTGGCAGCAATTTTCATCATTGATGCCGACAATTCGCAGTTCGTTAGACAACTATGGTCAATGGCAAGGCGAAGTGTGGGAGAAAAGCGCGCCCGGCACTTTAGTTCCAATGTTTGTCAAAGTGAATCGAATTGCCTCAGACAACGAGAAGGACGAGTTTGATATGGTATTAACGCTGTCTGATTTATCCAACGTTAAAGAGATGGAAAGACTCGAACACTTGGCTCATCACGATGCATTAACCGGGTTAGCGAATAGAGCGCAGCTGTATAAGGTTATGGATGATGTTGTCACGTCGAGCCACTATTCAAATCAGCATTTCGCGGTTATTTACTTGGACTTAGATGGCTTCAAAGAAGTGAATGACAATTATGGACACGATGCGGGTGACGAAATCCTTAAAGAAGTGTCAAACCGGTTGTTATCTAAGGTAAGAGCGGGGGATTTAGTTGCACGTTTGTCGGGTGATGAATTTGTTCTTATTATTAAACAGACCAACAAAGTCTTGTTAGCTAAGTTAGCCGAGCGATTGTTGGATCTGATCGGGCAAGAAGTGAATTATAAACAGCGTTCACTGCATGTTGGAGCGAGCTTGGGTATCCATTTAGTTGATGGTTCAGAACGTGATATTGACGTAATTCTAAAGGTTGCTGACGAGGCTATGTACCAAGCAAAACGCAAAGGAAAAGGTCAGTTTGTGTTCGCTCGTGAGGGTAAATAGGTTCCGGTGTTTGTGAGCTCACCCTAAGTTGTTGTATCATAAGTGATAGGTTGAATATTTTTAATTTAAAGGTCTGCTAAGCATGAATGTTTTAATTACAGGTGGCATGGGTTACATTGGTAGCCATACAAGTATCCAGATGATCAACGCAGGTATGACACCTGTACTTTTTGATAGCTTGTACAACAGCAAACCAAGCGTTTTAGAACGTATCGAAAAAGTATCGGGCGTTCGTCCCAACTTCATTGAAGGTGACGTTCGTGATAAAGCGCTTTTGACTGAAACAATGAAGCAACACAACATCGAAGCGGTTATCCATTTTGCGGGTCTAAAAGCCGTCGGAGAGTCTGTGGAAAAGCCTCTTGAATACTACGATAACAACGTAAACGGCACGTTAGTTCTTGTTGATGCAATGCGTGATGCGGGTGTAAAAACCTTGGTATTCAGCTCTTCAGCGACAGTCTACGGCGATCCAGCAAGTGTTCCAATTACTGAAGACTTTCCAACAAGCGCTACCAACCCATATGGTCGTAGTAAATTAATGGTTGAAGAGTGCTTAACCGATTTCCAAAAAGCCAATCCGGATTGGAGCATTACACTGCTGCGTTACTTTAACCCAGTAGGTTCACACCCAAGTGGTGAGCTAGGTGAGGATCCACAAGGTATTCCAAATAACCTAATGCCATTTGTATCTCAAGTCGCTGTTGGCCGCCGTGAGTTTCTATCTGTGTTTGGTAGCGATTATCCAACAAAAGACGGAACTGGCGTTCGCGATTACATCCACGTAATGGATCTATCTGATGGTCACATTGCAGCGCTTGAGAAAGTAGGGCGCAAAGACGGTCTTCATATCTACAACCTTGGTACGGGTAACGGTTCAAGTGTATTGGACATGGTTAAAGCGTTTGAGAAAGCGAGCGGTAAAGATATCCCTTACAAGCTTGTGGAGCGTCGCCCTGGTGACATCGCTGAATGTTGGGCAGATCCTGCTAAAGCTCAGAAAGAACTCGGCTGGAATGCTACACGTACACTGACTGAAATGACTGAAGATACATGGCACTGGCAGTCAACCAATCCTGATGGTTTCCCTGGTTGATCTAGTTGTTTCATGAATAGTTAACTTACAAAAAGATGCTTTAGGGCATCTTTTTTGATCTAAATCGAATAAAAAGTAAATTAGTGGTTAAAAAGTATCATTCTGTATCTGTTGTGTTATCATGCACGCGAATTATATGTTTAATGTTAATTTTCTTTGGAGTTAATCATGGAACTAGGCCTAATCATCACTTTCATCATTGCTGCAGCAGTAATGGTTAAGAAAGAAATGGCAGAGAAGTAATTTCACTTTATCCCTTTTTGATACAATTTTTAGTGAAATAATAAAAGCCAGCATTTAGCTGGCTTTTTAGTATCTGCAATTCAGGTTTTTAACGAATTAGAATTCGTATTTAGCTGAAATACCGTAGTTTCTTTCCGCTTGTGAGTTCTCTTTGTAAAGCTCATCATCGCCGCGAATATCATTCCAACGGTAGTACTCTTCGTTAGTTAAGTTGAATACTCCACCACGAATAGTAAGATCTTTCATTGGCTTGTAGTAAGCCGTCAAGTCAACAACCGTTGCACTCGGAAGCTCAGCTTGACCAGCGTTACCGCCGCTTTCGTCATCGAAGTTGATGTCTGAACCAGACTTGTTAGCCGTGTAGTTTAACTTAAGGCTAGTACCCCAGTTTTGGTTTGGAGCATCGTAGTTAAGACCTAATACAGCATTCCAAGGATTAACACTATTCAGTGCATTACCGTTTCCATCTTCACCTTCTGTGTATGAAGCAACGAAGTGAGTTGAAATACCCTTAGGTGCACCAACCAAAACATCCCATAGTAACGTGTTAGAGAATTCAACACCCTTAATTGTTGCCGAATCTAGGTTAACGTTAGAGTAGTGTGTCGTTCCGCCAACTTTTTTCGTTACCACTGTTTCGATGAAGTCATCGTAATCACTGTAGTAAGCCGCAATTTCAGACGATGAAGCCTGTGTATTATGACGGTAACCTAGCTCGTAAGAGATACTGGTTTCTGACTTAAGATCCGGGTTTGGATCGTTTACGTAACCATGTCCTGGGTTGTCATACGTGTAGTACAGTTCATCGAAAGAAGGGGCTCTAAAGCCTTGGCTAATCTGGCCAAAAATGGTGCCTGTATCAGTAAGTTTGTATGTTGAGCCTAAACGTCCAGTTACCGCAGAATCAGAGAAGTCCGTAAGTGACTCACCCGTATTTTTACCAGGGTCTGTAGAGAAGTAATCGAAACGAACACCTGGAGTAACAACAAGTTTGTCGTTCATTAGGCTAATTTCGTCTTGTACAAACAGACCAAACTTCTGCTCTTTAGCATCAGGAGTGTATACATAAAGCTGATCATCAGTATCAGGATCAGAGTTGTACTCCATGTTTGTATTGCTAATATCACTATGTGTGTATGTTGCACCATAAACTAGGTAATGGTTGTTAATCTCTTTATCTAGCTGAGTTTCGATCTCAAGCTTATCTTCGGTGTATTCATAGTCTTTTGTTTGAAGATTATCATTGTTAGCAGGGACATAAGGTGGGAAACCAGGACCTGCCGGTTTAAAGCGCTTCGTCACCCCATTTTCTTCTTTAGAGATGTATGACACTTTGCTCGTCACTGTGTCAGCGATAGCGCCATCAGCGAACCAAATGTGTTTAATCGCAAATCGATTTTGCTCTGTATCATCTGCACCCGTGTAGCTATCGTAGCTTGAGTGATAAATATCAGAGTCAGAAGTATCCTTAATTAGCTCGCCTAGAAACTCGATACGGTGGCTTTCGTTCAATTGGTATTGCAATTTTACCAATAGGTTATCTGCAGATGTATCTTGATCTTCTACTGCGTAATTCTCTAAGTTATTAGAGTCGCGGAAGTTTTGAAGCTCTTCACCGTCACGGCGAGTGTAGGCAACCAATGTTTCCAAATCACCAAATCGATTAGCTAATGCAACGTGCTCACTGAAAGAGTTATCTTCTGAAGAGTAAGACAGTTTCGCTTGGCCACCGAAGTCTTCGCCATCTTTCAAGAAATCAGAAGGGTCTTTAGTTTCGAAAGCAACAACACCACCAATAGCGTCACTTCCGTGTAAACTTGAAGCAGCGCCTTTGATGATTTCAACGCTTTTCAGCATATCTGGGTCGATTGAGATACCGCTAGAGTTAATAAATGCATAAGGGCCACCATCAAATGAACCTGGTTGCGATGAGCCATCTACTAAGATCTTAACGCGCTTACCTTCCATGCCACGAATATTGATAGTTTGTGCACCTTGGCGGGAACTTGAATTCATCGTTACACCCGGAGTGTATTCGAAGATTTCATTCACGTCTTTCGCCATGTTCTCTTCAATTTGCTTATCCGAGATAACAGTAACAGAAGCTGCTGTATTGATAAGTGTTTGATTAGTACGAGTCGAAGATACAACAACCTCGTCAAATAGGGCATAATCTTCAGCAAAGGCTGATGTTGATGAAAGCGCTAAAACGATTGAAGCAGAGAGTAGGGATTGCTTATACATCTGATAGTTACCTTAATTCCATAGTATTATCTTGATTTGCGAAAGATAATATTGGATCTAAATGATAATTACTATTATTTGCATTTCAATTTATTTGTACTTTTGTCATTAAAAACACACCTAAACCGTATAACTCATTGTATTGAAAGACCTTTAATGGTTCCATTTATCTGGTGAATGCTTCCATTTTTGTGATTAACCTCTCATTTATAAAGTAGGAAACTGATGCATAGTCCAATAACACTTGAAGCATTACACATATTAGATGCCATCGACCGACGTGGAAGTTTCGCCGCCGCGGCCAATGAAATGGACAGAGCGCCTTCATCACTCAGTTATCAAATACAGAAGCTTGAACAAGATCTGGATATCATGATTTTTGACCGCTCAGGCCACCGTGCAAATTTCACGGAAGCGGGTCAGTTGATACTTGAACAAGGTAGGGTAATTCTTGGAGCAACAGAACGTCTTGTTAACGAGGCAAGCATTCTAGCCAATGGTTGGGAGCTCGATTTGACCATCGCCTTTGATGGCATTATTCCGATTGCTAACTTTTTCCCGTTGGTAGATGAACTAGGAAAAATCAGTAAAACACGCGTTCGTTTACAAGAAGAGATCTTAGCTGGGTGTTGGGAATCACTTTCAGATGGGCGAGCCGATTTGCTGGTGTGCCCTAAAGTTGACACTATCCCGAACGACATGAAAAGTGACGTTATCGGTAAAATGGAAATGGTTTGGGTAGCGGCATCAAACCACTATGTTCACAAACGTTCTGGTGATTTTGACCAAAAGGCTAGAGAAAGTTACAGGGTTATTGCTATTGCAGATACCGCGCGCGATCAACCAGCATTAAGCATCAATATTCTAGAAAAACAGCCACGTTTAACCGTGACGAGCTTTCCTGCGAAAGTAGAGGCTTTGACATCAGGACTAGGGATTGGCACCTTGCCGAATAGTGTCGCTAAACCTTTGATTGAATCTGGCGTACTACAGCAGATCTCCGGTACAGAGCCGCAGCCTATTGATATCGTTATGGCTTGGCGACGCAACAAAATGGGCGACGCCAAGTCTTGGTGTATCCAACATCTTAAAAAGACATGGGCGTTAAAGTAACGGTAACACCATATCTGCAGTACCGTCTTCAAAACTGATATCTAGCTTAAAACCGAGCTTTTGAGCTAGTGTCAGCATCCCTCTATTGGTTGGCATTGTCATACCCGACATCTGTTTAGTCTGCTTCGCTCGGCAGTAATCGATAACCTTAGTCATCAGAATGCGACCTAAACCGACACCTTTAAGGTCAGAACGAATCAATATTGCGAATTCGGCGTCCGTGTTCTCTGGGTTAATCAGCGCACGGGACACACCGATGATCGCTGGAACGCCTTGTTCCTCGCGAACGACCACAAAGGCGATTTCTCTATCGAAATCAATCTGAGTGAAATTTGCCAACGCCTCATGATTGAATTCACCAACATCACTAAAGAACCGCTTATAGAGGTCTTCCTTAGACACACGGTTAATGAAGTCAGCATGAAGCGGTTCATCTTCGGGAAGAATAGGGCGTAACAACACTTCGGTTCCATCTTTTAGCTGGATGCGTTCTTCAAGCTCGACTGGGTAAGGGCGAATGGCCAACCTTTCTTGCGGGTCTCCTTCGTAGGCTTTCAATATGATATCAGCGTCTAATATCGTGAATTTGTCTCCGTTGGCGAGTACTGGATGAATATCCAAATCATGTATTTCAGGGCAATCAACCACCATCTGCGATATACGAACCAATAATTCAGAAAGGCCTTCTATATCAATCGGGTTAGGAAGCTTTTGTAGGCGAATCTTGCCACTTTTTATGGCTCGAATAATCAAGTAGCGCGCCAGTGTCATGTTGAGTGGTGGAAAAGCAGCGGCAGCATCAATCGATTCATCCCACTCAGAGCCACCTTGACCAAGTAAAATGATAGGGCCAAAGGTTTCGTCTGTTGTGACCTTAATACGCAGTTCTTGGCCACCCGCGAGCTTAGCCATACCTTGAATCAACAAGCCATGGATGTGTGCTGTAGGAAACGACAACTGAGAACGATCGAGAATCGCTTGAGCCGCATTAGCGACTTCACTGCTGTTTCTCAAATTAAGCATTACGCCTTGAACGTCTGACTTATGGGCAATATCCGGTGAGCGTAATTTTACTGCGACGGGATAACCAATCGTTTCGGCGATGTGTACCGCTTCACTTGGGTCAGAAGCGATCCAAGTTGGTAACACATCGAGGTTGAAGCTCTTGAAAAACTGACTGTTTTGGTGAGTATCAAGACTAACTGTATCTTTATCCAGTAGTTGTCTTTCTATCCAACTTTTCGCATCTGCTAGATCTTCAATGTGTACTTTTTCTGCAGTAGTCGGCGTTTCCATTAACTGACGTTGGTTACGTCTGTACTCGACTAAGTGCATGAATGCGACCACTGAGCTTTCAGGGGTTCGATAGGTAGGGAAACCCGCTTCGGTAAACAGCTTTCGTGCAGGCCTTGCTGTTAGCTCACCAGACCAATTCGTCAGGATGTTAAAGCGCCTGTGGCGAGGGTGCTTTTTAATCGCTTCAATAATTCGCTCTGCCGTTTTGGCTGAATGTGCGACCGCTGAAGGGCTGTGCATGATAAGAATCGCGTCCGCTTCGTCGCCATCGAGTAAGATGTTTATGGTGTCGATATAACGCTGATCACCAGCGTCGCCAACAATATCGATAGGATTGCTATGAGACCAACTCGATGGCAAAACCTTACTGAGTTTGTCGAGCGTATCTTCAGAGAATTCAGCGAGCTTACCTCCGCGATCAAATAGGGTATCCACCGCCATAATCGCAGGGCCACCACCGTTGGTAACAATAGCTAAACGCTCGCCGCGCAATGGTACTGAATGAGTCAGTGTTTCTACCGCAGCAAACAGTTCATGTAAGTTCTTAACTCGTAGCATGCCGCTGCGTCGGATTGCGGAATCATAAATAATATCTAATGTGTCGGCACCGCCAGTGTGAGCCATTGCTGCGGCTCTGCCTTTCGCCGTTCGACCGCCTTTCAACACCAAAATTCGTCGGTTACGCGAAGCCGCACGCGCTGCAGAAATAAAGCGCCTCGCATCAGTAATGCTGTCTACATAAAGCAATATCGCTTCGGTGTGAGAATCGGTACTGAGGTAATCCAATAACTCCGAGAATTCGATATCGCTACCATTGCCTATAGAGATAAACGCTGAAAAACCGATCTCTTTGTCATTAGCCCAATCGAGAATCGTGGTACACACAGCTGCCGACTGAGAAACAAAAGCGATCTTACCGGGTAATGCTGTCACTGGAGAGAATGAGGCGTTCAAATTTAACCAAGGGACAATAACCCCCAAACTATTAGAACCCAACACTCGAATGCTGTGTTTTTTTGCAATCACTAGGCATCGTTCATCATACGTTTCACCATTATCGCTTTCTTGCTGCATGTCGGAAGAAAGCACAATGACAGAGGCTATACCTTTCTCAGCCAGCTCTTCAAAAATGGCGACATTGCGTGTCGCATTGGTACACAAGATTGCGAGATCAGGAACAATCGGTAACGACAAAATGTTCTTGTAAGAGAGTACGCCTGCCACCGAGTCATATTTTGGCGTAACTGGCATCACCGCACCTTTAAAATCCCCGTGCAACAAATTGTTCATAACAATATATCCTGCGCGCGTTTCTCGTTGAGAAGCGCCAACAACAGCGATTGAACGGGGTTTAAGTAGGGGATCAAGATGATTCATAGACATATCCTAGCAATGCACGTAAGTTCATCGTAACTTACTTTGCACTCACGGGTTGATGGCAAATTCACCGAATTCAGATGAATAAGCAAACACTGCATAAAGTTTGTGAAATAGGTCACCCACTAATGGTGTATAATCTCAAAGTTAACTTGATTCTAAACCGACGTATCGGCATGATTTATAGTAATTATTATTAAGGATATAGAGCTTTCCATGAAAAAATTTGCAATTGTGACTTTGCCACTGCTCTTGGCTGCATGTGTATCTGACGACTACGTTACCAATGTCACTTCAGATAGTTATCAAGAAGAGTACAAAACGGCAAAAGTTGAAGCTCCAGTTGTATCTCAGTCTGAGCAATCAAGCGTTGTTGAAGAAAATGTTGTCAACGTTATCAGAACCGAACCTGTTGAACAGAAAGTCGCTCAAACGACTAAAGCGAAGCCAGTTGCCGTAGTGACGGGCCCAACCAAGAAACAACAAGACATGAACCAACGTTTTGGTTACACAGTTCAAGTTGTTGCTGTTGGCAGCCAAAGTAAAGTCGATTCTTTCGTGAAAATGCTACCTACGACTTCTCAACCAGTTTGGGAAAACTACAAAATGGTTAACGGCACTAAGTGGTTCACGGTACTTTATGGTGACTACGCCACGCGCTTGGAAGCTAAAAAGGCAATCTCAACACTGCCGAGCACTTTCCAAAACTTGAAGCCGTTCGTTAAGAGCATTGATGACATCAAGAACTCTGAATACCCAACGCTTAACAAGTTGAACTAAGTTTTGATTCATAAAGAAGGGGCAAATGCTCCTTCTTTTGTTTTAAGACTCGCTGTTTTGTTTAATAGTTAATCGCTCGATCTTTCGAACGCAATTTTAACAATCAAAACACTGTACCTATCTCGACTTTTGTTTATCATTGAAGTCAGTACTCCTAGTTTCAAGGACCGAATTTACCCATGAACACCCCAAACATCCTTCTACTTTGCGGCGGTGGATCTTCAGAGCATGAAGTGTCTTTAGTTTCAGCCAATTACCTATTTGAACAACTCAATACCGTTGAAGATTTTAATGTTGTAAGAGTTGAAATTAAAAACGAAGGCTGGTGTCTTGATTCAGGTGAATTGGTATATCTTGATATTAATGATCAAACCTTACGCGGTGACAATTTAGCATCTAAAGTCGATTTCATTGTGCCTTGTATCCACGGCTTCCCAGGTGAAACAGGTGACATCCAATCACTGTTTGAAATGGCTAAAATTCCATACCTAGGTTGTGGTTCAGAAGCGAGTAACAACAGCTTTAACAAAATCACGTCAAAGCTTTGGTACGACGCACTCGGTATTCCAAACACCCCGTACCTGTTCTTATCAGACAACAATGATCAAGCTCACTCACAAGCAACTCAAGCATTTGAAAAGTGGGGTAAAGTGTTTGTGAAAGCGGCTCGTCAAGGTTCTTCTGTGGGTTGTTACCAAGTTAACCAAGTAGAAGATTTAAGCGAGGCAATCAACAAGGCGTTCACTTTCTCGGACCAAGTATTGGTTGAAAAATCAGTGGTGCCTAGAGAGCTAGAAGTTGCTGCTTATGAAATCGATGGCGAGCTACATGTCAGCAAGCCGGGTGAGGTGATTGCACCGAACGGCGCATTTTATTCTTACGAAGAGAAGTACAGTGCAGACAGTCATTCGATCACTGAAGTTGAAGCAAGTAACTTAACCGACGAACAGCGTGAATTGATTGCAGACAGTGCTCGTAAAGTCTTCACTCAGATGAAGCTTCGTCATTTGTCTCGTATCGACTTCTTCTTAACGCAAGACAACGAGATCTACCTAAACGAAGTCAACACCTTCCCAGGTATGACGCCAATCTCCATGTTCCCTAAAATGGTTGAGCATGACGGCCACAAATTCAGCCAGTTCTTGGAGAACTGCGTGAGAACGAGCCTTTCTTAGATTTCTAACTCGTTTTAGTTCACTTAGAGATGAACCAACCAGTGCCTTGAGCTTTCTGCCAGGCACTTTTTGTTTTTAAGGCTAGCCGTTTTTACGAATCTATCATTTTAACCAAAAACTATATCTAAGTAACAATATCCAAGTAATCTGCGAACCGTCATTGCCAAGGTATTAACGCCTTAAACTTCATCTTCTCACTCTCAGCTATTCCCGTGAAACCTACATATTGGGCTGGCATTGCAGGGCTGAGCCAACGACCAAAGTCCTGAATCTCTCTAACCTTAAGCCCTTGTTTCGACAACTCTTGTGCGGCACCAACACGAATCGAGTTTCCAGAGAAATGGTGATTTTCTGGCAATTGAAGTAAGTCGCTAGCTCTTCTCAATATCCTATAGATGGACGAATCATCCAAAGGCTGCAAACCAATATTTTCATGCTTGTCTATCGCACGAAATACTGGCAACTCATCTTGTATACCAGTAAACGAAAGCCAACGTTGAAGTGCAACACCGGCTATTTGTGACAACTGATAAGCTGAATCTTTGACTGTTACTTGGTAATGATTTTCAACGTACTCAACATCGGTCGTCGATAACGCCTTAAGTTCTGAGCGTTTTAAAGCACACTCGAACATCACGTTATAAATAGCAATGTCTCTGATCTCTTTCAGGTTTGCTTTATCATGGGAGAGTAACGTATTTAAATCAGTGAGATGCACAGATGTCATAGCATTGGTTTGTTTAGCGTCACCGGCCATTTGAGATTGTAAGTGGAGTAGGGTAAAGCGAACTTGCCTGTGCTTGATCGGGTTAGCAAAGCTCAACACAGTATGTAACATGCTAAGCGTTGCAGTGTAACGTTTTAGCGATGCGTATTTTCTATCGTTAGACTCCGTTTCTAGAAAACGACGAACAGCGGTTATAGATGCGGGAAGTGTGTTAATACGATGTTTGGTACAGAACGCATGATAGCGATTCCAATCACTGTAAATGCCCAACAGTGAATTGCGAGAGTATTGAAATCCTGTCAACTCATCTATAATTTCTATTGTCGCGTTGCTGTTTAATTTTTCAACAAATGAATTAATTATCACAGAGTCGGTTAAAATAGGGACTTTTTTTCTCAAATTACCATACCTCGACAGGTGTTTTTACCATATTATGCTTGATATCATTATAAGTATACTTATGATTAATGCAGTGAAAACAAAAAGATGATTAATAGATATGGCTAATTCAATTTACCGAAGCGTCCATCTTCAATCGATAGATGCTAATAACACAGTTTGGCGTGCTAAGTTAAAAAACAACGTTATTCAGGGCAACCTAGCTGCCGTGAAAAAGAGTATTGATTGGTGGATTGAAACCGCATCTATTATTGATCCAAAAGAATTCACGTCATTAAATAAGTCGAGAGGAACTGGTGGCTCGACTGAAAACTTCAACGGCTACCAAATCAAGAATGACACTGGTGAGCCTAATGCGTGGTATTGCATGTTTAACGGTCGCTTAATTAAAGGCGGCAAGGTTGCAATCCAACGCCATATAGAAGCTTACTTACTCGCAAAACAAAAAGCAGAGCAACAAAAGAAGTAAATTATGAGCCTAGTATATTCAACAGAAACAGGTCGTATTAAGCCTGAAGAAGAGAAAGTCCAACGTCCTAAAGGCGATGGTATCGTTCGAATCCAAAAAGAAACCAAAGGCCGTAAAGGCAAAGGCGTTTCTGTCGTAACTGGCTTAGACCTAGATGACGCACCATTAAAACTAATGGCAGCAGAACTCAAGAAAGTTTGCGGCTGCGGTGGCTCAGTAAAAGATGGCAACATCGAAATTCAAGGTGATGCTCGTGACAAAATCAAAGCGCACCTTGAAAAGAAAGGCTACAAAGTTAAATTTGCTGGCGGCTAATCTCTAACTAATAACCAGGGTTAAAATCGAAGATTATTATCACTGGTTATTAGGTATTTTATGGTAAATAGTCAATATGGTTAAATATACAGTATAAATTAGAGAATATCGGCACAATACAAAGGCAGGGCATCACACAAAGGTACCTGCCTATAAACACCAAAATCAATTTAACATAACGCACATAATACGTAGTAATATATAGTTAATTCTAAAGATAGTATTCTCATCGTTTGTCCTTAAAACCCTTGCTCCAACTGACTCTCACGCTTGGAGCGTCGACCAGAGTTATCTTATGGTACTTGAAATCTAATAATTATGTGTGCGACCAGCTTCATTCCGCAAATCTAATTGACGATAAACTTTGTCCATCTGGTTTGCCTTATCTTGCCACTTCCTGTTTGCACTAAAGGTTCGCTGCGCTGTGTTCAATTCTTGTGAGCATTGCTGTTGTTTCTTTTTAAGATTTCACACACGCGACCAATGCTTCTTATCAACTGCACATGCTCAGCTTTCATTTAATCCATCAACTAATCAAGTTCGTCTTTACATAGATTCGCACACAGATTTGTCAAACCTTCCTAACGACTCTCTAGCGTTAGTACTTTGTGTTTAGCGAGATTATTAAACGGCAATGCTTGTCCTATGTTGTTTGAAACACCATGCCAAGCTACCGGAAACATGTTTGCATAAATTCATTACACTTGTACGCTGGTACACAACACCGATACTTGGTAGATCCATAATCACGGTTTACCATGAAATTACGTTCAATTGGATTTAGGTAGCTTTGGTAATAAACCTAAGAGTTGCTTGAAACCCATTGCTCTTTGTTTTGCTTTATCTGTTTTCTCTAGCTGATATGCCCGCTTTTGAAGTCGCAATGGTGTTACCACCTGAGACTAAAAAACTTAGAAAGCGTTTATTGGTTTATCGACACATGTAATTAACAAATAAAGTGACACTGTAGCTAGCTGTACTGGTAAAGCTTGGTCCTATGGAACACACAAAATAAAGAGCCCAAACAATAACTGTGTGTTTATACAGTTATATTATTAACCCATTAAAAACGTCACCTTTCGTATAAATACCGAACAAAAACAACGCTATTTAGGCATATATCGATCGCTGGGCGCGTATTTTTTGGTGAAGAACGACTGTATCTGGCTTGTTGACCAAACGATTCTAGCCAAACTCAATCCAAAATCGAATCCCTAGTTGCGCCTGCATACTCCATCACGCATAATGTTACAGGTTTACGTACGAAATATATCATGAGCGACAAAGCATTCAGACAACTCAACATCTTCTTCTCTGTTTTTTGCCTGGCAATTACCGTGCTGTCGCTGATCTCTTTCCATACCATCATGGATAAGAACTACATTATCACACCAGACAGGTACCCTACACGCAGAAACACTGACAGAGACCATGATGGCGGTACCATAGGGTCATTATACAAGTCAAAGGACAAAATTGAGTTACAGTGTGACTTTAATCGCACCTATAGTTCACCTTTCTGTGAGGTTGAATTTGTTCTTTCAACTGAAGGTAAAGGCTTAGATCTTTCCACATTTGATTCTGTGACCATCAATATGGAATATGAAGGTCAAGAGGATCCAAGGTTTCGATTCTACATACGTAACCACGACGACAACTACAGCGTTAAAGGCGACCCTATTTCTAACAAGTTCAATCGCCTAGATTTCTCACTCCCCGATAAAAGACACATCGACTTAGACTACTTCAATGTCCCTTTATGGTGGATTGACTACTACAACCACCCGATAACCAACAGCGCTGTCGATATTACTAACGCTGTTTCAGTTGAATTGGGGCTGGGAGCTAGCACGCTCGATGGCCACCATACTCTGACGGTCGAGAGCATTGTTTTCCACGGTAAGATTATAAATAAGGTTATGTTATGGAAGATCTTGATTAGCTTATGGGTAATCTACGCGGTCTGCTATGTCTGTGGGGCGTCATACGTAGCTAGACGAGCGAAAATGTTTTCAGTAGAGCAACAGCGTTTGTTAGCCCAAGAAATCGAAGAGTTAAAAATAAAGGCGACTACCGACCCTCTAACTGGCTGTCGTAACAGAACCGAAGCGTTAGATACCTTTTATGATTTTGAGCGTCTTGCACAACAAGGAAAGACAATTCACATTGCTCTATTTGATTTGGACCATTTTAAGCAGGTCAACGACCATTACGGACATGAAACCGGCGATCAAGTTCTTATTCTGTTTGTCTCAACGGTGATCGACAACCTTGGTGAGCAATACTTATTGTATCGTTGGGGCGGCGAGGAGTTCTTGTTAGTTTGCATAGAACAAACAACGCTACAGTGTAACGAGACTATTGCTCAACTCTACTCCTCAATGGACGAAACCACTTGGCCTAAAGGGCTTCGCATCACCGCATCCGTTGGTTTTACCCAACTTACACAGAATGAATCGATTCGTTCAGCTATTAAGCGTGCAGACAAAGCACTCTATCAAGCTAAAGACAACGGACGAAACCAAGTCGTTACGTTTGACTAAGCCTCGCCAGACTGGCCTACAGCTCAATATTCAATGCTCTATCAACACACAATCAATACCCCGTCGATATCTACTCTCTATTTAGTCAGCAATTACACTTTTAACGGCTGACTAAACAAGTCCATGAGCTTTGCTCTCTCATCAGAATTCTATTCGATTCGCACACACACTATCCGTAATACCGCCATCATTAGCATTCTCAAATTGATACGCGTCGTTGCTTAATCGACTTCTATACAACTCCTTTACTCCTCGTAACTTATTCTGTACAGCACATATGTGGCAACGCAGCTTGCTCTAAGCCGTTTGTAAGTCACTCTCCCTGGGAGTCATTATTATTAACGCTGTGGCTTGTTCTTCGATGAAGTCCTCATTTGTCTGCTTCTGAGCATTCATGCACTCGTATCCGCTAAAAATAGAAGTCACAACGTCACTAGCCTTAAAAAACGCCATATATTTAAGCACTTAGATGTGGTGACATAAATGCTGACACCTAAAATGGCGATTGTTTTACTTTCAGATCTTGCTGTAATTTAATTACAACCCAAGACCAAGGGAAGCCTGAAAAGTTAATTACTCTGACGTAACTTATTGAATAAGCGGTATTTAAGGATTTTGGGCAGGTCGGAATTTAGGGTAACTAAAGAGTAGGTATGGACGAGATAATATACTAGAGGGTAATATATATAGTTATAGTGCACTAAAGGGTTAAAAAAGAAGGGCTGATGCCCTACTCTTCTTTATTACTCATTTCTTCACGAATTTGCTCAGCAACGATTTTGATAGCTTGTGCTGTGCTGATGCCCTGGGTCATCATTTCTTGAATTCGTTCAACAGCTTTCTGTTGTTCTTCGTGAGAAAGGGTTGGTAAGTCGTTTAGCATGCTCTGCTCCTTTATTTAGGAGCAGAACTATATAAGGACTGTTAGTAACTAGCAAGGAAATTGATTGAAGCACCCATTGCATTTTCGTTTGTGTAGTTTGCACTTAGATCTAACTGAAACAAGTTGAGTGGCGAGATACCAATACCGGCTGTGACTGTTCCTTCTGAATCAGAGTAAGCCAGGTTCTTGTAGTACCCTCCCCTTAACTTAAGCTGACGTAACAGGTCGACTTCAGTACCAACACGAATCATCTGTTCGTTGTCTTCGAACGGAGTAAACTTCTCTGCTTCATTCAAATCATAATCAACACTCAACGTAAAGTAATCAGAAACGATCCCCGCACCAACAGTGTATACCGGCTCTAGTTGGTAAGTGTATTTACCACCAACTTGGTGTGTCGCACTACTTGTGCTGCTGGTAAGTGTTCTTGTTGTGTCTTTTGTTTCGATATCTCTAGAGATCAAGTTAGTTGCTGCAACACCCACTCGGAACGGGCCGAAGAACCAAAGCGCACCGGCATCCATGTTGAATGCTGTGTCGCCATCGCTGTTTTCTCTAACGTCAGACAAATCGTAATCATTGACCGACGCAACATAGTTGTACGTGTAAATACGTTGAATCTTAGGTGTGATACCAAATGAGATATGTTGACCCATAAAGGTTTGGTATTTTGCTAAAGAAAGGCCAACTTCTGCTACACCGATTGAAACCGCTTCAACAGTAGACAGTTCTACTTTGTCTTCATCTGAACCTGTCGTATAAACATTAGGAGTCGCAAAGGATTCTGTATAAGCTTTAGCGAAAAGGTTTGCCGCAACAAACTGATTAGGAAGAGCAAACGCGACAACACCACCGAGTTCTACATTAGCTTGGTTGCCATCAAGTTTGTTAAGCGCTGCATCTAAGTCTGCGGTGTTTGACGCATCAACGACACTATCGATATTCGATTTCATGTCGTTAGGGTCATTATAATTACCGCCAAAACTTGGCGTGATCATTCCCATGTCATCATTACGACGATAAATGGCAACAAGTGCTGGGTTATAGAATGGAGCAGTTAGGAAGTTTGCTGAAACAACACCAACACCACCCATCGCATCACCACGCGCTTCAATGGCGTAGTTTGCTGCTGAAAGAGGAAGACTGGCGAATGCAATTGACGCTGCGAGTAGTTTTGTAGTTTTTTTCATGCCGTTTATCTTTGTTAGATCCCTTACATAGTTAACGGCACAATTTTAAATTACTTTAACTCTTCTTCGCTAGAAATATCATAAGTTTTACTGATAGTTTGTGCTTGTTCTATCGCTATGTCACCTTGCCAGCGTGAATGTACCATTGAAACCGCCAAAACATAGCGATCATTGGGAAGTTCTTCGCCAGTGAGGTTCATTGGATAATCAGATTCGTAGCTCTTGCCCCACACCTGTTCATAGTGTTCATCAACGTAATCGTACAAACCGATTTCGAGCTTAGGAAGTGGACAATAAGGATTGAGTAGTTCTTTTTTATCGATTCGCCACGTGTCTTTTGATGCCCAGCGAACTTGTTGACGCATGGCAACTTCACCCAAAACAATCCAAGTGCTCCAAGACTTTCCGCCATCATCTTTTACGCTTAAACGATATAAACCGGATTCAAGTTGAGAGGCTAAATTGTAACGCTTGCGGTATAGACTCACCGATGCATTGTTTACCACTTCACTGTCTTTGGTTAACTCACTGTCCGAAGAAACGATCTTATCGACCCACTTCTCGAAGGTAATGTCTTGAATGTTGTTTTCGGATTCGACATTAATCGATACACGAAAGGTATCTCGGCCAGGGCTTTGAATGATGTGTCTTTTGACGACTACGGAACTGATCCAATCTGGGAGTGTTTTTCTGGTGAGCGTTTTACCACAATCTTTGTTCAATGCTTGATCGAACAGTTCATTGAGGTGATCTTCTCGTGATTGAGAAGAGTTGATTTGCCAAACTTCCACTAATGAATCAAACATCTGAGGTAAATCATTATCTAGCAGATGTTTATGAACTTGAGTCAGAGCATCGCTACTCTTGAACCAATCCGTTGCTTGCGCGGTATTCGCTACGCAAGAAAACATTAATAGTGGAAGTAAGGCTATTCTCATTACGCTTTCATCTTGTAACCAACGCCACGCAGCGTTTCAATTTCTAGCCCCGGCAGTTTCTGTCTTAGTTGCAGAACGTGTGTGTCTACCGTACGTGTTGTTGGGAAATGGTTGTAACCCCATACATGGTCAAGCAGTTCATCACGTGTAAACACACGTCCAAGGTTACTTGCCAAGAACAATAGAAGGTCAAATTCAGTGCGCGTTAACGTTACTTCCTGTTCATTGAAAAACACTTCACGTGTCGCTTTATCGATAACAAGATTCTGAGCGATAACTTTTGATGCATCTTGTTCTTCAGAATCTGGCAGGCGAAGTTGAGCACGAATTCGAGCAAATAGCTCAGCCTCTGCGAATGGCTTTGTTAAGTAGTCGTTTGCACCTGAATCTAGGCCCGCTACTTTGTCTTTGACTGTCACGAGAGCCGTAAGCAAAATAACTGGGATATCTTTCTTTTTCTTCCAACCTGGAAGTGAATCTACTGAGTCGCCATCAGGAAGTTGACGGTCTAGAATCACTAGATCCGCTTGTTCCCAGTAGCCTTCAACTTCAGAGATCAGTTCTGCATGCAAACATTCATATCCAGCTTGCTCAAGGCTAACTAATAAACCGTCAGCTAAATTTTTATCATCTTCAACGAGAAGCAATGTCTGTTTCACAAGGTATCTCCAAAATAAATGTTGTTGGGGGGCCGATAAGCGTCATGTGACCGCCCATTTTTCCGACCATAGATTCCACTATCGTCAGACCTAAACCGAGTCCACTCTTACTTACGAATGGCTTTCTTAGTTGCCCCCAATCTTTGCGAGACAAGTCTCCATTATCTATAACTTTGAATGTCAGCTTCTTGTCAGAAGTATTCAGTTCTAGAATTACTGGAGCCACACCGTATTTCACGGCATTTCTGATTAGGTTATCGATACACGTTCCTAACCAATATACGTTCACTTTTGCAGCAATATCTTTGTTTACACGCAGTTCAATTCCCGGTGCAAAATCTTCTTCAACTTTGTATTGGAGCCACTCTTCAACACTTGGCACCCACTCTGTTGCGAGCGGTTGGTTATCTGATTGCAGGTAATCTTTACTTGCTTCCGCCAACTGTCTTAAACGGCGTGTATCTTCACACAGCCTACGGAACTCATCATATACCGATTCTGGTAAGTGTTCGAACTCACGTCTGAACCCTTCCACCGTCAATGACAAACTCGCAATCGGCGTTCTTAATTCGTGCGTTAGGATTTGAAGAACCAGCATGCGACTCTTCATCTCTTGTTTCTTGCTGTTCCAGCGGTAAATCGCCCAACCTAAGACAAGCATGATGTTGGCAATAACCAAGATAAACATGGCGACTTGCAGAAGCTCTGAATGATCTTCTATTTCCCAACACACATTACCACGCTGGACAAAACAGCTATTGCCTTCTGAAGACAAGCTAAACGATAACCCAGCAAGCGTGGCGTTTTCGTTCCAGACGGATTTTTTATACAGGTAATATCTGTCGCCACGTTTTACCCACATCTCATCAAGCTCAACAAACATACTCGCACCCGCTAACAGCGCGGTGATTGCTTCACTATCCATTTGTTGCAAGCGAGACAGTAGTTCATCGTGTTCGGTGTTTGGTCGCTCTTGAATATGCATAAAGCGCTTCAGAGAGTCGAATTTTTCTGGGTACTTCTCAACGTATCGTGCCGCATAAGAACCGCCGCCAGGGTGAATCAAACCACTACGGCTAAACCAACGGTCAGAAAGCTTGGTGCCTTTACACATTGCACGAGTAAAAACTAAAGGCTCAGTAATCAAAGGGCTTAACGGCAGTTTACCGCTACAGGTTTTTGATAACTGGTATAAGCGCTGGATGTCTTTTAATGGATACTCTGCTGTTTGTGGCAGCATAGAAGACGGCATGATCAAACGTGTTGGATAATCAGCCTGTAGCACTCGAATATCGTAAGATTCGATTGCCGTTTCATGATCAAAGAGTTTGGTGAAATTATCGATACGCTCAGGTAAAGAGTCAGCAAATGCGTTTGCAGACACAGACAACGTAGCGATAAGAAGAGTAAATGTTCTTTTGATGATCACAAACCAACGCAAATTCATATAGATCAACCAAATATATACCATTCGCTATCAAAGATAAATTTTTAACCGCATGAAAAACAGTGAGAATGACGAGTTACAGAGATAAAGTCCGATATATTACGGCCACATTGTACAGACGTACTTGTAGGCTGATTGGCAAGCCCAACCTCAATTGCGACAAGTTTCAGCATAAGTTTCGTTAACTTCGTATCAACTAAGCTCACACATAAAGTCGCTTTCATAAGATAAAAAAGGAGCTCAAATGAGCTCCTTATCGAGTTATTACAGATTGCTTAGAGGTGATCTCTATAGATGCTCTAAGATGCTTAGACAGCTCTTTTTAGCATCGCCAAACAGCATCTGCGTGTTCTCTTTGAAGAACAGTGGGTTTTGCACACCGGCGTAACCTGTGTTCATCGAACGTTTGAATACGATAACATTCTGAGCGTTCCAAACTTCAAGCACTGGCATACCAGCAATTGGGCTGTTTGGATCTTCAAGTGCTGCAGGGTTTACGGTGTCATTCGCACCAATTACCAATACAGTATCTGTCTCATCGAAGTCATCGTTGATTTCGTCCATTTCCAGAACGATATCGTAAGGCACTTTTGCTTCAGCAAGCAGTACATTCATGTGACCCGGTAACCTACCAGCAACTGGGTGGATACCAAATCGAACATTAATGCCCTGCGCTCGTAGCTTCTCAGTGATTTCATGCACTGGGTATTGAGCTTGAGCTACTGCCATGCCGTATCCAGGAGTGATGATTACTGACTTTGAGTTTTTCAGCATATCAGCCACATCTTCAGCTGATGTTTCGCGGTGTTCACCCTGCTCTTCATCGCCATCAGAGACAACCACTTCTTGGCCGAATCCACCAGCAATTACGCTGATGAAAGAGCGGTTCATCGCCTTACACATAATGTAAGACAGAATCGCACCTGACGAACCAACCAATGCACCAGTTACGATAAGCAGATCGTTTGCAAGCATGAAACCTGCCGCAGCTGCTGCCCAACCAGAGTACGAGTTAAGCATAGAGACAACTACTGGCATATCTGCACCGCCAATCGATGCCACTAGGTGGTAACCGAATGCGAATGCGATAAGTGTCATCACCATTAGCGCGAACATGCTGCCGTCCGCTTTAACGAACATGATCATCAGCAATGTAGAAACTACGATAGCCGCTAGATTCCACTTATGCTTGTGAGGAATATTCAATGCAGACGAAGAGATAACGCCGCGCAGCTTACCAAACGCAACAATAGAGCCCGTGAACGTCACCGCACCGATAAACACGCCAAGGAACACTTCCACTAGGTGGATAACGTGCTCTGCATGAATATCTGCAGGGTTGATAGAAACAGCAGCAGGTGGATCGATGTAGCTGTTGTAACCTACAAGTACTGCAGCCATACCTACGAAGCTGTGCAGAATTGCAACCAGCTCTGGCATTTCAGTCATTTCTACTTTTCTTGCGTAGTGGATACCAATACCACCACCGATCACCATAGCAATGATGATCCACACAATACCAGCAGAGTGAGGGCCAAAGATCGTTGCGATCAACGCGATTGCCATACCCGTGATACCGTAATAGTTACCCGCACGCGCAGATTCCTGTTTCGATAACCCAGCCAAGCTCATAATAAAGAATACAGCAGCAACAATATAAGCTGCTTGTACTAATCCTTCAGACATCTGTTACTCCTTAGTCTTTACGGAACATTTCAAGCATACGTTTGGTCACGGTAAAGCCACCAAAGATATTGATACTTGCAATTAATACGGCAATAAATGATAAGAACGTGACGACGCCACTTCCTTGTCCGATCTGTAACAGTGCACCTACTACAATGATGCCTGAAATCGCGTTAGTCACGGACATCAAAGGCGTATGCAGAGAATGACTTACATTCCAAACTACGTAATAACCCACCACACAAGCGAGAACAAAAACGGTAAAGTGAGATAAGAACGCAGCTGGAGCAACCGAAGCTACCCAAGCGAATGCACCAACAGCTACCGCCATACCTGCCGCTTTCTTCATTGGAGAAACAGGTTCTTCAACTTTAGGCTCTGGTTTGGCCGCTTTTGGCTTAGCTTGTTGTGGTTGAGCTGAAACTTGAATTGGTGGAGCTGGCCAAGTGACCTCGCCCTCTTTAACCACAGTAACACCACGCAGAACAACATCTTCAAAGTCGATATTGATATTGCCATCTTTCTCTTTGCACAGCAGTTTCAGAAGGTTAACTAGGTTCGTTGCATACAGTTGAGATGATTGAGTCGGCAGTCGACCAACCATATCAGTGTAACCAACCACCTTCACGCCGTTAGCCGTTGTAATGACTTGATCCGCAACCGTGTATTCACAGTTACCGCCATTGGCCGCCGCAAGGTCTACAATCACACTACCTGCACTCATGCTGTCTACCATCTCTTTGGTAATCAGCTTAGGAGCCGGGCGACCTGGAATCAGCGCCGTTGTAATGATGATATCGACGTCTTTCGCTTGAGCTGCATAAAGTTCTTCAGCTTTCTTATTGAAGGCTTCAGACATCTCTTTTGCGTAGCCGTCACCAGCACTGGTATCTTCCTTGAAATCCACTTCCAAGAATTCAGCGCCCATCGACTCAACTTGTTCTTTAACTTCTGGACGAACATCGAATGAACGAACGATCGCACCTAAGCTACCTGCAGCGCCAATTGCTGCTAGACCAGCAACACCTGCACCTGCAACCAGTACTTTTGCTGGTGGAACTTTACCCGCTGCCGTAATCTGACCCGTGAAGAATCGACCAAACTCGTGCGCCGCTTCAACAACAGCACGATAACCCGCGATGTTTGCCATAGAGCTCAATGCATCTAACGCCTGAGCTCTTGAAATTCGTGGTACAGAATCCATCGCCATCACGTTGATGTTACGACTGGACAATTGTTCCATTAACTCTGGATTTTGAGCAGGCCAAATAAAGCTGACCAATGTTGCGCCATCTTTAAGAAGATCGATTTCATTTTTAGACTCGTCAACGATCGGAGCGTTAACTTTAAAGATAATATCGGATTTCCAAGCTTCATCTGCGGTGACAACTTTTGCTCCAGCTTGTTCATAAGCTGCATCTTCAAAACTTGCTAACGCACCTGCTTGTGATTCAACACAAACTTCAAATCCTAATTTTAGAAGCTGTTCTACCGATTTCGGTGAAGCAGCGACTCGCGTTTCACCTGCGAGCGTTTCTCTTGGTACACCAATTTGCATAGCTATTCCTTGACTATTGGCACGAATGACTTATTCGTTTGTATCTAACGACAACTAATACTTCAAGCGTTTTGTTCAAAGAACAGTAAAAGTTATTACTTATAACGATTTGGATGGAATTTGAGCGCTTCATTTGGATAAATGACGACCGTCTCGAACGAAGAGGTCAAACCACTTGCAAATAATCCTTTTAATAACAACCTACTAGCTGTTCTTTGTCCCTAAAACTAAAAAGAGCTTTCAGCATATACACTGAAAGCTCTCTAAATTATGACCAACATCAATTCTAACCCTAATTGGTTAGCTAAATATATTGTCGCCCATTTGGTCGATGAACATCTGCGATTTTTTGAGCATCAATTCATCGGCATCTTGTTTGTTTGAAACAACATCTGAACGAATAAAACGGTGAGTTTTGATTTCACCATCGAATTCTTTCTCGATTCGCCCAGCAACACGGTATTGACCAGATTCTGCAATGGCATCTTGATAGATATTGAAACCCTTATATTCGACTGGCTCAATCTCTACTTTTTGTTCGGTTTTTTCTTTGCCACCAAATAATCTAGAAAAGAATCCCACGTTTTTTACTCCTTAAATGACCGTATTCACCCTAAACTATCATGACTGTTTACGGTTCAACAACGGCTTTTCATACCATTGCAATTCTACGTCATCGTCAAAATTGTGTTGACTAAATATAACAGGCACATTGTCGTCACGTTCACGTCTTCGATCGTCAATAATCATACTTTCTGCATTTTTGACCGCGATCTCACTATTGCGTTTATAGAGCACCAATTTGTCTTCTGGCAATGCTGAGAGAAAATCGATATCAAAACGAATATAGATAGGTTTTAGCTGACCTAAAGCCAAGCACGCGAGGTCGGCCAACTGTTCATTGGTATAACTAGACACATATTCCTCCGTAGCCAAAACATGACCTACCAGAGTTTCCATATAGTTATGTACATCAACACTAATTTGCATACCACACCTCCATTTGTAGCGGTTGTTTATGACCTAGTTTTGATCAATCAACAACCTTATCCCAGAACTTACATTAATTCCGTTCTAGACCTTACTCGAACTTCATTACAGATTTACAGTTCTCGCTTGTTGGTCATCATGTAACCATTAAGTACAAACCACCTAGATTTTGCTAAGTATCTATAACGACTAATTAATTTCTCATATATACTGTTTAGTTCGTTCTATGGTTAATAGCAACTCAAATACATATAAAAATGGTTGCACCAATAGCGAGCTATGGCTATGTTTTTGCTCTCATTTAAGCAAAATGCTTGGCAATTGCTTGTTTAACCGTATCCTACGTATAGTATTAATTAATAAGAACATCATTATAGTTAGGCTCACCACATAAATGGCATCATCTTTTGTAACGTCGAGCATGTTTCGATTTTGCTTCCCTTTAGTCCTGTTAACAATTTTGCTCGTTGGTATGGACAACGTCATCCTCGTGACGGACTCAAATTTAGGGTTTGCTAGCAACCTCCCTTACATTTTATTGAGCGTTGCGGTTCTGCTATGCCACACATTCAGACAAGGTCGAATGGCGATGGTATCGGTGACCATGCTCGTCGCTTATCTGATCATCCAAATTCGCTTACAAACGCCTCTCAATACTGGCACAACGCTATTAGAGCTCTCGTTACTTGCGGCATTAGTACCGGTCACTTGCTTACTTGTTTATGCCTTCCCTGATAACGGCGTAAACTCAAAGTCGATGCTCCTCTACGCCATCGTTCTCGTGCTGTTTATGGTTTGGGCACAATTGATCGTTTCTCATTTCCACGCTGGCGGTTTTGAATCATGGAGTGAAGGCCTACTGTTCATTGTTAGAGACTTCTCCAAACTGCCTTTTATTTTGGTGTTGTATAGCCTTTGCTTGCTTGGCCTTACAGCCATCCTAGTGCTGGTGTACAACCGTTCTATTGATGTTGTCGTTTATAGCACTATCTTGCTGTCCTCTTGTACGTTCATCTTCTTTGACGTGCAGTACATCTCTAGCACCATGTTCTCCTTATCAGGCACGTTGATCATCGTCTATGTGATGTCTGCTAGTCACGATATGGCCTTTAATGACCAACTGACTAACATCCCCGGTCGACACGCCTTAGAAGTCGATATGAAGCACTTGGGGCGTAAGTATTCGATGGCGATGGTCGATATCGATCACTTTAAGCAATTTAACGATACCTACGGACATGACATTGGCGACGATGTGTTAAAACTGGTGGCGCGCATTCTGAGGGAAACCACAGGCGGCGGTAAAGCTTATCGCTATGGTGGAGAAGAGTTCACGATTATCTTCAAAGGCAAACATTCGGAACAAGTTAAAGAGCACCTTCAAGCTCTGATTTCCGAGGTTCAAAACTACGACATGACGATTCGGAATAGTCACGAGCGCCCTGACGATCATGAAGTGGGTATGAAAAAGCGTGGCAAGAACGGCAAACCATCAGAAGTAGTGAATGTAACGGTGAGTATTGGATTATCCGATAGCACAACCACCAGACATCCTGAAGAGGTGTTGAAGCTTGCTGACCAAGCGCTGTATAAAGCGAAAGAAACCGGTCGAAACAAACTGTGTATTAACCGTAAACAATAGTTGATAGCGAAAGATATTGAGTGCTAGAGATCTAAATAGCTTAAGCCATTAATAGCGAACTGCTTCAATAACTATCACTTCCAAGTTCAACGAGCCTCATTGATTTGAGGCCGTATAGCTCAAGTGGAAAAAGAGAACTTAATCTTGGTTGAAGAAGATAACCAAGCTGCCACCTTTTAAGCTACTTCCGTAGTTAATCGTAAAACCTATTCCCACGTTATCGACCCACTCATTAAACAGGTTTGGGTTAAGCAACCAACCAACACTGCCCTCGTAGTAAGATGTGGTGCCCATAGATGCCACCGTGTCACCACCAATATCAATTCGTCTTATACTCGAGTACATCGATGTGATGTTCTTATCCCAACGCACGAGATCATAGAAAACCTTGGCTTCATTGGCGATATACCACCCTTCAGGATGACCGACATTGCCATTATTCGCCTCGCCCCAGCCGATGCCATTAAAGTAATGCCAACTGGTGCTCAATTTATACTTTCCCCAGTCATTCTTATCTTCGTACATCAGCTTGATTTTAGGCTCGATGATGTAAGCCCAAGCATCAGTATTGAGATATACGCCATCCAGTTGGTCTTGAATGGGCTTTAGCAACGAAGCGCGATATTCATAATCATTGCGGTAGTAAGAGATGTGGTTACCGATTGCAGAGCTGAAGCTCCAATATTCGTCTAACTGGGACACATTAGCGAATTCCACGTAGCCCGATACTACCGATTGTTTTTGAAAATCGTTTTTACTTTCTGCAGCGTACTTAACATCGTTCTCGATCCGCAATGCAGACAAGCGCAGCGTCACCTCTTGATGGTTGCCTTCAATGTAACTTGGTAGCTCAAATGTGTAAGGCAAACTCAGGGAGGTAATGTTTTGTCGACGACTCACCGAATCATTCGAACCGATGTCTTCATTATCCAAACTAAATACTTTATTGGGATCAAAGTTGTTGATGCCAAAAGTGAAAACATCGGTGTCGTTGAGCAATACACTGGTGGCAAAGCTCTGCTCTAGATCCTTTCGGAAAAGATCAGACAGCGAATTGGCATTAACAGTGGTCGGCAAAGCGGTAAAAAATAGAGGAACCGCAAGCGTCCAAGATGTGTTAGTCATAGAAAATGACTTCGAATGTGGCATTTCTTTTATCACTTAAAGCACTTCCTAGCTCAAACGCTATTAGAAGTATAAATTCAAATATCTAAAAGAGCTCACCAACTAACGAGCAAGCTCCAAAATGTTGCGTTGTACAAAGGTATTTCTACCACTCTGTTTAGCTTGATAAAGCGCTTGATCGACCTTTTCATAAATAGAGGCGATAGATTCACCACCTTCTGGCACAAATGACAACACACCTTGTGACGCTGTCACTCTATCCGATACCGTTGAGTGGTCATGAGCGTAGTTCATCTCATGCAATGCCTCTTTAACTCGAGTCGCGTGTACCTTAGCTCCTTCACTATCTGTATCGCTAAGAATCAGAACAAACTCTTCACCGCCATAACGACCGACAAATTCTCCCGCACGAACAAACAGCTGTTTCAAGGTATTAGCAAGCCCTTGTAAGCACTTATCCCCTTGAATATGTCCATAATTATCGTTGTAAGGCTTAAAGAAGTCTACATCTAGAAGTATGACTGTCATGGATATATTACGTCTTCCGTGCCACGCTATGCTCTCTTCAAGCTTAGTATCCATATATCGACGGTTATACAATTTGGTCAGGCCATCTTCGTTGGCTTGTTGCTGCAGAAGGATGTTCAGTTCTTCGAGTTTGGCTGTGCTTTGTTTTAACTCTCGTCGCATTTGCGCGATACGTTGCATCGCAATCAGCTTAGAATTCAAAACGACCTTGTTTACCGGCTTGATCAGGTAATCATCGCCACCAGCGTCAATCGCTTTCGCGATCATCTCAGGTTCTTCGTGACCACTAAGAAAGATGATGGGAACCCATTCTGGAAATCGGCTTCGAACCTCATTAGCGACTTCAAAACCATCCATCTCTGGCATGCTGATATCAAGTAACACGAGTTCAGGATCAAAATCAGAATAAACACTCAGGGCTTCTTTTCCGCTACCGACAGCTTCTACAATATGACCCAGTTGCTTGAGTCGGATAGCAAGTTGCATCCTGTCTAGTTGAACATCATCAACCAGCAATATGCGCATTGAAGATCCCTTTTCTATCATCACATCACCTTTATCTAGTGTTGAATATTCAAAGTAGCTCAAATTTGGGCTTAAATCATGCCCTAATCTCTATATTATATTGACTTTTTTACAGATCTTTTTAGCATTGTTTCTTTTTAAAGAGAAATACTATGTCAGACGCTACAAACAACGAACAACAAGAAATCGATTTAACCACCATCTCACCAGAACTTCGTCAAGTTATCGAATTTGATGGCGTGCCAAAAGAGATGCACTTTATGGTTACTTCTATTCACGAAGTGTCTGAAGAAGCAGTACGCGAAGCTTGGGACAGCCTTCCAGCAAGCGCACAAAATGTTTTAGACAACTTCGAGCAGTTTCACGCTCTAATCTCAGTTAGCCAAGCTTTTGCTGGTGTTAACGTGATGGAAGAGTTCCCTACTCTTAAACTTCCAGAAGACATGACTGACGAAGAAAAAGAAGAGTACCGTGCTCAACTGCTAGACCAAGTTCTACACAACTGTGTAAAAGACATGGTTAAACAAATCAAGAAAGCGCGTCGTGATGCAATCTTGAAGCGTGATTTCAAAGAAGTTTTTACTAAGTAAGTCGCTCATCGCCTAAAACTAGGCTAAGCGCTAACAGTAATACTTAAGATTAAGCCGCATGTTGCTTTAAACACGCGGCTTTTTTATATCCGCTATTATCTGTTCGTCGATCGTTACGTCTGTATGTTCTTGTTGCTAATGTTAGTATGATTCGACAAATAATATGCTTTAACACTCATACAGTGTGGCGCAAAACTGGCAGTTATACCGTATAAAAATGACGCATGTATCCATTCATGGAATCAAGATCGTATTTTCAGAACCTAGAATCGGCAGTATCGCGACAATATCGAAAAGCTGACCTTCTCAGGTTAATGCGTTACCGCGATATCTCTTTGAGCGACACTCACACCTTTAATTTGTGCGTAAACACGCTGCCCGATTTCTAGATTCAATTCATCCAGCGCCCACAAAGTAATGGTTGCCCATAAGTAGCATCCGGACTCTAACTCTAGCGCGACAGCGACACTCTGCTTATTTGTGCCTTGCTGGTGCGTCTCTACGCTTTTAATGCTGACAGGAAGGATGTTACGTATCGAGGTTCCTTTCGGCTGTTCTAGCGTGATAGAGACATCATTTGCCCTAACTTGTAGCCTCACTGTCGTACCAAGCTCACTCGACACTTTCTGAACCCATAACGACGTCGACTTTCCTAACATCAGGCGAGACAGCGCATAATCGTCATTGTGTTCCGCTAATGTCGCTTCAAACAACGAGCTTTGCTCTGAGAAAGATTGCCAAGGTTGCATGGCTCTCGATGCCCACACATCTTCCGTCACACCCGACGAAATCACTTTGCCTTGGTCAATAATCACAAGGTGATTTGCCAAGCGTAAAATTTCATTGAGGCTATGAGTGACATAGATGATCGGGATTTGGACGGTTTCGGATAAGTTTTCCAGAAATGGCATCACTTCGCGCTTACGAGGCAAGTCGAGAGACGCTAAAGGCTCATCCATCAACAAAATACTCGGCTTGGATAACAATGCGCGGCCAATCGCCACACGCTGCTTCTCACCGCCAGATAAACGAGCTGGATAACGATCCAGCAATGAACCCAAGGACAACAGCGAGACAATTTGCTCAAAGTGCGCTTTATCGACACTTTTCATGCCGTATTTAAGGTTCGCCGCCACCTTCATGTGTGGGAACAATCGCGACTCTTGGAACACATAACCGACGTTGCGTTTGTGAGTCGGCAAATTAATGCCATTTTCACTATCGAACAGTGTGGTGCCAGATACGCTGATCAAACCTTTATCGGGTTGTTTAAGGCCACTGATCGCATTGATAAGTGAAGTTTTACCCGCGCCAGAACGACCAAAAATTGCCGTAATGCCACTACTTGGTAATTCCAAGTCGATATCAAAGAACGTTTCACCAAGTTGTTGCTGATATTGTAGGATCAAAGCACTCATGCATTGCCTCCCAAGCGTTGTGCTGACTTTTTGTTGAGCCACTCGGATAGCATCAATGAACCCAGCGCTATCAAAATAGAAATAACACACAAACGCGCCGCTTCCATTTCCGCACCAGGGGTTTCAATAAAGGTATACATAGCCAATGGAATGGTTTGAGTTTCACCGGGAATATTTGAAACGAAGCTGATGGTCGCGCCAAACTCCCCTAGGCTTCTTGCAAATGAAAGCATAGTGCCGGTAATGATCCCAGGGATCATCAAGGGCAGAGTGATCGTGAAAAATACACGAAGAGGTGACGCACCTAATGTTGCAGCCGCCTCTTCAAGTTTACTGTCTATGGTTTCTAGGCTCAGTCGGATAGAGCGAACCATCAATGGCAGCGCCACAACCACGCAAGCGAGTGCTGCGCCCTTCCAGCTAAAGCTGAACACAATACCAAACACGTCATTAAGCCACGAGCCGATGATGCCTTGCCTGCCCATCATCACTAGCAGTAAATAGCCGATGACCACTGGTGGAAGTACCAAGGGTAAATGGACAATGCTCTCTACAATGCTTTTGCCTACAAATTGTTTCTTAGCAAGCAGCCACGCTAAACCAATACCGATAGGAATAAGCCATAAGATGGCAAACCCAGCGACTTTTAAGCTCAGCATTAAGGCTTGGTATTCGTATTCCGATAAATACATCATCTAACGCACTTCAAATCCAAAACTGTTCAAGGTGTCTTTCGCTTTTTCGCTCTTAAGGAAAGTATAGAACTCTTCTGCCACAACTTTATCACTCAACTTAGCTACAGGGTAACGTATTGGTGTGTGCAGATCTGATGGGAAGGTCGACACTAGGTTTACTTCTTTAGAAAGCAACGCATCCGTTTTGTAGACAATGCCAAGCTTAGCTTCACTGCGCTCGACTAAGGCTAAGGCCATACGAACATTGTTACTTGGTGCTAATCGAGTCTTCACATCGTCCCACACACCTAACGTTTCTAACGCTTCTTTCGCATAGATACCAGCAGGAACCGACATGGTGTTACCCACTGCAAGCCTTTCATTAGTAAGCAGTTCAGCCCATTGTTCACCTTTTGATAGGTCTAAAGTTACCGATGTCTCTTTAGGGGAAATCAGCACCAGTTCGTTTTCACATAGATTTGTGACATTGTCACTAGAAACCAATTTACGGTCGACTAAATGCGTCATCCATTTCTCATTTGCCGAGATAAAAATGTCTGCTGGAGCTCCTCTTTCGATTTGTCGCACCAAAGATGACGTACTCGCATACACAGGAATCACATCGACAGAATGGTCTTTCTCAAACTCTTCAACCAACAGGTTAACCGCATTGGTCATGGACGATGCAGCGTAAACTCGTAGCTTTTCCGCAGCCAAAAGATGAGTAGAAGTCAGTGCCGAAGTTAAGGCCATGGTTAAAAGGAAGACTCGCTTTTTCATTGTTATCACTTATCTATTGTTCGTTTAGGTTCTTTAGCTAACTTCTAAATGGCAGCTTAAGCGGTTAATTCTGGCCAAAGCAGGTCAAGATCTAAGTACTCTTCGATGGCATCAGCGATTCGATTAATACCCAGCTCTTTAAGCTGTTCGTGGTCAATCGCGGTCACATCGTTGGCTCCTGCCCATTCACAAATAAGCGACAACGTATCACTGTTGTCGAATACGCCATGCAGGTAAGTACCAAAAATCGAGTTATCTTGGTTCACAGCGCCATCTAGGCTGCCAGATTCTAACTGAACCGGTAAGGTTGTTTCTTTGACATCAGTCTTGCCTACGTGGATTTCATACCCTTTTACTTGTGCTGTTTTGCCATCCAGCGTCATAGTGCCGCGTACGTTGGTTAAGGTTTTCTGCTGTGTAAGGGTCGTTTCAGTATCCAGGTACCCTAACCCTTCGCTGCTGCCGGGTTCCCCTTCAACGCCATCAGGATCGTGGATGATGTTACCTAACATTTGATAGCCGCCACAGATACCCATCACTTTGCCGCCTAAGCGCAGATGGCGTTGAATATCTTTATCCCAGCCTTGTTGTTTTAGGTAATCCAAATCTGCTCTTACCGACTTTGTACCCGGCAAGATAATTAAATCAGCGTTGTTTACACGTTCACCTTTACCGACATAACGTAAATCAATCGAAGGATTCAGTCTTAACGCGTCAAAGTCTGTATGGTTGCTGATTCGGGTTAACACTGGCACCACCACCTTAAGCTTAGCTTCTCCGTCAGACTCTTGAGCAGAGGTAATGGCATCTTCCGCTTCTAAGTTAAAACCATGCAGATATGGCAAGACACCAATGACTGGCTTTCCGGTTTTTTCCTCTAGCCAATCTAGGCCAGATTGAAGCAGTGCGATATCTCCTCTAAAACGGTTTATCACAAAGCCTTTTACGCGAGCTTGTTCAGATTCAGACAACAGCGCCAATGTGCCGTAGAGGTGCGCAAAAACGCCACCACGGTCAATATCAGCAACGATGATCACTGGGATGTCCGCTTTTTCAGCAAATCCCATGTTAGCGATATCATTTTCGCGAAGATTGATTTCGGCTGGGCTCCCCGCACCTTCAATCATCACGCTTTCATATTCTTCAGAAAGTCGGTCAAACGAATCGATAACTGTATCCATCGCGACTTTCTTGTAATCATGATAGCCCGTCGCTTCCATGTTACTCAGCGCTCGGCCTTGCAAAATCACTTGAGCGCCGGTATCTGAATTAGGCTTTAGCAATACAGGGTTCATGTGAACGGTTGGCTCAATATTGCAAGCTTGCGCCTGAACCGCTTGAGCGCGACCAATTTCGCCACCATCTTTTGTCACAGCACTGTTCAACGCCATGTTTTGTGGCTTGAAAGGTGCCACCTTGATTCCTTTCCTTGCCAAAACACGGCATAAACCTGCCACCAAAACACTTTTTCCGGCATCTGACGTTGTCCCTTGAACCATAAGGGCACTTAATGGTGCTCGCATTTGTACTTAAATCCTTAATTTCTTAATTTCTTAATTTCTTAATTTCTTAATTTTTAGCTATGGACAATATTTCTCTGCGACCATCTTAACGTCATTGCCGAGTAGATGCTCAATAAAATGAATGGAAAATGAATGTGTTACTCACTCTGGATTCAACCCCTGTGTTGTTTAATAGCTCCATCGAAACGAAGCTTGTCAACGATAACAGGCGACTCAACAAAAACGTACTAACGAAAAGAAACGTTTCAAATTCAGAAAAACGTTTCTACTAAAAACAACATTAAGGGATTCACCATGAAAAAAACTGTATTAGCTATCGCATCTACTATTATCCTTGCTCCTACTTTCGCAATGGCTAGTGACCACAACAGCAACAAGCACGAAAGCGCTATTGCTTACACTGGACCGATTGAAACCGTTTCTGTTGCGACACTACTTGCCGACACAAGCATGTTCGCAGAGCAAGAAGCAATTGTGGATGGCAAGATTGTTCGTCAACTAAAGAATGACACGTTTGTCTTCTCTGATGGCCAGAGTGAAATTCAAATCGAACTGGATGATGATATCCGCCTAGCACAACCACTGACCGCTGATACAAAAGTTCGTATCTTCGGCGAATATGAAGGCGGCAAGACACCAGAAATCGAAGTGGACCACATCCAGGTTCTATAAGCGACTAATATAAAAATACTGACTTCAAATAATTGGCCTGCATATTGCAGGCTTTTTTGTATTATACTGCCGAAAAATACAATTTATATGGAGTCACCATGCTAGGTTGCACGAATAAGACTGTCCTTTTAGGACTCGCTGCACTGTGTTCATTCTCTGCGTCTGCAAACAACTTTAACTACAACACATTCGAGCTGCGCATGGGTACTAGCCCAAGTACTTTCGGTGGTGAAGTCACAACAATGTTCACTCAGAACTCTCACTTTGTTGCTCGTATCGATTCAGAATTTGAAAGTGATTGGGATGCAGCGGTGGGTATGGGATTCAACGGCCCAATCAGTCAATTTGCTGACGTTACTGGCCAAATGTTACTGCACAACATTGAACGTAATGACGACAATCACATCAAGACTGAAATCAACATCGGTTTGAGAGCGTGGTTAATGGCAAACGTTGAAGTTAACGCACGCCTTGGTCAACTGATCGACAACGATGACACTCGTTCAATTGTGGGTATCGGTGCTCGTTTCCATTCTACTGATCAACTGTCTGTTGGTCTTGATATGCGCAATAACGGCACATATGGCCACCAAATCTTAATGTCGGCTCGATTCGGATTCTAATCTAGATTTCAATTACTGAGTAATAAATAGCTATACGTATTACATAGAAAAGCCCCGAACATATTAATGTTCGGGGCTTTTTTGTTTGTTAGTTTCGCTGGCTTTTAGTCGTTCACGACCTGAGCCAGCGACTTGCTTTATAAATTAACCATCAGCATCTTTTTCTGATGATCTAAGTACTCTTCATAAGTACCTTGGAAACTCACTAGCTGTTGATCTTTTACATCGATGATGTGTGTTGCTAGTGAAGAAACGAACTCACGGTCATGGCTTACGAAGATCAGCGTGCCCGTGTAAACCTTCAACGCGTCGTTAAGGGCTTGGATTGCCTCCATGTCCATGTGGTTAGTTGGTTCGTCCATTACAAGCACGTTGATGTCTTGCATCATTAGCTTGCCGAATAACAGACGGTTCTTTTCACCACCAGAACAGTTACGCGCTTTCTTGTTTGCATCATCAGCAGTAAACAATAAACGGCCTAGAATGCCACGTACCATCAGGTCATCGTGCTTGGCAGTGCGCCATTGTGAAATCCAATCGAAGATGCTCAGATCGTTATCAAAGTCAGCCGTGCTGTCTTGTGGACAGTAACCTACCGATGCGTTTTCTGACCATTTAACGATACCTTCATTTTGCTCTAGCTCTTGAACTAGGCAACGTAACAGCGTGGTTTTACCCACACCGTTCTCACCGATTACCGCAAGGCGTGTACCCGCTTCAAGCAACAAGTTACCACCAGCAAACAATGTTTCGCCATCGAAGCCGTGACCAAGGTCTTGAAGTTCAAGCGCTTGACGGTGCAGTTTCTTACCTTCACCAAAATCAATAGATGGGCTCATACGGCTCGATGATTTCACTTCATCAAGCGTGATCTTATCCATTTTCTTGGCACGAGAGCTTGCTTGTTTTGCTTTAGATGCGTTAGCACCAAAACGGTTTACGAAATCTTGAAGCTCGCTGATTTCAGCCGCTTTCTTAGCGTTGCTTGCTAAAAGCTGTTCACGAATCAAGCCAGATGCTTCTAGGAAGTACTCGTAGTTACCAGGGTAGACACGTAGCTCACCGTAGTCGATGTCTGCCATGTGTGTACACACAGAGTTCAGGAAGTGTCTATCGTGCGAAATGATGATCATTGTACATTTACGCTGGTTTAGCTCTTCAGCAAGCCAGTTGATCGTGTGAATGTCCAAGTTGTTGGTTGGTTCATCAAGAAGCAGGATATCTGGGTTTGCAAACAGAGCTTGTGCCAATAGCACACGCAGTTTCCAACCTGGAGCTACTTGCTGCATCAAGCCGAAATGGAACTCTTCTTCAATACCCGCTTGAATTAGGATGTCGCCAGCACGGCTTTCTGCTGTGTAGCCATCCATTTCCGCGAATTCACTTTCAAGTTCTGCGACTTTCATGCCGTCGTCTTCGCTCATTTCTGGTAAAGAGTAAATGCGGTCACGTTCTTGTTTTACTTCCCACAGTTTTCTGTCGCCCATGATCACAACGTCGATAACGCTGTACTGTTCGAAAGCGAACTGATCTTGGCTTAGCACACCCAGTTTTTCTCCTGGAGTAATAGAAACGTTGCCCGAGCTTGGCGTTAATGCGCCACTTAGGATTTTCATGAACGTTGATTTGCCGCAACCATTGGCGCCGATCAAACCATAACGGTTGCCGTTACCAAATTTAGCAGAGATGTTTTCAAACAGCGGCTCTGCGCCAAATTGCATTGTGATGTTCGCGGTAGATATCAAAGAACTAATTCCTAAGCGTGTACTGACAGATAATTATTAGGCTATTTCAAGAACCTAAATAAGAAGTACGAAAGTATGGATTAAACAAAAATCGAAGCGCGGATTATATAGAGATCTCGATCACGTTGTCGAGGCTAAACAGTAAACGAATAGTAAACATAGACCATTTAGATGCTTTTCATACGTTATTGGGGTGTAAATAGAAAAATCCCCACCAGCAGAACTGGCAGGGATTTCATTTATCAACACTAAAAGTCTTTTAAGCTCGCCACCTTTGAAACTATAGCGATTCAAAACGAAAAGCTTTGATGGTGAGCAGAACTGTTATTTAGTAATTTTCTTTTGAACGTATTTTTGGCTTACATCTACTACCGCAACATCTCTAAAGAAGCTTCTACCCAACAGAAGTGGGAAAGAAAGATGCGTTCGGTCCGCTAGAGTAAACTCAGTTTTGTCTTTTAGATCACCGATTTGAATTGAAGCAACAACCACAGCACGTCGTTGTGTACCTTCTGCGCTCGACTGCTTGATCTTAACCCAACGCTCTACCGGTAAGCTGACCTCTTCCGTTGTGATGCCGTCATGTTCAATTTTGAACTTAACCCAGTCTTTTCCGTCACGTTCAAAATCAACAATATCAACCGCACTGATTGAAGATGTTGTTGCACCTGTATCTACACGTGCTTTAAACGCTTCTTTCAAACCAGGAACATACACCCACTCTTCTTCACCAAGAATCAGTTTGCCATCGCTTGTTTTAGTCGGCTTTGGAGCTGGCTTTTCTTCAGGCTTTGGTTTCGCTTCTGGCTCAGTCGGTTTTACTTCTTCAGGCTTTTCCGTAGGTTCCGTTACTTTCTCGCCTTCAGTTGCGTCAGTCTTTGAAGATTCATCCACAACAGGTTGTTCTACTTGAGGCTTTTGCTCTGGCTCGACAGGAACTTGAGTCGTCGTCGAACAAGCAAACAGGCCACCACTTAGCATTAAAACTACAATCGCTTTCCAGTTATACATTCAGTCACCTTCTATTTTGAAACGTTGGCTATCGCTTTAGCTACATAAGGAATATGAGATTCGGAAAGGCCTGCGATATTGATGCGTCCGTCACCAACACCATAGACTCCATATTCTTCACGTAATTGATTCATTTGAGTTTCTTTAAAGCCTAGTACACTAAACATGCCTTTATGGCTTTCAATGAAGTCAAATTGTGACGTGTTATAAGTATTTCGCAATTCATCACATAAACTTTGGCGCAGATTTAACAAACGTTGCTGCATTTCACTCAATTCTTGCTTCCAAATCGAGGTTAGTTCTTGATTCTGAAGAATTGTTTTAACCAAAGCTGCACCATGATCTGGCGGCATTGTGTAAGTTGAACGAGCAAGCGTTAGAAGCTTACCTTTAGCATTGCCAACGTGTTCACTGTTCTTGCCAATCACGATCGCAGCGCCCGTTCTTTCACGGTATAAACCGAAGTTCTTCGAGCACGATGTCGTAATCAACATCTCTTCGACGTTGTTAGCCATGTGTTGAAGGCCTTTTGCATCTTCTTCTAGGCCATCACCAAAGCCTTGGTACGCAATATCAACGAACGGTAAGAAACCATTCTTCTGAGATAATTTGGTGATTTCCTGCCACGCCTCAAAGTCGATGTCAGCACCCGTTGGGTTATGACAGCAACCGTGCAGTAGTACCACGTCCGATGGACCCGCTTTTGAAAGGTCATCCAACATTCTTGCAGTATCCACTTGCTTCGTTTCAGGACTGAAGTAATTGTAGTATCGAACTTTTAAGCCTGCCGCTTCCATCACCGGTTTGTGGTTAACGTAGCTTGGGTTTGAAATCCAAACCGTGGTGTCTGGTTGAGAAACTTTCATTAAGTCGCCCAACATACGAAGTGCACCACTTGCACCTGGTGTTTGAATCGCAGCAACGCGATCCATTGCAGAAGTTCCTTTAAGCAGTAGATCAACCATGCTCTGGTTGAACTCTTCACAGCCTGCTAGGCCAACGTAAGCTTTGGTTTTCTGCGTTTCAACAACAATATCCTGAGCCATAGAAACGGCTTTCATGATCGGAGTTTCGCCTTGGTCATTTTTGTAAACGCCAATGCCTAAGTCGACTTTATCAGTACGAGTATCGCCGCGGTAAGCAACAGAAAGAGATAGAATTGGATCTAAAGTTGGTTTTGGTAGATGTGAAAACATGAAAGTCACAACCCTTTGAAATTCAAGTAATGAGTTTCACGTTAACATTATCGTAGACAAATCAGAAACATTTTTTAATAGAAGCGCTTAGTTAGAATAAGTAATCAGAGATTGGTCATTTTACGTCATGAAAAAGAGCAAATTTCGAACACTTTTAGTGCTTTATCAAAAGATCAGTGGCTTGTTTAAGAAGTACCTTGTTGATTTTCGGCTAAATACCTTGTTTGAATTGCCTTGGTGTCATGCCCGACCAAGCTTTAAATCGAGTACTAAAGTTAGCTGCATTCGGGTAACCCACGATCTCGCCAATATGTTGAATCGACCAATCGCTCGACCTGAGCAGCCTTGCAGCGTATTCCATCCTCATACGCATAATATGAGTCATCGGGCTATGAGAATAATAACGTTGGCACAAGCGATGGAAGTGCGGCTCTGAACACGGAAATAGATTTGCTAGCTCATGCACGTTCCACTCTTTATGAAGCTGTTTTTGCACGCTGTTGAACACACGTCTCAAGCGAATCAAATTTCGAGATTGTTGCTGCGGGACGGGAGCATTAATCATGAATTCTATTTGGGCCACACTATGAATGGCAATCGCTCCGCCTAGATCAATGGGCAAGGCAATACTTCTCAGCAAGGTATGAATACAAGACGAGACGACTTCGGCTGCAGGAGAAAGCGTATAACTCACCTCATCACTGACGACATTTTCCCAAGGCTTATCAGGCGATAGAAAGATCCAGGCTATCTGCCATGTCTCTTCTTCAATACCAAAACCGTTCTCAACGCCTGCGGGCACAGTAATGCACGACCCCGGCTCTAGAATGTATCGACATCCTTCGCTTTCGAGCCACCCTTTGCCTCTCACGGTGTACAGCAGCATGTGTTTTTGTTGGTTCTTTCGATAGACAGAAAAGAAATCACGGCACGATGCTGTCCCACATTGAACGATACCGAGCTCTTCGAATGCCAATACATGGCTTTGATCGACAAACTCTTGATGGGTCTTTTCAGAGATCTCATACCGTTCTTGTTTCTCGCTCATTCCATTACTAGCTCATTCATGTTGCCAAACCACCAAAGTGGATAGTTTGACAAAAGTTTGTGATGAGCCTGAACAATACAGCTAAAACAAATGCCGATAAACTTCTCGCATATTAACCACAGGGGAAATGCGATGCGCTCGACATATCGTCATCTAGACAAAGATTTTTGGCAAAAGCTGTTACACATCGGTTTGCCTGTATCGCTGCAAACTATGTTGTTTTCATTACTCGGCGTGGTCGACATTTTTATGGTTAACCAACTGGGTGACTCTGCAACCGCAGCGGTTGGCGTGGGTAACCGTATATTTTTCTTCAACTTAATCATGGTATCTGGGATTAGCGGCGCTGTCAGTGTGCTAGCTTCGCAATATTTCGGTGCGGGAGATTTCAACGGAATTAGACGCACATTAGCGCAGTCATGGGCATTGTCTGTCTTTGCCATCATCCCCTTTGTGTTGATTTATACATTGGCTCCTGAATCAGTCGTGTCTGTGGTGGCCTCAGATCCTGATTACGTCCGCTTGGCAACGGATTACCTTTGGATAACAGGAGCCAGCCTTATTGGTACCGCCGTGGTTGTGCCGCTAGAAAGCGCGCTGCGCTCGGTGGGCGAAGCCAAGCTACCCACCAAAATCAGTATCTGGGCGATCATCGTCAACGCGATTCTCAATGCATTGCTGATATTCGGCTTATTTGGCTTCCCGGAACTGGGTGTGGTTGGTGCAGCAATTGGCACCACCATATCTCGATTCTTTCAAACGATTGCCCTGCTTGTTATGGCGAAGAGACACTACGCTCACCTGTTTCCAACACTGACTAATTGGCGCGATGCAATACTTCCCAAGCATAGAAAGAAGTATTTCAAGGTAGCTATTCCGATGCTGGTTCATGATACGGCTTGGGCGGGTGGAATACTGATTTATAACGTTATTGTTGGTCAGATGGGCGTTGGCGAGCTAGCGATAATCTCACTGTTATCACCAGTGGAAAGCATCTTGATCTCGGCGTTCATGGGATTTGCAGTCGCGGCTTCGATCATTTTAGGCAACGAGATCGGCGCGAAGAACTATCAACGTGTTGAGAATACTGCTTGGGGGTATGTATTGCTCAGCTGTGGGCTTGCGGCTTTACTAGCCTTGTTGTGCTGGTTTGCTAAACCCGCGATCGTATACATGATCGGTCTTACTCACTTAGAGCTTAAAGACACGGCCGTTAACGTCACCTTAGTTATGGCACTCGGCATGATACTAAGAGTCTTCAATATGGTTGGCATTGGTGGCGTACTAAAAAGCGGTGGAGACATCAACTACAGTATATTCATCGACTTGTTTGGCCAATGGGCAATCGGTATCCCCCTTGCCTACTTTACTGCGCTGGTGTTGGGTTGGCCGCTAGAATGGGTTTTGATGATAGTGTTACTGGAAGAGCTAGCCAAAATAATTCTGACCAGTCATAGGATTCAATCTAAGAAATGGATAAACAACCTAATCGACGAGCCTGAGCACATTCCTATTTAAGCAAGCGCCAAACTGACACTGACGTGCTGGCGATCGATTCAAAAGAACTCACACCCAAGGGCTGATTTGTAGCATTGCGCTAACGATGAAGCCCTTTTTTCTGTTTCTTATACGAGAGTCCTGAGTCAGAACACGCTTATAAGTCAGTAAAGCTATAAGTCGGTAAATCGATGGATGATTTGGTTTGAACTACCACGCCAATCTAACATTGGGTCTGCTTTATCTTGTTCAAAACGACCATCAATCAAAGTATCAACATATTCAAGTACTTGCTTCTGTTTTTCATCAAGCTCATCTAACTCGTAGCCAGTCCACATCCAGATGTCTTTACCTTCACATTCTGCTTTCACACGCTGAACCAACTTAAGAACTTCAGACACGTTTGCAGGATGCAGAGGATCACCACCAGAAAGCGACAAACCACGACGCTTGATTCGCGGATCATTGAGATCAGCAATAATGTGGTCTTGCAGTTCTTGAGTAAACAAATGCCCTGAGTCCAATCGTTGCGTCGATTGGTTATAACACCCGCGACACTGGTGCACACAACCCGACACAAACAAAGTGCAGCGTGTTCCTGGGCCATTTACAACGTCGATTGGGTGATATTGATGATAATTCATAAGGCAGTATTGAGAACTCGTGATGGCTTAATGGTTTAACTCGAAAAGTAGCGAGAGTTGAAACAAATGAATTGGTATCGACATAGCGCCGATACCAATCATATTTCTTGAAACGTAGCTCTTCTAAGTAAGCTAGCTAATAATCTTAGAGCTTACTAAAGATGCTTCACTCGGCGTTTAACTTCTTCTTGCTTACCGAAGTTAAATGGTCGTGCATCTGGGCTACCAAGGTAACCACAAACACGGCGTGTTACCGATACTTTGGTTGAGTCGTGGTTGCCACACTTAGGACACGTAAAGCCCTTACTTGTACAGTCGAACTCACCGTTATAACCACATTCGTAACACTCATCAATCGGTGTGTTAGTGCCGTAGTAAGGAACACGTGTGTAGCTGTAATCCCAGACGTTTTCTAGCGCTTCGATGTTCTTCTGCATGTTCGGGAATTCGCCGTAACAGATGAAACCACCGCTAGAGATTTCTGGATAAGGCATCTCGAAATCGATCTTGTCGTATGGGTTCACCTTCTTCTGCACATCTAGGTGGAAGCTGTTGGTGTAGTATCCACGGTCTGTTACGCCATCAATCACACCAAATTCTTTAGTGTCGATGCTGCAGAAACGGCTACATAGGTTTTCACTTGGTGTGCCGTATAAGCTGAATGCGTAACCTGTCTCTTTCGTCCAAGATTCCACTTCACGCTTCATGTACTCCACCAGCTCAAGCGCTTTAGCGCGCATTTCGCCGTCGTCGTACAAGTGAACGTCTGTGCCATAAAGCGCAGTCATTGCTTCGTGGATACCGATGTAACCAAGAGAAACAGACGCACGACCGTTCTTGAAGATGTCTGCAATAGAGTCGTCTGCTTTCAAGCGAACGCCACAAGCACCTTCCATGTATAGGATTGGAGCAACACGCGCTTTCACGTTTTCTAGACGAGAAATACGAGTTTCTAGCGCACGACGAGCCAGCTTCAGTTTTTCATCAAGCAGTTCGTAGAACTTAGTCATATCTTGTTTTGCGTTAATCGCAATACGTGGCAAGTTCAAGCTAACAACACCTAAGTTGTTACGGCCTTCATGAATTAACTCACCGTTTTCTTCGTAAGTATTCAAAAAGCTACGGCAACCCATAGGCGTTTTAAATGACCCTGTCACTTCTACTACTTTGTCGTAGTTAAGAATGTCTGGGTACATACGCTTAGACGCACACTCAAGCGCTAATTGCTTGATGTCGTAGTTTGGATCTTGCTTCTGGTGGTTCAAACCATCTTTGATTGCAAACACCAGTTTAGGGAAAACCGCTGTTTTGCGGTTCTTACCCAAACCTGCGATGCGGTTCTTCAAGATAGATTGCTGGATAAGTTTTGAACCCCAGCTTTCGCCTAGACCAAAACCAAACGTAACGAATGGTGTTTGACCGTTAGCCGTGTGTAGCGTGTTTACTTCGTACTCCAAAGATTGGAACGCGTCGTAACACTCTTTCTCGGTACGAGAGATAGCAAAAGCTTCTGGGCTATGGATGTCCCACTCTTTCGCTAGCGATAAGTGCTTTTCGTAACTCGCCATCACGTAAGGTTCTAGAACCTCGTCGATACGGTTAATCGTTGTACCGCCGTAAATGTGGCTCGCCACTTGCGCGATGATCTGCGCGGTTACCGCTGTCGCTGTAGAAATCGACTTAGGTGTGTCGATTTCCGCGTTACCCATCTTGAAGCCATGCGTTAACATGCCTTTCAAGTCGATAAGCATACAGTTAAACATTGGGAAGAACGGTGCGTAGTCTAAGTCGTGGTAGTGAATGTCACCACACTCGTGAGCTTGTACGATGTCACGCGGCAAAATGTGAGTTTTTGCATAGTGTTTAGCCACGATACCCGCCAGCAAGTCACGCTGAGTTGGGATAACTTTACCGTCTTTGTTGGCATTCTCATTGATCAGATCAACATTGCTTTCTTCGATCAAACCTTCGATCTCGCGAGTTAAAGCGCTTTGCTTCTCACGGGCGATGTCGCGGTCATGACGATATTCAATGTAGGCACGAGCCAGAGACTTGTATGGCCCCTGCATTAGCTCGTTCTCGACCATGGTTTGAATTTCAGAGATATGAACTTCATCGTAGTCTTCGAGCTTCAACTCAACTGCTAATGCCACATTCAGTGCATAAATAGCAATTTCCTTATCGGCTTTGTCTGATGCTGCTTCCACTGCAGCTTGGATGCGATCTCTACTGAATGGAGCTCTTGAGCCATCACGCTTGATTACGATTGATTTCACCACTTCTCCTTACTCTTGAGGTATTCACAGACTTATCCACAAACACACTATATAGAGCGATTTATCGTTTAACTAACACTAGATATTGTGGCGTATTTAACGAGAACCACCAACTTTGAGTATTGATTTGGATCAATAAAACTCTCACGCTGACTAAGATCAATTCAATATTATTACGCTAGTTCTCAAGTCGAAAAGAAACAATGTAACAATAAAAAAACTGCTAAAAAGAGTTGAATTTTTGGTAAGTGTTGTAGGATAACGGCTCAACTATATTGGACGACAAAATTAGGGATATTTGGGATGAAACGACTTCAAAACTGGATAATGTTAGGTTGCTTACTCAGTAGCCAGACATTTGCTGAACCTTTGACCATGTCCAGTTGGAATATCGAATGGTTGTCAACCAACGAGGCTGTGAATAAGTTTTCTGCCCAACGTGATCAAACTGATTTCGACAAACTTGAAGAATACTTTCAATCCTTAGATGCGGATGTGGTCGCCTTTCAAGAAGTCGACGACGTAAATGCCATTCAGCGCATCGCCGGCGATCAATACAAGATATTGATGTCTGACCGAGCATTACCAGAAAACAGCAACCATCAGTTCAAAGAAGTGAACCAATACACAGGGTTCGCGGTTCGTAGAGGAATCACACTCACCGACTACGCTGACTTCCCACTGGAGTCGAGCGCTAACAGCAAGCTTAGGTTTGCCAGTTACATGGTCGTAGAAACGGAAAGCAAGCCGATTCACATGTTGTCTGTGCATTTAAAGGCGGGTTGCAGCGGTGCTTACAAGTCGAACCGAGATTGTTCAAGGCTCAAAGACCAAGCACAACAACTTAATAAGTGGATACAGCAAAGAGAAAGAAACGGTCAGGATTACGCGATACTAGGCGACTTCAACCATAACCTATCCTACTCAAGAGATTGGATGTGGAAACATATGACGCAAAATACCGATGCTCAGTTGGCAACAAGAAAAACTCGAGCAGATTGTAAGGTGCGCTCTAACCGCAATAACCATCGCACGCACCAATTCCGTTCTGTCATTGATCATATTGTGGTGAGTAAGTCACTAAATGCATCTTCTGCGAAACAGGTGGTATTTGAAACGCAAGATGTGCTTGATTACAAACTTAGCGACCATTGCCCAGTTTCAACGACTATCAGATAGATATAAAAAAGAGGCTGACTGGCTTTTGGGTTAAAGCGTGTCAGCCTCTCAAATGGTCATATCAAGCCTATCTGATATACGATAGGCGCACTACTAACAGGTTTTATTCGCTCGTCCCGCCAGCCACATTCCCACCAGCATACTTAAGACGAACAGCCATACCGTTGGGTTACCACCACTAAGACTTGTCACTGCAGGGCCCGGGCAAAAGCCTGCAATCCCCCAACCTAAACCAAAGGCAGTTGAACCTAGAATCAGCTTTCTGTCGATTAGCGGGTTGTTACGGCTATCTAACGACTCGCCATTGATGGCTTGAGCGCGCTTTTTAATGACCAAATGATAAAACGGAGCGAAGACCAATAACGCGCCACCCATGACGAATGCCAAACTGATATCCCAATCGCCAGTAATGTCTAAAAAGCCAAGTACTTTGTTTGGATCAACCATGCCTGAAATGATCATGCCAGCGCCGAAAAGAAGACCTGCGAGCAAGCCAATAACGATAGTAAATGAAGAGTTTTTCATTACGCCCCCAAACCAATCATATTCTTAACCAACACAGTTGCCATTGCCACACCCATAAACACACAAGTCGCGACAATTGAACGTTTAGACAAACGAGCCATTCCCACAATGCCATGGCCACTCGTACAGCCATTTGCAACCTTAGTGCCAAAGCCCACCAAAAGGCCAGCTATGATAACCACTGCGAAGTTGATCTCTTCTAACTGAGGAAGTTGATAACCAGTTGGAATCAACAACCAACCGCTGACAATCATTCCGACAACGAAGGCAAGTCGCCAATGTTTCTCGGTTTTTTCAATACGTGTATCCGAGCTGGATTCAGATCCTGATTCTAAGCGTTTTTGCTTTTTAGACGGCAATAAGCGGCTAACGATTCCGCTGATTCCTGCTACTCGCCCGATGCCCAACATCAGAATAATTGCCGACGCGCCTAGCAGCATGCCACCGAAAAACGCATCCCAAGGTATAAAACTAATCACCGACCTCTCCTATCCACAAACTCAAATCTAACTCACCACCATTTAAATTAGAGTTTACTAATAAATATAAATTAGTCAATGCTAATGTAAGGCAAATGTGTTTCGGTTTGAAAGTCTAGTGTCTAAAGACAAAAGCCAAAAAACTTCCCCCATGAAAAAAGCCCCTAGGCGTTAACCTAAGGGCTTAAGATTTATTCTGTCTTTGGTGGTAAAGAACAGCTATTTGATCTTGTTCTTCTCAGCAATCCACTGCGACATGTACTTAGTGCTCGCCATGCTATGGTGCTTCAGCATAGAGCCAAAGAAGTTATCCAGCCGATGAGACTCAAGCTCAGACTCTAGCGCAATCAATCGCTCGATCAATTTATCGCCCAGTTGATTCTGTTCATAGTGCGCTTCAAGAATTGAATGACACTGACTTTGAGCCTTAAGCCACTTCTCTTCATCTTTATAAAGAGCAACAGCTTGTTCAACAAACGCGTCGATATCGTCTGCTACCGCGCCCGGCCATTGCAATTCACCTTGCGGTAACATGCCTTCACTACCAATTTCACTGGTCACGTTTGGAGTTTGAAGCTTCATTGCATCAAGCAACTTACCTTTAATGCCCGCACCAAAACGCAGTGGCGCGACACACACACGTGCCTGCTCCATCACTTCTTGAGCGTCTTTTGCCCAACCTTTGATATGGAAACCGGTTTTAGGGTTGTGTAATGCGGTCGCTTTTGGCGGCGGATACGATCCATAAATATGAAGTTCGGTGTCAGGCAGCTGTTTGCGAATCTTCGGCCAAATCTTTTGTAACTGAAGCACAGCATCCCAGTTAGGCGCATGTCTAAAGTTACCTATCGTCATGAAATGCTTACGTTCTTCAAAGCTTTTCGTGCTTTCAGGCAGCGTATTAAGATCAACCATGAAAGGCAGATGATGAAGCAGTTTGGGATCGATATTGAACTCAGATTGAAGCAGTTCCATCTCGTAACTTGAAATGATCAACGAAAGATCACAGCGCAGAATCGCGGCAATTTCACGTTTGGCTAAGTCACTGTATAAGTGTGCTTTAGTCAGTTCAGTTTCTTTCTTAACGGCTTCGTGGCGCGCATTACGCAGGAACTGCAAGTCTTCGGTATCCAACAGCTTAAACGCGTTCGGACATACCTTCTCAACACGCCAGCCAAATTGTTCTTCCATCATAAAACGGTCAAACATCACGACATCGGGCTGCAGCTCTTCAATGTACTGGTCAAAGCTATCGCAATTCAACTGTATAGATTGGCTCGTGATGCCCTCTTCAGAGAGATCAATCATGTGCTCGGTTTCTTGAGCGGGTGTTGCAAATTCGACTGACCAACCTTGTCTCTTAAATAGACGTAAAAGAGACATCATGTGGCTGCCAGCCGCCGATGAATTCGGTTCTGGCCAAACGTAGCCAATTGCTAAAACTTTCTTCAAAACACTTCCTAAGAAATAACAAAAGGGACTAACTTAGCCCCTAATAAAACGTTTATCGATCGTGGTCGACTTATATCGCTGATTATAATGAGTTCTAATCACTCAGCGATCAGATTCGCTCACCTACATTGCGAGCTATCATAAGCACTTCATCAGCAGAGTACAGGTTTAAAATCGTAGTTTCGACTTCAGCGCCTAATGTCGACTGATAGAGCTTTTGTGCAAAGTTATCCGCTCTGGTCGTCACTAGCACATGTTTTAGTGTCGAGCCTTGCTCTGCTAGCTTCTGTTTCACTTGCGGCAAGGAGTCAAGAATCAGCTTTTTACCCAATCCTTTCCCCTGCGCAGTTGGTAACACGGCAAGTTGCTCTAGTTCTAAAACAGCTTCAGGTCTAAACCCGCTTTTCTGCACCCAAATAATGTAGCCAATAACTTCACCTTCGCTTTCAGCAACAAAGTTAAGAAAGCGTGGTGAAGCGCTTAAGTTACATTGTAACCAATCACGTGAGTTTTTCTGTCGAACAAAGGCAGATTGATGAACCAAAGCCGCCCCATCGAGGTCGGCTTCTGTCATAAAACGAACTTGAGTCATGCAGCTACTCGCTCTGAGAATTAGGACGCGTTTTACAGTGTAAAATGGCTCTTTCTAGAAGCTCTAAAGCCGATTTATCAGCTTCTGGAAGCTTAGCATCCGATTGACCTAGCGGTTCAACGCGGCTGCCCCACTTAATATGGCCAGCACCCCAAGTTAAACCAGCACCAAATGCTGCAACAAGAATGTTGTCGTTAGGCTTAACGAAGCCTTGCTCTAGCGATTCACACAGTGCAATTGGTACGGTTGCAGCCGATGTATTACCGTAGTTTTGGATGTTAACAAATGCTTTTTCGCGCTCAATACCCGCCATGTCACACAAAGTTTGAATGATTCGGATGTTCGCTTGATGCGGAATCACAACATCGATGTTGTCGGTTGAGATGCCAGTGCGACTCAATACTGTATGTGCTGCAGCGCCCATGCCTTTTACTGCACGCTTGAAGATCTCTTTGCCTACGAAATCAAAGTCCCAGTAACCGTTATCAGCAGCAAAGCGGTCCATAGAAGTACCGAATTTTGGTACTGCTAGAATGTAACGGCCCTCTGCGTCACAACCGATTTGAGCTTCTTGTAAACCCACTTGCTCTTCAGTACGCGATAAAACCACAGCGCCAGCGCCGTCACCGAAAAGAACCGCAGTATCACGCTTGGTCCAGTCGATGAAGAATGAAAGACGTTCTGCACCCACTACGATTGCATTGCGGTAGTTGCCCGCTTGAATCAGTCGAGTTGCTGTTTCAACACCGTAGATGAAGCCAGTACACGCTGCGTTAAGGTCGAAAGCCGCTGCACTTTTAATGCCTAAGTTCTGTTGAACCTTAGACGCGGTATTTGGGATAAGAGAATCAGGGCTGCACGTTGCGATGATAACGAGGTCGATGTCTTCAGCCGTTAGACCAGCACACGCCATGGCATGTTTCGCAGCAACAGTTGCTAGCTCAGAGGTATTTACATGACTGATACGACGGTTTTCGATACCAGTTCGAGTTCGAATCCACTCGTCAGACGTATCAATGAAAGTGCTTAGATCATCATTGGACAGCACGGCTGGTGGCAGACACTTTCCCCAGCCAGTAATTTCGGCGTAAAATTTTGTCATCATTTACCTGTTTATTGTTTGTTTTTATTTAAGTATCGTATTCTTGTTTTAAACAGTATAAGCGCTCTGTGCGTGATTCGTAAATCGCGTTAGCCACGGAGTTGCAATAAAAAGAGAAAGTTATGTCTACATTCAACACACGCTGCCCTTCTTGTAATGGCGTAAACCGAGTTCCTTCAGAAAGAATTTCAGAAAGCCCAACTTGTGGTAAGTGCAAAACCGCACTGCTCGATGGCGCTCCTGTCGAGGGAACGTCACTTAATTTTCAATCTATCTTGAACAGTTCACAACCTGTAGTTGTCGATTTCTGGGCAACATGGTGTAACCCATGTGTGGGCTTCGCGCCCGTGTTCAGCGACGTTGCAAAAGAACGCTCTGGAGATGTTCGATTCGTTAAGATTGATACTGAAGCTCAGCAGCAGCTCGCGGCAATGTATCAAATCAGAAGCATTCCGACCGTGATGGTGTTTAAAGACGGTAAACGTGTCGATACGATTAACGGTGCACTGCCAAAAGGTCAATTTGATCAGTGGCTGAATCAAGCTCTAACCAAATAACACTATTATTTAGACTATTAGTTAAACTATTGATTTAGGATTAATTAATTCTAAGTAAGCACACAAAAATAGGTTAGAGAGTCTTATCAAACCAAGACTATCTAACCTACTGTTTTATTTATGGTTATCACTTAAGTTCTTGAATTAAACCACAGCTTCGCCTTTCGCTTGAATGCCAGCTTCTTGCTTACCTGCCCCGTATTCCTGTTTGATCTGATCTGCGACTTTTTCAGCAATCATAATGGTTGGTGCATTGGTGTTTGCCCCAATCAGTGTCGGCATCACAGAAGCATCAATGACTCTCAAATTATCCAAACCATAAACTTTGAGATCTTTATCCACCACAGCTAAAGAATCACTATTAGGTCCCATTTTACAGGTCCCCACCGGGTGATACTGAGTGTCTGCACGATTGCGAATATCTTGCTCGATACCCTTGTCATCACTGGCGTCCACAGGGTAAAAAGCATTGCCACGGATATCATCAAACGCAGAACTCTCTAACATTTGATACTGCTTCTTCCAGCCTTTAATCATGATCTCCATATCTTCAGGATGACTGAAAAACGCAGGATCGATCTTAGGCGGATCATAGGGATCATTGCTATTCAGCGTTACGGTGCCATGGCTCCTCGGTCGCAACAAGGTGACATGAGAGGTAAAGCCATGACTGGTATGGATTTTTCTGGCATGGTCATCTACAACAGCGACCACAAATACAAACTCTAAATCCGGTACAGCGATATGATCTTCGGAGCAGAGAAAGCCTATCCCCTCTGCAAAATTGCTGCTCATCTTACCGCGGCGTTCTTTGTGCCATAGCGGTAAGGCTTTGGTCATTTCAGAGGCCATTTGCAGCGAGATGCCGAAGGTTTCACGCTTTTCACTGCATTTGTACGAGTGCACTAAGTCGATATGGTCTTGAAGGTTCTTTCCCACTCCAGGTAATTCATGAACTTGTTTGATGCCATGCGTCTCTAGTTCAGTTTGAGCACCGACACCAGACAGTAATAGCAATTGGGGCGAACCAAACGCGCCAGCGGATAGAATCACTTCCTTGTTACATCGAATCTGATAACGTTTGCCGCTCGATCCGTATTCGACGCCAACCGCCTTCTTGTCTTCAAACAATACCTTATGGGTGGTTGCTTTAGTAACGACCGTAAGATTTGGACGCGAAAGGTTTGGCGTTAAGTAAGCCTTGGCAGCACTGCACCGTTCACCATTCAGCTGAGTTACCTGCGTCGGCATCGCCCCAAACTGCGCCGCACCGTTAATATCTTCATTGCGAGGCACGCCTATCGATTCACAGGCTGTTAAGTAGCGTTCCAACATAGGGCTTGGCGACCTGAGGTTTGTCACATTAAGAGGACCACCTTGGCCATGAAACTCATCTTGATGAACTTCGTTGTTTTCGGCTTTCTTAAAGTAAGGCAGACACGAATCATAGCTCCAACCTGTGTTACCCAAGCTTTCCCATGTATCGTAATCGTAGCGGTGTCCACGAGCGTACATCATGGCATTGATAGAGCTAGAGCCGCCAAGTGTCTTACCTCTCGGCTGATAACCTTTACGACCATTTAAACCCGGCTGTTCAACCGTTTCGAATGCCCAATTATTGAGTTTGGTTGGCATCATCGCGACAACGCCAACAGGTGTGTGAATGAATGGGCTCGTGTCTTTACCACCCGCTTCTAACAAGCAAACCGTCACATTAGGATCTTCCGACAGCCGCGAAGCCATGACACAACCCGCAGAACCACCGCCAACAATAATAAAATCATAACTATCCATTTGCCATCTCCGCTATTTCTAGTGGGTGTAACTCACGCTTCAAGATTTTTCCGGTTGCTGTCATGGGTAAGGCTTTACGAATGAATACCTTACGCGGGTATTTGTAGTCGGCGAGTTGCTCACGACACCATGCTATCAAGGCGGCACTATCACATTGCGTATGTTCGTGAAGCACCACATGGGCATGAATCTCTTCCCCCAACTGCTCATGATGCTCACCAACCACAGCCACCATCTCGACATCCGGGTGACACATCAAGACTTCTTCGACTTCACGGGGATAAACGTTGTAACCGCCACGAATAATCATGTCTTTAACACGGTCAACAATGAACAAATTACCGTGCTCATCGACGCGTCCGATATCTCCCGTTAAGAACCAACCATCACGAATGGATTCAGCTGTCGCCTCTGGCCTTTGATAGTAACCTTTCATCACACTTGGACTTTTAATGCAGACTTCGCCCAGTTCACCCATAGCGACAGAGTTGCCTTGTATATCAGTAATCTTGATAAGGTGGCCACATAAAGGCTGACCGACACTTCCCGACAAACGATCGCCATCAATATGGTTAAATGTCGCAACTGGCGCCGTTTCTGAAAGCCCGTATCCTTCAAGTACCGGTAACTCAAAGCGAGATTCAAACTGACGAATAACCTCAAGCGGCATAGAAGCACCTCCAGACACGCCTAACCTCAAACTGTGCTTAACCTGTTCAGAACGCTCTAAAGATTCTTCTCCCGCTCTTAGCAGCGCGATGTACATGGTAGGAACGCCAGCAAACACACTGACTTTATGGCTAATGATCTGTTCAATAACCAATGACGGTTCAAAACGAGGAATCAACACCATGGTTGAACCCGTCAACACACTCGCATTCATCATCACTGTCTGGCCGAAACTGTGGAACAAAGGAAGCGTAGCCATCGTCGTATCGCTGTATTCCAATCTCATTAGATATTGTGACGACATCGCATTGGTCTGCATGTTGGTGTGGGAAAGCTCTGCCCCTTTAGGTTGACCCGTCGTGCCAGAGGTATAAAGGATCACAGCGGTATCATCACCATGGCAAGCAACAGATTCAAAAGGAGTCAAAGGTTGTGCCAACCAATCGGCTATTGATTCATGCTGCTCATTACTTTCCGAAGTAGTGTCCGCACTTGTTGGAATAGGCATCTCGACAAAGTGTTCACAGTGGTTTGCCTGCTCAAAACCTTGTAAACCATAGCGACCAATTGGAAGCTCTTCACTGCCTTCAAAACATAAATAGGCTTTCGCGTCAGAGTCATTAAGGTGATAAGCGATCTCTCTGGTCTTAAATAGCACGTTCAAAGGTACGACTACACAGCCCGCTTTTAGTATCCCGTAATAGGCAATTGGGAAGTAAGTGACATTCGGACATGACAATGCGACCTTATCTCCCTTCTGCAATCCAAGTCTTTTCAAGTTAGCAGCCACGTTTCCAGAAAGTTGTTCGAACTGAGAAAAGCTGATTTCGTCCGATCCCATACGCAGAGCGGCTTTAGTTGGAAAAAGTGAAGCGCTACGCTCCAAATTAACAGCAAGATTGTGCATCCATGATCTCCTTATGCGGCTTAGACCTGTTTGTGACGGTCACCGTAGACGTTCTAATCGTTGTAATAAGTGTCTTTATTGTAATCACGAGCCTGCACATTGGTGTGTCATGTAGATAAGAGTCGTTATTGAGCATAATGTTTGTGACGCTCCAATGTGCAGCCCGACAAATTACAACATTTTGATAACATCTCGAACAGGTTTCAAAAAGACAAAAACCGGTGATATTCGGACACAGCCTGCGCAAGCCAAATAAAACCTTGCACACATAAACCAAAATTTGGAACAAGCTTGCAAAAGTGAGAACAAGCAACAGACGTAAATGTTACAAGTTCGGTTAAGATATCGATATTCAGCAAGAGGCAGTTTATGGAATACACCGCAGTTTACGAACCCGATATGCAAGCATTCGGCATTCTGGATCTTCAGTTGCTGCATCGTTACCTGTCGCCTGTTCTCAGTATCGAAGAATTGCTCGAAGGCAGTAACATCGATGCTCTCCAACTCAACACACCTGATACACACATCACTTTGGCGCAAAAGCTTGCTGTATTCAGTAATGCATTAGCGAATTCCAACGAAGACGGTTTGGGGCTTAAAGTCGGCCAACAAGCCAGGTTCAGCGACTTTGGCGTGCTCGGTTATGCGGTGTTTAGCAGCGAGACACTACTCGATGCCTTTTTAATCGGGTTCAAGTATCTGCAACTTGCTGGCCCTGTCCTCAGGAAAACCATGTCTGTAGAAGACAACGTTGGCTACTTTCGCGCAGAGCAACTTATCGAACTCGATTCTTTACTGCCCTTTTGTTGTGAATACTGGTTTGCGGCGATACACAGTTTATGTGAAGAAGTTTTGCAACAGCCCTTTCCCTCTCAAGTGATCCGCTTCCCTTACCCAAAACCTGAATACGGCGATCTATACACAGAGATTTTCCGCTGCCCGGTTGAATTCAATAGTGACCGTCTTGAATGGGAGTTCGACGCAACCACCTTGTATTCGTCTCTTCCTACCGCCAACCCCATCACTTTACAGATGTGTTTAAAATCGTGTGATGACATGTTGGCAAAAGTAAGTGCTCCGACTAGCCTCAAAGAGAAAGTCTCTCAGATGCTGATAGAAAGGCCAGGATGTTACCCATCGATAGAATCCATTTCTTCAGAACTGGGCATGTCTTCTCGAACACTGCGTCGTCACCTGAAAGCAGCGGATACGAGCTATCAGAAGATACTGGATCATGTGCGTTTTCACCTTTCCCGGCACTACCTTTCTTCAACTCGAATGAGTATTGAAGAGATATCTGAACGCGTTGGTTTTTCTGATAGCGCTAACTTTCGTCATGCCTTTCGTAAGTGGAGTGGTAACTCGCCACGCCAATACCGTAAAGAAACGGCCTAACACTTAAACTCCCATTCAATCCAAATTAGAAACAGACAATCACGCTGCAATCTTTTTCTAAATTAAACTACCAATGAACAAGGGCTTAACGACTTTTTGACCGCATAAAATCTCGTCAAACCACCAAATATCGCAACCGTATTTTAGTTTCGTTAGTCGATAAATTTCTTTTATCTTAACGACCATTTTTATTCGTTTTACCCAATTCAGTTTCTCCCCCATAGTCGCGGAAAATTCATCGTTTCTTTTACTATCAGAGGCTCCTGCATTGGACAACATCCAACCAACAACTCGCATAACTGTTCCTGTTATTGCATTGTCTTTTTACGCGATCGCTTCAGGCTACTTAATGAGTTCATTACCATTAATGCTGTCTGAGTATGGCTTAGACAAAAATCTATCGAGTTGGTTGGCGAGTGCATTCTATGCAGGGCTACTGGCTGGTACATTATTGATTGAACGTGCCATTGCGCGTGTTGGTCACAAAGACGCTTTCGTCATCGCATTGAGTGTGTTCATCGCAACGATCCTTGTATTGCCATTGATCCCACATCAAGCAGTATGGCTGTTAGCTCGCTTTGTGGCTGGTGTGGCGGTTGCAGGTATCTTCGTGATTGTAGAGTCTTGGCTAATGAGCGGTGACGAGTCACAACGCGCAAAACGTCTCGCTATCTACATGTGTTCACTTTACGGCGGTTCAGCAGTTGGTCAGCTTGGTATCGGTTACTTAGGTATTACTGGTGGCGTACCTTTCATCGCAATGTTCACCCTTCTGTTTGGTGCGATCATTGTTTTGATGTACGGACAAGCAACACCACCACAGATCCACGATGCGCAATCTTTGTCTTTAAAGCAGATCAGCAAATTAAGCCACAGCGCGCTAATTGGCTGCATTGTGTCTGGATTAACGCTAGGTGCGATTTACGGCTTGATGCCAGTTGAACTTGCTCAACGTAACATTGCACACGAAGACATTGGTGGTTTGATGGCTTTGGTTATCATGGGTGGCATGGCTGTACAGCCGATGGTAACTTGGTTATCTCACCACGTAGGACAAGTGCTATTAATGGCTCTGTTCTGCCTGCTAGGGGTTGCAAGCATTGGTGTGCTGACGATCAATCACGATTTCTACGTACTAGGTATGAGCTTGTTCGTATTAGGCATGGCGACATTTGCGCTATACCCAATCGCGATTAACTTGGGTTGCCGTAACCTTGACCCAAGTTACTTGGTGTCAGTGACTCAAATCATGCTACTTTGCTACAGCATCGGTTCTGTTGCGGGACCAATCGTTGCAGACAGCTTTATGGATTCACAAGCAGGATTGTTTACATACCTGTTCGCGTCTCTGCTTGCTACAACGATCTACATGTTGATTGCTAGCCTAAAGCGCTCTCACCTACAGATTGCAGGCGAGTAAGCTTAAATAGACAGACACCAGATGCGTGTCATTAGGGCTCCGAGTTAAGATTTTATGTCTAAACGAAGGGCCCTTTTTGTTTATGTCGTCTGGAGGAAAGAACGACAATAAACATCAACGATCAGAAGATAAAATCTATTACCTCTGAACGTTAAGGTTGAAATACGTAACCTTCACCAGTAATGGTAATGATTAGTCCATCTCCGAATAATGATCTTATTTCAGATATAGCAACAATCACAGAAGAGTTAGTCACTTTCTCACTTTCCCAGCCAATCTTCTTCAATTGACCAACACTGAACAATTCACCTCGATGTCGATTCATAAATAAAATGATTTTTCGGTACGCCAAAGGCATGGTAGCCAGTACGTAGCCATTCTCTACATTGCGAATAAGTTTGGTGTTGAGTTCAACAATTTTACCGTTTAATTCAAGTATTACGTTGTTTTCAGAGTGGTTCGTTTCTATTACAGGATAAGAGTCCATTTTTATATCATTCCCTTACTATATAGCCAGCGACAAAGTCAGATTCAGTCGTATTTATATAACGTCGCTTATAACTGGACGTTTTAGATTTGACGATAATCAATGGAATTCGTACGGTAAAGAGATTAAATTTTTATTATTAAGATATTAACAGGATATAAATATAGGATTATTTAGTCCGCCATAACATACCCTTCGTTAGAAACGGTTTGAATACAACGACAATCAAGAACTCTTCTGATCTCGTAAATAGCCACCAATACAGAAGCACAAGTCACCGCTTTACCGGCCCAACCTACACGCTTCAAAATTTGCTTACTGACTACTTGGCCTTTGTTCTGATAAAGATAAAAAAGTACCTTACGGTGTGGCCCTGAAAGCGTTCCTACAATCGAACCACAGCCCTGCTTACGTACGATTTTAGTGCCTGAACGAAACTCTTTGTTGTTTAAAATGAGCTTTGACGGGAGATCTAAATCATCCGTCTCGCTGATAACTTGTTGCATTAATTCCTCATGTTGCATAAGCAGTCGTCTTCTGAGATATTTCCAATACTATCGAATAGAGCAAAAATACTAAATTGATAGATAGCTCAATACAGTAATATTACTGAAAAGTTTGATCTTGCGTAATTGATCGAGGAAACATGCAAGGCTAACCAGGAAGTCGATAACTCTTTCGATATTGACTGGGTGACAAACCGAAATGCTTTTTGAAACGATGCGAAAAGTTATAAGGATCTTTGTAGCCTAAGCGATTAGCAATCATAGAGACTGACCAATCTTGATATTTCAGCAGACTAGTGGCTTTATCCATGCGTAATTGAATCAATTTACTGCGTGGTGAGAGGTTGAATAGCGTCTTGGTGACTCTATTGAGTTGCTCTTCACTGATGAACACTCTTTCGGCCATCCCTGCCACTGTCCATGGCTGGTGCAGACTACTTTCAATCTCATTATAGAGCGCTTGAACACGTGCAGTGGTACTGGTCGACTTAGGCTCAAACCCCGTCAAGGTTCGGATAATTTCACTCAAGAGTAACTTACGGTAACTGGCTCTGCCGCCTATCTCAAAGTAAACCAAGTTCATTAATGACCAGATCTGCTCACACTCTCCAAAAGGCACAATCCCCTGTCCTAAACTTGCTATGTGTTGCCACTGCTTAGTGTCAGGCGTCAACATCCACGCCATTTTCCAATAATTATATTGAGGATCGAGTTCAAAACGAAATGGGGTTTCAGCAGGAAGCACCACGAGTGTATAAGGCGTAATCGCTTGTACCGATATTGCGGTTGTTAGAATGCCGCCACCTTCCATAGTGAAAATCAACGTATGAACATTAACGGATTCGCGCTCAACCCAGTAGCCATCATATAGCTTCGCCATACCGCCCATATAGACACCAAAGCTTTTCATCTCTGGAATATCTTCAACGGTCAAAAAACGTTCTTTGCACTGTTCAGCGAGAAAAACATCATCATGCCAAGTTGATTTTGGTCTCATTGAATCAATGACGGATTCGCACAGGTTTTGTTGTTTTTTAAACATGTTGTTACTTCGCTCAAATCACTATAGTTCTGCCATAAATCGGAGAGCTTATGACAACTAACATCAACCCTAACTCATCTATGAATAACAAGCCAGAGAGCATCTTACCTCGTATCGTTAAACTAGGTTTACCTGTTGCTTTGCAAAGTGCACTTGTCGCTATTCTTGCCCTTGCTGACGTATTAATGGTCAGTGATTATGGTATGGAAGCAGCTGCGGCTGTGGGAATTGCATCAAAATGGCACTTCGTTGCTATTATGATTATGGCAGGGTTGGCCTCAGCAAACGGAACATTAGTCGCTCAATACTGGGGAAAGAACGACCGAAAAAGCGCGCGAACAGTATCATCTATCGCTATGGTGTTTGGCTTAAAAGTTCTGTTGCCTGTTACTGCAATCATCACTCTTGGATCTCAGTTTTTAATGATGTTGCAAACCAGCGATCAAACCGTGATTGAACTTGGCGCGACTTACCTATGGTATGGCTTCCCTGTTCTACTACTGACTCACATTGTTGTCGTAGTAGAAGCAAGCATGCGCTCTTCAGGTGACACCGTAACTCCGCTACTATTGGGCGCGGTGACCATTGCACTCAACATTGCGCTTAATTTCGTTCTAATCAAAGGTGCCTTTGGTATTCCTGCTATGGGCGTAGCAGGTGCAGCATTGGCGACGACACTCGCTCGCGCAATTCAAGTCGGCTTGATGTATAGCTACATGCGCATGCGTAAACACTGGTTGTTAACCACGCCTAGCTCACCACATCGTCCATCATTATGGTTGTCTTACCGTCGTATTGCTTTGCCACTAACGATGAATGCCGTGTTATGGGCAATGGGCACTATGGCGTACCAAATGATCTTCGGCCACATGGGCACAACGGAACTTGCCGTGTTCTCTATGCTCGCACCGTTTGAATCGTTGTGTTATTCGATTTTCTTTGGTATCTCGGTAGCGTGTTCAGTGTTGCTTGGTCATTCATTAGGCCGTGATGAGTTTGATGACGCAATGAGTATGGGGCTGACCTTCATTAAAGCCGTCGTTGGATTTGGCGCGGTTGTTGGATTGCTACTGTTTATGGGCAAAGAGCATGTTCTAACATGGCTGAATCTTTCTACAGATGGACTTTACCCACTCGCTTCACCTGCAATGACCATTATGTGTTTTGCTGTGGTGATTCGTATGCTGAACATGGTGATCATCAACGGTATCATTCGCGCTGGTGGTGATAATGCGTTCTGCCTTCGCATGGACTTCATCGCGATGTGGATGGTGGGTATTCCAGTATGTGTTTACGGCGCGTTTGTCGCTGGATGGGATTTCAAATACATCTATGGTTTGATGTTGGTAGAAGAAGTGGTGAAACTGGCAATTTGTTCTCATCGCTACCTAAGCCGACGCTGGATCAACAACCTAACGGTTACTTATGAAGAACCACAAGCGGCGTAAGTTACAGTTACCTGGCTATATTCAAGCTTAGATAAATCGTATCTACATCAAAAAAGGTCTGAGAAATCAGACCTTTTTCGTTTCTTTAGAAATTACTTTCAAGCGCCACTTACTTCTTGTTCATTCGGATATGACGATTAGATACGTTCGGCAGCGGCTTCTCAGGCACTTTTCGCTTTTCATGTATCAAATGTCTGATCGCTAAAATCGGATGCTTGAGTAACATTCTTGGCCCAGCATAGCGCATCACTAAACGCATCTGCTCTTTAGGATCGGGCTTATAGCAATGGATCGGACACTTATTGCAGGTCGGTTTGGCTTCACCATAAGGGCAACGGTCAAGTCTCGTTTCGGCATAGCGTAACAGTTGCTCACACTCTTCACATAACGCGCCATTCTGACGCACTGCACCGTGGTGATCTTTACAGTAGATGTGCACCATCGCAATCACGGTTTTGTACTCCGTTGCGAGTTCACCTTGAAGAATGTTGTTATGTTGAAACATGATTAATTGCCCAGAGAAAAACCGTACAGGTTGAGATTGACGCTTTCACTTAATACGTCTTCGACTCGCTCAAACGCAAAACCCAACTTAGTCAGTAATGCGATACTTCGAATGTTATCAGAGGTGGTGATGGCAACTAAATGATCGATATCAGCATTCTGCTTAGCTTGTTCGATTATTGCTTGTGCCGCTTCTTGAGCAAAACCTTGACCATACACCTCTGGAACAAAGCCATAGCCAATATCATGCGAGTCTAAGGTATCTCTTTTAATTAACCCGCAAATACCAATTGGGGTTAATGAGCCCTTCATTTCGACCATCAATAGGCAAACACCCTTCTCTTCATGCATCTTAAGAATGTTGTTTTTGATGTATTCAACTGCCTTGTTAGTTTCGCTGATTTCCTTGTCTCCAATGTAACGCAGGAAATCTTCTGAGCTGTATAATCGCTGAATAAACGCCGCATCTTGAGGCGTGATCATTCTTAATCGTAAACGTTCGGTCTCGACGGCCTGCATAGTGATATTTTCCTTGCTGAATACCATGTAAATATTGAGTTCTAAAGCTAAAATGATTATCCTCCACCGCCTAAACTAAATACAAGGCTATGCAGCAATGAACCGTAAGAAAAAAATCAATCAAATTCTAAAAAAGAAGCAGAAACAGGCGAATTCTAAACTGCATAGTAGCAACAAGCCTCGCTACATTTCTAAAGCTGACCGTGCAAAAATGGAAGCTGAAGAACAAGCTAAAGCCGCTCAAGAGCAAGCCGAAGGCACAGTTGAAGCGACTGTTGAAGCCGAAGAGACAAAAGCTGCAGAGTAAGTTGTAAACTCGCAGTTCTCTTGTCTGACACTCTTCCACGAGCCAACAGACAAGAACAAAAAAAGCAGCCTCTCATTGGGCTGCTTTTTTGATCGTACTTTTTTCATTACGTGGTTTATTAGCTAACTTATTTTAGCCACTTTACCTTTGAAAGGCTGAACTTCCCAGCGTGCAAACGGCGATTTTGCATTAATCCCCGCTCGTCCCCAACGGTCAACGGAATCAACCACTAAGATACGCTCGTTAGGTACTAGAGACTTAATTAAGTTAGTTGGCTTTTTCGCTGTGACTAACCATAGTGCATCGTCTTCTGAAAACATCGCTTTGAGTTTAGCTTTGTCTTGTTCTGTCCATTCCAGTTCAGCTTTGAACATACGTTCTTCAACAAACAGTTGAGTACCTGAAGCGAAATCTTCCAAGCTTTCTGAAAGCAACAATACTGAATCTACATCGTTATCCAGTAAGACTGCTTGTTGCTTGTTAATCAGTTCACGCACATCAAGCATTACACGCTGTAGGTTGCTATCAATGGTCTCAGCTTGCGCTGGCCACAATAACTTAAAGTCATCAGCAACAATCACCGCCATGCGCGTTAAGTTGGTTGGGTTTAACCATGCGTATTTAGACACAACGCCATTTGATAACGTCAGCGCGGCAACACCTTGAGCACGCGGTGTGATCGCTTGAGCAGCATCCACTTCAACCAAACGGATATTGCCCTGTCTTGCGTAAACAAAAGTTGGGTCAGCTTGCCAGATGGATGACAACGTTAATGCTACGGTCGCCTTTTCTCCTGATTGAAGGACTTTGCTTGCGCCCTTTGTACCAAACCAATTTGGCAGACGATCAATGCCGTAGCGTTTTGGTGGCAGATATTCGGTGGTAATGTCAGTGCCTTTGGTTAGCTCTGTCGCCAAGGCATAAGTCACAGGCGTACTGGTGAGGATATCCTCGGCATTAGCACTGATAGACACCATTGAGCCAGCCAACAATAAGCTAGTTAGTGCGCCTACTTGAGTCGTTGCCTTCACTGAACTTGAGATACGATTCATTAAAGAAGTCATGATTATGCCTTTCTTACAATTCGGTATAGCGTTGCCGCTAAGAAAAATGTCGCAGAAACGATGATGATTGAAGCGCCCGAAGGTACTGGTAGTTTCAATTCCATAGGTAAGACGGTTCCAACTAAACACGCGACCGTTGCCAGTAAAGCCGACAGCAAAACGAAGCTTCCCATGCGTTTAGTTAGCAATCGAGCGGTAGCACCTGGGATCAGCAATAACGCACCAACGAGTACCGCACCCACAATCTTCACCGCTGCAATCGTCACTAAGGTGATCATCATGACAAACAAGTAGTCGTAGAAACTGGTGTTATAACCACGAACCTTGGCAATATCAGGGCTGATACAGGTCAAAAGAATACGGTTGAACGTCGGTATCAAGAGCAAAATAATGATCGCGCAGCTGCCCGCGAGAATTGCTAAGTCTTGGTCTGTTACCGTCAAAATCGAACCAAACAGTACGTTCTCAAGCATGTGAATGTTGATCTTGCGCGCCACGTACATCAGTAACGCCGCACCCACTGCCAGTGCTAAAGCAAGGAAAACGCCAACTAAGGTATCGTATGGCACATTGGTTCTGTTTCTTACAAAGTGAAGAAGCAGCGCGAAGATCATACAGAAGCTAAACAGACCAATAATTGGGTTTTCTGGTGGCTCGCCAAGCAACACACCAATGGCGATGCCGGTTAATGCCGCGTGGCCTACCGCTTCAGAGAAGAACGCCAGACGCTTAGCAATCACCAAAGTACCAAGGCCACCTAGTAACGGGCCCAGTAACAATGCAGCAACCAGTGCATTGACCATGAACGCATACATGAAGCTGTCAGATAACCAACCCGCTTCAACACCACTTACGGCAAGTTGTCGTAGCCAATCCATTACGCAACCTCCTTCGGTTTGTTCATCGCAGCACCACTGCTGTAGTGCTGGAATAAGCTTTCAATCTTACTTGGGTGTAGTACCTGTTCGTGTGGACCACTATCCACCAAGAATCGATTCACAACATGTACATTGGCTTCAAGGCGACGTACTGCGGTTACATCGTGATGAACCGCAAGGATCGTGCGACCCTCGTCAACACATTCACGAATCAGCGATTCAAGATAACGAACGCCTTGTTCATCCATACCGGTCGTTGGTTCATCCAACACCAGTAGACTTGGGTTATCCAATAGCGCTTGAGCAAACAACACACGTTGCTGCTCACCACCCGATAACTGTCCCATTCGGCGATCGCTACGTGTCGCCATACCCACACGATCCAATTGCGCGAGTGCGAGATCCAACTGCTTAGACTTACGACGCCAAAATAGCGGGATTCGAGTTTGGTTAAGCAGTACGAAATCCATTACCGTCAGGGGTAAGCTCGATTCGAAAGTCGCTTTTTGTGGAACGTAACCAATACTTGGCTTTTCTGGCCAATGAATATTGATTTGCCCAGAGAAAGGCGTCAATCCAAGAACAGAGCGCAGCAAAGAGGTTTTACCACCGCCGTTTGGCCCCATGATTACATGGCACTCACCCGATTTAAGTTCTAGTGAGATATCGTCAAGAATGACGTTGTTGTCATATTGCAGACCGAGTTGATTGATTGAAATCGATGGACCTAACATTATGCGTTCCCGCTTTTAGCTTGGTTCGCAGCCGCAAATTTCATTGCTTCTATTAACGTCTCTAGGTTCTTTTTCATCTCAACTTCAACTTTGTCGTCTTGATATTCGCCGTGCGTCATGTGAGAAAAACGGTAAAGCTGAACGCCAGTTTCCGCTTCAATCGTGTCAACAAAACGGTTTGGCATGTTTAGCTCGTAGAACAGTACATCAATGCCCGATGCGCGGATCTTTTCGATCGTCTCTTGCAGCTGACTCGCACTTGGCTCAACACCGTGTGCAGGCTCAATAACCGCCGCGACATCCACACCAAACTCTTGAAGAATGTAGCCATACGCATTGTGCGTAGTCGCTACCTTCATACCTGATGTATCTAGCTCACCTAATGACAACATCGCATCGCGCTTCATAAAGCGAAATTGCTTTGCGTATTTACGTGCATTCTTACGATAAAAAGCCGCGTTGTCAGGGTCGAGCTTAGATACTTCACTCGCGATGGTGTAAACCTTTTGAATTGTTGTCGAAAGTCCAACAAACGTGTGCGGATTCACCGCGCCTTGACCCACAGACTGGCCTAATGCTGGAAGTAAGGGCACTTCTTTGTTCGCTTCGATCACCACTAAGTCATCACGTTGCGCAGCTGAGATTACTTTTAGTGCGAAGTCGTCATGGCCAATACCGTTTACCACGATGGCGTCCATCTGGCTCAATCGCTTCAAGTCGTTCGGTTGTGGCAAGTAGTTATGCGGATTAAAGCCAGCATCAACCAAAGGAAGGATGTTCACTTTGTCACCCACCACGGCTTTTACGTAGCTGTAGTAAGGCTGAAGGGTTATGCCAATCGTCAGCTTATCGCTGTCGACCTTGTATTCTTTTGCCAATGCATTGGGTGTCATTAACACCGTCAATAACGACATCAATAGAGTCATAATTCGCATAGTAATTCTCTTATTATTAGTGAGCATTTTTATAAGCCGGATTGTTTAATGAGAAGAAGCATCATGCTGCTCAACTTCTGATTCATTGACGACCATTTTCCAGCCCGCAGATTCAAGTGCGTTCTCATCAAAATTAGTCGGTTGACTTGCTACGCCACCCAGGTAAATCCAGATTTCAGGAGAAACGCTGTTGGCGTTCAAAATAAAGGAATCAGCGAAGCCGTGTTCGGTTGGCGTAGCTTGTTCACTTGGTGCAGAAAAGTAATAACCACGAGCGTCTAATAACCAAGTATGAGAACCTTTGCGCTTCCAACTCTGGTCTTCTACAAATGGCGCGACCCATTCTTCTTTAAGTGACGCAACACTTGGCCATTCGCCGTCAGAGTCCATATGAAGGTCGCGAATCTCTTCATGAGCCAAGCGAAGCTCTGATAACATCGCCAAGTTTTCTTGCTCGACATCGGTCACTAAGATTTGATGATCAAGTACCGCTTTGATATGCGATTCTGCTTGATGAAATGGGATAGCAACCGTGGCAAAGCTCAGAATGAACACAATGATCAGCCCTACCCATTTGCCTTCTCTGCCGCCCGTGTCAGCACGTACGCCTTGAATCATCATTTTTCTCTGATCTCAACAACGTCTACTTCAACAGGAAACTCGTGGCCTGAATCAAACACAAGGTAGAACTCAGTGTCAGGGTTTGGAAACTCAACAATAGAGCGCTTATCCGTCATCTCTTTTGCAATCAAGTTGTCTTCGTAGTCATACATCTCAACCGCGTAATCAATCGCTTTACTACCGTCTGAATAGCCCGCTTCGCAAGCCACAGTTTTGCCTTCAAACCAGCAGCTCATCAATGGAAAGTGTGCTTGCGCAGGTAATGCAGCGAAACCAAGTCCCAGAGCCAAGCATGGAGTGATTATCGATTTTAGTTTTGTTTTTATTGTCATGGTTCGTACCCTAGCCACAGTGCTAATTCTCAGTAGTAAACTGAGCGATAAAGGGCTCAAATGAGCCCTTAAGTTTTTTGGTTGCTTAATCAGGGATCTAGCCCCGACATCACAGACTATTGAAGCAGTGCTTCGAACGTTAGGTGAACGTTCGCGCTTGCTTTGTCTGCCAGTGGGTTGTCAATCAACTCACCTTTGTAGTTCGCTTTCATTACGTAACGACCCGCTACATCTGGAGTGAACGTGATTTCGCCGTTCTCGTCGCTCACTACATCAATCTGTTCTTGGTGGTTGCGGTAAAGCGTGCCTTCACGAGTGATCTCAGCTTTCACGTCTTTTTGAATTTCACCGTTGTAGAAGAATTGGAACGTGACTGGTTCGCCTTCAACGATGTCTGAAGGGTGTGTCACAGGCTTCATTTCTAGAAGCTTCCCTTCAATTTTGAATACTGAATCCGTTGGCTTACCTACTGTGATGTAGCTTTCAGCACGAGTGAAGCTGATTTGTGTTACCACGTCACGTGATTTTTCAGGAAGTACAGAGTCACGTTCCGCTTTGTTTGCTTTGATCCATTTCACAGTGTCACGACGGCCCGCTTTGTACTGTGTGTAGTAAGATGGCTGGTTGTTAATTGCAACTTTGTGTGTGCCTTCTTCTTCAAAGTAGAAATCGAAGATTGAACGACGTTTACCGCGAACAACAAAGTTAGGACGCTCGCTACGGCCATCAGGCATGATGACATGTGCATTTTCGCTGCCTGCAGGCTTATCAAAAACAAACGTACCGTGAGACGCAGTCACATCGAACGTTAGCCAATCACCGCCTTCTTTCGATACGGTAAAGTGTGATGGCAAAATCCAACGTGGGTGAGCTTGTGCCGTTGTCGTTGCTACTAGGCCGAATGCCATCACACCCGCTAGAGCAAGTGCTTTGATTTTTGTCTGTTTCATCATGTTCAATTCCATTATTTATAATTGTTAGCCGTGTCGCTCTATCTGAGCCTACGATGACCACTGTCTATTCTGTTCTGCTTGGTTTTACTGTTCGCACTTACTATTTAGCGATGTAATTCAGTGTGATTTCACCCGTCTCTTCTGTTGCCTTTAGCTCATAAGAAGCGTTTGAATCTGTGAGTGATACTTTTTGACGAAGATAGTTACGGCCGCCGTGTTCACGAACAACTTCGATATGAACCGTGTATTCGCCTTGCTCTAGATCTTGACCGTCATCGCTCTTACCATCCCAAACAAAGCGGTACTTGCCAGCAGGACGCGTTGCGGATGTCACGGCGTCAACGAGCTCACGGTCGTAACGTCCAACTTTTCTCCACCAGCTGCGTAAATCTTTCAGCCATTCATCTTTACCGACCCAAAGCTCAATGGTTTTCACTGACTTTCGTTCGCTGTTCTCTACCCACACCGCCACATAAGGACGCGCATACATAGAGGTATCAATCTTTGGAAGCTCGAAGCTGACATCAAGTTTTGCCGTATCAGGAATCGCTTGTGCCATACCTAGGCTTGGCAAAAGTGATAAAGCAAGAAGCGCCTTGCTCCAGTTCATTTTTTTCATGTTTAACAACCTTTTAAATCCGTTTAACCTTTAATTCGTTCTTCAAGCTGATTCATCAAACCGCTTCATCAAGCTAATTAAGGGTTAAGGTACGGCGACAAAATAGATAGCAAGTGAGATTGCAGAGCCAAATACCGTCCATTTAATGGAGGTGTTGAGTGTTTTTTTCTTAGGTAACAGTAAGCACACGCCGGTAAGTACAAAGAAGACCATCAATAGTGCAGTGATATCGATGAACCATTTCCACACCTCACCGCTGTTACGGCCTTTATGTAGGTCGTTCAACAGTGCAATCGCGCCGTAGTTCGTGGTTTCGACCTCGACCATTTCAGATGTCACATCAACAAATACAGACGCGTTGTAACCTGGTCCTTTGAAGTCCATAGACACTTCACCGATCAGCAACTCACCGTCTTCAATTTCGGCGTAGATGTCTAAACCAGAAGGAACACCGGATAAATTAGCCTCTTCAAACAGAAATGCTTCGAAGGCATTTTCATCGGCTTTTAATCGCCCGTCTTGGATCGTGAACAAACTCGTAGGAAGCTCTAAAGTAGAGCGTTGGATATTAGGTTGGCTTGACTCAAATAACTCAGGTCGATTCAGGGTGATACCTGTCACTGAGAAGAAAAGAACAACGAACAGAAGTGCCATTGAAATATAAACATGAAGTCGACGAGCCCATGATTGAACCGCCCTACTTTTTAACGACATACAAACCAATACCTATAAATTTTATGGCGTCAATTTAGTTGATAATCATTCGTATTGGCATTCAATTTACATTGTTTACGTTTGCCGAGCGGCGTAAGGAAATTTACATAACATTACATGGGAAGTAATCGAACTGTATGCATATTCTTGCTAACTTGTACTAAAGGGAATGGATAGCTTGTATTTGAGGTCATCGATAGTAAGGTCAAACCTCAAAAAGTCTCAATATCAACATGCTTGATTGAGGTTGGTTTAAGTTAGCAGTTGTGGCTTTAAGGAATGAAAGTTGGGACTATTTAAGCTTCGTGACTATTAACCTTTGGGGCTATTGGATCATTTTGAAGATCATACACAAACGGCGGACTCTTCGGTTGATGCGGTTTGTTAAATACAGACGAATAACCGATTTAACGATAGCTAATTAGGCTTAAAGGGATTTTGAAATGCGTATTATTGTTTTGGCTTTTACCGCGCTCGTAACAGCGTGCAGTAGCCAAATGAGCAACACAGAAGAGCACGTCCAAGAATACATCGGTTCAAACATAACCGATGCACAAGAGCAGTATCTAACCGAACGCTCACGCCCTATTAGCTTTTGGGCATCTCGAAACTATGCTTGGGTTGAGACGAAGAAACCACTAGACAATGGTTACACTTTACATGCCTTTAAGAACCCTTATCGTGACTGCACCATTAACTGGGTCGCTAACACCAGTGGCGCAATTCAAAGTGCAACGCTTAGTGGCACGATGTGCGAGCCTTAGTCAATCCAGTCCAACCGAGCAATAACGCTAGATGAGCTTAAGTCGCTAGAATTAAAAAGGGTGTCATTTGAACGATCAAATGACACCCTTTTGCTTGTGTTGGTTCTTATGTGCTGTTCTTGTCTTCTGTTTGCGATGAGCGGTTAAACGTTTCCGTTGTCGCTTACCGTTCTAAGCTGAGTCAGGTATTTAATCCAGCCTTTTGCCTCAGAAGATGGCTCAATGTTGTTCGCACGCTTGGCTTGAGCAAGGGCGTTATCAAGATTCTTTAACTTGTACCATGAACGCACTTTCGCTAACGCAACGTCGGCTTGTTTGTTTTTGTCTTTCACTTTATCTAAAACAACCAGAGCTCGGTCGTAGTAACCTTGCTGAACCAATAGCTGAGCCACATTCCAATGATACTGAGTGTCTTTTTTAGACGCTAACGTCCACACTTCAATCGCATTGTCCCACTCTTTCGCTAGCTGCCAGTAGGTTGCTTGCTCTGCTAGAAGTTGAACGTCGCTGCTCGCATCATCTAGCTTACTAATTTCTTGTGCTGCGCGCTCTGGAATACCACGTTTCGCGTAAAGCTGTGCAAGCAAGCGGCGATCTGAGTTCTTCAAATCAACACCTTGTAGATCAGCTAGCGCTAGCGTGTTCAATGCATCGCGGTTACGTTCTAGTCTTAACTGAATACCCACAAGTTGACGCCACCAGTTGTCTTTTTCTGGTTGGAGTTCAATGAGGCTTTCCAGTGTAGGAATCGACTGTTTCCACTGCTTTAACTGAAGCTGTGCGCCCAGTTTTAGCGATAGAGGTGATAACTCTTGTTTTGAATTGAACTTGTCGTGATTACCGATGGCCACTAGGACTTTCGACCAGTTTTCAATTTGGTATTCAGCTTGTGCAATTCGCATCCAAAGCGTGTCTTTCTTTTCTTTTTCTGGCGCTGTTTTAACTAACTCGTAGTAGTGTGGAAGCGCGTTTTTAAACTGCTGATCGTTCAACAATAAATCAGCCAGCATTCGCTTGGTTATCCAAGCCTGCTCATCGACTAACAAATTCGTATCAACGGCATAAGTTAGCTGCTTAATCGCCACGTCAGTTTTGCCATCTTGCCAGTAAAACACACCCAACATACGAGCTACGTATGCTTTGTCGTAACCTTTAGAAAGCTCCAAACTTGCAAGTACATCAATTGCCTGTTTAACATGTTCATCTTGAGCAAGCTTATGCGCCTTTTGAACACGAATGGCAGTATATTGAGATAGCTCTTGCGCTTGTGTTGTAAGGGGCATTAACAACAAGCCCACTAATATCCATATCTGTTTCATCATTTTGCCAACTTAAACTCTAGTTTCACGGTTTGACCAACCTGAGCTATCGCTTTTCCATCGACGACTTTTGGTTGATATTTCCATTTTTTAAGTGCTCTCATCGCTTCACGTTCAAACATACGACGTGGGTTTGCGTCAGTGACTTGAATGTCAATTGGGCGTCCCGTTTCGTCGATGGTAAAAGACATAATGACATGGCCTTCAGCGCCACGCTTCAGCGCTTTAGCTGGGTAACGAGGTTCTACTCGATACAGAGGCATTGCCTGTTGGTTTGACCCAAAATCAGAAAATGTCGGAGCGTTAATCGCTAGGCCGTCAATGGATGTATTCAAATCTAAAGAAGGCAGTGAAGACATCGAATTCAGAGGCGTAACTTCAGCTTGTGACTGTGACGTTTGCGCTTCCGGTGGCGGCTCTGGCATTTCTGGTTTTTCAGGGACTGCACGTTGTCTTCTTTGAACTTCTTGTTCTTGTTCCACCATGACCATGTTGAAACTTAACGTTTCACTGTTGTCTGGTGAACGTTGGTGGCCATTATCGACCATCCAAGCCATAAAAGAAAACAGAGCTAAGCCCAATGCACCCGCTAGAGGTAAAGCAAGAAATAGGCGAATCATTTATGAAGATCCTCCAAGATCATCGCTTTTCAGCAGCAAGCGCGATGTTTTTAACACCCGCACCTTTAGCGGCGTCCATCACTTTAACAACCGTACCGTTGTAAGCGTGTTCATCCGCTTGAATAACCAAAGAAGCATCAGGTTGTTCTAGCAACAAGTGTTCTAACGTTGCTTGGACACGTTCAACATCAACAACACGTTTATCGATGAAGATGTCATTCGCAGAAGTAATCGCAACAAAGATGCCCGCATCCTTTTGGCTTACTACGTTAGACGCTTGTGGGCGATTGACTTCAACCCCTGATTCGCGAACAAATGAACTGGTCACAATAAAGAAAATAAGCATGATAAATACAATATCAAGCATCGAAGTAAGGTCTATTTGAGCCTCTTCGTTTTTAGAATGACGTCGACCGAGTCTCATCGTTGACTCCTTAAAGATTTTTCTAATTTCAATTCTAAGCGGTTACACACTTTCGCTAAGCGAGCGTGAACAAACATGCCCGCTAGTGCAGCAACCATACCCGCCATGGTTGGCAGCGTTGCCAACGAGATACCTGAAGCCATCAATTTAGGGTCGCTGCTTCCTTGAGTCGCCATGACATCAAAAACAGAGATCATACCGGTTACAGTGCCTAACAAGCCCAGCATCGGACAAATAGCGACTAACAACTTAATAAAGTTCAAGTTTTGGTTAAGTAAGATACTCGCTTGCCCCAACCAACCTTCACGAATGGCTTTGGCATGCCAAGAAGAGTGATCTTCTCTTTCATGCCACTTAGTAATCCAAGCTTGGCGCTGCTTTGGAAAGTAGAACGCAAGATAAAGCACGCGTTCTACCACAAGCACCCAATATACTAGGACGACAGCCGCTAGCCACCACAGGACGAAACCGCCCTGCTCCATAAAGCTTGATAAAGACAGCAGCCAGTCACTCGTTAACCAACTCGCTGGTAATAGAGAACCCGACAAAATATCCATTACGCAGCAGTCCCAACTGGTGAAACAACAGCTTTTGATTCAACTGTCTTTTCTGCCTGCTCAGCAACAAGGCCAATACCCTGCTTCTCAAGAATATTACGAATGTTCTCTGACTGAGTGCTAAGAATGTTATGTGCTAATAGCAATGGCATTGCAGCAACTAGACCAAGCACCGTTGTTACAAGTGCCATCGAAATACCACCAGCCATAACTTTAGGGTCGCCATTACCAAACTGTGTGATCACTTGGAATGTTTCGATCATGCCGGTTACAGTACCTAGAAGACCTAACATTGGAGCAAGTGCCGCTAGAAGTTTTAGCATCGATAAACCTTTCTCTAGGTGAGTTTGTTCATCCACTACCGCTTCTAAAAGTCGTAGTTCTAGTGCTTCAACGGTTTGGTTTTGCTCTTTGTTGTAAACCGCAAGAACACGACCTAGAGGGTTATCACCCACTTGCTCTGGGTTCTTAAGTTGAGCGCGAATTTTCTGGCGAGCGATAGCCAAAGAAATACCACGAACTAATGCGATGATTAAGCCAATTGCAAGCAAGCCAAGAATCACTTTACCAACCACACCACCCGCTTGAAGGCGATCAGCTAGGCTTGGTGTTAGCGCTAGTTGCTCTAGCATGAACCCACGAGAAGGATCGACAACCACGTTAGACACGTCGCCATTCGCTAATGTAGATAGCGATGCTAAAGTTGGACCATTCGATGGCTGTTTCAGATACGCAATCGCATCTTCACGCTGAGTGTTCCAGCTAACATAGCCTTGGTCTGTTACTAGGCCGATTGAACCTAAACGATAAGCGTCGACAGTTTGTGTGTTGCCTTCACCATTGATGAATGCAATTTGAGATTTGCTAAGCTCAGAGCTCGCTTGGATCTGTTCAACCATGCTCATCCACAAACCGGTCAGCTGTGGCATTGAAGGCAGTGATTTAGCATCAATGATTTGATCAACAGTTGCAGTGTGTTCAGCGCGATCAACACTGTTCACTGTTGAGCTAAGTTCTGCACCGAGTTCTTTTGCGTTTTGACGAACGACACCGAACAGCTCACCTAAACTACCGGTTTCTAAACGCAGCTTCTCTTCTAAACGAGCAAGCTTGTTTTCGTTATCACTGAAGGTTTGAGTCAGAACATCTGTCGCACCTTGGATAGAGGTACGTTTCGCTTCAAGTTGCGCTTTGATCGCTTTCAGTTCTTGTTCTGTCTTTTTGAAATCAGCTTCACGCACTACGTTGTGAGAAGCTTGAGTTCGACTCTCTGATTTTGCTTTATTAACTAGCTGAGCCGTCGCGTCTGATGCTGAGAAAGCAGAAAATGAAATAGACGTAATGCAAAGCAATGCTGCTAATGGCTTTAGGTTCATTACTTAACCTCCGCAACAGTTAAAGAAACAGGTAAAGTAATTAGGCTTGGCGCCGCTTGCTGGCTTGCAATATCGTAAGCTTTATCTAGCTCAGACTTCATTGAAGAATCTAGCTCCTGCCACTGATTTTGTGTTTGATTCCAAGACCAGTATTGGCTGCCGTTTAGGTTACGAGCCACCAAAGAGATACGACCTAGGTGCAACACGTCAGCTTCAATCGTTCTGTCGCTGCTCAATGCAACACGACCTTGATACACACCCAGCTTAATGCCGTAGTCCATCTCAATTTGGTATGCCTCTAGGATGCGACGGTATTTCTCAGCATCACTTACGTCAGCACGAGTCATCATTGCTTGTAGCTTTTCTACTCTTTCTAGACGCTGTTCTTTCTTAATCGGCACGTCTTTCTCTACCAACTGTTCAAGACCATCGATCATTTGATACATCAATGGCACAACACCTTGGCGTGTGTATTTGATTTCTTCGATCTGCTCTTCAATGCTTTGAGCTTCTTGATTCTGGCTTTCAACCAATGCAGCAAGGTGATCGTGATAGATTTCTAGATTTTTCACTTCTTCTTGCAGACGCTCAATCTCAGCTTGCAGCATTAAAGTCGCTTGTGAGCTTTTATCAATAACCTTTTGGCTCGAAGCCGATGCGTTATTGGTCTTGTTTTGAATTGATTGAGCTTGATCCAAGCTGTTTGCCATAGAAGACGTTGCAACCAAACTGATGGCAAGCGCTAGGCTAGTTTTTAAAAGATTCATAATTGTAGTCATTTACTATAGAAGAAGGTCAAATACATTTTATTGATAAATACTATTATTGATAAGCACTCTCATTATCATTAAAAGTCACTCTCATTACTAGGGATATTTTTACTGAATAACAGAATCACGAAAGGGGAAAGCCGAAACTTTCCCCTTAGTATTTAAGCTAACAATAGTACCCTACTAACAAATTAGTATTTTACCTGTAAAGTCGCCATGTAGTTACGGCCTTCGCCAATTACTACGTCTTCAGCAAACTGGTGTTTTGAAGAAGTTGAACCGCCACCCGCTAGGTATTCTTTATCAAATACGTTCTCGACTGTTAGACGCGCTACGAAATCAAGAGAATCGTCGTACTTAAGCGTGTATGCAGCACCCATATCTACACGAGCGTAGCCGTCTTTCTTGAATGTGTTCGCGCTATCACCGTAACGAGAACCTTCGTAGATAAGACCTAGGTTCACATCCACTTCGTTTGTTGCAGCATAAGTAGACCAAACGCTTGCTGCGAACTCAGGTACGTCTACTGGACGGTTACCTTCATATGTTTCATGGTTAGTGATTTCAGCATCTAAGTACATTGCAGAACCAGACATTGAGAAGCGCTCTGAAATAAAGCCTTGTGCGGCTAGCTCAGCACCACGGTGAACTTGTTCGCCACCTTGTGTCTTCGTCCAATCACCTGATGCAGTGTCTTCTACATCCATTGAGATGTTTTCTTGGGTAATATCGAATACTGCACCAGAAACGAATAGACGCTCGTCCATCAGCTCCCACTTAGTACCGACTTCGTAAGATACACCCGTTGCTGCGTCAAGAAGTTCACCATCGTTGGTGTAGTTGCGGCTTCCGCTAGAAACAACACCTTGTGGTTCGAAACTTTCAGAGTAAGAAGCGTAGATACTACCGTTTGATGCTGGGTGGTAAATCACGCCAAGCTTAGGCGCCACGTTTTCTTCTGCTACGCCATCGCTTACTTTACGGTCGAAACGAGCACCAGCAAGAACTTGCCATTCATCATTGAGAGTAATCAAATCTTGGATGTAGAAGCCCCAAGTATCGTAAGTACTCATCTTACCTAGCGATGTTGGACCCACTGACGGCGCTGGTACTGTTGCATCTGGTGCGTATTCAGCGCTGCTGAAGCGATCCATACCACGATAATAGCTGTAGCCTAACCAGTTAGCACCGAATAATAGTTGGTGCTCCGTGCCTGCAAGATCAGCGGTTGTTGTTAGGTCAACATAAGCCGTTCTGAAACGCCATTTATCATGACGGTAGTTACCGCCTTGAGTCACGGTGCCCGTACCATCAGGGTTCATATTTTTAAAGCTTGGGTAGCTTTCCATATCGATACGTTCGAAATCTTGGTAGTTGAAACCTGTCTTTAAAGACCACGTGTCAGTCAGGTTAGCAGCAATATCAAAACCAACATTCTCAACATCATTCTCGATCTGTGACCACTGTGCATCCCAGATGTGCTTGTCGCTACCTACTCGGTTGCCGTCTAGCGTGTATAAAGCGCCAGAATCTACGCTACCTTCGTCGTTAGTTTTGTCGTAATGAACAGAAACTGTCACGTCTTCAGTTACATCGTAATCAACGAATACACCACCAACAAAACGTTCTGTTTGTGGTTCAGTTCCGTCACCATAAGTTCTCCAAGAGCCGTAGCTTTCTTTAGATAGAATCGCGCGACCACGTAGAGTTTCAGCGTCGTTCAAAGCGCCACTTACGTCTACCGTTGTACGAGAATGGTCATTAGAACCAATATCTTGGCTAACACTTACTTGCGTATCGTAAGTTGGCTTTTTGCTTACCATGTTGATCAAACCACCTGGTGCAGAAATACCGTAAAGAAGACCAGAAGGTCCTTTTAGTACTTCAACACGCTCTAGCAGTTCGATTGGTTGACGGTAGTGAGACCAATGTTGCTGGCCATTTTTAAGGAAGCCCGAAGAGCTTTCTACCGAGAAACCACGTAGAGAGAAACGTTCACGGTTACGGCTTGTACCGCCAGCACTTACACTCGCGTCATTTTTAAGCACGTCACCAAGCGTTGTTGCACGCTGCTCATCGATGATTTGCTCATCGATTACTGAAACTTGTCCCGGAGTCTCTAATTGAGTTGCCTCCATACGCATCGCTGTTGTGTTCGTGTCGGCTTTGTAACCGTAGTCACGACCTTCAACAACCATATGCTCGTCTGTTTTTACTGTTTCTGCCAATACTGCTGGTGAAGCTAATACTGCGCCGATCACTAAAGCCAATGGGCTCTTTGAAAACATGTCCTTTACTCCGCTTTTATTCTTTTAGACGAGCACTTTGTTAGTTATTCGATGTGCTCGCTGAACCGTTTCCGGTACCACTGAATCATTTCGGGAAAGAATATAAGTGATAATTATTACCATTTGCATTAAATTTACATTCTTTGCATTCGTAAAGTTTTGTAAAGGCGTGGCGGAAAGGCATTTTTATAAAGTTAAACAAACCCATTTCAATACAGATATTTAGAGAACATTTACGCTTAAAAGTGGTTGTCGCCATCCAGTTTTTTTGAAACTGCGTTATTGGCCAGGTCAATTTGAGGTGTGACGATCAATAAGAAAATCATCTCCTCTTATTTACTACCTTTGAAACGACAAGTTTATGTATAAAACCCTCGCTAAATGTAAAATTATAGTGAATTGTATTGTTGCATTTTGTTGAATTTACACAATTATCAGTGATTCTGATCACATCTATAATTCCAAACTCATTTTTTGTTTTTCGATTTGAACAACCGACTGCTAATCTCCTGCTCACTTTGAAAAGGTATCAAAGTTATAAATAATAAGGAGTGTTCTAAATGAATACCAAGAAACCTATGTCTCTGACTGGTCGAGTAATCCTCGGTATGGTCGTAGGTATATTAACGGGATTTGCCATTCAATCCCTTTTTGCAGACAGCGGATTTGTTAACAACTACATCGTTAACGGACTCTTTGAAGTAGGCGGACAAATCTTTGTCGCCAGTTTAAAAATGCTTGTTGTGCCTCTAGTCTTCGTTTCACTAGTGTGCGGTACAAGTTCTCTTAAAGACTTATCAACTCTTGGCCGTATGGGTGGCAAAACGCTTGCACTTTATATCGGTACTACTGCCGTTGCCATCACTCTAGCATTAACTATCGGTAACCTGTTCCAACCTGGAGCTGGTGCGGATCTTACTGCTGCGAGCTCTTTCAAATCAGCGGATGCCCCTTCTCTGGGCCAAGTAATCATCGACATGTTCCCAACCAACCCTATTCAGGCGATGGCTGAGGGCAAAACGTTACAAGTTATCGTATTTGCAGTGTTGTTTGGTATCGCAATCAGTGCAGCGGGCAAACCCGGTGAACGTATCGCTGCAGTTTTCTCTGATCTAAACGAAGTGATCATGAAGCTAGTTGCGCTACTAATGAACCTTGCTCCTTACGGCGTATTCTTCTTGATGGCGAAACTGTTCTCTGGCCTTGGCTTAGGTGCAATTTGGAACCTAGCAGAATACTTCTTAGTGCTTACTGGTACCCTACTGTTACATGGCTTGGTGACTTACAGTGCGATGCTTAAAGGATTCACAGGTCTTAGTCCGATTACGTTCCTACGTAAGATGGAAGATGCAATCATGTTTGCATTCTCAACTGCATCTTCGAACGCAACAATTCCAGTAACAATGGAAACAGCTAAGAACCGCATGGGCGTAGACAACAAAGTCGCTTCTTTCACAGTACCACTAGGTGCAACTGTGAACATGGACGGCACTGCAATCATGCAAGGTGTTGCGACGGCGTTTATCGCGCAAGCGTACAACATCGACCTTTCAATGGGTGATTACCTAATGGTTATCCTAACGGCGACACTGGCGTCCGTGGGTACTGCAGGTGTCCCTGGTGTTGGTCTTGTTATGCTAGCGATGGTATTGAACCAAGTGGGTCTACCGCTTGAAGGTATTGCTCTAATCATGGGTGTTGACCGCCTTCTTGATATGATTCGTACCGCTGTAAACATCACAGGTGATAGTGCCGTATCTATCATCGTTGCTAAGTCTGAAGGCGCTCTTGATGAGTCTCGCTTCAACGACCCTGCAGCAGGTGAGAAAGAAGAAGAAGTTAAGCTAGCTCGCCAACAGGCATAATCTCGCTTATCTGATGCTCTTGTCTTTGAGTTCTGGCGTAATTAATGGCTACGCCTAGCTCATACCAAAGCGCATAAAGAAAAACGCCACTGCAGATGCAGTGGCGTTTTTTATTGGGTATCGCTTAAGTCAATACAACTGAGTTGAGATAATTAGCTATTTAACGTACTTCGCATTAGAGAAAGCTAATCACCGATTGGGAACATCAAGTTTACTCTCAGTCCCCCACCTTCTCTATTCTCAGCGGTTACATGCCCATTCATCACACCCATCGCTTCTTTAACAATCGCAAGGCCTAAGCCGTAACCGCCAGACTGTTTGTCTCTGGCTGATTCTATTCGTGTAAACGGGTCGAATATACCTGCAATCTTGTTATCAGGAATGCCATCACCGTCATCTTCTACAGATATGACACTGTAACGTTTATCTATGACCTGTTCATATGTCGTCACGACAACATGAGCGTTCTCACCTGCGTATTTAATGGCATTCCCGACCAAGTTACCAATGACTCGAAGCAGTAGCCTCTCATCAACGTTCACCATTGATGTCGGCGTCTCTAGGGAACCAATCAAAGTTTGATTTGGTTTTAAATCATTTTGCATCTGCGCGATCAACATTGAACAATAGTGCTCAAGGTGCATTAAGCTTAACTTGGAGTCATAGCGAGAGGTTTCTAAGCGGCTAAATTCAAGTATCTCCCCCACCAACTTGTTCATCTCTTCTGTTTCATTTTCCATTCGTTCTAGCAAACCAATGCTTTTATCATCAACCTTGCTGCGCAGCAGGTGCAGTGCCAGGTTTTGCCTTGCTAATGGCGTTCTTAACTCGTGTGACACATCACGAATCAAACGACGTTGCTTTTCAGCCAGCGATTTAATCTCAAAGGTCATATGATCAAAATCGTGTGCAAGCTCGTTGAACTCTCGCGTGGTGGAATTTAACTCCGACACCACACTAACAGTGAAGTCACCTTGAGCCAGTCTGCGGCTCGCTTCTCTCAACCTGTCCAACGGTTGCTGCAGGCTTTTGGCCATGATAATCGAGAACAGAGACAAAACGACCAATGCAATCAAAGCTTTAAGCATATAGGAGTATGGGGCAAAAGATTTAGCGGGGTGAAACTGGTGCGGTAGTTGGATAACCAGTGTTTTCCCGTTATCCAGTGGCAGACCGAAGATCGGCTTACTCACTCGATCACTAAGTTGGTGATCTAACGTTCTTAAGTATTTGAGCTTAAATTCAAAATGCGGGTGCATGTGACGATGCGTGATCGGGCGATTGTCTTTATCAATGACGAACAGATAATACTGCTGAGCATTACCCCAGTCCGCGAGTTCATCCATGTCCCCTTCTTCAATCAACACATTCGCTTGGTAAGCAAGGTCGAGCATTTCCGCTTTTACCGATTCTGGCACTTTAAGCAGCGCTTTCATCAAGGCTCTTTCTGCTACCCCTTGCAGGATCAAAATACTCACCAAAATGACGGTCAGGTAACTGAACAGTTGGAAAGTGAGTCCGTCTTTACGCTTAGCAATAAAATCAGGGCAACGCAGCAGTTTTTTACTCATGCTCCAACCGACTCTAGGTAACTGTAACCTTTACCACGAACGGTTTTAATATGTTGCTTAGACAAACCTGCCTGAACGAGCTTTCTGCGTATGTTGCTGATATGCATATCTAAATTACGATCGAAGGGACACAATTCTTTCTTGAGTACATGGATTTGCAAATCAGATTTGGACACAACAATACCGTCATTTTTGACCAAATAATCAAGCAAGTCTTTTTCAGTGCCGGTTAATGGCAAACGAGAGAGTTGTTCACACAAGCCGTGATTAGAGGAAGCTAAAGATTGTCTTTGGCGTTCAAAACCCACTCGGCGCAAGATCACCTTGATACGGGTTAAGAGTTCAGGAACATTGAAAGGTTTAGCTATGTACTGGTCGGCGCCTGCTTGGTAGCCATCGAGCATTGAGGCATCGTCGTTAAGCGCGGTTAGCATAAGAATGGGAGTAGCAAAACGCTGACAAATACGTCTTGCTACTTGAATGCCGCTTAAGTTAGGAAGCATTACATCGAGTAGAACCAAATCGACAGGGTGGGATTGAATAAACTCAAGCGCGGATTCACCGCAATGAACAGTATCAACGTGATACCCCTCATTTTCTAACACTTCACCCAGTAATTCACACAACTGAATATCATCATCAACAACTAAAACGCGAGACATTGGACATACCGATAAATAAGAACTGTTTGCATTCTAATTATCGTTATTATTGATTTCAATTATAAAGTGCCCGATTTCCTTTATAGAAGAAAATCTTTTTCAATCGGTACAAATTTTGAGGCAGAATCGATAAGATTTTGAGCAGTTAACCCCGGAACACCATACACTTCAACTGGCTTGCCAAAACGCTCTTTGATTCGTTCTACAAGGATTTCGAAGTCACCGTCTCCTGATACCAAAACAATCGTATCAACCGTCTCAGCAAGTTCTATCGCGTCTAACGCAATACCCACATCCCAATCGCCTTTTGCACTGCCATCTCGACGCTGAATAAACGGCTTTAATTTCACATTAAAGCCCACACCACGAAGGATATGGTGAAATTGACGCTGCTTTGGATCTTGGCTTGAGATTGCGTAAGCATTAGCTGCAACAACGTTACGCCCTTCCGTGGCAACATACCAAAACTGGTTATAGTCGAAGTTAGAACGGTATTTGTCGCGCGTCGTGTAGTAAACGTTCTGAACGTCGACCAAAATTGCTATGTTTTCCATAAATTCATACCTTTAGATTTTCCGTATACCCTATTCTATTCAATTGTAAAATGCGAGTCGCTTTACTCAATAAAAATGAACCTGCCAGCTATCGTTAACGTAAACCTAATATCTTTAGCGTAAAGCTAAGTGTCTTTAACGTAATCCTAACTATGCTTATTGTAAGTGGGTTTGTTTTGAACGTTTCTTAGGTGGTTCTGATCTTCACCTTCTTCTTTACGTAGCATTCAAATCGTGCTCAGGCTTAGAGCTTTTAAAGGGAGGTTGGCAATGATGCACCGACAAACACACAAATCGAACGTAAGCATCGACACAACCAAAGCGATGCAAACTTTAAATCAACCATCAAACTCTGGTGGCTGGTTTAGTTTGCTTAAACTACTGACCATCAGCACGGTATTAATCATGAGCTTAGCCATCAATTCTGTACTCGCCTACCCTGCCTATTCACATTCAAAACCGTTACCGCATCGTAGCGTGATCTACTTTGCACCAAAAGAAGATTCCGTCGTCAAAGAGTTTCTCAATGAAGTGTTGATCAACAACTGCCAATTGGACGAGCGTGATGTGGTTATCATGGTGATTGCAGAGAGTGGCTACACCGTACCCACTTGGTTAGAAGAAGAGTTCAACTTAGAGGCTGTAACCAGCGTTTATGAGATCCCTAAAGGGTCACACACCGCGGTATTGATTGGTAAAGACGGAAAAGAGAAGCACAGATGGAATGGTAAGACAGACTGGCAGAAAATCACCAATATCATCGACGAAATGCCAATGCGCCAACAAGAAATGCAGCGACAAAGTAGCCGCTGCAGTATTTAATTCTATACAATTCGATTAAGCGTGACTTGGTTACTTGTTAAACCAATCAAGTTTTTCATGAAGCTGAGCCACGCTGCCAACAACGATCAAAGCTGGGCTTTTCGCGACACTCGCAAGGTTAGCTAAGTCACTCAATCCACCTCGATACACCTTCTGTTCTTGGCGAGTACCGTTTTCGATAATCGCTACAGGCATGTCTGCTCGCATACCGTTATCCAGTAAGTTCTTCTGAATGTTTGGGCTCTCTTTTAACCCCATGTAAAACACAATTGTATGGTTGTGCTGAGCAAGAGATTGCCAGTCAATATCTTCGCCGTCTTTCTTAAGGTGACCGGTAATAAACTGAACGCTTTGCGCATGGTCACGGTGCGTCAACGGAATACCCGCATAAGCCGTTGCGCCTGCAGCAGCTGTGATGCCCGGAATTACTTCAAATCTAACGTCATTTTCAGCCAGTGTTTCACACTCTTCCCCGCCACGACCAAAGATAAATGAGTCTCCACCTTTAAGGCGTACTACATGCTTATTCTCTTGTGCTTTAGTGACCAACAGTTGGTTGATCTGATCTTGAGGTACGCAGTGATGATCGAGCTTTTTGCCCACATACAGCATTTCCGCTTCTGGGTTAGCCATCGCCAAGATATCTTTTGATACCAAGCGGTCATAAACCAAAACGTCTGCTTGTTGAATCACTCGTGCTGCTTTTAGCGTAAGTAAGTCTGGGTCGCCCGGACCTGCACCTACTAATGAAACAAATCCTGTGTTTCCTGTTTTAACATTCGATGGCGATACTTCTGACATGCTTTGCTCCGAAAGTTAGCTTGTTATATTTCAAGCTTAATTCTGTATGACGATTCATCATTGTATGAATCACCAATATCCCTACTTCTTAGACTATCAGTTGTTGCCATAAAACTTCACGATTAATTCTAATCAAGATAGAAGTTTATATAACAAAACAATCTATTACGTTGGAAAACCCTGACATTTGCACCATCATCAAGCACACATTGCTCGCCTTAGGTGCACCATTATCAAAAGTAGAGAGTGTTAAGATCAAAAAAGCCCCAACTCAACAGCTTGGGGCTTAACACACATTATTAGTTGCTCATTAACCTAGAGCTATCTAATTACTTAGCGCCTAGAGAAGGAGCTGTTTTAGCATGAGTTAGGTATAGAGGAACACACGTCATTAGTAGACCACCAACGATGTTACCTAGGATTGTTGGGATAAGGTTGAAGTTCAACCATGTCGCGATACCGAAATCAGCGCCAAGAATCATACCTAGTGGGAATAGGAACATGTTTACTACTGTGTGCTCGAACACTAGTGCGAAGAAGATGAAGATTGGGAACCACATCATTGCTACACGGCCAGACACTGTACGAGCAGTCATGTTACCAATCACACCTAGACATACCATTAGGTTACAGAAGATACCGCGTACGAAACACGTGATCCATCCGTCCATGCCCATGTTTTCAAAGCCTAAGCTACGACCTGTAGAAACAGCAATGAATTTTTGAGCAACAGCGTTTGGCTCTAGAGAGAAATTACCTGTTAAAGAAACAGCCACTAGGAAAGCAACAATCAAAGAACCGATAAGGTTACCAAGACCAACAATACCCCAACAACGTAGGATACGGCCCCAAGTGATGCCTGGACGGTTGTCGAATTTAGCCAAAGGAGCAAGGCCGAAAACGCCAGTTACTAGGTCATACCCCATAACACTTAGAATCACGAAGCCAACTGGGAACACTAGTGCGCCAACAAGACCAATGCCTGTTTGTACCATTGCTGTAATTGCAACAACAACCGCTAGAGAAAGGATAATACCAGCCATAGTGCTTCGAATCAGAAGGTCGCGAGTACTTGTTTTAGTTTTCGCTTCACCCACATCAATCATCGTTTGAACGAATTCAGCTGGTTTGTAATCAGGAGACATAATGTTGTCCTTAAAAAAGTAAAATTAAAAGTTAAAATTGGATAGGAAAAGGCTCTAGTTGCCGAGTTAAGGCAATATCGAGAACTAGAACCCTTGAACTATCAAATCTTACTCATCCAAAGATTAAGCAGAGATTTCTACAGCACCTTTGGTAACACGAGCTTTGTACGCTTTCACGTTGAAGTTCTCGTCTTCCATGCACGCACCTGTTGTCAGGTTAAAGCGTTGCTTCTTAAGTGGGCTTGCCACCCAAAGCTCTTCTTTGTGCTCTACAATCAGACCACGTGATAACACGTTAGACTGGAAGTAAGGGTCTGTGTTGCTAATCGCGAATACTTCTTCAGCCTTAGTTGGGCGGAAGACTGCTACTTGCTCACCACCAACCAATGCACAAACACCTGTACCTGGGATAATGTCTTCGATCTTACAAACTTTGGTAAATGCCATGATGTCGTCTCCCAATTAAACCAGTTCAACGTGAAGGATATCGCCCTTCGCTTCAGGGTGTTTCTCAGTGAATGTCGCTGGACGGTGTTGTTCACGGCCATCATCAACAAACACAACGTTCTCATCACGGTCATCAGCATTGATGAAGTGTGCAAAGCGCTTAAGTTGAGCTTCGTCGTTAATTGTATCTGTCCACTCACAAGCAAAGTTATCCACTAGGCCAGCGATATCAGTTTCAAGTTGATCATTGATACCAAGCTTGTTGTCTACAATCACTTCACGTAGGTAATCAACACCACCTTCTAGGTTGTCCATCCATACCGAAGTACGTTGTAGTGGAGCAGCCGTGCGGATGTAGAACATCATGAAACGGTCGATGTATTTGATCAGCGTTTCTTGGTCTAGGTCGCTTGCCAATAAGTCTGCGTGACGAGGTTTCATACCACCGTTACCACATACATACATGTTCCAGCCCGCGTCAGTCGCGATAATACCTAAGTCTTTACCTTGAGCTTCTGCACACTCACGAGTACAACCAGACACACCAAACTTCATCTTATGAGGAGTACGGATGCCTTTGTAACGGTTCTCGATCATCACGCCTAGGCCAACTGAATCTTGAACGCCGTAACGACACCAAGTAGAACCTACACATGTCTTAGCCATACGAAGTGCTTTTGCATAAGCTTGACCTGTTTCGTAACCTGCAGCGATTAACTTCTTCCAGATAGCTGGTAAGTCATCTTTCTGAGCACCGAATAGACCGATACGTTGTGCACCCGTGATCTTGGTGTACAGGTTGTATTCTGCAGCAACATCAGCAAGAACGCTTAGTGCCTGAGGCGTTACTTCACCACCCGCCATGCGAGGGATAACAGAGTAAGTACCGTCTTTTTGCATGTTACCTAGGAAGTTATCGTTGGTATCGTGCAGCTTGACTAGCTCAGGCTTAAGGATGTGTTCACCCCAGCAAGAAGCAAGGATAGAACCCGCTAGAGGCTTGCATACTTCACAGCCGTAGCCTTTACCGTATTTCTCTAGTAGCTCATCGAACGTTTTGATTTCTTCGATGCGAATCAAGTGGAAAAGCTCTTGGCGAGAGTAAGCAAAGTGCTCACACACGTCGTTCTTCACTTCAACACCGGCTTTAGCAAGCTCAGCGTTTAGTACTGAAGTTACTAGTGGAATACAACCACCACAGCCTGTGCCTGCGCCTGTTACTGCTTTGATATCACCGATTGTGTGGTGACCTTCAGCAACCGCTTGAGCGATCTTGCCTTTAGTCACATCGAAACAAGAACAGATAACTGCAGATTCAGGAAGTGAGTCTGCGCCAAGTGTTGGCTTTTCAGTGCCAGCGTGTGCAGGAAGAATCAGTGCATCTGGATGTTCTGGCAGGTCGATTTCGTTCAGCATAAGCTGTAGAAGATCGCCGTAGTCAGAAGTATCACCAACCATTACCGCCCCAAGAAGCTTCTTGTTGTCTTCAGAAACGATTAGGCGCTTGTAAACTTCTTGCTCTTCGTTTTGGTAAACGTAGCTCTTACAACCAGGAGTACGACCGTTTGCATCACCGATAGAACCTACTTTCACGCCTAGAAGCTTAAGCTTCGCAGACATGTCCGCACCTTCAAATGTGCTTTCGTTACCGACAACGTGGTCAACAGCAACTGTCGCCATTTTGTAACCTGGAGCAACAAGGCCGTAGAACGTTTGGTTCCAAGACGCACACTCACCGATAGCGTAGATATCTTTATCAGTCGTTTGACAGTGGTCGTTAATCTCGATACCGCCACGAGGTGCAATACCTAGACCCATTTGACGAGCAAGTTTGTCTTGTGGGCGAATACCAGCAGAGAATACGATGAAATCAGTTTCTAGCTCTGTACCGTCTGCAAAACGCATTACGTTACGAGCTTCAGTGCCTTCAGGAGCAATCTCAAGCGTGTTCTTACTTGTATGTACGTTTACGCCCATACGTTCGATTTTTTGACGAAGTTGGTTACCACCCGCTTGGTCAAGCTGCTCAGCCATTAGCTTTGGAGCAAACTCGACAACGTGCGTGGTTACGCCAAGTGCTTTAAGTGCGCCTGCCGCTTCTAGGCCAAGTAGGCCACCACCAACAACAACGCCAGACTTAGAATTCTTAGCCGTTGCTTCGATTGCTTTCAGATCTTCGATGGTGCGGTAAACAAAACAGTCTTTACCTTCGTTACCTTTGATTGGTGGAACGAATGGGAATGAACCGGTAGCAAGGATAAGTTTGTCGTATTGAATTTCACGACCAGTGCTTGAGTAAACTGTTTTCTTTTCACGGTTAACGTTAATAGCACGTTCGCCGATCAGCATATTGATGCCGTGTTTCTCGTAGAAGCCTTCTTTAACTAAAGAAAGTTCGTCCGCAGTATGGTGTGAAAAATAAGAAGAAAGGTGTACACGATCATAGGCTACGCGAGGCTCTTCACAGAACACCGTAATGTCCATGTTAGCAACATCTGTCTTCTCGACTAAATCTTCGATATAGCGATGACCGACCATCCCGTTACCGATTACGACTAGCTTCATCTTGCTCATAAGAATTCCTGAAGGTTATATATTTCTTAACTGAGCGAATAATGAATTATGAAAGAAAATGAAAATATGATGTAAATCAATTACGAAATCGAACTACCCAAAAGGGGTAGAACAAAAGAGGTAGAAGTGGCTAATTTTAAGCCATAGCAAACGAATAACCATAGATTTGATAAGGTTTAGAGGCGTTTTATAGGCAATTTCACACACAAGCATGCTTGTTGTAATATTTCACAATAGACTAGCAACAACGTAAGTAAATGACAATCATTTTCATTTATAGTCATAAGAAGTGTAATAACTCATGAAAGCGTTACAGGTTCATGAGCAACTGTGTATAAATATGAAGAACTTAATGACGCAAAAGACAGTCGCCCTTTCCATTCCCCACTCATTCCATTCACAAACAGCACGGCGAGTTAACAAATGCTGTTGGTTGTTTAACGAATGATAGATTTACACAAGGAAAAAAACTGCAAAGAAAGTGATCAGATAAGGGCTATGCCCCTAGAGGTGCTACTGATTAGAGAGCATACGTGGAAGTTTGGAGATAGCATGAGGGTTTAGAATTTAAGATAGCAAAAAGGCCAGCATTTCTGCTGGCCTTTCAACGTTGAATAGTGGAGGCGCCTCCCGGAGTCGAACCGAGGTCCACGGATTTGCAATCCGCTGCATAGCCACTCTGCCAAGGCGCCTTCAATAGTGTTTTAAGAGAACAACTCTTTTGATTAATACCAAGCGAGGTAACAATCAAATAGATGGTGCCCCGGGCCGGACTTGAACCGGCACAACGCGAACGTCGAGGGATTTTAAATCCCTTGTGTCTACCAATTCCACCACCAGGGCACGCAATTCTTTATTGCGATGCCGATTACTGAAAAGTAAAAACACCATCTTAATGTCGAAATGAATCAACATTACAAAATTTGGAGCGATACATCGGGTTCGAACCGATGACCTCAACCTTGGCAAGGTTGCGCTCTACCAACTGAGCTAGTATCGCATTTTCATTCTTATTATCTCTTAACTTATCAAACTAAGAGAAAGAATGGAGGCGCCTCCCGGAGTCGAACCGAGGTCCACGGATTTGCAATCCGCTGCATAGCCACTCTGCCAAGGCGCCTTTAATAGTGATTTAAGAGAACAACTCTTTGTTCATCACTCTACTCAAAAAGTAGAAGCAAGATAGATGGTGCCCCGGGCCGGACTTGAACCGGCACAGCGCGAACGCCGAGGGATTTTAAATCCCTTGTGTCTACCAATTCCACCACCAGGGCAACGCAATCATGCGAGGCCGATTACTGAAAAGTAAAAACACCATCTCTCAGCGACCTAAGCCGTGAGAACGAGGTGTACTTTAACGGAACGAAAAAATTCGTCAACAATAAATTTTATCTTTTAATTCAAGTGATTAATTATCGAACTCAAAAGAATAAATTTAATGCAGCTTGTACGGTTCTTATACTTGGATTTCTAATTTAAACGGGCAATTCACTGACAACCATTGGATTCAAATACCGATTCAATGCAGTGATTTTATTGTTTTAAACCAAGCAAATGGCGTTTTCATGTGCATTTCACATTCAACGACTAGAGTTTTAAGTAACTCTTATTAAGAAGTAAACATGTGAAACCACTAAAACGATATCAATATGAGCGCTATGCCGTTCTTTGCAACCTCGCCTACCCTAGAGTTTTTAAACAAACTCGCTATGGTTTTGACCCTAATGGACAACGCATCATCAAGAACCAGTTTGGCAAAACCATGATTCGAGTGTTGTGGAGTAGCGACAAAGATGAAGTGGTTGTGGTTATCAAAGGATCGCACAGTATCTCAGATTGGCTACTGACCTTTGCTCTATGGACAAGAAGCTGCAAAAGAATTGGGCTCAATTATCGTGTGCATGCGGGTTTCTATCATCTGATGTTTCAAGAGAGCCAGCCAAGTCGTAATGAAGATAAGCTTGGCTTAACCGTTATTGAGCGCTTGGAAGCCACGCTCACACCTCTCATCGAACAAGGCAAAAGAGTGTCTATTACTGGCCACTCTTCCGGAGGCGCTATCGGTTGTGTCTTCGCTGATTACTTTGATCAAAGGTACCCAGGCTGTATTAAGCGAATAGTGACTTTTGGCCAACCCGCCATTGGTGACTGGAGCTTTCGAAAGCAATATCGCATGAGTAAGAAGACCTACCGAATTTGCTGTGACATCGACATCGTGACCTTCATGCCACCGGTACCCTTACTCTATTGGCATGTAGGCAAAGTGCTTTGGCTTTATAACGGACGAATCTATGAGAACACCCCTACATTAATCCGCCTTGGTCGCTCCATCTTTAGTTGGTTGATAAGACCTTTCTCTTACCACTTGATGAGCAAGTATATCCGTAACAAAGATTTCTTTGATAAGCATTAAAATGGGTACGTAGGAAGCTTTTAGCGGGGTCAAAAACGAAAAAACCAGTCACTAGGACTGGTTTTTTCTGAATTATGGAGGCGCCTCCCGGAGTCGAACCGAGGTCCACGGATTTGCAATCCGCTGCATAGCCACTCTGCCAAGGCGCCTTCAATAGTGTTTTAAGAGAACAACTCTTTTGATTAATACCAAGCGAGGTAATAATCAAATAGATGGTGCCCCGGGCCGGACTTGAACCGGCACAACGCGAACGTCGAGGGATTTTAAATCCCTTGTGTCTACCAATTCCACCACCAGGGCACGCAATTCTTTATTGCGATGCCGATTACTG
>NZ_JALNTR010000004.1:0-256344 GCF_023161755.1 Vibrio sp. 1CM23M
TCTCGTATCTCGTATCTCGTATCTCGTATCTCGTATCTCGTATCTCGTATCTCGTATCTCGTATCTCGTATCTCGTAGAAGCATAAAAAAGCCCCAACACGAATGTCGAGGCTTAGAGTATCTTTATCTATGTGGAAGTAGAGTAAATCCGCAGCTCACTACTCTTCGCTGTTTTCAGCAAACTTAGATGGCGACATACCAAAATGGTGCTTAAACCTCTGACTGAAATAGGAGGGGTCATTAAAGCCAGAATCAAACGCGACGTCTGAGATCTTCTCTCCCGCAAGTAACCGCTCGCACGCATGCTCTAAACGCACTTCATTCAAGTGCTCTTTAAAGGTTTTGCTATAAGCCGATTTAAAGCGTCTCTGTAAGCTTCTCTCAGACATAAACAAATACTTAGCAGCAGTTGCAGTACTGAACTCGGCATCAGCGTAGTTTTCACTCACAAGCTGCGACACTCTGTTCTTCCACTCTTGTTCCGCTGTCAGTTTTTGCTGTTCTGGCGTTGAAGCGGCAAGCTTAATGGTTTCAATCTGTTCAATTGTGCTGGCTTCAAGATTATCGAGCACTTGGTACTCAATTGGCCACGAAAGCTGAACCTTATTTTGAGACTCCGAAACAAAGGCATTAAGCTCGCCACCGCTCTGATTCACCAATAGCGGCAGCTTTTCGATGTTAAGGTCGGTCGACTTTCCGGTATAGTCACCCATGCTTGATGCCTGCTTAGGAAAAGGCATGCCATGATCTCGAATGGTTACCACAAGATGCTCCTTAACCTCTTCAACCAGAACCACCATACTCTGCGACTTAAAGTTTCTCTTGATGATACTCCCAACCAAGCTATTGAAGATAATATCGAGATTAAAATACAGCAACGAGACATATCGTTGTTTTGTTTCGACTTTAATATCCAGTTCAATACCAGCTTTCGCTAAGTCGTCCTGCCAAGCTTTGAGTACCGCTTCTAAGATTAAAATTATATCGTAACAAACTTGCCCTTTCCCTTGAGGAGTATTGCTCAATTGGGCTAAGCCATTTTTCAAGGTTAGAATTGGCGACTTCCCGTGCTCGTCATTCCAATTCGGGATCATCGCAGCAATCTGATTCACTTCAGAAGAGAGTTCATTGGCAGTATGAGACACAAGCGCATTCTTAATGGATAGCTGCTTTTTAAGCTGTTGATTAGTCGCGAGCAATATCCGGCTTTGGTGCCTCAATTGATCCGTCTTCAACGCAACTTGCGCTTTTAAGTGCCTGTTGGCAAAAGTGACATAACGAGAACGCCAAAAGACCAAGATAGTCACAACGCCAATCAGTAACATCAGAGAGCTTGCTGCAGCCCAATTGGTCAGATACCAAGGCTCCGCAATCGAGAAGCTTTGATTGGTTGACGCAAAGCGATAATGGGAGTCCTTGACCGGCTTCACTTCAAGTGTGTAATCCCCAGGAAGAAGATGGTCGAGCGTTAACAAGCCCCCTTCAAACTCACTCCATGGTTCATCGTCGCTCAGTCGATATTCCATCGCTGGTGCGAACGTTGCTGGCAAGATACCTAGCTTAAACCCCATCGATGAGCCATAAGGAATCTCATCCAGTTCAGCCGTTTTCCCGCCAAGTGACACCGTTTGTTGGTCGACACTTATCTTACTCAACAAGGCACGGCTCTGAGGTGTGGTTGATACCAGTAACTCGTTAGACAACGCGCTGACTACGCCATACTTTGAGCCGAAAAGAAGCCTCGAAGGTTGGCGATCTTCACTGTAAAACAGAGCACACGCTCCTTCCGCCAATTCATTGGTGATCAAACCAAATGGCGAACCGATGTGTTTATGCAGCTGCCCATCCAACCCGTAATAACTGATGCCTTTCGAAGAGCCTAACCAGACACCATTGTCATCGCTGATCAGGCAGTTAGGGCTAATATTGTCTTCAACAAGAGTGATTTCTTGAATAATAGAGCTGTCATCCGGGATTCGATATACGCCATAACTGCTCGCAAACCACTGCGATCCATCCTTCGCTTTTTCAATATCGACGACTTTGCCAAACCGTTCGCTTGAACGACTAAAGCTAATTCGTTTATCAATGAACGAGTAGAAACCATGGTCTGTTCCTATATAGATACGACCTAGCAAGCCTACATTGAGAGCGGTGATCTTCGCTGGCAAGAACTTGTCGACTAACCAATCAGTGCCATAACTCGTCAGTTTCATGGTTTCGATAGATAACGAATACAGCTTTTGCCCAGAGGTCATCCAAAGAACGTTATCAGCCTGAAGCGCAAGGTTTTCAACACGCACTCCCTCAATTGGCCTTGGCAAATCAAGGGCTTCGGGTTGTAGCGTTTCCGTATTTAGACTGATGATGCCTTGTTCGGTCGCCAACCAAATGGAAGAGCCAAAGAGCTCAAAATCATTAACGGGATTAGAGTAAACACGAATTGGGTTCTCTTCACTTTCAGAATCAACCAAGTAGAGCCCCATTGAGGACGCGACCCAAGATAACTGATCACTGACAGGCAGTACTTTATTGATCACCACACTACTCGAATGCATGCCCATTCCAGTTAGGGGGGTTCTCGAGAAGGTCTTACTGAATAGTGAGAAATATCGGATACCGTTGTTTGTCGCAATCCACATGCCACCAGCATGATCGTTTATCAACGAATATATTTTCTCACCCGGTAACGAGAAGTCTTGATTAGCGGCTTGTTCGAATCGAGTAGTTTGTCCCGTAATAAAGTTGTAGCTAATAAGGCCGTGCTCTGTACCAATCCAATACTGGTCCGAAGTTTCGGCTAGCGAGAGAACATGCGACCCTTTAACTATGGTCTCTTTATCGGGATTCGCGAGATCTACTATCACAGCACCATTTAAAGTACCAATCACTAACTCACGTCGAGCATTCGAAAAATAAACCGTCTCAATATGGTTTTTGTCTGATGCGGTGACATGGGTAAACTCTTGATTCTCTGAAAGGTAAACGCCAGAACTAGTCGCTAGCACCCACTTTGATAGCACCCACTCCGCGTCGTTAATCGTAATGTCACTGCTGTTATTGTATCGGTACAGTTTGAGTAGAGAGTAGGTGTTGAATTCTAAAGATTGAGTGTTGTAGGTATAGAAATTACTGCCATCAGTGACCCAAATATAATCGCCCGATGCACCGATATTAGTTATTTCAGCGCCGGGACTTAGGCTAAACGCCAATTCGTTGCCAATTCCAGGGTTATGTCGATACACCTCGTTATCGAAAAATGTCCAAAACTCATCGTTCAGAAACGCGACTCTTTCCGAAGAAAATTGCAGTAAGCTACCCTTGCGAGGGAATAGAGTTCGGCCGTCGTAAAAGAGTACTTTTCCATGCACATCATGGACCCAAAGCCCGCCTCCGGCACCTAAGTACAAGTTATTAGCCGCAAGAAAATTCCCTTGCGCTTGAACGGGCAAAGGATAGAAAACGGAGGGTGAGGTATTTACCGCTAGAACGCTAAATGAAACGCTCATTAACATGAACATTTTGAAGATAATTCGATACAACTCTTAATCCTGAACAGCAACAACACATGAAATTTTGGGTACCACAACGTCTTATCGTTGCTTAACCAAAAACTGAGTTTTTTTGTGCTTATTATTATCTTTCTATTTTAGCGGAAATTAGAAAAGGAGAAAGGAGGTTTGCTATTTGTTGGGAGGTTTTATCTTAGCGGTCACGAAAATGCCGCAAAAAGCGGCATGATTCATAAATTAACGAGAGCAAAGTAGAGTAAAGAATACTCGTTATGAATTACGTCCCGCTTAAGCAGCTTGTGTAGCTGTCTGTAAGTTGCTGAAGAAAATCGAAATAACTTCCATTCTTCACTTCAACCGTTGAACCGATAGGATCAAGCTGACCTTGCTTAGCGTTACTTCCGCGAGTCACTGATTCAATCACAGCGGGAGTAAATTGAGGCTCTGAGAATACACATTGAACATTGTCGCGTACTAGCGTTTTCTTAATAGCGATCAGGCTTTTTGCACCCGGTTTACGCTCTGGGCTCACCGTGAAGTGGCCTAAGTTATTCAGTTCAAACTCTTGCTCAAAGTAACCATACGCATCGTGGAATACGTAATAACCTTTGTCTTTCACTGGCGCAAGTTGTTCATGAATAGACTGCTGCTTTTCTTTCAAAGCAAGCAGGAAAGAATCTAAGTTTTCTTGATACGCCATTGCGTTATCAGGGTCAGATTCAATCAACTTTGCTGAGATATATTTTGCGGCTACTTCAACTTGGTCGATACCTAACCAAAAATGTGGGTCATGGCTACCATGATTATGTCCTTCATGAGAATCGTGGTCATCATGTCCGAATTCTCGCAAGTTAATTCCTGGAATCTCGCTGATCTTGATAACGTTTTCTTTTGAACCAATCACCTTAGTCAAAAAGGCCTCTAGGTCAGGACCAAACCAGATAACCATATCGGCACTGTGAACTTTTTTGACATCAGATGGCTTAAGCGCATAATCGTGCGGCGAAGCATTGCTGTTCATTAGCACATCCGGTTCACTAACGCCCTGCGTTAATTCCGTCACAATCATTTGAATTGGTTTAAAGCTTGTTAGAATAGTATTGGCACTTGCGACACTTGGCGCTAAAAGCAAAGTAGCAAGTATAAAAGATGAACGTGACATAATCCCTCGATAATAGAAAAGTAGCTTAGGCTTGAGGTAAATGTTACATTATAACATTAGCGAATTGCAAATGAGTTCTATTCATGGATAACTTAATCCAACTAGATTCTGTGAGCGTCGAATTTGACGGTCGAAAAGTTCTAGACAACATCTCTCTAAATTTAGAGCGCGGCAGAATCACCACCCTGATTGGGCCAAACGGTGCAGGAAAGTCGACATTAGTAAAAGTGGTACTGGGTTTACAGACCAAATTTTCAGGCACAATAACAAAAGCTAAAAAACTGAAAATTGGCTATGTACCACAAAAATTAAAGCTCAATGATTCCCTACCGCTCAACGTAGAGCGTTTTCTAAAGCTCACTGGCAAGTTCAGTCAGCAAGAGATCCTTGAAGCATTGAAGCTCGTTGGTGCTGAACATCTGCAGAAGAGTAACATGCACCAGCTATCCGGCGGTGAAAACCAACGTGTGCTGATTGCTCGTTCATTGTTAAGAAGACCAGACCTACTGGTTCTCGATGAACCGGCTCAAGGCGTTGATGTTCAAGGGCAAATTGACCTGTATGATTTGATTGACACCATTCGTCACCGCTTTGGTTGTGCCGTATTTATGGTTTCGCACGATCTGCATTTAGTGATGGCAAAAACAGACGATGTTATCTGTTTGCACCACCACATCTGCTGTTCAGGCGCACCTGCAGACATCAAACACCATCCTTCGTATATTGCGCTCTTTGGCACCGCGACCCAAGAGACACTAGCGTTTTATCATCACCAACACGAACATCACCATCATGATCTTGCAGGCCAGCCTGTCGAAGGCGACGTGCATGAATGTTCAAACCATAAACACGGACACCACTAATGCTTGAGTTTCTTCTTCCCTCTATTTTGGCGGGTTTGGGTATTGCACTAATTGCAGGCCCACTAGGTTCATTCGTGGTGTGGCGTAAGATGGCTTACTTTGGTGACACGCTTGCTCACGCTTCTTTGATGGGCTTAGCACTTGGCTTTCTGTTCAACATTAACTTGTATTTCGCGCTGCTGATTTGTTGTTTGATGCTGGCCGTGTTGCTCGTGACATTGCAAAAACAAAAGCTGGTCGCAACCGATACTCTACTCGGTATTTTGGCTCACAGTGCGCTATCACTTGGTTTGGTTGCTGTCAGCTTCTTAGATAATGTTCGTGTTGATCTGATGAGCTACCTGTTTGGTGACTTGCTGGCAGTATCTCCGACTGATTTGGTGTTCATCTATGCGGGTGCAGCCGTGATTGGGCTGGTACTGGCTATCTTTTGGCGACCACTACTATCAACGACGGTTAACGAGGACCTCGCGGCGGTTGATGGCATCAACATTGATTTAATGCGTCTGATTTTGATGCTATTGGTTGGTATTGTGATTGCTGTCGGTATGAAATTTGTGGGTGCGTTAATCATGACATCGCTACTGATTATTCCTGCAGCAACGGCAAGGAAGTTCTCGAGCACACCTGAGCAGATGGCCTTCCTCGCATCGGTTATTGGCTCTATCGCAGTCTTCGGAGGGTTAAGCTTGTCTTGGTTCTATGATACGCCCGCTGGCCCGTCTGTTGTTATCAGTGCAGCTGCGATGTTTATGTTATCTCAAATGTTTAGAAGCCGAGCTTAATACTTAGCAGTACGATCTCGTATCACGAGAACGTAAAAAAAGGCTTGGTCAGTGACCAAGCCTTTTTAATATCGTTCAGTTAACTTCTATCTCAATCGATAAAAACCAGCTGATTACCAACCCGTGATTTCACGTAGGCCTTTACCGATGTCAGCAAGAGACTTAACAGTCTTAACGCCTGCTGCTTCTAGTGCTGCGAATTTATCTTCAGCAGTACCTTTACCGCCAGAGATGATTGCGCCTGCGTGGCCCATACGTTTGCCCGGAGGAGCAGTAACACCAGCGATGTAAGAAACAACTGGCTTAGTTACGTTTGCTTTGATGAACTCAGCCGCTTCTTCTTCCGCAGTACCACCGATCTCACCAATCATTACGATTGCTTCAGTTTCTGGGTCTTCTTGGAAAAGTTTTAGGATATCAATGAAGTTTGAACCTGGGATAGGGTCACCACCGATACCAACACATGTAGACTGACCAAAGCCTTCATCTGTTGTTTGCTTAACTGCTTCGTACGTAAGAGTACCGCTGCGAGATACGATACCTACTTTACCCTTCTTGTGGATATGACCAGGCATGATACCAATCTTACACTCGTCTGGAGTGATAAGGCCTGGACAGTTAGGACCGATCATGCGAACGCCAGTTTCTTCTAGCTTCACTTTAACGTCGATCATATCTGTTGTAGGGATACCTTCAGTGATCGTTACGATCAGTTCGATACCTGCATCAATCGCTTCTAAGATTGCATCTTTACAGAAAGGAGCTGGTACGTAGATAACTGTTGCTGTTGCGCCAGTTACTTCTACTGCTTCACGTACTGTGTTGAATACTGGAAGGCCTAGGTGAGTTTGACCACCTTTACCAGGTGAAACACCACCAACCATTTGCGTACCGTATGCGATAGCTTGGTCTGAGTGGAATGTACCTTGACCGCCAGTGAAACCCTGACAGATTACTTTAGTGTCTTTGTTAATTAATACAGACATTATTTAGCCTCCGCAGCAGCAACAACTTTCTGAGCAGCATCTGTTAGTGATTCAGCTGCAATGATATCAACGTCAGAATTAGCAAGTACTTCGCGACCTAGGTCTGCGTTTGTACCTTCAAGACGAACAACTACAGGAACTGTTACGCCGACTTCTTTAACCGCACCGATAATACCTTCAGCGATCATGTCACAACGAACGATGCCACCGAAAATGTTTACGAGTACTGCTTTAACATTGTCATCAGAAAGGATGATCTTGAATGCTTCAGCTACACGTTCTTTTGTCGCGCCGCCGCCTACATCAAGGAAGTTTGCTGGCTTGCCGCCGTGTAGGTTTACGATATCCATAGTACCCATCGCAAGGCCTGCACCGTTAACCATACAGCCAACGTTGCCATCTAGTGCTACGTAGTTCAGTTCCCACTGTGCTGCGTGTGCTTCGCGCTCATCTTCTTGAGATGGATCGTGCATTTCACGAAGTTTTGGCTGACGGTACATCGCGTTTGAGTCGATGTTGATCTTACCGTCTAGACAAAGCAGGTTGCCTTCGCCAGTAATGACAAGCGGGTTGATTTCTAGTAGAGCTAGGTCGTACTGAGAGAACATTTTGCCAAGACCCATGAAGATCTTAACGAACTGTTTGATTTGATCGCCAACTAGACCAAGTTTGAACGCCAGTTCACGGCCTTGGTAAGCTTGAGGGCCTACTAGAGGATCGATCGCTGATTGGTGAATCAACTCTGGAGTTTCTTCAGCGATTTTCTCAATGTCCACACCGCCTTCAGTTGACGCCATGAATACAATTTTACGCGTTGCGCGGTCAACAACAGCACCTAGGTAAAGTTCGTTAGCAATGTTTGATGCTTCTTCAACTAGGATCTTTGTTACAGGCTGACCATTAGCGTCTGTTTGGTAAGTCACTAGGTTTTTACCTAGCCACTTTTGTGCAAACTCTTTAACACCTTCTTTGGTGTCATGTAGCTCTACGCCGCCCGCTTTACCGCGGCCACCAGCGTGTACTTGACACTTAACGACTTTCTTGGCTGTACTGATACGACCTGCAGCTTCGAAAGCTTCTTGTGCAGTATCACATGCGAAACCTTCTGGTACAGGCAAACCGAATTCTGCAAACAGCTGTTTGGCTTGGTATTCATGCAAATTCATTTTGATATTCCGTTTATTTTCCCTTAAGGGATTATTATTTCCATAACGACACAGTTTCCTGTGTTACGTCTGTAGGGTCTTCTCAAATCAACTGCTGTCCATTTTCTAATGACTTTACAGTTCAATTGAAGGCCAGACGTTGAGCAGCCTAGCCTTTGAAACTTTTTACGTCTAGCTAACGGGGTTAACTAGACGTTTTAGCGATACTAAACGTCTAATAGCAGACGTGCAGGATCTTCTAGAAGCTCTTTGATGGTCACTAGGAAGCCAACTGATTCACGGCCATCGATTAGACGGTGGTCGTAAGAAAGCGCTAGGTACATCATTGGCAGAATCTCTACCTTGCCATCAACAGCCATTGGACGGTCTTGGATTTTGTGCATACCCAAAATTGCCGCTTGAGGCGGGTTGATGATTGGCGTAGACATTAGAGAACCAAATACACCACCGTTTGTGATAGTGAAGTTACCGCCCATCAGTTCATCAACCGTTAGCTTGCCGTCACGGCCTTTGATTGCTAGCTCTTTGATGCCTTTTTCGATATCAGCGAAACCTAGTGTGTCACAGTCTTTCAGTACTGGAGTCACTAGACCACGTGGCGTAGATACCGCCATGCTGATGTCGAAGTAGTTGTGGTAAACGATATCTGTGCCATCAATAGAAGCGTTCACTTCTGGGAAACGCTTCAGTGCTTCTGTTACTGCTTTCACGTAGAAAGACATGAAGCCAAGACGCGTATCGTGACGCTTCTCGAATTGGTCTTTGTACTGCTTACGAAGGTCCATGATTGGCTTCATGTTCACTTCGTTGAAAGTCGTCAGCATTGCTGTGCTGTTTTTCGCTTCTAGAAGACGGTTTGCAACTGTCTTACGTAGGCGAGTCATAGGCACGCGTTTTTGGCTGCGAGCCGCTGCTGGCGCTTCAACTGCTGGTGCAGATGCTGCTGCCGGAGCCGCTTTCGCTGCTGCTAGGTGTGCGTCGATGTCTTCACGAGTAATACGACCACCAACACCAGTGCCTTTAACGTCAGCTGGTTGTAGGTTGTGCTCAGCAAGCAGGCGACGAACAGCTGGGCTTAGTGCGTCGTTGTTCTCTTCTGTTAGCGCAGCTTTATGGCGCTTGTCAGGAGATGCTTCTGTATCTTCAGTGGTGTCTTTCGTTGGTTCACCAGCGACAGCACCCGGCTTGATTTTAGCCAGAAGCTGCTTCGAAAGTACCGTAGCACCCTCTTCTTCGATGATAGCTTCCAGAACACCCGCTTCAGGAGCCGGTACTTCTAGAACTACTTTATCTGTTTCGATATCTACAATGACTTCATCACGTGCAACCGCTTCGCCCGGTTTTTTGTGCCAAGTAGCAACTGTTGCATCAGCCACAGATTCAGGTAAATCTGGAACCAGAATTTCAATTGTCATGTGCGTATTTTCCTTTTACTTCTAGTTCTTAAGTAGGGTCAAAGCGTCGTCAACTAACGCTTTTTGTTGTTTCAAGTGTACTGACATATAGCCAACAGCTGGTGATGCTGATGCAGGACGACCTGCGTATTGAATATCAGCACCTACTGGGATAGCAGCTCGGAAATTATGTTGGCTACTATACCAAGCACCTTGGTTTTGTGGCTCTTCTTGACACCAAACGTAATCGACTACATTTGTATACTGTGCGATGGCAGCTCTCACGTCCTCATAAGGGAACGGGTAAAGTTGCTCAATACGTACAATAGCGACATCGTCTTGCTCGTTCTTACGTCTTTGGTCAAGCAGGTCAAAGTAAACCTTACCTGAACAGAACACGACGCGTTTTACGTTCTCAGGAGCCAGATCATCAATTTCTGCGATAGCTGGTTGGAACGTGCCTTCTGCCAAATCTTCAAGAGAAGAAGTACACAGAGGGTGACGAAGCAATGACTTAGGTGACATTACAATCAGTGGACGACGCATTGGTCGAACAACCTGACGGCGAATCATGTGGTAAACCTGAGCTGGTGTTGAAGGAACAACAACCTGCATGTTTTGTTCAGCACATAACTGAAGGTAACGCTCAAGACGTGCAGAAGAGTGCTCTGGGCCTTGGCCTTCATAACCGTGAGGAAGCAGCATAGTTAGACCACATAGACGTGCCCACTTTTGCTCACCTGATGAAATGAATTGGTCGATAACAACTTGTGCACCGTTTGCGAAGTCACCAAATTGGGCTTCCCAAAGGGTTAGACCACTTGGCTCTGCTGTTGCGTAACCATACTCAAATGCGAGTACCGCTTCTTCAGATAACACCGAGTCAAACACTTGGAATGGCCCTTGTTTATCATGAATGTTCGCAAGAGGAACATACGTGCTTGCATCTGATTGATTGTGCAGTACTGAGTGACGGTGGAAGAACGTACCACGACCTGAATCTTGGCCTGAGATACGAATACGCTTACCGTCGTCAACAAGTGTTGCGTATGCCAGAGTTTCAGCCATACCCCAATCGACTTGTTTCTCACCATTCACCATGGCAGTACGATCGTTGTACAGTTTATTTACTCGGCTTTGCAGCTTGTGGCTGTCTGGGTATTGGCAAAGTTTGGTACCAAGCTCTTTCAGGCGCTCGATATCAATCTTGTTATCCCACTCGATGTTCCAGTCGTGACCTAGGTAAGGAGACCAGTCTACTGAGTGAAGTGCCATTGGACGCCACTCTTTAACCACAACTTCACCGTGATCAAGTGCATCACGATATTCGTTAACTAGCTGAGTTGCTGTATCAATACCAAATTCACCGCGCTCCATTAGCACGTCAGCGTAAAGCTTACGTGGTGTTGGGTGCTTTTTGATTTTTTGGTACATCAAAGGCTGTGTAGCATTCGGCTCATCGGCTTCATTGTGACCGTGGCGACGGTAACAAACCAAATCAATAACAACATCACGCTTAAACGTATTACGGTAATCCAATGCAAGACGCGCAACGAACGCAACCGCTTCTGGATCATCAGAGTTAACGTGGAAAATCGGAGCCTGAACCATCTTCGCGATATCGGTACAGTACATCGTAGAGCGTGTATCGCGAGGGTTAGACGTTGTAAAGCCAACTTGGTTGTTTACAACGATACGAACCGTACCACCAACACAGAAACCACGCGCTTGAGACATGTTAAACGTCTCTTGTACTACACCCTGACCAGCGATAGCTGAGTCACCGTGGATAGTAATTGGAAGTACACGGCTACCATCATTATCACCAAGGCGATCTTGACGCGCACGTACTGAACCGATAACTACCGGGTTTACGATTTCTAAGTGAGATGGGTTAAATGCTAGTGCTAAGTGAACGTTGCCGCCTGGCGTTGCGAAGTCCGCAGAGAAGCCTTGGTGGTATTTCACATCACCAGTACCCCACGTGTCATCGTGCTTGCCCGCAAACTCGTCAAACAGGTCTTGTGGCTTTTTACCAAGCACGTTGACCAACATGTTTAGACGACCACGGTGAGCCATACCAACAACAACTTCACGCATGCCTTGTCCGCCAGCATGACGAATAATTTCTTTCGTCATTGGGATAAGAGCATCACCACCTTCCAACGAGAAGCGTTTTGCGCCTGGGAATTTCGCACCAAGATAGCGCTCAAGACCTTCAGCAGCAGTTAGCTCTTCTAGGAAAGCTTGCTTTTCTTCTTTGTTGAAAGAGGGTTGACCAGATACAGACTCTAAACGTTGTTGGATCCAACGCTTTTGCTCTGTATTTGTCATGTGCATGTATTCAGCACCAATAGAGCCACAATAAGTTTGCTTTAGAGATTTGTAGAGATCTTTAAGCACCATCGTCTCTTGGCCAATGGCGTAAGAGCCGACGTTAAACGTCTCATTGAGGTCATCTTCGGTAAGAGTGTGGAAAGAAGGGTCCAGTTCATCAACTGTCGCTCTTTTCCATAAACCTAGGGGGTCTAGATTTGCTGCTTGATGCCCTCGGAATCGATAGGCATTAATAAGTTGCAGAACCTTTACTTGTTTCGCATCGACATCTGGATCACTAACTTGGACACTGTAATGCTTTGTTTCTTGAGCGAGTCGACGGAAGTATTCACGAACACGAGAGTGTGGTTGTTCCACTGTCTCTGAAGCTTGCACAGGCAGTTCTTCAAAAACACTTCTCCATTCGTCACTTACCGAATCTGGGTCACTTAGATACAGTTCATAGAGTTCTTCTACGTACGTTGCATTGGCGCCAGCCAAGTGTGAAGACTCGAGCCATGCCTTCATCACGCCGTTGTGCATATTTTCCCTTAACCAGTAGTTTTCACGTTTGCTGCGGTCTATGCCGAGCTATTAAAAGGCCGCCCCAAAACTTCTAGGGCGGCAATTTTTATATAACTTAAACCGAACGATTCACTAGCATGGTCTTGATGTGACCAATCGCTTTCGTCGGATTTAATCCCTTAGGACAAACACTTACACAATTCATGATGCCATGGCAACGAAAAACGCTAAATGCATCATCAAGATCGGACAAACGTTCGTCTGTCGCTGTATCTCGGCTATCAATTAGCCAACGGTACGCTGCAAGCAGGCCTGCTGGTCCGATGAATTTGTCAGGGTTCCACCAGAATGATGGGCATGACGTTGTACAACATGCACACATGATACATTCGTACAATCCATCTAAATGAGCACGCTCATCAGGGCTTTGTAAGTTTTCACGAGCCGGTGGCACATTGCCATCAGACACTAAGAATGGCTTCACTTTTTCATAGTTATCGTAGAACTGAGTCATGTCTACAATCAGGTCACGAACAACGGGTAAGCCAGGCAGTGGGCGAATCACAATCTTGTCTTGGCCCGAAAGCGCAGACAACGGCGTGATACACGCTAAGCCATTTTTACCGTTCATGTTCAAACCATCCGAGCCACATACACCTTCACGGCATGAGCGACGGAATGAGATTGTTGGATCTTGCTCTTTCAACAGAATAAGCGCGTCCAAAAGCATCATGTCTGAACCTTCATCCACTTCTAGAGTGTATTCCTTCATATAAGGCTTCTGGTCGACATCTGGATTGTAACGGTATAAAGAGAAATTCAGTTTCATGGTCATATCTCCTTAGTACGTACGTGCTTTTGGTGGGAACGCTTCACGATGGATAGGTTCCATGTTTACACCACGTTTAGTCATGCTCTCTGACTCTGGGTTGTAAAGTGAGTGGCATAGCCATTGCTCATCATCACGGTCAGGGAAATCGAATCGAGCGTGTGCGCCACGGCTCTCTGTACGGAAGTTTGCAGCAACAGCGGTTGCGAATGCCGTTTCCATCAAGTTTTCAAGCTCTAGACACTCAATACGTTGAGTGTTGAACTCTGTAGACTTATCAGATAGGTGTGCATTCTTCAGACGCTCACGAATCGCTTTTAGCTCTTCTAGGCCTTCAGCCATTGCTTTGCCTTCACGGAATACCGAGAAGTTGTTCTGCATACATTGCTGAAGATCTTTACGGATTTGCGCTGGATCTTCGCCATCTGTACTGTTTTCCCAACGGTTGTAACGCTCTAGTGAACGCTCAATGTCAGCTTCAGTTGCAGGCTTCGCTTCGTCTTGCTTCTTCAGTGTCTCACCTAGGTGTAGACCTGTTGCACGACCAAATACCACTAAATCAAGCAGTGAGTTACCACCTAGACGGTTAGCACCATGTACTGATACTGATGCGATTTCACCACAAGCAAATAGACCTTGGATTTCAACATCGCTGCCGTCTTCGGTTTGCTTAATAGCTTGACCAGAAACTTGTGTTGGAACACCACCCATCATGTAGTGACATGTCGGGATTACTGGGATTGGCTCTTTCACTGGATCAACGTGAGCAAAGGTACGAGAAAGTTCACATACACCAGGAAGACGAGATTCAAGCGTCTCTTTACCTAGGTGATCAAGCTTAAGCTTAATGTGTGGACCCCAAGGGCCATCGCAACCGCGACCTTCACGAATTTCAACCATCATTGAACGAGCAACAACATCACGACCCGCTAAGTCTTTAGCGTTTGGTGCGTAACGTTCCATGAAGCGTTCGCCGTCTTTATTAAGAAGGTAACCACCTTCACCACGACAACCTTCCGTTACCAATACACCTGCACCAGCGATACCCGTTGGGTGGAACTGCCACATTTCGATGTCTTGCATAGGAACGCCAGCACGAATAGCCATACCAACACCGTCACCAGTGTTAATGTGTGCATTGGTTGTTGATGCGTAGATACGACCAGCACCACCGGTAGCAAGGATTGTTGCCTTCGCTTTGAAGTAGCAAACCTCACCCGTTTCCATACAAAGCGCAGTAGTACCTAAGATTGCACCATCTTCGTTCTTAACAAGATCCAGTGCATACCACTCAGAGAAAACGGTCGTTTTGTGTTTAATGTTTTGTTGGTAAAGCGTGTGTAGCAGAGCGTGACCAGTACGGTCGGCTGCAGCTGCGGTACGAGCCGCTTGCTCACCACCAAAGTTTTTAGATTGACCACCGAAAGGACGCTGGTAAATAGTACCGTTCTCAAAACGAGAGAAAGGTAGGCCCATTTTTTCAAGTTCGATTACCGACTCAGGACCGTTTTTACACATGTATTCGATAGCGTCTTGGTCACCGATGTAATCAGAACCTTTTACGGTGTCGTACATGTGTTGTTCCCAATGGTCTTCATGCGCGTTACCAAGAGCAACAGTGATGCCGCCTTGCGCTGAAACCGTATGAGAACGAGTAGGGAAAACTTTAGAAAGCAATGCACAAGAAAGGCCTTGCTCAGAAATTTGCAGTGCGGCACGCATACCTGCACCACCAGCGCCGATAACTACGGCATCAAACTCACGAACAGGAATAGTCACTTACGCACCCCACAAAATAAACAGACCAGAGAAGAAATATCCAAGAAGAACTGCAACAACACCGACTTGAAGACCAACACGCAGTTTTGCGCATTTGATGTAGTCAGTTAGTACTTGCCATAGGCCGATCCACGCGTGAACCAAAACAGAAGTAAGCGCTAACATGGTGAAGACTTTAGTGAAGGTTCCACCAAAGAATTGCGTCCAAGATGCGTAAGAGATATCACCAGAGAAAGCACAGAAGCTGACTAGGTAGATAGTGTAAAGCGTCATAATGATGGCAGTTGCACGAATCAATAGATAATCGTGGACACCATTACGACCAAAAGTAGAAACGTTGTTTACCATACTAAGATCCCCGCTAGTAGAGACAATACCGCTGTTGCTGCGAATGCAACCTTAGCGCTCTTAGCGCCAGATTCCAGCTCTTCAAAGTGACCAAGGTCCATAAGAAGGTGACGAATACCACCAGCAATGTGGTAAGCCAAAGCGGTTAAAATGCCCCACAGAATAAACTTCACGAAGAAACCATCGACAATGTCGCTAGCTTCGGCAAAGCCTACTGGGGATGAGAGGGAAATGGATAGTAACCAAAGCAAAATTCCAATCGCGACAAAAGTTATCACCCCAGACACACGGTGTAGGATGGAAGCTATTGCTGTGATTGGAAAGTGGATGGTCTGTAAATCTAAATTAACAGGTCTTGTCTTTCTTTCTTTCACGGGCTTGCTCACTCAGCTCCATTGAGCATTATGGTCATTAAATAACCTTATGATATTGTTATGGACAAAATTTGATTGCAAACCTTCAAAATTTAACATTAACTTAACAAATAACTGAAGTTGAGCCTTAGATAATTGTAAAATAATTGTTAACTGCTCGATTAAGAAAGACACCTCACATTTCTTCTTAGCCTTGCATTTATAAGGTTTTAACCAAACTTTTCAGCGCCACTATACGGCTGGCAACATTCTAATACAATTGATGTAACAAATAATGCTACACAGACCAGATTTTTAACGAATTTAATGTAAAAAACACTAACAAGTGCACACAAAGCTTCAGAAAAATTGACTTTCCCACGTAAGACCAGTAAAAAAATGGCACATAAACATCCTGGACGGATTAAATAATAAACAAAGGAGATTGTTATGGCGGATAAGAAAGCTACCCTTCACATTGAAGGTCAAGCGCCAATCGAGCTGCCGATTACAGAAGGTGTACTTGGTACTCCAGTGATCGATGTTCGTACACTAGGTTCTAATGGTTTTTTCACTTTTGACCCTGGTTTTCTTGCCACTGCATCCTGTGAGTCTCAAATCACTTTTATTGACGGTGGAAAAGGTATCCTTTTACATCGTGGTTATCCAATTGACCAACTTGCCAATAACGCTGATTACTTAGAAGTATGTTACATACTTCTTTACGGTGAAGCCCCATCTCGAGCTGAGTACGAAAAGTTCAAGACTACCGTGACACGTCACACTATGGTGCATGAGCAAATCGCTAGTTTCTTCCACGGCTTCCGTCGTGACGCTCACCCTATGGCTGTAATGTGTGGTGTTGTAGGCGCTTTAGCGGCGTTCTACCACGACTCACTTGATATCAACAACGATACACACCGTGAAATTGCGGCATACCGCCTGATTTCAAAAATGCCAACACTGGCTGCAATGTGTTACAAATATTCAATCGGTCAGCCGTTTATCTACCCACGTAACGACCTAGGCTACGCAGAAAACTTCTTACACATGATGTTTGCAAACCCATGTGAAGAGTATGAAGTGAACCCTATCGTTGCTCGTGCAATGGATAAAATCTTTACTCTACACGCTGACCACGAACAGAACGCTTCTACGTCTACAGTGCGTCTTGCTGGTTCATCTGGTGCTAACCCGTTTGCGTGTATCGCAGCAGGTATCGCATCACTTTGGGGCCCAGCTCACGGCGGTGCAAACGAAGCTTGTCTGCGCATGCTTGAAGAGATCGGTAGCGTAGATAACATTGAAGAATACGTTGCGAAAGCAAAAGACAAAGATGACCCATTCCGTTTGATGGGCTTCGGTCACCGTGTTTACAAGAACTACGATCCACGTGCAACAGTAATGCGCGAAGCGTGTCACGAAGTACTTAAAGAGCTAAACATCCAAGATCCACTACTAGACGTAGCAATGGAACTTGAGCGTATCGCTCTTTCTGATGAGTACTTTGTTTCTAAGAAGCTATACCCGAACGTAGATTTCTACTCAGGTATCATTCTGAAAGCAATCGGTATTCCAGTATCTATGTTTACAGTAATCTTCGCGATGTCTCGTACCATCGGTTGGATTGCTCACTGGAACGAAATGCACAGCGATCCGACGAACCGTATTGGTCGTCCTCGTCAGCTGTATACTGGTGAAGAACAACGTGACTTTAAAGCACTTCACGAACGTGAATAGTTGCAATAAATCATAATGTTAAAAGGGGTTGATGTGAGAACATCAACCCCTTTTCTTTTATATGCCCTTAACTCCGTCATCCTCAAGAGTGAGGGACGAGCGAGTTGGGGATCTCATTAATTGCATCGACAAGCTTTCAGGGATTCCCTACTCTTTCCTCCGTCAGTCTAGGAAATGACGAATTACTTATGAACTCTCTAAGTAGAGTCCATTAGAGCTCTAATTAGCCCGCCTCATCAAAGGATACAAATTTATAGTTACTCGTCATCCCCAAGAGCGAGGGACGAGTGAGTTGGGGATCTTCTTAAGCGAGCAGATCAACTATACAGGTTACCTGCTCAATTCTAGAAAATGATGCATACTCTCGACTCGTATCCCTTATCTGGCATCTGTTCTTATACCGGATTATCGATATCAATAAACTCAACATCCAAACCATGCTCTTTCGCTAACCATTCACCTAGCGCTTTTACACCGTATCGCTCAGTCGCATGGTGGCCAGCAGCAAAATAATGAATGTCTTGCTCACGTGCTGAGTAAGTAGTGCGTTCTGAAATTTCACCAGAGATAAATGCATCAATACCTTGAGAAGCCGCTAACTCAATGTAATCTTGGCCGCCACCGGTACACCAACCGACAGTCGTAATCATTTTGTCTTGGTTTTCTGGAGCGATATGCAGTGGTTTACGATTCAGAACTTGATCGATTTTTGCTGCAAATTCAGTACCTGTCATTGGCGCTTTTAATTTACCAAACATAGCAACCGATTGTGGGTGCCCTTCCAAACCGCCTTCGACTTCTATCTCAAGTAACTCTGCCAATTTTGCGTTGTTGCCAAGTTCAGGGTGGATATCAAGCGGTAAGTGATAACCTAAAAGATTGATGTCATTTTTAATCAGGGTACGAATGCGCTTGCCCTTCATGCCACGAATGGCTTCTGACTCGCCTTTCCAGAAAAAACCATGATGGACTAACAAAGCGTCTGCGTTCAGTTCCACCGCTTTATCAATCAAGGCTTGAGAAGCTGTCACACCAGTAACGATTCGCTTCACTTCTGTTGCACCTTCAACTTGAAGACCATTAGGACAGTAATCTTTAATCTGCTGTGGCTGCAGTTTTTCGTTAAGTAGCTTTTCTAATTGTAAGTTATTCATTTTTCTTTCCAGCTTACCTTTATAATAACGTCGTTATATCAATTTACGGGTAGAATGTCGAAAGCCCCACGATGAGTTTATGAGGAAGAGATGACAGCACTGCAACGTTTTTACCAATGGGTCATCGACTCACCACCATTACTAGAAATCAAACCTCCGATTTCGGATCTCAGTGCATTCTCTAGCCACCATGCCATCAACTCATCACATACTTATGATGGTAATCCTAGATTAGGTTTCCTCTACCAATATCTATGCGAACAAGTGATCGCTGCCTCACCGAATTACTCGATAAAGCACGACGAGATTCAGATCAATGTGGAAGGCAGAACTCTTGGTGCAATCGACTTTATTCTTGAAGAAGAAAGCGGCCAAAAGCTGGAACATTGGGAAGTGGCGATTAAATTTTATCTACTCCATGAACAAACATGGTTTGGCCCCAACTCTCACGACCAATTAGATAAGAAACTCGACAGGATGCTCAGCCACCAACTCGAAATGTCCTCTTCTGCCGCCTTTGTTGAGCAATATCCAGAAATCGATGTCGACTCAAAGCACTTACTGATGCAAGGCCGTCTATATACCAACCCATTCTTAGAGCAAAACGTACCGACAAAATGCTTGGGCTATGACATCAACTCGAGCCAAGTTAACGGCTTTTGGTGCTATCAAGACCAAGCTCATCTAATCACTGAAGCGCTCTACCCTCTCACCAAAGAGCAATGGGCAGCTGGTACGGATGATTTCAGCAGTCAGCCTATCACCGAGTTCGGTGATCGCTTCGTCCATGGGCAAACAAAGTCGGGGCAATTCTGGTTTGTGATGCCGCAAAGCTGGCCACACGGTTAGTCGTCTGAGCTAACTCAGTTACCTTTCCCAATTATACGAAACCAACACAAATAAAAAGGGTTGATGCTTTCACATCAACCCTTCTTCTATTTACGTAGCAACTCTAGTAATCGAGATTCGATTATAGGCCAGCGGCTGCAAATACTTGGTTAACAATCTCTTGAGCTTCTGCTTCGATTGCTTTCAGGTGCTCTTCACCCTTAAAGCTTTCACAGTAGATCTTGTAGATGTCTTCAGTGCCTGATGGACGAGCAGCAAACCAGCCGTTCTCAGTTGTCACTTTCAAGCCACCAATCGCAGCACCGTTACCTGGAGCGTGTGTTAAGCGTGCAGTAATTGCATCACCAGCCAGCGTCTCAGCAGAAACCATCTCTGGAGATAGTTTCTTCAGCACGTCTTTTTGTGCGCCATTTGCTACCGCTTGAATACGGTTGTACTTAGATTCACCGTGTTTAGCGGCAAGCTCTTCGTAGTATTCTTGTGGGTTCTTACCCGTCACAGCAGTGATCTCAGCCGCAAGTAGGCAAAGAATCAGGCCATCTTTATCTGTTGACCAAGGCGTACCGTCTTTACGTAGGAAAGAAGCACCTGCACTCTCTTCACCACCAAAACCAAACTGGCCGTTGTATAGACCATCAACGAACCATTTGAAACCAACTGGCACTTCACAAAGTTCGCGACCTAAGTCAGCAACAACACGGTCAATTAATGCGCTTGATACCAGTGTCTTACCAACAGCAACGTCTTTACCCCAACCTTCACGGTTACGGTATAGGTAATCAATACAAACCGCTAAGAAGTGGTTTGGATTCATCAAACCTTTAGGTGTCACGATACCGTGGCGATCGTAATCTGGGTCGTTACCAAACGCTAGAGCGTACTCGTCTTTAAGCGCCAGTAAGCCTGCCATTGCGTATGGAGAAGAACAGTCCATACGAACCACGCCATCTTTATCTAGAGACATGAATTGGAATGAAGGGTCAACCGCTTCACTTACCAGAGTCAGATCTAGATTGTACGCTTTACCAATTTGACGCCAGTAATCAATACCGCTGCCACCCAGTGGATCAACACCAATCTTGATGTTTGCTTTCTGGATCGCTTCCATATCCACAACGTTAACCAAATCAGCAACGTATGGCGCAACCAGGTCCACTTCTTTTACTAGCTCAGACTGTTTAGCCTGTGCGATCGGCGTACGCTTAACACCTTGCATTTGCTCAGCAATGATCACGTTCGCACGGTCTTCAATCGCTTGAGTCAGTTCAGCTTCAGCTGGGCCACCGTGTGTCGGGTTGTATTTAATACCGCCGTCTTGAGGTGGATTATGTGAAGGCGTGATAACAATGCCATCGGCTTTTTTGTCATTCACTAAGTTATGCGTAAGAATCGCGTGCGAGATACCAGGTGTTGGAGTAAAGCCGTTGTTTTCTTGAATAATAACTTCAACACCGTTCGCTACAAGCACTTCGATAACCGTAGAGAACGCAGGCTCAGATAGAGCGTGTGTATCTTTACCTAAGAAAAGAGGGCCAGTTGTACCTTGCTCGGCACGAACTTCAGCAACCGCTTGTGCAATTGCTAGAATGTGATTTTCGTTAAATGTTGATTTGTCTGCTGTACCGCGGTGACCTGAAGTACCGAAAAGTACTTTATGATCTGGGTTCGTAGCATCCGGTTGCTGTAAGAAATAGTTAGCAACTAAAGCCGGGATATTATGAAGATCTTCCTGCTGAGCTTTCTGCCCAGCACGAGGGTGCATAGCCATTTTTCGACATCCTTATATATAAAATTTAAAAACAAAAAAACCTCATAATATCTTCTTATCCATGGATATTATGAGGTTTAAATCAGATTTCGTTAAATTGAACCTGTTACTTTTTCTATCAATTCTGCTTGGAAACTCATGCGGCTCATAAGCTGCTCAACCATCTGTCTTTTTCGGCTTGTATTGTTATTAGTAATAACCCAAAAAGGACTTTGTGGAATAGCTTTAGGCTTAGTTGTGTTGCCGTTTGCTAGCAACGTCGCTTCGTTATCTGCAAAGTAAACGCGCTTACGGCCTTTTACTTGAGTTGCTTCTGAAAAGCTTAAAGGGTCGATTTTATGCAGTGTTGATAACACAAGCATGAAACGATCAATGGCTTTCTTTAGTGATGCAAACTCATCTGATATTAGTAGTGAGCGCATTTCTTTAACGCCATCGAACTTCTCTGGAGTAAAGCCTACCTCTTTGCTAACAACGATACCTTTTGGCTCAACGATCTCTTCGATCGGAGCCATGCCTTGGCTATCAACCTGTAACAAGCGGCGCAGAATATCTGAAGCGCTTTCGCCAATACGTTCTGTCTGACCCGCAATAAAACGGTATAGGTCCTCATCAACCTCAATTGTTTTCATTCGCTTTTCACAATCTCAATGTTTAAACTCTGGGGGATTATAGCGAGATCCGCGCGGATACTCTACGTCAAACCCACCATGAATAAGATAAAAATGTCAGTACAGCTCAACTATAAAATTGAAGGTGAGGGTCACACCATTGTTTTGATCCATGGATTATTCGGTAATCTGGACAACCTTGGCTTGCTCGCTAGGGATCTAAAAGCCGATCATCAGGTACTTAGTATCGATCTCCGCAACCACGGTCAATCCTTCCATAGTGACACTCATAACTATCAAGCGATGGCACAAGACGTGGCTCAACTGCTGCATGATCTTAAGTTAGAAGACGTCACAGTGATTGGTCACTCGATGGGTGGCAAAGTAGCGATGGCACTGACACAGCATCTTGCACTGCATAAATTGATTGTCTTGGATATGGCGCCAGTCGCGTACACTCAAAGTCGCCACGACAACGTATTCGCAGGCCTACAAGCCGTGATAGAAGAAAAACCGACTTCACGCTCAGACGCACTCAAGATTCTCGCAAAACATATCGAGATCGATGGCGTTCGCCAGTTTTTAACCAAATCTTTGTTCAAAACAGAGCAAGGCATTATGGAGTGGCGCTTCAATGTTGCTTCGTTATTGAGCAACTACCCACATATTATTGGTTGGGAACCGATCGAGAAAACCTCGGTCAAAACCTTGCTCATTAAAGGTGGGGATTCAGATTACCTCACCGCAGAACATCAAGCAGCCGTTCAGCAGCAATTTTCTAACGCAAAAGCGCATGTCATTGCCAACACAGGTCACTGGCTGCATGCTGAAAAACCAGCAGAAGTACTTAGAGCAATTAGAAAATTCATCGCTTAACTGCGCTTTTTCGTGCAGATAAATGAGAGCTGTGTAATTACTGCAGATTAACTTTATCTCACAACAGTGATATAGTGCGCCCAAGCAAAATTGGTATATAAGGTTCCCATGCTTTACGACTACATGAACATCATCGAATCTGTTGGTTTAGATCTCCTGTTTGCCGCGATTTTCTTTTTAATCGGTATGGCAATTAAGGACGTTCTCAAGCAGGGAAATGTTCCTCCATTTGGTCGTCGCATCGTATGGTTAGTACTTTTCCTTGGCTGTGCGGGTTTTATCGCCAAAGGGATAATCCAACTAAGCTGGGAAGGAACTGGGATCTAACGATTCTCTTCCGAACTTTATTACACCGACAACAGACAAAATGAAAGGTAATGATTCTATGGCAAGTGTAGGTCTCTTCTTTGGTAGCGATACAGGTAACACTGAAGCTGTTGCTAAGATGATTCAAAAGCAATTGAGCAAACAGCTCGTTCACGTTCAAGACATTGCAAAAAGCAGCAAAGAAGATATCGATAACTTCGATCTACTGCTGCTTGGTATCCCTACGTGGTACTACGGCGAAGCACAATGTGATTGGGATGACTTTTTCCCAGAGCTAGAAGCTATTGATTTCTCAACTAAGCTTGTTGCTATCTTTGGTTGTGGCGACCAAGAAGATTACGCAGAATACTTCTGTGATGCTATGGGTACTATCCGTGACATCGTTGAAGCGAAAGGCGGTACTATCCTAGGTCACACATCAACTGAAGGCTACGAATTCGAAGCATCGAAAGGTTTAGTTGAAGGCGATGACAGCCAATTCGTTGGTCTATGTATCGATGAAGACCGTCAACCTGAGCTAACTGATGAGCGCGTATCTAACTGGGTTAAACAAATCCACGAAGAGATGTGCCTAGCAGAGCTAGAAGACTAATTCTCTAGTGGTTGTTAATTGTTACAATTAATAACCATTATGTAGATATGAAAAAACCTCCTTATAGGAGGTTTTTTGCTATTTAAAATCTATTAATTAGCACTCAGCTTCTAGTGCTTCATCGTCATCTCTAAATTGCGGCTTCTTTCTTACATAGAGGGTGCGTTGAATTTCTGAAACCACATTACCCTGCTTATCTTTCACGTGAATAATAAATTCGGGGAAACACTTTTCACCGAGCTGTGTCTGACGATAGATATCATCAAGCTGCCCTTGGCTTATCTCAAAATCTGCATACAAGTCCGATTGCCCCGGCTTGATGAAGTTAATGCTCGCTTCTTTATCCCAAACATAATATCGCTCACCTAAAATTCCCATTAACATCAATGAGTAAACGGGATCGGTAAGAGAAAAGATACTGCCGCCATATTGAGTACGATTGGCGTTCTTATTCCACCAGCGTAGCTTAAGTACTGTCTTAACAACTCTAAAGTCAGCGCTAATGTGGGCTATTCGAATACCCGCTCCCCAAAAGGGAGGCCAAATATTAAGAGCAAATTTTACAATGTTGGGTTTATATATTTTTGCGAGTTGCTTATTCATAACAACATTCCATGTTCATATCAGAAACACCGTCACCTTGACTGGTCGTACCTCCACTATAAGTGAGATACTTCCAATTTACAAAACAGATTGTGATGTCAGTAAGTAACCCTTTGAAGTTCGTGGTTTATTGTTATGCCTGACTAAACTATAATGGTATTAATATTGAATTCTGTTAATTGCTGCAGATCATCAACAGGAAAGTATATGTCAGACAATAATCAAGCGCTAAAAGATGCAGGTCTTAAAGTGACCCTTCCACGGCTCAAAATTTTAGAAGTATTACAACAGCCAGACTGCCAACATATTAGTGCTGAAGATTTATATAAGAAGCTGATCGACCTAGGTGAAGAAATCGGTCTTGCAACCGTTTATCGAGTACTTAACCAATTCGATGACGCTGGCATTGTAACTCGTCACCACTTCGAAGGCGGCAAGTCTGTATTTGAACTTTCTACACAGCACCACCACGACCACCTTGTATGTTTAGATTGTGGCGAAGTGATCGAATTCTCTGATGACATCATCGAAGAAAGACAGAAAGAGATTGCTCAGCGTTACAACGTGCAACTAACAAACCACAGTTTGTACTTGTACGGCAAAAGCATTAGCGGAGATTGCAAAGGCAATCCAGACGCGCATAAAGCGAAGAAGTAATACAGAACGCTGGCTTAGGCCGGCGTTTTTTATATGGCCCTACATAAGTACGATCTCCAATATTTATCCCATATTATTCAGACACAAAAAAACCGGCTCTAAGCCGGTTTTTTATTGGGTCGTTTTTAACAAACTAAATACTCAAGCATTAAGCTTCAGTTTTACCCCAAGTATCACGTAGACCAACCGTACGGTTGAAGACTAGTGCATCTGCTTTAGAGTCTTTCGAATCCACACAGAAGTAGCCTGTACGTTCAAACTGGTACGCTTGCTCTGCCACACCTTCTGCTAGGCTAGGTTCAACAAAACCATTTAGCGTAACAAGTGATTCAGGGTTTAGCGTTGCAGCGAAGTCATCAGCAGCGGCTGGGTTTGGCACTGTGAATAGACGATCGTACAAACGAATCTCAGCAGGCAGCGCTTTATCAGCAGATACCCAGTGGATAACGCCTTTCACTTTGCGGCCATCTGCAGGGTTCTTACCCAATGTTTCATTGTCGTAAGAGCAGAAGATAGTCGTAATGTTGCCTTCTGCATCTTTTTCGATACGTTCGGCTTTGATCACATAAGCGCCACGTAGACGAACTTCTTTACCTAGAACCAAACGCTTGTACTTTTTGTTTGCTTCTTCACGGAAGTCATCACGCTCAATCCAAACTTCACGTGTAAATGGTACTTCACGAGTACCCATTTCTGGCTTGTTTGGGTGATTCGCAACCGTTAGCGTTTCTACTGTATCTGCTTCGTAGTTTTCGATAACGATCTTAACTGGATCCAGAACAGCCATTGCACGAGGTGCATTTTCGTTCAGATCATCACGGATGCAAGATTCAAGTGAACCGAACTCAATCATGTTCTCTTGCTTAGTCACACCAATACGCTTACAGAATTCACGAATCGAGCTTGAAGTAAAACCACGACGACGTAGGCCAGAAATAGTAGGCATACGTGGGTCATCCCAACCTTGAACTAGGTTTTCAACCACAAGTTGGTTCAGCTTACGCTTAGACATCACTGTGTATTCAAGATTCAGGCGGCTAAACTCGTACTGACGAGGTTGGCAGTCAATCGTGATGTTATCTAGAACCCAATCGTACAAACGACGGTTGTCTTGGAATTCAAGCGTACAGATAGAGTGCGTAATACCTTCCAGCGCATCAGAGATACAGTGAGTAAAGTCGTACATTGGGTAAATGCACCACTTGTCAGCCGTTTGATGGTGGTGAGCAAAACGAACACGGTAGATAACAGGATCGCGCATAACCATGAACGAAGAGCTCATGTCGATCTTAGCACGTAGACACGCTTTACCTTCTTCGAAGCCACCGTCACGCATTTTTTCAAACAACGCTAGGTTCTCTTCAGGGCTGCGGTCACGGTATGGGCTCGCTTTACCTGGCTCTTTTAGCGTGCCACGGTACTCACGGATTTGATCAGGACTTAGCTCGTCAACATACGCTAAGCCTTTATTAATTAATTCCACAGCATAAGCGTAAAGCGTATCGAAGTAGTTTGATGAGTAACAAATATCACCAGACCATTCGAAGCCTAACCAGCTTACATCATTCTTAATTGACTCAACGTATTCAACGTCTTCTTTTTCAGGGTTTGTATCATCGAAACGAAGATTACATTGTCCCTGGTAGTCCTGAGCAATACCAAAGTTCAAGCAAATAGATTTAGCGTGACCAATGTGCAGGTAGCCATTTGGCTCCGGCGGGAAACGAGTATGCACGCTACTGTGTGTACCATCCGCTAAATCTTTATCAATAATTTGGCGAATGAAATTCGATGGACGAGCCTCAGCTTCACTCATCTATAGCACCTCTATGTATTTAGTATTGTCAGAGAAAGTTATCTTTCGTCTCCAAGAAAACGGTCGCTTATAGCGCCAGTCAAAGATAGAAAGATCATTGTTGCTAATCATCCACAATTCTTAGCCTTTGCACAATAAGAACCGTCCGTTAATTGCGATTATTTCTACTATTCGATGAAGAATAGAACGAACCGTGTTCGCTGGTCTTAAACTGCAGACACAAAAAAGCCTCCCATGTGGGAGGCTTTCAATTTGACACTTACTTAAGAGTAACTTTACATCTTAATTAAGTACTTCCCTTACTATGGAAGTTTTACATCAGATAGGTCTTCACCTGCACCGATAGCTTTCATTTCGCCAGCTACGATTTCAGCTAGTGGGCCTAGGATAACCTGTAGGTTGTTTTCACCTAGTTTAACCACACCTTTAGCACCTAGTTTCTTAAGAACAACTTCATCTGCAACAGAGCGGTCTTTAAGAGTTAGACGTAGACGAGTGATACAAGCGTCGATTGAAGTTAGGTTGTCGTGACCACCTAGAGCTTTCAGGTATTGACGTGCAAGGTCGCCCTTTGGTGCGTCGCCAGCAGGAGCAGCAACAGCTTCGTCATCATCTTCACGACCTGGCGATTTCAAGTTGAAAGCGCGGATTGCGAAAGAGAAAGTGAAGAAGTATAGAGCACCGAAGCCAAGACCGATTAGTAGTAGTACGAATGGTTTAGTTGCTAGACCCCAGTTCAATACGAAGTCGATAAGACCAGCAGAGAAACCGAAACCGTGCAGAGTACCAAACATGTTAGCAACTACTAGAGACAGACCTGTAAATACAGCGTGCATTGCGTATAGAGCAGGAGCTAGGAATACGAACATGAATTCTAGCGGCTCTGTGATGCCTGTTAGGAATGAACAGAATGCAACTGAGAATAGTGCGCCACCAACTTGGCTACGTTTTTCAGCAGGAGCAGCTAGGTACATTGCAAGTGCAGCACCTGGTAGACCGAACATCATTACTGGGAAGAAACCGTTCATGAATACGCCAGCGCCTTTATCGCCGCCGAAGAAACGGTGTAGGTCGCCAGATTTAACAGTTTCAGTCACTTCTTTAACTACAGTAGTGATTTCTGGAGTTACAGAGTTCGCGAATGTGAATGTGTGCTCTTGGCCAACAACTAGAGTTTTAGCAAGTGCTGGGTCAACACAAAGTTGAGTGATGTTAGCGAATGCGCCTTGACCAGCAACGATGATTTCTTGACATGTACCCATACCGAACCAGAAGTATGAGTTCAATACGTGGTGTAGACCTACAGGGATAAGTGCACGGTTAAGAGTACCGTAAACGAATTGGCCGATAGCGCCAGACGTTGATACTGCATGAGCAAGTGCGTCTAGACCAGATTGAACACCAGGCCATACCACACCAGACACAGCACCTGCAACAAGTGCAAATAGACCGGCCATGATAGGTACTAAACGTTTACCCGCGAAGAAAGCCAGCCATTCTGGAAGGCGTGTCGCGTGGAAAGCGTTGTAAGAGTGACCTGCGATGATACCTGCGAAGATACCGCCGAAGAATGACATGTTAACGTCTGCGTTAATTGTCGTTGCTGTAGCAGTTAGTACGAAGTAAGCAACTGCACCAGCAAGACCCGCTGCGCCGTTACCGTCTTTAGAAAGACCAATCGCGATACCTAGACCAAAGAGCAATGGTAGGTTACCGAAGATAGCACCACCAGCTTGCGCCATGAATGGAATATCAAGTAGATCGCCTTGACCTAAACGTAAAAGAAGCGCCGCAATCGGAAGCGTTGCGATTGGTAGCATTAACGCCTTACCAAGCTTCTGTGCATATCCTAGAATATTCACCAGTTGTTTCCCCCTATAGGATTTTTTAGAATTCGTTTGAGAAACTTATTTTAGTCGCTCAATTTAGTCCTATTCAGTGTATTCAATTAATTTTGCTCCGCAAATTAAAACCTTACCATTTGTGATCCTAATCACCAGTTTTTACCAAATCCAGAGGTTTTTGCTAGCGAGATCATAAAACTTATTTTATCATTCAAAAAAATGAACATTTATGGATAAAATCCAAATCTAATCATTAGGCAAAAAGATGGTATCTCCGGGCTTATAGAGCACCGTGAATAATCATTATTGATGAACCTAAATGTATAATAAAAATCAATTGTTCATATGTTTTTCAACAACTTAAATCGCTTCCCATTTTGAAGCCGTTTGCCCATAAAAGATAAATCGTTACGTAAATGATGCTCGCAAACTAAGTCCACATTTAGGTAACGAACGAATTTAAAAGATCTCACGAAATAAGGATTAGCTGACTATGTACGCGCTAAGTAACTGTAAAATTTACACTGGTAGTGATGTTCTAACCGATCATGCTGTTGTAATCGAAAACGAACTGATCAAAAAAGTCTGTCCTATCTCTGAATTGCCAGAAGGAATCGAGGTTCGCGACCTAGACGGAGCAAACCTAAGCCCAGGTTTCATCGACCTACAACTGAATGGTTGTGGCGGTGTGATGCTTAACGATGAGATCACTGCAGAAACCATGCAGATCATGCACAAAGCAAACCTGAAATCTGGCTGTACTAGCTTCCTGCCAACGCTTATCACGTCTTCAGACGAAGATATGCGTGCGGTTATTGCGGCAGCTCGTGAATACCATAACCAATACCAAAACCAATCTTTAGGTCTGCACCTTGAAGGTCCTTACCTGAACGTTGCGAAAAAAGGCATCCATAGCGTCGATCACATTCGTAAATCTGACAACGAAATGATTGAGCTTATCTGTGAGAACCGTGACCTTGTTGCAAAAGTAACATTGGCTCCAGAACTTAACGACCCTGAACACATCGAACGCCTGCACAAAGCTGGCGTTGTGGTTTCTATCGGCCACACCAACGCAACTTACGCAGAAGCGCGTCAAGGTTTCGAATCTGGTATCACGTTCGCCACTCACCTATTCAACGCAATGACGCCGATGGTTGGTCGTGAGCCTGGCGTTGTTGGTGCGATTTACGATACTCCTGAGGTTTATGCGGGCATTATTGCCGACGGCTTCCACGTTGATTACGCAAACATCAGAATTGCGCATAAAATCAAGGGAGAAAAGTTGGTATTAGTGACGGATGCCACAGCTCCTGCAGGTGCTGACATGGAATACTTTATTTTTGTCGGTAAGAAAGTATATTACCGTGATGGTAAGTGTGTTGATGAAAACGGCACACTGGGCGGCTCAGCTCTGACTATGATTGAAGCAGTTCAGAATACAGTTGAGCACGCTGGTATCGCTTTAGACGAAGCTCTTCGCATGGCTACGCTATACCCAGCTGCGGCTATCGGTGTAGAAAGCAAGCTAGGTCGAATCAAAAAAGGCATGGTTGCAAACCTAGCTGTATTTGACCGAGACTTTAACGTTAAAGCGACTGTTGTTAACGGACAATACGAGCACAATTAAGTATGAATGGCGGACAAATAGGTAACGTAGACTTAGTTAAACAACTAAACAGTGCGGCAGTATACCGACTTATAGACCAACAAGGGCCTATCAGTCGTATACAAGTGGCTGATGTAAGCCAACTCGCACCGGCAAGTGTTACAAAAATTACCCGCCAACTTTTAGAGCGCGGCCTAATTAAAGAGGTTGCGCAGCAAGCGTCTACTGGCGGTAGACGCGCTATCTCCCTAACCACAGAAGTAGAACCTTTTCATTCTGTCGCTGTGCGCCTAGGTCGAGACTACATTCAAATAAGCCTGCATGACCTTGGTGGTCGTGAATTGGCTTTCCAACAGCAAGACCTGAATTATTCAGACCAATCAGACCTTACCCAAGGCTTGGTCAATAACCTCAAAGCTTTCATTGCTGAGCATCAGCCAAAGATCGACCAACTGATTGCTATTGGTGTCACGCTTCCAGGCTTAGTTAATCCAACGACCGGTGTTGTTGAGTACATGCCGAATACCGACATCGATAACCTCGCATTAAGCGACATTATTCGCGATACATTCCATGTTGCTTGTTTTGTTGGTAATGACGTTCGAGGAATGGCGCTTGCTGAGCACTACTTCGGTGCAAGTAAAGACAGCCAAGATTCTATTTTGGTCAGTGTTCACCGTGGTACAGGTGCAGGTATTATCGTTAATGGTCAGGTGTTCCTAGGTCATAACCGTAATGTGGGTGAAATTGGTCATATCCAAATTGATCCGCTAGGCGAGCAATGCCAATGTGGTAACTTCGGTTGTCTTGAAACCGTAGCGGCAAACCCAGCTATCGTTGAACGCGTGCAGAAGCTGATTAAACAAGGCTATGAGTCTTCTTTAACAGAGCTTGAGCATATTACGATTCAAGATGTTTGTGACCACGCGATTAATGGTGATGAGCTAGCCAAGCAAAGCTTAGTTCGAGTAGGAAACCAGTTAGGTAAGGCTATCGCGATGACGATTAACTTATTTAACCCTCAAAAAGTGATCATTGCTGGTGATATTACCAAGGCACAAGAGATTGTTTTCCCTGCAATTAAGCGCAATGTAGAGAATCAGTCGTTAACGACTTTCCATAGCGGCTTGCCTATTGTAGCATCACAGATCGATAAACATCCTACGATGGGAGCTTTTGCCATGATTAAGCGCGCTATGCTCAACGGCGTGTTACTGCAGAAGCTTCTCGAAGACTAGAGAAAAACAATTCTGATTTTCCGCGGGCCGTGTTTGTATAAACACGGCCCGTTTTTTTAAGCTAGGGAACTACAACAACAAGTTATGGAACTTATATTAATATCCACTGCGTTTATCGCAGGATTTATTGCTTTAAAGTGTCACCTTCCCCCATTAGTTGGTTTTTTGGTTGCAGGCTTTGGGCTTTTTGCCTTTGGCTTTGAAACCAATGACACCATCATTACTTTAGCTGACCTTGGTGTCACGCTGCTTCTATTTACTATCGGCTTAAAGCTCGATATCAAAACTCTACTCTCTAAAGAGATCTGGGCTGGCGCGACAATCCACAACCTTTTATCCACTCTGTTTTTCGCCGTCGCCCTGTTTGGCTTTAAGTTCTTAGGTATTTCATCGCTAACTGCCATGTCGGTAGAACAGATCGTTCTGCTCGGTTTTGCTCTTTCATTCTCTAGTACCGTATTTGCGGTTAAGACTCTGCAAGAGAAAGGCGAAATGAATGCGACCTACGGAACGTTAGCGATTGGTATCTTGGTCATGCAGGATATCTTCGCCGTAGTATTCTTAACGGCTTCTACGGGCAAAATACCTGAGTGGTATGCGATTGCTCTGTTTGCCCTACCCTTATTACGCCCACTGTTCTACAAAGTGCTCGATTGGGTTGGTCACGGTGAGATGCTGGTTCTTTCCGGCATATTCTTCGCATTAGTCGTCGGTGCTGGTTTATTCCATTTGGTTGGTGTGAAACCAGACTTGGGTGCTCTTGTTCTAGGTATGTTACTTGCTGGTCACCCAAAAGCCTCAGAATTATCAAAGTCGCTGTTTAACCTTAAAGAACTTTTCCTTGTCTGTTTCTTCTTGAACATTGGTTTGTCAGAGCAACCAACCATTCAAGGCTTTATGCTCGCAATCTTGTTCTTGCTGATGCTGCCAGTGAAAGGTGTTCTGTACTTCTTGGTACTCAACCGCTTCAAGTTCCGTGTTCGAACGTCTCTACTTGCCTCGCTATCACTGTTTAACTATAGCGAGTTTGGCCTCATCGTTGGTGGTCTCGCCTTCAAGATGGGCTGGATGTCAGGCGACATTTTGGTGGCTGTGGCGATTGCTGTTTCACTGTCGTTCTTAATCGCAGCACCTTTAAACCGAGCTGGTCACAAGCTTTATCAGCAGTCAGGTAAATGGCTAAAAGAGCATGCGTCAGAAAAGCTTCACCGACGTGATAAGCGAATTGACCCAGGTCGTGCACAAGTGCTTATTCTAGGTATGGGCCGAATTGGTACTGGTGCTTATGACGAATTACGCTCTCGCTACGGCAAAGTCAGCCTAGGTGTCGAAGTGCGTGAAGAAGCCGCGCACAACCACAGAAGCCATGGCAGAAACGTGATTTCTGGCGACGCGACTGACCCAGATTTCTGGGAGCGAATTTTAGATACAGCAAACGTAAAATTGGTAATTTTGGCAATGCCTCACCACCAAGGTAATCAAACCGCTTTAGAACAATTAAAGTCACGTAACTTTAAAGGCCAAATTGCCGCGATTGCTGAATATCCCGATCAACTCGAAACACTGAAAGAGAATGGCGTTGATGCGGCATTTAACATTTACAGCGAGGCTGGTAGTGGTTTTGCTCGCCACGTTTGCGAACAGTTAAACCCAAACATCAATAAAATCTAGTATTAGACGGTGTTCAACTAAACCTCTCAAAACTGCCTATTTTTCGCACTTTTGAGAGGTTTTTGTTTAAAAAAACAACCGCAATTAAACATCACACACCAAAAACACGTAAAAATTAGATAATTTCTAACAGAACACCCTTTATATTATTTTTTTGCTCACATCCGGTTGCTTTTTTTAGCCAGAATGGCAAATTGAATGCAGTTGATTTGGAAATTATTTAAAAGGAAGTTCTATGTGTTCAGTATTTGGCATTCTCGACATTAAAAGTGATGCCGCAGCACTTCGCCCTATTGCTTTAGAAATGTCTAAAAAGCTTCGTCACCGTGGTCCAGACTGGTCTGGTATCTATGCGGGTGAAAAAGCAATCCTTGCTCATGAACGTCTTGCTATTGTTGGCTTGAACAGCGGTGCTCAACCACTATACAGCCAAGACAAAAAGCACATTCTTGCAGTAAACGGTGAAATTTATAACCACAAAGAACTTCGCGCACGCTATGAAGATAAGTACCAGTTCCAGACTGATTCTGACTGTGAAGTTATCCTAGCGCTATACCAAGAGATGGGGGCAGACCTTCTAGAAGAGCTTAACGGTATTTTCGCATTCGTTTTATACGACGAAGAGAAAGACGAGTACCTAGTGGGCCGCGACCATATTGGTATTATCCCGCTTTACCAAGGTTACGATGAGCACGGTAACTACTACGTGGCTTCAGAGATGAAAGCATTGGTTGAAGTATGTAAGACGATCAGTGAGTTCCCTCCTGGTAGCTTCTACTCTTCGAAAGATGCAGAACCTCAACGCTACTACATTCGCGATTGGAACGAGTACGCTGCGGTACAAGGCAACAGCACAAGCAAAGAAGAACTGACTGAAGCGCTAGAAGCAGCGGTTAAACGTCAACTAATGACTGACGTTCCTTACGGTGTACTTTTATCTGGTGGCCTTGATTCATCAATTACTTCAGCAGTCGCAAAACGCTTTGCTGCAATGCGTATCGAAGATGATGAGCAATCTGAAGCTTGGTGGCCACAACTGCACTCGTTCGCTGTTGGTCTTGAAGGCGCACCAGACCTTATCGCTGCTCGTGAAGTTGCGGACAAGATCGGAACTGTGCACCATGAGATGACTTACACTATTCAGGAAGGCCTAGACGCAATCCGTGACGTTATCTACCATATCGAAACTTACGATGTAACGACGATTCGTGCATCAACTCCGATGTACTTGCTGGCTCGTAAGATCAAAGCGATGGGCATCAAGATGGTACTTTCAGGTGAAGGTGCTGATGAAATCTTTGGTGGTTACCTGTACTTCCATAAAGCGCCAAACGCGAAAGAGTTCCACGAAGAGACAGTACGTAAACTGCTTGCTCTAAGCATGTTCGACTGTGCTCGTGCAAACAAATCGCTAGCGGCATGGGGTGTTGAAGGCCGTGTACCATTCTTGGATAAAGAGTTCATCGATGTCGCAATGCGTCTGAACCCTGAAGATAAGATGTGCGGTAACGGTAAGATGGAGAAACACATCCTGCGTGAGTGTTTTGAAGACTACCTACCAGATTCAATCGCATGGCGTCAAAAAGAGCAGTTCTCTGATGGTGTTGGCTACGATTGGATTGATACATTGAAAGCAACGGCTGAAGCAAAAGTAACGGATCAACAAATGGAAGCTGCTAAGTTCCGTTTCCCTTACAACACGCCAACAACCAAAGAAGGTTATGCTTACCGTGAAATCTTTGAGGAACTATTCCCTCTAGAATCTGCGGCAGAGTGTGTACCTGGTGGTCCTTCAGTTGCTTGTTCATCAGCGAAAGCGATTGAATGGGATGAGTCATTCAAAAACTGTGTCGACCCATCAGGCCGTGCAGTACAAGCCGTTCACAACGATGCTTACAACGCTTAGAGCGTTTTGAACAAATCCTAAAGACTAAAAAAGGCGCATTATGCGCCTTTTGTTTTAAGCCTATTTTTTATTACTACAGTTATGCGCGAGCTTGTAGTGCTTCGTTCTCAATACTGATTGGAACGACTTGGCTGATCATTTTCACCAGCATAATCGATCGAGCCTCACCGTCTTTCTGGTCGAAAATAGCTTCCACCCCAGCAAACTGGCCACTCTGAATCTTGACTACCTGCCCAGATTCAAACTCAACACAACAATCTTCCACTTCGTTACTGCAGCACTTCTCAAACTCTTTGAGCTCAAACACCAAGTCTCCTTGGACCTCGTGCGGCCGTGCACCGAACTTAATAAAGTCCACAACGCCACGTGTTGAACGAACGGTCGTGAAGCTAGGACCTTGCTCATAGTCGAAGCGAACAAAGATGTAAGACGGAAACAGCGGTTCTTTGACCTGCTTTTCTTTCCCTCTCACCACCTTTTCGACTTCTATTTGAGGGTAAAAGCACTCTACCCCCTGATTCTCTAAGTGCTGCTGAGCGCGTTTTTGATCACCACGCTTACAGTAAAGCAAATACCAACGTTTCATTTGACTAGCCATTTTATATTTTTAGATATTTTACCACATGCCTAAAACGGTTAAATCACCATTAATAAAATGAATCGTTGCTAACGAAAAATAATGCGTAGCAGACCAATTTATCAACAAAAAGTTATAGGTGTCGGAGTGGTTAAGCATTGTACAGGGATCATTTGGAGATAAAAAGGCTCATTGTTGTAAGCATATGTATGCCCCACCTAATGAGCACACCACTCCCTTTAAACTCAAAACGATACACCAGAGAAATGCATCTAAAGATTTTCATTCAACACAGCTTTAATAAAGGTTATTAACCAACCAGCTCAAATCTGGAAAATTAGTTTGCAGCACATCTAAAATGGGCAACATTAAAAGTAAATCCCTTTAATATCAACACCTTATACAGAACAAGTTGTCGTGACCATAAAATACGTCTATTGCAGACTTTTATCCCACTGTGTATACATGAATGACTATAAAATCTTTTAATACCTAAAATTAGTAAAACTTATGCCAAGCAACCACAACATCTTTGGCCACCCTAGAGGCCTATTTCTACTTTTTAGCACAGAGCTATGGGAACGTTTCTCTTACTATGCGATGCGTGCCATCCTTGTCTTATTTTTGACTGACACTACCCTCAACGGTGGACTGGGTTGGTCAACGAAAGACGCACTCGATCTCTACGGTATTTACACCGGTTTAGTCTACATCACACCATTAATTGGTGGCTGGATTGCCGATAACTACCTAGGTCAGCGTAAATCAATTTTGATTGGCGGTGTATTAATGGCTCTTGGCCAATTTACACTGGCTCTCCCTAACGGCTTCATCGGTTTAGACCAAGTGAACGCGCTGTACCTTGGTTTAGCACTGCTTATCAGCGGTAACGGTATGTTTAAGCCGAACATCTCAACCATGGTTGGTGATCTGTACCAAGAAGGCGATAACCGCCGTGACGGTGCTTTCACCATTTTCTACATGGGCATCAACTTAGGTGCACTGCTTGGTGGCTTAATTTCAGGTGCTGCTGTCGATTCATTCGGTTGGAAAGCAGGTTTCCTAGCCGCTGGTATTGGTATGGTTATTAGCTTGATCATGCAAGTGACAATGGCTCAGTCTTGGTTAGGCAACATCGGTTCTGTGCCTGCTGCTGCTCGAGCGAAAGCACTGAACAAATCTAAAGAAAAAGCGCCACTAACCAAAGAAGAGTTCGACAGACTAAAAGTGATTCTTATCATGGGTCTGTTCGTGATTGTTTTCTGGGCGGGCTTTGAACAAGCTGGCGGCCTAATGAACATCTACACTCAACAATATACTGACCGTATGATTGGTGGCTTTGAAGTTCCTGCTGCGTGGTTCCAATCTTTGAACCCATTCTTCATCATTACACTTGCTCCAATCATTGCGGCGTTCTGGGTGAAACTGGGTAAACGTGAACCCAACTCTCCTGTTAAGTTTGCAATGGCATTGTTCTTCTTAGCACTGGGCTTTGTGTGCATGATGGGCGCGGTAATGGAGCAAGGCGGCGACCTAACAGTGAAAACATCAATGCTATGGCTAGTCGGTGCTTTCTTCTTCCATACCCTTGGTGAGCTTTGTCTATCTCCTATTGGCCTGTCGTTGGTCACTAAGTTAGCTCCGCTTCGCCTAGCATCATTGATGATGGGTGCATGGTTTGGCTTCAATGCGGTGGCAAACTACGTGGCTGGCCTTGTGGGTTCTCACGTAGGTGAGCTTGGTGCTATGTCTATCTTCAGTGGTATTGCTATCACAGCAACGGTGAGTGGCATATTACTGCTGCTTTGTGCTGGTAAGCTTGTGTCATGGATGCACGGCGTAGAAACCAACATGACGCTTGAAGCAGAGCCAAAAGCTAAGCAAGCAACAGAAACATCTGCGGCTTAACTCTCACGCTGTTTCAACACCAAATATCCTGATCAAAAAGGGCTGCTCAATGAGCAGCCCTTTTGTTATTTGTATTATGCGCCTTAATGCTAACGATAGGTCGTAATCAAGGCTCAGCATCTGTTAGCGATACAGCGCCACTAACTCTCCCATCATATCGATGTGCGAGTCTCTGTCGTTCAGACACATAATGTAGCTAAAGTCCGAACCACCAGCGTCAATGAAAGTCTCTTTACACTGGTCTGAAATCTCTTCCAACGTTTCTAAACAGTCAACCGAAAAGGCAGGTGCCATGATATCGATCTTCTTGATACCTTTGCTTGGCAGTGATTCAAGTGTCTCGTCAGTGTATGGCTTCAACCACTCTTCTCGACCAAATCGCGATTGGTAGGTCATGGTGATGTCTTCTTCAGATAAACCTAGCTCTGCCGCAAGCAGCTTTGTTGTCGCTTCACAATGCTGAGGGTAGATATCGCCTTCATCAGCCAGTCGCTTCGGAATACCGTGGAAAGAACACACTAAATGATCGGCTCTGCCATTTTTATCCCAATGACTGCGAACGCTTTCAGCCAATGCTTTTGCATAGCTTGGGTGCGCGTAGTAGTCGCGAATAAAGCGATAGCTCGGGATAACTGGCATCTGCTTAAAGGCTTTGGTTAAACCATCAGAAACCGCCGCTGTGGTTGTGCCAGAGTACTGAGGATATAAAGGCAGTACGATGATGTCCTCAACGCCCTGCTCCATCAGCTGTTCAACACCTGTCTTTAGGCTTGGGTTGCCATAGGTCATACCCAGTGCAACAGGCATCTCTAGCTTCTTCTGGAGCTTTTCAGCTTGTCTTTGAGAGTACACAAGCAGTGGTGAGCCTTCATCCATCCAGACAGACTGATACAGCTTAGCAACTTTAGGCGAACGAATCGGTAAAATCACCCCATGTAATATAGGACACCAAAGCCAACGCGTTAGGTTTACAACTCGCTTGTCGTGTAAGAATTCACTCAAAAATCGACGAACGCCAGCTGGGGTCGCCGAATCTGGTGTTCCTAAGTTCACCAGTAAAACGCCCTGCTTTTTATTATTTTCCATAGATACCTGAGACCAATATGTGATTTTCTGGAAAGTAATATACTAATCTGCATAAGTTTAAGATCATTGCGCCCCAATGAAAGTCTGAATAATCATTCTTCATATGAGATACACAACATCCACTCTCAATTGCTAGCCACTGCCATCGGGTCTGAACCGTCCTGAATCATGTGCAATCAAATTATCTAGATTGGTATCGTACTAAAAATTGAAACAAAAAAAGCGACCCTTAAGGTCGCTTCCAATATATCAAATTCTAAAACTGGCTGTTAGCCAATTATGCTAGTGCTTTCTCAAGTTCTGCACTAACTTCAGCAACTTGCTTAGTACCGTCAAACTTAAGGTACTGAGTGTTACCTACTTCAGCTTCTTTACCGTAGTAAGAGATAAGCGGAGCTGTTTGATCGTGGTATACGCCTAGACGTGCACGAACTGTTTCTTCTTTGTCGTCATCACGTACAACTAGCTCTTCGCCAGTTACGTCATCTTTACCTTCTTCTTTAGGCGGGTTGTACACAGTGTGGTATGTACGGCCTGAAGGAAGGTGAGCACGACGACCAGCCATACGCTCAACAATCACATCGTCAGCTACGTCGAATTCAACAACGTAATCAACAGCGATGCCCATTTCTTTTAGGCCATCAGCTTGTGGGATTGTGCGTGGGAAACCGTCTAGTAGGAAACCTTTCTCACAGTCATCTTGAGCGATACGCTCTTTGATAAGACCAAGGATAATTTCATCAGAAACTAGCTGACCAGCGTCGATTACTGATTTTGCTTGCTTACCAAGCTCAGTACCCGCTTTGATAGCAGCACGTAGCATGTCACCAGTTGAAATTTGAGGGATACCAAATTTGTTCATGATGAAGTTAGCTTGAGTACCTTTACCCGCGCCAGGAGCACCTAGAAGAATGATGCGCATGTTTAATCCTCTTATAAAATTATGATTTATACCGAAGCTCACTATCCCTCCATTCTTGCTCATTTTTAGGATGAACAGAAAGCGTTAAGTAACCATTGAGGCTAAGCAAAACTGTGAACAGAAGCAAAACGGTAAGTTTCGGTATAACGTTTAAAAATCATACAACTGGAGATGGTCGCTTCACAGCCCCAGCTGATTAGGTCGAGCATTCTATCACATTAATATTCAATTTTGCTGAATTTACGACTAAAGAATGCATCGACAACATTTGTTGTGACGATAACGGTGACGTTGACCACGTTAGATTAATTTTCAACGACGTTCATAAAAAAAGCCCGCATTTGCGAGCTTTTTATTACAATTGTTGGCTTAACCTAAAGTCGAAAGACTAACGCTTTGTCAGTAGCTCGTTGATTGCACCCAAGAATTGTGACGGATCTTCCATTGAGCCCTTTTCAGCCAGCATCGCTTGACCAAGTAGCAACTCAACCCAACGGCCAAACGCTTGCTCATCAGCTTCATCAGCCATCTGTTTGACAAGTGCGTGCTCAGGGTTGATCTCAAAGATGTACTTAACTTCCGGTGCCGCTTGACCTGCAGCTTCAAGAAGCTTCGCCATTTGCGTGCCCATTTCGAAGTCGTCAGTCACAACAACAGCCGGCGTTGTTGCTAGCTTGAATGTTGTGCGAACTTCTTTAACACGACCACCAAGATAAGATTGAGTGCGCTCTACAACAGACTTGAACTCTTCTTCAGTCTCTTTCTGCTTCTCTTTCTCTTCTTCACCTTCAAACTTGCTTAGATCTAAGCCCGCTTTCGTGATCGATTGGAACTGTTTGCCATCAAAGTCAGTTAGGTAGTTCATTACGTACTCATCAATACGATCGTACATTAGAACCACTTCAATACCTTTTGCTTTGAACTGCTCCAAGTGTGGGCTGTTCTTAGCTGCAGCGTAGCTATCTGCTGTTAGGTAATAGATCTTATCTTGGCCTTCTTTCATGCGCTCAACGTAAGATTCTAGGCTGATAGTTTGTTCAGCAGAGTCCACTTCCGTTGATGAGAAACGAAGTAGACCCGCGATCTTCTCTTTGTTCGCCATGTCTTCAGCTGGGCCTTCTTTCATAACTAGGCCAAACTCTTTCCAGAATTCTAGGTACTTCTCGTTGTCATTTTTCGCCATGCGCTCAAGCATAGTCAGTACACGCTTAGTACATGCACCACGAAGAGACTGAGTCACCTTGTTATCTTGCAGGATTTCACGAGACACGTTCAGAGGCAGATCGTTTGAATCAATTAAGCCGCGAACGAAACGCATGTAAGATGGCATGAACTGCTCTGCGTCATCCATGATGAATACACGCTGCACGTAAAGTTTCAAGCCACTCTTGTGGTCACGGTTCATCATGTCCCAAGGTGCTTTCGCTGGGATGTAAAGCAAGCTTGTGTAGTCGTTCTTACCTTCAACCTTGTTGTGGCTCCACGTCAGTGGATCAGCAAAGTCGTGAGATACGTGCTTGTAGAACTCTTGATACTCTTCTTTCTCGATATCAGATTTGTTACGAGTCCAAAGCGCTTGCGCCTTGTTAATCTGTTCCCAATGCTTCTCTTCGGTGTCTTTACCTTCGTCATCTTTCACGGCTGTGAAGATAGAAACAGGGATACCGATGTGATCAGAGTACTTACCAATCACTTCACGCAGGCGCCATTCGTTTAAGAACTCTTTACCGTCTTCACGCATATGCAGAATGATGTCAGTACCGCGAGATTCTTTAGTGATGTCTTCGATGGTGTAATCGCCTTCGCCAGCAGAGTGCCATTGAACGGCTTCATTGTTTGCTAGGCCAGCCGCACGAGTGCGAACCGTTACCGCGTCAGCAACGATGAACGCAGAATAGAAACCCACACCAAATTGACCAATCAATTGAGAGTCTTTGCTTTGGTCTTCAGATAGCTTTGAGAAAAAGTCTGCAGTGCCTGACTTAGCAATTGTACCTAAATGCTCAATAACGTTGTCGCGGCTCATACCGATACCGTTATCAGAAATGGTTAACGTGTTTGCTTCAGCGTTGAATGAAAGTTTTACACCTAGATCTGCATCACCTTGGTAAAGGTCACCGTTCGATAGAGCTTGAAAACGAAGCTTATCAGCCGCGTCAGATGCGTTAGAGATCAGCTCACGTAGAAAGATTTCTTTATTTGAATACAGTGAGTGAATCATTAGATGAAGTAGTTGTTTTACTTCAGATTGAAAGCCACGAGTCTCTTTATTTTGCGTTGCCGTTTCGCTCATTTTTACTCCAAAACATCTATACTTTATGTTGAATAATCATAGGGGCGTAACACTTGATGCCACTCTTCTGTTCATTAACATGAGGATGACAAATGTAAATTCAAGGTCAAAAATCATAAAAACACTGTTTTTTTGATCTGTTTTTATTATCCTTGAGTCTGATAAATATAAAAGAACATAAAAGAAGCCATGATTTGGTGAAGAATTAACGGAACTTCACCTGAGATTTGTCTATTTCGCACCCAAAACAATCAAAAATAGAAGAATTCAATGAGCAATATCGGCACAAAGTTTATTCTCGCACAGCGGTTCGTATTCGACCCAAACAGCAATTCACTTGTTGATCAAATGAGCGACGGTGAAGTCGTACGTCTTGGTAGCAATGAAAGCCGCATTCTCCTGATGCTGTCAGAAAGACCCAATGAAGTTATCACTCGCAATGAATTGCATGAGTATGTTTGGCGAGACCAAGGCTTTGAGGTGGATGACTCAAGCTTAACGCAAGCCGTATCGACTCTGAGAAAGATGCTCAAAGACTCGACTAAATCTCCTGAATTCGTAAAAACAGTACCTAAGCGCGGTTACCAATTTATTGCGACCGTTGAGCGCTCTGCTCCACTGTCATCAAATGATCAGCCAGTAGCCGCTGAAATTGCAGAAAATGACGTTGAGCCTATCCTAACGTTTACAACACCTGCTGCGACTGAAGATGCGATCACGGAATCGGTTGAACCTGAGCCAATTGCAAGAGTTCAAGAGACCAAGGTGGCTGTAGAACCAGCAACCGCTCCTGTTGTGGCTCCGACTAAAAGCACCAATAAATGGCTAACATTTTGGTTGCTGCTTGCCGCTTTCATCATGCCGATTCTCGTTTTAACGTTTACCAACCCGGCAGAGTCCGAGTTCAAAACATTAGCTGAAGTCGATGGCGTAAAGGTTCAATCACCGGTTAACCACCCAGACCTCAGCAGTTGGCTGCCAGCGATAGAGAAGTGTGTATTACGTTACAACACGAATCACACTGGCATGCTAAAGCCGACTGAAGTGATTGCGACAGGTGGACAAACCAATAACCTAGCCCTCAACTACATTCACCCGCAAGATTACTCGAGCGAAAATGTAACCCTAAGAATTTACGCAAATCAGTCGGATCTAAACGACATTTGTAACGGTGGTCAGTAACATGAAATTAAAAGTATCGATTATTTTACTGGTTCTATCTGCATTCTTGAGTGGTTGGTTATATTGGGGCAGCGATGCAAAAGTAGAGCGCTTGCTCACTCAGCATGAGTGGCAGTCGAAAATGGTGACGCTGATTAGCGATAACAAGCAAGCTGACTCAATCGGCCCGCTTCGTAGAGTTGAACTATCATCGAATGCGAAATACCTACCAAATGGTACATATTTAAGAATGTCAGTGGTTAGACTTTACGGTAATCAAACTGAGCCTGCGAATGTCATCAACATCTCTGAAACGGGTCAGTGGGATATTAACGATAACTACTTACTGGTTTCGCCAACGGAGTTTAAAGATGTGACTTCGGCTCAGCGCCAAGACTTTTCAGAAGAACAGCTAGAGCTGATCACTCAAGTCATTAAGATGGACGCAGAGCAAAGCCGCCGCATAGACATCGTTAACCCGAAGGCACTGCTACTGACTAGCTTAAATCATGGCTCTACCGTATTGTTTTCAAACTAAGATTGGACCGCTATTTACTGTTTATGAATAGCTGAATACCATGACACGGAAAACCAATAGAAAAAGGGGCATGAAGCCCCTTTTTTGTTAGCCGTTGGTATCAAATTACGGATGTAGCATTTTAAGGATTAACCATGAAGACGGAACAACCCAACCTGGCGCCAGCGAAAGAAACAGCAGCAAAAGCCACAATCGCCATACACTATTGCCGTCAATGCAATTGGATGCTTCGCTCTAGTTGGTTATGCCAAGAGCTACTGCATACCTTCAGCGAAGAAATTGAACAAGTGAGCTTACACCCAGACACAGGAGGCAGGTTTGAAATCTTTTGTAATGGTGTGCAGATTTGGGAAAGAAAAGCAGATGACGGCTTTCCAGAAGCTAAGATTCTGAAGCAAAGAGTGCGAAACATCATTGCTCCAGACAGAGATCTCGGCCACGTGGACTCAAAATAAGCCCTTTCACGGCCGATCCAATGATTTAAAGCTGGCCACTCACGAGAACATCACCTTCAAGGCTAATGACTTTGAAGGTATTGTTTTCATAGATGCCATAGCTCGCTGCGTGTCCCTCTCGTGGGAATGTCACCGAGCTAGGATTAAAGATAAAGATGTCATCTTGGTATTCGGCGACAGGAATATGGGTATGACCGTGTGCAATGATATCGCCCGCCTTCAGCGCAGGGCGTTTATTGGTGTTGTACAAATGGCCATGCGTTAGGAAGATACGTTGACCTGATTCTAATAGCACCCACGAGTAATCCATCATCATTGGAAAAGACAACAACATCTGATCCACTTCGCTATCGCAGTTACCACGAACGGCAATGATCTCTTGAGAAAACGCATTCAACTTATCTGCAACCGCCGGCGGGTTGTATCCTTCTGGAATCGGATTTCTTGGTCCATGATTCAGAATGTCACCCAATAGAACTAAATATTGCGCACCAGACGCTTGGTAGAGTTCTAATACCTTTTCTGTTGCTGGCAGCGAACCGTGTAGGTCTGAAGCAAAAAATAATTTCACACGTACTTCTCCATAAAATTTATGAGCCTATTGTACGTATCTAAGTGCTACACGTCATCTCTCGCCATACCGTTGATCACGATATTATTGTAACTAACCATACCGACTATCTTGTTATCACTAACTACTGGCGCACGACTGATACCAAAGCGTTCAAACAGGCGAGCGCAATACTTTACGTTCATCTCAGCAGACACGCTTAGCGCTGGCTTAGTCATGATCTCATAAACATTAGTTCGCTTCGGAGAGCGGTTCTTAGCCAGTACTTTCTTGGCGATGTCATTCATCAATACGATGCCGTATTCGTCATCTTCGTGGCGCTTATCGACAATTATTGCTTTCACTTTGTGCTTCTTAGCCATCTCTATCGCTTCTAACACTGTGGTTAGCCCATCGATAATCACGTACGTATTGGCCATGACATCACCTACTCGGATTTTTTCACTGGTACTCATAACTCATCCTCCACAACCTTAGTTAATGTCTCGACTTGATGCGCTACCCCGACTGCATCTTCGATATCGATCTGCACCGCTATACCTTGTCCTGACTCTTGGTCAAACTCACCGACTTCGCCAATAGTTTCGAGAATATGCCGAGCTAAGTGTTCCTCAACCACAAACAGCAACACATCTTTTTGCACCTCTAACGTTAAGCCAAAGAAGGTGGTTTTTTGGTTTAAGCCTTGCCCTCTGGCGTTGTTAATCACCGTTGCTCCAGTCGCGCCTGCATCACGCGCGGCATCGAGCACAGTATCGGTCTTGCTCTCTTCTACAAACGCTAAGATAAGTTTAAAGCGCATCTTTGCTCTCCTTAGAGGTGTGTAAACGGTTTAACCATTGTGTTATTTGGGCATAGCCCATCACTGAAATGATGGGAAATAAACTGGCAAAGGCGATCAATCCAAAGCCATCAATGACAGGGTTTCGTCCTGGTACGGTTGAAGCAAGCCCAAGCCCGAGCGCTGTCACCAAAGGGACTGTCACAGTTGATGTGGTTACACCGCCCGAGTCGTAGGCCAATGGAATAATGAGTTTGGGGGCGTAAAAGGTTTGAATGACCACGACGACATAACCAAAAATGATGTAATAATGGATCGGGTCACCCGCAACGATACGGTAGCTACCCAGTGAGATACCAATAGCAACGCCCAATGCCACGGCGATCCTCAACCCATTGACGCTGATACTGCCACCGGAAACTTGATTTGCCTTAATCGCTACAGCAATCAAAGAGGGCTCGGCTATCGTGGTGCTGAAACCAATACAAAACGCGAAAAGATAGACCCAGTAATAATCAAACCAAACTAAAGCAAGACCAGAACTGATCTTAAACTCAGTCAAAAAGCTTGGCTCGGTAAGTTGCATTGCCATCGTCTCCCCCAAAGGAAACAACGCGAGTTCCAACCCCATCAAGAATAGAGATAAACCTAGGATGACGTAGAAGAAACCGATGAGCACTTTGGCTAGGTTATTGACAGGCTTTCGTAATACCGCCAACTGAAAACCGAAGATGATGACCGCAATCGGGAGCACATCCATTACAGTGCCGAGAAAGGTGTCGATAAATTGTTGAGCACTGATCATGTCACCACCATCCCGTACACCATGACAAACATCATCGGCAGCAACGAAGCAAACGCGATCAACCCAAAACCATCTATCATCGGATTACGCCCTTTAATTGCCGAGGCTAAACCCACCCCTAACGCAGTTACTAATGGGACGGTGATCGTCGATGTCGTTACTCCACCAGAGTCATACGCAATTCCAATGATGTTTTCCGGAGCAAATGCAGTGAGCACCACCACTCCAATATATCCACCGATGATCATGTACTGGATTGGCCAACCTTTTAAGATTCTCAGCACACCGAGTAAAATAGCGATACCGACTGACAGTGCCACAGTAAAGCGCAGGCCATCGGCATACTGCTCCATTTCATCTAACGTATTGGGGATTACACCTCCCTCAGCTGCCACTTCTGCGGCTTCGGCAGCGACTGCGGTTAACGCTGGCTCGGCTATGGTGGTACCAAAACCCAAACAAAAAGCGAAGATCAATAACCAGAACACACTCCCCTTTCTAGCAAATGCTTGAGCCATCGATTCGCCAATCGGAAACAGCCCCATTTCAAGGCCAAAGATAAAGAAAGTGAGTCCAAAAACGACGAGCACTAAGCCAGTCAGAATAGATAAAAGATGAGGAAGTGGCTCTTGTAAGACAGCAAGCTGGAAGAAAGCGATTACCGCCACGATTGGCAATAGATCCCTCATGCTACCTAACATGGACCGAAACAAAGCAAGCACCGCCGTCATCGCAATTCCTTGTCGTTGGTTATGAATTAATAATAATCATGGCAAATCCTTATCATTGCTTATGTGACAAATATTACGCAGTTGGTAACATATCCGAGTAAAGTGCATAAGTGTGATAACGGTACACATCCTGACTTGATGAATTTAATTTCACTCCTTTGTAAATTGAAAAAGGCGTAATTTGGGCATCACACGATTGAAACCTTATGATCGTTATAGTGATTTTTTCGTATTGATTGGCGACTAAAAACGAGCCATGTCTATAATTATGTTTAATAGGGAGATTGGTATGAAGATATTGTTAACGGGTGGTACTGGATTTATTGGCTCTGAATTGGTCAAGAGTTGGAACACTGACGACGTGACATTGCTGACGCGGAGTCCTGAAAATGCGAAGCAAAACCTAAATCACCTCAACCAGAACAACCTTCATTACATTCAATCCCTTGATGAGCTCAGTGATCTCAATGACTTTGATGTGGTGGTCAACCTCGCGGGTGAACCGATTGCCGATAAGCGTTGGAGTACAGAGCAAAAAGAGAGGATCTGTAACAGTCGCTGGCACATCACTGAAAAGCTGGTCGAACTAATTCATGCCAGTAGCAACCCGCCACACGCTTTTATTAGCGGTTCAGCCGTCGGCTACTATGGCGATCAACAGCAGCACCCGTTTGACGAGTCACTGCAAGTAGAAGATGAAAGCTTTCCTCATAAAGTCTGTGCCCACTGGGAAGAGATAGCCAAGAGAGCACAATCAGAAAGTACACGCGTGATACTACTGCGAACAGGGGTTGTACTCGGCGAGAATGGCGGCGCACTCAAGAAGATGTTATTGCCCTATAAACTCGGCGTCGGTGGTCCACTAGGTTCAGGTGAGCAGTACATGCCATGGATTCACATTCTCGATATGGTGAGAGCCATCAACCACTTGTTGTCTATCCCTCACGCTCAAGGGGAATTCAATATGTGTGCCCCTCACCCTGTGACCAACAAACTGTTCAGCAGCACGTTAGCGAAACAATTAGGCCGACCGCATTTCTTATTCACGCCGAAATGGGCAATGTCGATTCTAATGGGGGAATCATCTTGCTTGCTATTTGACAGCATTCGCTCCAAGCCGAAGAAACTAACTGAGATGGGATTCATCTTTAGTTACTCAAGAATCGAGCCAGCACTAAAAAACTTGTTACAACATCAAGACTAATTCTTTACCCTAGAGCGATAGAGACTCTAATAAAGGATTAAGTGTGAACAAGTCGATTCTTATTACCGGTTGCTCAACAGGTATTGGCTATACATGTGCTCATGCACTTCAAAAGCGTGGTTTTCATGTCATTGCATCTTGTCGTGATCCACAAGATGTTCAACGCCTTCAAGATGAAGGCCTCACCTGTATTCAATTAGATCTTTCCAACCAAGAAAGTATTGAGCATGGCGCCAAGCTTGCTATTGATCTCGCACCTAATGGATTGTATGGATTATTCAATAACGGTGCTTATGGTCAAGCAGGTGCGCTAGAAGACTTACCGACCCAAGGGCTCAGAGAACAATTCGAAACCAACTTCTTTGGTTGGCATCATCTCGTCTGTCAGATCCTTCCGCACATGCGCGAGCGTGGCGAAGGTCGAATCGTACAAAACAGTTCCGTATTAGGTTTTGCAGCCATGAAGTATCGTGGTGCTTATAATGCTTCTAAATTCGCGATTGAGGGTTGGACAGATACCTTACGATTAGAACTGCATGGCAGTGGTATACAGATCTCATTACTGCAACCTGGGCCAATTGAGACTCAATTTAGAACCAATGCGCTGAAAGCGTTCAATAAATGGATCAACATTTCTGGCAGCGCTCACCAAGACGCTTACCAACAACAAAAAGATCGACTCGAAAAAGAATCATCGAATAACGCTTTTGTTCTACCTCCAGAAAGTTGTATTGAACCAGTATTCCATGCTCTCACCTCCGACAAACCCAAGCTAAGATACCGAGTTACGACCCCGACTAAAGTGTTCGCGGTATTGAAAAGGATCCTACCGAGTCGCTTGCTAGACCCTATTTTGAGAAAAGCTGCATAAATTACTAACTTTGAATGCAGAGTCGCAAACTTTAATGTAACGATGTAATTTTTCCGTAACAATAAGATGTCATGATTATCCTATCCCATCAATTATTCCCAATTGATGGTTCTACTCTGGAAATCTCATGACTTTAAACCGCCTTAATTGGGTAGGTGTGGGTCTGGCTATTACGTTGTTTATTCTGTTTTGAATATCTCACGCAACGCCTCACTGACTACCTCGATGATAACGCTATGCCTTCCATGTTGAGATAACAACTCTATCAACATCGAAGCATAGCGTTTTTCTATTTTTGGTTATTTTTATCCGAGATAACCGAGTTAGATCTTGAAGTTACCGACTAATCCCCCCATATTTGCAACGTATCCACAAAACAAACCTCAAGGAACGTAAATGCAATCTCCGCATATTGTTGAACTTAATGAGCAGAACTTTCGTCAAGTATTAGAAGGTTCGATGCAGACCCCTGTACTCATCCATTTTTGGGCACCAATGAGCCAAGAGAGCGCCCAAGTCATTCCTCAACTGCAAACTTTAACTCAGCAATACAACGGTGCCTTCACCTTAGCCCTGCTCAATTGCGAACAAGAGCAAGCTATTGCTAGCCAGTTTGGTGTTCAAGCACTGCCTACTATTGCACTGTTTGTTAACGGTCAGCCAGTCGATGGACTCGGTGGCCCTCAAAGCATAGAAGCGATTGTCGATATGCTAAGCAAGCACCTTCCTAGCCAAGATGAACTGGCTTTACGCCAAGCGCTTGAGCAAATGCAAGCTGGCGAGCACACACAAGCACTAGCAGCAATGCAGCAACTTCCAGCAGAGCTGACGAATAAAGGTGAAGTAAAACTGGCGATCGCAGAGTGTTTGTTAGAAACGCAACAATTTGACCTTGCTGAAACTCAGCTAGCAACTATCCCTCTTGAGTACCAAGACAACTACTACAAAGGCTTAGTTGCAAAGCTTGAACTTCATAAACAAGCAGCAGACAGCCCTGAAATACAAGCATTAGAAGCCGCTCTTCAGCAAAATCCGAGCGACGCTAAAACAGCATCTGAATTAGCATTGCAATATCACCAAGTGAACCGCAGTGAAGAAGCTATGGATCTATTATGGTCTTTCCTAGCCAAAGATCTTAATGCTCTCGATGGTGACATGAAGAAAGAGTTCATGGACATTTTGAGTGCGCTTGGACAAGGTAACCCAGTTGCCAGTAAGTACCGTCGACAACTGTACTCTCTGCTTTACTAGTTAAACCTAAAAAGCGGTAGATTAAACATCGAAAATTGACAATTTAATCAATTAGTTTATCGAATAACAGAATATAAAATGGGCCATAAAATCAATATTTTATGGCCCATTTCTCGTTTATAAATTTGCTCAGAATTTAAATATGAGCCAGTATCAATACTGAACTATCAAAAACTTAAACTTGCAAAGGATTTTGTATGCCTATTGATACCTTGATTACTATCGGCGTCTTTACTGCCGTCGCACTGTTATTTATCTTCGCTGGCGTAAAAACCGTCCCACAAGGCAACAACTGGACCGTTGAACGCTTCGGGCGATACACACACACCCTTAAACCAGGTCTTAACTTAATCATTCCATTTATTGATAAAGTTGGACAGCGCATCAGCATGATGGAGCGTGTTCTCGACATCCCAGCACAAGAGGTCATCTCTAAAGACAACGCCAATGTAGTTATCGATGCGGTGTGTTTTGTTCAAGTTATCGACGCGCCTAAAGCAGCTTATGAAGTTAATGACCTTGAACATGCGATCCGTAACTTAACCCTCACCAATATCCGTACTGTACTTGGCTCGATGGAACTGGATGAGATGCTCAGCCAGCGCGACATGATCAATACCAAGCTACTGAACATCGTTGATGAAGCGACAAACCCTTGGGGCGTAAAAGTCACCCGTATCGAAATTAAAGACGTACAGCCACCAGCAGACCTTACTGCTGCGATGAATGCCCAGATGAAAGCCGAGCGTAATAAACGTGCTGACATCCTAGAGGCAGAAGGTGTACGACAAGCTGAGATCTTGAAAGCAGAAGGTCACAAGCAATCAGAGATCCTGAAAGCAGAAGGTGAAAAGCAAGCGGCAATATTGCAAGCAGAAGCCCGTGAGCGTGCCGCAGAAGCAGAAGCTAAAGCGACAGAAATGGTATCAACGGCGATTGCTCAAGGTGACATGCAAGCGGTCAATTACTTTATTGCACAAGGTTACACCGACGCATTGAAATCTATAGGCCAAGCTGAAAACGGCAAGATCATCATGCTACCACTCGAAGCAACTGGCCTTATGGGTTCTGTCGCAGGTATCGCGGAGATGTTTGCACATAAGAATGACAAAGGTAGTAAGGACTAACTTATGGTCGAATTACTAGAACAAGTAAACCACTGGCATTGGTTAGCGTTTGGTCTAGCATTGTTAGCGCTTGAGCTAATTGGAACCGCTGGTTACTTTTTGTGGATAGGCATATCTGCCATGTTGGTCGGTGCCCTATTAGGCGCACTACCAATCGGTTGGCAGATGCAATGGCTGTCCTTTGCAAGCTTCTCTCTGATTACCACTTGGTTGTGGTGGAGAAGACAACTGTCTAATGACAAGCAGTCAGATGCAGGGCGAGAGTTAAACCAAAGAGAAAAACAACTAGTAGGTCAAACCGTTATTTTAAGTGAAGACATAAAGAAAGGTGGCTGTCGAATTAAGTTCGGTGACTCTTCTTGGTCAGCAAAGGCCAGTCAAGATATTCCATCTGGAACCGAAATTAAGATTGTCGCTTTAGACGGAATCGTTCTAATAATAGAACCTTTATAAACAAGAGCTATATGAAACCTGCATTTTCAATAAATGCAGGCTTTTTCTATTTTTGAACCTTAATAATATTCGAATTATCATTGCGATAGATTGAATTGAAAAAAAAATAAGTTCTTATTTCGTAAAGCTAAAAAGTTTGATTGAGCTAAAAAGGTATAAGAAAGCCAGATTTCTTACCCAAGATATATATGAATAGTTAACCTTACTCTCGCTTATTTATAATTATTAAAAATGTTAAGTCCGTCCAATTTTTGAAATTTTCCTTTCCTTGTCCATACTTTCATTTATCTCAATCAGAGATAAACCTAATGGAGTTTTTATGAGACATTTTTTGATAATTCTAACCGCAATTTTCAGCTTATCATTCGGAAGCGCTCTCGCGAGCAGTCAGTCTCCTGGTAACGGAAACATGGGCCCGATTGTTAAGTGTTCAGATGGTAACGCAGTCACTCATGTACCACTGTTGATCTGCAAACATTACGGCGGAAAGGTGCTGTGATAGGTGATTAAAGTCAGGCTAGTAATGTAATTGCTGCCTGACGATTATTTAGAACTGGAATAACCTAACTGCGGCCAGATAGATTATTCAAGATAGGGCATTCCGTTGAAGTATCTCCAGGGCAATCATGTACCCAAGATTGTAGCTGAGCCTTCATCTTGTTTAACTCCGCAAGCTTCAACTCTATTTCATCTAACTTCTGAGTGGCCTTCTTCTTTACTTCGTAGCTTTCTCTGTTTGGATTCATTGCCAACTCGACAAGTGACTTACACTCTTCGAGAGTGAAACCAACCATTTTAGCTCTCAATACGAACTCTAACTGTTCTATATGAATCTCGCCATATTGCCTGTAACCATTTTCTGATCGGTGCGGTGGACTCATCATGCCTTTACTTTCGTAAAAACGAATAGATTTCGCTGTTGTACCAACACGTTTCGCTACTTCACCAATATTCACAATCTTACCTGTAAGCCTAAAATGAAAAACCGCAGTACTGTTGTTATACAATACTGCGGTTGAAAAACATAGCTAGAGACTTACGTTAGAAGCCTACTCTTGCTCTAACAGCCAAATCATAGTTTGAGATTTTTCTTCACTGTCTAGCTTATTAAACCAATATGAAACCATTTCGATCTCTTTTGAGCCTTCTAGTGATGCTGGCGTCGCGTTCTTACGGTTTTGGAATGCCCAATCCGTCACAGCAGATTGCTCTTCTTTTGTCGCTTGTCCATACCAGTAATTAACCATCTCTTGAGCTTGAGACGCTTTTGGTTCTTCAGTAACTACAGCCGCAACAGGTACCGCAACCGGAGCAACAGCGATAGCCGTATGATTATTTGCACCATTATAAATTGTGTCGATATACGCTTTCGGCACAATGAAAGTTGTACTCATAACTGAGTTTTGCCCATCAAGCGTAAACTCTAAGTTCTTTTCTCTTGCTTGCTGTATATCAGCGTCGCTTAATGGGAATTTAATATATTGAGTCTTTGTACAATGTTCGCTGCAACTTTCTCTTGGAACTTGTCTCTCTTCTAGCTCTAATGTCTTACCAAAAAAGCTAACGGTTTCGTACTCTTTATAGCTCTGGAAGTAACTCACATCCATAGTGATTGAAGATTCTGGAGCTGAGTTCTGTGTTACTTCTTTATTATATGTAAAATAAAGTGACGATTTCAGGATGTCAGCCCCGACATTCGCTTTGTTTTCCGCTACATAAGATTGTCCAGTAACTTGAATGTAACCACCTTTAGGCTGCACATCCGCCACTGAGTCTACAAAATTACTTTTTGAATCGAGTGAACTACAAGCTCCCAAAAATAATGATAATACAACTACACTAACTTTATTCATTATGACTAATTCCTTATGTTCACTATGGAAAAACGCTGGTAAACAAAATTTACCAGCGTTTTGATTTTTATTTAACAGTTTAAGCTGAAAACTCTAGCTTAGAAACCGTATTCAAGACCGATACGAGTTACGATATCTGTGTCTTCAACACCATCTTTATAGAAAGTACGACCCGCTACACGTAGGTAAGGTACGAAACCGTTATGAACAGCCATTAACTGACCAGAAATAGTGCTGCTATCTGAGCCAGCTTCTTTTTGACCATTCAATTCAGACTCTAAGTTGGCTGCGTAACCCAATTTGAAACCAATTGGACCATTCCAGTATTGACCAATAACAGAGTAAGAATCTTGTGTTTGCTTACGGATACCGTTGTCTAGCTCTTCACCTTTAAACGCTGCCGCGATACCAAAGCCTGCTGGTAGACTAGCTTCGAAGCCAACGATGTAAGCGAATGTGTCGTCATCATAACCAGCTACAGTATCAGTTTTATAGATGTCACCAGGGTTATGGAGAACATTACCAGCGCTGTCTTTAATTTCTTCCTGAGCAGTAACGTACTCACCACCAGAAGCAGCAACTACGCGGGTACCAGATTCAACACCAGCCATAAACGTGATTTTTTCGAAGCTGTACTTAGCGCTTGCGCCAACGAAGTTCGCATCACGTGTCGCTGCACCGCCACCGTTGTCGTTATCATCACGACCAACAGAAGCTGCAAAAGAGAAACCACCAAATTTAGCTGAATCGTAACGTACTTGGTTAGATTGACGATCGTAGTGACCGTTGATGCCGCCCCAATCGAATACAGAACCTAAACCAGGGTTAGAATATGGCCAATCGACGATTTCGTATAGTGGCGTAAGAACACGACCCACACGTAGGTTACCCCAAGAGCCAGAAGCACCAACGAAAGTATCACGGAAACCTAGAACACCACCTGAAACACCGCCATGAGACCAGTCTGTGCTATCTACGTAGCCAGATTCGATTTGCATTGTGATTAATACATCATCAAACATATCTTTATGAGCACGGAAGCCGATACGAGATTCATTCTCTACAGCGTAACCTGAGCTGTCGTCTCTGTTGTCAGTAGTGTTGTAGTTAACTACAGAGATAGCTGCAACACCGTAGACGTCAACGTTAAAGTCAGAGTTGATACCAACTTCTTTCGCCATTACGCCTGTCGATAAAAGTGCAACGGATGCACCTAGTAGAGTACGTTTGAAAAATTTGTTTTCCATGGAATAAAACTCCTAAAAATGGATATAGCTGTTTGAATATTTCCCGCCTAAAGTTGGCCGCCGTAGAGAGAAATACCTTTTCTTGTTTGAGAACCCTAAACTCTGAATTCTCTATTTCCTTTCTGGTTATGCACATCGTGTGCATCCATGGCATTAAGACTAACTTCGCCCTCAAAAAGATCAATGAGAACTTAATTTTCATCTAAAAAAATATGAGTTGGTGCAAATTTAGTAGGTACTTAGTGATCCAGATCGACAAATTGCAAAGCTCACAACCAAAAATAATAAAAGCAATATATATCAACTACTTATTATGGTGTAATTCTTATAAACATAGAAGTGACTCGCATTTTTGATACAACTATAACGGTATTTCACTAATGTTGAGCAGCATCACTGTCCTGATTTTAGAGTTCGTATAGGAACAAAATTCTCAACAATTAAAAAGCCCTCATTTTTATATCAGAAACAAAAAAGGCACTCCCTTGTCAGGAGTGCCTTTGAGCTTTTTTTACCTGTATTTACTTACGAAATAAGGGCTATTAGATCTTCTTCTGTTCTTATTTCGATACCTAAATCTTGTGCTTTAGTTAATTTAGAACCCGCAGCTTCACCGGCAAACAAGATGTCCGTTTTCTTCGATACACTACCCGTCACTTTCGCACCTAATGCTTGTAACGCCGCTTTGGCTTCACTTCGACCCAGTTGAGAAAGTGACCCTGTTAACACAACTACCTTACCTTCTAGTGGTAGCTCTTGGTCATCCGCAGCTTCTTCGATGACAGGCCAGTTAACGCCAAGTTCTATCAGCTGATCGACTACCGCTCTGTTTTTCTCTTGCGAAAAGAAGCTTGTGATATGGCTAGCGACGATGTCACCAATATCGGACACTTCAACTAATTGTTCATGCGTTGCGGCTTGAACCAACTCCAGCGTCTTGAAGTGTTGAGCTAAGTTCATCGCAGTTGCTTCACCCACTTCGCGAATACCTAGCGAATAAAGGAAACGTGCCAGTGTTGTGTCTTTGGCTTTATTAAGCGCACTCACTACATTTTGCGCCGATTTAGGCCCCATACGATCAAGAACTGTGATCACGCCCGCGCTGAGCTTAAACAAGTCAGCAGGCGTTTCTACCATTTCACGGTCTACAAGCTGCTCTATCACCTTTACACCAAGACCATCAACATCCAATGCCTTTCTTGATACAAAGTGCTTAAGCGCTTCTTTACGCTGCGCCTGACATACTAAACCGCCTGTACAACGCGCTACAGCCTCGCCTTCAACGCGTTCTACTGCAGAGTTACATACAGGGCAAGCATCAGGGAAAACAATGTCTCTAGCCGTTTCAGGGCGACGATCTTGTACAACAGCCACAATTTGCGGAATAACGTCACCTGCACGGCGAATAATAACGCTGTCGCCTACCTTCACGCCTAAACGCGCAATCTCATCGGCATTGTGAAGGGTGGCATTACTAACCGTCACGCCGCCTACGAAGATAGGTTCTAGTTTAGCAACCGGCGTAATAGCGCCAGTACGGCCCACCTGAAACTCAACATCATTGAGCAGGGTAATCTCTTCTTGAGCTGGGAACTTATAAGCAATTGCCCAACGTGGTGCTCGTGCAACAAAGCCAAGCACTTCTTGAGCCGCGATATCGTCGACTTTGATAACAACGCCATCAATCTCGTAAGCCAACGCATCACGACGAGTCATAATGTCTTGGTAATAGGCTTTCACGTCTTCAAGAGAGCTTAGTTGCTTGGTCTCAGGACACATAGGTAAGCCCCAACCTTTAAGCTGTAAAAAGCGTTGGTAGTGACTATTTGATAGCTCAGCGCCTTGTACAACACCGACACTGTATGCGTAAAAAGCTAGCGGACGTTTCGCAGTAATACGAGAATCAAGCTGACGCAGGCTACCTGCAGCGGCATTACGTGGGTTAACAAAGACTTTCTCGCCTTTCTTCAACGCCATCTCATTCAACTTATCGAAACCCGCTTTGGGCATAAACACTTCGCCACGAACTTCAATACGCTGCGGCCAGCCTTCACCTTGTAACTTAAGTGGGATAGAGCTGATCGTACGCACGTTTTCAGTGATGTTTTCACCCGTCGCACCGTCACCACGTGTCGCAGCCTGAACTAAAGTACCATTCACATAGAGCAAGCTAACTGCAAGGCCATCAAGCTTAGGTTCACAACAGAAAGTCTTGAGGTTTGCGGTTGGCGCTCTATCAGACATTCGCTTATTGAACGCACCCAAATCTTCATCAGAGAAAGCATTGTCCAGAGAAAGCATTGGGATCTCATGAGTCACTTGGGTGAAACCATCGAGAGGCTGACCACCAACGCGTTGGCTCGGAGAATCTACCGTCACTAGCTCAGGGTTCTCTTCTTCGATCTTTAGCAATTGCTGCATTAATCGATCGTACTCGACATCAGGGATCTCAGGGCTATCTTCTACGTAATAACGAACGGCGTGATAATGCAGAGTTTCTCTTAACTGCTCTAAGGTAACTTGAATCGATTCTTTCATATCATTCTCTGTCGTGATTGAAATATCAAAAAGGGCTCCCTTAGGAGCCCTTTTCTATAAATATAGATTATTTACAAGGCTAAACAATACGGCTAGGCATTCGATGCCGTCATAAAGTCTCTGATTTGCTTGCGGTAGTCAGATAAACGGTTTGGTGTCATTAAGTTGCGTGACTCATCCAACACGTTTCCACCCATATCGTCGGCAATTTTCTGCGCCGCACTCAGCATCACATTGAAGTTTTGATCAGCTTGACCATAACAAGGCAACGTCATAAAGAACGAAATGCCTTTAGTCGTGAAGTCAGCAGGATCGTCGTGTTCTAGTGTTCCTGGCTGCATCATGTTTGCTACGCTGAAAATAACCTTTGGTGCGTCTGTAGATTGTGCAAAGCAGTGGTAGATAGACATCTCACCATAAGTTAGACCGTTGTTTTCCATGCTGCGGAAAAGCTCAGTGCCCACGAATGGGAGCTCTCCAGCACAGTGAACATTAAGAACGATCACTTCTAAACCAAGTTCTTCATCTGGTTTTGCTTCTTCAACAGGCGCGCTTTGTGGAGTCACGACTTCTTTCGCAACAACTGGCTCTCGTTGAGTAAGCGTTTCGTTTGGAACGAGTGGCTCATCAACTGTCTCAGAAGGTTCTTCAAACGAACCGTACTGCTCTTTAAAGCCTGCATGGTTTTCTTTTTGCTCGTCAGTCAACTCAAAGCTTGGAACTTCAGGTTCAACGACCTTCTCTTCCTCAATCACTTCAGGTTCACTTTCAACCTTAATTGGGTCTTCTACGCTGAAAGAAGGAAGATCATTTAATTCGATGTCATCTTCGTAAGCTTCTTTCGCTTGTGGCGCTGTTAGCGGATCTGAGTCGATCAGCGGATCAGTCTCAGAGGGTGAAATAGCAAAATCCGGCTCTTTACGTTCTTTTCGGATTATCTCAAAATCATCTTCTGGGGCGAATGAACGGTTTGGAATAGTTTCTGCTTCATCTAAGCTGTCATTATCAAGCTTACCGAGCGGCTTATCTCCAAACTTTGCTTTCCCTTCTTTTTTACTCGTCCATAGACCATGGAACAATAATGCGGCGATAGCTAATGCGCCAACAATAATGAGTACAAATCGCAATTCCTGCATTTTTCGCTCTCAGCTTTCTTAGTCAACTAGCTATAAACACGCTGTCACTAAGTTGGGTTAATTTGGCTAATCTCACTACTCTATCAAAAGTAGCCACTGTTTTAGAACAACTTAATACAATTAGTTCCTTACATGGTGTGATTTTCACCACGCTTTTTTTCTTAATTTCGGTCGAGTACACTAGACATGTTTGCTATTTAACCAAATTCACATGTGACCTAATTTAAATATGACTATTGAATCTGTTCCCCGCTCCGGCTTTGGCTATTTTATTTTCGGAATAAAAATCGCTTTATCACCGAGCATTCGTAAGTTTGTACTAATGCCACTTATCGCGAACGTGTTACTCGTTGGTGGTGCCTTGTTTTATATCTTCTCCAACCTAAACACTTGGATTGAAGGTTGGATTGGTGCATTGCCAAACTTCTTGTCGTGGTTGTCATACATTTTATGGCCATTACTTGTGTTAACCGTCTTGGCCACATTCTCGTATTTCTTTAGTACGCTCGCTAACTTCATTGCCGCACCATTCAACGGTTTACTCGCGGAAAAAGTTGAAGAGTTGTTGAGTGGTAAAAAAGTTAATGACGATGGTTTACTTGATGTTCTCAAAGATACCCCACGTATATTAGCGAGAGAATGGCGCAAGCTTGTCTACATTCTGCCAAAAGCGATCGGTTTATTCCTACTTTTGTTAATTCCAGCACTAGGGCAAACCGTTGCACCGTTTTTATGGTTCATCTTCACAGCATGGATGTTAGCGATTCAATATGCTGACTACCCGTTCGATAACCATAAAATCAAGTTTGATGACATGAGAAACAATTTGAAACAAAAACAAGGCAAGAGCTACAGCTTTGGTGCGCTTGTTTCTGTGTTCACCACAATTCCAATTCTAAACCTGATCGTAATGCCCGTTGCCGTTTGCGGCGCGACGGCAATGTGGGTTGCTGAGTTTAAAGACCAAGCTCTGCGCTCTCGTCTATAACCCTGCCTATACTTCCTAGCTTCGCCTATCTTTTTGAAGTTCTGATTTCAATAAAGATAGGCGTGAATTCTGCTACATATCTATATGATATAACTTTTTAATCCTTTTACCTTTTTTTCAACTTGTTTAATCTAAATTCAAGCTGAATAAACATCGTAAGACACTAGACGGTAAAGTGATTGATATACTACGTTTAGTTCTGTCATTAAATGAAGGAATATCGCATGAGCAAGATCTACGAAGACAACACCCTAACGATTGGTAACACACCTCTAGTCCGCCTTAACAAAGTAAGCAAAGGTAACGTCCTAGCTAAGATCGAAGCTCGTAACCCAAGCTTCAGTGTTAAGTGTCGTATCGGTTCAAACATGATCTGGGAAGCAGAAAAAGCAGGTACGCTTAAGCCAGGTATCGAGCTAGTTGAGCCTACCAGTGGTAACACAGGTGTTGCACTTGCATTCGTAGCAGCAGCACGCGGTTACAAACTAACGCTCACTATGCCTGAATCAATGAGCCTAGAACGTCGTAAGTTGCTTAAAGCGCTTGGCGCAAACCTAGTGCTAACTGAAGCACCAAAAGGTATGAATGGCGCGATTGCTAAAGCAGAAGAGATTGTTGCTTCAGACCCAGACAAGTACCTACTACTACAACAGTTCAACAACCCAGCCAACCCACAGATTCACGAGCAGACGACTGGTCCTGAAATTTGGGAAGCAACAGACGGCGAAATCGATGTGTTTGTCGCGGGTGTAGGTACAGGCGGTACTATCACAGGTACAAGTCGTTACATTAAAGGTGAAAAAGGCAAAGCGATCACTTCAGTAGCGGTTGAACCCGCAGAGTCTCCAGTGATTGCACAGGCACTTGCAGGCGAAGAAATCAAACCAGCGCCACACAAAATTCAAGGTATCGGCGCAGGTTTCATCCCTGGAAACCTAGATTTAGAGATTATTGACCGTGTTGAATCGGTAACTTCTGAAGAAGCGATCGAGATGGCTCAACGCTTAATGAAAGAAGAAGGTATTCTTGCTGGTATCTCATCTGGCGCGGCAGTAGTAGCAGCGAACAGAATCGCCGAACTACCTGAATTTGCAGGAAAAACTATCGTTACTGTACTGCCAAGTTCTGGTGAACGTTACCTAAGCACAGCCCTATTTGCTGGCATCTTTACGGAAAAAGAGAACCAACAATAATATGTGGTCAAATCAATTTTTCGTCCAAAAAAGCCCCGTTTAGGGGCTTTTTTGTTGATCCCTGCCCCACCTTTGGTAATATCGGGTCTGTTTTATTTTTCGCTTCAAAATAAAAGAAGCAATAAACAAATTCTGAAAGTCATGAGTACTCAACAAAAGACGACCATGGCTGGATAAAAATTTATAACCAGTCTAAGTTCTAACACGAACATGGCGTACTAGCCTCTAGCGCATTTGGGCTAAAGCAGTTAAGCTAATCTGGTTACAAACTTACAAAAAATAAATTAATTGGGGTATATAAAATGTACGAGAAGCAAGTAGAAATCACAGCAGAAAACGGTCTTCACACTCGTCCAGCTGCACAGTTCGTTAAAGAAGCAAAATCTTTCGACGCTGACATCACAGTGACTTCTAACGGCAAAAGCGCTAGCGCGAAAAGCCTGTTCAAACTACAAACTTTAGGCCTAGTAAAAGGTACTAACGTTACTATTTCAGCTGAAGGTCCTCAAGCTCAGCAAGCAGTAGACCACCTAGTTGCTCTTATGGATCAACTACACTAATACGGTCTCCTTCTTTCAAAGCCATTTTGCATAGCAAAGTGGCTTTGTTCGAAATAGATAGGAATAAGCGCGACATTAGTCGACGACTTAAAGTCACACACTCTCCCGTTTACAGTTGAACAACTAAGGTAAGGCTATGATTTCAGGCATCCTAGCATCTCCTGGTATTGCTTTCGGTAAAGCACTACTACTTCAAGAAGATGAAATTGTCCTAAACACTCAATCTATCTCTGACGACCAAGTTGAAGCAGAAGTACAGCGTTTCTTTGACGCTCGTAACAAATCTTCTCAGCAACTTGAAGTTGTTAAGCAAAAAGCACTTGAAACTTTTGGCGAAGAAAAAGAAGCAATCTTTGAAGGCCACATCATGCTGCTTGAAGATGAAGAGCTAGAAGAAGAGATTTTAGCACTCATCAAGAAAGACAAAATGCACGCAGACAACGCGATCCACACTGTGATCGAAGAGCAAGCTGTTGCACTAGAGTCTCTTGATGATGAGTACCTAAAAGAACGTGCAACTGATATCCGTGATATCGGTACTCGTTTCGTTAAAAATGCTCTAGGCATCAACATTGTATCTCTAGCAGATATCAATGAAGAAGTTATCCTAGTTGCTTACGACCTAACGCCATCTGAAACTGCACAAATCAACCTAGACTACGTTCTTGGTTTCGCTTGTGACATCGGCGGTCGTACATCTCATACTTCAATCATGGCACGTTCTCTTGAGCTTCCAGCTATCGTTGGTACTAACGATATCACTAAGCAAGTTAAGAACGGCGACATGCTTGTGCTAGACGCGATGAGCAACAAGATCATCATCAACCCTTCAGATGCTGAATTAGCAGAAGCGAAGAAAATCAAAGAAGATTTCGAAGCAGAAGCGGTTGAACTAGCAAAACTAAAAGATTTACATGCTGAAACTCTAGACGGTCACCGTGTAGAAGTTTGTGGCAACATCGGTACAGTAAAAGACTGTGACGGTATCCTGCGTAACGGCGGTGAAGGCGTTGGTCTGTACCGTACTGAGTTCCTATTTATGGACCGTGACGCGCTTCCTACTGAAGAAGAGCAATACGTTGCTTACAAAGAAGTAGCTGAAGCAATGGAAGGCGAGTCAGTGATTATCCGTACTATGGATATCGGTGGCGATAAAGACCTACCATACATGGACCTTCCACAAGAGATGAACCCTTTCCTAGGCTGGCGTGCAGTACGTATCAGCTTGGATCGTCGTGAAATCCTACGTGACCAACTACGTGGTATCCTACGCGCATCTGCACACGGTAAACTACGTATCATGTTCCCAATGATCATTTCTGTTGAAGAGATCCGTGAACTGAAAAAAGCAATCGAAGAGTACAAAGTTGAACTTCGCGCTGAAGGCCTAGCTTTCGATGAAGAAATCGAAATCGGCGTAATGGTTGAGACTCCAGCAGCAGCTGCAATCGCACACCACCTAGCGAAAGAAGTATCTTTCTTCTCTATCGGTACTAACGACCTAACGCAATACACTCTTGCGGTAGACCGTGGTAACGAAATGATTTCTCACCTATACAACCCACTATCTCCTGCTGTTCTTACAGTAATCAAGCAAGTGATCGACGCATCACACGCTGAAGGTAAGTGGACTGGTATGTGTGGTGAGCTTGCTGGTGATGAACGTGCAACGCTACTTCTTCTTGGTATGGGTCTAGATGAGTTCTCTATGAGCGGCATCTCTATCCCTAAAGTGAAGAAAGTAATCCGTAACTCTAACTTCGCTGAAGTTAAAGCTATGGCTGACGAAGCACTATCTCTACCTACAGCTGCAGAAATTGAAGCTTGCGTAGAAAAATTCATCGCTGAGAAAACTCAGTAATCGCCAAATGCTTAATAAAGTTAGACGGCTAAAAATAGTCGTCTAATTTGTTAGATTGGTATAGTATATTCTACAGAATAAAACTAAACGTTAGGAGCATGACACAATGGGTCTGTTTGACAAACTGAAAAAGCTTGTATCTGATGACAGCGCTGATGCTGGTGCAATCGAAATCATCGCACCTCTTTCTGGTGAAATCGTAAACATCGAAGACGTGCCAGATGTAGTTTTCGCTGAAAAAATCGTTGGTGACGGCATCGCTATCAAACCAGCTGGCGACAAAATGGTAGCTCCAGTTAACGGTACTATCGGTAAGATCTTCGAAACTAACCACGCATTCTCTATCGAGTCTGACGACGGTGTTGAGCTTTTCGTTCACTTCGGTATCGATACTGTTGAGCTTAAAGGCGAAGGCTTCACTCGTGTAGCTGAAGAAGGTCAATCTGTTAAAGCTGGTGACACTATCATCACTTTCGACCTAGCGCTTCTAGAAGAGAAAGCGAAATCTACGCTTACTCCAGTTGTTATCTCTAACATGGACGAAATCAAGGAGCTGAACAAGCTTTCTGGTTCTGTAACTGTTGGCGAAACTCCAGTTCTTAAAGTAACTAAGTAATTTCGATTACTTATATGCTTTAATTAAAACGCTACCTAAGGGTGGCGTTTTTTGTGCCTGTTATATTGCTCGAGTTCCTCAAACAACATTTCTGATTACTACTCCTCACCTTGCTGTAAACAATCCCTCAATAAGCCACAGTAATACCCAATTCTTAATTACCAACATAACCCTACTTTGTTATTAAACCATGTTAAACGCCACCATAAGCGCAGATCCCATGCGTTAGAGCACGCGGTATGACTTTCGACAAGCGCCGGTTCTTTGGTATCTCATTTCGCTCGATTCTGAGATAGCAATCATCATTGATTCCTCATCTATGCTCTAGGTTATCAGCTTTATCTAGCTTATTGTCTGTCGACTACAACAAGAGCCTAACATCTGACTTACTTCTAGACCAAAAGCAGATTCCTGATACCTCGTTCTACTCGGTTCTGGAATGACGTATATATCCTTACTGACCTGTAGAGCACTCGTCATTACCTGCCCCGTCGACAATAGTTTTAAAACACCTTCCTCGTAAAGCTAGATCTCTGATATCTCGTTCTACTCGATTCTGAGATGACGACTAAAGACTTCGATTCAGGTAAACAATGGATCAATACCACCCTATAGCCGTCATTCCCTACAGTGAGGCACGAACGTGATAGGGAATCACGCTTTTACTCCTGATCATCAACTCTACTATTTCCCGAGTCCTTCGCTCACCAAATAACAGGCAATAAAAAACCCAGCCGAAGCTGGGTCTGTTTAGCGCTCATCTCTCACCACGAGCTAATTTGTGGAAGCCTAACGTTAACGCTTATGATCAACAGCGCTTATAGTCAACGTGGCTTTTTAATCGATTAACCTAGTAGGCTAAGTGCCGAGTTCGGCGCTTGCTTCGCTTGAGCAAGAATCGAGCTTGAAGCTTGAGAAAGGATCTGAGACTTAGTCATCTGAGTCGTTTCTTTCGCGAAGTCGGTATCTTTAATACGACTCTTAGACGCGTTAACGTTTTCGTTAATGTTGTCTAAGTTGCTGATAGCGTGATCGAAACGGTTTTGGAAAGCACCTAACTCAGCACGGTGGCTATCTACATACTTAAGTGCCGCATCGATAACAGCTACAGACTCTTGTGCGCCGCCAACTGATGTTACGTCAATAGTATCAACGGTTACGTCTTTACCAGGTTGCATGCCTAGTTCGCCAGCCAAGCTGCCTGAGAATGCTACTTCGCCTTCAACTTTGTTGTTACCAGTAAACATTTGTAGCTTGCCATCTTCAGTTACAGACGCTTTCACAGAGTCTTGTTGACCGTTGATGTACGTTGCTAGCTCTTCGATATCGTCACCCGCTTTTGCGTTGATGTCGATTTCTTGCGCTTGGCCGAAGTTGTCGGTGAACGATAGTTTCAGGTCGTTAGAACCCGCTTGAACGTTCCAGTCTTTATCTTTCGCGTTCTCAGTTTGGTAGCTCTTACCACCCATCTGAGCGTTATCAGAACGCATGTCTTTCAGTTGAAGCATTACCGCTTCACCGTTGTCCGCACCGATTTGGAATGATTTAGTACCGTGAGTACCGTTAAGTAACTTGTTGCCACCAAAAGACGTCGTTTCCGCGATACGGTTCAGTTCGTCGTTCAGTGCTGTTACTTCTTCTTGAATCGCTACACGCTCAGATTTTGAGTTTGAGCCGTTTGAAGATTGTAGAGACAAATCACGCATACGTTGCAGGATGTTAGTCGTCTCGTTCATTGCACCTTCAGCTGTTTGTGCAATTGAGATACCGTCGTTCGCGTTACGTACAGCAACATCAAGACCACGACTTTGAACGTTCAAACGGTTCGAGATTTGTAGGCCCGCAGCGTCATCTTTTGCGCTGTTGATTTTTGAGCCTGAAGCTAGACGCTCCATTGATGTTTGTTGTGCGCTGTTTGCGTTGTTTAGGTAACGTTGCGCTGTCATCGCTGAAACGTTTGTATTTACATTCACTGCCATGGTGACTTCTCCAATTGATTTTCCGGTATAGCGGTTTCCGACGTCTCGGAAAACCAAGTAGTTATCTCTAAGTTACTTTTAATAACGGCGTGACTGGCGAAACCTTTAGGAAAAAAACAACAAAATTAAAGAAATAGCGGTAAAACAGAATAAAGCGTGACTGGTCGTAAAATTATCGAAAAAAGATGAGAAAATCGCTAAAGTTGCCGGGAAGTCTGTCGAGTGAGAAATTGTGTTTTTATTCGCCAAAAAGCACTAGCTAAGCTGAAATGCCTTTATAAGATTCGAGGTAATTCATTAACCTAATAACGTTAAAGCTAGATTCGGCGCTTGCTTGGCTTGAGCGAGTATCGTTGTGCTCACTTGCTGCAGTATTTGTTGCTTGAGCATTTGAGTGGTTTCTTTGGCGTAGTCGGTATCTTTGATTCGACTGTTTGATGTCGCCAAATTCTCGTGAACGTTTTCAAGATTATTAATGGCATGATCAAAGCGGTTTTGCATTGCCCCTAATTCAGAGCGATGGCTATCGACATACTTCATCGCCGTATCCAAAATAGAGACGGCACGCTGAGCACCACCCACATCCGTTACATTAATGTCATCGACTGATTCGTAATAACCCGCCGACATCGAAAGTTCACTTGCTAACGAACCTGAAAAAGAGATCGTGCCCGCGGTATCTTCACCAGACATATAAATCTGAAGCTGTCCGTCATCATTAACAGAAGCCGATACGAGATCCGTTTGACCATTAATGTAAGTCGCTAACTCTTCAATATCATCGCCCGCTTTCGCGTTGATGGTGATTTCTTGTGGCTGACCAAAACGATCAGTAAACGACATCGTCATATCATTCTGGTTTGATTTCACTTCCCATGAATCACTGGCCTTGCCATTAGCAACATAGCTAAAGCCGCCCATGTTGATGTCATCAGTACGCATGCTTTTCAAACCAATCTGCACCGCTTCGCCCGAACTGCCGCCGATTTGAAACGAGGTGTGCCCAAAACTGCCGTTAAGGAGCTTTTTACCCCCAAATGAAGTGGTCTCTGCAATACGATTCAGCTCGTCATTTAAGGCGGTGACTTCTTCTTGAATAGCGATTCGTTCCGATGAACTATTCGAGCCGTTACTCGCTTGTAGAGATAAGTCTCGCATGCGCTGCATGATATTAGTAGTTTCATTCATCGCTCCTTCTGCAGTCTGCATAATGGAGATACCGTCGTTAGCATTTCGAACAGCAACATCAATGCCACTCATCTGTGCTTCTAATCGATTTGAGATCTGTAAGCCAGCCGCATCGTCTTTTGCACTATTAATACGGATCCCTGAAGCTAAGCGCTCCAAAGATTGATTCAGCATGTTATTAGCATTAGAGAGATTTCTCTGAGCCACTAACGCCGAGACATTCGTATTAACAGTTATAGCCATAGACCTTCGCTTACAAAAAGATGAATAAAACTCACGATTGCTCTTATATCGACCAGTTCATATAAAGCTTTAATAAAAAAGGAGCCCTGAGGCTCCCTTTCTTTGCTGCAGATGAGGTGATTTACTTAATCGTTAATGCACTCAACAAGTCAGTTGAAGGTGCAAAGTAGTAAGCGCCAGTCACTGCTTTGGTAAAGCGAAGCAGTTGGTCTGTTTTGCCATCTGTTGCGCCGTACATGCTCTCTAACATCGCATCGAAGTTATGACGAACGTTACAGTAAGCAATGAACAGTAAGCCGTGATCGCCCGTAGCAGTACCGTAAGGTAGGCTGTGGCGAACAATCTTAAGCCCCTTGCCTTCTTCTTTGATATCCACACGGCCAACGTGAGACGCCGCAGGAACATCATCTAACTCAATTGAATCAGGTTTAGTTCGGCCAATCACTTTCTCTTGTGCCGATACATTCAAACGATTCCAAGCTGGCAGGTTGTGCACAAAACGCTGCACCATTACATAACTACCACCAGCGAATTCACCCTCAGGCACAATAGCGACTTCAGCACGTTGTGCATCTTTCGGGTTTTCAGTGCCATCAACAAAGTCTGTCATATCACGAGAATCGAGGAATCGGTAACCGTAGGTTTCATCAACGACTTCAACGTCCGCAGCGACTTCAGATAGTAATTTGCGTAGGATAAAGAAGTGCAGATCATGTCGATTTGAATGACAGTGAATCAGAACATCAGACAATGTGCTCGGTGCAGTGATATCACCTTCACCCAGCGCAGGGAAGTCAATCAAATCAGCGGGCGCTGCTTGCTCGAACTTATCCCAAAAAGCTTTTGAGAACGCAACCGATGCCGTTAAGTTCGCATCAGGTTGAGTTTGGTTTAGTTCGTCGATTAAACTCGGAAGCTTTTGAAGTTCCGCTAAAACATTAGCAGCGTTAGCATTCACTTTCAGTTGAACATAAAGAGCGAAAGGCCCAGCTTCTGGCAAGATAGCGCTTTGAATTTTAGGCTGCTCATTTGAGATGTTAAGCATAGATTAATCCTTTCATTTTTTAGCTTCTAAGTATAATTGGGAATGGGACAAATGTTTTGATGAGAATCAGTCTTCGTGCTCAACCACTTTAAAGCAGTCCCTAGCAGCATGGCTATTGGTCAGGTAAAGCGATAACCATAAAAGCAGCAATAAAGTAATGCCATTGGACCAGCTGAACCATCCATTATCCAAATAGATTAAATAAATTGTATGGGAGCCCTGCGCCAAGATAGCCGTCATGGTGACCCAACGCCCCCAAGACACGACTTTATTGAGGCGTTTTCTATCTGGCGATCTTAGCCCAAATAGCCACATCAGTAGCAAGCTAGGCACACTCAACGCGATCCCGACATAAAACATTTGATGATCTGGATAGATAATTTCGAGTATGTCAGTGCCCGACTCTCGGCTTGCTCCTGCGACAATGAAAACAACCAAAGCTTTCGCCAGAAACAGCCAACCTAACCATAATAGGATTGGGGCTTTTAAAAAGCCGTGCTTATCGTATTGTTCTATGGAGTACCGCACAAATCTCACTTTCAGTTATTTTCAAACTAACACTTTAACGCAAATCATTCATACTTAACTAGCTTTGCGTTATCTTAGTAGCCAATCCGTTTTAATTATCGAACTCAGTATGAAAAAGAAAACTAATACACCGTCTGTTGAATCTCAACAAGAAGCACTGAAGATAGCCAAAGCGACTCAAAAGCCAGCTCAAACCAAAGAACAAACTAAGTTGATTGCTCAAGGTATCGAGAAAGGCATCGCACTGTACAAGAAACAGCAAAAAGAGCGCAGTCGCCAAGCCGACAAAGCAAAAAAGCGAGTACAGAAAGAGAAACAAACTCAACAGACTAATCAAGACCAAGAACAGAATGTCGACACGAGTGTTGCAACAACATCAAATCACGGCAGCAAATTACCGTGGCTACTACTGGTCGTTAGCTGGATAGGCTTCGCAATTTATTTGATGAAATAACAGGGTAATCGTATGAAAAAGGAATTAATCGCTTTCGCTATGAGTGGTGCATTGTTAGGTTGCACGACACCAACATCAATACCTCATAGCGAAGCTGACAAAGTGCAAATGGATTACCACGGTGTGATTAATATCGAGCAATGCGAGTATAAAGGGGAAGTCACTGGCAGCGAAGGCCATTGGTACAGCTACCTGTTTTACCCGAATGACACATTGATTCAAGGCGCCATGAATGAACTCAAGTCGAATACGATTGAGCTCGGCGCAGATACCGTGATATTCACACTTCCCCAAGATTTTTCCACTTCCGTGACTATGCTGGGAACTGTCTATCTGTGTAAGTAAATAGAAACGTAATGAGGTAGCTCACCACTCAAATGAGCGAGATACTCCCTACTATTTCTATTCAAAAAAAAGAAAGCCAGCTTTCGCTGGCTTATGCACTAAATCCAAGGCTTGTTGCTATATCGCCTTTACGCTGGATAACCCATTGACTGTCAAATGGCCCCCAGTCGGATAACTGGTAATAGCCATCATTATGACGTCGCCCATCTTGAACAAACATAAGTTCAATACCGATCCCCGGTAACGCCTTGAGTACATCTTGAATAGTACGACGAGGCCACCCCGTTTTTTCGATGAGTTTAGGCACATTTGGCCTATCAAGGCTTTCCACTAACAATGCTAAATATAGCCGCCTTGCAAAAACAGGACTCAACTCCATTGACACCTCCTATATATGTGCAGCTCAATTATTTCTTTTTTCGCTGACAACATGTTGAGGCTGATCAATAAGTCTCCAATAGTGACATTTTCTTACGCTTTTTTTTCACTCTATGAAATATTCATCACTCTATTTTGTCTGAGTTGCTGCTTCCTGATAGGATTCAACTCATAACAATGAAATAAAATCACTCAAAGGAAGAATAATGACTATCACCATGTTTGGTATCCCAAATTGCGACACCATTAAAAAAGCAAAGAAATGGCTCGAAGCTGAAGGTATCGAGTTCGAATTTCACGATTATCGCAAACAAGGCATCACAGAAGAGCTAGTAACAAGCTTCTGCTCTGAGCTAGGTTGGGAGCTTGTGCTAAACAAACGTGGTACGACTTATCGCCAACTTTCTCAAGAACAGAAAGACACCCTAACAGAAGAAAAAGCGGTGACTTTGCTTGTTGAACAACCTGCCATGATCAAGCGCCCAATCTTAAAAGTTGAAGGTAAGCTTCACATCGGATTTAAAGCCGACCAATACGCGGCTATTTTTGCTTAGATCGTTGTATTTACATAGACAGACAACTGGACGTTGATCATTGAATCAGCTTCTAAAAATTAATGACTAGACGTTTTATTTAAACAAGGAATTCAAGGATGACAGATAGCCCAACTTTGGCTCTGGCAAAAGACCTAATCAGCCGCCAATCGGTAACACCAGAAGATGCAGGCTGCCAAGACCTGATGATTGAACGCTTAAAAGCACTCGGTTTTGAAATCGAAGTGATGGTATTTGAAGATACTACCAACTTCTGGGCTCGTCGTGGTACTGAAGCGCCTCTGTTTGCTTTTGCTGGTCACACTGATGTGGTACCTGCAGGCCCAATCGAACAGTGGAACACTAAGCCATTCGAACCGACTATCGTAGACGGTTTCCTACATGGCCGTGGCGCTGCTGATATGAAAGGCTCTCTGGCTTCAATGATTGTTGCCGTCGAGCAGTTCATTGCCAAACACCCAGACCACACAGGCTCAATCGGTTTCTTGATCACTTCAGATGAAGAAGGCCCTTTCATCAACGGTACAGTACGTGTTGTTGAAGCATTAATGGCACGTGGTGAAAACATCGATATGTGTATCGTTGGTGAACCATCGAGCACTGAGTTCGTGGGTGATGTCGTTAAGAACGGCCGTCGTGGCTCTATCACTGGTGACCTAACGATTAAAGGTACACAAGGTCACGTTGCCTACCCTCACCTTGCGAATAACCCGGTACACAGCTCTCTGCTTGCAATCAACGAGTTGGCAACGACTGAGTGGGACAAAGGTAATGATTACTTCCCACCAACCAGTTTCCAAATCCCAAATGTAAGCGCAGGAACGGGGGCTTCAAATGTGATTCCTGGTGAGTTTAATGTTCAGTTTAACCTGCGTTTTAGCACAGAGTTAAGCAACGACATCATCGTTGAGCGAATCACAACGACGCTCGATAAGTACGACTTCGAATACGATCTGAAATGGACCTTCAATGGCGACCCGTTCTTAACAGACGCTGGTTCATTGCTTGATGCTATTGTCGATGCTGTCGGTCATGTAAATGATGTTAAGCCTGCGCTGCTTACCACAGGTGGTACATCTGACGGACGCTTTATTGCTCGAATGAAAGGACAAGTGGTAGAACTAGGCCCTGTGAATGCGACCATTCACAAGGTTAACGAATGCGTGACAGTGGCGGATTTAGAGAAGCTAACTGACATGTACGAAAGAACATTAGTGAACCTGTTCGCTAAATAGTCTTTCATCAACGATTCATAGCATCTAATTATTGTGAGACACGTTATGACACCAGAGCAGCTAACCGGACAATCAGATTCTCATCTAGAACCTAGCCTCATTGGCAGCAAAACCTTCTTGGTTCACAGTGAGGTCAAAGATGACCTAAACAATTTGATTGAAGCTGCTCAACTTGCTGGTTTCAAAATGGAGATTGCCAGTGGCTTTCGCGACTACGCAAGGCAATCTCTGATTTGGAACCGTAAGTTTTCTGGTGAAGCGCCAATATTAGATTCAGATAGCCAACCCCTTGATGCTTCAACACTCAGTGAACATCAGAAATTGTCGGCAATCCTGAGGTGGTCTGCCCTTCCCGGAGCGAGCCGTCATCATTGGGGTTGTGACTTTGATGTCTTTGCTCGAAACGACTTACCTGAAGGTACACAGCTGCAATTAGAGCCATGGGAATACCTTACTGGCCACCAGCAAGCGTTTTACCAATGGTTATCTGTTCACGCTTCGCAATTTGGGTTCTTTTTCCCTTATAGCGAAGACCTCGGCGGTGTGGCGGTCGAACCATGGCATATCAGCCATCGCAAAGTATCGGAGTCGTGTTTATCACAGTTATCTCCGACTTTACTTGGCAAGCAACTCCAATCTAAGCCAATATTAGGGTATGAGATTATTATGGAGCAGCTAGACGAGATCTATGCACGCTTCGTAGCGAATATCAGTCATTAGGAGCGCTTATGTTGGAGTGGCTTACAAACCCTTGGGTTATCATCATCATCGTGGTTAGCGTTGTGGTGGGCAACATCGCAGCGCTCAAACAGACCGCCAATATGGATCTGACGGGACGTGGTAAAACTGAGCGAGACTTAGATAAGCTCAATCGCTTGGATAAACTTAACCAAGAGAAAGCTGAAAAAGAAGAATCCAAAGACAATAAAGACGCATAGTTTTTTTCTTTGGCTAATCAGCTTGATTGACTAATATAGCCTGATGACAACGAATACAAAAAAAGAGGACACAGTGTGTCCTCTTTTTTATTTGCTTGAGCTAATCACAAGGCTGATTTAACTCAGCTCTGTGACGGCTTAAGTGCAACTACTCAGCTTTCGCTTCTTTGTCATCTTTGGTTTGGTCAGCAATATGCGCCAGTACCGGAACCATTGATTTAAGCAGCTCTTCTTCTACTGGCTTACCTGATGCATCCGTTACGTTGATTGACGTACGGTTGCCAAGATCACCAAATAGGAAGTTGTAAGTGCCTGGCGCTAAGTCGATAGGCTGTAGGCCAATTTCTTCCCAGAACTCATCATCTGGTGCTGCGTACTTCGCCTTCACCGTACCCTGAGATTGATTGCGTTCTTCAAGCTCAAAGCCCATTTCAGGCAACAAGTTAGGCAGACGCTGCCAGAATACATTGTATGGCGTACGAGCAATAATCACAGGGAAACCACTACGGTCAGCACCCATTGAAATTGGAATGCGCTTCACCAACTCTTGCGCTTTCAGCGCCGCTTCAGCACGAAGGTTTTCATCGTACTTAGCCATAACTAGGTTGGTCAGGAACGCGTTGTAACGCTCTTTATTGGTTGCCGTTACTGGTTTCTCTTCAGTACCTTCACGCCAATCAATCAGATTAATCTTGAAGCCATGACGGTTGTTTGCTTGGAAACGAGAGATAGAGTAGCGGCTGCCAATCTCTACGTCTTCATCTTCAGAAACCCAAGTTACCCAATCGGTCTCAATCTCATTCTCTGATTGCTCACGAATACCAATGCCACGCTGAGCCAGCATATCTACAGCCGTTTGCCACACGCGGTCAGCCTCTTCAGCACGAAGAAGCCATAGTGTCACTTCACCGTTTTGACGCTCAGCACGAGCACCCGGGATCAGTTCAAGAACCTGTTGCGGTGGACGAATATCCACTTCACGACCTGTACCACCACTGAATTCACCGCTTGGGATGTCAAAATTTGGGTAGAACTGAGGCTGAGCATCTTCAGGCAACTGCCATTGTGAAAACTCAGGTGTTTCTAAGTATTCGAAATCATCTTTGGCTTGGCGACGTTGAGTCGGGCTGCCAGAACATGCTGTAAGAACGAAAACAGCCAGTGACCCAATCACTAGCTGGTGAGAATACTTCATTTATACTCCTAAATGCCGAAGGTTCGCTTCGGCATCACTTCATACGTTTTAGTAAATGCACGCTTCAGTCATTGCTTGAGCAACAACAGGTTGAGCTGGCTCTGACAGTTCAGTCAGCGGTAGACGTAAGCCACCTTCAGCAATCAGACCCATTTTATGAACCGCCCATTTTACGGGAATAGGGTTAGACTCAACGAACAAATTCTTATGTAGAGGCATCAAACGCTCATTGATCGCTTCTGCTTCTTCAAACTTACCTTCTTTCGCTAGCTTGAACATGGTTGCCATATCAGCGGCTGCAACATTATTCGTTACAGAAATCACGCCATCGCCACCACGCTTAACAAATTCTAGACCTGTTAAGTCATCACCACTTAGTAAGATAAAGTCTTCGCCACAAAGTTCACGGTGAATTGCAATTCTGTCGAGATCACCCGTCGCATCTTTAAGTGCAACGATGTTTTCGATCTCAGCAAGGCGAGCAACCGTTTCTGGAAGCAAGTCTACCGCAGTACGACCTGGAACATTGTATAGGATTTGTGGAACGTCACTGACTTCAGCAATCGCTTTGTAGTGTTGGTACAAACCTTCTTGAGTCGGTTTGTTGTAGTAAGGCGTTACACTCAGGCAACCAGCAATACCAGAACCATTCAACAAACGGCTGAATAGAACAGATTCGTGAGTTGCATTTGCACCTGTACCAGCGATAACGGGAATACGACCATCAGCAAATTCAACGATCTTATTGACGACTTTGACATGCTCTTCAATAGTGAGTGTTGAAGACTCACCTGTTGTGCCAACCGCAACCAGACCATCACTACCTGCAGCAATATGGTGCTCAACTAACTTTTTAAGGCTGTCGAAATCCACTTCACCATCTGTATTAAATGGCGTAACTAGCGCAACGATACTTCCTGAAAACATGTCTATCTCCCTTAATTTATTCTTTTTGCATGTTACTGTAAGCCAATCAATAAACACAAGACATTAAAGTGGCTTACCGGCAACATCTGCATTAAATATTGTCGTATGTTTGAGGTAAAACGACTTCTAACGGCGTTCTACCTAAAATTTGGGTAACCTGCACTCAATCTAGCGGATAGCACATCACTGGATGTCAGTAACAAGTAAGCTGTGCTCTCATCGCTCTATCTCATTTTTTAACGCGCTCGATATTCTTATCATTGGTTGCATGTTCGAAGCAAGGTCGCTCATAAAAAGCCCCGCCCGCACGCTTATTCCACGAGCTAACTGTGCTAACATGCGTGAATCAATGGAATATAAAGAGACGTGATTTTATGACTCAACATCTAGTAATCACAGCTGTGGGCACTGATCGCCCAGGTGTATGCAACCAAGTGGTTCATTTAGTCACCCAATCAGGCTGTAACATTATTGATAGCCGTATCGCCCTGTTTGGCGAAGAATTTACGCTTATCATGCTGCTGTCTGGAAAGGCAAACAACATTACCCGCGTTGAAACCACCTTGCCCTTGCTTGGACAAGAGCACGACTTGATTACGATTATGAAGCGAACCTCAACTCATGATGTTATTGAGAACTCTTACACAGTAGAGGTGTTCGTTGAGTCAGACGATAAAATCGGACTTACTGAGCAGTTTACCCAGTTCTTCGCAGACCGAAACATCGGCCTCGATTCGTTAAGTGCACGAACCATCAATAAGTCTAAGGTTCAACTCGATAACGACCAATTCCATATCTCTATTACCGCTTCTGTGCAATCAGAATGTAACTTGATGCAGCTACAAGAAGAATTCGATTCGCTGTGTCAGAGCCTATCAGTCCAAGGCTCGCTCAACTTTATCAAAAACAGTCTTTAAAAAGGAAATGTCATGAATACGCTAACGGCTGGTGTTCCAGCACCTGCTTTTTCTCTTCCAGATCAAGATGGCAATATCGTATCTCTTGGTGACTTCAAAGGTAAAAAAGTACTTTTCTATTTTTACCCAAAAGCAATGACTCCAGGTTGTATTGTGCAAGCGGAAGGCCTGCGTGATATCAAAGCACAGCTTGATGAACTAAACGTGGTTGTTCTAGGTGTGAGTGTTGACCCAGTAAAACGTCTACCAAACTTCGTTGAGAAGAAATCTCTAAACTTCACCCTGCTATCTGATGAAGACCACAGCGTTGCTGAACAGTTTGGTGTTTGGGGCGAGAAGAAATTCATGGGTAAAGTATACGATGGTCTGCACCGTATTAGCTTCCTAATTGATGAAGAAGGCCAGATTGAACACGTCTTCAACAAGTTCAAGACTAAGACTCACCACGAAGTGGTTCTAGATTACTTCAATCAAGAAGCTTAAGGGCTATTTGAGTGAGTTAATGACTTAGATTCACCACTCTCTAAGGCAATAGCAACACTCATTAAGCTAAGAGCAAAAAGGCCGAACATCATGGATGTTCGGCCTTTTTCTATAACAAGATCAATTACTTTTGATGTTCGGGGTCATCGTCTAATGCGTGACTCGGTAAGGCATTCCAAACCGCCTTAACTAACGTTGCCAACGGGATAGCAAAGAACACGCCCCAGAATCCCCACAGTCCACCAAACACTAACACGGCAACAATAATAGCCACTGGGTGCAGGTTCACCGCTTCAGAGAAAAGAACCGGAACGAGCACGTTGCCATCTAGCGCTTGGATAATACCGTAAGCGAGAAGCAGCCAGTAAAACTGAGGCTCTAATCCCCATTGGAACAAACCAACGATCGCCACCGGAACAGTCACAGCTGCCGCACCGATATAAGGAATTAGTACCGAGAAACCAACCGCGACAGCCAACAAGACTGAATAGCGCAGATCCAGAATCGCGAAGGTTACGTAGCTGACACCACCAACGATTAAAATCTCTAAGACTTTACCGCGAATATAGTTCGAGATTTGCTGGTTCATCTCTTCCCATACTTTGGTCGCTAAACGACGATTTCGAGGAAGTACACCGCTCGCCATTCTGATCATCTCTTCTTTGTCTTTTAACAAGAAGAAGATAAGCAGTGGTACAAGAATCAAGTAAACCGCCAAGGTCGCTAAGCTCACAAGAGAAGCAAGAGAGCCTTTGACAACACTTTCACCAAAACCTAACGCTTTATTCTTGGCGTTAGACATAATGGACTCAACGATCTGCAGGTTGGCTAATTCTGGATAGCGTTCAGGTATCGTTGCAATGAAGTTTTGTAAACTGCCATACATGCTTGGGATGTCATTGATTAGGTTACCTACTTGTTCCCAAATGGTTGGTACCAAGCCAAAGATCGCAAGTAGCATCACGCTAAAGAACATCATGATCACCAACATCACCGAGGGCGTTCTTGGAACACCGAGTCTTTGAAGTTGGGTAACAGGCCACTCAAGCAAATAAGCCAACACAATCGCAACCAAGAGTGGTGCAATTAGGTGACCAAAGAAGTAGATCGTAATAAAGCCGAAGAGAATGATGGCAACCAAACTGACAGCATGGGGATCAGAGAAACGTCGTTTATACCAACGATTGACCATTTCAAGCATCTGACTGCGATTCCTTTTTAGTGACGAGGAGATGATGGTAATTAGAGCAAACCTCAGTGATGACGTCATAGGTTTGCTTAGACAAAAAAGTAACAATATCTTTCATTGAGCTGTTATCAGAAACATAAATTGACAATGATTGCCCTACTTCTAACTTTACACTGTGACGCTTGGCTAATAATAGCGCCATTGGACAGCGCTCTTGGCGTAAATCTAGAATATTAGGTGTCATTCTTGAGCTCGATGCTTATTATAAGGGTCGTATTGTAATCTGTTTTTGAAAACGCGCCATCATTCATTCATCTTCCTTCATGATAGCGCACGCACTTGGCAAAGGTTAAATCAGATAAAGAACCAATTTGCATTGCACTTGTCTTACTGTCAGAAGAAACGGAGTATTACTGACTAATATGTTTAAACGCGCTCGCTCAATTGCTTGCTTATGCATCGCAGCTACATTAAGCACCCCAACTATGGCGAATACCAATAGTTTGGAGCTACCAGATATCGGTACCGCTGCTGGCGGCACACTCACTATCGACCAAGAGCTTATCTATGGTGATGCCTACATGCGCATCATCAGAAGCAGCCAGCCTATCGTAAACGACCCAGTTCTAAACCTGTATATTGATACGCTTGGCCATCGTCTAGTCGCGAACGCAAATGATGTAAAGACACCTTTCCAGTTCTTTATGATCCGTGACCGCAACATCAACGCCTTTGCTTTCTTTGGTGGTTACGTTGCTTTGCACTCAGGTCTATTCCTGCATGCACAATCTGAAAGTGAATTGGCTTCAGTATTAGCGCACGAAATCGCGCACGTAACCCAACGTCACTTAGCACGTAGTATGGAAGATCAAGCGCGCCGTTCTCCAGCAACCATTGCAGCCCTTGCGGCCTCTGTATTGCTCGCGATTGCTGCCCCTGAAGCCGGCATTGCAGCCCTAACGGCAACGACTGCGGGTAATATGCAAAGCCAAATCAACTACACACGTAGTAATGAAAAAGAAGCCGACCGCTTTGGTATCAACACGCTAGCAAAAGCTGGGTTTGATGTGAATGCGATGCCACGTTTCTTTGGCCGTTTAGCTGATGAATACCGCTATGCGAGCACACCACCGCCCATGCTACTGACTCACCCATTACCAGAAGACCGAATTACCGATTCACGTGCTCGTGCTCGTAGTTACCCGCCACTGAAACTGGCTCCGTCTCTGGACTACCACCTAGCAAGAGCTCGCATTGTTGCTCGCTATGCTGGTATTAATAATGATGCTGCTCTTGATTGGTTTGAGCGTCAGCTAAAGAAAGCCCCTAAAGCTTTGGTTCCGTCACTAGAATATGGCCAAGCACTAGTTTACCTAGATTCCAAAAAATTAGACAAAGCAGAGCCCATCCTGAACAAGCTGATTAACAGCGACCCAACCAACCTGTTTTATCTAGATGCTATTTCTGATCTGCACATCGAGAAGAAACAACCTGAGGTTGCAATTAAAGAACTTAAATCGGCACTGGTTCGTCAACCAAACAACCCGGTTCTGACCATTAACTACGCCAATGCACTGATTGAAAATGAAGATCTACAGGAAGCCGTTCGCGTATTGCAACGTTACACCCACGATAATCCGAACGACACCAATGGCTGGCACTTACTTTCTAAAGTAAATACGAGCCTTGGTAATAGCGACGAAGAACTGGCTGCTCGTGCAGAAATTTTGGCTCTGCAAGCCAACTGGAACAAAGCGATTCAGTACTACACGCAAGCAAGCCAAATCGCAGAATTAGGAAGCCTAAAACAAGCACGCTACGACGCTCGAATTGATCAGCTGATGATTCAACGAGAACGCTTCTTATCGCTACAATAGTATGTTTACTGATAACAGCTCGTTACCTGAATAAAAAGAAAGCTCAACGTTACACAAAAAAGAAGTCACCTCTGGTGGCTTCAGCTAAACAATTAAATCAAAAATAATAATGAGGAAGAACCATGTCTGTCGTGATTTATCATAACCCACGCTGCTCAAAGAGCCGTCAAACTCTAGAAGTGCTTCAGGAAAACGGCGTACAGCCAGAGGTAATCAAATACCTAGAGACTCCGTTAACAGTTGAACAGCTGAAAGTACTATTCACTCAGCTTGGTTTTGAGAGTGTTCGCGACATGATGCGCACCAAAGAAGCAGACTACAAAGAAGCAAACCTTGGTGATGCTTCGGTTACTGATGAAGATCTTTTCGCCGCGATGGCAACCAATCCAAAACTGTTTGAGCGCCCAGTGGTTGTCGCGAACAACAAAGCAAAAATTGGTCGTCCACCAGAGCAAGTGCTAGAGATTCTGTAATCCAATATGAGCATTAACATTCTTGTTCTTTACTACAGTCGCCACGGCAACACACAAGCTCTAGCAAGGCAGATTGCACGAGGGGTTGAATCTATCCCGAACTGCGAAGCCATGCTAAGAACGGTGAACGACGTGTACACAGTAGAAGAACAGCCTGATTCGCGTTATCAACCAACCGATCCTATTGCCTCGTTACAAGAGCTTCGATCTTGTGATGGTTTGGCGCTAGGCAGTCCGGTTTGGTTTGGCAACATGGCTGGGCCAATGAAGCACTTTTGGGATAGCACGACATCAATGTGGATCAATGGTGATCTCATCGATAAGCCAGCTTGTGTCTTTACCTCTTCTTCTTCACTGCATGGTGGTCAAGAGACGACACAACAAAGCATGATGTTGCCCCTGCTTCATCACGGCATGTTAGTCGTGGGCATCCCCTACTCAGAGCCTGCACTGCACACCACGCAAACCGGTGGTACGCCTTATGGTGCAAGCAGTACTGGAGAGAGCGCTTCGCTTAGCAAAGAAGAGATTGAGTTGGCGCAAAACCTAGGTAAACGCCTAGCGCGCATAGCGTTAAACCAAAAGGGAATTTATCAATGATGTATATGCCAGAGAAGGCCATGTCTCCCAAAACCAAGCTATTTCGCTACCTTGCTTTAGCGGGCAACTTGTCGCTGTTATTCTGGGTGGTGGCTTGGCAGATGACGCTTTCACCGCACCCTCATCTCAGTAATGTCACACTGGCGATTGCTTGGGCTATCCCGTTGTTACTGCCATTGCCGGGAATTTTAGCAGGTAAGCCTTATACGCACGCTTGGGCAAATTTCGTTTTGATGCTCTATTTCCTACACGCATTAACTATTTTGTATGTAGACGATGGTGAACGCTTGTTAGCGGCGGTAGAACTGCTCCTGACGACTCTAGGTTTCGCGGGCAATATCTTATTTACTCGCTTTAGAGCCAAAGAGTTAGGTATCAAGTTGAAGCGTCTTTCCGAAGTAGAAAAGAGAGAGAAAGCTAAGTTCGAGCAATAATATAGAACCCATGCTTTTAAGCTGACCGCTTACAAACAAAAAGCCCTGCAAGATTGCTCTTGCAGGGCTTTTTTCATGTTTTCATTTCAATCAGTCATGTCAGCTGACAATTATGAGCGAACCCACTCGTATACCAAGCTTGGCTTAGCATGTACTGGCGCAGTGATGGTTAGATCTTCTGTACTAGAATCCTCTAACGTTGTGTCAGGCGTTAGCTCAGCATCCTCAGATACCTCGTTGCCCTTAATCACTTGTACGCCTGAGTCAGTTTCGTCACCAACGACTTCAGCAGCGTCTGTTGAATCATCACCGACAGACATTGTGTTGTCTTGAGTTTCAAATTCAGGACTCACTTCAGGCTCAATGTAAGATTCTTCAACCTTCGCAACTTGACGAATACTTGCGACTTCTTGCTCAAACTCTTGTTGAGTCGACAATAAGTGAATTCGGAAAGTGACTTCGTTGTTCTGAATCTTCAGAATATCTAGGCTTGCCACCGAGTTTAGACGCTTCAGTGCGTTCTCCAACTGGAAGAAGTCTTGAGCATTATTCAGGCTAATAAACTGCGTTAAAATCGATTCTGATGACTCACTCGCTACCGTCACAGCACTTTTGCCTGCGTAGTAGTTACTGATTTGGTCAACTAACTTCTTAGAAGTCGTGTCGCTGTTACCCGATAGTGAACCACTTACAGGCGATGTTGGTGCACTCGTCAATTGACTTGGCTTTTGATCGTATAGAGCCCAACGTAGGCCTGAAGATTGAGCCTTTATCACCAACACAGCATCAACAGGATAACGCTGGCTCGCTTTACTGATTGGCGTAACAAAGCTACCCCACAAATCAGAAGTCGCAATACCCGTAATATCGTCAAAGTCACCCACAGGCAGTGTTAGAGGCAAGCCACGCTCTTTTGCGTTCGCTTGTAAGCTAGCTGCTAACTCTGAGTTAGAGTGTTCCCATACGATGTTCTTGTCGTAGTTGTCCTCTTCCACCAGCCAAACAAGGATGTTTGAACGCGTGTCAGGCCAGTAAGGTAACTGTGCTTGAGTCAACAGAGAACGGATTTGAGCACCGTTAAAGCGCATACGCAACGTTGATTGGTCATTGCTTTCGCCAAAACTCATTTGAGACATGTATTGCGAACTCTTGCGCATCGCCTTTTGAATCGTCTCATTCGAAGCGACATCAGTTTGGCCAGTCGCACGTATCAATACCTGCTCCATACCTGTATTTCTTGCCACTTGTTCTGGCTGTTTGTCTTCAGCGTTAATCGCAACTTCAGCACTAAAAATATCTACTTGAGTTAAGGCATAACTCGGAGAGGCTAATAGTCCCATCAACAACAATGCTATGTAGCGCATACTGATCCTAATATTCAAATCTTGTGCCTAGATGATAAGCAACTATGGATTGAGGGGCAAGGTCGATAGCGCCCACTGTGTTTAATAACCACAAAATATCACCTGGCCATGATAAATCGCTCACTTATAAACTGAATTTCTAGGGCTTAGATGGATATAAAACATCACTAAGATAAATAAATTTGATCTATCTGGTGTAGCAATCGATTGCTAAGTGATAGAATCCCGCGAATTTTATTTTTCACTTTTCATATAACGACCATTTTTAAGGACATATCATGAAAAATGCTTTGCAAGGTGCGCAAATGCTGTTCGTAGCTTTTGGTGCGCTTGTACTCGTGCCGCTACTAACAGGACTTGATCCTAACGTTGCACTCTTTGGCGCAGGTATCGGTACCCTTTTATTCCAACTTATTACACGCCGTTCAGTGCCAATCTTCTTAGCGTCTTCTTTCGCATTCATCGCGCCTATCATGTTTGGTATTCAAACTTGGGGTGTAGGTGCAACCATGGGCGGCCTTATGGCGGCGGGTGTTGTGTATGTACTAATGGGCGCGTTAATTAAAGTTCGTGGCGTTGGCTTCATCCATAAACTGCTTCCACCTGTCGTGGTTGGCCCTGTGATCATGGTTATCGGTTTAGGCCTTGCGCCTGTTGCGGTTAACATGGCGCTAGGTAAGACAGGCGATGGCGCGGTTCAGCTTGTTGATGCAGACGCTGCACTGTGGATCTCTTCGATTTCACTGTTAGTGACCATTGTCATCAGTGTGTTCTCTAAAGGCTTCCTTAAGCTACTGCCAATCTTCGGTGGTATTGTCGCGGGTTACATCACTAGCTTAGTTTATGGCGCAGTCGACTTCACACCAGTAGCGCAAGCATCTTGGTTAGCACTGCCAAACTTCACAGCGCCAGAGTTCAACATCAACGCGATCTTCTTTATGGTATTTGTTGCGATTGCACCTGCTGTTGAGCACGTAGGTGACATGCTTGCTATCTCTAACGTGACCGGTAAAGACTACCTTAAGAAGCCTGGCCTACACCGCACAATCACTGGTGACGGTGTGGCAACAATTGCTGCTTCTATGCTGGGCGCGCCACCAAACACTACGTACAGTGAAGTAACAGGCGCAGTAATGCTGACCAAAGCATTCAACCCAGTGATCATGACTTGGGCTGCGGTAACCGCCATCGTTCTGGCGTTGGTTGGCAAGCTAGGCGCACTACTTCAAACGATTCCGGTTCCTGTAATGGGCGGCATCATGATTCTACTGTTTGGTTCTATCGCAACCGTAGGCTTGAATACTCTAATTCAAAACAAAGTTGACCTGCACAAGTCACGCAACCTTGTGATTGTGGGCATTACGTTAGTCTTCGGTATTGGCGGCATGGCATTTGGCATCGGTGACTTTAGCCTACAGGGCGTAAGCTTATGTGGCATCGTAGCGATTCTACTTAACCTAGTACTTCCAGATGAGCTAGGTGACAACACTGTGGTAGATAAAGCTCAAATCGATTAATGAATCGATAAGGCTAGATTCAAAAGAATCACAACCTAACAAGATCAAAAAAGGGAGAGCATCGAATGCTCTCCCTTTTTATTAATACGGTTAATTCAGCGAGTTAAGGAACTGTTTAGAGTCACTTAAGCTGAAACCGAATTACTTAGTACCGAAGATCTTATCGCCAGCATCGCCAAGACCAGGAACAATGTAGCCCTTGTCGTTTAGCTTCTCATCGATTGCAGCCGTGTAAAGCTCAACATCTGGGTGCGCTTTTTCTAGAGCAGCGATACCTTCAGGAGCAGCAACAAGCACAAGAATCTTAAAGTGCTTACAACCTTTCTCTTTCATCAGGTCGATAGTCGCGATCATAGAACCACCTGTCGCAAGCATTGGGTCTACCACTAGAGCAATACGCTCATCGATGTTAGATGCAAGCTTGTTGAAGTATGGTACTGGCTCAAGTGTTTCTTCGTCACGGTAGATACCAACAACGCTGATACGTGCACTTGGGATGTGCTCAAGAACGCCGTCCATCATGCCTAGACCAGCACGTAGGATTGGCACTACCGTTACTTTTTTACCTTTAATTTGGTCAACTTCTACTGGACCGTTCCAACCGTTAATCGTCACACGCTCAGTTTCAAAGTCTGATGTCGCTTCGTATGTTAGAAGGCTACCCACTTCTGTCGCTAGCTCACGAAAACGCTTAGTGCTAATCTCACCTTCACGCATCAGGCCAATTTTATGTTTTACTAGCGGGTGTTTCACTTCAACAACTTTCATTTCCAACTCCGGCAATATTTAAACAAACCTGTAGATTATACACGAACTCTAAGGTTATTTCAGAATCTTTATTCTAATAAAAAAAACCGCGCAAACGTTTGCTCTTGGTAATCAAGCCCTGTTAGAATAGCGCCGTTTTCACATCCAACTTAAGTTCGAGGACTATCCCGTGAGTGGTAATACTTCTTCTCTAAGCTACAAAGACGCTGGTGTTGATATCGACGCAGGTAATGCACTAGTAGACCGTATCAAAGGTGCTGTTAAACGCACTCGTCGCCCTGAAGTAATGGGCGGTATTGGTGGCTTTGGCGCCCTATGTGAACTTCCAACGAAATACAAAGAGCCGGTACTTGTCTCAGGTACTGATGGTGTTGGTACTAAACTTCGCCTTGCTTTGGATCTGAAAAAACACGACACCATTGGTATCGACCTAGTGGCAATGTGTGTGAACGACTTAATCGTTCAAGGTGGTGAGCCGCTATTCTTCTTAGACTACTACGCAACAGGTAAGCTAGATGTAGATACAGCAGCAGACGTTGTTTCTGGTATTGCTGAAGGCTGTGTTCAAGCTGGCTGTGCACTAATCGGTGGTGAAACTGCTGAAATGCCAGGCATGTACGAAGGCGACGACTACGATGTAGCTGGCTTCTGTGTTGGTGTTGTAGAAAAAGCTGACATCATTGACGGCACTAAAGTAGCAGCAGGCGACGCACTTATCGCTGTTGGCTCAAGTGGTCCACACTCAAACGGTTACTCTTTAATTCGTAAAGTCCTAGAAGTTTCTGGTGCTGATAAGAGTGAAGAACTAGAAGGTCGCACTATCGGTGAGCACCTACTAGAACCTACTAAGATTTACATCAAATCGGCACTTAAGATGATTGCAGAGCATGACATTCATGCTATCTCACACATCACAGGTGGTGGTTTCTGGGAAAACATCCCACGCGTACTTCCTGAAGGTACTAAAGCAGTCATTGATGGCAAGAGCTGGGAATGGCCTGCTATCTTCAACTGGCTACAAGAGAAAGGTAACGTGGAGACATTTGAAATGTACCGCACTTTCAACTGTGGTGTAGGCCTAGTTGTTGCTCTACCTAAAGATCAAGCAGACGCTGCTGTTGAACTACTGAAAGCTGAAGGCGAAAACGCTTGGGTTATCGGTGAGATCGCAAACGCTGAAGCTGGCGAAGAGCAAGTTGAAATCAAATAAGTGATACGCTCACTTACTTAGTTAATCAATGAGGACCTAATGGTCCTCATTTTGCTATTTAGCCCGCAGAAAACCTTAGTTTATGTAGGTACATTGTAAACAGTTCCGTTAATCAATCGTATGACCCACTCTATGAAAAACAATCACTCAAATAAAACCAGTCACTCTAAGAAAAACATCGTTGTGTTAGTTTCAGGAAGCGGAAGTAACTTACAGGCAATTTTGGATGCTTGTGATAACAATATGATTGATGCTTCAGTTAAGGCTGTCTTTTCAAACAAAACAGAGGCTTTTGGATTAGAACGAGCGAAAACCGCAGGTGTTGACGCACATTCAGTGAATCCAAAAGACTTTGCTTCACGTGAAGAGTTCGATCATGAATTGATGATTCAGATTGATGCATACCAACCCGATTTAATCGTACTTGCGGGATACATGCGTATCCTGAGTTCAGAGTTTGTTCGTCACTATGCGGGAAAAATGGTCAACATCCACCCTTCCCTGTTACCTAAATACCCAGGCCTACACACCCACCAGCGTGCCATTGATGCACAAGATAAAGAGCATGGAACTAGTGTCCACTTTGTGACCGAAGAACTTGATGGTGGTCCTGTGATCTTACAGGCTAAGGTACCGGTATTTGAAGATGATGATGCTGGTATGCTGGCAAGCCGAGTGCTTACCCAAGAACACTGCATTTACCCTATGGTCTGTAAATGGTTCGCCGAAGATCGTTTATCAATGCTAAACGGGCAAGCTGTCTTAGACGGTAAGGCATTAGGTAAACACGGTTACGCAGAAGAGTAATTCTTCAGAAACTAAATCAAATCCCAAAAAAGGCCGCTTACTGATTCATTAGTTCAGTAAGCGGCCTTTTTTATAGGGTTCAAATAATACTATTCGGGATACTTAGCTCAGCTCAATGGTTCAGTTGGCGCTTGGCTTGCTACCTTCTTCGGCGCATAAGCGACATCTTCCAACGCTTTATGATTGTTTCCAATCAGCTCACCAAAATGAAACAGCGCATATTCGCCCGGCTTCATTCTAAACCACTCTTCATTGTCTGTTAGAGGCTGAGTTGCCACCACTGTAACCACATCATTAGGCGTAGTTTCTTCCTGGAAGTTTATCTCAACATCTTCATCAATCAGGCTCGCTTTACCAAAAGGTGCGCGCCTTGTTATCCAGTACAAATGGTTGGTGCAGTACGTCATCACATACTCACCATCACTGAGTAACATGTTGAAAACGCCTTTCTCACGCAGCTTGTCACAACACTCAGCCACAAAGCGAAACATACCTTCCATATCTTGAGGTGGCTCAGGGAAACGCTCTTCAAGTTGTTTGAGTAGCCAACAGAACGAGAGCTCACTGTCTGTCTCGCCAACCGGTCTGAAACGACCACTAATCAGATCGTCGTAATCCGTTAATTGACCATTGTGAGCAAAGGTCCAGTATCGCCCCCAAAGCTCACGAGTAAAAGGGTGTGTATTCTCTAGATTAACACCACCACGGTTCGCTTGACGGATATGACTGACAACGGCTTGGCTTTTAATTGGGTAGTTTTGAACCAACTCAGCGATCTTAGATTCACAGCTAGGGTTAGGATCTTTAAATGTACGAAAACCCTTTCCTTCATAGAAGGTAATACCCCAGCCATCGCGGTGCGGGCCAGTATTGCCTCCACGCTGCATAAGACCAGTAAAGCTAAAACAAATATCAGTTGGCACATTCGCGCTCATACCGAGCAATTCACACATGGTTTAATCTACTCCCTATTAAAACCAATGGAGCCACAAACCAGGGCTCCAAATGTCTGTAAAACTATTATTCCATCTCTTTTTCAACAAGCTGAATCACAATATGAATGATCTTAATGTGAATCTCTTGGATGCGATCTGCGTAACCAAAGTGTGGCACTCGGATTTCGATATCAGCACAACCCGCCATTTTGCCGCCATCTTTACCCGTCAATGCAATCGTCTTCATTCCTTTAGCTTGAGCAGCTTCAATCGCTTTTAGAATATTGGCAGAGTTACCTGAAGTCGACAGACCAAACAACACATCACCTTTACGACCTACCGCTTCTACATAACGAGAAAATACGTGGTCGTAGCCAAAATCATTACTCACGCAAGACAAGTGGCTTGGATCTGAAATCGCAATACCAGCGTAACCTGGACGGTTTTCACGGTATCGGCCAGTAAGCTCTTCCGCAAAGTGCATTGCATCACAGTGTGAACCACCGTTACCACAAGAAAGCACTTTGCCCTCTTGCTTGAATGAGTCAGCAATCAGTTTTGCCGCCGCTTCAATTTGAGCGATGTTATGGTCATCACTCAAGAACTTATTCAGAACGTCAGCAGCTTCGTTTAATTCACTTTTGATTAGGTCTTGGTACATAAGGCTTATCTCTTATTTTTTTGACGTAACTTAAAGTACGCGAAATTAGAACTGAGGGTTTTCCCCTCTTTATAGCTGAGTTTACCCACAAACATGAAATAGTGTCGACACTTAAGCCCAAAGATTGCCACCTTAATTAACTTGTCGTTGTAAATCCGTCCAAATATTCGCCACCAACCTCTCACAATTAGAACTTTAACTCTATTGAGATCACTTTTTATTCACTTTGGAGTTTTACAAATATTTAATATTTTGTTTACACTTAACTGGTTAGACCTCTTACCTAAAACTTAATAACAATAAGTGATCTCTGAAAAGGAAATCGATCATGAACATATTGCTCTCCCTACTCGGCATGACCGCCATCTTAGGCGTCTGTCTTTACCATAGAGTTAGTCTGGTACGTGCATTAGTTGTATTAACCGGCGCAATGGTAGTATTAACACTGTTTGGCGGCGTGGCTGTTACTGGCTGGCTTTGCTACCTGTTAGCGGTTGCGATCTTTGCTGTACCTACCATTCGTCAGACCCTAATCAGCCAAAAAGCACTCTCTTTATTTAAGAAAGTTCTACCGGCGATGTCTCAGACAGAAAAAGAAGCACTAGAAGCTGGCACAGTATGGTGGGAAGCAGAGCTGTTCAAAGGCAAACCTGAATGGAAGAAGCTTCAGGACATTGCTGACCCTAAGCTCTCTGAAACTGAGCAAGCGTTTTTAGATGGCCCAGTAAATACCGTGTGTGAAATGGTCAATGATTACCAAGTGACACATGAGCTTGCTGATTTGCCACCAGAAGTATGGCAATACCTGAAAGACCATAAATTCTTCGCCATGATCATCAAGAAAAAATACGGCGGCTTAGAGTTCTCAGCTTACGCTCAATCTTTGGTTCTACAGAAGCTAACGGGTGTTTCTAGTGTATTGTCATCTACGGTTGGCGTACCTAACTCATTAGGCCCTGGTGAGCTTTTACAACACTACGGTACCGAAGAACAAAGAAACCACTACTTGCCTCGCCTAGCGGAAGGTAAAGAGATCCCTTGTTTTGCTCTGACTAGCCCAGAAGCCGGTTCAGATGCAGGCTCTATCCCAGATTACGGTGTGGTATGTAAAGGCGACTGGCAAGGCGAAGAAGTACTCGGCATGCGCCTAACTTGGAACAAGCGTTACATTACTCTCGCGCCTGTCGCGACCGTTTTAGGCTTAGCTTTTAAACTTCGTGACCCGGATGGCCTGCTTGGCGATCAAAAAGATCTTGGTATCACTTGTGCGCTTATCCCAACGGATTTAAAAGGCGTAGAGATTGGCAACCGCCACTTCCCACTAAACGTACCTTTCCAGAATGGTCCAACGCAAGGTGACGATATCTTCGTGCCTATCGATTTCATCATTGGTGGCCAGAAAATGGCTGGTCAAGGCTGGCGTATGCTGGTTGAGTGTCTGTCGGTTGGTCGTGGTATCACACTGCCTTCAAACTCAACAGGTGGCATTAAGTCTGCTGCGCTCGCAACAGGCGCTTACGCTCGTATCCGCCGTCAGTTTAAACAGCCTATTGGTCGTATGGAAGGGGTTGAAGAGCCACTTGCACGCCTGGCAGGTAACGCTTATGTAATGGACGCTGCAAGTAATCTAACCGTCGCAGGTATCGACCTTGGCGAAAAGCCTTCGGTTATCTCTGCAATCGTTAAGTACCACTGTACGCACCGCGGCCAACGCAGCATCATTGATGCGATGGATATCGTAGGTGGTAAAGGTATTTGCTTAGGCCCATCGAACTTCCTAGCTCGTGGCTACCAAGGCTCGCCAATTGCGATTACCGTTGAAGGCGCAAACATCCTGACTCGTTCAATGATCATCTATGGTCAAGGTGCGATTCGCTGTCACCCTTACGTACTTAACGAAATGGAAGCGGCTTATTCTGAAAGCAGCGATGCGCTTGATAAGTTTGATTCAGCGTTAGCAGGACACGTTAGCTTTACGATGAGTAACCTAGTCCGCAGCTTGTGGTTTGGTTTAACCGATGGCCGTGGTTCTGATGCGCCAACACCTTCAAATAAAACCGATAAACAGACACAGCGTTACTACCAACAGCTAAATCGCTACAGTGCAAACCTGGCGCTACTGTCTGATATTTCAATGGCAGTTCTAGGCGGCTCACTGAAGCGTAGAGAACGTTTATCAGCAAGACTGGGTGATATCTTAAGTCAACTTTACCTCGGTTCAGCAACGTTGAAGCGCTTTGAAAGCGAAGGTAGCCACGCTGAAGATCTACCGTTAGTACATTGGGGTATGCAAGATAGCTTACGTCAGACTGAAGTGGCGATTGATGAGTTCTTAGCGAACTTCCCTAACCCTGTGATTGGTCGTCTGCTTCGTGTTGTGCTAATGCCATTTGGTCGTATCCGTCGTGCTCCAAACGACAAGCTCGATAGCAAAGTTGCGCACATTCTACAAACACCAAGCGAAACACGTTCTCGTATCGGTCGCGGCCAATATCTAGAAGCAACGGAATACAACCCAGTAGGTAAGATTGAAAAAGCGCTAGAAGTGATTCTTCAAGCTGAACCTCTATTCGACAAAGTCTGCAAAGAGACACATCAAAAACGTGCCTTCTTACGACTTGATCTTGTTGCTCAGTTGGGACTTGAGAAAGGTATCTTAACGCAAGACGAAGCAAATCTTCTGATTAGCGCAGAGGAACACAGATTGTACACGATTAACGTAGATGACTTCTCACCTGAGGAGCTTGCAGCAAAGTCTCAGTACCCGGACCAATCGATTGATAACGTCGCTTAAGGCCAGAAAAAGAAACAAAAACGGGACTCCTATGAGTCCCGTTTTTTTTTTCATGATTTCGTTACCACAAATTCCAATGCTTTATCTAGCGGCTTATTCTCTCTAGACAATCTAATCATCTAAGCTAGTTACTTGGGCGCCTTGAGCTGCATCTCAGGTAATGCTTTTTTCTTCGCCTTAACCTTACGAACCACAAACCAAATCAATAAACCCAATAGAATCGCAACCACATTACCCACCGCAATAATGATCATACTGCGCTGTCTGTCATCTTCACGTTTTTGAAGGATCATCAACTCTGTTGCGATACGCTTCTGTTCAGCAAGTGCTTCTTCTTGAAGGCGTCGTGATTCTGCTAAGTCGATATCTTCAACAACGCTGTACGACTGCTCGGTAATTGGAAAGATCAACGGGCGCTGACTTGAAGCATCAGTGGCGTAAACCATCCCAGACCAATTATAAATCCCCAAATCGCCATTGTAAGGCACCTCTAGAGCGACTTTCATTGCGTCGACTTCAGCTTGCCCCTGCTTGTACATCACATATTCATCAGGAGCCTTGTGCTCAACATGAACCGCTAACGAACTCGGTGCGATCATCCCCTGCTCACCAGACACCACAATAGTATGAGGTAAGCCCTCTTTTCGTGACTGAATGAAGGTGCTAGTGATCGGTGTTGGATAAACCAAGACTTCTTGCTCTTGCGCTCGCAAGAACACACCATTACCAGAGGTAATACGCGCTCGGTATTTACCAGGCTCGATATCAATTGGCAAAGAGACCGTGAACACACCATTTCCAGCCTTTTCATCACGATCAGCGCCATCGTCGGCAAACTCGCCCATCACAACCGGCACCGGGCGCGCTTCTCTCACCAAAGACTCTTCGTTTTCAACAAACTTAGTAAAGGTGACCTTAAGCTTCACGCGATCGAGAAAATCGCGCAGCACCAGCGGCTTGCCATCAGAAGTCAGTCGAGCGGTAAATTTGATGCGTTCTGTTTGATACAACTTATCTGGGAACTCATTAGCATCCAAAACTAGATGAGACAGGAGCTTGATGTTGTTCTTAGGGGAAACTTTACCGACCGCTTGCCAAGGGCCAGGCATCGGATTGTCGATAGAGATAATGTCCATGGACGATTCTTCGTACCAACGGACATTATCAGCATTGCGCCAAGAGTAGTATTTCTTGCCATCAGGGCGAACCAAAACGACAGGTTTAGAATTATCGGCTCGATAAATCACAAAGGTGACTTGTTCAATACTGGGATCAACGCGAAAACGGTTGTCCAATAAACTCATTACAGATTCGGTTGCTGCATGTAAGCCAAAGCTTAACAGCAATAAGCAACCGGTAGCCAATACCCTTAACATACTTTCTCCCTACTGACGCCAGAGGCAGCTTCCGCTTTTCTCGACGAGATCTAAACGACTTTGATGCGCTTCTACTTCATCGGCCGTAGCTCGTAAAACCTTTAGGGATTTTCGACCACTTTCTACTCTTCGTATGCTTTCAGCTTCGCCTTCCTGTTGACCAGCGTTAAATTGCAGCGAAGTTTGACCACCCGTCATCAATAAGTAGACGTCGGCTAGGATCTCCGCATCGAGCAATGCGCCGTGGAGAGTACGGTGCGAGTTATCGATACCGTAACGGTCACATAAGATATCTAGGTTGTTTCTTTTACCCGGGAATATCTTCTTCGCCATTGCCAAGGTATCGGTAACTTTACAGTAGTCATCCGTTTTACCTATCGCAGGGTTGAGCTTCTCAAACTCATAGTCCATAAAGCCCGTATCGAAGGGCGCGTTATGAGCCACCAGCTCCGCACCTTTGATAAAGTCGAGAAACTCTTTATGTATGTCTTGATATTCAGGCTTATCAATCAAGAACTCATCGGTAATACCGTGAACGCCAATCGCCTCTTCTTGAATCGCACGATCAGGTTTTATGTAGACGTGAAAATGACGCCCGGTCAACCTACGGTTGATGATCTCTACTGCACCAATTTCAACGATGCGGTGACCCATATAGTGAGGACCACCTTCTGTATTCATACCGGTGGTTTCGGTATCGAGTACAACAATGCGCTTATTTTCGTTCGAACTGTTTTTTTCGTTCGTGCTTTGTTCTGGAGTGCTACTGGTATTCATAAGGATAACTGTGTCAGACTATGCCGATAATGTGCTTGAGGTAATAGTATCAAATCATGACGAAACAAGTTGAAATTTTCACTGATGGTTCTTGTTTAGGCAACCCTGGTCCTGGCGGCTATGGCATCGTACTTCGCTACAAAAAAGTCGAGAAGACGCTAGCAGAAGGTTTCACGCTAACAACCAATAACCGTATGGAAATGCTCGCCGCTGTCGTTGCTCTCCAAGCCCTCAAAGAGCCTTGTTCTGTGATTCTGACCACAGATAGCCAATACGTGCGTCAAGGCATCACACAGTGGATTCACAACTGGAAAAAGCGTGACTGGAAAACAGCCGACAAGAAACCGGTTAAAAATGCCGATCTGTGGCAAAGGCTTGATAAAGAAACCGCTCGTCATAGCGTTGATTGGCGCTGGGTAAAAGGACACGCAGGACACAGAGAAAACGAAATGTGTGATGATTTAGCAAGAAACGCAGCGGAAAATCCGACTAAAGAAGATACGGGCTATCAGCCAAGTTAATCGTCTTTTTGAATTAGACGTACATTTCAGAAAATGATTTATTGTTCCTGAAACTGATTGATAACGCCTTAAATTAATTGATAGTTTCTTAACCGAACTAGTAGATAAAAAGCCGACAACTAGTCGGCTTTTTCTGTTTTTAGCGGATATGATGCTTTGGCTGAATCCATTGTACGACGCGTATTTGTTCTAAAACTTGCTCCAACAGGTGAGAAACGTCGCTTAAGGTGCCAATGTGGCTTGATAGGTTTTAGCGGGTAAGTACGTTTACGTGCAACAATAAAGTATTGGCTTCCGGCGAAGGATGCACATCCACCTAAGCTGTTCTCCAACCACGTCCACATCGCTTGATACTTACTCATCGGAAACAGCGCGTAGGTGTCACAATGAATCACTTCATAATTAAGTACCCCTAACCAGTCTTTTATTCGGTTAGGCGTGTACATGCGCCCACTCCAAGGCAAACTGTTCTTTCGCCAAGGCATCAAACTGGCAAGCCCAGTGACACTAATCGGGTTAAAGCCAGTGATAATGATATAGCCATCGTCCATCATGACTCGATCAACTTCTCTCAATAAGCGATGTGGGTCATTGCTATAATCTAACTGATGACTCAACACCACAACATCAAAGCTTTTCTCCAAAAAGGGCAAATTATAGCCATCCGCTATCACATTATGTAATGGGTTCTGGATATCTAGGTTTACTTGATGTTGAATGTTGCATGTGCAGCTAGAAATCTCACTACTGAGGCCACCGAGCTTGAGCATATGGTAACCAAATAGCTTTGGGCACCACTCATCGAGTCGAGTTTGAATAGATTCTCTCAACCAGTCCCCATTGTGCAATTGCGCCCAAGTATAAGGACGTTCAAACTTCTTTCTGCTACGTGCTGGCTTCATCAATAATCTGTCTCACTTATTCTGTCGCACTAAAAGTGACTGGAGAACCAATAATGTTACATATCAAAAGCATACCTGCATTTAACGACAATTACATCTGGCTGATTGAAAATAGCGATCGCCGTTGTGCTGTCGTCGACCCCGGTGATGCGGCTCCAGTATTAGAGTACTTAGCACACCATGAGCTAACTTTAGATGCAATCTTGATTACGCACCACCACCACGATCACATTGGTGGCGTTCCAGAACTAGTTAGACAATTTCCCGGCGTTGATGTCGTGGGTCCAAGGAATGAACCAATCCCCACCTTAACTCACCCAGTCGATGATGGTGACCAATTAGAACTGTTTGACGAAGTATTCCTCGTCCTAGGGCTCAGTGGCCACACCGCGGGTCATATTGGTTATGTGGGTGATGCAAAACTGTTTTGTGGTGATGTGCTATTCTCTGCGGGTTGCGGCCGAATCATGGAAGGCACACCACAACAGATGTTCGATGCACTGAATAAGATCACGGCGCTACCTCAAGAAACCGAAGTTTATTGTGCGCATGAATACACTGCCGCAAACATCGCTTTCGCATTAGCGGTTGAACCTGACAACCAACATTTGCAGCAATATCGCGACCAAGTGAACCGACTTCGTGCTCAAAATAAGTCGACCATCCCCACAAATTTGAGACAAGAGAAGTTTGTGAACCCCTTCTTGCGCTATACCGAGCCAAGTGTAGTGAAATCAGTGTCTAATCGCACCGAGCAGACCGATCCTTTATCGGTATTCACCGCTTTACGTGCGTGGAAGAACGAATTTTAACAAATACAGACTTGTCACTCATAGGGGGTGGCAAGTATTATCATCGGCCGTTAATTAAAAAGGCTGTAACATGCGAGTTAAGTACAGCTGGGCTTTGGTATTACTACTTTCTGGTTGCCAATTAACTCAGTCAGAGAATCCAGACCAAGCTTCCGAGCAAACCAACACATCTCCTACTAAAGAAGTTTCTCAAGCGAACGTTTCATCAGAAGCCACAGCCAAAGAAGATCAAAAAATTGAAGCACCTGTCGTTACTCCACAAACACAACAAGATGTTTGGAAACGCATTGCGATGCAACTTGAAATGGAAGTACCAGACCAAAAGAAGGTCGACTACTACCGAACTTGGTACCTCAAGCACCCGAGTCATCTAAAAACCGTATCAAAGCGTGCTGAACCTTTCCTGTATCTGATCACCACTAAGATTGAAGAAAAAGGCTTACCACTAGAACTGGCCCTATTGCCCGTTGTAGAAAGTTCTTTCGATGCATTTGCCTATTCTCATGGCAGTGCTGCAGGTCTATGGCAATTCATTTCAGGCACAGGCAAAGACTACGGGCTTGAACAGAACTTTTGGTATGACGGCCGCCGTGATGTTGCCGCCTCTACCGACGCCGCATTGGATTTCTTATCAGACCTTAACCGACGTTTTGATGGCGACTGGAACCATGCGATTGCTGCCTATAACAGTGGCGGTGGTCGAGTAAACAGCGCAATCCGTAAGAACAAAAAGTTGGGTAAACCAATCGACTTCTTCTCTCTGGACTTACCAAAAGAGACCAGCAGCTATGTACCAAAACTGCTTGCTCTAGCTGATGTCATTGCCAACCAAGAAAAGTATGGAATCGATATTCCGGCGATCCCGAACAAGCCAGTGCTGACACTGGTTAACCCAGAAGAACAACTTGATTTAGCCATTGCTGCGAACTATGCAGGCATTCCTGTCAAAGAACTTCAAGGTTACAACCCGGCTTACAACCAATGGGCGACAGCGCCAGAGAAACACCAACAACTATTACTTCCTTTAGACTCAGTTGAAAGATTCAACAAAGAAGTCGCTGCCAATAAAGGCAAAGGTATGAAGTTGGTGCGTTACAAGGTTCAATCTGGTGACAGCATTAGCGTACTGGCTAGCAAATATAACACCACCAGCAAAGTGATCCGCTCTGCGAACGGTTTGAGCAACAACAATATTCGTATTGGCCAGCACTTGCTTATCCCAACATCCACCAAAGACGACAAGACATACGCCCTAAGCGCCTCAAATCGCCTAGCAAGCACACAGTCGAAGAGTCGTGGTCAATATAAGCTTAGCCATACTGTAAGAAGTGGTGACAGCCTATGGACGATTGCACGCGCAAACAAGGTATCTCACCAATCACTGGCTAAGTGGAATGGCATGGGACCACGCGACACGCTTAGAGTTGGTCAAGAACTGGTCATTTGGAAGAACGGTTCAGACGGCGCCATCATCCGTACGATCTTTTATAACGTGAGATCAGGTGACACAGTCAGCGGTATTGCATCAAAGTTCAAAGTAAAAAGTGCAGATGTTGTAAAATGGAACACTTTGCAGAACAAGAAATACCTACAGCCAGGACAAAAACTGAAGCTGTATGTTGATGTAACTAAGGTAAGTGTATGAACCCGTCAAGTAACCCACTCGTCATGCTGTTGGATATATTCCGTTCGCCAACAGCTTGTTTCTTAGCGCTTTATCAACGAAGTGCTTGGGGATGGCAACCCTACGTCGTATTAATGCTCAGCCCATTTTTATTTTGGGGTGCTTATTTTTCGAATGTAGATTTTGCCTGGTTAAGTGCAGAGCTATCGCAGCAACTGGCTCAAACGAACCCTGACCAATTGGCGTTACTTGACAGCAATACCTTACTCGCAAGTGAAATCATCAGTGACGTATTTGGCCGAACATTAACCATTGTTCTATTGGCATTCTGGTTTAACCTAGCAACCAAGCCAAGCCAACACCAACACAGCTTTTGGCGATGGTTTGCAGCGGCATCGGTTGTTATATTCCCAGCTGTTTTAGGTGATGTAGCAAGCTACGCAAGCCTGATACTCAAGCATGGACATGTGATGAACTACGCTGCCGACTTGAACAGCTTAAATGGCTTGATCAAGTTACCGCTAACTAATGATTGGTCACAATTTGCTAGCTCATTACCACTGCTTCTGCCATGGTACATCGTGCTAGGTTATGCTGCGGTATTAACGTGGACTGAGTTTGAACGCGGGCAAGCGCTTGTGATTTCAGGCTTACCATGGGTTGGCTACTACCTAATCTGGGCGCTCTACATTTTAATCTTTTAAGTAGAAGAGATAAGGCTAGCGAAGACTCTCTAGCCTATTGTTCCGTTAGATTTCCCAACGTAACCACCGTGCGAATGGTTAAGTTCCAATGACTAATAGCTAATCACTATTTAGCCTTAAAGGTCACTCGCATAGGGTTGTGATCAGAAGCGTCCGTAATGGGCGCTTTTGCTTTTTCTACCTCTAGCCCTCGATAGAACACGTGGTCGAGCACCAGTCCTGTAATGAACTGAGTTCTGTTATCTGGCTCAAAGGTAACTTCCGTCAAACCAACCTTCTCCAACGCATCTTTCAATACAGCAAAGCGAGCTTCACTCCAGCTATTAAAATCCCCGGCAAAAATAACAGGTCCACGATACTTTTGCAGATTATCAGTTAAGCTCTTGAGCTGAGCTTCATAATCTTCCGTACCAAAGGTAAAGTTCACAGCGTGGATATTAATCACAGCCAGCTCTTCGCCATTACTTAGTTGGTAACGCGACCAAAGCGCGGATTTAGGCAGTTGAAGCCAAGGTTCTTCATGAGTATAAGCACACGCTTCAATCGGTAAATGAGTTGCTAGGTTGAGTACCCCTGCACTTTGCTCAAACGCCTCAAACGCATTCACACGAGTGCTACCCCACTGTCCGCTCGTTACCCATTGGCGAAGTCCTTCTGTCATACTCGCTTCTTGCAGCAAGACTAAATCGCTACCTGCCGACAGCTTATTTAACTCACCCTGCCAATTATTTCGGTTTTGCTTATAGATATTCCACACCGTAATGTCTAAGCCATCAGACACATCAATCGCTTTCGGTGCAGAGTTTTGGTAGCAGCTGTAGATGTCGTTACTGGTACTTTGAGAGGAAGTGATCAGGTTGGGTTTATTCGGGATCACGAAGATAAAATGAAAACTAACGACAGCAAGCGTTATCAATAGCGTGATAACAATGATGGTTTTCTTAAACATACAACACCCTACCAGAAATGAAAAAGGAGCGATAAACGCTCCTTTTAGGGTAATAGTTTTTTTATACGGCGTCTTCGTCTTCTTCGCCAGTACGAATACGTACCACACGTTCAACTTCAGTAATGAAGATCTTACCGTCACCGATTTTACCTGTTTGAGCCGTCTCGATGATGGTATCAACACATTGGTCAGCCACTTCGTCGGTCACAACGATTTCTAGTTTCACTTTAGGTAAAAAGTCGACCATGTACTCTGCGCCGCGGTATAGCTCAGTATGACCTTTTTGACGTCCAAAGCCTTTAACTTCAGATACTGTCATACCCGTAATACCCACTTCTGCAAGTGCTTCACGTACATCATCAAGTTTGAATGGCTTGATAATGGCTTCAATCTTTTTCATGTTCATCCCTTAAACTGTGCGAATGGCTCATTATCGGTTAGCTATAGTAAACATTCAATGAAAAAAGCCAGAGCTTTAAAGCTCTGGCTCGAAATTTATCATCTTGTTTAATCAGCGCTTTGAGAAGGTTTTACTTAAGGCTTGCGTAGTAAGCGGCTAGATTCGCGATGTCTTCATCACTCAGCATTGAAGCTTGAGCCTGCATGACAGCGGCCAAACCGCCGGTGCGCTGGCCGTTCTTATAGGCCTTAATTGATGAAGCGATGTATTGCTCGTTTTGACCTTTAAGGTTTGGATAGCCAGGGATCACTGCGATACCGTCTGCACCATGACATGCCGCACAGATTGCTGCTTTAGCTTGACCCGCAGCGACATCAGCCGCCAGTGCGTTACCACTCAATAGTCCAAATCCAAGAACTAATCCTAGTGTAATTTTCTTCATTGCATATTCCATTAATTATTTTTATTAAAGTGACGGTGAATTGTGACACAAACTTTTTCTACTTGCTCCAAAGCGCTTCACAATCTTGACCTTCGTAGTTTTTATCTACGAATAAGCCTAAAACAGCGATCACTCGATCGCCATCAATTAATATCGGCGTTCTGCGTCTTAACCAACTGGGTACTTGGTACTCTTGAAACAACTTCTTAAGCTTCCTGCTATGACCGCGCCCAACAGGGTGTGCTGACAATCCCTCAGGGTTAAAGATCACTCGCAGTGTTCCTCTCGTTGTGTTGAGACTAAAATGTTGCGCATCACAGTGGTTAGATACACCATCACTCGCCGCTGAAGTTAAGTGTAGTTCCCCTAAACCGTCAGGCAAAACTAAGCTCTCTTCCATCGAGATATCACTTTGCCAGTTCGACAAGTCTTTGGTCTCTTTGACGACATAGAGCTGATGATTAAAACGTCTAACCTCAACCTCATTCAACACCAGCTTAGGATTAGCGTCCGCCTGAGCGCATGCCACCTCATCCCATATAAGTTTGAGCTGCTTTTGGCTTGGCATCGGTTGATTACAATGGCTAAGCCACATTCTTATCAGTCGTGCTCGTAACAAGTCTGAATGTTGGAATAACGCCTCAATGCTTAAGCTCTGGCTATCTCCCAAAGCTTGCTGTAAGTGAGACTCAAGCAACTCATCCAACAGTAACTCTTGCTCTGCACATAGCTGAGCGCTGCGACTGACCGATTCTCGAAAACTAGGCCAACGCTCAGTCAGCACCGGAGTCACTTGATGACGGATAAAATTGCGGTCAAAACGCACGTCCTGATTACTTTCATCTTCTACCCAAGTTAAGCCCATGTCGTGAGCTGCTGCTTCAATCTCGATTCGAGTTACCGATAGCAGTGGGCGAACAATATGAGCATCAGCAAACGGCATCACTTTCGCCATCGAAGAGAGCCCTTTCGGACCACTGCCACGCTTCAACGCTAACAAGAAAGTCTCGACTTGGTCATCAATGTGCTGGCCTGTCACTAACACATCGCCTTGTCTAATATGCTTTTTAAAGGCTTGGTATCGCGCGTCTCGAGCCAGCTTTTCAACGCTTTCTCCACGGCTGATATCTAGCGAGACTCGTTCAATGAACAAAGGTACCCACAAAGCATCACACCATGCTTGGCACTGCTCTGCCCAGTGATCAGCATTGTTACTTAAGCCATGATGAACATGTACCGCACAGCACTCGATGTGATGGGACTTAGCGAATTGGGCAGCCAACTCCAACAAAACTCGTGAATCGACACCACCACTGAAAGCGACGAGCAACCGGCAAGGCTTAAGCGCGCTTTGATCAAGTACAGATGTGAAGGTATCAATTAAGTGTGTCATGAGGCTAATAAACCAGAGGTCGTGTGTGAAGGGATAATGTTTTAATAATAAAAAAGGGTTGGCACTGAGTCCAACCCTTTCATCAACTTGTTCGTATAGCTGGCCTTATCGCTAAGGCAACTTATCAGCAGTAGCCGTAGCTCATTAGACGCTGGTAACGACGCTCAAGCAGCGTTTCGTTATCAAACTGCTCTAGCTCTTCTAGCTGTTTAACTAACATGTCTTTCATGTTCTGAGCCGTTTGTGCAGGGTCGCGGTGCGCGCCACCTAGAGGCTCAGGAATGATTTCGTCGATAAGCTCAAGCTCTTTAAGGCGAGGAGCAATCAGGCCCATCGCTTCAGCAGCTTGTGGTGCTTTATCTGAATCGCGCCATAGGATTGAAGCACAACCTTCTGGAGAGATTACTGAGTACGTAGAGTACTGAAGCATGTTCACGTAGTCACCAACACCAATCGCTAGTGCACCACCAGAACCGCCTTCACCAACAACGTTACAGATAACAGGAACTGAAAGGCCAGCCATCACTTTTAGGTTTTTAGCGATAGCTTCAGATTGACCACGTTCTTCAGCACCAACACCTGGGTATGCGCCCGCTGTGTCGATGAAAGTGATGATAGGCATGTTGAAACGCTCAGCAGTTTCCATTAGACGTAGCGCCTTACGGTAACCTTCTGGCTTTGGCATACCAAAGTTACGGATCACTTTCTCTTTAGTCTCACGACCTTTCTGGTGACCAATAACCATAACAGGACGGCCATTTAGACGAGCCATACCACCCACAATAGCTTTGTCGTCAGCGTAAGCGCGATCGCCCGCCATCTCTTCAAACTCTGTGAATGCATGCTCCAGGTAATCTTTGGTGTAAGGACGTTGAGGGTGACGAGCAAGTTGAGCTACCTGCCATGCACCTAAGTCACTAAAGATTTTCTGTTTAAGCTCTAAGCTTTTTTTCTCTAGTTGTTCGATTTCTTTGTCTAGATCTACCGCTGTGTCACCACCGTGACGCGAAACGTCACGTAGCGCTTCGATTTTTGCTTCAAGTTCAGCGATAGGCTTTTCAAATTCTAGAAAGTTCAGGCTCATCTATGAATCCTTGTTGATTCAGCTCCGCATTCGCGAAGCTAAATTTTAGTTAAATTCGAGTTCTACTTGGCTATTTCCAAGCAGCTGTTTTAATTCGTCTAGCAATGTATCACTTGGCGTCACGCGCCATTCTGTGCCCAATGTTAACCGCGCTCTAGCGTCGGCACGCTGGTAGTATACATTGACTGGGACCGTTCCGGCTCTATAAGGTTCTAAGATTTGACTAAAGCGTTCAAAAAATTGACCGTTAATTTGGGATTGGTCGATAGATATCGACACCCCACGAGCATATTTCTCACGGGCGCTTCCTAAGTCCATGACCTCGCGCGCGGACATTTTAAGCCCGCCATTGAAATCATCAAAGCTGACCTGTCCGGAAACGACCACAATTTTGTCTTTTTCGAGCAGTTCTGCGTAGCGATCGAGCGCATCCGAGAACAACATCACTTCCATTCGGCCCGAACGGTCATCAAGTGTCATCAAACCGATTCGCGTACCACGCTTCGTCGTCATCACTCTCGCTGCAATCACCAAACCGGCAATCGTTAGTGATTGGTCACGACGCGTTGGCGTGGCATCTTTCAAACGACAGCTGGTGTATTTCGCTAACTCTTTGATGTAAGCGTTAACCGGGTGACCCGTTAAATACAAGCCAAGCGTTTCACGCTCACCCTCAAGCCAAACCTTCTCAGGCCATTTAGGCACTTGGGTATACTTGTGCTCAACCTCTTCCGGAGCGTCGGTCAACACACCAAACATATCAGATTGACCAAAAGACTCGGCATGGTGATGTTGGCTCGCCGCCTTCACCGCATCTTTCAAAGATGCCATCATCGCCGCTCGGTGAGGACCTAATCTATCTAAGGCTCCGGATAGAATCAACTTTTCGATAACACGTTTATTAACCTTCTTCAGATCAAGGCGTGCACAGAAGTCGAATAAGTCTTTAAAGTAACCACCCTTATTTCGCGCTTCGATGATCGCTTCAATAGGGCCTTCACCCACCCCTTTGATCGCGCCGATACCATAAACAATCGCGCCATCTTCATCCACGTTGAAACGGTATAGACCTGAGTTGATATCTGGTGGCAAAAGCTTGAGCTTCATACGGAAACATTCATCAACAAGGCCGATAACCTTCTCGGTGTTATCCATATCTGCCGTCATTACCGCAGCCATAAATTCCGCTGGGTAGTGCGTTTTCAGCCATAGCGTTTGATAAGAAACCAGTGCGTACGCTGCGGAGTGAGATTTGTTAAAGCCGTAGCCCGCAAATTTCTCTACCAAGTCAAAGATCTTCATGGCCAGCTCGCCATCAACACCATTGGCTTCAGCACCTTCTTTGAAGGTACCACGCTGTTTAGCCATCTCTTCTGGCTTTTTCTTACCCATCGCACGACGCAACATATCCGCTCCGCCAAGCGTATAGCCAGCAAGGATCTGTGCGATTTGCATTACCTGTTCTTGATACAGGATGATGCCGTACGTTGGCTCCAGTGTCTCTTTAAGCGATTCGTGCTGCCACGTTTCATCAGGGTAAGAAACCGCTTCTCGGCCGTGCTTACGGTCGATAAAGTTATCTACCATGCCTGATTGCAGAGGACCCGGACGGAACAAGGCTACCAATGCGATAATATCTTCAAAACAGTCCGGTTGTAGGCGCTTGATCAGGTCTTTCATACCACGCGATTCCAGCTGGAATACCGCGGTGGTTTCAGAATTTTGTAATAAGTTGAACGATGCTTGGTCATCAAGAGGAATCGATTCAATTCGAATCGGATCTTTACCCTCTTTTGCCAAACGAGGGTTCACTAACCCTAGCGCCCAGTCGATGATGGTCAGGGTACGCAGACCCAAGAAGTCGAACTTAACCAAGCCAGCCGTTTCAACGTCATTCTTATCGAATTGCGTTACTGGGAAGTTACCCTCGGCATCGGCATAGATTGGCGCAAAATCGGTGATCGTGGTGGGTGAGATTACAACACCGCCCGCGTGCTTACCGGCATTTCGCGTACAACCTTCAAGGATACGACACTTATCGATCAGCTCACGAACTTCTTCATCGCCATCGTAAAGCTCTGGCAATGCAGGTTCAGCAAGGAATGCTTTCTCTAGCGTCATGCCCGGATCTGGCGGTACAAGCTTTGAAATTCGATCGACAAAACCAAATGGGTGGCCCAGTACACGGCCTACATCGCGAATTACCGCTTTTGCCGCCATGGTACCAAAGGTGATGATCTGAGAAACGGCATCACGACCGTACATTTCAGCCACGTGATCAATAACTTGGTCACGCTTATCCATACAGAAGTCGATATCAAAATCGGGCATGGAGACACGTTCTGGGTTCAAGAAACGTTCGAAAAGTAGATCGTATTCAAGTGGATCAAGATCGGTGATATCAAGCGCGTAAGCCACCAAAGAACCGGCACCAGAACCACGCCCTGGACCTACTGGTACATCGTTGTCTTTTGACCACTGGATGAACTCCATTACGATCAAGAAATAACCTGGAAAACCCATGTTATTGACAACTTCGAGCTCGATCTTGAGTCGCTCATCGTATTCAGGTCTGCGCTCAGCGCGAACTTTTTCGTCAGGGAACAGGAACGCCAAACGTCGTTCAAGACCTTCTTCAGATTTCTTGATCAGGAAGTCTTCAATCGCCAAACCTTCCGTAGGGAAGTTAGGCAGGAAGTATTCACCCAGACGAACGGTCACGTTACAACGCTTGGCAATCTCAACACTGTTCTCTAGCGCTTCTGGAATGTCTGAGAACAGCTCACACATCTCTTCTTCACTACGTAGGTATTGCTGCGCGCTGTAGTTCTTAGGACGACGAGGATCGACCATAGTGAAACCGTCATGGATCGCCACGCGGATTTCATGAGCATCAAACAGGTCTTCAGTTAGGAAAACCACTTCGTTGGTTGCGACAACAGGCAGGTCTTCCTGTTCAGCAAGCTCTAACGCAAAGTGTAAGTATGACTCTTCATCGGGTCGTCCGGTACGAATCAGTTCCAAGTAAAAACGGTCGGCGAAGTACGTTTTGTAAAACTCGACGCTGCTTGCAACCAAATCACGGTTACCTTTCAGTAACGCCTTACCAATCTCACCTTCTTTGGCGCCCGATAGAATGATCAGGCCTTCTGCATTCTCAATTAGCCACTCTTTATCAATAACAGGCTGATGCTGAACGTGACCACGAAGGTAAGCTTTTGAGATAAGTAGCGTTAGGTTGTTATAACCTTTATTGTCCGTTGCGATAACGGTGAGCTTGGTCAACTCGTCACCGAATTCCGTAGACTGCATCAAGAAGTCAGCACCAATAATAGGTTTAACCCCACACCCATGGGCAGTACCGTAAAACTTCACCAAACCACACAGGTTGGTAAAGTCGGTCAATGCTAGAGCAGGCATACCCATTTCAGCGACTTTTTTAACTAGTGGTGGCACCTTGGATAGGCCATCCACCATCGAAAAGTCACTGTGTACGCGTAGGTGAACAAATTTTGGATCTGACATTATTTTTCCTGAGTTCTAGGTTTGAGCCTAGGATTACAACTGTGTGTATTCTATTTTTTTCTAATACAAGTTAGCAACTTTATTCGATGCCAAGCTCTAGTTAACGTAAAGCTCTAATCTATACCAAGAATACGTTTTACTGGCTTAAAGCTCTTGCGGTAATGCTCGGTTACACCATGTTTTTCAATCGCTTCGAAATGCGCTTTGGTCGGGTAACCTTTATGCTTAGCAAAACCAAACTCTGGATGAAGTTTATCAAGATCTTCCATCTCTTGGTCACGAACAACTTTTGCGATAATAGACGCCGCACTGATTTCAGCCACTCGCAAGTCACCCTTCACTATCGCAAGGCCGTCCATCGGCAGTTCTGGGACACGGTTTCCATCTATCAACGCCATATCAGGTTGAACGCTCAAACCTGCGATAGCTCGCTGCATAGCTACCATCGTCGCTTGCAGAATATTCAACTCATCAATTTCTTGTGGAGAGCAACGACCGACAGACCACGCTAAAGCTTTCTCTTTGATTTCCGGAAGCAACGCAAGACGCTTTTTCTCAGATAATTTTTTTGAGTCATTCAAGCCTTCGATTGGGTTGTTTGGATCGAGGATAACCGCAGCAGTCACAACGTCGCCAACCAAAGGGCCGCGTCCTACTTCATCCACGCCAGCAAACAGCTGGTAACCTTGCGGGTATTCAAATGGAGGAAGCTCTTTTTTCTCTTTTACTGCCATAACTAATCTCTTAATGTTCTGTAGGTAAGCGCTTTATGCTTCAACAAAAGGTCGGTCAATCAATTTCAATACTGCGTTAGCGGCTTGTTTGTCTGCGTCTTTACGGATCCAGTGATGCATCTCGGTAAAGCGTTCGATCAAGGCACTGTTATCGGCTGATAGCATTTTATCGACAGACGGGAACAAAAAGTCTGGGTGGCACTCTTCAAGAATATGCTCTTTCACGATCTCTTCACCGGCCAAAATATTCGGCAATGACACAAACTCAGTGATCGCCAATTTCTTAACAATGTAACCCGTCAGCTTATTTACTTTGTAACCAACCACCATAGGGCGTTTAAGCAACATACATTCGAGAGCCACGGTACCTGAAGCCAAAAGCACAGAATCAGCAGCGGTAATCACGTTGGTTGCCGTATCTTCGACTAACGTGAATTCAAGCTCAGGTGCGGTCGATTGCCAGATTTCAGTAAACTGCTTTTTACGCTGCTCGTTAACGAGCGCAACAACAAAATTGATATCCGGATACTTCTGCTTGATACGTTGGCAGGTCTCGATAAATGGCTGAGCAATCAACCCCATCTCACCGCCACGACTGCCTGGCAATACGGCTAACCACTGCTTGTCTTGATCAAGACCTAACAGCTCTCGAGCATCTTGTTTACTAGGCTCTAAAGGAATCGCGTCTGCCAACGTGTGACCAACAAACTCACAGGCAACGTTATATTTATCGTAGAACGCTTTTTCGAACGGCAAGAAAGCCAATACTAAGTCGGTTGCTTTGTCGATTTTAAAGATACGCTTTGGACGCCAAGCCCATACTGAAGGGCTCACGTAATGCACCGTTTTGATGCCAGCGTTCTTAAGGTCTAACTCAAGCCTTAGGTTGAAATCGGGCGCGTCGATACCGACAAAGACATCGGGTGGATTTTGAGTGAAATACTTAACCAGCTCCGCTTTTACTTTTAACAAGCGAGGTAAACGGCCAAGCACTTCAACTAAGCCCATAACGGCCAGCTCTTCCATCTCGAAAAGAGACTCACAACCTAGGGCTTTCATTTTCGGCCCGCCAATGCCAACGAACTCAGCATTCGGGTATTGTGATTTGATCGCTTTGATAAAGCCTTCACCAAGCGTATCGCCAGACAGTTCGCCGACAACAATGCCTACGCGCAATGGTTCATTCGAAACGAAGTCCGAGCTATTGGTTGCTGCTTCTTGCTGTGCCATAGTTTTCCAATTCCCTTGTTGCCTAAAACAAAAAAGACCGCCTAACGAGTAGCGATCTTTTTGTTATACCATTCTGATGAAGTAATTATTGTCATACTCACATTGATTGGTACATAACCACATCGAGTATTAACGAATAATACCGCGCTCAGAGTTCTCTAGCATTTCAAGCATAGGCGCTACCGAAGTAAACTCTTTTGCCATTTCAACTAAAGCTGCTTTCGCTTCTTCAAGTGTTTTACCTGAACGGTATAACTCTTTGTACGCTTTCTGTAGTGCACGAATTTCAGGTTTTTCAAATCCGTTACGCTTCAAGCCCACTAGGTTAAGACCGAATGGAGCCGCGTGGTTACCCTGTGCAAGTACGTACGGCAGTACATCTTGAACAACTGCAGAACAGCCACCAATGTATGCGTAAGCACCAATTGAGCAGAATGGGTGAATAGCAGAAAGTGCCATAACACCAGCGTAGTCGCCAACCGTTACGTGTCCGCCAAGAATAGCGTTGTTACCAATGTGAGTATGGTTACCAACAATAACATCGTGCGCTACGTGAGCATTAACACAAAGTAGGTTGTCATCACCAATTACAGTGGTTGCTTTGTCTTGAACCGTACCACGGTGGATTTGAACCGCTTCACGAATTACGTTGCGATCACCGATCACAACCGTCGTGTCTTCACCGCCGTATTTCTTGTCTTGGTTTTCTTCACCAATAACAGCGTGTGGGAATATGCGGTTTTCTTTGCCAATGGTAGTGTGACCTTTGATCACAACGTGCGACATGATTTCTGTGTCGTCACCAATGGTCACATTACCAGCAATGTAAGTGAAAGGCCCAACCGTCACGTTAGCACCGATAGTTACATCACCTTCGATTACTGCTGCCGGGTGAATTTTCGCTGTTTCATGAATCATATTAAAACTCTCTACGAGCACATTTAAGTTCAGCTGAACATACAACTACGCCATCAACCTTAGCAACACCGTTAAACGATGCGATGCCACGACGCTCTTTTAAGAATTCAACTTCGATAACCAGTTGGTCACCTGGTACTACTGGCTTACGGAATTTAGCTTTATCTACGCTAGCAAAGTAGTACAACTCGTTGCCAGAAGGCGCACCGAAAGATTTGAATGCTAGAAGGCCTGTTGCTTGTGCCATTGCTTCTAAGATCAACACGCCTGGGAATACAGGAAGCTGAGGGAAGTGGCCAGTGAACTGAGGTTCGTTAACAGAAACATTCTTAATTGCGGTCAGTGTTTTTTCTTTTTCAAAGCTAGTCACACGATCAACCATTAAGAATGGGTAGCGATGAGGTAGTAGTTCCTGAATTTCAGTAATGTTCATCGTTGTCTGTTCAGTAGTCAAAGTCGTATTCCTATGTATATTCTTTATTTAATTAGAAGGATTATAAACGAAAAAGACTCGCTGTACGCGAGCCTTTTATTAGAAATGCTGGAATTATGATTCCGCGCTCTTCTCAATAAGTTTTTCAACGGTTTTCAAACGCTTGTTCATTTCATCAATACGATGAACTCGCGTCGCTGTTTTACGCCAGTCTTTATTTGGCTGTAAAGGAATACCCGAAGAGTACATGCCTTTCTCAGTGATGCTGCGCATTACCATCCCCATACCGGTGATTGTAACGCCGTCAACGATTTCAATATGACCATTAATCACACAACCGCCACCAATAATACAGTACTTACCTATCGTCGTGCTGCCTGCAATGATAGTACCACCTGCAAGAGCTGAACCATATCCGATGTGAACATTGTGAGCAATCTGAAGTTGGTTATCTAGGATAACGTTGTCTTCAATGATTGTGTCATCTAATGCGCCGCGATCGATGGTAGTACACGCGCCAATTTCTACGCGGTTACCGATGCGAACCGAGCCGACTTGCGGGATCTTAACCCATTCGCCTTTCTCGTTCGCATAACCAAAACCATCAGAGCCAATAACAGTACTTGATTGAATCAGACATGCTTCACCAATCACCACTTCATGGTAAACACTTACGTTAGCCCACAGCTTAGTGCCTGCGCCAATTTTTGCATTTTTACCAATAAAGCAACCAGCACCGATGATCACATCATCACTAAGTACTGCACCAGACTCAATCACAGCGTTCGCACCAATAGACACATTTTGTCCAATGGTTGCATCGCTAGAGATTGAAGCAGAATCAGCAATATCCGCTGCGGGTGCAGGAGTAGTATCAAGCGCTTGAGCAACCTTAGCAAAAGCAACGTAAGGGTCACTAACCACAATAACGTTGGTCTTACACAGTTCGCGCTCACTCTCTTTAACCATAATAGCGGATGCTTTACAGTCACCTAGGTGCTTGCTGTACTTCACGTTAGAAAGGAACGTAATGTTGCCTTCTTGCGCTTTATCCATAGGAGCGACTGCTGAGACGGTAATCGTACCGTCTCCATGTAGCTCTCCCCCAGTAATCGTTGCCAATTCGGCTAAAGTCAGGTTCTTCATAAAACTTATTTCAGTGATTTAATTACTTGCTCAGAGATGTTGTATTCAGGCTTACCGTATTGTAGAGCTTGAATATCAACGATCATGTCGTAGCCTTCTTTCTCTGCAACTTTAGTTACAGCATCTTGAATCACTTTGAACAGCTTCTGCTTCTCTTGTGCTTCACGACGTTGACTTGCTTTTTCTAGTGCTTGAGCTTTGATTTTGTATTTGCTGTCTAGTTGGCCTACTTCGATACGAAGCTTCTCAACTTCTTCAGGACCTAGTAGCTCGCCATCACGCTTAAGCTTTTCAATCTTCGTTTTCGCTTCAGCTTGAATGCTCTGTAGCTCAGCCGCTTTATCTTTGAACTCTTCCTGCATTTTTTGAAGAACAACTTCACGCTGAGGTAGAGCCTGGAATACTTGTGCAGTGTTTACATAACCCACTTTTTGCGCAGCTTCAGCAGCTGTTGCAAAGAAAGAAGAGCTAAGAACTACAAGGCCTAAACCTGCTGCTTTAATCATATTTTTCAAAATATTGTCCTTTAAATATTAGAAAGTTCTACCAATGGTAAATGTGAAGAATTCCTCATCATCACCTTCGTAAATTTTAATTGGCTTCGCTAGAGAGAAAACCAGTGGGCCCATCGGTGACATCCATTGAAGAGCTGCACCATAAGATGAACGGTAATTTGTTGGATCGGAGTAATCGTAGTAGTACTGGCCACCACTATTCGGTGCACCACGGTCTACGAACTCTGTGTCCCACACACTTGCCATGTCGAAGAAGACACTGGTACGAATCTGGCTACGCGCTTCATCAGAAGCAAACGGTGTTGGTACAATTAACTCTAAGCTTGCCAAAGCAACCGCGTTACCACCCACTGAATCATCAGTAGCGGTATCATAGGTTGGGTTGTTACCTGTGCTGCTTCCGTAAACGGCTTTCGGGCCAGCTGAGTTAGAACCAAAGCCACGTAGGGTTGTAAAACCACCTGCGTAGTAGTTCTCGTAGAATGGGAACAAGTTATCGTTACCATCTGTTTGACCATAACCATTACCATAGCCTAATCGGCCACGCATCAATAGTGTGAACTCATGCTTTTTGGTCAGCGGGATGTAATGTTTTACATCGTACTGCATTTTGAAGTACTGAGCATCAGAACCGGGTACCGTCACCTTAGCAAAAGCACGTTGATGGTTACCTTCGGTTGGGAAGAAACCACGGTTAAGATTGTTACGCGTCCAAGAGATATTGATGTCGAAGTCATCGGTTAGAATGTGTTCGTCGCCATATTGGTCAATACTTCTCGCGAACTGTTCAACTTGGATATAGGTCGGAACGTTACCGATCTTGTTGTGCGTATAGCCAACACCAAACTCGAGACGGTTCAACTCATCCATAGGGAAACCCCATGTAAGGCTAGTACCATAACTTTGGTTGGTATAGTCGACAATACCCGCTTCAGAGGCTTCAAATTCGTTGTAGAAGATCTTACCGCCTAAGCTCACACCATCCAGGTTCCAGTATGGGTCACGGTAGTCTAAGCTCACGTTCTTTTGGTAATCGTTCATCATGGCACTTACGCCAACACGGTTACCAGAGCCCGCAAAGTTGTCTTGCTGTAAACCAACTTGGAAACTAACACCTGATTCAGTACCGTAACCAACACCAAAGTTGATGCTGCCTGAGTTTGCTTCCTTAACGTTGTAGACCAAATCAACTTGGTCTTCACTGCCAGGAACACGCACTGTTTGTACATCAACCGTTTCAAAGAAACCTAAACGGTTAAGACGGCTCTTACCGGTATCAATTGACTTAGAGTTAAGCCAGCTGCCTTCCATTTGACGCATTTCACGACGCAGTACTTCGTCTTTCGTTGAGTTATTACCCGTAAATCGAATATCACGAACATAGATACGGCTGCCCGCTTCTACATTGATAACCAACGACACTTCTTTGGTCTCATCGTCAAATTCAGGAATCGTGCGAACTTGTGGGTACGCGTAGCCAGATTCACCAAGAATTCGTTTTACGTTCTCTTCCAAAGACGTTACCGAAGAGCCGTTATAAGTATCGCCGTCTTCAAATGGCACTAACGCTTCGAAGTCAGCCTCACGACCGATTAATTCACCACGGAAAGAGACATCTTTAACCGTATAAGCTTCGCCTTCATCAAGGCCAAGTGTGATGTAAACACCTTTCTTGTCTGGAGAGATCGCCACTTGTGTAGAGTCGACCTTAAACTTCAGGTAACCACGGTCAAGGTAGTAAGATTTCAGCGCTTCAATATCACCGGCTAAGACCTGTTTCTGGTATTTTTCATCCGCAAGGAAATTCCACCATGCAACATCAACATTCAGATTGAAACGACTAAGCAGTTCAGAGTCTGAGAAGACTTCATTACCGATAAAGTTGATTTGCTGAATCTTAGCGGATACGCCCTCAGTAAACACAAACTTAAGGTCAGAACGGTTACGTGGCAGAGGTGTCACAACCGCTTTTACTGTCGCATTGTACTTACCCACGCTGTAGTAAAAGTCTTCAAGGCCTTTCTCAATGTTACTCAGCGTAGTGCGGTCAAGAGCTTCACCTTCACGAACACCAGACGCATCTAGGTTCTGCTGAAGCTGCTCTTCTTTGATCGCTTTGTTACCCGAGAATGAAATGCTCGCGATGGTCGGTCGTTCTTTCACTTGAACAACTAAAACACCTTCATCGCGAAGAACTTTAACGTCCTCGAAGTTACCTGAAGCATACAGTGCACGAATGATCTCAGATACATCGCTTTCATCCACTTCATCGCCAATACGCACTGGCATTTTCAGTAGAGCAGCACCAAGTGCAACACGCTGTAAACCTTCGATCTTGATATCTTGAACCACAAAGTTTTGTGCTCCATTCGCAGCCACACTAGTGGCCAATAGACTTGCGAACAGAATTTGCTTAATCGCCATACTTATTCTAATTATTCCTTGCTACTACCAATGCCTGTGAGAAACCATTCACAGACGAGTAAAATCATTAAATATTGCCAGAGCCATCAAAGAGAAGAGGATTGCACCTCCCACTCTGTACCCCATTTCCTGAACTTTTTCAGGCACCGGTTTACGAGTAACGGCCTCAATAGCGAAAAAGAGCAAATGTCCGCCATCAAGCATAGGCAGCGGAACCAAATTAATAATCCCCAAGTTAACACTAATCAGAGCCAAAAAGCCTAAGAAGTAAACCAAACCGTAATCGGCGGTTGTCCCTGCACCTTTGGCTATTGAAATCGGGCCACTCAAGTTATTTAAGCCAACATCACCGACGATGAGCTTCTTAAGCATTGTCAGCGTCAAACCAATGATTTGACCTGTTTTATCAAATGCTTTTCCTACAGACTCAATTACACCAAATTGTAACTCAAAGCGATAATCTTCTGGCCATTCTGCGACTTCTGGAGCAATACCTGCATAGCCGATTGTGGAACCATCAGAAAGCTCGCGGCTTTTTGGCGTCATAACTAATGACTGTTCAGTTCCATTTCGCAGAACTACAAGGTCCAAGGCTGTCATCGGGTTTGAACGGATTAACTCAACAACCGACTGCCACTGTTCAATAGGCTGCCCATTAATCTCAACAATTTTGTCGCCAGCTTCTACCCCTGCATCGTATGCCGCACCGTCATCAATGACTTGAGCGAGCACTGTCGATATCTCTGGAGAATATGGTCTAAAGCCCAGCGTTGTCATTGCAGATTCAGTTTCTGGATTGAATGACCAGTCTGAAATATCCAATGTCATCTGTTGTTCAAAGCCGATATCGTCTTGAGAAGAAACCGTTACTGTCATGGACTGATCACCAATATGCGATATCAACCCCATATTGACTGATTCCCAATCTGCGGTTTTGATTCCCGAAATAGATTTAAGTTCCATTCCAGTTTCAATTCCGGCTTGTGCAGCAATAGATTGCGGAGTAACTTCACCAATTACGGGTTTAACCGCCGGCACGCCAATCAAAAATACAAGCCAATACGCAAAGACGGCAAAGATAAAGTTAAACGCGGGACCTGCACCAACTATCGCCGTTCTTTTCCACAATGGCTTCTTATCAAAAGCGTATTGTTGTTCGTCTTCAGAAAGGTCGTCTACACGACCATCAAGCATCTTAACGTAACCGCCCAATGGAATGACAGACAAGCTGTACTCTGTGCCATCACGGCCAACTTTGCTCCAGATTGATTTGCCAAAACCAATCGAGAATTTCTCAACTTTCACACCACAGCGACGAGCAACCCAGAAGTGTCCAAACTCATGAACAGCGACCAGAATACCAAGCGCTACAATAAAGGATGCGAAGTTCCACAGAATTCCACTCATGCTAGCTGCTCTTTAATAAATTGATTGGCTATTTGACGAGACATATTATCGAGCTCGAGAAGGCTTTCCAAGCTATCTAAGCCCTCAGAGTTATGTTGTTCACATACTTTGCTCATAACATGCTCGTTAATGACGGCAATATCGGTAAATTTCACTCGATTGTTCAAGAAAGCATCGACTGCAATTTCGTTTGCTGCGTTAATTGCGGTTGTAGCGTGCTGACCTAGGTAGCAAGCTTCAATCGCTAATCTTAAACATGGGTAACGGCTAAAATCTGGTTCAAGGAAAGTAAGCTCGCCCACTTTGGTGAAATCCAGAGGCTTAACACCCGCTTCTGTACGCTCAGGGTAAGACATCGTCAAAGCGATTGGCGTCGCCATGTCAGGTTCGCCCATTTGCGCAAGCACAGAGCCATCCTTGTACTGGACCATAGAATGAATCACAGACTGAGGATGAATAATCACTTTCAACTGCTCTTGAGACGCATTAAATAACCATTTAGCCTCAATGTACTCTAAGCCCTTATTCATCATAGTCGCGGAATCGACCGAGATCTTAGGACCCATAGACCAGTTAGGGTGTGCGATAGCTCGTTCTGGTGTTACCGACTCCAGCTCAGCAACGTCCGTATAACGGAAAGGACCACCCGAACCAGTCAAAAGAATATGGTTGATACCGTTCTCTTCTAAATCACAACGGCCTAGGTTAGTTTGTACGTTTTGAGGCAAGCATTGAAAGATAGCATTATGTTCACTATCAACTGGAAGTAGTTCAGCGCCGTATTTTGCTACTGCATCGATAAACAACTGCCCAGACATTACTAAGGCTTCTTTATTAGCAAGCAAGATACGCTTACCAGCCTTAACCGCAGACATAGTAGGAAGTAAACCAGCGGCACCAACAATCGCGGCCATTACCGTGTCTACGTCCTCTAGAGAAGCAACCTGACACATGCCTTCAGTGCCTGAAAGCACTTTTACGTTAGGGTAACTCGCGGACAACACTTCAGTCAGTTGAGACGCTGCATCAGGGCAAGCCATAGCAACATAGCTTGGTTGCCACTTTTCAACTAGCGCCAGCATCTTTTCAACATTCGAGCCTGCAGCCAGTGCAACCACTGAATAGAGATCTGGGTTTTGCTCAACGACTTTTAGTGTACTTGCACCAATTGAGCCGGTGGCGCCAAGGATAGTTAGATTTCGCATCACATATGACCGTAGAAATGTAATAAAGGGCAGAATCACTGCCCTTTTTTATTAGAATGCTAAATAAAGCAGAGCAAAGACAGGGAATGCAGCCGTTAAGCTATCTATTCTATCTAGTATACCACCATGACCAGGAATCAGATTACTGCTGTCTTTCACCCCAGAAACACGCTTAAACATGCTTTCAACAAGGTCACCTAGAACAGAAATAACAACGGTCACAAGGGTAATAACAATCATGTGAAGTGGGCTTGTGAATTGGATGTCAAACAAGTCAGCAAAGATCCAAGCCACGATCACCGCAGTAATAATGCCACCAATAAGACCTTCAATCGTCTTATTCGGGCTTACCGCTGGTGCCATTTTACGCTTACCAAAACTCTTTCCTGAAAAATAAGCACCGCTATCCGCCGCCCAAACAAGCAAGCAAACAAACATCACCAGTTTTGCACCGTGGTAAGGATCAACATCTATACCGTTAGCACGCAGGATAACCACACTCCAGAAGAATGGCAGCAGAGTCAACACACCAAAGGCGTGACGAAGAAGAGAAGAGTCTTTCCATGCAGGCATAGACTTAGGATAAGTCACCGCCATGCCACTCGCGATTACCCACCAAATTGAGCCAATCGTTAGAATAGCGTAGTGAGCAGTAGACAAGTTATTAAGGCTAAATGCATCAAAAGGGATAAAAGCAAAACTTGCAGCACTAACCACAACCGTTGGAATCAACGCTAAATAACGCGATTTGCTTTCAACAAACTGAGTCCACTCCCAAAAACCCAATAGCGAGATTACCGCTAGTGAAAGAATAAATGTAGGAAGTGATAACTCGAAAATACCTAGAATAACTAGGGGAGCTAAAATCAACGCCGTAATAATTCGTTGTTTCAAACCAAAAAATCCTTATTAACTGTCCATCAGAGCTTTAATTTGCTCACCGGTGCATCCAAAACGACGCTCACGGTTTACAAACCAAGTCACAGCTTCTACTAAGCTGTCTTCATTAAAGTCTGGCCAGAATTGTTCAGTGAAATACATTTCGGCGTAAGCCAACTGCCAAAGCATAAAATTACTAATGCGGCATTCGCCACTGGTGCGGATAAGCAAATCGACTTCAGGAATATCTGCCATGGTCAGGTGCTGTGTAATCATAGCTTCATCAATGTCATCTACATTAATATCGCCAGACTTTACCTGTTGAGCAATAGAGGTCATTGCTTGCTGAATATCCCACTTACCGCCGTAGTTAGCTGCAATATTAATAACCATACCGGTATTGGTGCTAGTCAAAGCTTCCGCTTCTTCTATCTTCTTTTGTAGTCGATCATTGAAACGACTTTTATCACCAATAACACGAAGTTGTAGATTATTTTTATGAAGCTTTTTAACTTCACTCGACAGCACTGAAATAAACAGTTCCATCAAGATACCGACTTCTTCTTCAGGACGACGCCAGTTTTCGCTACTAAATGCAAAAAGAGTAACGGCTTTAATGCCAAGTCTGGCTGCAGAAGAGATAGTTTTACGAACGGCTTGAACGCCGTTTTTATGGCCAAAGACGCGAGGCTTGCCCTGAGCTTTTGCCCAGCGACCATTACCATCCATAATGATAGCAATGTGTTTAGGAAGAGAGTCTGTGAACGCTTGAGAATTATGCATAAAAGAGTGAATCAAATTCTAATAGTCGAACAGAGTAGCATAAAAAAACGCTGCACCGTGAGTACAGCGTTTTTCCGGAAAGAAAAGAATATGGAAAATTAAACTTCCATCAACTCTTTTTCTTTAACAGCTAGAACTTCGTCTACGTTCTTAACCGCAGCGTCAGTTAGCTTTTGAATTTCGTCTTGTGCTTTACGATCTTCATCTTCAGAGATTTCTTTATCTTTAAGAAGTGCTTTTAGATCGCCATTCGCGTCACGACGGATGTTACGGATAGCAACACGACCACCTTCAGCTTCGCCACGAACGATTTTAACTAGGTCTTTACGACGCTCTTCCGTTAGCGGTGGAAGTGGAACACGGATAACTGTACCCGCAGACATAGGGTTTAGGCCTAGGTCAGATGTCAGGATTGCTTTTTCAACTAGAGGAGTCAGTGTTTTATCAAACACTGTAATAGCTAGTGTACGTGCATCTTCAGCGATAACGTTAGCTACTTGAGTCAAAGGCGTTGGAGCACCGTAGTACTCAACAGTAAGACCAGAAAGTAGGCTCGGGTGCGCACGGCCTGTACGAATCTTTTGTAGGCTGTTTTTTAGTGCATCAACACTTTTTACCATGCGCTCTTGAGCGTCTTTTTTGATTTCGTTAATCACAATTTCACCTTGATTATGTTCTTTCTTCAAGAAAGCTTTTTATTTGGAGTGATAAGGATAAGCTTACCAAGGTATAACACCTCAGTAAGCCCGAAAAATTAGTCAGCGTCGCTGATTAATGTACCTTCAGTTTCACCCATAACCACGCGACGTAGTGCGCCTGGTTTATTCATGTTAAATACACGGATTGGCATTTTGTGATCACGTGCTAGCGTAAATGCAGCCAAGTCCATTACTTTAAGTTCTTTATCAAGAACCGTGTTGTAAGACAACGTATCATACAACTCTGCGTCTGGGTTTGCTACAGGGTCAGAAGTAAATACACCATCTACTTTTGTCGCTTTTAGAACTACGTCAGCTTCGATTTCGATACCACGTAGACATGCAGCAGAATCCGTAGTGAAGAATGGGTTACCAGTACCAGCAGAGAAGATCACAACGCGACCTTGACGTAGTTGGCTGATTGCGTCTGCCCAGTTGTAGTCGTCACACACACCTTTAAGAGGGATTGCAGACATTACACGTGCGTTTACGTAAGCACGGTGAAGAGCGTCACGCATTGCAAGGCCGTTCATTACCGTTGCAAGCATACCCATGTGGTCACCAACAACGCGGTTCATACCTGCTTCAGCAAGGCCTGCACCACGGAAAAGGTTACCGCCACCGATAACAACGCCTACTTGAACACCTAGTTCAACCAATTCTTTCACTTCTTGAGCCATACGATCAAGGATCGTAGGGTCAATACCAAAACCTTCTTCGCCTTGTAGTGCTTCACCGCTAAGTTTTAACAGAATACGTTGATACGCCGGTTTAGGGTTCGTAGTCATGGAGTTTACCTTCCAAAGAGTTGATGATTAACAGTCATGGATAAAAACTGAATAGCTCAGTTTGCATTCATAACAGCTAAAAAATAATTCACTATTCATAAAAAGACCGCAGCATTTGCCACGGTCTCTTTTCAAACAATACGCTAAGGATTAACCTTTTTGTACCGCTGCAACTTCGTCAGCAAAGCTCATTTCAGCTGCTTTCTCGATGCCTTCACCAACTTCTAGACGTACGAAGTTAGATACTGAAGCGCCTTTCTCTTTAAGGATAGCGCCAACAGTTTGCTTAGGCTCCATGATGAAAGCTTGACCAGTTAGAGAGATTTCGCCCGTGAATTTCTTCATACGGCCAACAACCATTTTCTCTGCGATTTCAGCTGGTTTGCCTTCGTTCATAGCGATTTCAACTTGAACTGCTTTTTCTTTCTCAACTACGTCTGCAGGTACGTCTTCTGGGTTTAGGAACTCAGGACGTGATGCAGCAACGTGCATTGCAACGTGCTTAAGAGTTTCAGCTTCGCCTTCACCAGCAACAACAACACCGATTTTCTCGCCGTGACGGTAAGAAGCTAGTGCAACACCTTCAACGAATTGTACGCGACGGATGTTGATGTTTTCACCGATTTTAGTTACTAGTGCGATACGCGCTTCTTCAAATTTAGCTTGAAGATCAGCGATTTCTAGACGTTCTGCTAGAGCAACTTCAGCAACTTCGTTAGCGAATGCAAGGAAACCTGCATCTTTAGCTACGAAATCAGTTTGGCAGTTAACTTCAAGAAGAGCAGCTGCGCCGTTTGCTTCTTTGATGATGATTGCGCCTTCAGCAGCAACGTTACCAGCTTTCTTAGCTGCTTTTGCTGCGCCAGATTTACGCATGTTTTCAATTGCTAGCTCGATGTCGCCTTCAGCAGCAACAAGCGCTTTTTTACATTCCATCATGCCCGCAGCTGTGCGTTCACGAAGTTCTTTAACTAGAGCTGCAGTTACAGTTGCCATTCTCTATTCCTCAGTAAATTCTAAAAAAGATAAAAAACAGGGGCCTAATTAATTGGCCCCTGATATTGACTGTATTCAGTCCGTTAAGCCATCGATTATGACCGCTTAATGTGAACTAAATATGGCTCAGAGCCGCTATTATTCAGCTTCTACAAAACCGTCTTTTTCAGCAGCTACAGCAGCAACATCTTTGTTGCGACCTTCTTTAACCGCGTCTGCAGCAGCGTTTAGGTAAAGCTGTACTGCACGGATTGCATCATCGTTACCTGGGATAACGAAGTCAACGCCGTCTGGGTTAGAGTTAGTATCAACTACAGCGTAAACTGGGATACCTAGGTTGTTTGCTTCTTTAACTGCGATGTGTTCGTGATCAGCATCGATTACGAATAGAGCGTCTGGAAGGCCGCCCATGTTCTTGATACCACCAAGAGATTTCTCTAGCTTCTCCATTTCACGAGTACGCATTAGAGCTTCTTTCTTAGTAAGCTTGTCGAAAGTACCGTCTTGAGCTTGCGCTTCAAGTTCTTTCAGACGCTTGATAGACTGACGAACAGTTTTGTAGTTCGTTAGCATACCGCCTAACCAGCGGTTGTTAACGTAGAACTGGTTGCTGTTGATAGCAGCTTCTTTAACAGCTTCAGATGCAGCGCGCTTAGTACCAACAAAAAGAACTTTACCTTTCTTCTCGCCAACTTTAGCGATTTCAGCTAGAGCTTCGTTGAACATTGGTACAGTTTTTTCTAGGTTGATGATATGTACTTTGTTACGAGCACCAAAGATGAATGGCTTCATTTTTGGGTTCCAGTAACGAGTTTGGTGACCGAAGTGAACACCAGCTTTAAGCATATCGCGCATTGATACAGTTGCCATTTTAAAATCCTCTATGGGGTTAGGCCTCCACATCCCCCATGAATCCGACCCCTAACAACTAACCACTTTTCAGCCGTTATCTGTGTTGTTGAGGCACCCCGGAACATGTGTCGGAATGTGTGTGATTTAAAGAAATAAGTTAGTGAACATAAAGCTTGTTTCGCCAATTGGAGAAAACAGTCCTGATGTCCGGCGCGCTTTATACCATATTTTGTCTATCTATGGCTAGAAAAAATTCTAAAAATGGCGACTGCTATACTGATCCCTATCGGCGAATTTCACCTATAAATAGTGTCGCTATTCATTCACTTCAGGCTCAATAAATCGATCACGATTCACTCACGTTGAGCAGTATCCACCAGCAATGTATGGACATGGGAATGTTGCGCTAAAATGCTGCACTGATAGAATAGCCCCAATATGCACACTTAGGTGCTACCAAATTAAGAGATATGCAATGGCTGTAAAAATTAAAACTGCTGAAGAAATTGAAAAAATGCGCGTCGCCGGCAAGCTGGCTTCTGAAATTCTAGAGATGATTGAACCTCACATCCAAGTAGGTACAACGACAGAAGAGCTAAACCAAATCTGTCACGAGTACGCTCTAGAAAGAGGCGCATACTCAGCACCACTTGATTACCACGGTTTCCCTAAGTCAATCTGTACGTCTATCAACCACATTGTGTGCCACGGGATTCCAGCATCACAAGATGAGACTGGCAGCACAGGTCAATTCAAACCGGCGGTACTAAAAGATGGCGACATTCTTAACGTTGATATCACGGTAATCATTCCTGATGACGAAAACGCTGATCTAAGCGTTCGTCCACAAGGTTACCACGGTGACACATCTAAGATGTTCCTAGTGGGTGAGGTTTCACCAGCAAACAAGCGTCTGTGCATGGTTGCTCAAGAAGCACTTTACGAAGGCATGCGCCAAGTTAAGCCCGGTGTTCAACTTGGTCAAATCGGTACTGCTATCGAGAAGTACATCAAAACAAACAACAAGAACAACCCACGCGCTAAGTTCTCTATTGTTAAAGATTACTGTGGTCACGGCATTGGTTCTGAATTCCACGAAGATCCACAAGTGGTTCACTACAAGAACAGCGATCGCACCGTGCTAAAAGCAGGCATGTGTTTCACTATCGAGCCAATGATCAACGCGGGTAAGTTTGGCTGCCGTCTTGATGACCAAGATAGCTGGACAGTGTACACAGCAGACAGCAAAAACTCGGCGCAGTGGGAACACACACTGGTTGTGACAGATACAGGTTGTGAAGTACTAACACTACGCAGCGACGATACGATCCCACGTATCATGAAGAACGCTTAGTTCATCAAACTGAACGCTTCAGACTTTTAAAAATATCCTCGCCTTGTCGAGGATATTTTTTTATCCGCTCAATTTCGATTTTCCATCAGCTTCTGTTAAATTGTTTACTATTCTCATTTGCTTGCACGGATAGCAGACTATGCCTTATCAATGCCCTCTTACGTTCAATGACGAACAAATTGAAATCTGCGAATTAAAAAATCAGCTCGATATCTTCACGCAGTATCAAAAAAATGAATTTCTTAACCACCACCCCGTCACCGATTTGGTTTTACTGCGCTCCGAATACATGGATTTACTTCTCAATCGTTTGTGGGAAAATTTCGGATTCAACAAACTGCCTCATATTTCACTCGTCGCTGTAGGCGGTTATGGCCGTGGTGAACTCCACCCCTTGTCCGACATTGATATCCTTATCGTCTCGCAAAAAACATTGCCACCAGCACTTGGCGAAAAAGTCAGCCAGTTCATCACCCTACTCTGGGATTTGAGACTCGAAGTTGGTCACGCGGTACGTACCATTGCCGAATGTCTTGATATCGGTATTGATGATTTAACCGTTGCAACCAACCTGCAAGAGTCTCGATTGCTGTGTGGTAGTGAAGACACTTTTCAAGAACTAAAGCTGAAAATTCATTCCGATTCATTTTGGCCAAGTGAAACCTTCTACAAGGCTAAGATTCAAGAACAAAGAGAACGTCATGCTCGCTACCACGACACCACTTACAATCTAGAGCCGGACATTAAATCGACTCCAGGTGGACTCAGAGACATCCATACCCTGAGCTGGGTAGCGCGTCGCCACTTCGGTGCGACCTCTTTGTTAGAGATGAGCAAGTACGGTTTTCTAACCGATGCTGAGTATCGTGAGTTAGTTGAGTGCCAAGATTTCTTATGGCGTGTTCGTTTTGCACTGCACATAGAGCTGCGCCGTTACGACAACCGCCTCACCTTTGCCCACCAAGCTCAAGTCGCTGAACATTTGGGTTATACTGGCGAAGGTAACCGTGGCGTTGAGATGATGATGAAAGAGTTCTACCGAACACTTCGTCGCGTTGCCGAGCTCAACAAAATGCTGCTTAAATTGTTCGATCAAGCAATCATCAATGGTGGCCAGACTCAAGACGCTGAGATTCTCGACAACGACTTCCAGCGCCGTGGCTCACTGATCGAAGCGCGCAAGCCAGCTCTATTCCAAGCTAGACCAGAAACGATTCTCGATATGTTTATCCATATCGCTAATGACTCGACTATCGAAGGGGTAAGCCCACCAACATTGCGACAACTGCGAACGGCACGTCGCCGATTAAACCGCTTCCTGCATACTATTCCTGAAGCTCGTGACAAGTTCATGGATCTAGTTCGCCACCCAAATGCACTACACAAAGCCTTTAGCTTAATGCATAAGCTAGGCGTGCTCTCAGCGTACTTACCACAGTGGAGCCAGATCGTTGGCCAGATGCAGTTTGACCTATTCCACGTATACACGGTGGATGAGCACAGTATTCGCCTGCTCAAGCACATTAACCGTTTTGGCCAAATTGATAACCACGACAAGCACCCTATCTGTTGTGAAGTGTACCCACGCGTGCAGAAGAAAGAGCTGCTGATTCTGGCGGCTATCTTCCACGACATCGGCAAAGGCCGCGGTGGAGACCATTCAGAGATTGGTGCTGTTGAGGCATACTCTTTCTGTATTGAACACGGGTTATCAAAACCTGAAGCAAAACAAGTCGCGTGGTTGGTACAAAACCACCTGTTGATGTCTGTAACCGCTCAACGTCGTGATATTTACGACCCTGATGTAATCACTGAATTCGCAAAAAAGGTCCGTGATGAAGAATCACTCGAGTTACTGGTTTGCCTAACGGTTGCCGATATCTGTGCAACTAACCCAGAGCTATGGAACAGCTGGAAGCGAACGCTGTTAGCAGAGCTATTCCACTCTACTCAGCGAGCACTACGCCGCGGATTAGAAAACCCTGTCGATGTCAGAGATCGTATTCGTCATAACCAACAAATGGCGTCAGCTTTGCTGCGTAAAGAGGGATTCACCGCTCGTGAAATTGAAGTGTTATGGCAACGCTTCAAAGCCGACTACTTCTTACGTCACACACACAAGCAAATCGCTTGGCACTGTGAGCACCTACTTCGCCTAGAAGACCCAAGCCAACCACTCGTACTGATCAGCAAAAAAGCGACACGTGGTGGTACAGAAGTATTCGTTTACTGTAGAGACCAAGCGGCACTTTTTGCGACCGTGGTTGCCGAGCTCGACAGACGCAACTTTAACGTTCACGACGCACAAGTCATGGTCAGTAAAGATGGCCACGTTTTGGATACCTTTATCGTACTGGATCAGCACGGCGAAGCGATTGATGAAGCAAGACACAAAGCCGTCGCTAAGCATCTAACTCATGTTCTGGCTGATGGCCGCCCAACTAAGATTAAGACTCGTCGTACGCCACGTAACTTGCAGCATTTCAAGGTGAAAACCTTAGTTGAGTTCCTACCAACCAAGAGTAAGAAACGCACCTTGATGGAGTTAAGAGCTCTTGATACGCCGGGGTTGTTGGCTCAAGTCGGTGCAACCTTTGCAGAATTAGACATCAACTTACACGGTGCGAAAATCACCACCATAGGTGAGAGAGCTGAAGATTTGTTTATTCTGACCAGTGACGCGGGAGGAAGACTGTCTGAAGAACAGGAACAAGCGCTAAGAGAAAGATTAACTGAGCATGTTTCAGAACTCGCACCTTAGAAAGCTAATTTAGTGCTAGAAGTAAGTTATGACTAGGAAACAAGTTTAGCTCTAGGAACAGCTTTAATAACCAAATAAGTGTGGGCAAAGATAGAGAGCGATCTTGCCCACAACTTACAATCAATTCACAGATATCAACTATCTAGCTCGTCGTTAGGCTGCTACATTGATCAAGTCAATTACATAAAAGTATTACATTCATAACCTAGAGGTCGCTTATGTATCCAAACCTCACTGGCTTAGGTATCCACGAACCTAAACAGATTGAACGTTACTCCCTTCGCCAAGAAGCGCACAAAGATATCCTGAAGATTTACTTTCGTAAGCAGAAAGGTGAACTGTTCGCGAAAAGCGTTAAGTTTAAGTACCCACGACAAGTAAAAAGTGTGCTTGTTAGCGGCGGCAATAATCAATACAAAGAAGTGACCGAGATTAACCGCAACCTCACTCTTGTGATTGATGAACTCAACAAGATCACCAAACCGACGCCAACGGCTGAGGTGGATGTGAAGCAGAAGATCCTTACCGACTTACGCCACTTAGAGAAGGTTGTATCAAGTAAGATCGCAGAGATCGAAGCCGATCTAGAAAAGCTGAAATGATCCCGCGATGAGCGACTAACTAACATTAGTTTTACCGCTAAGATTGCATAGACACAAAAAGGGCTGATATCACTATCAGCCCTTTATTTTTATTCTATTTTCTATGTTTACTAGACGCCTAGTCTTTACTTAGACGACCGTACTTCAGCATTCACCAAGCTGGTATCCCACTCAAAGGTTTCAAACAACCTTAGCCACGTTTCATCTAGGCTGGCCTTCATTACTAATTCTTTCTTTGTAAAAGGATGAATGAAACGCAACTCAGAAGCGTGCAACAACAAACGGTGCGAATCTAAATCATCGCGGAACAGTCGGTTGTGCTTACCATCACCATGTGAAGTATCGCCAACGATTGGATGTCTTAGATGAGCCATGTGACGGCGCAGCTGATGTTTACGTCCTGTCTTCGGCATCATCTCAACTAAGCAATAACGACTGGTAGGAAAACGACCTGTTGAATACGGCACTTCGACTTTCGCTAACGGCTCGTAAACGGTGACAGCTTCTTGTGGTTCTTTATCTTCTTTTGCAAACTTGTCTGCGATCTTATCCAGCTCAACTTTGAGTGCATAATCGAGCGTGTCGCCCTCTTCTATCCAACCACGAACAATCGCATGATAGGTTTTTTGCATCTCATGGTTAGCGAACATCGGCATCACCTGTGAAGCAACCTCACTCGATAGGGCAAATACCAACACACCCGATGTCGGTCTGTCTAAACGGTGTAATGGAAATACATGCTGACCAATTTGATCGCGCAATGTCTGCATAACAAATTGCGTTTCGTGTTTATCCAGCCATGAGCGATGCACTAGCATGCCAGCGGGCTTATTCACCGCGACAAAATACTCATCTTGATAAATGATCTCTAACATTACGCGCATACCTCATCAATGCTCTGAATTGTCACTAGCAGTTCGACTTTGTCTGCCTCATTTTTCCACACTTCACCAAAATACGGATGGATAGCAAAGCCCTTCGGTAGCGCCATTTTCGCATCCATCATTGCGTTGATCTTAACGATAAAGATCCACTGCAACCACTCTTCTGGTTTTAGAGAATCGATAGCAAAAGGTTCAACGCTCGCCAAAGCTTCATCCGAAGGCGGAAGCGTACTCCATAGGGAACATTGGCGCATTTGTTGTTCTAATTGTTGAAGTAAAAGAGGTAACTTTGTGGCTGCTGTCATTTTTCACCAAGTTATTTATCTAGTGACCTTGAAATTGGGGCATAGAGTACCATCTATTTAGGAAAGAAAGTTAGGAGCTTTATTACTATGGAAACGATTCACACGCTCACTCAGTTACTAAAGAATAGCGGTTGCCAATACGATATCTACGACCTAGGTCGCCGTATTCAGAAGATCGACAACACCTTATTCTCTGATGTTGAGCAAGGGAAACAGCCGTACCCATTTCCACTTCAGAAACAAGCTCACTTAGCGATTAGTTACTGGAACGAACACAAACAACCGTGGATCTGGTTCCTAAAATTCAAACTGGACGAAAGAGGCCTATTACATCAAGGTGATGTCGGCAATTTCCTTAAGTTTGTTATCGAAGCGATGGGCACACGTTTGAACGGTGAGATCAGCGAAGAGCAACAACAAAAGCTGTCAAACAACCCATATACCTTCAAGCCTTCAGAAGACAAAATGGCCGTGTTCCATAGCCAAGTAAGAGCAGGTTTAGACCTTGCAACGAGCCAATACTACGAACACGCTCAACACTACTTCACAGGCGAACTCGGTTGGGACAACTGGAAAACCGTTGGCCTACAAGGCATCACTGATATGTGTGCTCGCTTAGGCAGCCAGCAAAACGGTGTCGCGATTCGCAAAGCATTGAATAAACTACCTTCAGAACCTCTATACGCGACACTTGGGGCACTTGAGCACACGCAAATCAATGACAAGCTCGCTCAACGCTTACAAGAAATGGCAGAGAATGAGATTAACAGTCAAGAGCCAGATCTGTTCTTACTGTCAGCACTGGTACGTGCCCTTTCTGGCGCCGAGCAAAGCACAACGAATTCCATAATTAACCAAGTACTGGCGAGCCCACGCTTAAGCCATCAAGAGGTGTTAATTGGTTTGGCTGGTCGTAGCTGGCACGCACTGCAAGATCCATCGATTGCTGAGCAATTCTTGTTACGCCTCGCACAAACAGGCAACCAGAACCTGTTCAATCAGTTATTTGCAGATTTAGTGATGATTCCGACACTAAGAATGGTATTTTTGCCGTTGTTGAATTCGAACCCATCACCAGAACTTGCCAATGCACTTGTTGAATTACAACAAGCGGCTAAGTCGCAATAGATACCAGACATAACAGCTCAGTAGCTCATAAGAAAAAGCTCAAATCACGAACGGAATAGAGAGATAAAAGGAAGTATGGATTAAATGATAGATAACTTATTGGCTATTTTGATGCTGTGCTTCTTTTGCTTTCTGTTTTGGCAGCAGCGCAGGCAATCCGAGCTTGCGAAAGCTGCCATTGCGAGAAAATGTAAAGAGCTCGACCTACAGCTATTAAGTGTTGCCTTTAGTGGTCATAAACTTAAGATGCGCCATGAGCTCACCACCATTTGGCGCTGGCACACCGTGTATCAATTTGAGTTTTCAGCGTTGGGTGATGACCTGTACCAAGGGAAACTGACCATGGTGGGTTTCCGTTCTATGCGGTTTGAGCTACAGCCTCATAGAATGTAACGTCGCAATACTCGGTATAACGATATTCATGATAAGGGCCAAACTGATCTTGTTTGGTCTCTTTAAATGCAAAGCCTAATTTTTCTAATAGCTTAATCGATGGGTTGTGGCCGACATTCACAGTCGCAACAACATTCGTTAGGCGCTCTTCAAAACGCACTAAACTAAAGAAAGGCTTTAGTACCTCACTAGCAAAACCTTGATTCCAATATTCTTTATCCAAAATAAAGCCAAGTTCATGCTTACCCTTTTCCGATGAAACAAAGACATGTCCAAGATATTCGCGGGTTTGGTTGTGGATGATCGCGCGGCAGAAGCCAACGTTATCTTGCAGTATTTCTTGAAAAAGATGCTTCGCAGAAGCGACAGAGTGAGGCCCATTCATTTCAGCGCGATTAATGGGGCAGCAATTTAACTTGATAAAGTCGAGTTCTAGCTGTTCAGTATAAGGTACCAACAGCGTTCTTGAGGTTGCTATCGTCATAAAACACTCCTTGTGTTGACCATTAGCAGAAAAGCAGATGTTGCGCTCTTAGATGAAAAAGCTCTCGATTAAAAAGAGCCTCCTAGACAGAGAAAGCCTCAGAAAAAGAAAAGCCCCGACACCGAAGTGTCAGGGCTAGGGTCTTACTCGCAGCAGTCCGGCTACTAATTAATGCTCCATGCATCATCCATAATAGTGGCTGTAATCCTTCAGCTCTTTCCTTTACTTCGCCGTCCTAGCGGTGTCCAATCATCCTGAAAGCTAACAATCCTAGTTAGCGCACATCACTTGTTCCGTGAGCGGTGTCCTTTACATCGTCCTGATGCTAATCCAACCCTTTAATCCTAAAGGTGTCCATTGTCATTCCGTTGCAGCTAACTTCCTGTTAACTGACTGTATCCCTACAATGTCCTTACGCTCCATGCTTGATCACTCAATCCTAAGTAACCAAATCTTCATCCTGAAGATAACCAAATCCTTGGTGCTTTCCTGTTCCGTGTCAGAATCCTTCCGACGAGGTTTAATTTACGCGATTTAGGATTTCGGACAATAGATTTGCATCACATTTTGAATTCAAGAAAGTTGTTAATTATATAAAACCAATGAAATTCAACAACTTATTTATATGCACATCAATCTCTCTAGCGATGTATTCGTGTTATCTCACAGCCTTTGTAAGAGATCTCTCACAAGCCATGGGCGGTTTTATGATTCGCTATCATTCACTAGAGCGAGTAAAATGACCAAAGACTAAAAATGGAGGTCAACATGCTGACAAAAGATGTTTCTGAAGAGTTGAAATCAGTGCTTGAAGGACTGCAAGCGCAAGGGAAAGAGCCGACAGTTGCTTTAGTTAAGGCTCGTATGAGCACATCCGTTCCGATGCCCGCTTTAATCACGACTATCAAGAGCTGGAAAAGCGCAAATCGCGTTCCTAAAGTTGAAGTCGCGACACAAGAAGAGCCGGCACTTGATCGTGTTAGCCAACTGGAAAAGCAAATCCTTGAACTCACTGCTCGCGTAGCCATACTTGAAGCCAAGTTATCTGAGCAATAAGTTAACTGGTCAATAAGACAACAGTTCAATAAGTTGACCGATAAATAAGCTAACAGAGAAATAGAACACTATGAAGATATGGGTTGATGCGGACGCTTGTCCAAAGGTTATCCGAGAAACAATCGTACGCGCAGCTGAGCGCACAGGGGTTGAATGTACCTTTGTGGCAAACCATCTGGTTCCCGTTCCTAAGCGCAATAACATTCACTCAATTCAAGTGCCAAGCGGGTTTGATATTGCTGATGATGAAATCGTAAAGCGCACTGAACCCGGCGATCTTGTGATTACATCCGATATCCCTCTGGCTGACGAAGTGATCACCAAAGGTGGGCAAGCCCTCAGCTCTCGTGGTGAGCTTTACACCAAAGAGACCATCAAAGCGCGTCTGAACATTCGTGACTTTATGGATACCATGCGCTCAAGTGGCATCCAAACGGGTGGACCAAGTGCCCTTTCTCAAACCGACCGTCGTGAGTTTGCCAACCACCTCGATCGCCTGCTAGCCAAACGTTAACCACAGCCTTCCTAACGACGAAACCTTTGATCGTCGTTTCTTAATAGCTGTAGCCCCGATGAAATTTTAATCGACATACTCCGTTCTTGATATTTATTACAATAACGGAGTATTGATTATGGTTCGTCGAATCACCCTCTCGCTATCCATTCTTTTTTGCAGCACTCAACCTTCCTTTGCCGATGAAAACTTTGCTGGTGAAGACCTTGCTAATAAAGAGTTCGGAATCATCGGAGGCAGCATCACCTATGGTGAAAGTGTTTTCTCCACTAAAAGTGCCCCTCAATTTGGCGCGACACCCAACCTATTCTACTCAGGCCCAAAAGGCTTTATTGATGGCAGCTTAGCCAATTGGCAACTGCTCCCTTACGTAGGGCTATCTGGAAATTGGCGCTTTGCTGAGGTGTCAGACACTTTTGTGGACCTACCTAATGGCATTCAAGACAGAGATGGTAATGGAGAGCTGGGGATAACGTTAGGTACGGTAGGCGCACGACTTACCTACTTACACGATGTGACTTCAGAACATAGCGGCTACGAAGTTCAGCTTCACTTAGGCAGAACATTAGAAACCTGGACGCAGCCATTCACCATTACGCCCTACCTAGAAATCGATTATCGTGACAAGAAACTGTCCAATCACCTTTATGGTATTTCTAACACCGAAGCTTCTGCCTCGGGACTAAACCAGTTTGATACGGAGTCGACGTTTGTTTATCAAGCGGGGTTGATCGGGCTCTATGAGTTCACGCCAACTTGGATTGGTATCGCTCGAGCAGACTTAATTCATCACGACAGCGACAGCGCTTTGATACAACGAGATTTAGGCTGGTCATTTGAATTTGGGGTTACCTATCGTTTCGCCGGATTATGAGTTTACTCGTCCAAATAAACGAGCCAACCTATTTTACATGCACCATTTTGAAATCGATCAAGATGGTGCTCCAAGCCTTATCCCAACAACGATATACACTTAACACATATCAGATATTGAAACGGATCATTACCTCCTCGTAGCGCAGACATGGATACTCCCTCTTTTAGTGAACACATGAGTGCACCATGCTACGTAAAACAACGACTATTTTTGGCTCGTTGCAATGGATCTGCTCCCTGCTCCTTGGATTCTCTTCTACTTCTTTAGCACAAGAAGATACCGTTCTCCCCTCAACACCAGACAACAAAGATAGCGGATTATTTTCACTGCTTGGGGGCCCGGCTTACATGCCAGAAACTGGATTTATGCTTGCCATCGGTGGATTGTACTCATTTAACACGACACCTGAACAACCGAGTAAAACTCAACGATCTTCCATTACATTAGTGGGTATCGCCAATGAGATGGATAGCGGCGTCGGTTTTGGTGTTCGCTCTAAACAAAAAATATTTTCTCCACAGAATAAACTGCGCTACTTCGGCCAATTGTCGATGGGCAAACAAAGCTTGTACTATTTCGGTACTGGTTATCAGTCAGGGGCCAATAACGGTAAAGATGAAGAGAACTTAGTCGACTATGACTTCGTCACCTACAACGCTGATCTCGGAATGCACTTGGGTAACAACATTTACTTAGGGCCAATACTTCGCCTGCAGTACAAAAAGGCGATTGAAGAATCTATTTCATCAAACGTCGCTCAAGATACCGATTTTATCTACGGTCAAGATAACCCCTTCACGCTAGGGGTCGGTGTAGCCTTACAATGGGATACCCGCGACATCGCAGTAAATGCACGTCAAGGTCAGTTTCTGAGCCTTGAATATGCGAGCTACCAAGACAACTTTGGCAGTGATTCCAATTTTGAAAAAGCTGAAGCCGATTACCGTCTGTACTGGACACCAATCAAAGGCTCCACCTTGGCTTTTCTCAATACTGCAAACTTCAGCGCAGGCGATGTTCCCTATTACGAACTGCCAACCTTTGGCGGCCAAGATTCCATGCGTGGCATCTATTACGGACGCTACCGTGATATGCACAGCGTCGAGCACACCGTGGAGTATCGCCAGTCATTTATGAGCAATGGTGATTACACCAAACACGGCTTTACGATGTGGACTGGTCTCGCAACAACGGCTGAAAACACCAATGACCTGTATCAGGATAAAATTTACAGCTATGGCGTTGGCTATCGTTATGAACTCCAACCTCGTATGAACGTTCGTGTCGACCTCGGCTTTGGCTCCAATGATGCACAAGGCCTTTACCTGTCGATCAACGAAGCGTTTTAAGAGGTCACAATGACAAAGTTTATAACGTTAAGTGCGGTTGTCGCATTGGCTATCGGCTCGACACCAAGTTGGGCAGAGGAAAGTGCACGAGTCGATTTTCCTGATGCCGAAACACAGCAGAAGCTCAATAAGAAGTGGGAACACGCTTTACCTTTTCATGCTCAAAAGGCCATTGATCTCGGTTATGCCCTGCCTCTACCGTTTTCTATTTCATTCATTGGTAACGCTTCTGCGCAAAATATCGAAATGTATGATTTGGGCGTGCAAGTTGGCGACGTAGATTTAGGAGACAGATACGATCTTTCGCAGGTGTCATTTGGCGATCCTGAAATCGAGAGCAAAAGCATGCAGCTGCGCGCAGCGGCTTGGGTGTTTCCTTTCTTACAAATGGGCGTACATGTTGGGCGTTTCTCGGGTGGTACACAATTAACAGCTGAAATACCGACCTCAATCTTTAAAGCTTGCGATAATCACCCAAGGTTGCCCACTTGCGCTAAAGAATCCGTCAGTACCCCAGAGTTTTACCCGGATGTGGAAGGCACAAACTGGGGGTTTTCGATGAATATTGTCGGTCAGGTTGGGGATTTCACTTATGTGCTTCCAGCCAGTATGACGCACTCTCGCACCGACGATGAGCGTACCAATACCAAAACCATGTTGTTCAGCCCTCGAGTTGGCCAACTTATTCAAACTGAAAACTGGGGTAACATTTTCCCCTATGTGGGTGCCGCTTACATGCACAGCGAAGGCTTAACGCAAGAAAACAACGCGTTAGGTGTCGAGGGGTTGTCGTATCAATTATCTCAACAAAGCGCAGAAGACTACTCTGCGATAATCGGAGCAAATTGGAATATCACAAAAACTTACGGAGCAAACCTTGAGTTCATTGGCGGCCCGGGCAGAAAAATCGTCAATGTCATCATGACTTACTCCTACTAGTTCCCGTTGGCATAACGAAAAAAAACCTGCGATAAACGCAGGTTTTTTTGTTCTCTATAAGAGAGCTATCTGTCAGCAAGAGTTGTCTTTAGGAACAAGTCATCTACAGACAAATCTAAACCTTAAGACTAAGGCGTGTAGTACGTTGCAGCACCTGGACCTACTGGTAGGCCAAATACGAATACCCAAACGTAGAACATTAAGCTCCAACCAACCAAGAATACGATTGAGTATGGAAGCATAGTTGCAATCAGAGTACCGATACCTAGGTTCTTCATGTAACGCGTCGCGACAGCAAGGATAAGACCGAAGTAGCTCATCATTGGCGTAATGATGTTGGTTGTTGAATCACCGATACGGTAAGCCGCTTGAATCGTTTCAGGCGCGTAACCAACTAGCATTAGCATTGGAACGAAGATTGGCGCTGTTACTGCCCACTGAGCAGAAGCTGAACCGATCATCAGGTTAATGAAGCCACACATTAGGATGAATGCGAAGAACAACATTGGACCCGTTAGGCCGATATCTTGTAGGAAAGTAGCACCTGCAACTGCGAATACTTGGCCGAAGTTAGTCCACTTGAAGAAAGCAACAAACTGAGCAGCGAAGAACACAAGTACGATGTACATGCCCATTGAAGACATAGACTTAGACATTGCATTGATTACATCACGGTCTGTTTTCATTGTGCCGGTAACTTTACCGTAAACAAAACCAGGAACTGCGAAGAATACGAAGATGAACGCTACGATACTTTTCAGGAATGGAGAACCTGAAACCGTACCTGCTGCTGAACGTAGAACACCATCAGCTGGAACAATCGTCCAAGCAAGAAGCGCTGAAACCGCTAGCACTGCGATACCCGCAAGCTTAAGGCCTTTCTTTTCAACGTCTGTTAGCTTGCCCATTGAATCATTTGATAAATCTTCAGACGCTTCTTCGTCATTGTATTTACCCAGTTTTGGTTCAACAATCTTCTCAGTTACAAATGCACCTGTAATCGCGATGAAGAAAGTAGAAACAAACATGAAGTACCAGTTTGATTCAGGACCAACGCTGTAAGTCGGGTCGATCATTTGTGCTGCTGTTTCTGTGATACCAGAAAGCAGTGGATCAACCGTACCGATTAGAAGGTTTGCAGAGTAACCACCAGATACACCAGCAAATGCTGCCGCTAGACCTGCTAATGGGTGACGACCCAAAGAGTGGAAAAGCATTGCTGCAAGCGGGATAAGTACTACATAACCAAGCTCTGAAGCCGTGTTAGAGATAATACCAGCAAAAACTACGGTTACCGTAACCATGCGCTTAGATGCGCCCATTACCATGCCACGCATCGCCGCAGATAATAGACCTGAGTGCTCAGCAATCGCTACACCTAGCATTGCAACAAGCACGGTACCTAATGGCGCAAAGCCAACAAAGTTTGTCACTAGATTAGTAACAATGAGCTGTAAGCCTTCAGCATTAAGTAAGCTTACAACGTAGATCATGCCGTCAGCAGCACGACCTGGAGCACCTTCTGGACGAGGGTCCATAACAGACACATCAAAATATCCTGCGATACCTGAAGTAACTAGAATAGCGACACAGAAGATTGCGAAAAGAGTGATCGGGTGGGGTAATAGGTTCCCCAAATATTCAACACCATCGAGAAAACGGGTAAAAATAGGTTTCTTTGGCGAGTTGTTTTTTATTGAAGCTGATGAACTCATCAGTTCCCTCCTTGTAGTGATTCCTATGCAATTGTGACAAAAATGTTCAAATTGCCAGCGAAGGGTACGCGACAAAATTATCAATTAGAAATTCAAAATGTTACAAAATGTGTAACAATCGACGATTTTTAACTCTATTTGAACAATTAATTAGCAAATAAATCTACATTAAATACAAAATCTAGATTTATAATTCACAAATACACATTCACTACAAATATAACTGATAATATAACCCATTGATTCACTTGAAAATAAAACACGCCATACTCTAAGTTAATACGCAATATTCTGCTAGGTTCTTCTCGAGGGAAAAGAAAAACAGACAAATGAATGAAGTTTGACTTTCCCCTCGTTTTTACACTCGCGTCACATCAATTTGACTGACTATTTCTGAACCGCTTTGAATCTCGGATTGGTTTTGCAGATAACATAATGACGACCTCTGCGCTTTACTATCTGGCAATCAGGATGGCGGCTTTTCGCGCTTTTAAGTGATTTCACAACTTTCATTCTATTTCGCTCCCTTACCTAATTGACCAAAACGACGAGTGAAGTTCGCAACACGTCCTTCTTTATGTAGCACTCGTTGTTTACCCGTATAGAAAGGATGCGACTTTGACGACACCTCAATCGTGAAGTAAGGATAAGTATTGCCGTCTTCCCATTCGATAGTACGGTCTGTTTTTAGCGTTGAGCCGATTAAGAAGTACTCATCGACACTGGTGTCATGAAAAACCACGGGACGGTAATCTGGATGGATATTCGGTTTCATTGTATTTCCCTTAAATGACTAGCTTGATATGTTATAACATATCAAATGATAATTATTATCAAAAGAAAAACAAGTGATTTTATGATATTTTTCCGTCTTAACTGAAACCAGAGAACACCTTACTATGTACACCATTGAACCTGTTGGCTTTATTGAGTCTCCTTATAAAGAGAAGTTCGCCGTGCCAAGGCAGCCTAGGTTAGTACCCACTTCTACCTCAAGAGTCAGGCTAGTTGAAGCAGCGAACTGCCTTGAGTCTGTTCGTGATATTGAACAATTTAGCCATGTGTGGTTGTTGTTTTTGTTCGATAAGAACCTTGAAGCAGGATGGAAACCAACCGTGAGGCCACCTCGCCTTGGCGGGAACGAACGTATTGGTGTATTCGCGTCTCGTGCCACATTCAGACCGAATGGAATGGGTATGTCCGCGGTTGAGCTCAAAGGTGTATCTCAAGAAAAGGGACAAACTTGGTTGGACTTGGGCAGTGTTGATCTCGTTGACGGCACACCGATCATCGACATCAAACCTTATATCCCCTACTCGGATTCAATTCCCGATGCACGAGGAGGGTTTGCCGCAGATGAACCAGCAGTGCTCGACGTTAACTTCTCGCAACAAGCCCAAAGTAAGCTGTCTGGTCACCCTAAGGCGCGCCATATCATTCAGGTGATCAAAGAAGTATTAGGCCAAGATCCTCGCCCTGCCTATAAGAAAGGTAAGCCTGACAACAAGGAATATGCGGTAAATTTGTTCGATCTTAACGTGAAATTCGTGGTTGAAACGTTTTTCATCAATGTAACTGACATTGAACGCTTTTGAGATCCCAAATAGGCTGATATTATATACGGCTATATCAGATTTGCTGTGGTTACGAACGACAGCAAGTTTTCTTTTATCAATGATGAAACGGATACCATAGAATGCGTACCAGTAACTACCTTCTTTCTACTCTGAAAGAGACTCCAAACGACGCAGAAGTTATCAGCCACCAGCTGATGCTACGTGCAGGTATGATCCGTAAGCTAGCTTCAGGTTTATATACTTGGCTACCTACTGGTCTACGTGTACTGCGTAAAGTCGAAAATATCGTTCGCCAAGAGATCGATAATGCAGGTGCCGTTGAAATCTTGATGCCCGTAGTTCAACCGTTTGAGCTTTGGGAAGAGACTGGCCGTTCTGAAAAGATGGGTCCTGAGCTACTTCGTTTCACAGACCGTCACTCTCGCCCGTTTGTTCTTAGCCCAACAGCTGAAGAAGTGGTAACGAGCCTAGTACGTAACGAGATCAGCTCTTACAAACAGCTACCTCTAAACCTGTACCAAATCCAGACTAAATTCCGTGATGAGCGCCGCCCTCGTTTTGGCGTAATGCGTGCACGTGAATTCTCGATGATGGATGCGTACAGCTTTGATATCGATAAAGAAGGCTTAGAAAAGTCTTACCAAGCGATGCACGATGCTTACTGTAAAGCATTCGACCGCATGGGTCTTGAGTACCGTCCAGTATTGGCAGACTCTGGCGCAATCGGCGGCAGCGGCTCTCAAGAATTCCACGTTCTTGCTGAAAGCGGCGAAGACCTAATCGCATTCTCTTCTGAATCTGATTACGCAGCGAACATCGAGAAAGCAGAAGCACTAGCTCCAACGACTGAAGCGGCAGCGCCAACTCAAGAGATGGAACTGGTTGATACGCCAAACGCAAAAACAATCGCAGAACTTGTAGAGCAACACGGTCTAGCAATCGAGAAGACAGTTAAGACTCTATTCGTTAAAGCTTCTGATGAAGTAGACGCTGATATCATCGCGCTAATCATCCGTGGTGACCACGAGCTTAACGAAGTGAAAGCAGAGAACCTTCCACAAGTTGCTTCTCCGCTAGAGATGGCTTCTGAAGAAGAAATCCGTGCACTTGTTGGTGCTGGTCCTGGTTCACTTGGCCCTGTTGGCCTAGAGCTACCATTCATCGTTGACCGCTCTGTTGCTGTAATGAGTGACTTCGGCGCTGGCGCAAACGTAGACGGTAAGCACTACTTCGGCATCAACTGGGGTCGTGACGTTGAGCTTGCTCAAGTTGAAGACCTACGTAACGTTGTTGAAGGCGACCTTAGCCCATGTGGTCAAGGTACTATCCAACTTAAGCGTGGTATCGAAGTTGGTCACATCTTCCAACTAGGTAATACTTACTCTAAAGCAATGAACTGTAACGTGCTTGGTCCTGATGGTAAAAGCGTAATCCTAGAAATGGGTTGTTACGGTATCGGTGTTTCACGTGTTGTTGCATCTGCTATCGAGCAAAACCACGATAAATTCGGCATCACTTGGCCAGACGCACTAGCGCCGTTCCAAGTTGCTATCGTACCAATGAACATGCACAAATCTGAGCGCGTTAAAGAAGCAGCTGAGAAGCTATACGCTGAATTAACAGCTATGGGTATCGAAGTTTTATTCGATGACCGTAAAGAGCGCCCAGGTGTTATGTTTAAAGATATCGAGCTAGTGGGTATCCCTCACACTATCGTTATCGGCGATCGCAGCATGGACGAAGGCAACTTCGAATACAAAAACCGTCGTACTGGTGATAAAGAAGCTATCGCAATGGACACGGTTATCGAGCACCTTAAAGCTCAACTAGCTTAGTAATCCGATTACTGACTAGATAAACATTGAAAGGCTGCCATTAGGTGGCCTTTTTTATGTCTGTCGTTTCCCTTCAAACTCCCTTCTATTTATCCCTAGAGTAAATAACGTAAGTTAATCCCCTGTTCATCTTCAAATCCGTATATTGGTGTCATCAACTTTTTGGACATGCTCACCATTGGAGGTATCGATGGATATCAAAAGCTTACTGAACCAAGCACTTAAATCAGATCTCGTAAAACAAGGCACTCAGAAACTTTCACAAGGGTCTTCAAGTTTAAGTGGCCTTTCTCAAGGCAGCAATGGCAAGAGTAGCAGTAAAAGTACACTCGGAGCCTTCGGTGCTGGCGCAGTTGGCGGCGGACTGTTAGGTGCGTTAATGGGCTCGAAGAAAACCAAGAAAATGGGTAAGAAAGCCGCTGGCATTGGTGGCGCAGCAGCACTTGGCGCTCTCGCTTATAAGGTCTACAACGACTATCAGTCTAAACAAGGCCAAACACCGAATGCCGAACAAGCTCAGTTTGATGAGAACGACTCAAACCATAGCGTGCTGATTCTCAGATCGATGATTGCAGCGTCCAAAGCGGATGGTCATGTTGATGAAGAAGAGATGGCCAAGATCGAACAAGCCGTCGAAAACATGGGTGCCGATTATCAACTGACCAAATTGGTCTCTGAAGAGCTGCACAAACCGCTCGATCCAAGCGAAATCGCTCAGCTCGCAACCTCACCTCAACAAGCGAGTGAGATCTATTTAGCGTCTTTGATTGTAGCGGATGAACAAAACTTCATGGAGAAGGCCTACCTCAAAGAGTTAGCCAAGCAACTCAACCTTGCAGATGAAGTTACTTATCAACTTGAACAGCAAATCTCTGGTTAAGCAGTCAATATCCGGCTAATCGGCAAGCTAGCAAAGTGATACGTTGAGCATCAACAGAATGAGATATTGAGCAAGAACAAACTAACTCTGAACTTAATCAGATCCACTTTGTTTTTGCTTATCTCTATGTGTATATTGAGATCAGTTATCATTTGGTTAGGTATAAAAATGAAAGTATACGATTGTTGTGATTTGGTGCGTGAACTGTATTCTCAAATTGGCAGTGGCGACCAAGGCTATATCCCTAAAGCGATCACCTGCGCGGTAAAAACATTGAATGACCTTGCTGCAGATGAATCTCTTCCTAAAGAAGCGCGTGAGCGTGCAGCATTTGCCGCTGCAAACCTACTGATCTCAGATTTCGAGGACTAATATGAACCTCGCTAATTTTGAAAAAATGGATCCTGTAATGTTGATGAGTATCGTCAATATGAAGCTACGTGACGACTTCGGCGGTGATTTGGATCGAGTGGTCAACTTCTACGAGATCGACAAAGCAGCATTGATCGCTAAACTTGCGTCGGCTGGTTTTGAATTCCTTCCAGAAGCCAAACAGTTTCGATAGTCATTTAGAACACGCTTGATTTTGAAAGGCCAACCTCAGTGTTGGTCTTTTTTATTGGTGATACGTATCGGATAAACATGTAGTTAGCCAGTTATAAATTATCTGTCTACATCTATACTTTTATATCTTAGAGTCAACGAACTCTCCTTGAACCAAAGCGTATTGTTGTATAGGCTACCTGAAATGGTCTATAAAACTCATCACCCAATCTGATGACAGCGAAGGATTAACAATGAAAAGACTCGGACTTTTGGCAGTTTTCGCTGCAACACTGACTGCAGGTTGCGCTTCAAATACACAGCAAGACAATTTTCGTGAAGCCTCTTTTGAGCTGTGTAACACCGAAGTCGATATTTACTCAGTAAGCCATGATGAAAGAGTACGCATTGTCTGCTCTGATGGCTCTAAATTCGCTTTAAACAACGAAGACACGCTAGACGTGATGCGTGATATCAATATCGATTACTGTGACGGCGAAGGCTTAGGCAAATTCAACGAGAGCCGTCATTATTACTCATTCAAGTGTAAGTCTGGCACCCTGCTTAGCATCAGAAAGTAAAACCAACATAAGAAAACCACAAAGGGTTGATGTGCAAGCATCAGCCCTTTTTTAGTACCCGCAATAACCAATCTTCAAAAACAAAAAAGGCCTCAATAAAGGAGCCTCTAATATCGTCATTTTTCAAAGTAGTCGTTTGACATTCTAGGAGAGCACGCGGAGCTTACGGATGTAAGTGAGCATGCTCAAGAACGTAGTACCTCAAAAACAAAAAAGGCCCCAGAAGGGACCTTTTAAACTCTTTTTCAAAGTAGAGGAGCGAAGTTCAAGGAGCTCACACGAAGTTTGCGCTAGCAAATGAGTATGTGCGACACAGAAATTCGTTCACTCTACGCAGAAAAATTAAGCGTAAACAGGTAGACGCTTACAGATCTCTAATACTTTTGCTTTCGTTGCTTCGATAACAGACTCATCGCCCATGTTATCTAGGATGTCACAGATCCAACCTGCTAGCTCTTTCGCGTCAGCTTCTGAGAAACCGCGACGAGTGATAGAAGGAGAACCGATACGGATACCTGAAGTAACGAAAGGGCTACGTGGATCGTTTGGTACAGAGTTCTTATTCACAGTGATGTTCGCTGCACCTAGTGCTGCATCTGCTTCTTTACCTGTGATGTCTTTGTCGATTAGGTCAACTAGGAACAGGTGGTTCTCTGTTGAACCTGAAACGATGTTGTAACCGCGTGCTAGGAATTCAGCAACCATTGCTTTTGCGTTAGCAACTACGCGAGCTTGGTATTCTTTGAACTCTGGCTCTAGAGCTTCTTTGAACGCTACAGCTTTACCAGCGATAACGTGCATTAGAGGGCCACCTTGGCCGCCTGGGAATACTGCTGAGTTTAGTTTCTTGTAAAGATCTTCGCCTTCGTTAGAAAGGATAAGACCGCCACGAGGACCAGCAAGCGTTTTGTGCGTTGTCGTTGTTACAACGTGAGCATGTGGAACTGGGTTCGGGTAAACGCCTGCAGCGATTAGACCAGCAACGTGAGCCATATCTACGAAGAAGTAAGCACCTACTTTGTCAGCGATTTCACGCATGCGCTTCCAATCACAAACTTGAGAGTAAGCTGAGAAACCACCGATGATCATCTTAGGCTTGTGCTCGATAGCTAGCGCTTCCATCTCTTCGTAATCGATTTGACCTGCTTCATCGATACCGTAAGGGATGATGTTGTAAAGCTTACCAGAGAAGTTTACTGGAGAACCGTGAGTTAGGTGACCACCGTGTGCAAGGCTCATACCTAGAACAGTATCGCCAGCATTCAGTAGTGCCATGTATACAGCGTTGTTTGCTTGAGAACCTGAGTGAGGTTGTACGTTTGCGTATTGAGCGCCAAACAGTTCACATGCACGTTCGATTGCTAGAGTTTCAACTTTATCTACGTACTCACAACCACCGTAGTAACGCTTACCTGGGTAGCCTTCAGCGTATTTGTTTGTAAGTTGAGAACCTTGAGCTTCCATTACACGTGGGCTTGTGTAGTTTTCTGAAGCGATAAGTTCGATGTGCTCTTCCTGACGAAGAGTTTCTTCTTGGATAGCTGCGAATAGATCCGCATCGTAATCAGCAATGTTCATGTCACGCTTAAGCATCTGTATCTCCTGACTCAGATTGTACTGAAAGTTTCAAAAAAACCACACAACGACCGAAAGCAAACGTTTTCGTCACCGTTTTGATGTGACGCATTCTACATAATTTGATCTAGGTCATAAAGAGCTAATTGCAATTTTATCATGCAGTTTTTTCATAATCACATATAAGATTCATCATGGTTATTTAGCTTATCCAACCAAAGATGACGCTTACTGTCAATTTTACGCTTTACACCCTGTAAAACGCAGATTACATAGGTTTACCTTAATTTTGCCCCTCAAGCTACCGAAAGCTAAGGTTTTTCTCTACTATGCACGCCTTTATTGGTTAGGTAATTATAAAAACGATGGAAAAACACTCACGTAAAGAAGATTGGGTAGCGATTCTCACTGGCACGTTTTTAGTGGCGTTAGGCGTCTTCTTTTTACAGTCAGCGAACCTGCTTACCGGTGGCACTACTGGCTTGGCTCTGCTTTTGAGTCAATTCTTGCCTGTAACCTTTGGTATTTTGTACTTTGTTGCCAATTGCCCATTCTATTTATTAGCATGGAAACGATTCGGCCGTAGCTTTGCTATTAGCAGTGCGATTTCTGGTGCTTTAGTATCTGTGTTTGCCGATCATTTATACTTAGTTATCTCGCTAGAAGTTCATAACGAGATCTATTGTGCTGTTGCTGGCGGCTTATTAATGGGCTTAGGTATGCTAATCCTATTCCGTCACCGCTCAAGTCTGGGTGGCTTCAACGTACTGTGCTTGTTTATCCAAGACCGCTACGGTATCTCGGTAGGCAAAACTCAAATGGGTATTGATGCATGTATTCTGTTTGCATCGTTCTTCTTCGTGTCGCCTTGGGTGATTGCCGTATCTGTATTAGGCACCGCAGTATTGAACATCGTATTGGCAATGAACCACAAACCAACTCGCTACTCGGTGAATTACGCGTCTTAATACCAATCACCCTGTGAATTACTAGCTGTTTTTAATAACAAAAACAGCTAGAATTTAGGTTTTATAAACCGTCGCCTTTTCTATGCAAGATTACCTCTCTAGCGCCAAAGACCAACAAGCCTCTATTTATATTGAAGGCTTGGAATTCAACCCCAACACTCGAGTCTTAAGTTGCGACGAGCAGGTCATCGATTTAGAACCTCGTTCTATTGAATTACTCGAACTGTTTCTGACTAGCGTGGGAGAACCGCTCGCTGCTGAGCACATCATTGAATCTGTATGGCAAAGTAACTTCATTTCTAAAAATGTTCTGACAAACCGAATCAGTACCTTACGTTCAGTACTTCAAAAAAACCTACCAGATAGCGACGCGACCAAAATACTGGTGACTTATCCACGCAAGGGTTATTTCCTTAACCCAAGTTCGGTTAGCTTTGCTGCGGCTTCCCCTGATACCGAAGCGGATGATACCGCCATAGAATCTCCAACCAGCCAAAAAGGATTGGGCTCCAATCCAGTTAACCCTTGGCTTGTTGTGGTGTCTTTGGTTTTACTGATCAGCACTGCGGTAATGGGTTATATGCTTTGGCAATCTTCGACTCGTGCTTCTGAAGTCGAACGCGACCAACGATTGATTCCTAAGGTGGAACTTCTCCTGAATCGATTGGATGCCATTGGCGATAATTCCAGAAAATACCGAAAAGTCGTAAAAGCATTAATACTTCAACAGCAGATTGAATACGCCTACACCGATCTTGCTAACCAAGATGCGCCAAGCTACTTCCTTGACCCTATAGATAGCTCTCCCTTCTTTCCGGGCGCAAAGAACATGCGTACCAGTGATTACCTGCTTAACATTCAGCTGAAGGATCAAGAAGTAGATAAACGCCTTGTCGCTAAAATAAGCCTGATTTACCCAAACTCAGGGAAGTTAGCGTTTGGTGGGGTTTACTCTATTGATGTTAATAATATCAGCAGCAGCGTTATGGAGATCAACCGAGAGTTGGCTAACTACTTTGCTCTGCCCGCACCGTTGTCGCCAGAATGGTCCGTCGATAATACCGAAGTCAGTGAATTGCTGAGTGGAAAAACCATCACGTTTGATGGCATCGAGCTCAACACCATGACGTCTACTCTGATTGCACGACAACTTGCTCTATTTGAAACGGATCAGAAAAAGCTCATTGCGTTCACCAATCTTGTTCAGACTCGGTTTAAGTTACTACCGGACGAACTCAAACTGTGGCTTGGTATCATTCATTTCAAACTGAGAGACCTACAAACCGCAAAAGAATTCCTGACCAATACCTCAGGAAACTCTACGATCGAAAATGCGTTGGTTTATATGATGGTTTCTCACATTGCTTATAAGCAAAGCAACATGGAGAAATTCCGCCTGAACTACATGGAGTCTCTGGTTGCGTTATTAAGAGTGGTTCCATCTGAAGATCTGTTCGCTCGACTATCTAAACCTGAATCCAAATCGACCTGCCTACAACCTTGGAAGAGCTTGAAGCTAAGCGTTAAAGAGCCTCTGATCATAAAGCAGTGGGAAAGCTTAATGCTTAATTACTGCACGGCTGTTGGGCAACAGATTTCAGGGCAAAATAAAAAATCGTTTAAAATAAATAACTTAAATATAAATTAAGGTTTTATGTAACTTCGTTTTTTGCCCTATTTACTCTTCAAACAATAGCATTCCTAAAAACATCGAGCCCATCAAGGGCTTCCAACTTTAGGAATGTTCAATATGAAAAAATCCATGACGCTGCTAACAGCTTCTCTCTTTGCTCTTTATGGTTGTGGCGGCGGAGGCGGTTCTTCTTCTGGTTCAACAGGTGGTAACAAAGGGCCAAGCAGTCAGGTTGACTACCCGATAGCGAACTCTGCATTTGCCCCTAAACCAGAAACAACATTGAGCTACTCATTTACCAAAGATGGTCAGACTGAAGGCGTGATGACAATGAACTACATGCCGTTAAGTGGTGAGCAGGTCATCGATGCATTAGAGGAAGAAACCGATAATGAAAATCTTACCCAAATCATCAATGATCTGATCAATTTCGGTATCTCCGAATTTTATGTTTCTGAAGACATTATGACGAATGTTGAAGGTACACAAGAAGGTGGCAGCATTTATTTTGCAGGTCCTGACCGCGGTCTACACGAAATCACCAAAGCTTACTTGATTGGCGACCAATACATCACAAGAATGATGTACAGCAGCCCACTGTTCCGATTGAAAGGGACAGACGTAAAAGAGAGCGACCCAATAATTGATATCAGTGAGGAGACGGTTTCACTACAAGTAAGGTTAGATGGTGCGGCAATCGCTAATATGCTGAATGACTTTGAAGACACCTCGTGGGTATCAAACCTTCCAACTGACGCCTCATGTCTAGTCACGTGGAAGCAACAGATTGAAGAAACAGGCGAACGTAAGAACTTCAAGATCTCTGATAAATTGATCGAAGCGGCTAAGCTCGCAGAGATAAACACATACAATCTCACATTTTGTACAAATACGATCGACTCTGCAGAGTTCGGCACGTCATCAGAGCGCTGGTTCAACCCTAGCATCGGCTTAATTGAACAGATTGAATTGATGTCTGTAGAACAATCTACGATCGAAGAATCAGCAGCGGTACTGACTTCGATTAACTAGCCCTGACTTAGATTCACTGAACCTGAGCGTAACTGCTGATAGCTAAAAACAATAAAAAAGGCTTTGGGGAGCACTCCAAAGCCTTTGTTCAAACCTAAATCTTTAGGGGGAACTGAGAATTAGGTTTATTGAAATAGTAACGAGGCTAATCTTCAATCAAGAGAATACGAGTCTCGTAAGGACGTAACACTTGATGATGTAATGCAACTGAAGTGTTCGCTTGTTGATAGTTAGACAACAAACTCTTCGCCTTAGTCATATCAAAACGTTCCGGTAAAACGCATTCTGCCTCTTCACCATAATAGTTGTTAATACACAGCAAAGTCTGCCCTTCGTTCTGACGTGCATACGCAAAAATTGATGAGTGCTCAGGCAGTAGGTCTTGATAACTGCCATCCGTAATCACTGGCACTTGTTTACGTAACTCAATCAAACTCTTATAGAAGTAAAAAACAGAGTCTTTATCTTCAAGCGCTTGCTCGGCGTTAATCTCAGAGTAATTATTCGCTACATCAAGCCATGGCTGAGCTTGTGAGAATCCTGCGTAAGGCTCACTGTTCCATTGCATTGGTGTACGAGAGTTATCTCGAGACTTCTGCGCCAAAATCGCCATCATATCTTGATGAGCCACACCATCACGGTTCACCATGATGTCGTACATATTGGTACTCTCAACATCACGATACTGGCTAATTTCAGTATAGCCAGGGTTAGTCATGCCAATCTCTTCACCTTGATAGATATAAGGTGTGCCTTGCATCATATGCACAGAAGCGGCTAGCATCTTGGCTGATTCAACGCGATATTGCTGATCGTTGCCTAAGCGACTCACCACTCTTGGTTGGTCGTGGTTACACCAGAATAGTGCGCCCCAACCTTTGCCGTTCAATCCTGTTTGCCAGTGATTGAAGATCGATTTGAGCTGCAAGAAGTCAAACGGAGCATTAGTCCACTTCTCACCATTGGTGTAATCAACCTTAAGGTGGTGAAAGTTAAATACCATCGATAACTCGCTGTTATCAATGTTTGAGTATTGCTGGCAGTGTTCCAACGTGGTTGAAGACATCTCGCCGACGGTCACGCTACCGTACTTCTGAAACACTGCTTCGCTGATCTCTTTCAGATATTCGTGCACACGTGGGCCATCGGTATAGAAACGACGACCATCACCAATATCATCATTAGAGAAATCTTGCTGCTTTGAAATCAGGTTGATCACGTCCAAGCGGAAACCGTCAACGCCCTTTTCAGCCCAGAAGCTGATAACGTCTTTCACTTCTTCACGTACAACCGGGTTCTCCCAGTTCAAATCAGCCTGTTCTTTGGCGAATAAGTGTAGGAAGTATTGCCCTGTCGCCTCATCTAATTCCCATGCATTACCACCGAACTTAGACTGCCAGTTCGTTGGTGCTTGGCCACCTACTGGATCTTTCCAGATATAATAATCGCGGTACGGACTGTTTTTGTCGCCCAAAGCAGATTGAAACCATGCATGCTCTGTCGAAGTGTGGTTTACCACGATATCCATCACGATACGGATACCACGTTGGTGCGCTTCAGACAGCAGTAAGTCGAAGTCTTCCATGGTGCCGAATTGAGGATTAATCGCGTAGTAGTCTGAGATATCGTAACCATTATCGATCATAGGAGATGCGTAAACCGGGGTTAGCCAAATCGCATCGACACTCAAATGTTTGAGGTAATCCAGTTTCGAAATGATCCCTTTGATGTCGCCAGTACCCTTACTGCCACTGTCACAGAAGCTCTTTGGGTAGATTTGATAGATGGTTGCGGTTTTCCACCAGCTTTCATCACGTTCAGTCATCGCCATCTCTAACACTCACTTACCAGAAAATATAAAATAAAAATCACCATGCAAATCATGGTCGAATAGCCGTTATAACTAAAAGAAAAAGCTATAACTAAGAGAAAAAGCGATAACTCACATTGGAGTCATCGCTTATTAAATGCATTACGCGTTCGCGGTTTCTAACTCACCCTTTGATTGGGCTCGCTTGTAGAAGAACAGTGTTAACGTGATAGGCAGTACTATCGCCACCAGCATCGCGACTAGGTAAATCGACCAATATTGAGGTTGAATCGATAGGATGCCCGGCAAGCCGCCAACACCGATACCATTCGCCATCACACCCGCGCTACCACAGATTGCGGCTGCAACAGCACTACCAATCATTGCGCTCAGCATTGGGAATTTGTATTTAAGGTTAATACCGTACATCGCAGGCTCTGTTACGCCTAAGTAGGCTGAGATTGCTGCAGGAACCGAGATGTCTCGTTCGCCTTCACGCTTGCTCAAAATAATGATGCCCACTACTGCCGATGCTTGTGCAATGTTTGATAGCGCAATCAAAGGCCAGATTGGCGTGCCGCCTAAGTCTTGCATCAGTTGCAGATCTACGGCGTTGGTTGTGTGGTGAATACCCGTGATAACCAAAGGTGCGTAAAGGAAGCCGAATACCACTGAACCAAGAATCGCAAAGTCACCTGTCATTGCCGCTTTGGCCGCGAATGCCACACCATCGCCTAACATACGACCGAATGGGCCAATGAAAGCGTGCGCTAGAATCACAGACAAAATAATCGATACAAATGGCACAACCACTAGGTACAAGTAAGCTGGGACGATGCGCTTAAGATTGGTTTCAATGAACGCCAAAGCCACACCCGCTAACATCGCAGGGATCACCTGAGCCTGGTAACCGACTTTCTCAATCACGAACAGGCCAAAGTCCCACACCTCAGGTACCGATTTACCTATCATGTAAGCGTTCATCAATTGCGGGGAAACCAAGGTCACACCGAGCGTGATACCCAAAATAGGGGTTCCGCCAAGCTTCTTAACCGTCGCCCAACACACACCAACCGGTAGGAAGAAGAAAATCGCTTCGCCAATCAGCCATAAGAAAGAGTGAACAGTTGCCCAGAATTGGCTGATTTCAACGAGGGTTTTGCCGTCGAACATGCGAATGTCGCCAATCACATTACGGAAACCAAGAATCAGACCACCAGTAATGATGGCAGGCAGCAGTGGTACGAAAATTTCGGCTAAATGGGAGATACCACGCTCAAGGAAGTTCATATTTTGACGAGCAGCCAACTTCGCCTCATCTTTTGATGATGCATCTTTACCAGTTTGCTCAATCAGAAGTGCGTACACCTCATCAACCTCGGTGCCAATCACGACTTGGAATTGACCTGCGTTCGTAAAGCAGCCTTTTACCAGTTTAAGCTTCTCTAATTCTGCTTTGTTCGCTTGTTCCGTATCGTTCAATACAAAACGCAGTCGAGTCAGACAGTGGCTGACACTCGCAATGTTGTCTTTACCACCGACTAACTCGATAAGACGCGCAACGTCTTGCTTCGCTATCTTACTCATACTACCCCACCCTGGTTTCATTCAATTACTCATCTAAACCATGCAAGCTATAATCACTCAGACTTAGATTTATGGGAACATTCCCAATTACGGTTATTATAATGCCCGCATGAATGATAAATTAAAATGGGAACAGTCCCATTAATTGAAAGAGATCACACTCTAATTTTAATCTAAGCGGTTCAATTTCGCTTAATTGACTGGATTATAGAATAGGAGATTGCGTGTGATGAGAGATCTCTGAATTACCTAAAAGCTGAGAGATCAATAGATTAGCAGCCAACTTACCTGCAGATTGGTAACCAGGATCAATGCTAAATACTCGCGGGAACAAGAAGGAAAGAAGATCATTGCCACCAACGCCGGTGACGACCACATCTTCACGCTGTAACTCTTGCAGACGTTTGATGACGCCAAGGGCAAGGGTATCACTGGCACAAACGATCGCTTGAGTCTCGGGAGTTAACACCTCATCCACCAGCTGATAAGCGCTTTCGTGATGAAGTTGACCAGTACGATAGTTTGCCACTGAACCTGTGTTTTCACACCAATCGAGATAAGCCTTAAGACGCAGCTCACCGGTTGATTTATCACTAGGATCAACACCAATAAAGCCAACGTCAGAGATCCCCTGATCCGATAGATGCGCTAACGCACTATTGATCACCTGTTGGTTATCGTAGTTAATCGACGTTACGTTCTCGGTATCCAGAGCAATCACCACCGCTTTGTGTTCCCACGCTTCGATCGCAGGAATATCGCAGTCAGTAAAGCCAAATACAATAATGCCATCAACGTTACGACGCTTTAGAACTTGCAGGTGCTCATTGGCTTTATCTCTGTCAAGTTGGCTTTCCATGATCACGACATCGTAGTCCGCTCGATACAACTCAGCCAGCATAGTGCTAACGGCTTTGTTTTCTGAGGGAGAGTCCAAACGAGAGATGATCACGCCGATGACTTTTTGGCTGCCACCACGCATCGATTGCGCAGACTTTGAAGGCGTGTACCCAGATTCTTGAATTACTCTTTCCACCCTTTCACGGGTTTCAGGTTTCACTTTTGGATCATTGGTCAGAACGCGTGATACGGTTGACTTACCAACACCGGACAGCTTTGCAATATCAAGAATAGTGAGTTTTTTGCTCATAAAAAGTCTAACGTTAAAGGGAAGAGAAGAAAAAGTGAGGGTAGATTCCCTCACTTAACTGTTTGTAAATCTTAGAAGTTAACTATGACTTACTTTCGACAATTTTTATAGACGACACGACCAAGTTCTAGACGTGCGTTGTCACCTTTAGTGCGTAAAGTGACGCTATTGATCAGTTCAGAGGTGCCATCATCTAAGATGTACTTCGTTCCTGAACCTGCCGTTATTTGAGTGAGACGATATTCATTCTCAGGCAAACGTAATACCGCTTTTTCATTACCAAGGTAAGCGACCTTAAATGAAGCGTCAGACTCACATTGATAAGTCACGAATTGATCGTCCGATACTGCACCATCAGGCGTTGCGGATTTAGAACACCCGAATAACGCTACCGTACATAGAGATGCTATCAACAATGCTTTCATACTGCGTTCCTCATCTTTATATAGTGAACAACACTTATATCTAAGTGAAAAAGACTTAGTGTCTTAACCTTTTAAGAATGCTGGTACATCTTTAATGCTATCAAGTACCACGCTAGCCAACGCTTCACCTTTTTCAGTGATTGGTTTGCCCGTTCTTACCAGTACTTTTGTGCCAACACCAGCCGCTTCTGCAGCCATCATGTCTTCCGCTTTATCGCCGATCATGACCGAGTTAGCCATATCAATCTTCAGAAAGTCACGAGCAGAAATGAACATGCCTGGCTTTGGTTTACGACATTCACAATCTTGCTTGTAGTCTCCAATACCGTGTTCCGCATGGTGCGGGCAGTAATAGATGCCATCAAGCTCAACGCCGTTATCGACAAAGTTCCAATCCATCCACTGCGTCAAAGAAAGAAAACGATCTTCGCTAAACATGCCGCGAGCAATACCAGATTGGTTGGTCACTAGCACCAATAAATAACCCATATCTTTAAACGCTTTCGCCGCTTCAAACACACCATCGATGTATTCAAAGTCATGCTCATCATGTACGTAGCCGTGATCAACGTTAATCACACCATCACGATCTAAAAAAACAGCAGGTTTAGACAAAATTTTATTCTCTATCAACTCTCTATTAATCATTAATTATTACACGCTTTATTTGCTTCATCACTATCTATTTAGTTTTGCGTTCGTTAACGATTTGTTTCAAGCTTAACCATACAATCGACGTTTAGCCGTCTAGACGTAAAAATATCTATTGACTTAGATCATAGAACACCATAGCATCGTCTGTAAATCGAGCGAGCTATCGACATATTATTCTGTTCTACCTGCACGGGTTTCTCTATGATTAAAGTGAATCAAGTCAACAAGGTTTTTTATCAAGGCACTAAAGAAATCAATGCCTTAATTGATATCAACCTCCACATTCCTCAAGGTCAAATCTTTGGAGTTATCGGCTCTTCAGGTGCAGGCAAAAGTACCCTGATCCGTTGTGTAAATATGTTGGAAGCCCCGACCTCAGGTGAAGTGATTGTTGACGGTATTGACCTGACAAAACTCAGCAAATCAGAACTCAGCGAAGCTCGCCGTAACATCGGCATGATCTTCCAACACTTCAACCTGCTGTCTTCTCGTACTGTATTTAACAATGTAGCACTGCCTCTAGAACTTGCAGGTAAAGATAAAGCGATTATTGAAGCGAAAGTCAGCGAGTTACTTGAACTGGTTGGCCTTGCTGATAAGCGTGACACCTACCCGGCAAACCTAAGTGGTGGTCAAAAGCAGCGTGTAGCTATTGCTCGCGCACTGGCCTCTGACCCGAAAGTACTGCTATGTGATGAAGCAACCAGCGCATTGGACCCAGCAACAACTCAATCTATCCTTGAGCTGCTGCGTGAAATCAACCGCAAGCTGAACATCACTATCCTGCTTATTACTCATGAGATGGATGTAGTGAAAAGCATTTGTCATGAAGTTGCGATCATTGGCGGCGGTGAATTGGTAGAGAAAGGCACAGTCGGTGACATCTTTGCTCACCCTAAGACAGAGCTAGCACATCAGTTTATTCGCTCAACATTGGATCTGACGATTCCTGAAGATTACCAAGCGCGTTTGCAAGAGACTCGCGTAAACAGCAGCTACCCGCTGGTACGCCTTGAGTTTACCGGTGCAACGGTTGATGCTCCGCTGATGACGCAAATCGCACGTAAATTCAATATCGATGTCAGTATCTTAAGCTCTGACCTTGATTACGCCGGCGGCGTGAAGTTCGGCATGATGGTCGCTGAACTGTTCGGTAATGAAGCAGATGATAATGCTGCTATCCAATTCCTACGCGACAACAATGTAAAAGTAGAGGTGCTTGGTTATGTCCTTTAGTTTCAACGAGATTGCTGACTGGATCAGCCTTAACGGTAACCTTCTATTAGGCGCAACAGGCGAAACGCTTTACATGGTTGCTGTCGCAGGCATCGTTGGCTTCGCGGTTGGTATCCCATTAGGCGTGATTTTACACACGACTAAACGAGGTGGTCTGCTAGAGAACACCAAGGTAAATAAAATTCTCGGCGCGATTGTGAACGTCGGCCGTTCAGTGCCTTTCTTAGTACTGATGGTGGCTATTATCCCACTGACTAAGATGCTGATTGGTACCTTCATCGGTACAACAGCAGCGATTGTTCCACTGACGATTGGCGCTATCCCATTCGTGGCTCGACTTATCGAAAGTGCACTACTTGAAGTACCAACAGGTCTAGTAGAAGCGGCTCAATCAATGGGCGCAACACCAACACAAATCATCAATAAGGTTCTGCTTCCAGAAGCACTACCGACTATCATCAACTCAGTAACGATTACGCTAGTGACTCTGGTGAGCTACTCAGCAATGGCCGGTACTGTGGGCGGTGGTGGCCTAGGTGATGTCGCGATTCGTTACGGATTCCACCGCTACGATGTGACCATCATGGCTGTAACAGTAGTGATGTTGATTGTGCTGGTACAAATTATTCAATCAATCGGTGATTCATTAGTTCGCCGCGTTGACCACAGATAAAGACTCACACATAAAGAGTAGAGTCGTCTGAACCCAATTAAATAGATTTATTAAAAGGAGATTATTATGAAATTTAGCCTTAAAGGTTTACTAACTATCGCAGCAGCAGCTTCAGCGCTAGTTCTAGCAGGTTGTGGTGATAAAGAAGTGGATACTTCTAAAGTAAAAGTTGGCGTAATGGCAGGTGCAGAAGCTCAAGTTGCTGAAGTGGCAGCTAAAGTAGCGAAAGAGAAATATGGCCTAGATGTTGAGCTAGTAACGTTCACAGATTACGTAACACCAAACGCAGCTCTAGATGACGGTTCTATCGACATCAACGCATTCCAACACGCACCTTACCTAGATCAGCAAGTGGCTGACCGTGGCTACAAGCTAACTATCGCTGGTAACACGTTTGTTTACCCAATTGCTGGTTACTCTAAAGAAGTAAAATCTGTCGACGAAATCCAAGACGGCGCGCGTATTGCTGTACCAAATGACCCTACAAACCTAGGTCGCTCTCTACTGCTTCTTGAGCAACAAGGTCTTCTTGAACTTCGTGAAGGCGCTGGTCTTCTAGCTACAGTTCGTGACATCGTGGGTAACCCTAAGAACCTAACGATTGTTGAACTAGACGCAGCTCAACTGCCACGTTCTCTTGATGATGTTGCTCTATCTATCATCAACACAACTTACGCGAGCTCTATCAACCTGACTCCACAAAAAGATGGCGTATTCGTTGAAGACAAAGATTCTCCTTACGTAAACCTAATCGTTTCTCGTGAAGACAACCTAAACGCTGAGAACGTACAAAACTTCGTTAAAGCTTACCAAACTGAAGAAGTGTACAACGCAGCTTCTGACATCTTCCAAGGTGGCGTCGTTAAAGGTTGGTAATCAACTAAACGACAGCACTGTATAGATACCCGAAGGGGCTGACATAACGTCAGCCCCTTTTTATTGGTTAGGATTTACCAGAAAGTTCGACTTACCACCAAGCTTCCACTTGCATACCAACACTCATTTCACTGTTTTTACCTTCACCGAAGGCATTGTCGTTTTCAGCATCATTCAGGTAAGTGGCGAAGATACGGAATTCAGGACGAGACCAGAAACCCACTTGTGGAACCCAAGCCTGAGCGATGGTGAATTTACCACCTGCCCCATCTTGGTTATCAATCGTTTCTACAAAACCACCAATTTCAAGGATGGTACGCATGCGCTTGTCCCACTTATAAAGCGGACGAATGACGGCACTGAAAGAGTCATCATCACTGTTATTCGCGCCGACACCCGTAGACATGGCATAACGAACAGTATGGCCAAACTCAATATTCTCGCCAATCGCAAGCACGCCCCAGTTAATCAAACGGAAGCCATCGGCGTCGTTGTTGTTTGCATCACGAACGATGCCTTTACCCGTTCCAAAAGTCGTCATCTGCTCGGCATAACCAGAGTTAGCAACCTGTAGAATGGTTTTGTTGAAACCGCCTGATAGGTTTTGATTCAAGCTCGCCGTTAGCATTACGCTGTCATCCGCATCCACCGTTTGACCTTGTTTTTCATTGGCGAAGTTCATATCAATACCGACCTCAAGATCAGCATTGTTCCACAATGGAATGCCTGCATAACGTATATCAGCAATCATGGCTGTGGTTTCTTTGCCATCAAACACATCGCCAGTCACCGTGTCTTGAATCAACGCCACCGATAATTTACCTGGGCCCATGTTGATGTGTTCAACGCCGGCACCAATACCACTGACATCCCAGTAGTAGTTATCAACGATGTGTACATCATGACGTTGGTAGTAACGCTCACCCGCCCAAATTCCAATGTCCTTATCTTCAAAAAGCCCCACCGCTTGAACATTCAATTGCACCACATCCACGCTTTTATCCGCGGCATTCTCATCTTGGCCTTGCCAGTACGACAACATGGAATCAACTAAAAATGAAACGTCGTCCTCAGCATACACCTCTTTCTTAAAGCCAAACTCACCATACAGGTCATTTTCGTTGCCGAGTCGGCCAACTTTACTCACCTCCCACTTACTGTTTGAGCCGCCTTCATTACTCAGGCCAACGCCGCCTCGCATGTAGCCATTGAATTCCAATGGTGTGGTTTCATCAGCGTATAAATTAGGGGCAAGTAAAGCAGTAGAGAGTGCAGCAGCAATAGGTAACAGTTTCATCGTCCATTCCTTTCAGATCTAGAATCAGGTTATTATTTATAAATGGGAACATTCCCATGGGATCGATCCCATTTATATTGAGCAGAATATAAATTGAAAGAGAACTGATTGATTATTGTGATCAGGCTAACTATTGAGGTGACTAAAAGTTGATGGGTGTTGGATTATTTCGGTGAATACATGAGGACTACAGAGAGAGACATACAGCACAGAATGAGCGTACTTAAGGGCGAAATAGATTCGACAATATTGGAAAAGCCCAATACTGATTAATGCTCAATATGGAGGTCAAAGAAAGAGAAACAGACGAGAAGCTAGCAGAGAGAAAACAGAGGAGAAGCTAGCAGAGAGAAAACAGAGGAATAAGTATCGAAGTATTGATCAACACTTCGATACCTTGAATCGAAAATTAAGCTTTATGGATTACTTAAGATGATCCCAAGAGATGTTTGATACCAGACGGCAGTCATCACACTTGAAATAGAAAATATCGTGGATAGGCGCATCTAGCAGCCATTCGCCACCACATTGCGGGCATTTGCGCTCTTTTTCAGCTTTTAAGCTAATGCCACCCACGCGGTACAAGTAGTAATAAGTCGGGATCTTCGTGAGATATTCAATGCGTCCTCTCAAGCCCCAACCGCGTTTGAACAACACACTTTTAGTATCACTAATCTCTGTCAGAGTTGCGTGTTCAGCACGACAACCACCACCCATTTGGACTTCATCACAAGCTTGCCATTCAGTCTGCCATTTCAATACGGCTTTATGGTCACCATTGAAGGTTGGCGGGTTGCGATACAGAGGGATCGGCAACAAGCTGTCACCACTGCGTAGCGGCGAACAGGTATGAACGAACGTCGTGTACAACACCTGCCAGCTTGGCGCTTCGTCTTCGGCCACTTCTTCAGAGTTAAGATCTCGCCCCAGTAAACGCATTTTAGGCGCAAGCAGGCTCGCGTTAGACAAGCGATCAAAACACACTTTTACGAAATCTGAGTGGTTACGCGGGTGCAAGCTGTCTTGCTCTGGGCAGACAACGCGAACATAAAATTCGCCGTCACCCATCACGATAGGAAATTCACGACCCAACACTTGCCCGTTATAACGAAGTGCATCCATTAAGCCATTAACAGCCTTGTCGACAGCGCTTACCGTTGTGTTATCAAAACACTCAAATTGAAGTTCTAGTACGTACATCTATTTATACCGCTGGTTGTAGCTTTTCTAAAAATTCTGCCAATGTCTCGGCGAGTACATCACGATTTTTGGTGCCTAAGCGCTCCAAAATCACGTTACCTGTTAGGTTACAGATAGAGATAACATCCAGCTCTGCATCGGTCGCGGCAATGAAAACCGTTGGTTTTAGCTTTAAACGACGCTGAGTTACTAGGTGACCTAAAATGTTTTCTTGTAGGCATTCGAAGTCTTCATCACTCCAAATCTGTAACAGGGTCAGCTCGTTACCATCAAAAGTCGCGTTCATATCTGCGCTGAATTGTGCGCCGTAGAAAGTCTTGATGTCTTCATGCAGAGTCAACTCAATACCGGTTTCAACGTTGGTGAAATCCGCGAATTGCTCACGTGGATAGTGCTTCCACAACACGGCATCGCCACTCTTTTCTTCTACGCATGGCGATACGATGTCCACCAACTCCTCATTACGAGGTAAGCTTTGGTGTTGCTGCTGCCACGCGTCAACGTATCGCTGACTAAAAGAAAGTAGTGCGTCTTGAGCACGTTGAGTCATGAAAATCTCCTAAACACAAAATAATAAATAGAATCCGAGCCCTTTCCGCACCGATTAAGCGATGACTTAATGACAGGGTAAGGGGGATTCAGTAAAATCGACCCCATTCTAATCGAATTTGAAACGAAAGTATGAGCAAATATTCTGACGCAAAAGAGCTAGCGGGTTTAACCCTTGGCCAAAAAACTGAGTACTCTAACCAATACGATGCAAGTTTATTGCAACCAGTGCCTCGTAGCCTTAATCGCGATGATCTTGCGCTAAACGGCGAGCTGCCTTTTGTCGGTCATGATATTTGGACGATGTACGAGCTTTCGTGGCTAAACACCAATGGCCTGCCACAAGTGGCTGTCGGTGAGGTTTTCATCCCTGCAACCAGCCCAAATTTAATTGAATCAAAATCTTTCAAGCTGTACCTGAACAGCTACAACCAGACTCAATTTGAAAACTGGGATCAAGTAACCGAGCGCCTGACCCAAGATTTGTCAGCATGTGCAGGCGAAACGGTGATTGTGAATGTAAACTCAATAACCGACTACACCAACCAACCTATCGTGACAATGGAAGGTGACTGTATCGACAACCAAGACATCCAAATCACTAGCTACGACTTTGAAGCGTCACTGCTTGAAGGCGCTGCTGGCGAACAAGACGTTGAAGAGACACTGCATAGCCACCTATTGAAGTCGAACTGTTTGATCACCAATCAACCGGATTGGGGCAGCGTTGAGATCGCATATTCTGGTAAGCAAATTGACCGTGAAGCTCTGCTACGCTATTTAGTTTCTTTCCGTGAGCACAATGAATTCCACGAACAATGTGTTGAACGTATCTTCACTGACATCATGAAATACTGTGCACCTTCGAAGCTAACTGTGTTCGCACGTTACACGCGTCGTGGTGGTCTGGATATCAACCCATACCGTTCAACAGAGCAAGATAGACCAAGCCACAATAAGCGTATGGCTCGCCAATAATCAGGCGAGAACCACCCACACTTATTTGAACCTACCAAATCTTTAAAGGGACATTGAAATGCGTTGGTTATACGTTGTTAGTCTATTTATTTTAAGCTTGAGCACATCGGTCAATGCGTCGGTTTATTCGTCGGCGCTACTCAATGAAGCCAATAACTTGGTTGAGATCGAGCCGAGCCAAGCAAAACAAATGGCCAACAGCTACCTAACGCTTCGTGTCCTTTCTGATCAACGCGAGAAAAGCCCTTCTGCTATTTCTCGCGAAGAGACAGACTCTTCGATTCGAACACCAAACAGCAGTATTGATGCGTATAAGATCTTAGCCAAAGCGGAATACAACCTTGGCAATATGCGTATTGCGATTCAGCACATAGACAAAGCCTCCGAGCTAGCGCAAACCTATAAGCTTGATTACCTAAAAATAGATCTTCAGATCCTAAAAGTTCGCTTACTTTGGCTGAGTGATAGAAAATCAGCCAAAGCAAAATCAGCACTCACAAGCATTGAAGCAAATCTAGAGTCGGTGAATAAAACCTTGCGCTTAACGGAAGGCATTACCTATCGCTTGATCATGTTGAAAGCCGACATCGCCTCTTACGACAACAAGATCGATGAAGCCGAAAAGTTCTATCAAGAAGCCAAAACCTATCTCGATCAACGTTACTCTGAAAAAGTCACCATCGACTATCACATATCAGTCGGTGAGTTTTATCTGACTCACAAAGAGTACAACCACGCATTATCTGAGTTGCTGTATGGATACTGGAAATCGGTAGAAGGTAATCTGAGTTCACGTTTAGCTAAGGTAAACCGCCTGCTTGCACAGCTTTTCTTTGAGCGCCAAGTGTTAGATAAAGCGCTAGAACACCTATCTCAAGCTGCTGATTTCTATGACAACTTTGAAAACTCGCCGGTCTTAGCACAAGTGCTTAAGAAAATGGGGGATGTGTACTTCTATCAAGGGAAATATAACCTTGCCTTGGTACACTTCTTCAACGTTCTTGATCACGAGAGTACTGACCGAGATATCCACCAAGTCATTGATATCCGGCTAAGTCTATCAGCAACCTACTTACGCCTTTATAACTACCCTCTAGCAGAACAGTACCTAACCCGTGCCCTTGAGCTGCTGGTATATACCGACATTCCAAAGCTGGAAGGTCGTGCTGCACTGTTATCGGCTGGGTTGGCTTATCACCTGCAAGAAAGCGAAGACGTGATTAAGCATGCAACACGCGCACTTGAGATCTCACGCCAGATAGAAAACATGCGCCTTTCACAACGCTCGTACTACTTACTTTCTTTAGGTTATGAGCAGGCTGGTCGTCCACAGCAGGCGCTAGCAAACCTCAAGCAGTACAACAGCCTTGTTTCTTTAGAGCAGCAAAAACTTAACCGTGTTGGCGAAGATGCATTCCGCCAACAGAAAGAGTTTGCCGAGCAGACCTTGCACTATGCAGGCCAAGCGCAAGAGCTAGAAAAATACAAACTGGAGCATCGTAAGTTCCAAAAAATATCGTTCGCCCTATTCTTGTTCAGCATTGTCTTGTTCTTCTTTGTGCTACGCCGAGGCTACCTCATTCAAACCTTGGCCAAAGAAGTGGACTCACTACGCACAGATCTCTTTACGCACTCGCGTTCGAAGCTTCCTAACCTAAGAATGCTCAATGCGAAGCTCTCAAACTCTTTGGAGCAAACCAGCCAAACCTTTGAGCAATGGCAGATGGGTGAATTGATTCATGAACCACTGAACGACCGTTTGCGCTTTGTGATGATTGATTTGCCGTTCTTGCGCAACATGTACACGCAGAACGGTTACAAAGCCGGTTTAGAACTGGAAGATGCTTTCGGTGAATTCCTCAAATCTAAGCTTGAAGGTCCAGCTCGTGTTTACCACTTCTCGGATGCGAACCTGCTTTATATCGAGCCCAACGCCGACCGTGATTTATCGCCTGAGGCCATGTTCAGAAAAATTCAATCTTGGGTGAATGACTTCGAAACAGAGCGTAACATCAACCGAACGGTCCGTATGGGCATCGCTGACTACCCGTTTTTACCACGCGCTTACACCGCAATTAACGATCAAGAGTTGCTCGACGTATTATTGATGTCGACCAATCTAGCTCGTGAGATCAGCCTCAAAGAGCGGAGTAGCCAATGGGTATACCTAAAAGCTATCGATAATGCACCAGCAGCGAGCCTTGCAACTGGTAACATAAGAGAAGCGTGTAAACATGCGATTAATCAAGGGTTAATAAAAATACAATCCTCGTACCAGAATGAGGACAACATCAAAAAAATGCTAAAAGATGACTGATTTGCGAGCGGTTAAGAGCCGCAAGTCGTGACCTTATTTTTAGTTTTGTTATTATCGATGTAACGGAATTTCATCAAAATGATCGAGATCGGTCTACGCGGCGCTAATCAATACATCTATGGGCATTCTTGAAAAAGACATTCAGGCGCAACTCCACCAGCTGAAATCTCAGTTGGAGCAGGTCCGTTTGACGCAAAGAGACACCTCGTTCAAGTTTATTAGAGAACAGAAAGTTCTAAAGCGTATCGTCACATCTTTAAGTGACGCATGTGTTGGCAGTAACAGCCATTTAGATGAAAACCTCATTGCCCTTAGGGAAGAGCTAGAAAAGCAAAAAGACATTAGCTCGATGATCCCAAAGCTGGCAGTATTAGAAAGGATGCTTAAGCAGAAAACGTTGGCTATGGATAAACAGAACGGATATCTGGACGATAGCATTAAGCACAGTGGGGAAACGCTGCAGCGCATAACTGGCCTTCCAGCGCAGCTAAAACGCGACCTACGAAACTTACTTAGCTTCTCCGAATGCAATGGCAGTCAGAAAGTCGACCATGCCATGAAACTTCTCGGTATTTATGAGCGTGCCATAAAGATTATGGCGAATAACTCACGCACCCATTTTGCCGACGCTGCGCACTCTCCGGAACAAGAGCTCCTTTCCGACCTATCAAACGAATTACAACATCTGATCACTGAACTCGACTTCGAGGGTGAATCGGGTGATCTGCTTACCGATATTCGAGCAAAGCTGCTGCTTGGTGTTTCTACACAAAACCTACTTGAGCTAACACTTCAGATCCTCAAACTGGTTATTGAAGGCACCAACCTAGAACGTAAAAAATCTGAACAATTCATCGACCAGCTTAACTCTTCTCTAGCGTCCAGCATCAAAACGGCAGACCAAAATGCCGACCAGAGCCAGAGCTACTTTGAGCACCGTCAAGGTCTGAACTCTGAGTTAAATGAACTTGTCACTAGAAGCCAAAGCTCGGTAGATAAAGCGAAAGATATTGATAGTTTAAAGCTTTCGATTAATCCGCTACTCAGTGAAATCGCCTCTCTTTCGGAAAGGCTGAACCACGCAGAGCAAAAAGAACAAGCTCTGATAGAGAGAATGAGTTACGGAAAGACTCAGTTAGATTCACTCTATGAAGTGACCCAAGATTACCGTAAGCGTTTGGAAGATCAGGCTCAGCGAATGCTGCTTGACCCTCTTACTAAGGTTTACAATCGTACTGCCTTTACTGATCGCTTAGAGCTTGAGTATCGCCGCTGGATCCGCGCGCAACACTCGCTACGCGTAGTACTGCTCGACATCGACAACTTTAAAGCAATTAACGATAGCTTTGGTTACACCGCGGGCGACAAAGCACTCAAGATCATCGCAAGAACCATCACCAAAGAAGCCGGCACCACTGATACTGTGGCTCGCTTTTCAGGTGAAGAGTTTGTGTTACTGCTACCAGAGCAAACAGATGAATATTGCCATCAGGTGATTCAGAACATTCAAACTCAAGTAAGCCGCCTGCCCTTTAAGTTCCGTGACCAACAAATCACGATCACTTTATGCGCGGCAAGTACTCAGTTTAAAGAGTCTGATACACCGGAAGAAGTGTTAGAGCGACTCAATACAACGCTAAATAAAGCAAAACAACGCGGTAACAACCAACTTGTTTGGCACTAGGCCAGCCCTAGATTTAATTTATTTCATTTTTTCAAATACTTATCACATACCATTTCCCTCAATGTTTGCTAAGCTAATGATTAACATTCGCTTAACAAGCATTCTTGGCAAGCAACGCTGTCGTATCCGTTTCGTCTGGTTAACTCTCTCCTACCTTTAACCAAACACTTTCAACGTTTGCTTCTCACTCTCGAGCCAGAGGGTCACTTCAACGTCCCCTGCTCTTTTCAATAAGGAGGCACTATGATCACTCATATCAGCCCTGCCGGTAGCATGGATTTACTCTCTCAACTTGAGGTTGAGCGTCTTAAGAAAACCGCGTCTAGTGATCTGTACCAACTGTATCGTAACTGTACGTTAGCGGTTCTGAACTCGGGTAGCCATACCGACAACTCCAAAGAGTTGCTCGACAAATATCTGTCGTTCGATGTCGAAGTCGTTCGCCGTGAGCGTGGTATTAAGCTCGAACTGAGCAACCCACCTGAGCATGCCTTTGTCGATGGTGAAATCATCAAGGGTATTCAAGAACACCTATTCTCAGTACTGCGTGACATTGTTTACGTCAACATGCACTTAGCCGACAACCAAAGGCTCAACCTGACTAATGCCACTCACATTACTAACCTTGTGTTTGGTATCTTGAGAAATGCAGGTGCGCTGACGCCGGGCATCGAGCCTAACCTGATTGTATGTTGGGGTGGTCACTCTATTAATGCCAGCGAGTATCAATACACTCGTGAAGTCGGTAATGAACTCGGCCTACGTGAACTGAACATCTGTACCGGTTGTGGACCGGGAGCAATGGAAGGCCCAATGAAAGGGGCTGCCATTGGTCACGCGAAACAACGTTACACCGATCATCGTTATCTGGGGCTTACCGAGCCTTCGATCATTGCGGCTGAGCCACCAAACCCAATCGTGAACGAACTGGTGATCATGCCAGATATTGAGAAGCGTCTTGAGGCATTTGTTCGTATGGCGCATGGCATCATCATTTTCCCAGGCGGCCCCGGCACGGCCGAAGAGCTGCTGTACATATTAGGGATCATGATGCACCCGAATAACGCCGAGCAGCCAATGCCGATTGTCCTAACTGGTTCGAAAGAGAGCGAAGCTTACTTCCGCTCAATCGATAAGTTCATTGGTGAAACTCTAGGGCCTGATGCGCAGAAACATTATGAGATCGTGATTAATGATCCAGCACGCGCTGCGAAAATCATGAAACAAGCGATGCCAGATGTGCGCTCTCACCGTAAAGAGACCGGTGATGCCTACAGCTACAACTGGTCGCTGCATATTGAGCCTGAGTTCCAACTGCCATTCGATCCAACACACGAATCTATGGCGGCGCTTGATCTTCATATGGACCAAAAAACAGAGAGCCTAGCCGCTAATTTACGTAAAGCGTTCTCAGGTATTGTCGCAGGTAACGTCAAAGCCGAAGGTATTCTAGAGATAGAGAAACACGGCCCATTCCTGATTGATGGCGACAAAGAGCTAATGACCAAGATGGACCAACTGCTAAACGACTTTGTTGAGCAACATCGAATGAAGCTACCGGGCGGTACGGACTACCTGCCTTGCTATAAAATTGCACCGAGCGAATAGGCACACTCATTAACGAGTAACTAAGTGAGTGATAACCAATTGGTAAGCATAAAGTTAATCAGGTTATGACGTTTACGTCGCTAACGTTTCAACTCACCAAGTGATACGTTACTATAAGGGGCTAGCAGCCCCTTTTTTATTGCCTATTTAGTGGAAACTTATGTCTATCCATCTTGTTATTATCGATGCCTTAAACCTCATCCGACGCGTGCACTCTGTTCAGCCGGATCCAACCGATATAGCAAGAACCATCACCACCACTACTCGAACTCTCAATAAGATTCTGAATGAATCAAAGCCCACCCACATCATCGCGGTATTTGATCACCATTTACAAGATCGAGGCTGGCGCGCAGATGTGCTCCCTGCTTATAAGCAGAACCGTAAACCGATGCCAGAACCATTAATGAAAGGCCTTGATGCTATTCAACAAGCTTGGTGGGAGTTAGGCATTGATTCACTGCTGTCTGATGGCGATGAAGCGGATGATCTCGTCGCAACACTGGCAAAGAAAGTGGCTGACCACGGAGAAACCGTCACCATCATCTCGACAGACAAAGGGTATTGCCAGCTGCTATCACCCACTCTACAGATCCGTGATTACTTCCAGCACCGCTGGTTAGATAAACCCTTTATCGAAGCGGAATTTGGCGTTAAACCTGAACAACTGGCGGATTACTGGGGATTAACAGGTGTGAGCTCTAGCCAAGTGCCGGGTATCCCAGGTGTCGGGCCAAAAGCAGCCAAAGAGATATTAACCACATACCCAGATATTGAAGCGGCCTATCAAGCAGAAGACCTGCCGAAAAAGTATCGTAAAAAGTTCGACGAACACATCGAATCCGCTCGTGTATGTAAGCAAGTATCGGCACTCAAAACAGACATTGATTTAGGGTTCAACCTGCAAGATATTCGTTACGAAGCAAGCTCTTAACTCTCTGTGACTCGATAATATTGATACAAAAAATGCCCCTTAAAGGAGCATTTTTTATCACTGACACACTAACGTAAATATTAGTGCGGTGAGATGTTTGAAAGCGCCTGAATGTGAACCGTGATCTCTTCGCGATCGTGGTAAAGGTGCTTAGCCTGCATCTTGAACTTCACTTTGTTCTCAATAAGGAACACTTTTAGGTTCTCGATATCTTGCAGTACTTCATCGTAACGGCCTTTCATAGGCAGTTTAAGGTTGAACAGTGCTTCTTTCGCCCAACCTTTGATGATCCACTCCCCCATAAGGTGTGCAACACGAGCTGGCTTCTCAACCATGTCACAGATAATCCAAGTTACGTTCTTACGGTCTGGTTCAAACTTAAAGCCATCCACCATGTGGTGCTTAATTTGACCCGTTTCCATTAGGCTGTCTGCCATCATGCCGTTATCAACACAGTGAACGAACATCGAGCGCTTAACCAATTGGTAAGTCCAACCACCTGGACACGCACCTAAATCAACCCCCCACATACCTGGAGCCAGACGCTCGTCCCACTCATCACGAGGGATGAATACGTGGAATGCTTCTTCTAGCTTCAATGTAGAACGGCTTGGCGCATCTGATGGGAATTTCAGACGAGGGATACCCATAAAGAACTGTGAGTTGTTCGTTGGGTAAGAGTAACCAACAAAACAGTGCCCTGGAGCGATAAAGCATAAATGAAGCACAGGCTTCTTAGCGTTATCTTTCGCTGTCATCAGGCCTTTACCACGCATAGCTTGACGCATCGGCACAGTAAACTTACGGCAGAACTTCAAAAGCTCTTTTGCTTCGTTAGTGTCTGGCGTTTCAATACGGATATCACCACAACGAGGGAAACCTTCTTTCTCAGAAAGCGCCTCAAGAATTGGAGAAATACGGTCATCGGTTGGCAGGTCTTTAATTTCAACAGCCACTGCTAGCATTTGACGAGCAAAGATCAGTGATTGGAAATCGATCTCTTTGATCAGCTTATCCGCTTCACCTGCTTGGTAACATTCAAACAATACAAAGCCTGTATTGTTCTTTAGGCGAGGAAAACCAAACACTTCCAGTTGTGTTGCCTTGTCTTGAATTTCGCCAGCACATTCTTTTTCAAAACCAGAGCGACAATAAAGTAGTACGTGTTTCACTGAGTTACCTCTTTTATATTCAAAGCAGCGAAGGAGAAGACTCCCCAACCAATGATAAATAGTAGACCACCAAACGGTGTTATAGGGCCAAACCATTTTATTCCTGTCAGTGCCAAGCTATAAAGGCTGCCACTAAAACAAAGGATGCCGATGATAAAGCAAATTGCCGCAATGAAAAAATATTTTTGTGATTTAGCGCCAAGTTTCATCTGAAGCAGAGCACCACACGCCAATATCGCCAGAGTATGGATAAATTGGTACTGAACACCGGTCTCAAACACACCTAGCAGATATTCAGGCAAGATAGCTTTCAAACCGTGAGCTGCAAAGGCGCCAAGCATCACAGCAACCGCGCCAGAGATGCCAGCAAACGTGAGTAAATACTTACTTCTCATTGAGTACCTCTTTAATAAACGCCGCTAGTTTCTCAACGGTTAACGCAATATTCTGCTGCTCGGTGTAACCAGAACTCTTACGAGGTTTAAAGCTGTGGTCGCCATCGGGAATAAATTCAACACGAATAGAATCAGACAGATCAAAGTCAGCAAACTCTTCACGCTTACCAAAGGTATCGCGCTCACCTTGTAAAATGAGGCAAGGCTTTGCTAACTCAGCTAAGTGCTCACCTTTGTACTTTTCAGGCTTACCTGGTGGGTGGAAAGGAAAGCCTAAACACGCCATTGCTGCCACTTTATCAACTTCAGACAAATGGCTCGCCATACGCCCTCCCATCGACTTACCACCAATCACAAGCTTATCGCCATCAACCTGCTCAATAATCTCTTGGTAGGCTTCAAGTAGCTTAGGCGCTCTGTCAGGTGGACGACGCTTACCATCTTCAGCACGTTTAATCATGTAAGGGAAGTTGAAACGAATCACTCGTATCCCTTTAAAAGCTAACCCTTTGGCTACCGACTGCATGAACTCATGATCCATGCCTGCGCCAGCACCATGGGCAAAGATAAAGGTGATCGGATTGTCTTCACCATCAATGATGACGTTATTCATCGAGTAAGTCCTCTTGTTCACTTTGCGCTTTCGCCAGCATCCAATCACGGAAGGTCGCGATACGACCCATGTCGGCTTGTTTCTCATGACAAACCACATAGAAGGCGTTCTTACTCACCAACACTTCATCAAAAGGTGCAATCAAACGACCCGCTTCGATTTCAGGCTGCGCCAACACGTTGTTACCTAGAGCAATGCCCTGGCCGTGAGCCGCTGCCTGCAGCACCATGGTTGAGTGACTGAAGATAGGACCGTGATTAACGTTTACGCCATCGATGCCATTTTGCTTAGCAAACTGTTTCCAATCCTTTCGAGAGGTATCATGCAGTAGCGTATGGCATGCCAAATCACTGAGAGATTCTAATGGTTTTACTCCTAGCAGCACGGAAGGTGAGCAAAGAGGGATCAAGTATTCTTGGTAAAGCTTATCGGCTCTAAGCCCCGACCAATTACCTCGGCCATAATAGATAGCGACGTCTACATCATCGGTCAGCGAACCTTCATCCATATCAACAGCTTTGATTCTTACATCAATATCAGGTTCTTGCTGATTAAAGTCAGCGAGCCTTGGTACCAACCATTGAATCGCAAAACTCGGCGGTAAACTGATGGTCAATGCGCCCTTCTCACTTCGCTCCAGCACTTTGTCTGTCGCTTCTGCCAGCGATGTGAAAATATCTTTGATATCCAAGAAGTAGCTTTGACCTTCTTCAGTCAGCAGCAAAGAGCGGTTTCTTCGGCGAAACAGCTTCAAAGATAAGAATTCTTCAAGCGCTTTGATCTGATGGCTGACCGCCGCTTGAGTAACAAACAACTCTTCTGCGGCACGCGTAAAACTCAAGTGTCGAGCTGCTGCTTCAAACACTCTTAGCGAGTTTAATGGGGGTAATCGACGAGACATAGTTACTCTCTAAATAAGCATTAGTTTTTTTTATCTGAAACATTATAATTTGTCCATTGCCTAGCGGCCAGAGAAATTCTATATTTCATCCCGCAGCAGCTAGCCTGAACGGCTTGATTCTCTCTAGAATCAATTGGCTTAGCTCCTGCGATGTTGTGTTTGCAAACTCGTTCTTTTCGAGTTGGGTAGAGTTCTACCAAATGTTTTGTTGCAGTTTATACTGAAACGAGGCATGTACTTCCTGTATTTATTTTGACCTGTCTGTCAAATTTGTTTACACCGCCTTATGGGCGGTGTTTTTTTATGTGCAAAGAAATGTAACAACAAGTTTATCAATAGCTGTGCTAATTAATCTTTATTATTTTTCATCGCCAATCACAGAATCAGACACCCACTCAAATAATCAACTGAACACATACAAATAGCACCATTGAGTTGCACTAAAAAGTAACAGAATACTTCAAGATACTCACACTTCTTCGGTACTTATAAGCCCGTTTAGAGCTTACTCTTTCTATCAATCAAAAATTTCAAAGCTGAGCATGACGATAGCACGCCCAAACTCACGCCTCTGTCTGACTACTGTAAATCATTCACAATAGAAAATAAAAAAGCCGCTTACTTTTCAGTAAGCGGCTTTGCAAAATGATTAACGGTTGGTCAATACACCACTATGGGCGGTAAACCTTAACGTTATGGAAGCCTTGCTCTTGTAGGTAAAGCGCCTGTAGACGGCTCATTACACCACGGTCACAGTACAGCAAGTACTCTTTCGCTTGGTCTAGGTCGCCAAACTGAGTCGAAAGCTTGAAGAATGGGATGTGTTTAATTTCAACACCCTCGATCTCTAATGGGCTTTCGTCTTCTTCTTCTGGGCTACGGATATCAAGAACGATAGCGTGCTCAGCAACAGCTTGAACTTGTTCAACTTCAGGCGCTTGCTCTTGGCTCTCTTTCTCGATGTCACGGATATCCATAACACGAGCGTTCTCGATCACTTGATCCAGTACTTCAAAGTTAAACTTAGCTTCTTCTGCTTCTAGTTTGCCTTTCTTCGCTTTCACTGTTGGCTTCTTAGAGATCACACCACAGTACTCAGGCATTACTTTAGCGAAGTCTTCAGTACCGATGATACGAGAAAGGTCAATGATGTCTTCTTTGTCCCAGTTGATAAGCGGACGAAGAATCAAAGTGTCTGTCACGTTGTCGATGTGGCGAAGGTTAGTTAGCGTTTGGCTAGAAACCTGACCAAGTGCTTCACCTGTTACTAGAGCTTCAATACCGAAGCGCTCTGCAACCATACCACCAGCACGCATGAACATACGCTTAAGAACAACGCCCATTTGGCCGTCTTCTACGTTCTCAAGGATTTCAGCAACCACGGGTTCAAAGTCTACAGAAATGAACTTCACCTTTGCAGATGAGCCGTATTTATTCCATAGGTAGTGAGCCACTTGCTTAACGCCAATCTCGTGCGCTGGGCCACCAAGGTTGAAGAAACAGTAGTGAACCTTAGAGCCACGTTTGATGTGCAGGTAGCTTGAAACACCAGAGTCAAAGCCGCCAGAGATCAAGCTTAGTAGATCTTCTTGAGTACCAAGAGGGAAACCACCTAGGCCTTTGTGACGAGCTAGAACTTGGTTAAGTTTGTCGTTAGCCACTTCAACCTTAACGGTTACATCAGGGTTCTTAAGTCGAACTTTCGCTGACTCAACCGCTTGGTTTAGACCGCCGCCTACGTAGCGTTCAAGTTCAATAGAAGTAAAGTCATGCTTACCACGACGCTTAGCACGAACAGAGAAAGTCTTGCCTTCAATGTCAGCACGGCTGCGTTCTAGTACTTGCTCATAAATATCGTGCAAGTCTTTGAACTCAGACTGTTGTACTTCAAGAGAGTGGTGAATACCTGGAGTGTGAGTCAGAGCTTCTAACACTTCTGCGTAGTACTGGTCACTCTCAGACGTCACTTCGATATGATCGCGACGGTTGAATACCGCAACACTTTCACAGCGACGTTGAATAACGTTACGAATGTTGCACTCTAGAATCCTTGTGAAGCGCTTACGCACCGATTCACTTTTTACAAAAATTTCCGGATGGGGCTTAACAATAAATTTCATAGTACTTTCACAACATTAATGTTCAAAATTTTGAAAACGCTCATCGCTAAGTAAATTAGAGAATTTACACAGCACTTGAAGCAAGAATAGATCATATCTAAATCTAAGGGCGCGAATTATACATGAGAAAGTGAAGCAAGGAAAAGAGTGCTTGCTGTAACACCCTCATTAAACCGCTTGTTATTAACAGTAGCAGGTTTCGAATCGACATAAATGCCGCAGAGAGAACCATCGAAGACCAGCAAACAAAAAGCCCAACCTCATTATAAGGTTGGGCTTTCGATGCTATCTGGATGCTACCGTGTGTACACCTATCGGCTATTCATTAATAACAGGCACTTCGTCACTGTAAAGCGGCTCGCCCTGCATGATGCTGATTTCAACGCGGCGGTTGAGGCTACGTTGCCATTCAGTATCGTTCGGCTCGACTGGCTCGGTATCCGCCATGCCGCGTACTCTCAAGCGTTGATGAGAGAAACCACGCACCTTTTCCATCTCTTGAGCAACAGACACTGCTCGCTGTGATGACAAGTCCCAATTAGAGCGATAAAGCTCGGAATCAAGACGTTGATTATCGGTGTGCCCTGAGATTCGAACGATACCCGGAACATCTTTCACCAACTCAGCCACCTGTCTCACCAAAGGTCGGAACTTAGGCTGTAGGAAAGCAGAACCCGATGGAAATGCGCCTTTTTCACGAATTCGAATCACTATTTGCTGGCCAAGATTTTCAACTTCAATCGCGCCTTGGTCGATCTCTCGTTCCAACGCCTTCTTGATGCTTTCCATCAAGGTTTCCATCTCTTGCGATTGAGCCTCGGCTTGTTGTTGCTGTTGGTCTGACTCAGAGTTTTGATTGTCGTGAGTCGAAACCTCTGGCGACTTGCCTCCGGTCATCTTGCCTTGGTCACGCATGGTACCGCCAGCACGCTCAGATTCACCTTCATGAAACTCAAGCGTTTGCTGTGTAATATCAATGGTCTGTTGCATGATCACATCAATCGGTGTCGGCTCTGGGCGACCAGGGCGGAACTCTTGTGCAATGATGCTGGTGCCTTTAGGAATGTCTTTCACTTCCAAGCGGTTTTGTACACCAAACGCAAATTTCATCGAGCCAGCGATCTGCTTGAACTTCAGTACGTCCATCTCAGAGAATGAGAGCAGTAGTACGAAGAAACACATCAGCAGTGACATCAAGTCAGCAAATGTCCCCATCCATTGAGGCAACCCTGGAGGAGGACATTTACATGGATTCTCTTCATCCATCTTCAACTCCTCTTACGCCGGTTCACCATCAATCGTACGCTTACCTTCGTTTAGGTAGCTCTTCAGGTAACCATCGATTACTCGTGGGTTCTGACCATCTTGAATCGCGAGTACGCCATCCATAACCAAACGACGGTTGAGGGTCTCTTGGTCACGACGCAGCGCAAGCTTGTCCGCAATTGGGAAGAACACCATGTTCGAAAGAATCGCACCATATAGAGTGGTCAAAAGTGCCACCGCCATCGCAGGACCGATCGCTTTTGGATCATCCATGTTAGAAAGCATGGCAACCAAGCCAACCAAGGTACCAATCATACCCATCGCGGGTGCTACATCACCAAATGCAGAGAACACCTTTGCGCCCTGCTCATGACGCTCTGTGGTTAATGCGATGTCTTTTTGCAGTGCAGCACGAACTACATCTCCATCATGGCCATCCACCAAAAGGTCGATGCCCTTTTGCATGAAACTGTTGTTAATTTCCATCTCTTCCAGTGCTAAGAAACCACCTTTACGAGCCGCATCAGCCATCTCTACAACTTTCGCAATAAGATCTTCAGGCTCATCCGCTTTAAACATAAAAGCTTTGCCTGCGATTTTAGTCGCACCAAAGAACTGTCCCATGGTGAACTTCATTAGAACAACAAAAGTTGAGCCACCAACGACGATCAAAATGGATGTCGTGTCATAGAACATCCCGAGGCTTCCACCTAGGATCATTGCCATAATTACAAAGGCAAATCCACCAATCAAACCTATTAGGGTTGCTAAATCCACTGAGCACTCCTCATGCTTTTTTGTAGCTCTATGTCGACGATAATCTTTGTATCGGCAAGACTATAAGATCTTTTAGTAAATTCTTGGCCTAAGTATCACACTTTTCGTTTTTGAATCCCAACTATTGGCTTACTTTGCTCTTATACGTAGCGCATAAACTCGATAAAGCTAAGGTTATTCAAGCAAAGTGCGTTCAAGCCCCTTAAAAACGAACTTTCTAGCAAAATTTCTTGGTTACATTTGACCATCTCAGCGGCCTAGGGTAACGTTCGTTCATCTTTCCAAACGCAGATTTATTATGGCTACTAAGAAACCTGAAAATATGAGCTTTGAAGCAGCAATCGAAGAGCTTGATGGCTTGGTTGATCAACTAGAAAATGGTGATCTAGCTTTAGATGATGCGCTGAAAAAGTTCGAACGAGGCATCTCCCTCGCTCGTGCCGGTCAAAGCAAACTAAATGATGCTGAACAGCGTGTTAGCATCCTACTGCAAAATGATGAAAACGCAGAACTTAGTGACTTTAACCCACAACCAGAATAACGAATTGTATGAGATCCCCTATGATCGAGACTTTATTGTCTTATCAAGCACGTAATAACGAGCAATTGAACCTTTGGCTTGATCGCCTACCACACCAAGATCAGAACCTGATCAACGCGATGCGTTATGGGTTACTTTTAGGCGGTAAACGCGCACGTCCATTTCTTGTCTACATTACAGGGGAAATGCTCGGCTGCACCGCTGAAGAACTCGACACTCCAGCATCTGCAATCGAATGTATTCATGCCTATTCTCTGATTCACGACGACCTTCCAGCAATGGACGACGATGAACTGCGTCGTGGCCATCAGACTTGTCACATCAAATACGATGAAGCAACGGCAATTTTAACTGGCGATGCACTACAAACTCTCGCGTTTACTATACTTGCGGAAGGTACATTAAGTGCTGACGGTGAAAGCAATCGCGTTCGAATGATTCAACGCCTAGCTGAAGCCTCTGGTGCACAAGGTATGTGTATTGGGCAAGCACTTGATATTGAAGCTGAAAACCGCTCTGTCACGCTAAAAGAGTTAGAAGAAGTTCACCGCAATAAAACGGGCGCGCTAATGAAATGTGCGATTCGTTTAGGTGCGCTTGCTGCTGGTGAAAAAGCGCTTGAAGTGATGCCTCAATTAGACAAGTACGCCGATGCCATTGGATTAGCATTCCAGGTTCAGGATGATATTTTAGATATTACTGGCGATACTGAAACTTTGGGTAAACCACAGGGTTCTGACCAAGAATTGAACAAAAGCACCTACCCTTCTTTGTTAGGTTTAGAGGGCGCTCAAGAAAAAGCGCAAACTCTGCTACAGGAAGCGCTTCAAGCTTTGGCTGCAATCCCATACAATACCCAGTCACTCGAAGAGTTCGCCCGATACGTCATCGAGCGCAAGAACTAAGACAATAAGCGCGCATTACCTATGACTCTTGATATATCAAAGTACCCAACTCTTGCTTTGGCTGATAAGCCAGAGGATTTGCGTCTACTTCCAAAAGAGACGCTGACACAGCTTTGTGATGAATTACGTACCTATCTTCTTAACTCAGTGAGCCAGTCAAGCGGTCACTTAGCGTCAGGCTTAGGTACAGTGGAGCTGACAGTTGCTCTGCACTATGTGTACAACACGCCTTTTGACCAGTTGGTTTGGGATGTTGGCCACCAAGCATACCCGCATAAAATTCTTACTGGTCGTCGCGACCGCTTGTCGACTATCCGTCAAAAAGATGGGCTGCACCCATTCCCATGGCGTCAAGAGAGCGAATACGACACCCTTTCTGTTGGTCACTCTTCAACGTCGATCAGTGCTGCACTTGGTATGGCTATCAGTGCGAAGAAAGAAGGCAAGAACCGTAAAGTCGTGAGTGTGATTGGTGATGGCGCGATTACTGCGGGTATGGCATTTGAAGCCATGAACCACGCGGGCGATATTCACAATGACATGCTGGTTATCCTGAACGATAACGAGATGTCGATCTCTGAAAACGTAGGTGCGCTAAACAACCACCTAGCTCAAGTTCTTTCTGGCAGTCTTTACACGTCAATTCGTGAGGGCGGCAAGAAAGTGCTATCAGGCGTTCCGCCGATTAAAGAGCTGGTTCGTCGTACAGAAGAACATCTAAAGGGCATGGTTGTCCCTGGCACCATGTTCGAAGAGTTAGGCTTTAACTACATTGGCCCAATTGATGGTCACGATGTCAATGAGCTGATTAAAACGCTGAAGAACATGAGAGACCTAAAAGGTCCTCAGTTCCTGCATATCATGACTAAGAAAGGCAAAGGCTACGAGCCAGCTGAGAAAGATCCAATCGGTTACCACGGCGTACCGAAATTCGATCCAGCACACTCCAGTCTCCCTAAGAGCACCAGCTCTAAACCAACTTTCTCTAAGATTTTTGGCGACTTCCTGTGTGATATGGCCGCGCAAGATCCTAAGCTGATGGCGATCACGCCTGCAATGCGTGAAGGCTCTGGCATGGTACGTTTCTCTAAAGAATATCCAGAACAATACTTCGACGTTGCTATTGCTGAGCAGCACGCTGTGACGCTAGCAACCGGTATGGCGATTGCGGGTGATAAACCGATTGTGGCTATCTACTCGACGTTCCTACAACGTGGCTACGATCAACTGATCCACGATGTAGCTATCATGGATCTACCGGTCATGTTCGCGATTGACCGTGCAGGTCTTGTCGGCGCAGATGGTCAAACACACCAAGGTGCGTTCGACTTAAGCTTTATGCGTTGTATTCCAAACATGGTGATCATGGCACCAAGTGACGAAAACGAGTGTCGCCAAATGCTATACACTGGCCACCAACACACAGGTCCAAGTGCCGTTCGTTACCCTCGAGGTAATGGCATGGGCACTGAGATCCAAAGTGAGTTTACTGCGCTTGAGATTGGTAAGGGTCGTATCGTTCGTGAAAGTGCGAAAGCAAAAGATGGCTCGAAAGTCGCTATCCTAAGCTTCGGTACCTTCTTAGAAAGTGCGCTTCAAACCGCTGACGCTATCGATGCGACCGTTGCAGACATGCGTTTTGTGAAACCGCTAGACGAAGCTCTGATCAAGCAACTTGCTGCTGACCACGATGTACTGGTTACTATCGAGGAAAACGCAATCGCAGGTGGTGCGGGTGCGGGTGTGATTGAATTCTTGATGCAAGAGAAACTACTGATGCCAGTATTGAACCTTGGCCTACCTGACAAGTTCATTGCTCAAGGCACTCAAGGCGAGCTACATGAAGAGCTAGGCTTAGACGCGAAAGGTATTGAGAAGTCTATTTCTGACTACCTTGCTAAATAACTTTCACAAGCAAGCGGCATAAACGACAAAACAAAAAAGGTTGGCCCTAGGGTCAACCTTTTTAGTATCCGTTAATTAGTTTGGTGTACCACCAACTAAGCCTTGAGCTAACTCACACTAACCAACCCGCGAAATGCGCTACGGCATACAACGAAATCGCCGCCATAATACCCGCCACAATATCGTCAATCATGATACCCAAACCACCATGAACTCGCGCATCTAACCAACCAATCGGCCATGGTTTTACCATGTCAAAGAAGCGGAAAAGCACAAAACCAGTCAGCAGCCATTTCCAGTCATCAGCAGGGATATTCAGCATCGGCACCAAGCTCATGGTGATCCAAAAGCCCGCAAACTCATCCCAAACGATAGAACCGTGATCATGCACGCCCATATCATCAGACGTTACTTGGCAGATCTTAATACCAATAATGCAGCTTACAACCACCACTGCAACGTAAGCAGGGAACGGTAGCTGAACCAACAATAAGTACAATGGAATAGAGGCGAGCGTACCCATGGTGCCGGGAATAATAGGCGATAAGCCACTACCAAAACCTGTTGCTAAGAAATGCCAAGGGTTTTTAAGAGAAATAAGAGAAAGTGGGTTTGTCATCAATTAACCTTAAAGTGATCGTAACCAGTTAAGTTCCAACTCAGTGGTTCACCATTATTGTGTAATTCAAAATATTCTACAGGTCTTATCTGGCCAATGCAGGTGACTTTTGTGCCAGTGTGTGACAAAGCACTTTCCAATGACCCTTTATTCTCTTCCGGCACAGTAAAGCACAGTTCGTACTCTTCACCACTGGTGAGCGCATACTGTTGAGCCGAAGCGACATCAGAAGCAAACTGGCGTAGCTCTGGAGAGATAGGAAGGCAACTCACATCAATGCTTGCACCAACCTCTGAACGCTTCAGGATATGCTTTAGGTCAGCAATCACGCCGTCAGAGATATCAATAGCAGACGAAGCAAGATTAACGAGCGCCTGGCCCGCGAGCACTCGTGGAGAGCTGATGTAGTGTCTCTCTTCAAGCTCAAGTGCATAAGGCTTAGCTTTGTTCTGTTCGGGGTTAAGTAACACTTCGAGGCCAGCTTTACTGTCACCTAGGCTACCCGTTACGTAAATCCAGTCCCCCACTTTAGCGCCATCTCTACGCAGTGCTCGTCCTTCAGGAACAAAGCCCTGTACAGTCAATGTCAGACTTAGTGGCCCTTTAGTTGTATCACCACCAATTAACTGGATACCAAAGTAGTCTGCGAGTTTAAAAAAGGAGTCACAGAAAGGAGCAAGCCATGCCTCATCCACTTCAGGCATGGTTAACGCAAATGAAACCCAAGCAGGCGTCGCCCCCATAGCAGCAAGGTCGCTAATGTTAGACGCCAAGGCTTTATGTGCAACCCAAGCTGGGTTCGCTTCCGCTAAGAAGTGAGTACCCGCAACTAAGGTGTCCGTGCTGATCGCTATCTCAACATTGCTTGGCGCTTTGACCAAAGCACAATCATCACCCGCAGCCAGAAGTACGTCTTTACGTTGTGGTTGTCGATTTACAAAATATTTTTCAATCAGGTTAAATTCGCCAGACATCACATGCCCTATCTTTAGTCTCATAAAAATCGCTGTAATCATGGATATTACAGAAATTTAGTTACAAAAAAGGCCAGCATGATAGCTGACCTTTAGATTCAATATACGAACGTCTTATTTCTTACGAACGTGCGGTGCAGCTTTATCAAGCACACCGTTAACAAACTTATGGCTGTCTTCTGCTGCGAATACTTTCGCAAGCTCGATAGCTTCGTTGATAACCACTTTGTATGGTACATCTTCGCGACGAGTCATCTCGTACATAGCTAAACGTAGAAGCGCTAGTTCCATCAGATCCAGATCTTGCATAGGGCGAGATACGAATGGACGAAGCTTGCTATCAAGTTCCATGTGGCTAAGAGCAACACCAGTTAGCAGGTCGCGGAAGTATGCAACGTCTGTTTCTGGCATAGCAAGTGCAGGTTCTGCAGCATGATGCTCTTCTTCATCATACTTACCACCAGATAAGAACTGTTCTTCAACGGTAGCAATATTTTCTTTAGTAATTTGCCAAGAATAAATTGCTTGTAGAGCAAATTGACGTGCGTTACGACGTGCGGCTGGTTTCACACTGGCCCCCATTAGGAATCGATTTCAGAAAGAACGTTGATCATCTCAAGTGCGCTAAGTGCTGCTTCTGCACCCTTATTACCAGCCTTGGTTCCTGCGCGTTCAATAGCTTGATCGATCGTATCAACAGTAAGAACACCAAACGCTACTGGAAGAGAGTATTCCAGAGACACTTGTGCCAAACCTTTATTACATTCACTACAAACATAGTCAAAGTGAGGTGTACCGCCACGAATTACTGTACCAAGAGATACAATCGCATCGAACTTGCCTGTTTTTGCAACGCGCTGCGCTACAAGTGGAAGTTCAACTGCACCAGGGCAACGAACAACAGTGATGTTGTCTTCGCTTACTTGTCCATGACGCTTTAAAGTATCGATTGCACCAGAAAGTAAACTTTCGTTAATAAAACTGTTGAAACGAGCAATAACGATAGCAATTTTTGCATTTGGCGCTGGGAAGCCACCCTCGATCACTTTCATAAGCCTTCCTTTAACTATTTTCATCAAGTGAGAATCGCCGGATTCTAGCACAAAACTGTGAGCAATATCTAATGGTAATTTAGAAGAACAGACACCGGCAATGTAAAGATGATAATGCAGCGCCAATCCCAAGCATATAGGAACAGCGAGTAGCCAAGTTTGTGTATTGAACACGTTTTGAGTCGAACTTGGCTACTTTGCTCTTTTGGCAAGATTTATCACCAAAAGAGCCACTGAAATCATCGGTAAATTATGTCGCTACAAACGGAGAGACGTCTGCTTGTTGACATAGGATTTATTCGCAAACGTACTCAACAACGTTAAGACCAAAACCACCCAATGCGTGGTAACGCTTAGTGCTCGAAGAAAGCAGACGCATATCGTGTACGCCTAGGTCTTGAAGAATCTGAGAACCGACACCAACACGACGAGAAGTACCTTGCTTCTTAGCCATGGTTGGCTGCTCGTTCTTATCTTGCGCTTCGAATGTCTTCACTTTGTGGATCAAAGAATCAGACGACTCTTCGTTGCCAAGAATAACCAACACGCCGCCTTCATCACCAATGCGCTTCATCGCTTTATCTAACGACCAGCTGCGCTCGGTACCGCGGTCTGAATGAAGCAGATCGGTAAATGTATCATGCAGGTGAACACGCACTAAAGGAGCGCCTACAGACAAGTCGCCCTTTTGCATTGCGTAGTGGATCTGGTTATCAATTGTATCGCGGTAAGTCACAAGCTCGAAATCACCAAACTCTGTTGGTAAATGACATTGTGCAACGCGCTCAATTGTCGTTTCAGTGTTGTTACGGTACTCAATCAAGTCAGCAATAGTGCCAAGCTTGATGTCGTGCTTTTCTGCGAACACTTCAAGGTCAGGGCGACGCGCCATAGTACCGTCGTCGTTTAGGATTTCTACGATAACCGATGCTGGTTCACAGCCCGCTAATCGAGCTAAATCACACCCCGCTTCAGTGTGGCCAGCACGCGTTAATACGCCACCTTCTTGAGCTGTCAGTGGGAAGATATGACCAGGTTGAACTAAGTCAGCCGCTTTTGCGTCTTTCGCTACTGCAGCTTGAACCGTCACTGCACGATCGGATGCTGAAATACCGGTTGTTACACCCTCTGCCGCTTCAATCGAAACCGTAAAGTTAGTGGTGTACTGTGCATTATTGTCTTGAACCATAGGTGCTAAACCCATACGGTTTGAACGCTCTTTAGTCAGCGTTAGACAGATCAAACCGCGGCCGTACATTGCCATGAAGTTAATCGCTTCTGGCGTAACATGTTCTGCTGCCATGATCAGATCGCCTTCATTCTCGCGATCTTCATCATCCATCAGGATAACCATTTTTCCTAGGCGAATGTCTTCAATAATTTCTTGAGGAGTACTAATTGGCATTGTTCTATATCCTTTGAAATGGTTCTGCTTCCTAGAACCGACACTATTTAAACCTGATGATATTGCTTCGCTTTACAAAGTCTCGCTTAATTACTTTGTATTAACGGTTAGGCAAAACCATTCTGCTGTAAGAATTCCATCGTTAATCGAGATTCAGGCTCAGATTCTTGTTGCTGACCTTGCAGTAAACGCTCCATGTAACGCGCTAATACATCGACTTCTAAATTCACTTTACGACCTACATTGAATTGGTCGATGGTGGTTTCTGAAGAGGTGTGAGGAACGATAGTCAGCTTGAATGCGTTCTTGCGTAAATCGTTCACAGTCAGACTGATGCCATCGACCGTTATTGAGCCTTTTTGAGCGACGTATTTTGAGATCTCTGCTGGCATTTCTACCCAAAACTCAATTGCACGGCCAACTTGGTTGCGTTCAACAATCTCACCCACGCCATCAACGTGACCAGACACAATGTGTCCACCGAAACGCGTGGTTGGTAACATTGCTTTCTCAAGGTTAACTTTATCGCCCGCTTGGTAATCGACAAAACCCGTTTTTTTCAGGGTCTCAAGCGAAAGGTCTGCACTGTAGCTGTGGTCGTTGAATTCAACGACTGTCAAACACACACCATTGGTTGCGATACTGTCGCCTAACTGAACGTCAGCCATATCAAGCTTGCCAACGTTGACCGTTACGGTGATGTCTTCTCCGCGGGGAGTGATTGCACTCAATGTACCTACGGCTTCTACAATTCCTGTAAACATTTTAAAACTCTTTTTGTTGTCAACGACACGTATGCAGTTGGAGTAACTATTTCGAGAGTGGTTTCGCTGCTATTGGTTTAGCCACAATTGGTTTCGCCACAATGCGAATATCCACACCAACCTGTCGAACATCTTTAATTTCTAGGTCAATAACGTCAGACATTGAAGTGAGCCCTAATGCGCCCATCAAACCTCGTCCGTCACTGCCCATAAGTTTAGGTGCTAAATAGAGGATTAGCTCATCCACCAGCTGTTCTTCAATCAAGCTTTTTGCCAATGTTGCGCCCGCTTCGACCCAAATATGGTCGATATGATTGGCAGGTAATTGACGCATCAGATCGTGCAAATCGAGCTGACCTGCATCTGTGGTTCCTACTTCAATATCCGCAGACGCTTCAGCCACTCTTAACACTGGTGTTGGCGACTGATATAACTTGAGCTCAGGACGCAGTTGATTTTGACGATCAAGAATCACGCGAATTGGCTGACGAAGTTCATCTTCAGCGTAATGAGCTTTAATACTGCTTGGCAACTCTGCCCAGCGAACATTCAACGAGGCGTTATCTTCAATCACCGTTTGGCTTGTGGATAACACTGCGCCCGCTTTTGCTCGATAATTCTGAACATCACGACGCGCTTCTGGCGATGTGATCCACTGGCTTTGGCCATTTTCCAATGCAGTTTGACCATCAAGGCTAGCCGCCATCTTCAACTGAACAAATGGCATGCCAGTTTGCATACGCTTGATAAATGCAGGGTTCAAATCAAGAGCATCTTGCTCTAACAAACCAATTTCAACCTCAATACCCGCGTCGCGTAGCATTTTGATACCACGACCTGCGACTTTTGGGTTTGGGTCCTGCATGGCACAAATCACTTTGGTTACTTGAGCCTTAATCAAACCTTCAGCACAAGGTGGCGTTCGACCGTAATGAGAACAAGGCTCTAGCGTGACATAAGCCGTCGCGCCTTTTGCTTTGTCGCCCGCCATTCGCATGGCATGTACTTCAGCATGAGGCTCACCTGCTTTCGCGTGAAAACCTTCACCAACGATCTGACCATCAGTTTGTACAATGACACAACCCACATTCGGGTTGGGTGCAGTAGTGTAAATGCCGCGTTTTGCTAACTGAATAGCACGCGACATCATTTGAAAATCTAGGGGAGTAAAGTTTGACATGATTGAGGAGTTAATCCTCTAATTTAGCGATTTCTTCGCCAAACTCTCGGATGTCTTCAAAACTGCGGTAAACAGAGGCAAAACGAATGTACGCCACTTTATCCAATTCTTTCAATTGGCCCATCACAAGATTACCAATCATCTCGCTTGGTACTTCACGCTCACCAGTTGCACGGAGTTGTGACTTAATCGTACTGATCGCAAGTTCAATCGCATCAGCACTCACTGGGCGTTTTTCTAGGGCGCGCTGTACACCACCCACCATTTTATCTTCATTAAATGGTTCGCGGTTTCCATTCGACTTTATGACCTTAGGCATCACAAGTTCTGCCGATTCGAACGTAGTAAAACGTTCACTACATGCAAGGCATTGACGGCGACGACGAACCTGATGGCCATCGGCTACCAGTCTTGAATCGATTACTTTAGTGTCGTTCTCTGAACAAAAAGGACAATGCATATCACCTCCAAATAATTGAATATCAGTGTAACGGAATTGCCAAACGTTAGGAAAGAAAAAGGGCCAATTAAGGCCCTTTTGTGTGGTGATTCATTGATTATTGCTACTCGATCGCCATTTCAAAAATGAGCTGAGGAGTAAAATTAACGACCAGCGTTAACCGCGGACTAAATAGTTCGCTTTACCTACCCATTTGTAGCTTGTCAGCTCTTCTAAGCCCATTGGGCCGCGAGCATGCAATTTCTGAGTAGACACGGCAACTTCAGCACCTAAACCAAACTGTGCACCATCAGTAAAACGTGTTGATGCATTCACATAAACCGCTGCAGAACCAACAGAGTTAATGAAACGCTCTGAGCTCTCTAGGCTGTTAGTCATGATCGCGTCTGAGTGACTCGCGTTGTGTACACGCATGTGGTCAATCGCTTCCGCCACATCCGCAACAACTTTCACGCCTAACGTGTAGCTTAGCCATTCAGTGTCAAAGTCGCCTTCAACCGCATCACGTTGGTCCTCAAAACCAGTAAGCAATGATTTTGCACTCGCGTCAGCAACCAAGGTTATTTTGCCCGCTAAACGCTGTGTTAGCTTAGCAAGGAAAGCTTCAGCAATCGCTTCATGCACTAGCAGTGTATCCAATGAATTACATGCCGATGGACGTTGAACTTTTGAGTTTTCGACCACATCGACAGATTTCTCAATATCAGCGCTTTCATCAACGAAGATATGGCTGATACCAAAGCCGCCGATGATTACTGGGATGGTGCTGTTCTCTTTACACATCTTGTGCAGGCCAGCGCCGCCACGAGGAATGATCATATCCACGTAGTCGTCCAGTTTAAGCAGTTGAGAAACGAGTTCACGATCAGGCTTCTCGATGTACTGAACAGAAGCGGCTGGAAGCTCCGCTTTCTCTAATGCAGACTGGATAACTTTAACCAGTTCCATGTTCGAGAAGAACGTCTCTTTACCACCACGTAGGATACTTGCGTTACCTGTCTTCAGACACAGAGCTGCAATATCGATAGTTACGTTCGGACGCGCTTCGTAGATAACACCCACCACACCAAGTGGCACACGGCGGCGAGACAGTGACATACCGTTTTCCAGTACCTTACTGTCGATTTCGCTGCCAACTGGGTCATTCAGGCTAATCACGTTACGCACATCGTTAGCGATACCGGTTAAGCGCTCTTCATTAAGAAGTAGACGATCAAGCAGTGCATCAGTTAGACCAGCTTCGCGACCTAATTCGATATCTTTCGCATTCGCTTCTAAAATCGTTGCAGCGTTTGCTTCTAGTTCATCAGCGATAATCGCCAATGCTTTATTCTTTTGCGCCGTTGATGCGGTCGCTAGGTGGAAAGCAGCGTCTTTTGCTGCGATACCCATGTTAGTTAAATCCACGTTTAACTCTCCCTAAATTCTGTCTGTCTTTGGATGCAAAAAGGCGATTCGCCTTATCATCACGAGCTACTCTTGAATCACAACTAGGTCGTCACGGTGAATGACTTCTGACCCATAATCGTATCCAAGGATGTCGCCAATATCTTTACTGTGCTTACCTGCAATTTTTGCTAGGTCTTGGCTTGAGTAGCTAGCGATACCACGCGCTACTACTTTGCCTTTGCTGTCTGTGACTTGGGTAACTTCACCACGAGAGAACTCGCCTTTAACTCGAACAACCCCTTTTGCCAACAAGCTACTGCCTTTGGTGTTAACAGCGTTTACGGCGCCGTCGTCGACCACGATGTCACCAGCTGAAGCAGGACCCGCTAAAATCCAGCGTTTACGGTTTTCAAGCGCTTCGGCTAACGGCAAGAAACGTGTGCCTTGTGGGTTGTCACTCAGTGAGTCAAACACCACATTTTCAGCACTGCCCGCAGCAATAATCACTTCGATGCCAGCGCGACGAGCAATATCCGCAGCCTGCAGTTTTGTCGCCATGCCGCCAGTACCTAACGTCGTACCGCTGCCGCCTGCGATCTTACGCAGTGTGTCATCAATGGTTTTCACTTCTTTGATGAGCTCAGCATTTGGATCTTTACGAGGGTCAGCCGTAAACAGGCCTTTTTGGTCTGTTAGTAGCAAAAGCTTATCAGCACCGCACAAAATACCCACTAAGGCCGACAAGTTATCATTGTCGCCCACTTTAATTTCGTTGGTGGCTACTGCGTCATTTTCGTTTACTACCGGAATAATATCGTGCTCAACAAGTGCGTTGATCGTGTCACGTGCATTAAGAAAACGCTCGCGATCATCGAGATCAGCACGAGTCAGTAGCATCTGGCCAATCTTAAGACCATAGATAGCAAACAAAGACTCCCAAACTTGAATCAACTGGCTTTGCCCAACTGCCGCAAGCAACTGTTTACTCGCCATTGAGTTGGGAAGTGCGGGGTAACCAAGGTGCTCACGTCCTGCTGCAATTGCACCAGACGAAACCATAACCACAGAGTGGCCTTGTTTTTTTAATTCTGCACATTGACGAACCAGCTCAACCATATGAGCGCGGTCTAATGCCAATGTTCCACCAGTTAAGACACTGGTACCCAGTTTAACAACGACAGTTTTACGCTGTGTTGTTGTCCCGCTTTGATGATTTGTTGTCATGAAGTCTTTTATGGATAAAACAAATAAGAGGTGATGTTTTAGCAATCAAAAGGGGAATTCACAAGCAGAAAAGGTGCGAAATCGCACCTTTTTGCTTTATATAGAAGAGTAACCTTTAAAATTAGACGAATTCGACAGACTCTTCGTCTAATTGGATACTGATTTCAAACTTACTTTGAAGTTCATCAACCAGTTTCTTGTGGAAGGCTTCTTGAGTTCGAGAGACCTCAGCTACCGCCTTTTTAGGTAACGGCAAAGAATCCCAGTTACCATCGATGTTGTACTTGCCGATATTGTACTTCGCCGAATATCCCTCTTCTGACTTATCCAATTCCAGCCACCAGCCCCAAAACTCGCGTTCTTCTGGTGATTTTTTATCGTTCACACATACAGACAAGCAATCAAAGATATAGTGGCCTTCTTCTGATTGCGGTTCCCTTAAGTAAGGCCCGATCGCCTTTAAAACATTCAACAAGCGGTAATGCGTAGGTTGTTGTGTCACTTCTGACATATTGAATCTCCATTTTCAATGTTAAGAATGACGTTACTCAGACTGTTATACGTAGAAACTACGCATTTGGATTTTATAAATTACCTCTGAGTATCAGGTACTTAGTTTGTACACTTTTCATGCTTAACTAATTTAGGAGAAATGTCATCTAAATAATTCATCCTCAAGCCACTTTATCGCCAATTCGAGGGATTGCTCATAACCTTGTGTAATTGACTTAGCTTTGATTTTCTTCGCTTTTCCGTAATCACTGTAAATAGCAACCAGTTGATTATCCATTGGCGGTGAAACCGGGTCACCTTCCAGAGCCAATGCCAAGATAGGAACGCTGGTTTTACTGTTTGACAGCAAACCTTGTACCTTAAGTGACCACGCCATCAACTGCCCAGAAAGGCTATTGATATCGACCGCCCCTTTACCAAGGCGCGAAGCCAACACATCTAGATGCATTTTAGGCATCTGCTTAAGTTTGTCTGCATGAACAAAGATATCGTGAATTGGCGCGCCTAAAGAGATACACGCTTTAATCTTATGTTGCTCAAGGAAAGATAATCTCACCATCGCATTGCCACCGAAGCGGAAACCAAACAAGCCGACTTTGTGGTGATCGACCCATGGGATGTTAGGCAATTCATTCAGCACTGCTTGGTGAAGACAAGATGAGTCTTCTGTTAACGGCCAATGTGCACTGTGCCCTATCGATGGCATGTCTACCGTTAACATGGCAATGTTCTTTGGTGCTAAGTAATCCCTAAACAAGCGCCACATATCGGTTTGCAAGCTATCTAAACCCGCGCTGACAATCACAACCGGTTGTGGTTTATCTGTCTTGGTTAGATGCAAGTTCGCTTTGATCTTCTTGTTTTGGTATGGAATATCAATCTGTTTGACGATCAACTTAGTGTGCTTGATCGCTTCAGAATACGCTGCATTGGCCAGCACTTGAGCCTGAGCTGCCAAGTTGTCGTTCTTGAGATGTGGGTAACCCGCAATACTAAAGCACAGCGATGCTGAAAACAGCTCTTCAGCCATCTCTTCACCGTTCTTCTCATTAGAACGATTTTGATGCTGCATACCCAGCTTGGTCCATTCGTATGCCCAGTTACCACTTCGGTAACCCATAACCGTATCAAGCCACTCGTCGATTGTACGAGAGTTATCTGATGACGCGATGCGAGCCAATACCGCTTCTTGCTCTATTGGATTAACGCCTTGCCATACCCACTGAAGACGTCTTAGGTTTCGATACCATGATGAGTTTTGCTGTTCACGCTTCTCATCCAATAACGCTTCAGAGCTTGGCATGTATTGTGTCAACATTGAGGTCTCTTTCGCCTGCTTGTGCTTTACAAACAAAGTTTCCGAAAGGTTCGAGCTCGTTTCTTCTGGTTCAGACATTGGGATACTTAATAAGAAATGGTTGTCACTAATAATATAAAAAAAAATGACCCTATAAAGGGTCATTTCTCAAAAAACTAAGTTTACGCTTATTTTGACTTGCGATTTACTGGCTCAACGTAGCTTAGGCTAGTATCCCAAGGTTGCTCAATCCATGTGTCTTGAGCGATATCAACAATGTACTCGTCTAGCAAATCAGCGCCAGATGGTTTTGCACATACAGCGATCAGTTTCGCTTTAGGGTACATTTCGCGAAGCTTACGTGCAGTGTCACCACTATCAACCAAGTCTTCAACGATTAGGAAGCCTTCGCCGTCACCTTCAGGTGCTTTAACTACTGTCATATCACGTTGGTGATCGTGGTCGTAGCTAGAAATACAAATCGTATCTACGTGACGAATACCTAGCTCACGAGCCAAGATTGCACCAGGAACCAAACCACCACGGCTTACAGCCCAGATGCCTTTCCACTGCTCTGCTGGCATTTGCTTTTCAGCAAGTTGACGGCAGTAAGTCTGCATGTTGTCCCAAGTGATAACGAATTTGTTGCTCATAGTATAAAACCTAATAATTTTGTCATGTTATTAGAGGCTATTTCAAGCATAGCCTCTTCAGCGATTAAGCAGAAATCTAGACGATTAAGCGAAAATGTATTTAAGAATAAAGATAGCCGACATTACCCACACAGCAGGTGAAACGTCGCGACCTTTACCACTTAGCAGCTTAATTGCAGCGTAAGCGATGAAACCTAGTGAGATACCCTCAGCGATAGAGTACGTCAGCGGCATAAGCAGACATGTTACCACGACTGGTGCTGCTTCCGTAAGATCACGCCAATCAATGCCAACTAGGCCAGACATCATCAGAATTGCTACATAGAAAAGTGCACCTGATGTTGCGTAAGCCGGAATCATACCTGCAAGTGGCGAGAAGAAAAGAGCCAATAGGAATAAGATACCAACAACAACAGCCGTTAGACCGGTACGGCCGCCTTCAGCAACACCCGCAACACTCTCAACATAAGAAGTAGTATTTGATGTACCTAGCAATGCACCAATAGATGTTGCTGTAGAGTCAGCAAGCAATGCTTTGTTCAAACGAGGTAGTTTGCCGTCTTCTTTGATTAGGTTTGCTTTCGTTGCAACACCAACCAGAGTACCCGCTGTATCGAACAAATCGACGAACAAGAATGCGAATACCACTGAAATCATACCGATTTCAAATACAGCAGAGAAATCAAGCTGCATGAATGTAGGAGCAAGGCTTGGTGGTGTAGACATGATGCCGCCGTATTGAACGTCACCAATAACAATGCCAAGAGCTGTAATAGCTAGAATCGCAATCATTACTGCGCCTTTCACGCCACGGTGAACAAGAGCAATCGTTAGGAAGAAACCAAGTGAGCCTAGGATAGGAGCAATCGCGGTAATGTCGCCCAGTGAAACTTTAGTTGCTGGGTTAGAAACAACGATGCCTGCATTGCTAAGAGCAATAAACGCTAGGAAAAGACCGATACCTGCAGAGATACCAACACGCAGAGACATAGGGATCGAGTTGATAATCCATTCACGGATCTTAAAGATGCTTAAGAAGATGAAGATTACGCCTGATACGAAAACCGCTGCCAGAGCAACTTGCCACGTATAACCCATACCCATTACAACAGCGTAGGTAAAGAATGCGTTCAAACCCATGCCTGGAGCTTGAGCAATTGGGTAGTTAGCAACAAAGCCCATGATGAAACAGCCAATAGCAGCCGCTAAACAGGTTGCTACAAATACAGCGCCATGGTCCATACCAGCATCAGCTAGAATCATTGGGTTTACAAAAATGATGTAAGCCATTGTTAGGAAGGTTGTTAGACCTGCGATGATTTCAGTGCGCACATTGGTGCCATTTTCACTGAGTTTGAATAGCTTTTCGAACATTATCGAATCCTATAAGGGTAAAAAGTAAACGGTTGCGTAATCGATTGGCTGTGGATTATAAAGTTATCAAATAACAAATTCCAGATAGAATTAAGGCTCTAATCGATATTTATCAGAATGCCGTATGAAACAAAGCGATTAAAAACTAAGATAACATCGATAAATAGTGTTTAAAAACAAACAATTAAAAACAAAAAATCCAGAAAAATTAGTTGGTTGTTTTTTCTACCATCGGTTATTTTCATTGAGAATCTAGCCAGTAAATTCTGAATTCAAACCCACAATAGTTATGTATTTTTCAACAGGATCAGTAATAAGGCGCAAATTGATATTTCGGCGTTTAAAAAACAACCACGCAGAACTGCAGGGAAAGTGACAAGCGAAAGCGGTTTGGAAAAGTAGCAGGCAAAAAAAACGCCACTCAAAACTGAGTGGCGGTAGAATCTGTCAACCAAAAGGGCTGTAAAAGAATTCCAATATATAGGGGTGAACAAAACTGTTCGAGTTACATGCTTACAGTATTAGTAACCAAAGCTTGTAGGGTATGCAAAGTTGCTAGTGTAAACAGAGCTGTTAATCCAGAACATTGCAGATGGTAAACCTTTCATAACTATCACCTTAATAAATCAATAAAAAACGAATTTGATTTCTCGGTTCCTTGGAGGCGATAAAACGGACTCATCCTTTGAGCATTTACTCTTCATCTCAGAAGTTGGTTATTAATATACCCTAAAGAAAAAAGATTACAAGTATTTTTTGCTGTACGTCACACTTCTTGCCATTTGTGGTTATTTTGCAAACTCATTCTCGTAATTAAATTACAGAATAGAATTAAACAAACGTTTGCTTGCGCCATTTATAAGCATCCAGGCGCTTAATTGTGATCAGATGGACAAGATCGCTTTCAAAATTTGAGCTATTTGAGGTTTAGAACCGCTACTCGTCAAAACGCTCAAGTGGTATGCTGTTGCCATCAAAACAGACCCATATTTTAGATTTTTGTTCTAGGTTTTTACCCATACAAAACCTAAATATATGGTTATTAAATAAAAAAGGAGTCATCCGTGTCTGAATTCCATTCTGAGATCAGTAAATTATCCCCTGCCCCTATCTGGCAGTTCTTCGATAAGATTTGCTCAATCCCACACCCTTCTAAGCATGAAGAAGAGCTTGCTCAATACATTATTGCTTGGGCAACCGAGCAAGGCCTAGATGTACGTCGTGACCCAACGGGCAACGTATTCATCAAAAAGCCAGCAACGGCGGGTATGGAAAACAAAAAAGGTGTAGTGCTACAAGCTCACATCGATATGGTTCCACAAAAGAACGAAGACACAGTTCATGACTTCGCTAAAGATCCAATCCAACCATACATTGATGGTGAGTGGGTTACAGCTAAAGGCACAACGCTTGGCGCTGACAACGGCATGGGCATGGCTTCTTGCCTAGCGGTTCTTGCTTCAAACGAAATCCAGCACGGCCCTATCGAAGTTCTACTAACAGTAGATGAAGAAGCAGGCATGACTGGTGCTTTCGGTCTTGAAGCGGGTTGGTTAGAAGGCGATATCCTTCTTAACACCGATTCAGAGCAAGAAGGCGAAGTGTACATGGGTTGTGCTGGCGGTATCGACGGCGCAATGACATTTGAAATTGCTCGTAACGCGATTCCAGCTGACTTCGTAACACGTAAGCTAACGCTAAAAGGCCTAAAAGGCGGTCACTCTGGTTGTGACATCCACACAGGTCGTGCAAACGCAAACAAACTGCTTGCTCGCTTCCTAGCGGGTCACGCAAAAGAGCTAGACCTTCGCATCGTCGAATTCAAAGGTGGTAGCCTACGTAACGCGATCCCTCGTGAAGGTTTCGTAACGGTTGCTGTTCCTGCTGAAAACCAAGAAAAACTGGCTTCACTATACAACTACTACACTGAGCTGCTTTCAACAGAGCTAGGTAAAGTAGAAGACAGCATCGTGACTTTCAATGAAGAAGCTTCTGTAGAAATGGGCGCACTTGCGTCAGCAGACCAAGCTCGCTTTATCGCGGCACTTAACGCATGTCCAAACGGCGTGATTCGTATGAGTGACGAGATTGAAGGTGTTGTGGAAACGTCTCTAAACGTAGGTGTTATCACAACAGAAGAGAACTCAATCACAGTGCTTTGCCTGATCCGCTCTCTTATCGATTCAGGTCGCTCACAAGTAGAAAGCATGCTTCACTCTGTTGCTGAACTAGCAGGCGCTAACATCGCGTTCTCTGGTGCTTACCCAGGTTGGAAACCAGACGCAGATTCAGAAATCATGCATATCTTCCGCGACATGTACGAAGGTATCTACGGTCACAAGCCAAACATCATGGTTATCCATGCTGGTCTTGAGTGTGGTCTATTCAAAGAACCTTACCCGAACATGGATATGGTTTCTTTCGGCCCAACCATCAAGTTCCCGCACTCTCCTGATGAGAAAGTGAAGATCGACACCGTTGAGCTATTCTGGAACCAAATGGTTGCATTGCTTGAAGCGATCCCAGAAAAAGCTTAATTCGATAAGCTATGTTTGTTCAGTAAATGGTGTTTTACAGTAAACACCGTTTATCGACACAAAATAAAACAGGTACTCAATGAGTACCTGTTTTTGTTTCTAATCTTTGTAATCGACTATTTGTGACTAAAGAAATAATTAAGCGCGTGAAGCCGCGTAGCTTTCTAACTCATCAATTGAAGTTTGTGCCACAACTTCGCCATCGATGAAGTACGTCACCATCTCGCCATCACGAACACCGATTAACGTCGCACGCTCACCAGACTGGTAAGTAATGTCCATTTGGATCGTGTTTTCATCAATCTGCTGCATTTGACCTTTTTCGATCACATCTGCACTCGTGATAGGACCCACTGGCGCTTCCGTTAGAGACGGATCAAGTTGGTGGTTGATGTCTAGGTAAGTATCAGTCTTAGTATCAAAGATGTGCGGAGCACCTGTTAGTGGGTTGCTACCTGTCCAGAACTCCAGTGAGTTGAATACTAGGTAATCGGCAGCAACTGTTAGACCGTATGCAGGTGCAAGTAGCATGTTCAAACCACCACGAGCGTAACGGTTATCAACAGCCTTGATGTTGAACTTCATTAGGTAACCCGTTACTGCGTTGCTACCAACACAACCAGATAAAGCAACAGATACCACCGCTAGTGCTACAACTTTTGAAATTGTTTTTTTCATTTTGATCTCAATATTTAAATTTGGCCGCCAAAAAATGGCGGTGGATAATACCAACGAACTGAATGACAAATATCAGCGCTAAATCAATGTATTGTCAGAAAATTCACAATTTGAAACACCCTTCAATTAGCCAAATAAAAAACTGAAACCAATTCAGAAGCCCCTTCATAAAAAACTTTTGTCGTCACCGTAAAGCGATTGATTCGTACTAAAAATCAACGATTGCTACATTCCGTGTTAACGAATTATCACCATGTTGAGAACAACCTAAATGGCAAGACTAAAACCTAATCAACCATTCGAATTACTTGGTTATACTGTTCAGCCAGGACAGCGAATGGAGATTGAACTGCAAGCGGCTCAGCTTTACACGCATTCTCCACTTTCGATCCCGATTGAAATTATTCACGGTCGCCAAGCAGGCCCAACACTGATGGTAAATGCGGCTATCCACGGCGATGAGCTAAACGGTGTTGAGATTGCACGACAACTGACCAATGCGATTGATCCAAAGAAACTGAAAGGGACATTAATTGTTGTGCCTATCGTTAACGTATTTGGCTTTATCCATAAATCTCGTTACCTACCAGACCGTCGTGACCTAAACCGTTGCTTCCCTGGCAGTGAGAAAGGATCGCTAACATCACGCATCGCTTACACCTTCTTCGAGAACGTGGCAAAGCACTGTGATTACATTCTGGATCTGCACACGGGCGCGATTCACCGTACCAATCTGCCACAGATTCGTGCAAACCTATCGAACCCTGAAACACTGCGCATCGCAAAAGCGTTCGCAACACCCGTGATTATTGATTCTCCACTGCGCGACGGTTCACTGCGTAGCGAAGCGGAAAAACTGGGTATTCCTGTATTAACTTACGAAGGTGGTGAAGCGCTGCGTTTTGATCACCTAGCGATTCGTGCGGGTTACCTTGGCGTACATCAAGTGATGAAAGAAATCGGCATGCTGCGCCCTAACCGTAAGAAGTTACCCGAGCCAGTATTGAGTAAATCCACCAGCTGGATCCGCGCTGAATCAGACGGTATTTTGCGTAACATGGTAAGACTTGGCGAACAGGTTGAAGCAGGACAAACCCTTGCTTACATCAGCTCTCCATTGGGTCACCAAGAAGGCCAAGTGATCACAACCAAAGGCGGTATCGTGATTGGTCAGCAAACTCTACCTTTGGTCAACGAAGGTGATGCTGTGTTCCACATCGCTTACTTCAAGCAAGACGATGAAGAAGTCGGACAATCAGTAGAAAGCTACATTGAAGAAGTGGCAGAAGACGATTGGCTAACTGCACTGAATAACTGATCAGACAATGCTTAAAATTTTAAGAGCTCGACGTTAAAAGCGAGAAGCCAAAACAGTGCTCTTAAACACAATAAAACAGAACTCCACAAACTAAAAAGCCCCAATACACTTTTAACTAGAAAGAAAAAAGTTGTATCGGGGCTTTTTTTTCACAAATCCCTTATCTTAAAATTAAGGGATCTATAAATTAGTCATGCACTGAATTATTCAGCGTCTTCTTGCTCTTCTGCACGAGCTTTAGCGCGTGCTTCACGTGCTTGCTCAGCTTTAAGCTCTTTAGTGTGACGTAGTTCGTCACGCTCTTTACGCTGCTCTGATTTACGCTCGTTACGTTCAGCTTGGTTAGCGATGAAAGATGCTAGCTCTTTCTCTGCCCACTCTTGTGCTAGAGCTTCAGTTTCGAAACCAGACTCACGCTTAGATACTGTAGTGCTGCGAGACGTTACTTGACGAGTAATCTCTGCACACCAACCGTTGCGTTTTTCTGTAAGGCGGATATCAAATTTTTTGTTCTTAGACATGTTCTATTTTTTCCTAAGGGAGATCATTAAGGGATCGGTCAACTTTGATAACTCCATCTAAGTGAGCATCTTTTAACACCATCCCTTGGTAAGCGCGGTATTAGAGCACAAATCAATGAATATTGCTGCAAATATTTGCAGCGGATCACACTCCAATGCTGCAAATCGTTTGCGCCTGATTTCAATCGGTTCGTAACTCTCGGTTCACCATCAACTTCTGTCCTGTTTTATCGACAACAATGAAATGGACTATGCTCAAACAGAGATAAATGAAAGAGATACCTGCTTACTCAGGTTTATAGACTCTACTGTCTCACCTACTCCGCCCATAATTAAAATAGCTAAGGAGTTGCTATGGATAGCTTCATCAAAAATTTACCCAAAGTTGAGCTGCACTTACATATAGAAGGCACACTAGAGCCAGAGCTGATGTTCCAACTCGCCAAGCGTAATAACGTGTCGATTCCCTTTGAGACCCCTGACCAAGTCCGAGACGCGTACCAGTTCCACAATCTTCAATCCTTTCTCGACATCTATTACCAAGGTGCAAACGTGCTGATTCATGAACAGGATTTCTATGACCTAACGTGGGCTTATCTACTCAAGTGCCAGCAAGATAATGTGGTTCATACTGAGATATTCTTCGACCCTCAAACTCACACTGAACGCGGCATTGCCTTTGAAGTCATCGTTGGTGGGATTACTCGAGCTTTGAATCAAGCAAAGCAAGAACTTGGCATCAGCAGCCAACTGATCATGTGCTTTCTACGTCACCTTGATGAAGACAGCGCTTTTGAAAGACTCAAACAAGCCCTTCCTTATAAAGATAAGATCATTGCCGTTGGGTTAGATTCATCAGAACAGGGCAATCCGCCAGAGAAGTTTAAACATGTATTCCAAGAAGCGATCAACCAAGGCTTTCTGACTGTCGCACACGCCGGAGAGGAAGGCCCAGCACAAAATATTATCGACGCAGTGAGCTTGCTAGGCATTACCCGTATTGATCATGGTGTTCGCTGTGTAGAAGATGAAGAGCTAATGGAACAGCTAATAGCAAAACGCACACCACTGACCGTCTGTCCGCTGTCGAATACCAAGCTCAAGGTGTTTGAGACCATGCAACAACACAACATCGTCGAATTGTTGAGAAAAGGGCTGTGCGTCACCATCAATTCCGATGATCCGGCTTACTTCGGCGGCTATATGAATGATAACTTCCTCGCCGTCGCCAATGCTCACCCAGTAACCAAAAACGAATTAGCGCAGTTCAGCATTAATGCCATCGAAGCCAGTTTTATCTCACCTCATGCCAAAGAAGATCTCATCACACAGGTACGCCAATACCTTGCTGCGAATACTTGATGAGTTATGACGATCAAAAAGGGAAGCTCTGAGCTTCCCTTTCTATATCAATCGATAATTAATTGGCTTAGCCCGGGTGACCATCCACCCTTGGCGTTAACAGCATCATCCCAAATTTCCAGATAAACAGCCCGAATGATAACGTCCATAAACCGGCACTGATGTTGACCATCTCAAATAAATACGCCGGGAAGAATGTCACACCTAAACTACGAACGAGTGCCGCAATAAAAATAGCCGAGAAAGCCAAAGCCATACTTGGCCCTTTATAGATCGCACGACCGGTATGCCCCATCGTCACGCGCGTAATCATTGCCAGAATTAACCCACTCAAACCACCAATCGCAAACAAGTGCAGCATGTTGTGGCTCGCGAACGGGTTGTCTAGCAAACCGCGTAACAGCAAGCTGAGAGGGATACACAAGTAAGCCGCATGCAGTGACCACACCAAAGGCTCAGACAAGGTTGTCCAAGGCTTCCAACGGATAAAGCGAACTAACTGAGTCACGCCAGCAAACACCATTAACTCATTACCTACTTGAGCAAAGGTCAATGGGAAGAAGCTCAATACAAATAAGCCAACCAAAGGTAGATTCGCTAACCATTCCAACCAAACCAATGGCTGAGCTTTTTCAAAATCAAAACGACGCGCCGTAAAGAATGGGATCACTCGCCCACCCATCACTGATAACAGCAAGGTAAACCACCACAACATAGCCTGCCAAACTGCAGACGATGGGAATGGAGGCATCCCCTTAATGGTCGCGTAACTAGCAAAGTTCGCCACGATAGCCAATATAAACAGCGGCACAAAGAATAGATTCTTCCAGCCTTTCGACTTCACGACTCGGAAACCAATTTCGTAGGCGGCGAAGATTAAGAACAGCGCCTCAACCGACGAAATCAACCATAACGGCGCGGGGGTCCAAAACAGAATACGAGGTGCGATCCATAAACCAACCAAGGCTGCCAATCGATAGTGCTTGGTGCCGTTGACACCCGTCCACGTTTGTACCGCCGTTAACACAAAACCAACCACTATCGCCATTGAGAAACCAAACAGCATTTCATGTACGTGCCACCAAAGCGCCGGTACTTTTAGCATTTCAGGCTGACCGTTTTGGAACATGATGACCCAAGCGACAATCGCGATCACGGCATAGAGACTGCCTAAAAAGAAGAAAGGTCGAAAGCCTAAACGCAGGTAGGCTGGAATCGCGTCTTCTACACTTTTATCTGTGATATTTAACAAACTCGCTCCTAATTCTCAGATAAGCGGCCAAGGTATTACCTAAACCAAATTTTGTGTGCATCAAATCCGATGCAATATGCAGATCACTTTGCATGAAACGCGCCAATTAGATAAAACCAGTAAAAACAGCGACTCACGAGATTCAATAGCCAATAAACAAGTCAAAAAAACACAACCAAAAGAGTCATAAAGACCTATAGATGTATAAATAGAAACTTACTGACTTTTGGTATCTCGCCACATATAGTAAGACTAGACTTAAATGGAACAACTCAGACAAGGAATGCGATGTATATTTTTGGTTATGGCAGTTTAATCAACTCATCTTCACGCCAGCTTACCGGTCAGACAGGGCAAGCGATCCCTGCGATTGTTCATGGCTTAATTCGCCATTGGAGCAAGATCGATGACAGTTATGTCTTATCACCTTTGATCGTCAATCTTGGCGAAGGACAAGTGAATGGTGTGTTGCTTGAGGTGGATGATATTGCACTGGCTGAGTTTGATCGCCGTGAGCGTGGTTATCACCGAATCGAATTAAAGGCCTCTCAGATAGAAAGCCAAGATGAGTTCAAACAGGATCAATCGATCTGGGTTTACATCAAAGACGAAATTGAAGCACCTTGCGAAAACAGCCCTATCGTTCAAACCTACGTCGATACGGTATTAGCAGGATGTTTAGAGGTGTCTGAAAGCTTTGCGGCGCATTTTGTTAAACACACACAAGGTTGGCATCACCCATTAGAAAATGATCGCCACCAGCCTAAATACGGCAACCTTGCTGGGGTTTCCGAACATCACCACAGTGTGATTGATGGCTTGATACTAACTGTACGCAGCTAGTTGATTTAGGTTGGTGAACACATTGACTCACCAACCTAAAGTGAGCTTAAACGACACGAATACCTGCAGGCATAGCACGTTCAGGTGTTAGCAATACACTTTCAGATTCATCTTCCGTTTCTGCACATAGCAACATGCACTCAGAAGTGTGGCCTCTCATCTTCGCCTTCGCTAGATTGCACAGAACAACAACCTGCTTACCCATCAACTCTTCTTCTGTGTAGTAAGGGACTAGGCTGGTCACCGTTTGCAGCGTCTTGTCACCAACATCCACTTGCACGATGTAAAGCTTGTCGGCGTTTTCATGACGCACAACCTCAATGATCTTACCCACACGCATTTCTAACTTAGCAAAGTCACCATAAGAGACAGTATCCATTTCTCACTTCCTATATTGGTTTATTTTTACCCATTAAATCATTTACTAAAATTAAGTAAAATGTAAATGTTTACACTAGCATTAAGCCTAATAATTACAAGCGGTAAAGATCTCATTACTGGAAGTAAAATGAGAGTTTCGTTGCCTTACTATCATTGTCGGTGTTAAATAGATGCAGCAATGTATAGAGGTTAAAAATGGCAACAATTAAAGATGTAGCAAAGGAAGCTGGTGTTTCTGTTGCAACCGTATCTCGAGTGATCAACAAGTCTCCCAAGGCGAGTGCAAGCTCGGTAGAGTCTGTAACGAAAGCGATGTCTAAACTCGGCTATCGCCCGAATGCCAATGCTCGAGCGCTGGTAAGCCAAAGCACGAACACTGTTGGTGTATTGGTCGGTGACATCTCCGATCCCTTTTTTGGCACGCTGGTTAAGGCTGTCGATAATGTCGCTCGTGAGAACGGAAAACATATCCTTGTCGGTAATGGCTCACACGATCGTGAAGAAGAGAGACAAGCGATTGAGTTGCTGATTAACAGCCGTTGTGACGCCCTGGTGATCCACTCGAAAGGCCTGACAGACGAAGAACTGATTGCCTATGCAAAAGAAGTCAAAGGCTTAGTACTGATCAACCGTTATATTGCTGAGATTGCCAACCGTTGTATTTTCTTGGACAACAAGAAAGGCGCATATCTTGCGACGGAATATCTGATCCGCCATGGCCATCAGAACATTGCCTGTATCGCCTCTTCGCATAGCATTGAAGATGCCGATGAGCGTATCCAAGGTTACTTAGCGGCACTCTCAGATTATAAAATAGCGCTCTCTGACAGCTATATTGAATACTCAGCGCCTACCAGTGACGGTGGCGAATACGCCATGACCAACCTTCTGACTAAGTCACTGCCAATCACAGGCATTGTGGCGTACAACGATTACATGGCAGCAGGTGCTTTGTCTGTCCTTGATGAAAACGGTATTCAAGCACCAGACAAAATGTCGATCATCGGTTTCGATGATGGCTTGATTGCCCGCTATGTTCATCCAAAGCTCACCACTATTCGCTACCCGATTCAGATGATGGCAGAGAAAGCGACACGACTCGCGTTGCACTTAGCCAAAGGTGAAAACACCTCTACTGAACCAATGATGTTCTCTCCAACTCTGGTACGCCGTAATTCGGTAGAGAAAGTCTAAGTTCTGGACGACTCATCAAGCAATAAACAAAAAAAAGCCCTAACAGAATCGCTTCTGTTAGGGCTTTCCTACCTTACTCAGATACTCAACAATCGCGCTTAATAAACCGCACTCTTGTTGAGCGCCACTTTTGCTCATCCCCCAAAAACAACGCGATAATTCACATCGTCCTATTCACAAGCAAAAGACATTGGCGTAACCGCTTTGAGCTAGAGCGTACTAGTTTGAAGAATCCCCCGAAAATTCAAACTGGTAACAGGTACTGTAGTTATATTCTTGTTCAGGCTTGAGAATACAACTGTCCTGCTTCCACTCTGGGTGGTTAGGAGAGTCAGGTAAGAACTGGGTTTCTAGCGCCAAACCAGCGTAGTCTTCATAGCTGCCACCACTTCGGTTTGGTGTGCCACCAAGCCAGTTTCCGGTGTATAGCTGCATTGCAGGTTTGGTTGAAAATACTTTTAGTGTGACGAGCGCATCTGGTGAGGTTACGGTCGCGGCACATTGAGTGCGTTTGCAGCCATCAGCCAATAAGAAAGAGTGGTCGTAACCCTTTGCTGCTTTCTGCTGTTCATCGCCCAACAAACGCTCTGAGATCATCATAGGCTGATTGAAGTCAAAGCTGGTCGATTTCACCGATTTAAGGTTACCTAACGGAATACCCACCGAATTGGTCGGTAAGAACTGATTGGCGTTGATACTGACAATGTGTGACAAACAGTCGTGTCCAGCTTCAGCGCCAAGTAGATTGAAGTACGCATGATTCGTTAGGTTGACTACAGTCGGCTTGTCTGTGGTTGCAGAGTAATTAATGGAAACTCGATTATCTTCAGTGATGTCATAACGCACCGACACATTCAAATTCCCCGGGAATCCTTGGTCGCCATCAGCAGACTCAAGAGTGAACACCACTGACGTTTCGGTTTGCTCGGCAATATTCCAACGGCGTTTATCAAATCCGTTCGGGCCACCATGTAAGGTATTGCCCGCTTGGTTGGTTTCCAGATTGTAATTCTGACCATCAATTTTGAAGCGACCATTAGCAATGCGGTTAGCATAACGGCCAACGGTTGTGCCCATATAGCTGGCTTGTTTATCGAAGTTCTCCATTGAGTTAACACCCAACAAAACTTCTCTTTTGTTTCCTTTTACTGGCAGGATACAGCTCAACCATGTTGCACCAATATCCATGAATGTCACTTGCATGCCATGCGTATTTGATAGCGTCACTAACTGAGCGGGTTGGCCATCATAGGCTGGAGTCTGCGTCATGGATTGATGCAGGTTTTGCTCTTGTGTCATTCTAAATTCCTTCTAGTGCCAGTAAAAAGCCTCTACCTGAAGTAAAGGCTGTAGCATTTGGCCTACCATGATCTTTTTACTTGGTAAGCTCTATATTAAGTCTCGAAGCCGTTAGATTACTTCAACTAAGCCTGCTCCGTCTTTCGCTTGGCACACATAAATAGATTCTTTTAGACCCGTCGCCGCTTGATATTTCTGTTCAACGGTTGTTTTGATTTCATCAACCAATGCAGGTGGAACCAATGCCACAATACAACCACCGAAACCACCGCCAGTCATACGCACGCCGCCTTGCTCACCGATCACTTCTTTGACCATATCAACCAGCGTATCGATTTCTTTCACCGTGATTTCAAAATCATCACGCATTGATGCATGCGATTCAGCCATGAGCTCACCCATACGCTTCATGTCGTGAGTACGCAGAGCTTGAGCCGCTTCAACGGTACGGTCATTTTCAGTGATCACGTGACGAGCACGTTTCGCGACCATTTCATCTAACTCAGACTCTTTCGCTTTGAATTGTTCAATAGTCACATCACGAAGTGCCGGAACACCAAAGATGCGCGCCGCTTCTTCACACTGTTCACGACGTGTGTTGTATTCGCTGTCGACCAAGCCGCGTTTCTTGTTTGAGTTGATGATAACCACAGCCATATCTTCTGGCATTGAAACCGCTTGAGTCTCTAGGCTACGACAATCCAAAAGCATCGCGTGGTTTGCGCGACCTTCTGCAGAGATCATTTGATCCATGATGCCACAGTTACAGCCAACGAATTCGTTTTCAGCTTGTTGGCCATTAAGCGCCACTTCGGCTTGGCTGATCTCTAGGTTGTAAAGCACCTTGAATGTTTGACCAATCACCACTTCCAGTGCCGCAGAAGAACTTAAACCTGCACCTTGAGGTACGTTACCCGTTACAGAGATGTCTGCACCTGTAAATTCAAAGCCGCGACCTTTTAAGCACTTCACCACACCACGAATGTAGTTAGCCCACATTTTGTCTTGTTGGAAGGTGATCTCTTGAGTTAGGTCGAACTCATCGACTGCATTGCCGTAGTCCACTGATACTACGCGTACAATGTTGTCGTCACGCTTAGCCGCTGCGACTACCGTTTGGTAGTTAATGGCACACGGTAGAACAAAACCATCGTTGTAGTCAGTGTGCTCGCCGATCAGGTTCACACGACCTGGTGCTTGGATAATATGAGTCGCTTGGTAACCAAGGACTTGCTCAAAAGATGCTTTCACGTTTTGGATTAGATCAGACATAAGTAAACTCTCTGGTTAAACTCTTTGTTCAATTGGTTATGGCCCCTTTACGGCACCACTTTAACTCTTTTAGATCCCCTATCTCGTTCGTCTCTCACGGTAGGGAATGACAACATCGGCTTCTCACCTGCCGTCATTCCAGAATCGAGAGACGAGATATCAGGAATCTCGCTCGTCATCTACGAAACAGGCTATTCCTGCTCTTTGTAGTGAACGTCACTCAAATCACGCAGACGCTGCGCCGCTTGTTCTGCGGTTAAATCACGCTGAGACTCAGCCAACATTTCGTAGCCGACCATGAATTTACGAACCGAAGCGCTGCGCAACAGTGGCGGGTAGAACAATGCATGCAGCTGCCAGTGATCGATATCCGTACCTTCTTCGAAGAACGGTGCATAGTGCCAGCCCATTGAGTAAGGGAATGAGCACTGGAATAAGTTGTCGTAACGACTGGTCAGCTTCTTAATCGCAAGCGCTAGATCATCACGTTGTTCATCAGTCAGTTCGCTCATACGGCGGATGTGTGTTTTTGGTAGCAACATGGTTTCAAATGGCCACGCCGCCCAATAAGGAACCACAGCAATCCAATGTTCAGTTTCAACCACAGTGCGAGAACCGTCTTTCATTTCAGCTTCAACGTAATCCACTAAAAGATTCGAACCTTGTTGTTCGAAGTACTCTTTTAACAGTTTCTCTTTGCGTTCAATTTCGTTGGGTAAAAAGCTGTTTGCCCAGATTTGACCGTGTGGGTGTGGCTGAGAACAGCCCATGGTCTCACCTTTGTTTTCAAACGCTTGAACCCATAGGTAGTCTTTACCTAGCTCTTCAATCTGTTCATTCCATGTGTCGATAACACCGCGAATCTTGTTTACTGGTAACTCTGGCAGCGTTTTGCTGTGGTCCGGAGAAAAACAGATCACGCGGCTCAACCCGCGAACACCTTGAGTCTTGAATAGAGGGTTTTCAGACTCTGGAGCATCAGGTGAATCAGGCATCAACGCCGCGAAATCATTACTGAATACGTAAGTGCCGTCGTAATCTGGGTTTTCGTCACCCGAGATACGTGTATTGGTTGGGCACAAGAAACACTCTTTCTCATACGCAGGAAGCTGCGCAGTCGATGGTTTTTCATCTTGGCCACTCCAAGGACGTTTTGCTCGGTGCGGTGATACTAAGATCCACTGACCCGTTAATGGGTTATAACGACGATGCGGGTGGTCTACTGGGTTAAATTCAACTTTTGACATGTTTAGATTGCTCTCAAATTTTGTGTCTTGGTCAATTCACCAAGATGAATAATTCTTCTACAAGGAGATTCCCTATCACGCTCGTGCCTCGCTGTAGGGAATGACGTTCAGAAATCGTAGTTTTTAAATTCGTCATTCCAGAATCGAGGTACGAGATATCTGGAATCTCTTTTCTCAATAACCTAAAAGTTACTTAGTAACCTTGTGGATTATTCGACTGCCAATTCCACGTATCCGCCGTCATCTCCATCACGCTACGCGTCGCCTTCCAGCCAAGCTCGCGCTCTGCTTTTTCAGTGCTTGCCCAACATTCGGCAATGTCACCAGCACGGCGTGGACAAAGCTCATAAGGAACCGGTTTGCCCGATGCTTGTGCGAAGGCTTCAACCATCTCGAGTACACTTGAGCCTTTGCCCGTACCTAGGTTGTAAATGTGTAAGCCCGCTTTCTCACCAACCACTTTTAGTGCTGCGACGTGACCGTCCGCTAAATCCATTACATGAATATAGTCACGAACGCCTGTGCCATCGACTGTTGGGTAATCGTTTCCAAAAACAGCCAGTTTTTCACGGCGACCGACGGCTACTTGAGCAATAAACGGCATTAAATTATTTGGGATACCTTGTGGGTCTTCACCCATAGTGCCCGATGGGTGTGCGCCGACTGGATTGAAGTAACGCAGTAAAGTCACGCTCCAATCGTTCTCCGCGTTGAACAGATCGCTCAAGCACTCTTCCACCATATATTTGCTGCGACCATAAGGGTTGGTTGTCGCGCCAGTTGGTGAAGTTTCAGTAATAGGTACTACTTCTGGATCGCCGTAAACGGTAGCCGAAGAACTAAATACGATGCTTTTCACGCCCGCTTTCTTCATGCTTCGAGCTAACACCAATGATCCATTAACGTTGTTATCGTAGTACTCCAAAGGCTTAGCCACCGACTCCCCTACCGCTTTCAGGCCAGCAAAGTGAATCACCGCTTGGATATCGTTTTCTGAAAACACGCTATCTAGAAAAGATTGGTCACGAATGTCGCCAAGATAAAATGTTGGTCGCTTGCCAGTTAACGACTCGATTCGTTCCAGCACTAGCTCTTTGCTGTTGCAAAGGTTATCAACAATGATCGGCTCCATACCCGCCTGTATCATTTGAATGCATGTATGACTTCCGATGTAACCCATGCCGCCCGTAACCAGTACTTTCACAATCAACCTCTCTTTGTCGTCATTCGTGGGCTAACTCGAACTGACATTCAGCTCAGTAGCACCGTATGTCAGAAATAGTAGCAGCCATTTTGACTATAATTCTGTGATCAAAACCACGAAGTGTAAACGTTTACACTAACTTTAATCATTGGTACTGTTCATGACATAGAGGAAATGTATAGCTGTTAACCTCTAATTCATTGAATTTTAATAAGATAATTATAGATAGTTAGATTTGAGACATCACAGATGAGTTGGAGATTTATTTTACTAAAAGTTAATGCAATGACGTCCAGTTTGATTACAATAGGTTTGTAGAATAAAGAGGTGCATTGCTTTTTACTAAATACCAATTTCAAAGCAGCGCAATGTTCCAATAACAGGAAGTGAGTATGGCAACGTTAAAAGATATCGCGACTGAAGCGAATGTATCATTGGCTACAGTTTCAAGGGTTCTCAATGAAGATCCAACATTAAGCGTCAAGGAAGAGACCAAGAGGCGTATCTTTGAAATTGCAGAGAAGTTGGAATACAAAACCAGCAGCTCACGAAAAACCGTTAGCAGTAAAAAACAAAACCATCACTTCCTAGCACTGTATAACTACAAACAAGAAGCGGAAGTTAACGACCCTTACTACCTATCGATTCGCCACGGGATTGAAACCCAATGTGAAAAGATGGAAGTTAAGCTAACCAACTGTTATGAAAGTAAAATACAGATCAATTCAGCACCGATCACAGGTGTTCTTTTGGTAGGAAGAATGACACCAGAGGTTATCGAGCAAGCTAAAAAGCTGAGCGATAATATCTGTTATGTCGATTTTACCGATCACTCAGAACCTTATGACTCTGTCGATATCGACCTGGCTTTGATCAGCAAAGAGATCACCAACTTCTTTATCAACCAAGGCTATGAGCGCATCGGCTTTATTGGTGGCCAAGACGACGTCAACACCCCTGATATTCGTGAAGTGGCCTTTGCTGAATATGGTGGCCTCAAAAATGTTGTCAGTGAGCAAGATATCTACCGCGGTGACTTCTCTAGCTCATCAGGTTACAAGCTTGCAAAACAGATGCTCGCGACGGGCGACTACCCTAAAGCCATGTTTATTGCGTCAGATTCCATCGCAATTGGCGTTTTACGAGCAGTTCATGAGCACGGATTAAACATTCCTGAAGATATTGCGCTGATCAGTGTAAACGACATCCCAACAGCTAAATTTACCTTCCCATCTTTATCAACTGTTCGTATTCACTCTGAACTGATGGGAATTCAAGGCGTTAACCTGCTGATCGAGAAAGTACGCGACGGCCGAACCATCCCACTACGTGTCTATGTACCAAGCAAACTCAAGCTGCGCGATACAACAAAATAATTAAATATATCAAGTAGATAAATAAAGGCTACCTTTGTTGAAGGTGGCCTTTTTTGTGCCCGTCACATACATCAATCGACACATATTCCCCTCTTTAACCTGCTGCATTAAACAGCCAATAGCATTCTTTTAAGTGGATCACACAGCACCGTAAAAAGACCATAAAAAACGTGATGAAGTTAAAGTAAAACGTTTTCACTAATTTCATTTAGTAAAACTTTTACTAATAATTACCTCAGTCCAAAATACTCGTATTCACTACGACCCAATTACGCATAAGAACGTCGGTCAGCAAACTGCATTCAGACCGAGAGAGAGGCAACGTGAACAACTGGGAAAACTTCCTGAACTTACATGAGAACCGTATGGCACCGCGTGCATACTTCTTCTCGTACGCATCAGAAAAAAATGCAAAAACGTTTCAGCGTGAACTGAGCAGCCACTTCCAACTATTGAGTGGTCAATGGAATTTCAGCTATTTCACCAATCCGCTATTGGTTCCTGAAGAGTTCTATTCTCAAGAAATGAGCGGCTGGGGAAACATCACGGTTCCAAACATGTGGCAAATGGAAGGCCACGGCGATCTTCAATACACAGATGAAGGTTTCCCATTCCCAATTGATGTGCCTTTCGTACCATCAGACAACCCAACCGGCGCATACCAACGCTCTTTCTTCCTTAGCGAAAGCTGGGACGAGAAACAAACCATCATCAAATTTGATGGCGTTGAAACTTACTTCGAAGTTTACGTAAACGGCGAATACGTGGGCTTCAGCAAAGGCAGCCGCCTAACCGCTGAGTTCGATATCTCTAGCCAGGTAAAAGCAGGCAACAACCTACTTTCTATTCGTGTGATGCAGTGGGCCGACTCCACCTACATTGAAGACCAAGACATGTGGTGGACGGGCGGTATCTTCCGTGATGTTTATCTAGTAGGTAAAGAACAACTGCACGTTCAAGACGTTACCGTTCGCACTGACTTCGACGACGCTTACCAAAGCGCGACCCTGTCGTGCAAAGTGGAACTAGAAAACCTAGCAGCAGCGGCAAACGCAACCCTTGAGTACGCATTGCTTGATGGCAGCCAAGTTATCTCGCAAGGCTCAGTAGATAACTTAAGTGTCGATGGCAATACGAATACTCAATTCTCTATTGATGTGGTTAACCCTGTTCAATGGAACGCTGAGAACCCTTACCTGTACCAACTGCTGCTGACGCTGAAAGACGCTGACGGCAAGGTGTTGGAAGTGATTCCACAGCGAGTTGGTTTCCGCGACATTAAAGTTCGTGATGGTTTGTTCTACATCAACAACAAATACGTGATGCTGCACGGCGTGAACCGTCACGACAACGACCACCTGAAAGGTCGTGCTGTAGGCATGGATCGCGTAGAGAAAGACTTAGTGTTGATGAAGCAACACAACATCAACTCAGTACGTACTGCACACTACCCGAACGATCCACGATTCTACGAACTGTGTGATATCTACGGCCTATTCGTGATGGGCGAAACCGATGTTGAAACACACGGCTTTGCTAACGTTGGCGACCTAAGCCGCATCACTAACGATGCTGCGTGGGAAGCGGTGTTTGTTGAACGTATCGAACGTCATATCCACGCTCAAAAGAACCACCCTTCTATCATCATGTGGTCTCTAGGTAACGAGTCTGGTTACGGCTGCAACATCCGCTCTATGTACGATGCTGCAAAAGCAATTGATGACACGCGTCTGGTTCACTATGAAGAAGACCGTGATGCTGAAGTGGTCGACATCATTTCAACCATGTACTCACGCGCTCAACTGATGAATGCCTTCGGTGAGTTCCCACACGAAAAACCACGCATCATCTGCGAATACGCACACGCAATGGGTAACGGCCCGGGTGGTTTAACTGAATACCAAAACGTGTTCTACAAGCATGACGCAATTCAAGGTCACTATGTTTGGGAATGGTGTGACCACGGCATTCTAGCGCGTGATGAAGCAGGCACAGAATTCTACAAATACGGCGGTGACTACGGTGACTATCCGAACAACTACAACTTCTGCATGGATGGCTTGATCTACCCAGACCAAACGCCAGGCCCTGGCTTGAAAGAGTACAAGCAAGTGATTGCCCCAGTGAAGCTTCGCGATTTCGATGCACAAACCGGCACCTTCACGGTAGACAACAAGCTTTGGTTCTCAAACATCAATGACTACACCATCACTGCGGAAATCCGCGCTGAGGGTGAGACCATTGCTGTAGAGCACATCAAGGTTGAAGAACTGGCTGAAAACTCTAGCCGCGAACTGACACTTAACTTGCCACAGCTTGATGAGCGTGAAGTGTTTGTGAACTTTACGGTTCGCAAGGATTCTCGTACTTCATACAGCGAAGCGAACCACGACATCGCGGTTTATCAGTTCCAAGTGAAAGAGAACACAGCACAACTTGAAGCCTTCACCAACAACAATGCGACAGCACTGAATGTTGAAGAGTCTCGCTTAGCCTACCTAATCAAAGGCCACAACTTTGCTCTGAACTTCTCGAAAGTGAACGGTAAACTGACATCATGGTTAGTCAATGGCGAGGAACTGATTAAGTCTGAGCCTAAGCTGAACTTCTTCAAGCCAATGATCGATAACCATAAGCAAGAGCACGATGGTTACTGGGAGCCAGCACACCTACAGATCATGCAGGAACACTTCCGTAGCATTGACCTTGAGTGCGTGAATGTCGAGCAGGTAAACGGCAAGGTAGAGATCACCACCACCAGCATCATTGCTCCACCAGTATTTGATTTCGGTATGCGTTGTGAATATCGCTACCAGATCAGTGCTGAAGGTCAGCTAAACGTTGAACTGAGCGGCGAGCGTTACGGTGATTACCCTCACGTGATTCCAGTCATTGGTTTCGACATGGGCATTAACGGCGACTTCGACCAAGTTCAATACTACGGCCGCGGCCCTGAAGAGAACTACCAAGACAGCAAGCAAGCCAACATGATTGATGTTTACCAATCAACCGTGGCTGACATGTTCGAGAACTACCCGTTCCCACAAAACAACGGCAACCGCCAACACGTTCGTTGGGCTGCGCTTTCAAGCCGTGCGGGTAATGGTATTGCAGTAAAACCACAGCAAGAAATCAACTTCAGCGCATGGTTCTACACCAACCAAAACCTGCATCAAGCACAGCACACTATTGAACTAGAGAAGAGTGGCTACATCACCCTAAACCTAGATCACCAAGTGATGGGCTTAGGCTCAAATTCTTGGGGCAGCGAAGTGTTGGATTCTTACCGCGTGTACATGGACGAGTTCCGCTACGGCCTAACTCTGATTCCATTCCAAGCAGGCGATTGCGACGCACAACACCTAATCAATCACAACTTTGGTGACGAGTTCTTCACGGCGAATACGCCAACAACTCAACCACAACAGAACGAGGCATAAGCGATGATCGTTTTAGACAACCTAGAGCAATTTAAAGTCGTTTACCGCGACGGTCGTAAATGGCAGCGCTGTGTAGAAGCGATTGAAAACATCGGCAAAATCAAAGATGGCGTGATGTATTCCATTGGTGACTCACTGGCTTACATGATTGAAGACGGCGTGGCTCGTAACACAGAAAACTTCACCGGTAACCGCCGTTACTTCGATGTGCACTACTACTTGGAAGGTCGTGAAACGGTTGAGTTCGCTGATAAGTCTCAGCTTGAACAGACCCAAGCTTACAGCGATGAAACCGACCGTGAACACCTCATGGGTAACGGCGAGACTCGTGAGTTAGTTGAAGGCCAAGTAGCAATCTTTGATAACAGCAAAGCTTACCGCTTTCACGGTGATAACCGAGTTCGCAAAGTGGTGCTGAAAGTGACCATTGAAGACGGCTACTTCCTTAATAAGTAAGTAACGGAAGCTAAATAAGTAACCGATATTAAGCTACCGAAGCCAAACAGCTGAAAGTAGCAACCACAAGATCTATTCACAGTGTGACTGAGGCTTGCCGTTCAAGACTCAGCCACACTGCAAACGCCTTTATGCTTCTTCCCTACAAGGAAGCTTAAAGATATAACGACTATAATTACGTGACCCTTGGAGGACACTATGTCTGAATCTGTACGCGGTAAGTTAGGCAAATTTGCCCTACTCTCCATGACATTTGCAGCGGTATTTAACGTTCGCAACATTGTAAACAACAACATCGAATTGGGATTGAGTTCTGCTCCTATCTTTTTGCTCGCGACCCTTATTTACTTCATTCCATTCGTGTTCATTATTGCTGAATTCGTATCTGCAAATAAAAATTCTGAGTCAGGCATGTATGACTGGCTTAAAAAACCGCTGGGCTCAAAAGCAGCCTACCTAGGTTCGTTCCTATACTGGTTCGTAAACCTTTTCTGGTTTGTATCTCTGCTACCAAACGTAATCGCTTATGCGTCTTACGCGATGTTGGGCTATGAATACGCCTTCTCGCCAGTCGTCACATCGGCTATCTCGATTGCTCTGTTTGCAGCAGCGACACACATCTCAACCAAAGGCGCGAGTTGGCTAGGTAAGATTGCCGAGATCGTGGCCTACGGTGTATTCGCTCTGTTTGCAATCTACGTTATCGGTGCACTAATGGCACTGGGCGGCAACCATGAGCCAGTAGAACCAATCACGCTTGAAGCAATGACACCGACCATCAACTGGGCAACGCTAGGTATCATGTGTTGGATCTTCCAAGCAGCCGGTGGTGCAGAAACCGCAGCCGCTTACCTAAACGATGTTAAGGGCGGTCACAAGTCTTTCATCAAGGTTATCATTGGTGCAGGTATCGCAATCGGCGCAATGTACGCAGTTGGCTCTCTACTGGTAAACGTATTCGTTGCTCGTGATGAACTGACCTACGCTGGCGGCATGGTTGAAATCTTCACAGGTATGGCGAACTACTTCGACATTTCACAATCTCTAACGGGTCGCTTCGTCGGCATTATCCTATTCGTTGCCATGTTCGGTTCGATGATGATGTGGACAGCAGCTCCAGTAAAAATTCACTTCTCTGAAATTCCTAAAGGTGTTTACGGCGAGAAGACAACAGAGCTTAACGAACACGGCGTGCCAGTACGTGCAGCTTGGTGGCAGTTCGCGTTTGTATTCGTGATGCTTGTGGTGAACGGCTTCGGCTCTGAATCAGTACAAGACATGATGAACACAGCAATCAACCTAACCGCTGGTACAGCAATGCTTCCACCGATCTTCATCATGGTGGCGTACTTTGTATTCCGCTTGAAGCATGACGACACACCGCGTGATTTCCGCATGGGTACTCGAGTTCAAGGTATGGCAGTGGTTTCGGTACTGATTGGTATCTTCGTTGTGAGCATGACAGCATCGGCATTCCCGACAGGTGTTGACCTTGTTCAAGCCTTCTTCATCAACGTCTTCATGACAGCGGTATTCTCTGGTCTTGCTTGGTGGTGGATCTCTCGCTTTGAAAAAAAGCAGGCAGGTAAAGACGCAAAGCTAGAAACAGCTAAGCAATCGTAGCTCTCTGATTCCCCCCAACTTTAAAAGCGCCTACCAAGGCGCTTTTTTTTGTTTTAAATCAGACAATTAAATGACAAACCAAGAAATAAAAACGACGTTCCGTCAAGGTTTCAGTTCACGAAAAACACCAATTAATAGGTAATAAAACTCGAATAAAAACCAAGGTAAAATATTAACTAAATTTATTTACTCAAGGTCACATATTTGATCAATTTCGATTAACTTCCCGCCGCTTAATCTTTAATCTTCTTGCTGAAGAGACAAACTGATTCATATAAAAAAGCGACACAAAGCCCCTACAAGCCTTATAAATCGTCGCTCATGAAACAAGCAATCTCTTCAATGAACTTCTTAACCTTTAACTCTTTGTTTTGGTAATAACTTTACTGAAAAACCAGAGAGAAAAAGCCCAAAGAAGTCCGATCGTAAATCTATAAAAACAACAATGAGCCAACCCTGACAAAACAAAGCGGGTGTTTGCCAAACCAACATAACAATAAAAGTGCGGCCTAGAGCTTCCCTCTCTAGGACCAAGTTATAACGATCATCAACGTGATTCACCGGAGAACATCATGTCCGAAAATAAACGCAGTACGATAGGCAAATTTGCCCTACTGTCTATGACCTTCGCGGCGGTATACAGCTTCAATAACATCATTAATAACAACATCGAGATCGGTCTTTCCTCGGCTCCGATGTTCTTTCTAGCAACCATCTTTTACTTTGTGCCATTTTGTTTGATCGTTGCAGAGTTTGTATCACTGAATAAAGACTCTGAAGCGGGTGTTTACTCTTGGGTTAAAAGCTCTCTAGGCGGCCGCTGGGCGTTTATTTCAGCTTACACCTACTGGTTTGTTAACCTGTTCTTCTTTACCTCTCTGCTGCCTAGAATCATCGCTTATGCGTCGTATGCGTTCTTAGGCTTTGAGTACATATTCACGCCAATGACCACCGCAATTCTGAGTACGATTTTGTTTGCGGTCGCGACTCATATCTCTAACAACGGTGCGAAGTTACTGGGCCCTATCACCTCACTAACATCATCACTGATGCTGCTGCTAACGATGTCTTACATCTTGTTATCTGGCGGTGCTTTAGTAGGCGGTATCGAGCCTGCTGACCCAATCACCATTGAAGCCATGACACCAAGCTTCAACTGGGCATTCCTTGGCGTAATCACTTGGATCTTCATGGCGGCAGGCGGTGCAGAATCGGTCGCGGTTTACGTTAACGACATCAAAGGTGGTCACAAGTCTTTCGTTAAAGTGATCATCATCGCGGGTATCTTCATCGGTGCACTTTACTCGGTAGGGTCTGTACTTGCTAACGTGTTTGTTTCGCGTGAAGAACTTAAATTCACAGGCGGCTCAGTTCAGGTATTTGAAGGGCTAGCAAGACACTTTGGCCTGTCTGAAATCTTAATGAACCGTTTCGTTGGTGTGGTTTCATTCACGGCGATGCTGGGCTCTCTGCTAATGTGGACGGCAACACCCGTTAAGATTTTCTTCTCTGAAATCCCTAAAGGCATCTTCGGCGAGAAAACTGTCGCGCTTAACAAACAAGGCGTTCCAGAGCGCGCGGCATGGATTCAGTTCTTCATCGTGATTCCACTGATGTTCATCCCAACGTTGGCCTCTGACACCGTTCAAGACTTGATGAGCACCATCATTAACATGACTGCAGCAGCTTCTATGCTACCGCCACTGTTCATCATGATTGCTTACCTTCACCTGCGCGTGAAACTGGATCACCTTCCTCGTGATTTCCGCATGGGTTCTCGTACGGTCGGTATTACTGCAGTATCGATTCTTATCGCTATCTTTACGGTTGGCTTCTTCGCTTCTACCTTCCCAACAGGCGCAGACATCATGACCATCATCTTCTACAACGTGGGTGGTATTGTGATCTTCCTTGGCTACGCATGGTGGAAGTACGGTCAATACGAGAAAAGCTTATCTCCAGAAGAGAAAAAACTAGAAGCAAAGCCTGAACCGGCGAACGCTTAGCTTTACCCTACACTCTCATTGAAAGCTTAAGGTACTTACATTTAAACTTCAGGCACTCGCATTTGGTGAGTGCCTTTTTATTTGTCGGTACATTCCCACTCAACACCTAAATTCCACCAAAGCCTTCAAGAAAGAAGACATTCGAGTCCACAATCGAACCACCTATAAAGTAATTCACCAACTGAATAGCTATCACCCTAGCCATGCCTCTACACATTCAACTTAAAGTCAAAATAAAAACAAAGTAAATATTTACTAAAAATAGATCACACTTTTAAACTGAATTAATTTTAAACACCAAATTTATCATTAATATCGGTTTTGCGATCGTAAGTAACCTGACCAATACGCCTTGAAGAGCACCCCATATTAGAAGTCAGAACTGCTTGCGAACCTTCATTGATAACCCCGACACAGAAGTGATTAAAATGAAAAGTAGTTTTACTAAAACCACTCTTATTACAAGCTGTATTCTTGCTGCCCTAAGTACCACTGCCCACGCGGAAGAGTCCGCAGCAAACCACAGTGATACTCAGCCTCCTAAAACAGAAACTGAAACCCTATTTAACTTTTATGGTGAGCTTGGCCTTGGTGGTCACGTGGCACTAGAAGGTGATGACAAAGGCCGTTATGCAGACGGCACTTACATTGAAGCTGGCTTAGCTATCGAGCATGGCAATTGGTTCGGTCTTGCTTACATGGAAGGCTGGACAGTGCAAGCCGACGACGAAGGCAACGCTTGGGCAACTGGCCATGGCTGGGGCGGCTTTGAAGGTGGTTTTAACCGCTTTTACGCTGGCTACCGCACCGACAATAAAACAGAATTCATGATTGGTCGTATGGACTCTTCACTGGATGACGTTCAATGGTGGGGTGACCCTACGGTTGAATACGGTTACGCGATCTCGAACACACGTGACGTGCACCTTGGTGTGAAGATCCAAAACCTAGAAGGCAAGCTTCGCTACAGCGTTTCATTCGCGCCAGAGTCTGACTTCTCTGAAGACGATGCTCTCATTCACTTCGGTAAATACGACAACTTCGCAGACCAATGGAAAGATAAGAACGCCATGGTCAACGGTTACCTCCAATACGATCTGACCGACGACTTAACCCTAATGGGTGGTGGTGAAGTACGTAACAACGATGGCGGTGAACTATTGCTATTGGGTGCTGAATATAAAAACTTTGCGACTCGTATTTGGCACGACACAGACAAAGGCAACCAAGAGTCATTTGGTAGCGAATCCGGTATTCAAACCAGTGCTTGGTACGAAGCGGCACAGGGTGTTTACCTTTCAGCAGCCTACAACTACGCAAACTTTGATGGTGACAACGGCGACAAAGAAATCACCTCTTACATCAACGCGGGCGTTTGGTACGAATACGGAAACGGCACATTTGCGACTGCTTTCGATAGCCGCTTTGGCGTAGGCAGCGACACTGAAATCGGCGACGCGCAAGTGTTCGCAATGCAATACTTCTACTGGTAATAACAGGAATTGATCATGAAACTGAATAAATCATTCGCAGCTCTCGCTATCGGTGCAGCCCTTGTCGTTACTGGTTGTGCATCAAACTCCATCTCTGGCTCAAGTTCTGATGCAGAACAACTGCAAGCCAACGAATTTAAGAACGTTATAGACCGTACTGGCTCGCCAGAATACATGCGTGACTACGACTTCGATGACCACCAACGCTTTAACCCATTCTTCGACCTAGGCGCATGGCACGGTCACCTACTGCCAGACAGTGCAGAAGGCATGGGCGGATTCCCAGGTACAGCACTGCTTACCGAAGAATACATCAACTTCATGGCTGATAACTTCGACCGCCTAAGCGTGTTCAAAGATGGCAAAAAAGTGGCTTTCACCATGGAAGCTTACAGTCTACCGGGCGCATTGGTTCAGACACTAAAATCTGACGATGTGACCGTAGAAATGACGATGCGTTTTGCTTCAAACCGTACCTCTCTACTAGAAACTAAAATCACCACTGACTCCCCGGTTGAATTAGTGTGGGATGGTGAACTACTAGAAAAGACGCATGCCAAAGAAGGCGTTTCGCAAACAGAAAAAACCATTGCTGAAACGTACCCTGAGTACGACCGTCAAATCGTCGCAACCGACGATGGCCTAAAAGTAACCTTTGGTAAGGTGCGTTCAACTTGGGATCTACTGACTTCTGGTGAGTCTGAGTACCAAGTTCACAAGTCGATTCCAACACAAACCACAGTCGATGGCCTAGCGTTTACTTCAACGGCAAACATTGAAGCATCGACCACCATCTACACCACATACTCGCATGTTCTAACGGCAGAAGAAGCGAAAGCTGAACAGCCAGAAATCAAAAAGATCATGGCAAACCCTACCGATTTCTTAGCTGCATCAGCAGAGCGTTGGGAAGGCTATCTTGAGATGGGTTTAACCAACCCGAACGCAACACCAGAACAAGAGCGTGTTGCGGTTAAAGCGATGGAAACCCTAAACGGTAACTGGCGCGGCGCTGCAGGTGCGATGGAGTTTGACTCTGTGACACCTTCGGTAACAGCGCGTTGGTTCTCGGGCAACCAAACTTGGCCTTGGGACACCTGGAAACAAGCCTACGCAATGGCTCACTTCAACCCAGACGTAGCGAAAGACAACATCCGCGCGATGTTCGCTTACCAAATCCAAGCCGACGATGCCGTTCGCCCTTGGGATGAAGGCTACGTGCCAGACTTACTTGCTTACAACCTAAGCCCAGAACGTGGCGGCGACGGCGGTAACTGGAACGAACGTAATACCAAACCAAGCTTAGCGGCATGGGCAGTAATGGAAGTCTACAAGACCACCAGCGACGAAGCTTGGCTAGAAGAGATGTATCCAAAGCTAGTGGCATACCATGATTGGTGGTTACGCAACCGTGATAACAACGGCAACGGTGTACCTGAATACGGCGCAGCACGCGACAAAGCACACAACACACCTGAAGGTGAAATGTACTTCACAGTGGTTCGTGGCGATAAGCACGAAACAGTCGTAGGCCAAGCGGCACTGGATAAAGTGGTAGCAGAAGGCAACTACGATTACATCGAGAGCCCGGCACAAACGGCTGCATCTTGGGAATCAGGTCGTGACGATGCAGCCGCATTCGGTTTCATCGATAAAGACCAGCTAGACGCGTATGTCGCCAACGGCGGTAAGCGCAGCGATTGGGATGTTGAGTTCGCTCAAAACCGCGCTGAAGATGGCACGCTACTGGGCTACTCACTACTGCAAGAATCTGTCGACCAAGCAAGCTATATGTACAGCGATAACAAGTACCTAGCAGAAATGGCTGACATTCTTGGTAAAGACGCAGAAGCGAAAGAGTTCCGTGAAAAAGCTGAGCATCTATCGAACTACATCAACACCTGTATGTTCGACGAAGGTACTAACTTCTTCTACGACATTCGTATCGAAGACAAACCACTAGCGAATGGCTGTGCAGGTAAACCGATTGTAGAGCGTGGTAAAGGCCCTGAAGGTTGGTCACCATTGTTCAATGCTGCTGCCACTCAAGCTAACGCTGATGCAGTTGTCTCTGTAATGAAAGATACAGAAGAGTTCAATACCTACGTTCCACTAGGCACAGCAGCGCTTTCTAGCCCTGCATTTGGCCCAGACATTTACTGGCGTGGACGTGTATGGGTGGATCAATTCTACTTCGGCCTAAAAGGAATGGACAGCTACGGCTACCGTGACGATGCGATTGAAATGGCAGGCGCGTTCTTTGACCACGCCGATGGATTAGTTCAAGACGGTCCTATTCGTGAGAACTACAACCCATTGAACGGTGAACAGCAAGGCGCACCAAACTTCTCTTGGAGTGCAGCTCACCTATACATGCTTTACAACGATTTCTTTACTGACGCAGAGTAAATCAAACCTATACCTGTCTTCTGGAATTCAATGAAAAGATAAACTCATAAATTTCAGACTTTGGCACTCAGTATCTCGCTGAGTGCCTTTTTCACACCTGAAGCAAAATAAGCGAACAAACAGTTACTTAGACTATTTGGCCCACTATGATCCTTTTACTCTATTCGCTGCACGTTAGCCTATATCACCACAATGGAAGCGCACCTGATAATGGTAATGCTCTTTCAATAATTTAAATTCATCATGGACACTTGGCGTCCACGAGTCATCACCGCCAACCCCCATATGGAAGCCATCCACATAAACAAACAGCTGTTCTTGTTCGGTTAAGTCACAAGTATGTTTTGCCTTCTGTAGCTGCTGTAACCCAAAACGACTGACTGAGAAATGGAGGTCTCCTTGCAGTTCAAATGATCCCACTTTTGCCTCACGAACATCACAACGCAAGCCGCAATCAGAAGGGAAAATATACGGGGTATGCATTTGTTCAATGTTCTGCTGATATCGCCCCATATGGGCTGACATTTTTCGATCTGGGTAGTTTTCGTGTGGCCCACGACCAAACCATTCCACCCCATCAGGCACATGGTTCAAAGCAAACTCAAAACCGACTCGTGGCAGAGACGGCAAACCTTTCGCCGCTTGAACATCCACATCTAATTTGACCTCACCATCGGTAAATAATTGGTACCGCCAAGTCGACAACAAACGAACCTGCCCTTCCACTGTGTGAGCAATGATTGCCGTCACCGACACCCCGTTTTTCTGAGTGATGGATGAAAATTCGATACATTCAGGAGTGAGCCTATCTAACCTCATCGCCTGCCAGCGTGCGATCCATGAATTGGGGTCGACGCGGTTTGCTTCACTGACACCGATATCGTTGTCCAATGGTGCACGATAAAAGTTATCTCGAAGGCCACTAGCAAGTTGTTCCACCCCTTTGATTTTCCAGCTCTCTAATGTCCCAGACAATCTGTCGAACTCTACTTGATAAGCATCACCAATCACCGTCAGCAGCGTGTCGGTTTCAGTCACTTTCGGTGGGTATTGTGAGAGGTTAGCATCCAACATCAATTGCGGCTGAATAGGTAAGCTAAGCTGTTCAATCGCGGTCACATGGCCTTTATCCGCCCATGCAGTATTGGTGTTTAATACCACTTCAAGATTAAGGAAGTTGAGCGCATTAGCCGTCTTCGGGATAGTCACACCATTGAGTTCTATCTGAACACTCTCGCCCGCACCAACCATCAATTCGATACAACCATCGCTCGTTACTACACCATTCTGAGTAACCGTCCAATTCAACGTTTCAATGCTGCTGGTCACAAATATATATTCGCTGTGCACCTCTATCACCAGAGGCGAAGTCGAAACCAGTCTAAACTGGTAAAACTGCTGTGCTTTTTTCACTTCATGAAGCGTTGGATGCACCGTCCTGTCGGGGAATACCAAACCATTAATGCAGAACTGGCGATCATTAATCTCGTCGCCGAAATCACCACCATAGCCCCAGTACTGTTTGCCGCTCGAATCGGTTTTGGTGATCCCTTGATCGACCCAATCCCAAATAAAACCGCCCTGTAATCTTGGGTTGTCTCTAAACGCCTGCCAGTATTTATCAAAGCTACCCAGACTATTCCCCATAGCATGGGCGTACTCACAGAGAATGAGAGGACGATGCTCGTTTGGTAGAGCTATCGCTTTACGAATGCCCACGCGAGGTGTCACCTCAGGTTGACTCTCAACCACAGGTAAATCCCAATCAACCCGCGCATACATAGGACATAAAATATCGGTCGCTGCTGTATCTGCCCCGCCACCTTCATACTGAACGGGACGTGTTGGATCAGTTTGTTTCACCCATTGATACATCGCATGGTGATTGCGACCAATACCCGATTCATTACCCAGCGACCAAATGATCACGCTGGCGTGGTTTTTATCGCGCTCCACCAGCCTTGTCATTCGTCTCATGTACGCATTCAACCATGACGCATCATCGGATAAACGGCACATCGGAAATTGACCATGAGTTTCCACATTCGCTTCATCAACCAGATACAGACCATACTCATCACATAGTTCATACCACAATGGATGATTCGGATAATGAGCGGTTCTAACGGCATTGAAGTTATTTTGTTTGAGCAGTTTGATGTCTTGAATCATCCCCTCTCGAGTCATGGTGTGACCCAATTCAGGGTGATGTTCATGACGATTGACGCCACGAATCAGCAACGGTTTTCCGTTAACTTTTAGCAAACTATCGGTAATTTCAACACTTCGAAAGCCGACATCGTAAGCCTCACAATCGATTAGCTCATCATGTTCATCGAGCAATGACACCACACAGCGATATAAGTAGGGTGACTCGGCACTCCACTTGTTCGGGTTCACCACTGAAATGCTGTGTTCAGCGACTTCAGACCAAGGCCCTTTCTCATCCACAACTCGCTCACCAAAGCCCACGATTTGAGGTTCACAAACCAACTGTCCTTGAGCATCATAAAGTTCAGCTCTCAGCTTATCGCAGCCTTCTACATCATTGCTGTGCTTGGTTATTTGCGTAGAAATATTTAAAACCGCATCGCGATAGCAAGCATCTAGCTGAGTCTCAATACCAACATCCTCAATGGCGACCTTGGGCTTTCTCAATAAAGTCACATCACGGAATATGCCGCTGAGCCACCACATATCTTGGTCTTCGAGATAAGAACCATCAGACCAACGCAGCACCATGACTGCGAGCGTGTTCTCACCCACTTGCAAGTATTCAGATACATCAAATTCCGCCGGTAATCGACTGTCTTGCGAATAGCCAACCCACTTGCCGTTACACCACAAATGAAAAGCAGAATTCACGCCATCAAAGGTCAGCCTATGGGTATCTAATAGCTCCGGTTCTGTGCAGTTAAAATGCGTTCGGTAGAGCCCTGTCGGATTATCGCTAGGGACGAAGGGAGGGTTATCAGCGAAAGGATACTTCACATTGGTATAGATCGGTTTATCAAAGCCTTGCATCTGCCAGTTGCTTGGCACTGTGATCGACTTCCATGAGGAATCATCAAAATGTTCCGATACTACCTCTTCGCAGACCAACTCTGGTGAATCGAACAGCTGAAACTTCCAAGTCCCATTGAGAGACATAGTGCTCGACGAGTTCTTCGTCATAGCCTCAATCAACGAGGTATAACTATTTAAAGGAGCATGAGCCTCAACAACATTATGATGGGTGATGTGTTGATTTTCCCACTCACGGGCAGAGATGATTTGAGAGAAAGTTCTCATGACGTGTTCCTTACCAAAAGCCGTTTAACGTGAACCATTGCAAGTGATGCTCAGCGCCTCATTGTGTTCAAACATTACGAACGCCAACTAAGCAGCTCTTGCAATAATCCCTCAAGTGAAGAAAAAAAGCCGCAGCCAGAACAGCTGCGGCTATTGAAATGTTACTTAAAGGTACGCTTGCTCACTTTATCGAGTTTTTTCAAGATTTTATCGATTCGTTCAGGGTGAACCATAAACTCTTGGAAGCCTTTCATGCCTTCTTTGGCCATCGCAGGATCGGTGTCTCGGTCATAGAATTGAGCCGTACCATCACTGGATGCCAACATCGCGACGCCTTTGTCTAAGAACGGGTCAGACTTCGCTTTAGCTTTGTTGTTGGTTGGGATCTGTAACAGCATCTCATTGATCAGCTGCTGGTTTTCAGCGCGAGCAACAAACTCTAAGAACTTACGAGCATCTTCTTTGTTTTTCGCTTTTGAAGGTATGTGCAGCGTATCCATTGGTGCATCTTCAGACATAGCAATACTTGGGTCGATCACCGGGAACTGGAAGAAATCCATCTTGCCTTCCAACTCAGCAGGGAAGTTAGGCGTGATGAAGTTACCCATCAGGTACATCGCCGCTTTACCGTTGTACAAGAAAGGTTGAGCTTCTTGCCATGAATAAGACGCGTGGTTTTCTAGGAAGTAACCAGGCTCAACTAACTCAGCCCAATTAGCGAAGGTTTTCTTCACTCGCTCATCAGAGTAAGGCACCTTGCCTTCCATTAACTGAATATGAAAATCCAAGCCGTTAGTTCGCATGTTGATGTAATCAAACCAACCAGCGGCGGTCCAAAGATACTTGGTACCAATCGCAAACGGCGCTACACCATTTTCTTTAAGTATTGCAGACGCAGATTTCAAATCATCCCACGTTTTCGGCTCCGCAATTCCATATTGCTCAAAGATGTCTTTGCGGTAGTAGATACCCCATTGATAATACGTGTACGGCACACCAAACTGCTTACCTTGTACTGTCATCGCAGGCGCGGCAGCCGCAAAGTCTTGCTTCATGTTGTTGTCTGCCCAAATATCACTGACATCCTCAAACAAGCCACGGTCAACAAAGGCTTTCATTCGGTTGCCCGCATACCAAAAAACCACATCCGGCGGCGAAGTGACCAACCAATTACGAATCGTTGTTTTATACGACTCGTGATCGTACAAGTTGTACTTCACCGTAATATCTGGGTTTTCTTTTTCAAAGCGGTTAATGATCTCACCCCACGCCTCTTTTGGCGCAGGATCAGAAGCATCTGAGTTGATAACGAGTGTCCCTGCAAACGATGTTGCAGACATGGAGGCAGCGAGCACTGCACTGGCAGCGATATGTTTCACGTATTTCATATTGAGGTCCTTGTTATGGAGCTAAGCTCTCTAAGTCCAATTCTTATTGTTTTATCTCGTAGGGTTGTTCGTGTTTTAGTTTCTCTTCAATGATTCATCCATTTGGGATGTCGGTAGCAATAACGATTTAAAGCCGTCGCTCTTGCTAGATTCGTGTATCGATTCTTATCTCGTGATTTACCCTTTGGTCGCACCTAATGTTAGGCCTGCGATAAAGTGCTTTTGCATGGTAAAGAACAGCACTACCGGTGGGATAGCCGCGACCACGGCACCCGCCGACATAAACTGCCAAGACGCCAGCCATTGGCCTTGAAGTGAGCTCAAACCCGCAGTTACTGGGCGAACGTCATCACTCTGAACCAGTACTAGAGCCCAGAAGAAATCGTTCCAAATAAAGGTAAACACCAATACGGCTAACGCAGCTAAAGCTGGGCGAACCAAAGGGAGTACGACATGCCAGAATATTTTCCACTCACTCACCCCTTCAACACGCGCTGCTTCGATCAGGGCATCAGGGATCCCGACAATAAAATTACGCATGAACAAGGTACAGAAACCGGCTTGGAAAGCGATATGGAAAAAAATCAACGCCCAGTGGGTGTCGTATAGACCGAGTCCAATCGTTAAATCACGCACTGGAATCATCAAAATTTGGAACGGAACAAAGTTGCCCGCGATGAACATCGCAAAAATCCACACATTGGCTTTGAAGTTGTACTTCGCCAAAGCATAGCCAGCCAGTGTCGACAACGCGACGGCACCAGCAACCGCTGGCAATGTGATGATTAAACTATTGATGAGGTACTGCCCCATCGACGTTGAGGTAAATACTTGAGTGTAGTTTTCAATGAACTGAATCTCGCTTGGCCAGCCCCAGTAGTTACCTTTGTTGATGTCTTCCATCGAACGAATCGAGGTCATCATTACGGCGATAAGTGGTAATAACCACATCACAATGGAAATAGGCAGTGCAACTCGGTAGCTAATGTTGGTAAAGCGACCGGCTTTTTGAATTGGTTGCGGAAACATTATTTTTCACTCCTTAACATGCGCCACAAGAAGTAAGCGATATAGATATCCATAATCAGGAACAACACAACGGAAACCGCCGCACCATAACCCATTCGATAGTTAAAGATAGACTCTTCATACATCTGGTACGCAAGTACTGTCGAGCTGCCCCAAGGGCCGCCTGCCGTCATGGTCGCCACTAGATCAAATGAACGCAGAGCACCAATCACGGTGACAACCACGGCGATAAAGGTTGCGGGTCTTAACTGTGGAAGCACCACATACCACAACATGCGCCACTTCTTTGCACCATCAAGTCGAGCCGCTTCTAACTGCTCAGGATCGAGGTTATTCAGCCCAGTTAAATATAAGATCATGCAATAAGAGATCTGAGGCCATAAGCCAGCAGCGATGATTCCGTAGGTCACATAGTCTTCGTCAGCAAGTATCGAAATTGGCTCGAAGCCAAGCGACCCGAGTGCAATATTGAAAAGTCCAAAAGAGGGGTCATAGAACCAAGCAAATACGAGGCCTACCACCACTTGAGAAATAACGAATGGGAAGAAAAACAGAGATTTTACGACACGAATACCTTTCACTTGCTGGTTGAGGAAAAGGGCAATCGCCAAGCCACAGGGTGGCGCAAGCATAAAGAAGATCAACCAAAGAAAGTTATTCGTTAACGAAGTATAAAAAGCATCTGAGTCAAAAAGCTCACGATAGTTCTCAAGCCCCACCCACTCCTTTTCACCTAATCCATCCCACTCAAAGAAGCTCAGCCAAATACTGTCCAAGATGGGATAGATAACATAGAGAGAGAATATAGCGATGGCTGGTGCCAAGAACAGCCAAGGCGAGACCTTGGAACTGATGCGCCTTTTCTTCTTCGCTGATGGGGTGCGATTTTCTGGGTATATCGTTTTCACAGATTGCTCCATTTCCCAAAATTCCTTGTATTAAAAGCTTGGTTTACTACTTGGTTAACTTCCATCTGAATTTATAAATCCCAATCATTAGCTCAGCATTTATAATGATTACGTTCAAATATTAGGCTTATTGATAACATTACGCACAGTTATGCTTTATTTATGTAAACGTTTTCACAAAAATCAGTATAGATCGCGAGATTTATATGACAGTGATCAATAAATCATGCGAGGCACCTAACAAATTTCTGATGAAAGCGTATGTTTTAAAGGCAAAGAGATGTAGCCCAACGAAGCAAGGAGAGAGCATGGCTGATATCAGCTTAAAAAAGGTCATCAAGCGATATGGTGATATACAGACCATTCATGGTGTTGATCTAGAAATAAATAATGGCGAATTCGTCGTATTCGTTGGACCATCAGGTTGCGGAAAATCAACCCTCTTACGCTTAGTTGCTGGCTTAGAAGAAATCACTGAAGGCGAGATTCATATTGGAGACGATCTTGTTAACGATGTCGATCCTGCTGAGCGTGGTGTCGCAATGGTATTTCAATCCTACGCACTCTACCCACACATGACCGTGGAAGAAAACATGGGCTTTGGCCTGAAAATGAATGGCGTAGCGAAGGAAGTCGTTAAAAAGCAAGTCACCAGTGCGGCAAAGACACTCCAATTAGAGCCTTTATTGAAGCGTAAACCGAAAGAACTGTCAGGTGGGCAGCGTCAACGTGTAGCGATCGGCCGAGCGATAGTTCGCAACCCTCGCGTATTCTTATTCGATGAACCGCTCTCGAACCTCGATGCTGAACTTCGTGTCGATATGCGCTTACAAATCGCCAAATTGCACCAAGATCTGCAAAATACCATGATTTATGTCACGCACGATCAAGTCGAAGCCATGACGCTTGCAGACAAGATCGTGGTATTAAGAGATGGTCGTGTTGAACAAGTCGGTTCTCCACTCGATCTATACCACTCTCCACAAAATGAATTTGTGGCTGGCTTTATTGGCTCACCGAAAATGAATTTCTTACCGTGTGTTGTTAACAACACCTCAGAAACGCACGCCCAACTCGCTGTTAACGGTGTCAGCCAAATTACCCTCCCCTTACCAAGTGATGGATTAAAAGAGGGACAAAGCATCACGCTAGGCATTCGACCTGAACATTTAGAGATTAACAGCGGCTCCGATATCACCATTGAATTTCAAAGTGAGGTGGTCGAGCGACTAGGGAACAGCACTTATATGTTTGGCCAGTCTTGTGGCGTGGATAGCTTTAAGGTACACCTACCAGGAGACCAAGAGGTCACTCGATACCAATCACTTGAACTGAGTTTCTCTTCAAAAGATTGCCACCTATTCGATGATCAAGGGCAACGAATTAACTAGACTTTAAAACGGTAGAGCTAGCTCGATGTCGCTAGCTTTGCCATTTTTCAAACTCACTTTCCGTTCATTTCAAGCAATTACTTGCTCCCATTTTGTTCCTCTTAATGGCTTATGAAATCCCGCTCAAAAATTTCATCACTCTCATTGAAACATTGGTTTCTGAAGACTTATTCAAATTTTATTTATCCTTATTAGCCTTCCGGACATTAATTTGATAGTCGTTTACTAAATAATCGCTAAACTATAGTGTCGCCTACCCCTTTTTTGAGAAAACCTAAATGCCTAATGCTGATTCCACCCTAAACAAACGTATGGGAATCGTTGCGCTCACCTGGCCAATTTTTATCGAAGTTCTTTTAAGAACCGCACTCAACACCAGTGATGTATTCATGCTATCGGGATACTCGGACAAAGCTGTGTCTGCCGTTGGTGTTATTTCTCAGATATCCTTTTTCCTGATCATTGTTTCGACCATGGTCAGCAGTGGTACGGGTATTTTAATCGCGCAGTACAACGGTGCCTCCCGCACTCAAGAGAGCGCTCACGTGGGTGTAGCAAGTATCATTCTAGCCATTATTGCAGGTGTGCTACTGAGTGTGATTGCCGTTCTTGTTGCTGAATATTTTATCCCGCTTTATCAACTCGAACCTCAAGTTGAACAGTACGCGCAAGAATACCTGTTCATCAGTGGTGCTCTCACCTTCAATGTAACCATAGGTGTGGTTCTCACCACTATTTTGCGCAGTCATGGCTATTCAAAGTCACCAATGGTGATCAATATGATTGCAGGCGTTATCAACGTATTCGGTAACTACTGTGCCTTATATCAACCTTTTGGTTTGCCTGTATACGGCGTGCAAGGAGTTGCGACCGCGACCGTCATTAGCCAAGTAATCGGGATGTTGATCTTGATTGGTGTGGTCAGAAGCAAAGGGATTGATCTACCAGTGAAGCAGTTTAAATCTGTGCCGAAAGCCATCTATCAAAAAATCATTAAGATCGGCTCGATGAACGCCGGAGAAGTGCTCTCTTATAACATGGCTCAGATCAGCATTACCTTCTTTGTAGTGCAGATGGGCACCTCTTCACTGGCTGCGTTTACTTACGCACAAAACATCGCTCGCCTCTCTTTTGCGTTTGCACTGGCAATTGGTCAAGGCAGCCAAATTCAAACAGGCTATTACATTGGTAAGGGTTGGATCGACGAGATCACCAAGCGCGTGCAACGCTACTTTGTGGTTGGCTTTATCGCGTCAACCGCGATTACCTGCATGGTATATGTGTTCCGGTTCGAAATTCTCGATCTGTTCACGCAAGATCCAGAGATCATTGCGTTAACGGCTGCACTGATTGCAGGTTCCATCATTCTTGAAGCTGGCCGAGTATTTAACCTGATCTTTATCTCTTGTCTAAAGGCTGCTGGCGACATTAAATTCCCGATCAAAATGGGTATTCTCAGCATGTGGGGCATTGGGGTTGCCATGAGCTATTTGCTTGGCGTGCATTGGGGTTATGGCGTATTGGGGGCTTGGATGGCAATCGCGATGGACGAGTGGTTCCGCGGAATCATTATGGCCTATCGCTGGCGAGCTAAGAAATGGACTCGATTCTCTTTTTAGACTTTTTAGCCTTCCATTTATCTTCACAAGATCGAAAAACGCCGCTCCTATTTCCAAAGAGCGGCGTTTTCGTTTTTAATTACCCTAACTCATCTACGCGGTCGCAAGTCCTTTCTTACGCTTTGCTAATCGGCCAAAAATACCGACTAACATCACGATGCCACACACACCGTAAACCTGCATGATAGTTGGATCATCAGATACAAAGCCCACATCAGAGAACATCACGTAAGCACCTAATACCATGTAGAGAATGATAGCCGAAGCCTCGAAACGGAACTCCCAAGGCGTCACATCAATATTCTCATTGACTGGCATCACGTACTCAGACTCACGTGGCATAAAGTAGCCAATGATGAACATCAGCGCTGTACATACAACAAACAGAATCGCCAATTGGTGTAAAAAGTGAATAGGTGTTTTGAACACTAACTGCATCGCAGCGTATGAACTTACAAATACCACCAATGCCACTTTAGCCGCTAGAGCTGGCACACGTTTAGAGATGTAACCCACAAACACGATAGTGAAGATTGGCACACTGAAGAAGCCCGCTACCATTTGTAGGTATTGGAACAAACCTTCTGGTGCGTACATGATGAATGGTGCGATACATACCGAGATAATCGCGATCACAACGCCAAAGATACGGCCTTTACCCACTAGCTCTTCATCCGTTTTACCTTGGCCAAACAAAGGTTTGTAGACATTCAATGCAAATAGAGTGGTCGAACTGTTAAGCACACCATTAAATGTACTTAGGATGGCACCAAACATAACCGCGACAAAGAAGCCAACCAACGGCTTAGGCAAAACTTCGTTTACCAAGCGCGTGTACATAGTGTCTGGATTACCGGCATCTGCACCAAACATGTGGAACGCGATGATGCCTGGAATAATTAGGAACAGCGGAGAGATAACCTTAATTGCACCAGCAAGGATAACCCCTTTCTGACCTTCTTTCAGGTTTTTAGCACCTAGTGCACGTTGAATGATGGATTGGTCAGTACCCCAGTAGTACAAGTTCACCAGAAGCAGACCAGTAAACAATGTTGAGAACGGCAGTGGATCGGTTTCTGTACCCACCGATTGAAGCTTCTCTGGCGCGGCATAAAGCAGAATATCTAGGCCAGCACCAAAGCTACCTTCGCCCAATACCATCAAACCGAATACTGGAATCATCATGCCGCCAACAATCAAGCCTACGCCATTAATGGTATCTGCAATCACAACCGCCTTTAGGCCGCCATAAATCGCGTAAAAGAAGCCAAGTAAACCAATCGTCGCCGAAATCAGTGCAATTGAACTAAACTCTGAAATATTTAGTAAGGCCTGAACATCGAAGATTTCACCCAAAACAACGGCGCCCGCGTAAAGTGTGGTAGGCAAAATGTTGATCACGTATTGGCACAAGAAAAGTAAAGTCACAAACTTCTTCACCGACATGTCGTAGCGGCTCTCTAAAAAATCAGGAATAGTGGTGATGCCTTGTTTTAAATAACGAGGAACCAACATCAAAGCGATGATCACCAAGGTGACACCAGAGGCCACTTCCCACCCCATGACACTCATGTTGTGGGTGTAAGCTTGTGCGCTCATACCCACGAAACTGGTGGCACTCAAGTTCGTTAAGATAAGTGAGCTGGCGATTAAGCCGCCGGTTAAGCTTCTTCCGCCAAGAAAGAAACCATCTTGTGAGGTGTTTTTGTCATTTTTCACTTTGTTGTAGGTAAACGCGACTACAAACCCAGTAAATAACAAAAATGACAACAGAACGGTAATAGACATTTTGTTTTCCTTAAGTAGAGTTATTGCGGCAGCAATACCTCGCTGCCGATTATAATTTTTATATTTAGATTTTTATTTGTAGGGGTACTCAGAGTCAGAGATTCACATCTTTTTTAGATGCACAATCAAGGCAGACTCTGGGTCGAGAATAGGTAAGGTCAATCCAATCTCTTTGAGGTTATCGCCGCTTAAAGTCAGTGTTTTATCTAACCATTGAGGGCGTTGTTTCATGAGTTGGAAACTGGTTTGTGGCATCTCCACTAACTTCACTTGATACAGCGCACAGTCTTCCACGCAGCTAATACGAAGTGGTGATGGCAGAGCATATTCTGGCATCGCCAACTGACACACGGTGATCAGCATTTCATCATCATTCTGCACCCCATAGATGTTCTGGTTCTTGTCCGCAGGATCCATACGGAAACTACGACCTGAATGCAAAATATGGCGGAACTGCTTGTGCAGAGAGATGTAGTGAGAGAAAGCTTGTTTCTCTTGTTGCGACTCTTTAACCGGGTCAAGCTCAACGCCCATGTGCCCCATCAAAGCGGTGACACCACGCATATTGATACTGTGACGACGATTGGTTGAGTGACACTCAGCAGGTCCAATGTGCGCGCCCATCACTTCTGGTGGAAAGAAGTAGCTCATGCCTTTTTGAATCGCTTGGCGCTCCAATGCATCGTTACAATCGGATGCCCAGAATCGATGTGTTCTCTTAAGGATTTCAAAATCAATACGACCACCGCCTGATGAGCAAGATTCAATCTCGACCTTAGGGTGTGCTTGATTCAGTTGATCAACGAGACGATACAAGGCTTGAGTTTGACCATGTACCGCAGCCTTACCTTGGTGACCCGGCTGAACTAATTCACGGTTCATGTCCCACTTTAAGTAGCCGATATTGTACGTAGTCAGAAGCGCATCAAGGCGAGAGAACAAGTAGTCAAAGCACGCTTCATTCTGCAAGTCTAAAACATACTGCCAACGACCAGAGGGTTGATGATAACCTTGTAAACCTAGTACCCAATCAGGATGGTTACGGTATAGGTTTGAGTCTTGGCTGACCATCTCAGGTTCAACCCACAACCCAAACTCCATGCCCTGTTGGTTAACGTGTTCAATCACAGGTTCTAAGCCATTTGGGTATTTCACTTCATCGAGATACCAATCGCCTAATGCCGTTCGTTCACCATCACGACCAATAAACCAACCATCATCAATAATGAATCGTTCAACACCCATCGCGCCGGCTTCGGTTGCCATCCGCATAATGTATTCCGGTTTATGGTCGAAGTAGATACCCTCCCAAGTATTCAAGTGCACTGGGCGAGGTTTATCGGTAGGGAATTGAATAATGTTGTCACGAACAAACTGCTGAAAACGTTGAGTAATACCGTTCAAACCAGAATTGCTGTAACAGCCATAGAGCCAAGGTGTCTGGTAAGTTGCCTCTGGTTCTAGAATCGATTCGCCCGCTAACAATAACTCTCCCGCTTGTACAAAGCGGCGGCCATCACTGCGGACATCAGCACGCATTTGGTGGTTGCCACTCCAACCTAGATGGAAGCCCCACACCAAACCGTTCTGCTCTGAGAAACCTTGCGTTCCTGCAAACATGCCAGGGAAGTTTTCATGTGAAGTTCGACCGCGACGGTTCTCTTGCATGAAACCACCGTGTTCAAAACGCTGACGTTGCGTTTGGAACTCATGACACCAACGACCATGAAACGTCATCAATTCATTGGCGTGATTTGGCAGCGGCAACGTTGATGACAGCTTATTTAAAGAGTATTTACTGTCCCCTTTATTGGTTACTGTGACGCGCTTTTGAACCACATCCGATTCGTAATCCAGTTTAATTTCGACCGTCAATTCAAGCTTAGACACGGTGTCTTCTAGAACAAAAGTGACTTGCTGATCCTGAGCTTCTACGCAGACGGTGTTAAAAACGGGAGCCCAATCAAAACCATCACGATGCCCTTCAATTCCCGGTGCATTAAAATGACCGCTACCCAACTCAGGACAAAGAGAAAGCGGTACATCGACATCAAGGCGTGCTTGAGAAATCGGTCTCTCGGTTGATAACAAAAGATCTTCATCAATACTGGCGATCTTAGCGCCCCAGTGAAGAACCTCTGGAGTACGGCCCGATTTGATGATCAAACTGTGGTTTTTACTTGTTAGATGAATAAATTCGCTCATAGCCAATCTCTATTGTTTTCGTAAACATAAACTAAGATCAATAGTGAACCTGAAGACTGAAATTAGTACCAATATGGCTAAATAACGTGATCTAAAAACACTTATTCGTTGCTAAAATTTGCACAAGATCGACTGTTTTCGGAAACATATTTAATGTTTCAAATGACATTTTTTTGAAAGGGAGCAGAGTTTCATTTCGCTAAATTGGATAAGCTCATCGAACGACGGGAATATTCGATGGACGGTGTGATGAGTGTAACTTTTAAAGATGTAGCGAAGCTGGCTGGCGTATCGACTCAAACAGTATCAAGGGTGACGAACGGCTCGCAAGATGTCGCAGAATCCACTCGAAACAAAGTGAATGCTGCGATAAAAAAGCTTGGATATGTGCCCAATAAAGGTGCTCAAATGCTCAGCCGCTCCAAGTCCACCAGCATAGGGTTAGTGACTCTCGACATGGCCTTACACGGCGCCGCAATGATCGCCAATGGTGTGCGAATGCAGGCTCACGATATGGGGTATGGCACCGCTTTTTCTGTGGTATCAGAACCAAATCTCACCAACACCCGCGAAGCCATTCGTGAACTGATCGCCCAACAGGTCGACAGCATCATTCTCAATGTGCCTTTAAAGAGTGCAGACGCCGAATTGCTGGTAGAACAATATCAACACTTAAACCTCATCTTCATTGATGTCCCTTCCAACAGCCAAGTTAACTATATATGCGGCGATCATGCCGAGGGCGCAAAGCTGGCGGCTCAACATCTTATTGAAAATGGTCGCAGTGAATACTTGTTGATCAGCGGGCCTAATGAGTCCAGTGCCTCACAAATCCGTCTTCAAAGTTGGTTGGGTGTGCTAGCAGACGCAAACTGTCAGATACAATTTCAACATCAAGGAAACTGGCAAGCAGAAAGTGGCTACCTTGGCATTCGAGACGCCGTCGCGAAACAAATCCGGTTTGATGCTGTGTTGGTCGCCAGTGATCAAATGGCATTAGGGGTTTTACGCGCTCTGCAAGAATTGCAGATTTCAGTCCCTGACAAGGTTGCGGTCGTCGGCTTTGATGGCATAGAAGACAGCGCATTCTTCAATCCGCCACTTACAACCATCAAACAAGATTTCACTAGAATAGGACAGCAAGCGGTGAGACTTGCAGAGAAGCTCAACGCCAACTCGCAAGATGCCTTGTTACAACATCATATCGAAACCACACTGCTTGCGAGAGAAAGTAGCCAGTCTAAGGTGACTGCCAGTTATGAAAAACAAGAGATCGAAACACTGCTGAAGAAGATTCAGAGCCTATTACCAGAATCCAACTGAAAGAAAAAAGCGCTAGGGGGAGCTAGCGCTTTTAAGACCAACTAAGTCCGTTTAGCCTGGTAGATTTTTAAGCTATATCATGAAGATATAACCAATTTTTTTACTTAGGTAAATCAAAAAGCCTATTCTTTACGACTGCTTTGAGTCGTAAATTAAGTATAGTCGGGTTGTGAAAAATGGAAGGAATTATTTCGTTTATTTTTGCTAAAGCGAATAAAGCTAAAGTAGCAAAGGAGCTTAAATGAACTAACCTTTAATCATGATAGGAAATCTTGATGAGGGGTTACATGGATCCAGAGACGACAACCGCTAAACCCATTCCTCAAAAAGATAAATCAAGCTTGTTATCATCTTTACTTTATGAATTCAGAAGAAACAAACTGATTTTGTACTATGTTGCATTCACAACTCCGGTAACACTGATTGTAAATTATTTCGTGCCTCACGAAGTTCGGTACAACATCTATACCTACTTAGAGATTTTGGCGACAGTCTGCTATGTCACCTTTATATTATGGGCAACATACTACTACTGCTACCTGTTGTTTAATCGAGAAAAAAGACCCACAAAACAATTTATCAAGAAAATCAGAACACTGTTGTTCCCGATATCAAAGCCGATCTATTTTGTTCTGTTGATGCTCGTTTTGAATATCTCGTTCTCTAGCTACACCTTCCTAAAATCGGTAATCCCTTACCTTAATCCATACTTTTTAGATCTCGATTTCTACAATCTAGATAAATGGCTGCACTTTGGCATTTCACCTTGGGAAATTACCCACTTTTTCCTGCCTAATGCGATAGCTTCACTCGCCATCAATATCTTGTATAACTTATGGTTTTTTATCATGTGGGGGATGCTACTTTACTTTGTTATTCACCGTAAAGATGACCAACTTCGTAACCAGTTTTTGCTCACCTTCTTGAGCTCGTGGTTTATCATTGGCAACATTATGGCGACCCTTCTTTCATCGGCTGGACCTGTTTATATTAGCTACTTCAATGACCAAGATTTGTATCTCTCTTTGATGCAAAGATTAGACATGCAGAGCGCAGAACTCACTGAGCGTGGTTTGTTTTCTTTGTGGGCTCTCAGCACTCAAGATGCCTTATGGGCAAGTTATGAAGGAGGTATTGGGGATATAGGGACTGGAATATCAGCCATGCCCAGTATGCACGTAACAATATCTGTGCTGATAGCGATGGCATCATTCAGACTAAATAAGAAACTCGGTTACACAGCATGGCTGTACGCCTTCTTTATTCAAATTGGCTCTGTTCATCTAGCCTGGCATTACGCCATCGATGGCTATGTCGGCACTCTATTTGTTGTTATCCTCTGGCACTTGATCGGTTACTTACTCAGAAAGAACTCAGCCCCAATCAGCCTTCAGCAATGACAACCTCTACCGCTTGGGTAATTACTTTCCTCAAGTGCGTGTTTTTATCGTCTAATTGCTTTCCTTTGCGATAAACAAGCTGTATATCGAAATCAGGAACATCTATAGGAGGCGGAACCGCTATCAATGAGCTGTCAACATTAGGGTCTGTTCGGGCGACCAATTTAGGCACAATACACAGCAACTTCCTGCCACTTATCAGTCGTTTTACCGTCAAAAAATTACTCGATGCAATCGCCACTTTTCTCGTATAACCAAGTTCAGCTAATTTAAGGTCTACGCCCGTTTTTAGAGAACCATTAGGGGAAACTAATGCATGCTCGACAGACACAAATGTCTCTAGCGACATCGGTAGCTCAACACCAAGCACTGAGCTATCAAGTAAGCAAACATGCTGCTCGGTGTAGAGTTGCTCGATACCAAACAGCTTAGGCACCTCTCCAAAACTACCTATCGAGATATCAAGCTTTGCCTCTTCAAATATTTGTTGATAGTTGCTTCGATTAACGTTAAAAAATGCGACTTGAGAGTTTGGTGAAGCTTCTTTGATCAAATCGAATATCATTGGGCCAAACATCTGCTCTGCGTAATCCGTCAGCCCTATTTTCCAACTACCTTTGAAACTCTCGGTCTCAAAATGTTTAGATAACAGAACTTCAGACTGGATGGTATTCAGTAGCGTGTCCACGGTGCTTGATAGTTCAATGGCTCGATCGGTCGCCTCCATCTTGCTACCTACACGCTCAAACAAAGGGTCATCAAACAACTTTCGTAGCCTTTGTAAGCTATGGCTCATCGCAGATTGGCTAACATAACAACGCTCGGCAGCCTTACTCACGCTATTCGTTTTATACAAAGCCTGCAGTGCAATCAACAAGTTAAGGTCGATCCCTTTCCAATTAAAATCAGCCATACCAAGCAACCCATTTCATTCATGTTCATAATTAAAATAATTAATTTGAATCATAGTCTAACTCCACCTACATTACGCTAAATATTTATCTGGAATCGATCATGCTTTCAATTTTTAAAACCTTTTTTTGGCTTGGCTGGATTAGCTTTGGTGGACCAGCTGCACACATTGGCTACTTCCGTAAAACCTTTGTTGAGAAACTGAATTGGTTGTCCGACGAAGAATACGGGCAGATTGTCGCTCTTAGTCAATTTCTACCGGGCCCAGGTTCAAGTCAGGTTGGCTTTGCGGTTGGCTACAAGAAAGGTGGATTAACAGGTGCTATTGCTGCATTTGTCGGCTTCACTTCCCCATCTGTGATTCTGATGTTGATATTGGCGTTAGTGAGCAACCAACTATTGGAAGCACCACTTTTCAATTCAATCATTCACGGGCTTAAGTTGTTAGCGGTAGTGGTTGTAGCTGATGCAACCTTTGGTATGTACAAGAACTTTTGCCAATCGAAGATAGCGACCGCTTTATGTGTGATCACCGCGATTGTTCTACTACTGATTCCAGGCATCTGGCCTCAAGTTTTAGTGCTTCTATTTGCAGCGATGGTTGGTAGTAAGTTCTTGACGTCTCAAGAGCTAAAAACGACACCTTCAACACAAAAAATATCGGTAACGCCTCTCGTGATTTTTGTTGGGTTATTGGTTGGTCTACCTCTATTCAGTGCTTACTCTCAAGGTATTGAAGTGTTTGGCCTATTCTACCAAGCAGGTAGCTTAGTATTCGGTGGCGGCCATGTGGTACTCCCATTGCTACAAAATGGTATTGGCGACCAACTATCGCAAGATGCCTTCCTAACAGGTTATGCAGCAGCACAGGCAGTACCAGGGCCTATGTTTACACTCGCGACTTACTTAGGTTATGTATTGATGCCGTCAGCACCGATCACAGGCGCACTGTTAGCGACGATTGCTGTGTTCTTACCGGGCTTCTTATTACTACTAGGTGTACTGAAAAACTGGCAAGCAATTGCGAGCAAACCTCTGGTTGCTGGCGCTCTTACTGGTGTGAATGCGGCAGTTGTAGGTCTACTACTTGCAGCCCTGTATCAACCTATCTTCACAAGTGCAGTGAGCAGCGGCATAGACTTCGCTCTGATAATTATCGGTGTGTGGTTATTGAAAACCCTGAAGTTACCTATTGTAGGGCTTGTCGGATTATTCATGGTCTTTGGCGCAATGACAGGTTTAGCAGTCTAAAGATTTATAGTAAGAAGTGAGCGAGTCGCTTGCTTCTTACTTCTTTTCAGAACTAGAATCAGGCTTAATCCCGTGAAAATTAAAGAATAAATTGCAGTCAATAAGAGGCACAAAACTCATCGGCCAAAATGATTTTTGATGTTCAGGAAGATAGTACCTTAAGAACGCAATTAGATTATTACATGGATTTACATGCTCTCTTGCCATTATATAATCGTAATTCCAACCTTTTGCCAGACCTTGCTTCCTCGTCGTACAGTACCGACCAATCTTCCATGCTACTCCAGGATCAGTAGGAATCAGAATCGAAAGAGTCCCTCCGGGCTTTAACACTCTTAACCACTCTTTGATAACTAAATGGGGCTCATACAAATGTTCCAATATATGAGTTGCAATCACTCGATCAAAGCTATTATTTTCAAAGTTTAATTGCCTAGCATTGGTCACATCGAAAGTAAGTTTATCGTAAGAGTTGATATGATTGAGCTGCTTTTGGGCCAACTCAAGTGCCGCAGCATCACCATCACTTACAATATATTCATCAAAAGTGTGCTTAACATGCAGTAAGTGTTCACCCGTTCCGGATCCCACTTCTAATACTCTCGAAAAGTGTTCACTTTCACCAAATGGCTTTTCACACGCTACATGGCCAGCTCTCATCACATAACCCGTTGTATTTCCGCTGTAAACCCGCTCATCATATTCGTCACTGAATCGAGATAAATAGTTGAGCCATTCTTTATCTTCGTCCTTGCTTATTCTCATACCAGAACCCTATTTTGATAGCTTGTGATCGTGACTTCTTAATATTGAGAGGATTCTCATCTCTCTTCTACCTCGTGACACGTTGTCGAGTATCAAGCCACAAAAGAAAGACATCACCGCAATAAGTGCAATTGAGCTAGACAGAATAGCAGTAGGTACTCTTTCAACTAACCCTGTATCGATAAAATCTAGGATAACGGGAATCCCTAATCCTAATGAAATAAAACAAAGCAACACTGACAACACACCGAAGAAAAACATCGGCTTTACGTCTCTTAATAAGAACAAAATAAAGTTAAGGATTTTAATACCATCACTCAATGTATTCAGCTTGCTAGCAGTGCCTTCAGGTCTTGAATGATACTTAGTTGGAACTTCTTTGATTGACATATTATGGTGCAACGCGTGTACGGTTAATTCCGTTTCAATTTGAAAGCCATCACTAAAAATTGGAACTGTTTTAACAAACCTACGACTCATAACTCGATAGCCCGAAAATACATCACTCAATTGAGCGCCGAACCCTCGGTTGATAAGTGTCGAGAACATCTTATTACCGAAAATATGTCCTTTGGGGTAAGCCCCTGAAGAACGCTCTCGGCTACCGATGATCATATCGAGCTGTTCAGTTACGAGCTGATCGATCAATGTGGGGCATATTGACGCATCGTAGGTATCGTCACCATCTGCCATAATGTAAATGTCAGCATCAATATCCGAAAACATCCTCCTCACAACTTCGCCTTTACCTTGACGAGATTCATGACGAACAATGGCACCAGCCTGTAACGCCTCCTTGACCGTCCCATCAGTAGAATTATTATCGTACACATAAATAGTTGCGCTGGGTAAAGCCAATTGAAAATCTGCCACAGTTTTTCCAACAGCCCCAGCTTCGTTAAAGCACGGGAGTAACACTGCAATGGTTTGTTCTTTCATGTACTCCCCCTAACTCGAAATACTCGGTAACCGCTTTCGATGTTGTCGTGCACAACCTCCAACCAAGTCGGCGTATCTGAGCTGTACAGCTTATTGATCAATGCCTCCTCGCTAGCCGAGTCCTTTAAAATCAACAAATGCGGATCATTGCCAATAACAATGATATCGATGCTTTTCTCTATGATTTTCCGTTCGGCTAAGCTCAGATCTTCCTCTAGCATCACCTCAATAAGAAATTGGTTCCCTACAATATTTCGATGGTAAGGAGCAGCAATAATTCGATTATCCGTTTTTGCTAACACTGGAGCCCCCGTTTCAATCCCTGAAAGTATGGTGTGCGAATTTATATCGTTATCTTTTAACACCTTATGAATCTTCAGCGATTGCTCCTTTTGATCAAGGGTAGTTGTAATTTCTTCGGTTGGCGACAACGCGAGAATGACAAAGGCGACCGCTAGTGGTGCTCCAGAAGTAATAACCGTTGCTTTTATGATGGAGGAACGGATGTAATCAGCTAACTGAAGAATCACGTATGCTTGCAGGGGAGCAGCTAGCACGAAACACAACCTCATGACTCTAATCTGCCAAAAGATCGCAAGGGCTAAATTGAACATAAAGATGAGATACAAAATTGTGCAGTGGTGATTTTTACGCTTAAAAAGTGGATACAAAGTGGCAGGAATCACGAGCAAAGCGTAATTCTCTATCGAGAAAAAACCATGACTTGCGACATATCTAACGACCGATTTCGCTTCTGTCACTTGGTCTAACCAATAGACTTTAAGTATTGGAGGGTAATCAATTAACAACGCACTGCTGAGTGATGGATAAAGCACTGCCACTGGGATTAAAAATAGAACAGCTAGAAATACGAACAGAAAAACCTTTTGCAGTAGACTGTTATCTTCATTCATAAACCGATGATAAACATTAACGAAAAGCCAGCCACAGAAGAAAAGGATGATGAGAACAAATGATATTTCGTCGTACTTAAAAACGAAAAACTCATCGTAAGGCCGATTTAATAAAACCGCACAAATCCCAAACAGAGCGGAACTCGCATACAACTTAGAGATATAGCCAAACCACTCATGGCGAACAAGACCGTAATACACGGTGTAAATCGCGAAAAAAAACATGAATAGCAAAACATTATCAAGCCCCGTCCATAAAGATAGAGACAGCGAGATAGATTGCGCATACACACGCCACGCATGGCGCAACTGCTCATGATTCAATGGCGTTAAAGCTAGAAATAGGACCGCGAAGATCAGCTGAATATTATGATGATCAATAGAACCGGGTAAAAAATGGATAATTGAAGGCGAAGAAATCGCAAACATCATACTAATAAAGCGATACTTGGCACCGAAGAGGTGGTCAGCTAGGTAAAAGCATGACAGCGAAAAAAGTAGCAAGTAAAGCAGAGGGACAAGAGAAATGGATATTGTATAAGCAAGATTATCATCGACGATAAACAACAATGGAAAAGCTACGAGCGATAAGATTAAATCAGGAAAGCGAGACCAATGAATAACAATGCCATCAGCGGCATTAAAATTATTCATTGGCTCTAGGTACCAATGTCCAGTTGCCATCCAATCCTGAAATTGAACGAAACGCATATAGTCGTCATTGTCATTCAGCTTAAGAGCTGAAACACTCTCCCACTTGTAAATAAAGATAACTGTGGCACAAACTAGCCAAATGACAGAGATAACAATGATATCTTTATTAAAACTCTCACTTTTAGGCGACATGAATATCCTTTTCACTGAGCCAAAATTTAAACGACTATTGCTCCATCTCTCTCACTTCCGCTAGTGCTCTGTTTAAGTTTTCGTTCGCAACTCTGTAATACGATGGTTTCTTGTCTATTGCTTGCTGAAGGTAAGGAACGGCTTCATCCGGCTTACCTTGTAATATTAGGAAATACCCAACATTATTCAACGCTTCCGGTGTGTCCATGTGCCTCATGAACACGTTAGTTGCCTTCTTAATATCGCCAGAGGCTAAATAAATAAGCGCCAGATTATTCTGAGCTTTTTCATTATTCGGCTCTAACTCTAAAGCTGAGCGCGTGTACTGATACGCTTCCTTATAATTACCGTACATGTAATGAGAGTAGCCCATATTCAACAAAGCTTTGACTGAACTTTTGTCTATCGTCAGCGATTTTTTAAAGTACTCTTGTGCGATCTGATGCTTTCCGTCAACATCTTCCAATACACCAATTCCCATGTAAGCCAATGCTGGGGACATGCTGTCTACCTTCAAACTGGCCACTTCACTTTGGCTCAACGCTTGGTAGTTTTGGATAGTTTCACTGCTTTTTAAACGAACTTGGTCTGAATTTATCGCTTTAAAGAAATAGCTTCGACCTTCATCTGTACGACGTTGTTTGGTGTATAGAACACCTAACTGTTCCAGTACTTCAGTGTGGGCAGGGTTAAAATCTAGCGCTGCTAGGTAAGCTTTCTCGGCCAACGCATAATTACCGCGAGACGAATGTATTTGGCCAATAGTGAATAAGGTTTTATCGTGAAACTCTTTTTCAGGGAAGGACAAAGAGCGTATATATTCATATAAGGCCAAGTCTATATTGTTGTCTCGCAGAGCAATGTCACCGCGCATAATTGCTTCTTTTTCATTTAGCGGTGGATCATCACTAGTTAAAGAATCGATTGGTTTACCAGAATACAATTCTGCATCAAATTGATTGGTCGGCTCATCCGAAGAAGCACAACCAAGTAGCAAAATTGGCAATAGTAGAAGAATAAACTTGTTGTATAGCATCATAAACTTGCTCCCGGCGCACTTAATGCGTCCATTACGATCAAGAGTCCAGGGCCAAGTGCGACAATGAAAAAACAAGGCCAAATAAATATCAACATGGGGAATAACATTTTAGTCGGTATTTTCGCCGCGATTTCTTCAGCGGCTTGCTGACGCTTATCTCTAAAATCTTCAGTATAGTCACGGAGCGTTTGCGCTAAGCTTCCGCCCATTCTCGATGCATGAGAAAGCAAAGAAACCAAACCTTCCAACTCGACTAAACCGGTTCGTTCGATAAGCTGCCTAAGCGCATCAGGCATGGTGACACCCGCTTGGATTTTAGCAAACACAGTCTCTAGTTCATCCGCAAGCTCCGGCTGAGAGACATAGAGCTCAGATGCGACACGGCCAAGGGCTGCATTAAAACCAAGCCCAGACTCAGTACACACAACAAGAAGATCAAGCGCATCAGGGACACCATTTCTTATTTTTTTCTGACGCTCTTTTTGTAACTTGTTCAGAACAATATTTGGCGTGAATGTTCCGAGAAAAACACAAGTCATGATGAGCAAATTATTGTAATCTCCGCCCAACGATATGTAATAGACCATAAAAGCAGCGACGATACCTATTAAGCTAGATAAAACCTTCAACGCATAGAAAACTGATAATGAACTCTTCTCATGGAACCCAGCATGCATCAGCTTTTCTGAGTAAGTTTCATTATCCTTTTTGTTACCTTTACTTAAAAAAGGGCTTAATGATTCAAGCGTATTTGAGAAATCATAGGGTTTGCGGCCACCGACACTTCCCTCTTCAGATATTTGTCTAAGCTTCTTGTCTAAAGGAGATCGAGCACCTAAAAACAGAAACCCAACAGTCAATGTTAACAAGACAGTAGTGAGCAAAATCATCGCATAAATAACTACCTGAGAGCTGATCCCAAACTCTTCTAACATCTGCTTCCAGACTTCAATATTGAGTAGTTCCATAAGTTAAATCTCTATGCTGATGATCTTTTTAATCCACAAGGCCCCGATGGCCAAAAGAACAATACCGACACTGACCATCGATAAACCGCGTGGGTCTTTATAAAGTGGCTCGATATACTCTGGGCTAGCTACCCTCAATGCGAAAAACAAACCAAAAGGCGATAACGTTAATATCCATGCTGATAAACGACTTTCAGCAGAGAGTGTTTTTACCTTCCTTTCCAGTTTGAAACGCGCTCTAAGTACTTCTGATACCTTTTGCAGGTTCTCAGATAAGTTACCCCCGGTCTCTTTTTGCAACATTACGGCACTAGAAAAAGCCAACATTGATACGGTGGGTACTCGCTCTGTCATCTGTAAAATCGCTAAACGTAAGTCATAACCATAATTCAGTAAGTTATAGGTGTTCTTAAACTCGGTACCGATTGGGTCAGGAAGCTCTTCGCCAACCTCATTAAATGATTGAACGAGCGGTTGCCCTGCTTGTAAGGCACGTCGAATAATATCCAACGCCTCAGGAAGTTGTTCTTCAAATCGAGCCATTCGGTAAGTCACTCGATTTTGTACAAATAGATAGGCGATAACCCAAACAAAAATGAACGCCCCCAGACTGATGAACCATACTTGGTTGGTCATTATCGATATTAATGAGAGCAGCACAGCGCAAAGAGAAATAATCAGTAAGAATCGGCTTAATGCCACTTTCATACCTGCAAGTTCCAACATTTTTTTCAAGCCCGCGAAAAAAGAGATGACGATGAGCTTACGGTCCAGCGGGGAAAGTTCTTTGTTATAGTGTTCTTTGAGTAATGACAAACTCTCTGCATCGATATTACGTTGCGTCTCTTTCAAGCGGCGAGACAGCTCTTTATGCTTCGCTTTCTTACCTGCAGCAGGTAACAACAACGCTTGGGAAATAAAAAGTACTGCGATAAACAATAGACCTAATGAAACGCTTACATTGTCCATAATCTCTCCTTAACCTTTGGTCTCACTAAAGAGCTCGAAAGGCAGATCGAGTCCACGTTTGACTAACTGGTCGTGGTATTGAGGCACAACCCCCGTTGCAGTGAAATAACCGATAATATTGCCATCTTCATCAATACCTTTACGCTGAAAACGGAATATTTCAGACATCGTAATCACTTCACCTTCCATGCCGTTGATCTCTTGGATACTCACCATACGACGCTTACCATCTTCTTGGCGTTCCATTTGAACAACAAGGTGGATAGCCGAAGCTATTTGAGCTCGTAAGTTTTTGGTTGATATGTTCCACCCAGCCATCGAGAACATGTTTTCGACACGACTCAAGGCATCACGAGGGGTATTCGCATGAATGGTAGCAAGTGAGCCGTCATGGCCCGTGTTCATCGCAGCCAGCATATCAACGGCTTCGCTACCACGAACCTCACCAACCACGATTCGGTCGGGCCGCATACGCAGGGTATTTTTTACGAGTTCTCGCTGGCTAATTTCTCCCTTCCCTTCTAGGTTAGCAGGGCGGGTTTCTAAGCGAATTACATGAGGTTGTTGAAGTTGTAATTCCGCCGAGTCTTCTATGGTAATAATTCGTTGATCTCGAGGAATAAAGCCAGAAAAGATGTTAAGTGTTGTCGTTTTACCAGAGCCAGTCCCTCCGGAGATTAAGATATTTAATTCACCTTTAACCGCAGCTTCGACAAACTTAGCCATCTGAGGAGACACTGAGTTATAGTCAATCAAGTTATCCATAGTCAAACGGTCAACAGCAAAGCGACGGATAGAAACGGAAGGGCCATCAAGTGCGAGAGGCGGGATAATTGCGTTAACACGTGAACCATCAACTAAGCGCGCATCTACCATAGGTGACGCTTCATCTATGCGACGGCCAACCTGACTGACGATACGGTCAATAATGTTTCTTAAATGGCGATCATCAAGAAAAGTATAGGGTGTTTTTTCAAGTTTACCTCTTCGCTCCACGTAAACACTTTTAGGGCCGTTGACCAATATATCCGATACAGTTTGATCAGCTAATAAGGGCTCCAACGGACCAAGGCCAAAAACTTCATCTTCTATCTGTTTGATGACCCGCTTACGACCTTCTGCGCTGAGTGCATGACTACCATCATCAGCCATCAACTGAACGATAGCTTCATGCAAATCTAGCTTGGCGCGCTCTTTCTCCAAGCTAGAAAGTAACCCTAAGTCTAACGTTTCAAGCAACTGCTTGTGAAAGAAGTGTTTGATTGATAATTCTTGCTCCAGTACTTTTCGAGCTTCATCGATCGCTTTCTCCTTTTCAACACTCGCTTCTGTCCGAGAGTTACTGGACGTCTCAACACTTGATAAACGTTCAACAGGATTGGCATCTTCTGAATCATGCGAAATCTGTTCTACTTTTTTTTCAAACTCTGGATTTACATTTTTTCGTTTAAAGAACATCACAATCCCTCGTGTTTACTTTTCATCAACCCATTATGAAAACAACTTTTTCAGCCACCCTTTCTCTTCCTGCTCCGGTGGTGAAAGAACATGAGATAAGTCGATGATAGAGCGAGTAATAGAGCTTTTTTTTCTCGACTGAACTAACGGCTGCCCCAAGTTGGCACTCTCTAGCGCGACTTTAAAATCATTTGGCATAAGGTGTATGTCGTGGTTACCCACTGCTTGCTCAATGTCTTTCAACTTAATTGAATGTCGCTTTTCATAACGGTTGAGAATGACCTCTATTGAGTCACTTTGTAAGCCGTACTCAAACTTCAGAGATTTAATTAGTCGGCTTGTGTTTTTTACTGACACTAAGCTCTGTTGCAAAACCAAAAGTACTTTAGTCGCGGGTGATATTGCTGATGCAAATACGTGATCTAAGCCTCTAGACAGGTCAATGATCACATAAGGGTAGAAACGACGCAGAATTGGAAGTAATCTGCCAATTTTCTGAGCCTGTTCGAAATCATCTGCGTTATTTTCATGCTTAAAGCTTAGAACATGGAGACCCGATTCGTGTTTATTTACCAATGACCCCAAAGACATTTCATCCAAATCATTAGAACTGTTGATCGCATCCGAAACACTATAAGTAGGGGTTATGTTCAAATAATCAGGTATCACGCCAAATTGAAGATCGATATCGAGTAAAAGCACTTCGTTAGGATGTTGCGTGGCCATTTCAATGGCAGTATTTAACGCTAAGGTGGTTGCTCCCATCCCTCCCTTGGTGTTCAAAAACAAGATAAACTCTCCGTAACTGGAGTTCTCAAGCTTTTCAGAGGCCGTTTTCTTCAAGAGTGGCAGTAGGTCTGATAGGGTCACATTGTGAGACAAAAAATCTGAAGCTCCTAAACGCAGTGCGATTTTTAGTGACCCATTATCACTTTCATCACCGAGCACAACTAAAGACAAGTCCTTGTCTTCTAAAGACAAATCATACCCTTGCAACTCAACCATTTTTTGCGCCCAATTCCCGTGAGCTTCAACGAAAATAAGCTCTGGAACATCCGCACTTTTTAAGTACTCTTCACTCATTGCCGCAAGAGAAAACGACGTCACATGAACATTTCGGCATTTTTTTAGCTCTTGACTCATATGCGAGTGAAAGCCGTCAGTACTATGGACTAACCAAACCTTTAGATTCGTTCTTAAACGAGTCATATCCTTATCGTTTTCATTCGGCGTTATTTTGATCGCTTCCCCCATACATTTATCTCCTTTTAAACAACCGCTTATGGGCATCTATTCCATATATTAGGGCTAGTTTCAGTTTGAGGCCTCACCACTCCCAAACTTTCTGCTGGTAGTATTGTTTCAAACGCAGGGGCTGCAAGAAATCCATTATTTCCTAGAAAGCTTAGGTTACTGATTAACTGAATGCCATAGCCCGTAGCCCTAGCACGCACAAATTTAATATCACCAAAGTTCGCTTCAAAATCAGAAGCAATCTCTCCCCCGCTCGCGTCTAAGTAAGCCACTTCTAAGTTCGCATTAGTAAACCCAACAAGAGGAATATCATCCACCACCATTCCGGCAATATTATCTCTATCTAAGACGTAACAGACCGTCGCTAACCTAGCAGCCTTCCTAGTCGCCTCACTGACCATTTGCAGCGAAAATATATAGGCACCCAACGCTAAAATGAGAAAGAGCAGTAGAAAAATTAATGATGAGACCAAAGTGAACTCAATAATGGCCAGCCCTTTGGTTCGTCTTTTAAGCCTTATCATCACAGCACCCTCATCACGGAAGTCACACTTAATGGAACAGCAAAACTCTCGTTCGAAAAAGGAATAGACAAGAAGAGTGGAACATAATCATACGTCACACTAACTCGTACATAACTGTCTCCTGAAGGGGGGGTTACAGTCACATCCGATACCGTCAGTGAAGATAATACAGCTGTTCCTGCGCTGTTCTGACCATAGACCACGACATTCTGAATTTCAGACGTCGGTGCGATGGTTCCACCAATGGTTCCATACACTTCACTAACCGCATAACGAGCGCCATTTTGCACTGACTTCGATATCACATTGTAGTGAACAAGAATATTGCCAAGCTCTAGAACTAAGACTAGAAAAAACAGTAAAACGGGAGTCGCAATGACCATCTCTACGGCAGCAAATCCCTGTTGAAATTGATTAGATTGCTTCATGATCAAGATTCCCCACTATCGGGGTCCTTATACAGAACAATCTTATAAGTCCCTTCTGTTGTCGACGTTGTACTACCTGACCCACCAGCAACACTGCAAGAGTGGATAAACTCACCAAAAACGGCGGGTGTACCTGAGTTGTTAGTTGGTGCTTTTTGCAACAAGAAAAAACAGCCAATCTTGTGCACGGTAAAGTCAGTTGCACCACCACTTTTACCAGAGCAATCCACCATAGGAATTGGCAAAATACGACGCCAAGCGACACCATTAGATGCACACCCAGAACCACCGTTTGCTATGCAGGCGTTGGTATCTGACTCATATTGAGCATAGGTATAACTTCCGTCAGAATCGATCTCTCCCGTACCGGCATCAATCGTTATTTCATTGGTAGGTTCTGTAGTTACATAATCTGAAGGGTAATCGGATGCCGATAAGCCACCGCCATAATCTCCAAAACGAGTATTCAAACCATCGCCTGTAGGACCAACCGTACCACCTGGTTTGGTTGTGATATCTTCACCAATTTTGATTGGTTGTTCATAACTACCACCTAAACCTTCTTTAACTGTTTTACCACCAGAGCCGAAATCCAATAGGTGATAATTACCATTACCCATTTCAGATAGTTTGTTATCCCCTACTTTAAGAGCATGAACGGTGCCGACTTCATAGCCAAATACATTAACTATCTCTTCACCTGTCACATCGTGATAGCCATCTTCTGGATCAATATCGTTATCCGAAGTGCCATCACCAATACACACACCAATGGGTACAACGTTATTAACTACATCTTGACCTGAGCTGGGGCCAGCAACGGCACTTGCTGATACTGCCTTATCAAGGCCAAACATATGAATGAAAAACTCATCCATCTCTAGTGCATCTACGCGAACTCGCACATAAACATCTTCATTTGCACCGAACGTCGCCGTGCCAGTAAAATCCTGTGGGTCATTCGAATAATCAATGCTTATAGAAGCGGTCGAGAAATCAATTTCTTGGTTCCCTGTTGAAGCCGCCATGGCATTGAGTGCCGTACCAACTTCTGCGTCTACAGCATCTTTATCTTTACTATTGTCTAATATGGTTGCGGCAGCCAACGCTGCAGAATCGACTGCATTTTGTAAGCGCGTTTTATTTACAACCATATGGTTTATGTCTATAGCTAGCGCTGAGACAGCTAGAAAAACCAGCAAGGCAGCGGTAATCATCACCGCAACTAAGCCTTGTTGTTTTTTAGGGCTTTGTGATACTCGATACAACATATGAGTACCTCCAGATTTAGTTAAAATCTTCTAAGATCTGGCTACTACTTCCGGACAGATCATTTTCACCTCTGCCAACATATCTGTCGTAACCAGTCTGCATCCGCTCCCCTGTACCATCAGGTACTTCGAGTAAATTCTCTTGGGTCGCATTAGGGTTATACGTTTGCTCTGTTTTCACTAGTGCTACCGAGTGCCCTAAACGAGCATCGTTCGCACAGCCAACCAATAACATTGTGAGAAAGATCATCATTATTTTAGTCATATCTATCCCCTTATAAATCATGCCCAAATGAGCCTTCGCTACCACCATCGGTCGGTGATATATCCTGTGAAGCTTGAGATTGTTCTGAATCAGATTCAGACGGTTCAGCGATGTAAGCGCTTCTGCCTAACAAGTAATATTCCAAATCATTAGGATCAACAAAGGCATCAGTTGGTAACGTCACTTTCGTTCGGTCAATAGGTTTAGCGAGTCGAGGAGTAACAAGAATAACGAGCTCTGTTTCACCAGATACATACTCTTGGCTATTGAAAAGCTGACCTAAAATCGGCACATCGCCAAAACCGGGCATCTTGTTACTGATGTCCCTAACATTCTCACTCAACAACCCCGCAATACCGATGGTTTGACCGTCGGCTAACTCAAGCGTCGACGATGCACTTCTTCGGGTAATAGGAGGGATAAAGTAAGTCGCATTGGTGGTACCAGGATCAATCGTTAACGAGCTACTATTGGCAATCTCACTCACATCAACCGCTAAGTTTAGGTTGATTTTTTTGTCACTGAGTACCGTGGGGATGAACTTTAAACCTACACCATATTCTTTATATTCAATGGTAATACCATCTTCGTCAGGCACCGGAATGGGAAATTCTCCCCCCGCTAAAAACTCAGCCTTTGAACCGCTTAGCGCGGTTAAGTTCGGTTCAGCCAAGACTTTTGCCACACCATTTTGTTTTGCTACGTCCAATGCGAAAGTAAACAATGTATTACTATCAATGAAAGAACCTAAAATACCGTAATCAGTAGAGGTAGGAATATTGAAAATAGGGGTTGCACCTAACACACCGGCAGGGACTGAAGACGCCCCCCAAGAAAAGTCAGATCCACTGGTTTGGAAGAAATGGAAGTTCGCATCAAACTTTCTTACCAAGCTTCTTTGAACCTCAGCAACCGTTACCTCTAACATCACCTGCTGAGCCCCTCCGATCGACATCAAATTAATAACACCTGTCGCTGCAGCTTGTTCACTTCCACTTTCTTTTGATGCGTCAGCAGCCTGCCCTGACGAATAGGTTTCTGCGATTCGCATCGCCACATTCATTTGTTGTTGGTTACTGACCTGACCGCTCAATAATAGACGGTTCTGCGCACTGTGCACTTCGATAGTTTCATCAGGAAGGAACTCATATAATTTAGCTTTGAGGCTATTAAGATCATGAGTAACCTCAATGTTAATAGACTCAATCAACCGACCTCGAGAGTCCCAAGCCATTAGGTTTGTCGCACCTAATTTTTTACCAATTAAAAACACTTCATTTGATTTTAAAATTACAATATCTAAAACTTCAGGATCACCAAGAGAAACCTTCGCCGCTTTTCCCGACAGCACGACATGCGTAGATTTATGATGTGGAACCGTGACTGTTTTTCCCGTTTGTAACGCCGCTACACTGGCCGTCGAAATACAAATCAGGCTCAAAACACACGCAATTAATATTCTCATATTTCACCTCAATCCTTGACGCGCACATTAGATGTTTCTGTACCTTTGATAATGGTGACACTCGGTCTAGGCACATATCGACGAACCACTTTTTTCTCAACTTCATGTGGGTTTCTCAAAGTCAGCTGAATATCGCCTTTGCTTTTAGCCGTGAGAAGTTTCTCTGCCTCTTTCGGCGTCATCTCAAGTGTTACCGCTCGTACAATAATCGGACTGTTTTCTTTCGTTTTAGCCGTTTGGTCGACAGCCAAAACCTTAATGTCTTTTAATACTGTTTGAGTCGCTGCAGAGTTTTTTCCGTAAGAAACCGTATTAAGAATATCAACCTTGTTACCCGGCAATAAGAAACCCGCCACACCAATAACATCATCAACACGTATCGTTACCGCACGTTTATTTTCAGGGATAAGAGCTGCAAGCGTTGACCCTTCTCCTGGTACAGTAAATCGTAACTTGTGAAGCACCTCTCCCGCATAGACAGTATTCGCAACAACCTTGCCAATCAGCTCTGCTTTATCCGAATAGTTATTTTCATTAATCCAATCAACTTCCATCAATCTGGTGGTTAAAAACTGATCCTCGATAATAGTTCCGGCTTCAATTTCTTGTGATGCGACAACAACGGGGTGACGCTCGACCGTTTCAACTTCAACGGTTGGCTGAACTTGATCATCCATCCACTGCTTAGCAAAAAATACAGCCGCTAAGCCGAATACTACGGACAGTAAAAACAGTAGGAAAACTTGACTCTTATTCATTATTCTCTTCCTCGTGTCCATCAGAGGTAAAATAAACTTCCCATGCCATGGAAAGAATATCGAATGTGATAACAGGTGGGAGTTGCTCAAACGAAAGAATGTCTTTGCTTATACCAACGAGATCTTTCGGTAAACATGGGAAAAGTGGCACTTTTAGAAGCGTGTGCATTTGAGACAAACGCTCAAAAAAACCGTCTTGAAGCTCTACCTCTTTATCAGCAACGACACTCATCCATAAAGCTTCATAATCTCGCTGATTAAGTGGCTTGAATTCAATCTTGTAACCCAAACGACGTAAAAAGGCAGGATCGCTTATTTTCTTGGGGTTTAGATTGGTAGAAAAGGCAAGAGTTAATACAAATGGCATCGTTATCTGCTGACCATTAGGCAGCGACAAATAGTCGAAGGAATACTCCATCGGTACAATCCAACGATTAAGAAGCGCATCCACCGGCATGGGCTGACGACCAAGGTCATCAATGATAAAGATCCCATTATTTGCCATCATTTGAACTGGTGCTAACCAGACTCGACTATTTTCTGAATGATTCACTTCAAGCATATCCATAGTAAGCTCACCACCCACCTGAATATTCGGTCTCTCACAGTTAAGCCAACGCTTGTCGTACTGATCTTTGAGGGAAATGCTTTGATCGCTGCCGTTACTATCCAACGGTTTATGATGTTGCGCCGAGAACACCTTGATAATGTTACCTAATGCATAGACTGCATAAGGAATAAATACAGAGGTGTGCAAAGCATTCACAATACGGCTCGCGACAAAGGTTTTACCAGTACCAGCGTGCCCATATAACAACAAAGCACGTCCAGAATTGATTGCAGGCCCTAGCACTGAAATCATTTTGTCGACACCATATACATCATCCAGAGCAGCTTCGACATGTGGTCTAGTGACTAGCTCTACTCTCAGGTCTTGCTGTTTGACCACATCACTGTATTGGTCAAGCGAAACTGGCGCGGGCCCTAAATAAGCATCACGTTTAAAGGCAAGATCAGCTTCTTCAAGTCCTTTCTCAGAAAGGGAGTAACGGACATGACTATGGGAGACTGATGAAAGAGAAAGGTCTGAAGTAGGTTGAAACACCTCAATTAATGACTTCTTCCTCAAAACGGCTAGAGCACTTTCCACTATATGGGTAACAACACACAAATAATTAGAAAGCTCTAACACATCCGATTTAGGATAAGCAGACAAATGCTTGAGTACGAGGTTTTCAATAACAACTTCAGGAACACCCAACATATCAAGAGATGTTGGCACAGTAGGGGCTGAAATTTGAGGTTTCAAAGTTGTTGGAGCAGTACGCCCTATAATATCCATATATTATTCCTCTCCATAAAGCTAACCAACAACAGGTTTAAGTAAAGTAGCTATACATCGCCAATCCCATAACAACAGAGGGTGCAAAAGGCATCGTCACCTTATTTGAATACCTAGCATGAAAACTCGCGCTTTTATCTATTACAGGGGCGACTCCACCAAGCGCGATCAACTTGTTTTCAAAATAACCTTTAACAGTGAAATTACTTGAATTGGCAAAGTTATATAGCAGGTAGAAAGTCCCGATCACTCCAGCAGAAAGTAAGATAAAGTACGACGCATCAAGTAATTGTCCCCACCCGAGATACATACCCACAATACCTAATAGCTTCACATCTCCTGCTGACATAGCTCTTACGAAATATAAGAGTAATCCAAAACAAAAAAACACCAAGAATCCAACTAAGGACATTAAAAAAACATCAAAGCTGTAATTGCGGTTAAACATTGACAAAAAGTACACGAACAAAAACAGTATCAATATTTTGTTTGGTATACGATGTTTCTCAACATCGTATACCGAAACTGCAATTAACAACGCCCAAAAAACTGAAGGCTCATTAATCATAAATAAAATTCACACACTCGATATGATACTCTGGAATTTACTAAGTAAGGCCGCTGCCATCCCAGAAAAAACGAATCCAACAGCGAGGACAAGTGAGGCAGCACCGATCACATACTCAATAGTTGTCAGTCCTTTTTGTTGTCCAATCCTTTTCTTATCCATTACGCTATGAACTACGAGGTAGTGCCGACATCGGCAACGATAGTATTCAATTTGGTTGCTAAAGTGCTGCCCAAACCAGAAAACACCGTTGTTAAACCTAATACCAATAAAGCTGCACCGATTACATACTCGATTACAGTCAACCCTTCTTCATCTTTCATGAACTCTTTACAATTATTCAAAAACTTATCCATGATAACCTCTCCTTGATTTGTGTATCAGGCTTTGTTTACCTGTAAACTAAATCTAGAGGTGAGAGATATATTAGGTTAGGATTTTCTTGCCATTTACTTGCACTTTTTTGTGGTACTTCTAATCTAATTATTATGCATCTTAATTTATCTATTTTTAAACGCTAATTTTAATATGAAATAGAGTTGGTATTTATATGAAAGTAGTAACACCTTTATTATCAGATAAAGACAGTGAATTTAATTCTGTTATTATCAATAAAATAAATCACTACTTCTCCATTGAAAATTATAAGCAAGATATATCTATAATCAGTAACTTAGATGTCAGAATGGTATTTTTTATCTTGAATAGACCGGATAAACTTCAACTACTTACAATGGCATTATCTATTTGTGAAAACTTGAACAAGCGAATAGTCATTATTTGCTCGGACCAGTTACCTAATATCGTTCGAAATCATAAGAATATATTTTTCATTATCGAAACAAACAGTAATCATCTGACCAGTACATTCGAAGAACTTAAGCGTAAAACACAGCATATCTTCGAACCTCACTTCGATTTCGACAGAGACATAAATAACAACAATCAACTGCCTACCAAATTGTTTACTTCTGAGGTTGTTAACTATGTTATGGATAACATAAACAAAGAAATCAGAGAAACGGAGATCGCCGAGAAGTGCCATTGTTCAACAACCTACTTTTCGAAAAAGTTTCATCTACACTTTGGGGTAAGCTTTAGAGACTTTGTTTGTGATAAAAGAGTTCTACTAGCTAAAAAATTGATTGAGGCGGATACCGAGTCAAAAATTGCTGTAATTGCCTATCAATGTGGATACAAGGATGTGTCGTATTTTTCGAGAATTTTTAAGAAAAGGACAGGTGTAACCCCAGCAAGTTACAGACGTGCCTGCACAGATAACAGAAAACGCTAATTTTACTCCCTAAAAGAAAAAATCATGGTACATTTAACATGATTTTAACAAAAATAACCAAAAATAACTTAGCGAAAAACATGGAGTTAGACAATGATTCAGCCTAACGAGTTTAGCCAAGAACAAGCAACAGCTCTCCCTACACCCAATGACATGATTTTAAAATGGGCAGAAGAACGTCCAGATGAAGTCTATTTGAAACAGATTATTAACCGCCAATTTGTCGAATTTACTTATAAAGAAGTAGCCGACAAAGCACTGAAACTGGCGTCAGCATTAGAAGGACTCGGAGCCCAACCTGGCGATCGAGTCGCTCTCGTATCAAAAAACTGTGCAGAGTGGTTCATCTGCGACCTTGCCATGATGTTAGGAGATTTTGTCAGCGTCCCAATCTTTCCAACAGCTGGTGCAGACACCATCCAATACTGTATTGAGCACAGTGAAAGTAAAATAGTGATTGCAGGTAAGCTAGATGATCCGGCTGCTACCCAAAAGGTATTGGATGACAATCCGAACTTGATCAGCATCTCTCTACCATACGATACGGCTGCCAAATGCCAACACACATTTGAACAGCTGATCGATACGCATGAACCATCCACCAAACGTCCTCAACATCACGACGACAAGCTAATGTCATTAGTGTATACATCCGGCACCTCTGGATTACCAAAAGGGGCAATGCTTACATACGGCGCCTTTACATGGTCAGTTCAAAGACTGATTGACCATATTGGTATCCAACCCGGCGATCGCCTGTTTTCTTACCTACCACTTGCTCATATTACAGAACGCGTTTACATCTTTGGTTCTTCAGTCATGGGTGGCGTGGTCACGGCTTTCCCTGAGTCTTTAGACACGTTTATTGATGATGTGAAAATGCATCGTCCTACTCTGTTTATTTCAGTTCCTCGTTTATGGACGCTGTTCCAGCAGCGAATCCAAGACAAGTTGCCACAGAAGAAACTGAACTTCTTATTGAAGATTCCGTTTATCAACAACATCATTAAGAAGAAGCTTGCTGATGGTTTAGGGTTAGACCAAGCTCGTGTTCTCGGCTGTGGTTCTGCACCTGTATCACCCGCTCTACTCGCATGGTATGAGAGTGTTGGCCTGCACATTACCGAGGCATGGGGCATGACAGAGTCTTTCGCCTACAGCACACTCAACTACCCATTCAGAGCTGACAAGATTGGTACGGTTGGTAATGCAGGCCCGGGTATCGAACTCAAAATAGCTGAAGATGAAGAGATTCTAGTTCGAGGCAAAGGCTTATTCTCTGGTTACTACAAGAATGATATTGCAACCCAAGAGTCTTTTAACTCGGATGGTTGGCTTCATACCGGTGATATCGGTGATATCGATAGTGAAGGTTACCTAACGATTCGTGGGCGTAAGAAAGATACCTTTAAAACCGCTAAAGGTAAGTTTGTTGCACCTGTACCAATCGAAAACAAACTGTTTGAGTACAGCCGCGTAGAAATGATGTGTTTGATAGGTCTAGGCCTACCAGGACCTATCCTACTTGTGGTACCGCATGACTTCCCTAATTTCGATAGAGCTCGCTATGAGAAAACGACAAAGCGCGTTATCGAGAAAATGAACGAGCAGCTCGGTTCACATGAGAAGATCAAAGGTGTATTGATGATTAAGGAACCATGGAGCATTGAGAATGGCGTGTTAACCCCGACTCTCAAAATCAAGCGACATATCCTTGAGCAGAAATACCATGAAGTCGGTCATAACTGGCCGAAAGATAAATTGGTGGTTTGGGAAGAATAATCAAAATCGAGAGGGAGCCATTATGGCTCCTTTTTTGTAAGCTCACATTATAAGTACTTAGTATAATCCGCAGCATCACTACTCTCGTAATCTAAGCCGACATCCTTTCTCATTCTATGACTTAACGATTCCAAGCAAACAAATTGTCTAGATTTGGTCGCCTTCCTCGCCTTAGTATTATCATTGATTTTAAGTACCTGAGTAACAAATATACCGACCCAACAGGTTATTGCTTTCATGTTCTCTCTCTTGTATTCCCTGTTTATTTATCGCTATTATGAAAACAACCTGTTCGATAATCGAACAACCATTATTAACAAAAACTATAAGCTGAGATTATGGACAATAGACTGCGTCACCTTTCAGGTCTCCGTTACTTTGAAGTTGCGGCTCGCTTGAGCAATTACAGCAAAGCGGCTGAAGAGCTGTTCGTCACTCAAGCAGCCGTCAGCCAGAAGATTCGACAGTTAGAAGAACAGGTTGGATGTAAGCTCTTTATTCGTAAGGGGCGTGCAATGACTTTGACGCATGAAGGGCACACACTTTTTAGACATGTCTCTGATGGATTTCAAGAGGTTCTGCTGGGGTTAAACAAGATCCAATCAGAACCTATTCAAGGGCTACTTGTTGTTAGAAGTCCCCCTTCTTTTGCTTCTCGTTGGTTACTGCCTAGGCTGTGGAAGTTCTCGGTAAAGCACCCAGAAATCCCAATTAAGGTGCTCACAGGGTCTGATACCCCAAATTTAAAACATGGTGAGATTGATGTGGCTATTCTGCAGGGCGAAGATCTGTGTGTTGAAGAAGGCTTGACTCTAGAGGTGCTAATCAACGAACCGGTTTACCCTTTTTGTTCCCCTGAACTCGCAAACTCTTTGAACTTCACATCACCTGAACAACTCCTCAGATGTTGGTTGATTCAGTTTGATAGCGGTTGTTTCCCGTGGGAGGAATGGTTTAGGCAAGCAAACATATCAACTCAAAGCAGTACCATTCAGTGGATGGAAGTCGGTACCTTTGATATGGGGTTAACCACGGTCATGGCAGGACATGGAGTTTGCTTGGCAACAGACAGCTTAGCTGGTGACTTCATCGAACGCGGCTTGCTAGTGAAGCCCTTTGATATAGGCATGACACCTGGGGTTCAAGTCAACCTATGCTTTGATCCTAACTCCCCGAGAGAAGAGCGTATTACCGCGTTCACCAATTGGTTGCACGAAGAAGTAAACGAGCTATTGGAAAGTTAAATCTCATCTCCCACTTCTTTATATAAACCATAAACCTAACTCAACATAGAACGGTAACGTAAACCTCCCGACACCGACAAAACTATGTTGAGTTAAAGCAACGTCGAGTTAAAAGCTATGTTGCCTCGAATCACTCCCAAAATGACTTCTTCAGTTCTTTCTCGACTTGTTCCGACGTAATACCGATATCTCTCAGTAAATAATCGGGTAGCTCAGACAGTTGCTTTCTGGTTCTACGATTTTGAAAGTACAGGCTTAATTTAGAATAGAATTTCTTAATTGATAATGATGACAAAAATGAATGGTTGGTATTTGCTGTTGCTGTGATCGTATTCATAGCCTTTCCCCTGTTGATCTTTTGCTTTGTTATGGTTAATAATCGACCAACAGAGCAACATCGACAAACGATAGATACTGGCATTCAGTTAAGGAAAACTAATGTGAGAGAACGCCCCCCACCATTCCAAGGGATCTACTATTTTTATACTGCGGCTGAAACTGGCAGTTTTAAACTCGCCGCAGAAAAGCTATTTGTTACTGCTGCCGCGGTGAGTCAACAAATTCGCCAACTTGAAGAGTGGTTAGGCGCAGATCTGTTTATTCGCCAACACCGAAAAATAGTATTAACCCATGAAGGCGAAGTACTGTACCTGCAAGCGAAGAAAGGCTTTGCCCATATTCAAGATGGGGTGAGACGCATCAACCAAGATCCTAACCCGACTCAGCTGTCGATCTCTACCGTACCTTCCTTTGCTCAGCATTGGCTCGTACCGAGAATAGGCGACTTTCGCGATCGCCACCCTGATCTATCCATGTTAATTGAGCCGACCAATAAGCTAGTCACATTTGAAGATTCTAATGTCGATATCTGTGTTCGATATGGTCATGGAGACTACCCAAACATCGAATCACGCTGGTTGATGGACGAGGTCATTTACCCGGTTTGTCACCCTATCTATCAAGAGAAACACGGTATCTATGACATCGACGATCTGCATAAAGCGGAACTGATTGAAGACCGTTGGCCTGATATGGATTGGAATCTCTGGTTACAAGTCGCAGGAGTAAAAGCTGGCCGCACATCATTGCAATTTGATGGCTCTCATTTTGTGTTAGAAGGTGCACTATCCGTTCAAGGTGTCGCGCTTGTTAAGCACAGCTTGGTATACCGCTATTTACAAGAAAAGAAATTGGTGCGAATCGGAAACATCGCGCTGAAGCCTAAATACAATTACTTTTTGTGTGCGCCTCCGGGTTACTTTCATCGAGCAAAGATAAAACGTTTCGAAGAATGGATGCAGGCTCAGGTTAAATTATTTGGTGATACAGGTAGAGAAGAGCTTTCGATTATCCACACCGATTACGAACTCAAATGGTCAGATAATTCATAAGGCGAAACTGGTATACTTAGCTCAAATAAATGGCGAGAACATCTCATGACACAAGACAATAATCCACTTCACGGTATCACTCTACAGAAGCTACTGACTGAATTGGTTGAACATTACGGTTGGGAAGAGTTGAGTTACATGGTAAACATCAACTGCTTTAAAAAAGACCCGAGCATTAAATCGAGCTTAAAATTTTTGCGTAAAACAGATTGGGCTCGCACCAAGGTAGAGCAGATTTACATCGACTTAAAGCGTTAGTCTCTCCCTGCTTTATCAGTCCCGTGTTGATTAAATACGGGACAACCCCTGTGTCTACTTTTTAGGGACCATATCACATCTCGCATCTCTCGCATCTCTCGCATCTCTCGCATCTCTCGCATCTCTCGCATCTCTCGCATCTCTCGCATCTCTCGCATCTCTCG
>NZ_JALNTR010000004.1:256444-400654 GCF_023161755.1 Vibrio sp. 1CM23M
CAGTATGTTACAAGCAATAAAAAGCCCCGCAAGCTTTCACTTGCAGGGCTTTTTTAGTTACTTGAGAAAAGGGCTAATTACTTACCAGCTTCTTTTTCTGCTTTAACTTTTGCAATCACTTCGTCAGCAACGTTAGTTGGACATGGTGCGTATTGTGCGAATTCCATAGAGAATTGGCCACGACCAGAAGTGATAGTACGTAGGTGACCGATGTAGCCGAACATCTCAGAAAGAGGTACGTCAGCTTTAATACGAACACCAGTAACGCCAGCTTGTTGATCTTTGATCATGCCACGACGACGGTTAAGGTCACCGATAACATCACCAACGTGATCGTCTGGAGTGAACACGTCAACGTTCATGATAGGCTCAAGAAGTTGCGCGCCAGCTTTAGGCATAGATTGACGGAATGCACCTTTCGCTGCGATTTCAAATGCGATTGCAGATGAATCGACTGCGTGGAAACCACCATCGAAAAGTTCAACTTCAACGTCTAGAGTTGGGAAGCCAGCTAGTACGCCGTTTTCCATCATAGATGCGAAGCCTTTCTCAACTGCAGGCCAGAATTCTTTAGGAACGTTACCGCCCACAACTACAGAGTTGAACTTGAAGCCAGAACCTGCTTCGCCTGGTTTGATACGGTAATCGATCTTACCGAATTGACCAGAACCACCAGATTGCTTCTTGTGCGTGTAGCTATCTTCAATTGCTTGAGTGATAGTTTCACGGTAAGCAACTTGAGGAGCACCTACAGTTAGGTCAACGCCGTATGTACGCTTAAGGATATCTACCTTGATGTCTAGGTGAAGTTCACCCATACCTTTCAGGATAGTTTCGCCAGTCTCTTCGTCAGTCTCAACTTGGAAAGATGGATCTTCTGCAACCATTTTACCGATCGCGATACCCATTTTCTCAGAACCGCCTTTATCTTTTGGAGATACAGCGATTGAGATTACTGGAGTTGGGAATACCATTGGCTCAAGCGTTACTTGGTGCTTAGGATCACATAGAGTGTGACCAGTTTGCACGTTCTTCATACCAACGATCGCAATGATGTCACCAGCTTGTGCGCTAGTTAGTTCGTTACGGTCATCAGCTTGCATCTCAACCATACGGCCAACACGTTCTGTTTTGCCAGTGAATGAGTTAAGAATCGTGTCACCTTTGTTCAGTTTACCAGAGTAAATACGAACGAAAGTTAGAGCACCAAAACGGTCATCCATGATTTTGAATGCAAGCGCTTTGAAAGTTTCATCTGTAGAAACGATAGCGTGTTCGCCAGTTTCTTCGCCGTTCTCGTCCATTAGAGGTTGAGGATCAACTTCAGTTGGAGAAGGTAGGTAATCTACAACAGCGTCAAGAACGATTTGTACGCCCTTGTTCTTGAATGCAGAACCACAGAAAGTTGGGAAGAACGCTAGGTCACGAGTACCTTTACGGATACAACGCTTGATGTCTTCGATAGAAGGCTCTTCACCTTCCATGTAAGCTTCCATTAGGTCATCGTCTTGCTCTACAGCAGTTTCGATTAGCTCTTCACGGTATTGCTCAACGTCATCTACCATGTCCGCAGGAACATCTAGAATTTCGTAGTTTTCAGGAAGACCAGTGTCATCCCAAACGTATGCTTTACGGCTTAGAAGGTCTACAACACCCACGAATTCATCTTCGCGGCCGATTGGTAGAACCATAACTAGAGGAGTAGCACCTAGAACGTTTTTAACTTGGTCAACAACGTTGTAGAAATCTGCACCCATACGGTCTAGTTTGTTAACGAAGATCAGACGAGATACTTCTGATTCGTTAGCGTAGCGCCAGTTAGTTTCTGATTGAGGTTCAACACCACCAGAACCACAGAATACACCGATACCGCCATCAAGTACTTTAAGAGAACGGTATACTTCAACTGTGAAGTCAACGTGTCCAGGAGTATCGATAACGTTTAGACGGTGACCGTTCCAGAAACAGCTTACAGCTGCTGATTGGATAGTAATACCGCGCTCAGCTTCCTGTTCCATGAAGTCAGTAGTTGATTCGCCATCATGTACTTCACCAGTCTTGTGGATTTGACCAGTTAGCTTAAGGATACGCTCAGTGGTAGTTGTTTTACCCGCATCAACGTGCGCGAAAATACCAATGTTTCTGTATTTCGATAAATCTGCCATTGTCTTACTCTGTTAATAGGATATAAAATGCGCGCAGAGTATATCACAATCTGTGAAGACTGATAGCTTTGCATGCATTTGGGACTAAAAAACTTTGCCTTTTTCTAACATATAGAAAAAGGCAATCTGTAGAAACAATCTAAATGATTGTTTAGTTTAGTGCTAATCTAAAGCGCAATTGGCGTTTTAAGTTAGACTGAATTTCTGCTGTATAGAGTAGCTGAAGTGAGCTCAATTACAACTCATCAAAAGCATTAATTGCTTCTGATAATTTTTTCACGCCATGGATCTGCATTCCTGGAATACCTCCCTTAGGCATGTTAGCCGCCGGTACAATCGCTTTCTTGAAGCCGTGTTTAAATGCCTCATTAAGACGCTCTTGCCCACTTGGTACCGGTCGAATCTCACCCGCTAGGCCTACTTCTCCAAATACCACCACATCTTTTGGCAATGCGCGATCTCTGAAACTTGAAAGTAGAGCCATCACCAACGCAAGATCAGCACTGGTTTCGGTTACTTTAACACCACCGACGACATTCACAAACACATCTTGGTCAGCCATTTGTAAGCCGCCGTGTTTATGCAGCACCGCTAATAACAACGAAAGCCTGTTTTGCTCTAGGCCAACGGCGACACGACGCGGGTTAGCCAGCTGGGAATAATCCACCAGCGCCTGGATTTCAACAAGCAATGGACGAGTACCTTCCCACACAACCATCACCGAACTGCCCGAGGTTTCTTCTTCACCACGAGACAAGAAAATAGCCGATGGGTTGCTGACTTCTTTTAGTCCTTGGCCTGTCATAGCAAACACGCCAAGCTCATTGACCGCACCAAAACGGTTTTTGTGGCTGCGCAGTGTTCTAAAGCGGCTATCGGTTCCGCCATCCAATAGAACAGAACAGTCAATAATGTGTTCAAGCACTTTTGGCCCGGCTAAGGTGCCGTCTTTAGTTACGTGTCCAACTAAGAACACAGCAACGTTATTCTGTTTTGCGTAGCGCGTTAATGCGGTTGCCGATTCACGAACCTGAGCAACACTGCCCGGTGAAGACTGAACATCAGCAACGTGCATAACTTGGATGGAGTCGATAACCATGATCTTTGGCTGTTCTTTTTCAGCAACCTGACAGATCTTATCTACGTTGGTTTCAGAGAGCATCTTTAGGTGCTCTTTTGGCAATCCAAGTCGAGAGGCACGCATTGCAACCTGCTGTAAGGATTCTTCACCTGTTACATAAAGAGTCGGCAGTTGAGAAGAGAGCTGACACATGGTCTGCAATAATAGTGTTGATTTACCCGCGCCTGGGTTACCACCAATCAGGATCGCAGCACCAGGGACAACACCACCACCGAGTACGCGGTCGAGTTCTTTGAAGCCACTACTAAAGCGTGGCACTTCTTGTAGATTAATTTCAGATAATGTCTGAACGCTCGATTCTGTTACTGCACCTGCATAACCAGATAATCTTTCATTGCGCGCTACTTGAGGTGAAGCGGCTAACCTAACTTCTGTAATCGTGTTCCAAGCACCACATGCGTTGCACTGCCCCTGCCAACGTGGAAAGTCAGCACCACAGTCATTACACACATAAGCTCGTTTTGCCTTAGCCATAAAACCTCAATAATTTACTCAGTTACACAATGATGTTGTCAATTTGTGACTTATTTGACCGTACGGGTGAAAATAAACGTTGCAGTCATACCACTTATACTTAAAGATCGATTTAAACTAGTCGATAACATAAATGCACCGTCCATTCTAACAAGAAAAGTATGCAGCAATCTGAAATTCTATCTGTAGCAGAACGTCTTATCCCGGCCTACCACGCCGAAGATTTCGAATTCCTTCTTTCTCAAATGACAGAAGGCGAATCTCCGTCTCTAAAACTGCTGGTTAAAATGGAACTGAATCGTATCATGGCTCCGTGTACAAAGAGCATTGATTTACGTGGGCGCATTGATAATGAATGTCGTCAGTTCACGTTAGACGGCCGTAAGCACTGGCTCGATGACATCGCGTTAAACGCATATCAACGTGGTACGAAAAAGTTTAAAGGTTACACAGAAGGCGCATGGGAGTTAGTAATGACTCCGCGAACTCAGCCTCTGAGCGTAGTTAAAACCTCTTCTCAAGGTAATCACGACATTACTAGCGCCAATAGCCCGTACGAAGCGGAAGCTATTAACCTAGGTTACGACTTAAAGCGCCAAGAGAACAGGCTCAAGATTAGCTCGCAGGTCGAGATCACCACATCGAAAGGTCAAAGCCTACATGGTGTAACAGTTGATATCTCCCCGTCGGGTGCAAAGTTCAAGGTGCCGAGCGCCTTTCGATACAACCTCGGCGAGATCATCAGCGTCAAGTTCTCAGAGCTTATCGAAAAGTCCCAAGAAAACGATGTTAACCAAGCGGTTGAGTTTCGTGTTTTGGGTATCGACGAATCTTATGAGAACAACGCGGTCAAATTTCTAAGAACCATCAAGGTAAGCGACAACAATATTGTGGCTCGCTTACTCGATGAGTCTTTAAATAGCACTAGTAAGAAAACCAGCCATGAAAATCAAGATAGGGTCATTCGAACTCGTACTCGAGGAATCGAACACACCTATCTAAAGCACACTTGTAACCTTCCCCTGTTCTTCAGCGGCAGCGAACTCAAGCTTGCCCTACTGACGGATAACAACCATCCGTTATGGCAATATTGGCACGACGAGCGAAATCAACAAGCACTGGGCACCCTGTTCAACGAACAACGTATGAACCTGCTGGCGAAACCAGGAGTGAAGGGAACCAGTAACGTCATCTATTCGTTTACCCATGAACACCAAAACAAGACTTTGTTCTATTCAATGATGCTGCCTGAAGCCTCTCGTGAACAAAGACAGCTGTTCTGGCACATCGGTGGCAAACGTAAAAGTTGGAAGGCGTTCAAGTTCTCGGTTTTCGAACTGTCAGACACCGAGCGACAAGCATTAGCTAAACACTCGGATACGCTGGCTCAAAGCTCAGCTCAACTGACGCATTGCGGAATCTTGCAAGAGATCGGCGATCACGAAAGTGCGGCTGATTATCTTCTGAGTGAAAAGCCACGTATTCCAAGCAGTGAACTGAACCGCTTCCGTCACCCGCGTACTGTTGTCGGCAATATTCAAAGCATCTACTTTGATTCTCAGACTCGTCGTAAAGAGCCGAGATACCAATTTAAGTCACCGTTGCAACTTACATCACAAGATGGCGCAGCGGCGAACGGACACACCTTAGATATCTCAAAGCGTGGACTAAGCATTAGCCTTGAACACCCAATGGTACTCAAGATTAATGATCCGGTATTAGTGAACTTCAATGAACTGCAGCTCTATGACAAGAACCTGCCCCTGAGCACTGTGCCTTACCACGTGATTCGAGTGAGCCCGAATGGCCGTAACGTGCAGTTGGTTATTGCTGAGAACGCCAAGACAATGCGTACCATCGCTTTCCTTAATGGGCTTATCGATCAAAACCAAAGTAAGCTGATTAAGAAGCAAGAGATACTGCCAACACATTCGCTACTCGAATCACTGCACAACATTTTGTTGAGCAAGATGGTCAGCAACCCAATATTCATTGATAAGCCAAGTTCAACGCTGCGCTGTAAGATCATTGGTGTGAATTTCCCACTGAATAAGCATCTAGCGTTACTCGCTAAACTTGGTCACAACCAAAAGTTCTCACTGGAGCCAATCTTTAAGGGTCACACCAACTCACTGTTGGCTGAACCACTGAAAAGAATTGAAGGTGCAGAGCCTAAACACCATGACGTATACATTGCTGCGGTAAAGTTTGGCGACAAGATCCAATCAGTACACACCAAGTTGGTCAAAGACTTCGCCTCAGCCAAAGAACGCATCTTATTCATCAAGAAAGCGCAACACTTAGGTGATGTGTATGTATTGCGAGTCACCACGGCACCTATCTTTAATCCGCTAACGAGTTTATTCCAGTCGGATTTAGAAGAGCTTTCACGCATCAGTATGCATCAAGCTAAGAAGCTAGAGAATGAGGTGACGGCGTTTATCGGTTATGGCGAGATAGAGGACATTACCGATGAAGTGCTGATTCGATTGGAGCTAACACGCTAGCCTCGAGTGGCGTATTAACTTAAGCATGAAAATTGAAAAAGCAGGCTGATAGCCTGCTTTTTTGTGTCTGAGCCACTATTGCTAAATAAAATACATAGCCAATAGCACTTAGGTAGAGCCCCTAAGGTTTCGCTTGCCAGCTGATCTTCTGTTGCTTAGCCAATACACCCGACAAGATGCATAGCACCCCGCCTAAACCAGCGTAACGCACAGCGGTTTGAGCTTGCTGCTCTACTTTTGGTTTCGCGTGGTAGGCAATGCCTAAACCTGCAGAGCCCATCATCACCAAGTCATTGGCACCATCACCAACGGCAACGGTATTATGCAGTTCCAATTCGTACTCTTCAGCCAACTCTACCAAGATATCCGCTTTGGTCTGCGCCGAAACAACATCACCTAACACTTCACCCGACAACTTACCATTAACGATCTCAAGCGTGTTCGACTGTGCATGGTCAAGATCAAGGGTATCTTTCAAATAGTCAGAGAAGTAAGTAAACCCGCCTGATGCAATCGCTGTTTTCCAGCCAAGCTTATTCAGAGTATTCACCAGCCCGACCAAGTCTGGCATGAATGGCAAAGACTGACGCACTTGCTCTAATATCGACTCATCCGCACCTTTCAGTGCTCCTACTCGTTGGCGTAGGCTCTGTTCAAAGTCGAGCTCGCCTTGCATTGCTCTTTCTGTGATTTCAGAGACTAACTCTCCCACTCCAGCTAGCTTGGCAATCTCATCGATGCATTCAATTTGAATCGCTGTAGAATCCATATCCATCACGATCAAACCTGGCTTAGATAAGTCTGGGACCTCGCTAAGGCAAGCATAATCAAGCTTTAGCGCTTGAAGGATTTCTTCGTGTGCTGGCGTTAGATTGCCTGACATCAAAGCCACTTCATAATGCCCAACCTTCCACGTATCGAGGATGGTGTTGTAAGTGCCAGTGAAAAAGTCGATGTCATCGAAAAATTGTGGAGATAGATACTCACCAAACACAATCCAATTAGCCTTGGATTTAGCGAGTTGAGAAGCGAAACGAGTCTCGGGGAGTCGAGTTAATAATGTGGTATGCCTTTTTATCGGCAGATATTTCTGAGCGTCCATGTGTATGATTCCTAATTAACTATGCTAAACGTTAACCTATTGCAATTTGAAAACGCAAGTCTCAATATGTCTTAATCATAACATTTGTTTATTTCAGGCTTCGTGAAACATGAATGAATCATTGTTCTCAATACGTAACGCTTTACGAATGCTAGCCCTCATTTTGTTGGCTACCATGTTCGTTGTAACGATTAAAAATACGGTCGTGATCAGCAAAGGTAACGAGAAGATCCAAGCAAAACAGTTGGAAACTCTTACCAAGCTGCTTATCTCTCAGGCATCACTTTCAGCCAGCAAGATGATCACGCAACAAGACCAAGAGCGATTGCTTGATCTGACTAACCAGTTATCTCAAGACCGATTGGTGTTCGATACCACCATCTATGATGCAGAGGGTATTCGACTGGCTTCGAGCGAAAAAGCCCTCTCGGTACGCGAGGTTCTAGGCTTAGATACGCCACTTTCAACCGCAAGTATCGGCAGACAACAATTAGTTGAACCTATTTATTCACCAGAGAAGACGATCATCGGCTTTATTCGAGTGACTTTTGAAACCGGTAAGATGACGGCGATTTCTGATCACCACTACCGTAAAAGTGATCGCTACATGATCGGTATGGTGTTGATGGGGTTTGTGAGTGGCGTGTTGTTCATCATGCTGATTCGCAGAAGACCGACTAAGTCTGGTGAGAACTTACTGTTGAAGAATGTAAGCTCATAGACACACTAGGCTGACAATAAAGACACTAGACTGAGAATAAATATCGCAATCCAATAAAAAGCCCCGACGCTCAGGCAGCAACGGGGCTTTTTGTTATCTGTTAACTTATCAAGCTAAGACAAATCAAGATTATTCTTGGTCACCAAGCAACACTGAGTCTAGTGCGATAACCATCATGTCGTTGAAAGTCGTTTGACGTTCATCTGATGTCGTTTGCTCACCAGTCTTGATGTGGTCAGAAACAGTACAAATCGTTAGAGCTTTTGCGCCGTATTCAGCACATACACCATAGATGCCTGCCGCTTCCATCTCTACGCCAACAATGCCGTATTTGTCCATTACTTCGAACATCTCTGGATCTGGCGTGTAGAACAGCTCAGCCGAGAACAGGTTACCGACTTTTACGCCGACACCGAGAGCTTTGGCTGCATCTTCTGCAGCGCGCACCATTTTGTAATCCGCAATCGCCGCAAAGTCATGATCTTTAAAGCGAATACGGTTCACTTTAGAATCAGTACATGCACCCATGCCGATCACCACATCACGCACTTTGATATCTTCGCTCACTGCACCACAACTGCCCACACGAATGATCTTTTTCACACCAAAGTCTTTGATCAGCTCAGTCGCGTAAATAGAACAAGATGGAATGCCCATACCATGCCCCATTACCGAAACCTTACGGCCTTTGTAAGTCCCCGTGTAACCAAACATGTTACGAACATCGCACACTTGAACCACTTCTTCTAGGAAGGTTTCAGCGATGTATTTTGCACGTAGCGGATCGCCGGGCATTAGAACTACGTCAGCGAAATCACCCATTTCAGCATTAATATGTGGAGTAGCCATTGAAAATATCCTTAATCTCAAAACAAAAAAGAAGAGAGAGGTTTCCCTCTCTCTTCGTTAACTATTATAGAAAGCTTGTACCGTGTCCCATTGGCGATGTGCCAAAGTAAGACGCTAAGCTTTGACCGATATCAGCGAAGGTATCACGACGGCCTAGAGAGCCAGCAGGAACCTTGTTTCCGTAAACAATCACAGGGATATGTTCACGAGTATGGTCAGTACCTGGCCATGTCGGATCACAACCGTGGTCAGCCGTTAAGATAAGCACATCGTCTTCTTTCATCATATCAATGATTTCATTAATGCGACCATCGAAGTACTCAAGTGCCGCTGCGTAACCAGCAACATCACGGCGGTGGCCGTAAGCTGAGTCGAAATCAACGAAGTTAGTGAACACGATAGTGTTGTCGCCCGCTTCATTGATCGCTTCTTTGGTTGCTTCAAATAGCGCAGGGATACCTGTTGCTTTGGTTTTCTGAGTGATGCCACAACCCGCGTAGATATCAGAAATCTTACCGATTGAGTGAACGTTACCGCCCTTCTCATCAACTAACTTCTGAAGAATGGTAGCTGCAGGTGGCTCAACAGAAAGGTCACGACGGTTACCAGTACGTTCGAATTGACCTTTACCTGGGCCAATGAACGGACGAGCGATAACACGACCAATGTTGTAATCTTCTAGCTCTTCACGAGCAATCTGACAAAGGTCTAATAGGTTTTGCAGGCCGAATGTCTCTTCATGACAAGCGATCTGGAAAACAGAGTCTGCAGAAGTATAGAAGATAGGCAGGCCAGTCTTCATGTGCTCTTCACCTAGGTTATCTAGGATCTCTGTGCCAGATGAGTGGCAGTTACCTAAGAAACCAGACAGGCCTGCACGCTCAAGGATGCGGTCAGTCAGTTCTTTTGGAAAGCTGTTCTCTTTGTCGGTGAAGTAGCCCCAGTCAAACAGTACCGGAACACCTGCGATTTCCCAGTGACCTGATGGCGTGTCTTTACCAGAAGACAGTTCAGCAGCGTGACCGTAAGCGCCAATGATCTCAGCGTCTGCATCCATACCTGGAGCAAAACGACCTGTAGACTCTTTGTGAGCCATCGCTAGACCTAGCTTAGACAGGTTTGGCAGCGTCAGTGAACCTTTACGATCTGCATTGTCTGCAAGACCTTGGTCACAATGATCTGCGATGTGGCCCATAGTGTCAGAACCTACATCACCAAATTTGTCTGCATCCGCTGTTTCACCGATACCGAATGAATCTAAAACTAAAATAAATGCTCTTTTCATTTTCTTCACCAACTTATTGCTCTTTGCACCAGAACTCTGTTCATCGGTATACGCAAGGCATACCGATATCTGTTATTTACACGTCTTCAGAACGAATCTGACGGTAAACGTCTGGCGTTGCTGTATATTCTCCGCCCACAGTGATTGCATTTTGTAATGCTGTTGCAGCTTCTTGCCACTGTTGTTCGTTGCGAGCATGAATCATTGCTAATGGCTTATCTTCACTTGCTACTTCACCTAGGCGAATGAAGTGATCAAAACCGACTGCGTAATCAATGCTGTCAGTTGCTACGCGACGACCGCCGCCCATACCAACCACAGCCATACCAATCGCACGAGTATCCATTGCTGATACCACACCGCTTTCTAGCGCGTACACTGGCTTAATAATGTCTGCTTTTTCTAGGTAGTTATCGTAGTTCGTTACGAAATCTGCTGGACCACCAAGGCCCGCTACCATCTTACCGAAGCACTCTGCTGCTTTACCGTTATCCAGTGCTGCCATCAGTTTTTCGCGCGCTTCGTCTGAATCTTTAGCTAGGTTACCCAGCACCAACATTTCAGCACACGATGCTAGAGTGATCTCTAACAAGCGAGAGTTACGATATTCACCCGTTAGGAACTGAACCGCTTCACGAACTTCTACTGCGTTACCCGCTGAAGAAGCTAGAACTTGGTTCATGTCGGTTAGGATTGCTGTTGTCTTAGTACCTGCACCGTTTGCTACTGCAACGATCGATTTCGCTAGCTCTTCAGACGCTTCATAAGTCGGCATGAATGCGCCTGAACCTACTTTTACATCCATCACTAGAGAATCAAGGCCAGCAGCCAGTTTCTTAGACAGGATTGAAGCCGTGATCAGCGAGATATTATCTACGGTTGCTGTGATATCACGAGTCGCGTAAACACGCTTATCAGCAGGAGCTAGATCGCCTGTTTGACCGATGATCGCTACGCCAGCATCTTTAGTTACTTCACCGAACACATCGTTGGTTGGTGTAATGTTGTAACCAGGAATAGATTCAAGCTTGTCTAGCGTACCGCCAGTGTGGCCTAAACCACGACCAGAGATCATTGGAACGAAACCGCCACATGCTGCCACCATAGGGCCAAGCATCAGAGAAGTAACGTCACCAACACCACCAGTAGAGTGTTTATCAACGATTGGGCCATCAAAGTTCATGTGGCTCCAGTCAATCACCATGCCTGAATCACGCATTGCACACGTTAGTGCGATACGCTCTGGCATTGTCATTTCATTAAAGAAGATAGCCATTGCGAATGCGGCAATTTGGCCTTCAGAAACCGTGTTTTTAGCTACGCCTTGAATGAAGAAGTTAATTTCTTCAGCTGTTAGGACTTCGCCGTCACGTTTTCTGCGAATAATTTCTTGAGGTAGATACATTAGTTCCTCCCAAACTCTAGTGAGTATGGTTTGTAGGGAAAGAGGTAATGTGGAGTGACTTAACGCCACTCCATCAAACAGACTAAATCTTGTTACACCCGATTGGGATATTAGTATGCTGCTGGATCAGCAGTTTCGTCTGTCACTTCTAATGTATTAAGAAGGTTAGTTAGTAGGCTTGAAGCACCAAAACGGTAGTGCATGTTATCTGCCCACTCAGCGCCTAGTAGCTCATCAGCCATTGCTAGGTATAGTGCTGCATCTTCAGCAGTACGTACGCCACCAGCAGGTTTGAAACCAACTGTTTTAGCAACGCCCATGTCACGAATAACTTCAAGCATCATGCGCGCGAACTCTGGAGTCGCGTTTACTGGCACTTTACCTGTTGAAGTTTTGATAAAGTCTGCACCTGCTTCGATACAGATTTGAGAAGCTTTCTTGATCAGTGCTTCTTCTTTCAGTTCACCTGTTTCGATGATCACTTTAAGCGTGATGTCACCACAAGCTGCTTTACACTGTTTAACTAGCTCAAAGCCAACTTCTTCGTTGCCAGCAATAAGAGCACGGTATGGGAATACTACGTCAACTTCGTCTGCGCCGTACGCTACCGCTGCTTTTGTTTCTGCAACAGCAATTTCGATGTCGTCATTACCATGAGGGAAGTTAGTTACAGTCGCAATGCGTACTTCTGGAGTACCTTGCTCACGCAACGCTTTCTTAGCTACTGGGATAAAGCGAGGGTAAATACAGATTGCAGCTGTGTTGCCTACTGCAGTCTTCGCGTCATGACAAAGTGCCACTACTTTCTCAGTAGTATCGTCGTCATTTAGCGTAGTTAGGTCCATAAGTTTAAGTGCACGTAGAGCTGCTGCTTTTAAATCGCTCATTTCTATCTCCGATCAATATATTCAAATAGTTAACTACTTCGCCCTCCATCCAGTATAGATGGATATTTTAGTAATGCTCAGTAGCCACAAATGAACGGACTTGGTTCCCTGAAGACTTGATAACTTTCGCTACCAATTGCAATCCTTGTCACCGCACAGTACCAGTTTGGTCTATGGCACAACAAATCAGTCATGTTGTGTCTAACATCTATAGCGTATCGCTAATTTTGGCTTAATCCCAGAAGAATAACGTTCGAGTTGATTTCGAGGTTACTTTCTTGCCAACAGAGACATCCTATCCCTTTAGCTTATACATTATAGGTATCCATCAATAAATTGTAGTGCTCCTTAGAACGCAAACGGTTTGTATCTCAAAAAAACATTCTAGACCCTACATCGAATCTAAGCATAAGCGCGTGCATATGCTAAAAACGGCAGGCCTAAAAACAAAAAAGCCCCGCAGCAATTTCTTGCTACGGGGCGATATTATTATGGCGTCTATATATCGATTTCTAACTAATTAGAAAGACAGGAAGAAGCCAGCAATTGTTGCTGCCATCAGGTTAGATAGAGTACCAGCAATTACCGCTTTAACACCCATACGTGCGATGTCGTGGCGACGGCTTGGTGCAATACCACCTAGACCACCTAGAAGAATCGCAATAGAAGAAAGGTTTGCGAAACCACATAGTGCGAATGCGATGATAGCTTGAGTCTTCTCAGACATCACTTGACCAGTTGCTGCAACAACTTGAGCGTTTTCACCAACGTATGGTACGAAGTTTAGGTATGCAACGAATTCGTTAACAACTGTCTTCTGACCAATGAAAGAACCAGCGATAGTTGCTTCTTCCCATGGAACACCAATGATGAATGCTAGCGGTGCGAAGATCCAACCTAGAAGAAGTTCTAGAGTTAGGTTTTCCATACCGAACCAACCACCGATGCCACCTAGGATACCGTTGATTAGAGCAATTAGACCGATGAATGCTAGTAGCATTGCACCAACGTTAAGTGCTAGTTGTAGACCAACTGATGCGCCACCTGCTGCTGCGTCGATAACGTTAGCTGGTTTGTCATCGCCACCGTCCATTTCGTCAGCGATGTTGTCGTCTGGCGTATCTGTCTCAGGCTTGATGATTTTAGCGAATAGTAGACCACCAGGTGCTGCCATGAATGACGCTGCAACTAGGTACTCTAGAGGTACACCCATAGATGCGTAACCTGCTAGTACACCACCAGCTACAGAAGCCAAACCACCACACATTACTGCGAATAGTTCAGAGTTAGTCATTTTAGGAACAAATGGACGAACAACTAGAGGTGCTTCAGTTTGACCAACGAAAATGTTTGCTGCTGCAGACATAGACTCGGCGCGAGAAGTACCTAGAGCTTTCTGAAGACCACCACCAAGAACTTTGATTACAATTTGCATAACACCAATGTAGTAAAGTACAGAGATAAGTGCAGAGAAGAAAATCAGAGTTGGTAGTACTTGGAAAGCAAAGATGAAACCGATACCGTCAACTGAGAAGTTAACTAGGCTGCCGAATAGGAAACCAGTACCGTCTTTACCGTAGTCGATCACGTTTGCTACACCAGCAGAGAAACCTGCAAGTAGATCACGACCCCAAGGGATGTAAAGTACGAATGCACCAAGTGCGAATTGGATAGCGAAAGCGCCACCCACTGTTCTTAGATTAATAGCTTTGCGGTTGTCAGATAGTAGTACTGCGATTGCGATCAGTGCAACCATTCCGACTAGGCTCATAAACAGGCTCATAGTTTATGACTTCCTTATTAGTTATTTATTGGCGTGTTACAAAATGGGGCTATAAAGCGGAGGCAATTATACTCATGCGACCACTAATAAAGTAATGCCGTCCTCACACTTTCGTAGAAGATTCATGTACCATTCACACGCAAATGTGACCCAAATCACAGGCTCAGTGCAATTTACGCAAACGATAAACAAAAACCTTCGATTTTATTCACATATACCGAATGCACGATGGCTATTTTGCCAAATTTGCGCTGCAATCGATTGCTTTGGCTCTTTTCTAAGCAAAAAAAGTTCATTTAAGATCGTAACTAAATATTTGGAATGATTAACATTTCCTTGGTTTCCATACATGGGCATGTCCGGAGCATCCGTTTCCAATACCAGACATTCAAGGGGCAATTTTGCGATGGTTGTGCGTGTTTTTTGCGCTCTTGGGTAAGTTATCGTTCCACCGACGCCAATATAGAAACCGAGCTTGATCCACGCCAAAGCTTGCTGTTCACTCCCTGAAAAACCGTGAATCACCCCTCCAAAAGTAAACTTATGTTGCTTTAACAACTCAATAAGTCGGTTATAAGACTTCCTCTCATGGATGATTAAAGGCAGCTCAAACGCCTTGGCAAGTTCCATTTGTTGGATGAAAAAGCGCTCTTGTTTCTCTCGTTCAACGTCCACAAAAAAGTCGAGCCCGCACTCACCTATCGCGACACATTGGCTGTTTTTTGAAGAGAGTAGTTGGCGAAGTTCCGAAAATTGTTCGTCATTGGCCAGCCCTAAAAAGTAAGGATGGAAGCCTAATGCATAGTAAACATTGGGGTGAGATTGAGCGATTTCATCAAGCCTCCTCCAGTTACTTTGGCCAATAGAAGGGATGATTAACTTCTCGACTTGCGCTTGTTTCGCTTCTTTAAGATAGCCATCAATAGTTTGATCAGGTGTAAAACCTTGCTCAAACGCTTCAAAATCCGCGTGGCAATGAGTATCAAACAGCGGAAAGTCACTTATTTGCTGTGTCATCTTCCCTGCTCTCCATTTGTTTCCCTTGAAGATCACGACGATAAGCAACACAACTGCGCTTGTTCTCAGGCGTTAAGCCAAGCTCTTCACACCACTTATCGTATCTTTTAACCCAAGTTTTTATCCAACCCAACATACTTACCTCAAGTCTATTCAATACGCATGACAAACCAACACATAAAGCAAAGCGTCATAACAACATATAAAAACAACAAATGAGTTCAATAAACACCCAAAAACAATCAGATATATAAACTAAATTTATATATTAACACTAGCCGGCTATATTGTTGAAAATCTCACCACAGCGAATAATAAACGCACTTGCCAAGGAGGCATTGATAGCAAGACGCTCCATTCAATAACGAGATCCTACTTTATGAAAGCATCACTCTTAGCCATATCAATTTCTAGCGTATTAGCAGCACCTGCTTTTGCTTCTGCACCTCAAGTTGACGTAGAACTAGCAAACCAACAAACACTTCAACTTATTGACGGGCAGATGAACGCTATCGATGCTTCTGTTCAGTATAAATTAAACGAACAATATGCCAATGCTACTCCAGGCACGACAGCTACAGTCGATGACGTAACTTACGAAAAACAATCTAACGGTACTTGGGCTGCAGTTGGTGCGGCTTCAGCTGCATTAGTTGCAGGATTGTTAAGTAGTTCTTCATCTTCCAGTTCATCTGACAATGGCAATACCCCGCCGGAACTTCCTGTCACTACTTCAATGGACAGTGTTGGGACATGGAAAGTCGCGGAAAATGATAGTGGTTACATAGTTACGATAGCTGGACAGGACGCTTATGTAGATTCGAGCAATGTGATACTCAATAACGATGGTACAGCTACCATTATCCTGAATGATCGCAAACTTACACTGGGTGTTAATGGGGATGAGCTTTACCGAATAGATCAAGTTAGTCACCCAGACTTAGATGCACCGACCTTCGACCTACCTCAAATCGACACACAGTACCAATTCCACAACGCTGATGGTGTGATTGTGATTACTCATTCTCACAACAGTGAGTTTGTTGCCAAGATCGAAGGTAATGGCGATGGCACAGCTACCATCACCAACGCCAAAGGGCAGACGATTGATTTCAGTAAATCTGACATCAACGATAAAATTGTTGATAAAGGAAATGATCGCCCTGAATTACCAGGCTGCACAACTCAAGGTTGCTCATACCCAGATAATGAATTACCAGAATATGGTAACGATCCGAGCTACGGTAACAACCACTACCAGTTAGCGGACGTCCGTGGCAATAATGCAGTGCTTGTTAAAAACGGACAGGAAGTTGCTGACTTAGAGTACAGCGATGGCCAGCTAGTTGTGAATGATTACGACTCAACAGTAACAAAACAATATGATGTAAGAGTCATTGATACAGAGAATAACGGTAGCAAACTGGTTGTAATTGGTGGAGATAACACTACCGACGGTCAATTAATTCACATTAACCCAGAAGGTGTTGTAACACCGATCGATGCTGAAAAAGCTAAGTCTAGATTGCAATCTGTCGACCGTAGCAAACTTCAATCTATCAACCCAGCGAAGTTACAAAAAGCTAAATTAGCAATTCAACAGCGTTTACGCGGTTAATCTAAAACCAAGTTAAATCCTCTCACCCGATAATAGTGAACGCTATTATCGGGTGTTTTTACTCACTAGCTAAGGAAAGCGATTCGGAATTTGAACATGAAACGCCTTCTATTAATACTTGCTTTGACCTTCCCTTTTGACTCGTCTGCAAATGACACCCTTGTTGAATCTATTGAGCGTTTTACAGATATCTTTTCCGTCAGCTTATCTCAAAATCCAGACAGTGATAAAACGGTCGCTACACTTGATATAAACTACCAAATCAATGATAAATTGCGTGTTTTTGGAGAGGTTGATACTCAAGAATACTGGCAGGCAGGATTGGGATATTCATTCTGGCAAGGGGATACGTACTACACTGAAAACACAGTAAAAGTCAGCGAACATGAGATCACGACAGGCATTTTTGTTGCTAAGTTGATTCATGAAAATTGGACACTGCTTGGCGATATCAACTATAACCATATGGATAGAGATTTCGATGCTTGTCTTCCAAACTTATGCATGGAATATAGAGCCTCTGACACATTCGATTATAGTGCAGGCGCTCTGTGGAGCCCTATTCAATATGCTGACTTTCTTTACAAATTCAACCAAGAAATCGGATTCAAAAAAGATACCCAAGACTTTTATATTAAAGATGATACCGCTATAGGACCTGGATACATCAGAAATGAAACTAGGACCAACACTTATTATCACGAAGTAGCTGTATTCTTTAACTTGAGGTACGTAAAACCGTCCGTTACCTACACCATACACCCTGAAAACAAAAACTATGTGGAATTCGGTTTAGCCTTCGATTTCTAGCTATTTAGTAGCTGTTTAAGCTCATCTCGTAGCTCTTGGTGTTGCCCATTAGTTTGATACTTCTTGTGATAAAAAAACTCAAACTCCACAGGACGCATTGAGAATGGAGGTTCATGAATTTGTAAACCGATGGTTTTTGCTAAATGGATCATGCTAACCGGAACCGCAGCAATGTAGTCAGTTCCTTTAACTGCTAGGAGCAAGTTCGTTAGATTGCGAACTTCAATTGCCACATCACGCGTGAAACTCTGCTCGGAAAGAAAGTCGACTATTTGAGTATCTTGTCGAAGTAGCTTCAAGGTTACATGCCGTGCTTCAAGAAACTCATCCATTGAAATCTGCTCACCAAATTTACTGACCTCGGGATCGCTCATCAATAACAGTCTATCGGTTGTCGCAAATTCAGATGCTAAGCTCGCTTGTTTCGGCAAACCAGTATCGACTACTAAATCTACTCGGTTAAGTCGGATATCCTCGACAACGTTATCAACAGAGATTGGTGATTCAACCAGCTGAACACCATTGAGCATGGGCATCTTGTGGAGCAGATTCGCAGGCATATAAACGGTAAAATCACGCTTTCTTGATACTGCACCTTCCATCAACTCTAAAGCATCAGATAATTGACCTGCCAATTTGTGAGCCATTGATGTTGGTTCTATTGAACGCCCTACTCTTACGAACAACCCATAGCCTACCACCGCTTCAAACCTCTTGATTGCAGCACTGACCGCAGGTTGAGTTAGCTCTAACGATTCAGCAGCTTTGGTTATCGATCTTTGTTGATATACAGAGAGGAATGGCTTTACTAAATTGAGATCAAACACGCTTTACTCCATCAAAACGGTGTACTCTTAGTGTAACAAAAAAGCCGAATGCTAGAAGCAATTCGGCTTTAATATTATCCAACAGTGTTATGTAGAACTGTCGCTATTAGTGCTCGCGCGTCGCTCGGAATTGAACTTCAGGGAAGCGTTCAGAAGCAAGGTTCAAGTTCACCATAGTTGGTGCGATGTAAGACAGGTTATCACCGCCATCTAGCGCTAGGTTAGATTGGTTCTTACGTTTGAATTCTTCTAGTTTCTTAGCGTCATCACATTCAACCCAACGAGCTGTTGCAACGTTAACACCTTCGTAGATAGCTTCTACGTTGTATTCCGCTTTCAAGCGCGCTACAACCACGTCGAACTGAAGTACACCAACCGCACCAACGATCAGGTCGTTGTTTTGCATAGGACGGAATACTTGTACTGCGCCCTCTTCTGAAAGCTGAACTAAGCCTTTTAGAAGTTGCTTCTGCTTAAGTGGATCGCGCAGGCGAATACGACGGAATAATTCAGGTGCGAAGTTAGGAATACCAGCGAACTTAAGGCTCTCACCTTGAGTAAAGGTATCACCAATCTGGATAGTACCGTGGTTATGTAGACCGATAATATCACCCGCGTATGCTTTCTCAGCACGAGCACGGTCACCCGCCATGAAGGTTACCGCATCAGAGATACTTACACTCTTACCAGTACGAACATGGTTCATCTTCATACCTTGGTTGTAAGTACCCGAAACGATACGCATGAATGCGATACGGTCACGGTGTTTAGGGTCCATGTTTGCTTGGATCTTAAATACGAAACCAGAGAACTTCTCTTCTGTCGCTTCAACATCACGCTCGTTCGCTTGACGCGTTTGAGGTGCTGGAGCCCATTTCGTTAGACCATCAAGCATATGGTCAACACCAAAGTTACCTAATGCAGTACCGAAGTAAACCGGCGTTAGTTCACCCGCAAGGAACAGTTCGTGATCAAACTCAGGGCAAGCACCGATAACAAGCTCTAGCTCTTCACGTACGCTTTCCGCAAGATCAGCACCTACCGCTTCATCTAGCTCAGGGTTATCTAGACCTTTGATGATGCGAACTTCTTGGATCTCATGGCCGTGGCCAGATTCATACAAGATCGTTTCATCACGATGAATGTGGTAAACACCTTTAAACTCTTTACCACAACCAATTGGCCATGAGATTGGAGCACAAGCCATACCTAGCTCGCTCTCTACTTCATCAAGCACTTCCATTGGGTCACGAACGTCACGGTCAAGTTTGTTCATAAACGTTACGATTGGCGTATCACGTAGACGCGTTACTTCCATTAGTTTACGAGTACGATCCTCGACACCTTTCGCAGCATCAATAACCATCAAACAAGAGTCAACCGCTGTTAGCGTACGGTACGTATCTTCCGAGAAATCTTCGTGTCCTGGAGTATCTAGTAGGTTTACTAGGCAATCATTGTATGGGAATTGCATTACCGACGTAGTTACCGAGATACCACGTTCTTTTTCCATCTCCATCCAGTCAGATTTAGCGTGCTGGTTAGAGCCACGGCCTTTTACGGTACCCGCTTTTTGAATCGCGTTTCCGAATAAAAGAACTTTTTCAGTAATCGTGGTTTTACCCGCATCCGGGTGAGAGATAATCGCAAACGTTCTACGTTTGCTCACTTCTTGTTGGAAAGACATAGTCGCCCTTTGCTGATCTAAAGCGTAAAAAGGGCAAGTAGATAATACTTGCCCTTGAATTCTGTGTGCGGATTATACAGAAAGCGTGTCACTTTCTAAAGGGTCAGTTTACACCCTATTTTTCGCGCATTATCTGCTTAGCTAAAAGCTACAGTATGACTAGCTAAAAGACATAAAAAGATAGCTCATAATGATGGCGTCTTCGTTGCCTTGCTTGGTTGGATAATAGTTACGACGGCGATCAACTTCATTGAAACCGGCCTTTTCGTAAAGATTAAACGCATTCACATTACTTTCGCGAACTTCTAGCCAAGCGCTTTCCGCACTAGCTTGTTCGCACATATCAAGGAAATGTTCCGTTAACGCTTTCCCATACCCTTTGCCTTGCTGGCTTGGGTCTACCGCAATATTAAGCAGCGTGACTTCACCAACGATGTTTTGTGCGAAGAAGTATCCGACCACTTGCCCATCGACTTCAAGCACATGATGACAAGCGCCTCGACTCTCAAGATCTCGGATCATATTTTCAGACCATGGGTGAGAATGCGCGGCCTGCTCTATCTTCCAAATGGCATCTAGGTGTTGTTGTGAAGTCGGTAAAAATTGATTAGTCATAAGCACAAATTTGTTGCCATAAGTCGCGGCGGTGTTGGTTGTTACCGTTAATGTCAGACAGTAATGGCGATTGAAGTGTTTTAGCCTTCAGCTCTTGAGGCGACTCGCAACCAGCAAACCATACCCACTCAACCGAACCTAAATCCACAGTAGACAAGTGTTGCGGTTGAAGGTGTAAAGCCTGAGATAAGTCGAGCTTGATACTTTTGAGTACTCGCTCAAACATCACGGCGAGATCTTCCTGAGGTTTTTCAGGCGAAACCAACAGTAACTTGCAATCGTTCGAGAGCGGAGTCAATTCAGATTCATAACCCGCTAAACGCTCTGGGTGACTTAGCTCCCATTGGCTAATGCCCATCTCTTGTAGGTATTGCGCGTGTGTTTGTGACATATCTAGCGGTAGTAACCTTAAGTTTATTGGAGCCAAAGTTTATTGAAACCGGAAGTTTGTTAGAACTAGTTTTGTGAAAGCTGCTTCTATTGAAAGAGCGCTTATTAGAACTGGGCTGATACTAACAAAAAATAAAGGAGCATCAAGCTCCTTTATTTAGACTAAAACAGTTTGTATCTTATTGCGTGATAAATCAGCTTATAAGTCGTTGAACTCTGGGCTGTAAGCAATCTCACCAGCATGTCCAGCAAACGCACCATCTACCAACTCAATCGCTTGGAAAGCACCTTCAGGCACATCCCAAACACAACTCAGACCAAACTCGCTCGCTGCCTTGAAACCAAAGCGGCTGTAATAAGCAGGGTCACCAAGCACAACGCAAGCTGGGTAACCAAAATCAACCAAAGTGGAAAACGCATCTTCAACTAGAGATTTGGCAATGCCTTGGTTGCGGAACTCTTCTTTCACAGCAAGAGGCGCAAGCCCTTGCCAGTTATGATCGTCGCCATCAAGAGTGATAGGGCTAAACATCAGGTGACCAACCACCTCGCCTTCATCAGAACAAGCCACCAGCGATAGCGTTAAATGGCTATTCTCACGCAAGCTCATAACCAAGTTAGCTTCTGCATCTGTTTCAAAAACAGATTTCAATAAACGATCAATGACAAGTATATCTGCCGGTGCTTCAGTTCGAATAAGCATTCATTACCTCACTTTGTGTATCTGGGGATTGTACTCCCTTCTGCACAAAATCAGCTAATTGATTTAACAAAGTTTTCATAGGAGTCGGCAATAAGTCCAAATCTACGCTATCCATCAAGTTTTTGACTTCTAAACCGATCTCGGTATCGCCTTCAATAGACAGTCTACGTTGGAAGAAAAGCGTATCTGGGTCTTCTTTACGCCCCGCAATTAACACAAGATCGTTAAGATTGCCGCTAAAGCTTACATCTTCAGCCACCTCTTTATCAGCTACAACCAGTTGCTCATTTTTGTAGCTAATACACCAACTTAACCCCATGTCTTTTATTGAGACTTTCAGCCATTTGTCTTCTAAAAACTCAAAGTCACCGTCCTCTAAAGCTTCCTTGAAGACATTCTTAAGCGCCTCCAATAAGGCTCTTTTTTGTACTGTTTTAGGCAATAACTGGACTGGAGATCGCAAAATTGATGCGGCATTTTGAACTAGTTGAGTGCGAATCTTGTTTATCACGTGACTTATCCGTAACTTTGTCAATAATATGGAATGCATCATAGATGATGTTGAGATCTCAGTTACTGTTATGTATCAAATTAACTTCTGTTTGATACTCGACCTTTAATATCCTGAAAATCACAGTTATAGTAACTCAGGTAATGAGAATTACAGCGGATCGCTGCACTCACAGGTAAATATCGATAGCCACACAGAAAGTAATAAATATTTATCGATAGTGAATATTCAAGCTCTTGGAGAATTGGTAGTACTTTGATGCCTCCCCAGCAACTACAACATTGGTTTACCCAGCTAACTGCAAATAGTCCGTTCTTTTTTGCAGTACTTGATGCTCAACATAACTATTTTATGGTGAATGAGCGTTACTGCGATATTGCTGGTTTGAGTCAAACAGAGCTTGCAGGCATGAATGACCGCCAAACATTGGGCGAACAATTCTACCAACATCTTAAGCCTTACTACGAGCGAGCATTCAGTGGCGAAACGATTGAGGCCGAAGTCACCCTTAACGAAACTGACCTCGATACCAGCCTTCATTTCAGCCTATCTCCGCTTACCAATGGCAACAAAACCGACTACATCGTCTTTCACGCCTTCGACACATCAGAAAACCAAGTACTTGTCCGTTCTTTAGAAGAATCCGAAGCCAAATTCCACAAGCTATCTCAACTACTCCCAGATGGATTACTGCTCGTTGAAAGTGACTACATCTTGTCATCTAACCCAGCAGCGGCGCGCTTGCTTGGCTTTAACTCAACCACAGAGTTAATTGGTGAAGAGTTGGGACGCCTATTTATCGATGAACAAACCAAAACAGTCTTCAATAATAACCTCAGCTCTATTATTTCTGAGTCTGGTTTGGTTTGCTTAACGGGTGCCCGATGCGGCTTTGAACGTAAGGTTCAACTCAACATCGACTCCACCACCGTTCTTGGAAGCAACACTCAGTTGGTGCTTATCCAAGACGCACAAGAAACCGCAAAACAATACACACCGGCACACAGTGAAGATGCCTACATAGATGCACTGACCAAGCTCTACAACCGAGTTGGGTTTACTAAGCGTCTTGAGCAGTTCATTCACAACGATACGCCGGTGGTGATGCTCTACTTAGACATTGATAACTTTAAGAATATCAATGACTCACTTGGTCATCACATCGGTGACAAGGTGATTAAAGAGGTCGCTTCACGCCTTAAACGCTTACTGCCTCGTAAGGCCGTGATTGGGCATTTAGGCGGGGATGAGTTTGGTATTATCCTGCCAGAACCTGAACATCAGCGAACACCTGAAATGCTCGCTGAAAAGATCATATCTCTGATCAATCAACCCTTCGATCTTCACCACTTTAGCAAGCGCTTAGCCTGCTCGATTGGTAGCGTGAGCTTTCCTCAAGATGGTACTGATGCTCGTATCTTGCTGCAAAATGCAGACACAGCAATGTATGAAGCGAAAGATCGTGGTCGCAACCGCCTAATCAAGTTCAACGAACAGATGAACAAAGAAGCGCGCATGCGACTGTGGCTTGAGATAGAGCTCCAAAAAGCGCTGCAACAAAATGGACTTGAGGTTTGGTATCAACCGAAAGTGAATGCCCGTGACTTCACCATCAACGGTGCTGAGGCTCTGGTACGTTGGAAGCACCCTGTCGAAGGGTATATTAGTCCTGCCGCATTTATCCCTGTGGCGGAGCGAGCTGGTCTTATCGAACAACTTGGCCGAGTGGTAATGCGTGAAGTATTTGCTACGGTTAAGCGCTGGAAGATGCAAGGTATCCTTCCAGGTCGTGTCGCGATCAACCTTTCACCAGAACAGTTTGGTAATCCAAAGCTAATTGATTACATGGAAAAATTACTGCGTTCGACCGAGCTTGATCCAAGTGCGATTACGTTTGAACTAACGGAAAGCGCGGTAATGAGTGATAGTGAACACACACTTCAAATGCTTAACGCCATCAAGAAACTTGGCTTTGCTCTCTCCATTGATGATTTTGGTACCGGCTACTCTTCACTGTCTTACCTTGCTCGCTTCCCAATTGATGAGCTTAAGATAGACCGTGCTTTCATCTCTGATATCGATACCCTACCAAAGCAAATCACCGTAATTGAAAACATCATCAACCTAGGTAAATCTCTCGATTTAACTGTGGTTGCTGAAGGTGTCGAAACCAGTGAGCAAGCGACTCTGCTGTCTAACCTCAACTGTAGTTCGATTCAAGGCTTCCACTTCTATCGTCCGCAACCAAAACAAGATGTCGAAGAGTTGTTTGCCCAAAACCGCCGTCATAAGAACTAATCAAGTACCTCAAATTTAAACCAAGCCAACATGTAAAACGGTCACTCGTCAGTACCTCAAACGGAGTAAAAGCAGATTTATCCATCTAAACCTGCCTTACATCAATTCCGTCATTCACAATTCTTCATAAAATGCTCGCTTCAACTTAATTCTACTGGTAGTGAGCAAATGGAACTCTTATGCCCAGCGGGTAACTTACCTGCTTTGAAAACCGCTATTGATTGTGGTGCGGATGCTGTCTATATCGGATTCAAAGACGATACCAATGCCCGACACTTTGCAGGCCTAAACTTTGCGGGTAAAAAGCTCGATCGTGCTGTGCAGTATGTGCATGACCACAACAAGAAAATTCATGTTGCCCTAAACACGTTTGCTCACCCAAATGGCTTCGACCGTTGGACCAATGCCGTAGACAACGCCGCTGCACTGGGTGTTGATGCACTGATCATCGCAGACATCGCGGTACTTGAGTACGCAGCAAATAAGTATCCAGATCTAGAACTGCACCTATCAGTGCAAGCATCTGCGACCAATGCAGCAGCTATTGACTTCTACCATAAAAATTTCAACGTTAAGCGTGTCGTACTGCCGCGTGTGTTGTCGATTCATCAGGTCAAACAGCTTTCTCGTAATATCACTTCTGACGTTGACCTTGAAGTATTCGCTTTTGGTAGCTTGTGCATCATGGCGGAAGGTCGTTGCTACCTCTCTTCATACATGACAGGCGAATCACCCAATACTGTTGGTGCTTGTTCTCCGGCGAAATACGTTCGCTGGCAAGAAACAGAAACTGGCCTCGAGTCTCGCTTGAACGAAATTCTTATCGATAAATATGAAGCAGGTGAAAACGCAGGTTACCCAACGCTGTGTAAAGGCCGCTTTGAAGCAGAGATCGACGGTGAACGTAAGCGTTATCACGCACTTGAAGAGCCAACCAGCCTCAACACGCTATCTATGTTACCTGAGCTTTTCGCAGCAAACGTTGCCTCAGTGAAGATTGAAGGTCGCCAACGCAGCCCTGCTTATGTTGAACAAGTCACTCGCACGTGGCGCGCAGCTATCGATCGCTACTTAGCGAACCCAGAACAATACCAAGTGGAACAAGCTTGGAATGCGACACTGGCGAATGTATCGGAAGGTACACAAACCACGCTTGGCGCTTATCACCGTAAATGGCAATAGAGCCAAATGGAGAACTCAATGAAATACGCATTAGGCCCTCTACTTTATTTTTGGCCAAAACAAGACGTTGAAAGCTTCTATGAGCAAGCGAAATCAAGCTCTGCCGACATCATCTACTTAGGTGAAGCTGTGTGTTCAAAGCGTCGTGAGATGAAAGCAAAACACTGGATGGATATTGCCAAAGAGCTGTCTGCTTCAGGTAAACAAGTGGTCCTCTCGACCATGGCATTGCTCGAAGCACCAAGCGAAGTCAACATCATGAAGAAGTACATCGATAATGGTGACTTTGCGATCGAAGCCAATGATGTGTCTGCAATTCAACTGGCTAGCGAAAGCAAAGTACCTTTCGTGGTTGGCCCTGCAGTAAACACCTACAACGCACGCACCCTGAACCTGTTCTTGAAACAAGGTATGACGCGTTGGTGTATGCCGGTTGAGCTTTCTCGCGAATGGCTAAGCAACGTAATGACCCAGTGCGAAGAGCTCAATATTCGTAACAAGTTCGAAGTTGAAGTGTTTAGCCACGGCTACCTGCCGCTTGCTTACTCGGCACGCTGCTTTACCGCTCGCGCTGAAAACAAAGCTAAAGACGATTGCGAAACCTGCTGTATCAAGTACCCAACAGGGCTACAAGTAGAAAGCCAAGAAGGCCAATCAGTATTCAACCTTAATGGTATCCAGACGCAATCAGGCTACTGCTACAACCTAGTCAATGATTTGCCAAACATGCACGACCTGGTTGATGTGGTTCGTTTAAGCCCACTCGGTATCGATACCTTCTCTGAAATCAACAACTTCAGAGCGAACGAGCAAGGTCAAAAACCGATGAAGATTGAAAGCCGCCAGTGTAATGGTTACTGGCATCAGCTTGCAGGTTTAGACGTTAAGAACATCTAGTTCCTAGCATTGAACTAACCAGAAACAGATACAAAAAAGGTCTAGCGTTCGCTAGACCTTTTTAATTCGACTTAAGAAACGCGACCTATGCCGTCGCGGTTTCCATCGGTGAAGCATCGAGCTTCTTTATATCTTTGTAGAGCATTACCATCACCACCACACTTAGTGCGATGTTAGACAGTGGGTACGCAATCCAGATCCCCGGCACACCATACAACTTAGGCATAATGTACAAGAACGGCAGTTGGATAAGCATGTTACCTATCGTCACAAACATCGCCTTGCTGCCCTTGTTCACTGCTTGATAGTAAGCACCCGCTACTACCAAGAAGCCATCCAGCGCCAGTGCAAACATGTGAAGTCGAATACCCAGCACGGTGTACTCAACTAGCTGAGGTTCGTCTGAGTTAAATACTGACACAAACTCACGTGGGAACGCGTTCAGAAGCAGCACGAACGCCACACCAATCAATACCGAACTCATCATCGCAATCTTAAGTAACTTACGGATGTTCGCTTGGTTACGCGCACCATGGTTGTAGCTCACCAATGGTTGCATGCCGTTGGCGATACCTTCAGCCGTGAGATAATAAACCGTCACGATATAGCCCAAAATCGCGTACGCACCAATCATCAACTGGTCGCCATATTGAGAGAACAACGCATTGTGCAGCGCCACCATCATCGAACCATAAGCGTACATAAAGAAGCTTGATGTACCAATAGCGAAGATTTGTGGAATCACATCCAGCTTCAGTCTCAACTCATTCCAACGTAAACGTAGGTTTGCTCGACGTGAGAAGAAATAAGCCAAGCCAAGGCCCGTTACCACAAACTGGGCAATCGCTGTTGCTAATGCTGCGCCCATCAACTCCCAGCCATACAGCGCGATAAACAGGTAATCGAGTACGATGTTAATTACTGCACCAACAATCATCAGTATCGTCGCTAAGTTCGGGCTGTCATCGTTACGCAGTAAAAACGGCATCGCGATCGAACCTAACGTGAAGACACTGGCACCAATCAGAATGTGTAAGTACTGCAGGCCAAGTTCATACACTCGCCCTTCAGCGCCCTGCCAAAGTAAGAAGTTATCAGCAAACAAAAACAGCAATGCAGAGACAATAGGCGTTATCGCTAACAACAAGGTTAAGCCCGTTGCTAAGATCTGCTTAGCGCCTTGAGTATCTTTTTCACCTTGGCGAATCGAAACAAGCGCACCTGTACCCACACCCACCAACATACCAATACCAAGAATCGAACCAATCACAGGCCACGCAACATTGATACCTGCAAGTCCATCAGCCCCCACATAGCGGCCAATGAAGATGCCATCCACCACTTGGTACAGCCCATTAACCAACATGGCCGCCACGGTAGGGATTGTGTATCGCCAAAATTGACGACTAATTGAGTTACTCATTTCTTACTCTACTTTCATTTGTGAGTCGCATATCAACAAGATATGACTCGAAAAATTAGTTAACAAGGCTAACTAAATATCTAAATATTTACTTCAAAGCTTTATTTAATAATAGGTTTAGCTGCTGAGATTCTTGCTCAGACAAACGACTTTCCAGTATCTGTGCCATGACCTGATAGATCTTACTTTCTTCTTCCAAGCCCACTTCAGCTTTACTGGTCAGTACGACCAACTTAGACCTCGCATCTTCGAGCGAAGCTTTACGCTCAACAAGTCCCTTTCTCTCTAACCTTTGAACCATAGTGGTTGCTGAAGGCTTGGTTACTTGCATTTCAATCGCCAGATCAGTCAATCGAATCGGTTCAGGAGAGGCTTGAATGACCTTTAAATAGTCATACTCATTGAAGCTCAATTGGCAAATAGGATCTTCATTTACCTGAGTGCGCCATATCTTAGAGGCGAAGCGCTCAATCTTTTCTAAATTCTGGTTCAGCATACTCACCTAATCAAAGAATAGCATTTAGTTAGCAAGGCTAACTATTTTAGTGCTGTTTAAATAAAAAGCAATCAAAATGAGATGAAGATCGTAAAAATGCGCATAAAAAAACCGCTGACTGGCAGCGGCTTTTCGGAATCAAAATGTGTTGCTTACTTAGCGTTAGCTTCTTCTTCGGCCTCAGCCAGCTTAACTTGCGCTAAGTGCTCAGCTTTAAGCGTGGTGAAGATACGGCTTAACTCTAAGAAAGAGTAACGGTGTTCTACGTATTCATACACGTTAAAAGAAACCGCTAACTTGTACAAAGAGATCGCATTCGCGTAGTCACCATTCATATGGTAACGCTTAGCAAGATAGAAGTACGTCTCTGTTAGGCGCTGCGCAAGTAACGTGTTGTCACGAGTACCGGTTAAGATCGCTTTGAAAGCCTGCTCTTCAGTAATATCATCAAGCATAATCGCAACTAATACCCAGCCCCACTGCTCATCACGGCTCTCGTAACGTTTTTGTAAATCAAGCTTAGCTTGCTCTGGCGTTAGCTCATGCTGAATGATGTACAACCAAAGAGCGCGAAATGGATCGCTAGGATCATCGGCATAGTGCTTCATCATCTCTTCATTGGCTAAGTCGTAACGCTCGCCATAGTAAAGCGCGATAGAGCGGTTTCTTTCTGCGTAAGAGTTTGCAGGATCAAGCTCTAACGTAGAATCAAAAGATTCATAAGCCGCATCAAACTCCCCTACCTGCGTAAAGTAAACACCCAAAAGATTGAAGATATCAGGTTGAGCAGGGTTCAATGAAAGAGATTGGTTGAAGTCGAGACGCGCAAGATCACGCAGGCCAACACTGTCGTAGTAGTTACCACGTTCAAACAGCATCTTAGCTCGAACTTCATCGTTCAAATCTGGGCGCTGTAATAACTGACTAAGACGTGCAATTTGAACTTCTTGCTGAACGCTTGGTTGCAGTGGCACAGCCATCGGTGGATAAACCCAACGTGAGGTGTTATCTGATGTTGTCGCACAACCTGTTAGTACAAGCAGTAAACACATACTCGCGGTTTGAAACCATTTCACAAATAATTACTCCTGTTATGACCGCAATAAAAAAGGGGAGCGATATGCTCCCCTTTATAACATGCTTTGTTGACGATAGGTTAGAAATCACTAAAAAGCGATATCACCATCGACACACTGAGAATTACTCAGCAGCAGGTGCTTCGCCTTCAGCTGGCGTTTCAACTGCTTCTTTCATGCTTAGACGTACACGGCCTTGACGGTCAATTTCAAGAACCTTAACAGGAACTTCTTGACCTTCAGTTAGGTAGTCAGATACTTTCTCAACGCGCTTGTCAGCGATTTGAGAGATGTGTACTAGACCATCTTTACCTGGAAGGATAGTAACGAATGCACCGAAGTCAGCTAGACGAGCAACTTTACCTTGGTAAATGCGGCCAACTTCAACTTCAGCTGTGATCTCTTCGATACGACGGATAGCTTCTTTAGCAGCTGCGCCTTCAGTAGCAGCAATCTTGATTGTGCCATCGTCTTCGATTTCGATTGTAGTACCAGTTTCTTCACAAAGAGCACGGATAACTGCGCCGCCTTTACCGATAACATCTTTGATCTTATCAGAGCTGATTTTCATTGTGTGGATACGTGGAGCGAATTCAGAGATATCTTCACGAGCACCAGAGATAGCTTCATCCATTACAGAAAGGATGTGCTTACGTGCACCTTGCGCTTGGTTAAGTGCAATTTGCATGATCTCTTTAGTGATACCTTCGATCTTGATGTCCATTTGAAGTGCAGTGATACCAGCGTTAGTACCTGCTACTTTAAAGTCCATGTCACCTAGGTGATCTTCGTCGCCAAGGATGTCAGAAAGAACAACGAAATCGTCGCCTTCTTTAACAAGACCCATTGCGATACCCGCAACAGAAGCTTTGATTGGAACACCAGCATCCATAAGAGCTAGAGATGTACCACATACAGAAGCCATTGAAGAAGAACCGTTAGATTCTGTGATTTCCGATACAACACGAACTGTGTATGGGAATTCTTCAACAGAAGGCATTACTGCTTGGATACCACGTTTAGCAAGCTTACCGTGACCAATTTCACGACGCTTAGGAGAACCAACGAAACCAGTTTCACCTACACAGTATGGAGGGAAGTTGTAGTGTAGAAGGAAGTTGTCTTTCTTCTCACCCATTAGGCTGTCGATGATTTGAGCATCACGTTGTGTGCCAAGCGTTGCAGTAACAAGTGCTTGAGTTTCACCACGAGTGAATAGAGAAGAACCGTGTGTACGTGGAAGAACACCAGTACGTACGTCTAGCGCACGAACCATGTCTTTTTCACGGCCATCGATACGTGGGTTGCCAGCGATGATGCGGCTACGTACTACGTTTTTCTCTAGAGAACCAAGCATGCCGCGGATTTCGCGCTCATCTAGGTTTTCGTCTTGTGCAATTAGAGCTTCAACAACGTCGTTCTTGATTGCGCCAACTTGCTCGTAACGAGCCATTTTCTCAGTGATCTGGTACGCGTCAGATAGACGAGTTTCAGCAAGTTCAGCAACTTGAGCTTTAAGCTCAGTGTTAACTGCTGGTGCTTCCCAGTTCCAAGATGGAGTTGCAACTTCAGCAGCAAACTCGTTGATTGCTTTGATTACAACTTGTTGTTGGTCGTGACCGTAAACAACAGCTGAAAGCATTTCTTCTTCAGATAGGTTATCTGCTTCAGATTCAACCATAAGTACTGCGCCTTCTGTACCAGACACAACTAGGTCTAGTTTAGAGTTTTCAAGCTCAGTATTTGATGGGTTAAGAACAAGTTCGCCGTCGATGTGACCAACACGTGCAGCACCGATAGGACCATTGAATGGAGCACCAGAGATAGCAAGTGCAGCAGACGTTGCGATCATAGTGATCATGTCTGGGTTTACGTCAGGGTTGATAGAAACAACCGTAGCGATAACTTGAACTTCGTTTTTAAACGCACTTGGGAAAAGTGGACGAATTGGACGGTCAATCAGACGAGCTGTTAGTGTTTCGCCTTCAGATGGACGACCTTCACGCTTGAAGAAACCACCAGGGATTTTACCCGCAGCGTATGTACGCTCTTGGTAGTTTACTGTTAGTGGGAAGAAGTCTTGACCTGCAACTGCTTCTTTCTTAGCAACAACAGAAACGAATACTGATGTATCGTCCATAGTCGCCATTACAGCAGCAGTAGCTTGACGTGCAATTACGCCCGTTTCTAGAGTAACGGTGTGGTTACCGTACTGGAACGATTTTACAACTGGTTTTTCAAACATTGTATATCCTTAGCTCTAAAGTCAGACTTTAGATTAAGTGAATAATGACCCAAGACATTACCAATCGCGACTAGTGAAAAGGGACTTAGGATGGTGACTCTTTGTATGTGTTCATACGCCGAATTAGGACCAAATCCGCCTTTGAATAGTCGCGACCTATTGGCCGACATCTGTGACTGTAATCTCTTGAGAGGTTGATTGCCAAACGCTGAAAACGCTATAGGCGGGCGTAGTATAAACTATTTTTATTAGGAGATATATTTCCTATCAGAAAAAGCCAGATGATATTCTGAGCATCCGGTCTAGCATTTTCTTACAGGCACAAAAAAAGGAGCATAAATGCTCCTTTTCTTCAAACTGTCTTTGCAGACATCGCTATTAGCGACGTAGGCCTAGACGCTTGATTAGGTCTTGGTAACGAGCAAGGTTTTTGCCTTTCAAGTAATCAAGAAGCTTACGACGGCTAGAAACCATACGTAGTAGACCACGACGGCTGTGGTGATCGTGTTTGTGCGCTTTGAAGTGACCTTGTAGGTGGTTGATAGAAGCAGTAAGTAGTGCTACTTGTACTTCTGGTGAACCTGTGTCGCCTTCAGATTGTGCGTATTCTGCAACGATTGCTGCTTTAGTTTCTGCATTCAGAGACATAATTCTCTCCTGATAAGAGTAAGTTTATATTTGTAGCAGCCAATCTCTGATTCAGCCGCTACGCGAGCCGAGGATTATAGGGAAGTTTGTCAGTTGGTGCAATAACAATCGAACCCATTAAAAACGAAAAAAGCGAACCACCTAAATTAGGCGTTCGCTTTCTGTCTTATTTGCTCGCTTTTCACGACTCAGCGCCAAGATCAGACACTATGTAAGCGCTAAGCTTGTGGCTCTTCATCTCTGAAAACAACCAAACGCTTCGGTGCAACTCGGCCATCTTCAGCAATCTGAGCAACGCCGACAAACAGCTTCTCTTCGCCACTTGTCATACGAACCGTGCCTTCCGTTGGCGCACCAGCAACCTGAACTGGCATACCGTGCTGAACTAGGTCAGTCAGTTCCGCGTTCAGGTTTACTTCTGGTAAGTCTTCAACGGCAGTGTCCATTGGCATCAGCAGAGGATCAAGCAGCTCTTTCGGGGCAATTTCTTGCGCCTGTGCTTGCTCTAGGATCTCATTTAACTGCTCCAAAGTCACCATACGCTCGTATGGGTACTTCGCGACACCTGTACGACGAAGCATAGTCACGTGAGCACCACAACCTAGCATCTCACCAAGATCGTCGGTAATTGTGCGGATGTATGTGCCTTTCGAACAATGCACTTCCATTTCAACTTCATCACCTTCAAAGCGAAGCAGTTCAATAGAGTACACAGTGATCTTACGAGACTCACGAGGAACCTCGATACCTGCACGTGCGTACTCGTACAAAGGCTTACCTTGATACTTCAATGCCGAAAACATTGATGGTATCTGATCGGTTTCCCCCTTGAAGCTCGCAATGCAACGCTCAAGCTGTTCTTGAGTCACGTTAACATCACGTGTCTCTACCACTTCACCATCAGAGTCAGAGGTATTGGTACGCTCACCAAGCTTAGCGATAACAACGTAGCGCTTATCAGAATCTAGAAGAAACTGAGAGAACTTCGTTGCTTCACCAAGACAAATTGGCAGCATGCCAGTCGCAAGAGGATCCAGAGCACCGGTGTGCCCTGCCTTCTCTGCAAAGTAAATACGCTTTACTTTTTGCAGTGCATCATTAGACGAAATGCCAGTCGGCTTATCTAATAGAATTACCCCGTTGATAGGGCGACCTTTACGACGGCGAGCCATTACTCTTCGCCCTTAGACTGAGTTTCGTCAGTGCGGCCAGCTTCTTCTTGCTTACGCTTATCATCGTTCAGAACTTCACTTACTAGGTTAGACATACGCATGCCTTCTACTAGTGTGTTGTCGTAAGTAAAACGAACTTCAGGCGTTAGACGGTGGCGAATACGCTTACCAAGAGCCATACGAACTGGCACTTCATGCTCTTTAAGAGCTTTAAGACATGATTCAGGAGTTTGCTCACCAACACACAGGAAAGTCACGAACACTTTTGCGTAAGCAAGGTCACGAGACACTTCTACGTCTGAGATAGTTACCATACCAATACGTGAGTCACGAACTTCACGTTGTAGGATAAGCGCAAGCTCTTTTTGAAGCTGCTGAGACACACGTTGTGTGCGGCTAAATTCTTTTGACATTTTCTTTTCTCACTTAGAAAGATGGGGGGCTTGGTAATTACCAGCCCCCCATGGTGTATTCAACAACCGATTACTTATTACCTTTACTAGTAATGTTAGTAACCTTAGTCAATATGTCGAGTCGTACAGACTGATTAGTCTAGAGTACGTTTAACCTCAACGATTTCGAATACTTCGATCTGGTCACCAACGCGAACGTCGTTGTAGTTCTTAACGCCGACACCACACTCGTAACCGTTCTTAACTTCTTGTACGTCATCTTTAAAGCGACGAAGTGACTCTAGTTCACCTTCGTAGATAACAACGTTTTCACGAAGTACACGGATTGGGTTGCTACGCTTAATCGTACCTTCAGTAACGATACAACCAGCGATTGCACCAAGTTTAGGCGACTTAAATACGTCACGAACTTGTGCAAGACCAATGATCTCTTGACGGAATTCAGGAGCAAGCATACCGCCCATCGCCTGTTTAACTTCGTCAATCAGTTGGTAAATGATTGAGTAGTAACGTAGGTCTAGGTTTTCGTTCTGAACCGTGTTACGCGCAGTTGCGTCAGCACGAACGTTGAAACCAAGGATGATAGCGTTAGAAGCTGCAGCAAGAGTTGCATCAGTTTCAGTAATACCACCAACACCAGAACCTACGATGTTCACTTTAACTTCGTCAGTAGACAGTTTCAGTAGAGAGTCAGCAATCGCTTCTACAGAACCTTGAACGTCAGCTTTAAGTACAACGTTAAGCTCAGCAACTTCGCCAGCCGTCATGTTCGCGAACATGTTCTCTAGTTTCGCTTTTTGTTGGCGAGCTAGTTTAACATCACGGAATTTACCTTGACGGTAGTTCGCAACTTCACGTGCTTTACGCTCATCACGTACAACAGTCGCTTCGTCACCTGATGCAGGTACGCCAGAAAGACCTAGAATTTCTACAGGGATAGATGGACCTGCAGTTTCAATGTCTCTGCCGTTCTCATCGCGCATTGCACGAACACGGCCGTACTCTTGACCACAAAGAACGATGTCGCCTTTGTTTAGAGTACCAGACTGTACTAGTACTGTTGCAACTGGACCGCGACCTTTATCAAGACGAGATTCAACAACAACACCAGACGCCATGCCTTCTTTAACCGCTGTAAGTTCAAGAACTTCAGACTGAAGAAGGATTGCTTCTAGAAGACCATCGATGTTTGTGCCCTGTTTAGCAGAGATGTGAACGAAGATGTTCTCACCGCCCCATTCTTCAGGGATAACGTCGTATTGAGCTAGCTCATTCTTAACGTTGTCTGGGTTTGCACCCTCTTTATCGATCTTGTTCACAGCAACAATCAGAGGAACGCCTGCCGCTTTCGCGTGCTGGATTGCTTCGATTGTTTGTGGCATTACGCCATCGTCTGCTGCAACTACAAGTACAACGATATCTGTCGCTTGAGCACCACGAGCACGCATAGCTGTAAACGCCGCGTGTCCAGGAGTATCAAGGAAAGTGATCATGCCGTTGTCAGTATCTACGTGGTAAGCACCAATGTGCTGCGTGATACCGCCAGCTTCGCCAGAAGCAACGTGTGCTTTACGAATGTAATCAAGTGTTGAAGTTTTACCGTGGTCAACGTGACCCATGATAGTAACAACAGGAGCACGACCTTCAGCGATAGCATCGCTATCACGGTCAGCTAGTACTGCTTCTTCAAGTTCGTTTTCTTTACGTAGGATTACCTTGTGACCCATTTCTTCAGCAACAAGTTGTGCTGTTTCTTGGTCGATCACTTGGTTGATAGTCGCCATAGCGCCCATCTTCATCATTACTTTGATAACTTCAGTTGCTTTAACTGACATTTTGCTAGCCAGTTCAGAAACAACGATAGTTTCGCCGATAGCAACGTCAGATTTAGCAACAGTTGCTGACTTATCGAAGCCTTGCTGCATTGAAGTTGGTTTAGCAAGCTTACCTTTACCGCCACGACCACGTTGGTTACGACCACCACGGTTGTTTGCAGGTTGGTTAGCAGGAGCTGCTTTCTTCTTGCGACGACGAGGTGCTTTCTCATCTTTTTTATCTGCCGCATCTTCAGCTTCACGAGCGTAAGTAGAAGTAGTCACATGGTAATCCGCAGATTTCTCTTGCTCTTTCTTCTTCTTCTCTTCTTCAGACCAACGTTCTTGGTTCTCTTCTGCTAACTTACGAGCTTCTTCAACAAGCTTAGCTGCTTCAGCTTCTGCTTTACGAGTTGCTTCTAGCTCTTGACGAGCTTTAAGTTCATCCGCTTCTTTTTTCGCTTGTGCGTTAGCGTCTGCATTTTTTGAATTCATGTCTTTTTTAGCCTTTTCAGCTTGTGCGCGTTGAGCCTTCTCTTCAGCTTCACGTTTTGCATCCGCTTCACGTGTTACTTTTTCTTCGGCTTCGCGCTGTGCTTTCTCTGCAGCATCACGTTTCGCTTGCTCTTCAGCATCGCGTTGTGCTTTCTCTTCCGCTTCACGATTAGCTACTTCCTCAGCTTCACGTTTCGCTTCATCTTCAATAGTGCTGCGCTTCACGTAAGTACGCTTTTTACGTACCTCTACTTGAACATCCTTACTCTTACCGCCTCCAGCGGCAACACTTAGCGTGCTGCGGGTCTTGCGTTGAAGAGTTAAACGAGTCGGTTCTGTTTCGCCTGAAGTATCGCCGTGCTCCTTTTTAAGGTGCGTTAGCAATGTTTGCTTCTCTGAATCAGTCACTTGATCCGACCCTGCTTTCTTCATGCCTGCATCAGCAAGTTGTTCAATTAAGCGGTCAACTGGCGTACCAATCTCTTCACTCAGTGCTTTAACTGTTAATTGTGTCATACCGCTTTCTCTCCTTGCTGAATTATTCTTCGTCGCCGAACCAACAGATGTTACGCGCAGCCATAATTAGCTCGCCTGCACGCTCTGCAGTTAGGTCTTCGATGCCTTCTAGTTCATCAACGCCTTGGTCAGCTAGGTCTTCCAATGTCGCAACGCCTTTTGCTGCTAGCTTGTAAGCCATTTCACGCTCAAGACCTTCAAGTGCAAGTAAGTCTTCAGCAGGCTCAACACCGTCGAAAGTTTCTTCTTTCGCTAGCGCTAGAGTAGTCAGTGCGTCTTTTGCGCGGTTACGTAGTTCTTCAACGATACCTTCGTCTAGACCGTCTACTTCAAGAAGCTCGTTCACAGGAACGTATGCTACTTCTTCAAGCGTAGAGAAGCCTTCTTCAACAAGCATTTGAGCAAAGTCTTCTTCAATGTCTAGGTGCTTCATGAAGTTTTCAATAGAAGCAACTGCTTCTTCTTGGTGCTTCTTCTCAAGATCAGCAACAGTCATTACGTTCAGTTCCCAACCAGTAAGTTGAGACGCTAGACGTACGTTTTGACCGCTACGGCCAATCGCTTGTGCTAGGTTATCCGCTTCAACAGCGATATCCATAGAGTGTGCGTCTTCATCAACGATGATTGAAGCAACATCAGCAGGAGCCATTGCGTTGATTACGAATTGAGCCGGGTTATCATCCCAAAGAACGATATCAATACGCTCACCACCAAGATCGTTAGAAACAGCTTGTACACGTGCGCCACGCATACCAACACACGCACCAACTGGGTCAATACGTTTGTCGTTTGTTTTCACAGCGATTTTAGCACGAGAACCAGCGTCACGTGCAGCACCTTTAAGTTCAATTAGCTCTTCACCAATCTCAGGCACTTCAACACGGAATAGTTCAGCTAGCATTTCTGGCTTCGAACGAGTAACGAAAAGCTGGAAACCACGAGCTTCTGGTTTAACTGCGTAAAGAAGACCACGAACACGGTCACCTGGACGGAAGTTTTCACGAGGAAGTTGGTCATCGCGAAGGATTACCGCTTCAGCGTTGTTACCTAGGTCTAGGATAATAGTGTCACGGTTAACTTTCTTAACTGCGCCAGTTACTAGCTCGCCTTCGTTATCGATGAACTGCTCAACGATTTGAGCGCGTTCAGCTTCACGTACTTTCTGTACGATAACTTGCTTAGCCGTTTGAGTCGTAATACGGTCAAACGTTACTGATTCGATATCATCTTCAATGAAACCGCCAAGTTCGATCTCTGGGTCATCGTACTTTGCAGCTTCAATAGAGATTTCTTTTGTTGGGAATTCAACTTCCTCAACAGCTTCCCAACGACGGAAAGTTTCGAAATCACCCGTTTTACGGTCAATCTCAACACGAACTTCAATTTCTAGTTCGCTTTTCTTTTTTGTTGCCGTTGCAAGCGCGATTTCAAGCGCTTCAAAAATACGCTCACGAGGAACTGCTTTCTCATTTGAAACAGCTTCTACTACCGCCAAAATTTCTTTGTTCATTAATCTAGCCTCTTAAGCTCTTCTCTCTAGGAGAACTAAAATTTAGGGATCAGGTTAGCTTTCGCAATATTGCTCAGGACGAATTCTTCTTCTTGTCCTTCAACCAATACTTTCACTGTCTCACCTTCGATAGATTGGATATCACCTTTCCATTTACGACGGTTGCCGACAGCCATTTTCAAAACGATGCTTACCTCGTGACCAATAAATTGTTGGTAATGCTCTGCTTTGAACAGTGGTCTCTCTAAACCTGGTGAAGACACTTCAAGGTTATAAGCCACTGAAATTGGATCTTCAACGTCCATTACGGCACTTACTTGGTGACTAACTTCAGCGCAATCATCTACATTGATACCGTTTGGTGAATCGATGTAAATACGTAGCGTTGAGTGCTCACCAGCACGAATAAATTCTAATCCAACTAACTCATAACCTGATGCTGCTACTGGAGCGTCAAGCATTTCAGTAAGTTGTCTTTCTAAACCAGTCATTTAACCACTCCAGAAACAAAAAAAGGGCTCAAAGCCCAATTTAAATTCCAAGCAAACATTATCTAAATACATTTACAAATGCTTAGATAACAAAAAACCCCGTATAAGCCGGGGTTTTTGTTGCTGGACCCTTATATGTTAAGTGCCATCACATTCGATATCGCACTTAACTCACAGTGAGGTTCACACTGTGCAAACTTGCTACCAATACAAGCTATATAATAGCATTGAAATTGGTTGCGGGAGCCGGATTTGAACCGACGACCTTCGGGTTATGAGCCCGACGAGCTACCAAACTGCTCCATCCCGCGTCCGACTTGCGAGCATTATACGCCCAACAAGATGTTTTACAAGTTTGTAAACATGGTGCCGAGAGAGGGACTCGAACCCTCACACCCTAAGGCACTAGCACCTCATGCTAGCGTGTCTACCAATTTCACCATCTCGGCATCAAATCTTTGCAGATTATTGTGGAATTTCGTCGCCTTGCGCCGGAACTTCACTCACTGCATCATCAGCTTGTTGAATTACCTGACCTTGGGTCGGGTCAATCCACTGTGACTCAGTTTTATGTGTAGACATATTACCAAGCACTAAGCTAAGGATAAAAAATGTAGTTGCAAAAATTGCAGTCATTCGGGTAAGGAAATTTCCTGAGCCACCAGCACCAAACACAGTGTTTGAAGCGCCAGCACCGAAAGAGGCTCCCATATCTGCGCCTTTACCTTGTTGAATCAACACTAGGCCAATTACACCAAGCGCTGCCAACAGGTAAATCACAAGTAGAACTGTAAACATTTTTCCACCTATGTTCCTAATTGTTGAGCCAGCGCCGTTCAAAAAAACATTTTTAAGAACAAGGCTAGCGACCTCCTAACTGAAGGCCGAGCAATACTAGCGAATGCGACGATGGCTGACAAGGAGAATTTGCTAAAAAATAAGCCTTTACCAAGTGAATGGTCAAAAAAAGGTCAAAAGCGACACAAAACTCATTTACGTCTCTTTTGACCGTTATATCTCTTGACCTTTCTATAAGTCAATCACTTCAAATCACAGGCGCTATTCACTACGCCTATTCAGTCAAAGGTTAAATTAGCAGTTTGCTTTTACTGCATCAGCAATCTTAAGTGCAGATGCTTGAACAAGATCGGCATCTTCACCTTCAACCATCACACGTAGCAATGGCTCAGTACCAGATTTACGTAATAGCACACGACCTTTTTCACCAAGCTCAGCTTCTACTTCAACAACCGCTGCTTTCACTGCTTCTGCTTCTAATGGATTTGAATCACCGCTGAAACGAACATTTTCCAAAACTTGAGGGTATAGAGTCATACCTTGCGAAAGCTCGTTCAGTGTCATTTCACTGTCTACAACCGAAGCCAAAACTTGCAGCGCAGCAACGATAGCATCACCAGTTGTCACTTTATCCAGTAGGATAACGTGACCCGAGTTTTCAGCGCCGATCTTCCAACCTTTAGCCAGAAGTTGTTCCATCACGTAACGGTCACCTACAGCGGCACGTACAAATGGAATGCCTAACTGCTTAAGGCCGTTTTCCATGCCCAGGTTCGTCATTAGTGTACCAACAACACCACCTTTTAGCTCACCACGACGCAATGCATCACGTGCAATGATGTAAGCGATTTGGTCACCATCAACTTTGTTGCCTAGCTCATCAACCATGATGATACGGTCACCATCACCATCAAAGCCAAGGCCTAATGCCGCTTTTTCTTCAAGCACTTTTGCTTGCAGAGCACGTACATCCGTCGCACCGACTTCGTGGTTGATGTTAGTACCGTTTGGCTCAACACCAATCGCAATAACTTCAGCACCCAGCTCTTTAAATACAGCAGGCGCAATGTGGTAAGTCGCACCATGTGCACAATCGACAACAATCTTCATTCCTGCAAGCGTCATCTGATTTGGGAATGTGCTCTTACAGAATTCAATGTAACGGCCAGCGGCATCGTTCAAACGTACCGCTTTTCCAAGCTCGAATGAGTCAACACATTCGATTTCTTTATCCAGTTCAGCTTCAATCGCTAACTCGATATCGTCCGGCAATTTTGTACCTTCAGAAGAGAAGAACTTAATGCCGTTATCGTAATAAGGGTTATGCGATGCAGAGATAACAATCCCCGCTTCTGCGCGGAATGTCTGTGTTAGGTAAGCAACCGCAGGTGTTGGCATTGGACCCGTAAATGTAGCTTGAAGGCCAGCAGCAGCAAGGCCTGCTTCTAAAGCTGATTCAAGCATGTAGCCAGAGATACGAGTATCTTTACCAATGATCACTTTCTTTGTGCCCTGCTTTGCAAGAACACGACCCGCAGCCCAGCCAAGCTTCAGAACAAAATCAGGTGTAATCGGGTACTGGCCTACTTTGCCACGCACACCATCTGTGCCGAAGTAACGTCTTTTATCAGACATGTTGATTTCCTTAATTATGATTAGTGATTGTTATTCATCACTTCGATTATCTTCATCGCTTCCAATGTATCTTCGACATCGTGAACGCGAATAATTTGTGCACCTTTCATTGCTGCGATGGTCGCGCAAGTCACGCTTGCTACCATGCAATCTGCAGGTGCTTTGTCTAGTACCTTAAAGATCATCGATTTTCTCGACATTCCCGCCAAGACAGGCAAGCCCAACGTATGAAACTTCTCTAGGTGCGCTAATAGGTGGTAATTGTGCTCGATGGTTTTACCAAAACCAAAACCAGGGTCTAGAATCAGCTGTTCTTTTGAGATACCAAACACCTCACAAGCTTCAACTCTTTCTTGTAAGAAAGCTTCCACATCCGTTAGAACATCGTCGTAACTAGGATTTGCCTGCATGGTTCTCGGTTGACCTTTCATGTGCATCAAGCAAACCGGAACCTTCGCATCAGCGGCAGCTTCTAAAGCTCCGGGCTCTTGCAATGCGCGCACATCATTGATCAAATCCGCACCCGCTTCAACAGCTTGACGCATCACTTCCGCTTTACTGGTATCAATAGAGATCCAAACATCAAACTTAGCGCGAATCGCTTTAATCGCAGGGATAACTCGAGCTAACTCTTCCTCAAGGGAAACATCAGGAGCTCCGGGGCGAGTCGACTCACCACCAATATCAATAATGCTCACTCCAGCTTGAATCATGCGCTCTGCTTGCAGTAAGGCATTATCTAGTGAATTGAATTTTCCTCCATCAGAGAAAGAATCAGGCGTGACATTGAGGATACCCATCACATGTGGGCGATCTAAAACGAGTGTTTTATTGTGTGCTTTTAATATCATGAAAGGCGGGTCTTAAAAGGTAAAAACATCTTGGCTATAAACAGAAAAACCCTGAGCGTACTCAGGGTTTTAATTTATAACTTAGCGATTAAGAATCTTTGTTTTGAGCATCATCTGTTTCAGATTTAACTTCTTCAACTTTCGACTCTTCAGCTTTTGGTTCGGCTGTTGCTTCTTCTGATTTCGCTTCAGGTTTAGCTTCTTCCTTTGTAGGTTCTGCTTTCGCCTGATCACCCCAACCAGCTGGCTCACGAATGTCGTCTTTACGTTCCATCAAGTCATCAATCTGACCTGCATCAATCGTTTCAAACTTCATTAGCGCGTCTTTCATCGAGTGCATGATATCCATGTTCTCTTCAAGAATTTGCTTCGCGCGAGCATAGTTGCGGTCGATTAGAATACGAATTTCTTCATCGATCAGCTTAGTCGTATCATCAGAAACATGTTTCGCTTGGCTCATACCGCGACCTAGGAAAACTTCGCCTTCTTCTTCAGCATATAGAAGAGGACCCAGTTTTTCAGAGAAGCCCCACTGCGTTACCATCTTACGAGCAATATCAGTTGCACGTTCGATATCGTTAGACGCACCAGTCGACACTTTGTCTTTACCGTAGATAAGCTCTTCAGCAAGACGACCACCGTACAAACTAGAAATCATTGATTCTAGGTGTTGACGAGACATACTTACGCGGTCTTGTTCAGGTAGGTACATCGTCACACCAAGTGCACGACCACGGGGAATGATTGACACCTTGTACACTGGATCGTGTTCAGGTACCAAACGACCAACGATTGCGTGACCCGCTTCGTGGTAAGCCGTTGACTCTTTCACTTCTTCAGACATAACCATTGAACGGCGCTCTGCACCCATCATAATTTTGTCTTTCGCAAGTTCAAACTCAACCATAGATACATTGCGCTTGTTACCACGAGCAGCAAATAGCGCCGCTTCGTTCACAAGGTTCGCAAGATCTGCACCAGAGAAGCCTGGAGTACCACGAGCAATCAGCGATGGTTCAACATCACCTGATAATGGCACTTTACGCATGTGTACTTTAAGAATCTGTTCACGACCACGTACATCCGGTAGACCAACCACAACTTGACGGTCAAAACGACCAGGACGAAGTAATGCAGGGTCTAGTACGTCTGGACGGTTAGTCGCAGCGATAACGATAATACCTTCGTTACCTTCGAAACCATCCATCTCAACCAGCATTTGGTTCAGTGTTTGTTCACGTTCATCGTGACCACCACCAACACCAGCGCCACGTTGACGACCTACAGCATCAATTTCATCGATAAAGATGATACAAGGTGCTGCTTTCTTCGCTTGTTCGAACATGTCACGCACACGAGATGCACCAACACCAACAAACATTTCAACGAAGTCAGAACCAGAGATAGTAAAGAACGGTACTTTCGCTTCACCAGCAATCGCTTTTGCAAGCAATGTTTTACCGGTACCCGGAGGACCAACCAACAGGATACCTGTCGGGATCTTACCACCTAGCTTTTGGAAGCGGCTTGGGTCACGAAGGTAGTCCACAAGCTCTTTCACGTCTTCTTTTGCTTCGTCACAACCAGCAACATCAGCAAACATCGTTTTGATTTGTTCTTCGCTCATCATTCGAGCTTTGCTCTTACCGAAAGACATCGCGCCTTTACCGCCGCCACCGCCTTGCATTTGACGCATGAAGAAAATCCATACACCAATCAGTAAGATCATTGGGAACCATGAGATGAAGATAGTGCCAAGCAGGCTCTGCTCTTCAGGTGGTGTACCCTGAACTTTTACGTTTTGATTAATTAAGTCATCAAGAAGCTTTTGATCATAAACAGGCATGTAAGTTACATACTTAGAACCACCACCACGACGTGTGAAAGTGATTTCGCTGTTATTGAACTGTGCGTCTTGAATCTGGCCTTGGCCAACTTCCTGTACAAACGTGGTGTAATCTACTGCTCTGCCGTTACTTTCCCCAGGGCCGAAGCTCTGGAATACCGACATCAACACTACCGCGATAACAAGCCACAGAATTAAATTTTTTGCCATGTCACTCAAGGTGTAAGCCTCTCGATAACTAATTGTAATTAAAGGTAGGGTACTACAGTTTGTAACCTGTAGCCATGTTGTTAACTCTCACTCTTGGAAGAGAATCGTTAACCTTTGTAACCAGTGGCTACGATAAACACTTCACGAGATCGAGCTCGAGAAGAGTCGGGTTTTCTAACTTTTACTGTTTTAAACATCTCGCGGACGTCCTTAACGTATTGGTCAAACCCTTCGCCTTGGAATACTTTTACAACAAAACTACCATTGGTAGCTAGAACTTGTCGACACATATCCAAAGCTAATTCAACTAAATACATAGCTCTTGGCTGATCCACAGAATTGTTGCCTGCTATATTAGGTGCCATATCTGACATCACGACATCAACCATGTTTGGTTGTATACGTTCCAACAAGGCATCTAGCACAGCTTCTTCGCGGAAATCGCCTTGTAAAAAGCTAACACCAGCAATCGGATCCATTGGTAACAAGTCACACGCAATGATTTGTCCGTTGTCTCCAACAATCTTAGCAGCATATTGAGACCAACCGCCAGGTGCTGCACCCAAATCCACAATGGTCATCCCAGGAGACAGCAATTTATCTTTCGTTTGAATCTCTTCCATTTTGAAATAAGCACGTGAACGATAGCCTTTCTTTCTTGCTTCATTTGCGTACTTGTCGTCGAAGTGTTCCTTCAACCAACGGCCTGAACTGGCCGAGTGTTTCTGTTTGCTCATTGGATACCTAAATTGGAGGAAAGTACTAATTGCTGAATAAATTATAGTGTTCAGCTTTAGATGGCGTTAAAATAGGTTTTTTCAACCCTAATAGTAAAGAAAATTGGCCGCGTAATGAACCTAAGTACCAAACAAAAGCAGCATCTAAAGGGCCTAGCTCACAGTTTAAAACCTGTTGTGCTAATGGGCGCAAATGGACTTACTGAAGCTGTTCTAGCGGAAATCGAATTAGCTCTAGACCACCACGAACTGATCAAGATTAAAGTTGCATCAGAAGACCGTGAGACTAAGCAACTGATTATCGATGCAATTGTACGTGAAACTAAAGCTGAGAAAGTACAGACTATCGGTAAAGTTCTAGTACTGTTCCGTCAGTCAGAAGCACGTAAAATCGAGATTCCACGTAAATAAGCGAGCTTAATATAAGCTAACTTCACTAATAGGAAGCCACAGCGCTTATCTTTTAGTGTAGCGTGAGAAACGAAAAAGGTCGCATTTAGCGACCTTTTTACTTATCAGAAACAAAGAAAATTCAATTAGATATATTCTACTTTGTCGATTTCGAAGTCTTTGTCACCACCTGGGGTGGAGATCATGACTTCGTCGCCTTCCATTTTACCGATAAGGCCACGAGCAATTGGCGATTTCACAGAAATGCGACCCGTTTTGATGTCTGCTTCGTCTTCTGAAACGATTTGGTAGCGAAACTCATCATCTGTATCCACATCAATCAGTGTCACTGTCGTACCAAAGATAATCTTGCCCGTATTATCCATTTGCGTTACATCGATGATCTGAGCCAGTGATAGCTTATATTCAATATCACGGATCTGAGCTTCACAAATACCCTGCTCTTCACGAGCGGCGTGGTATTCAGCATTCTCTTTCAGGTCACCTAGTTCACGTGCTTCACCAATAGCTGCTGAGATAACAGGGCGTAGCTTAAGTAGGCGATCTAATTCGTCACGTAGCTGCTGAGCGCCACGTACTGTCATTGGAACCTTTTCCATTTTTTACCTCTATGCCAAAGCTTTCTTTGGCCAACATAAATACACCCAACGTATTTATTGGGTGATAGAAACAAAACGATTTGGCTTAGTGTAAACAAACTTTATGGCTAAATCACCTTTATTCCACTTTGCGTTATAAAAGCTTTATCTAGGTCTAAATTACAGACATCACAAAAATGAATAATAACTCCCCCATCAATAAGCAGAGAGTTAAATACCTAAAAAAACAAAAAACAAACAAAATAAACACAGATCACACTTTTATAAAAACAACTTTAAAACAAGAACTTAAACAACAAGAGATATAATAAAACAGTGTTCATTTTTTAGTTTTATATCATTTTACTAACTGACCATGGAACTTTAGAGGTAAAAAGTAACCCATGGATTGCACTGGCATTTTTCAGACTTCTGTTCTAATCATGATTATGAAGCCTGATTAATACAGGCAATACACAAAAGGGTTCAAATCCTTGATAAAACTTCTATGGACAGTAATTAGGAAATAATAACATGAACAAGACTATGATCGCGCTTGCTGTATCTGCTGCAGCTCTTGCTACTAACGCAGTGGCAGCGGACGGTAAACAAGCTGGTGGTATTGACGGTACTTCTGTATACAGCTCAAACGGCACTTCTCTAGAGATTGGTGGTCGTGCGGAAGCTCGTCTATCTCTAAAAGACGGCAAAGCTGAAGACAGAACACGTGTACGTCTAAACTTCCTAGGTAAAGTTGAAATCCAAGACGGCCTATACGGTGTTGGTTTCTACGAAGGTGAATTCACAACTAACGAAGACGGCGGCGCGACTGATAACAGTGATAGCAGCGATATCACTAACCGTTACACATACGCAGGTATCGGCGGTGACTTCGGTGAAGTAACTTACGGTAAAAATGACGGTGCGCTAGGTGTTATCACTGACTTTACCGATATCATGTCTTACCACGGTAACTCAGCAGCACACAAAATTGCTGTAGCTGACCGTTCAGACAACATGGTTTCATACAAAGGTCAATTCCAAGACCTAGGCGTTAAAGCTAGCTACCGCTTTGCTGACCGTCAAGAAGGTGTTGTTAATGGTTGTAACATCGGTGAATACTGTGACAACGATGCTGATGGCTACTCGCTATCTGGTATCTACGCAATTGGCGATTCTGGCTTTAAGCTAGGTGCTGGTTACGCTGATCAAGACGAGCAAAACGAATACATGCTAGCGGCATCTTTCCGCACTGAAGCTCTATACTTTGCTGGTACATTCACTGACGGTGAATTAGCCGATAAAAATGGCGATTACACCGGTTACGAATTCGCAACTGCGTACACGCTAGATAAAACTGCATTCACTCTAACGTACAACAACGCAGAAACTGACGGTGAAACTTCAGCTGACAACGTTGCTATCGATGCGACTTACTACTTCAAGCCTAACTTCCGTACTTACATCTCGTACAACTTCAACCTAATCTCTAAAGGTGACAAGATCGGTACTGTAGGTTTTGGTGACGGCAGTGCATCTAAAGCAGACGCTGAAGACGAAATCGCTCTAGGTCTACGTTACGACTTCTAATTCTGATTAACTAATTGATTAATTAGTTAATTGAGAATCAAAACGCCCGCTCTCTAGCGGGCGTTTTTTATATCTGTATACTGAAAACATCAGCCATCCAAGACAATCTTCTATGCGCCTTCTATCCACACTACTGGTATGTAGTTTTTCCATTAGCGCTTTCTCTGTTAACGCTTTCGCATACGCCCCTCTTGATACACTGCCCGATGGTAGTAGTGCGAGTTTGATACTCCAATCATTGAGTGATGATTCAAGCGAGCTCAATTCCAATAGCGATAACTTTTATCCACCAGCCAGCACGTTAAAACTGGTGACGGCTTTAGCCGCTAAATTAGAGCTGGGAGACAACTTTCACTACACGACCAGCATCGCTCGTTCTGGGAATGACTCAATCATTTCATTTAGTGGCGACCCGACCCTACAACGAGAACAGCTAAAAAGCCTTTTAGCTCAATACGCAAAATCTCAATCAAGAACCATCAAAGGAAACTTATACCTCGATAACTCGACTTTTACGGGCTATCAACGAGCCGTTGGTTGGCCTTGGGATATTCTAGGCGTTTGTTACAGCGCGCCTTCTAGCGCAATGACTTTAGACAGCAACTGCGCACAAGCCTCTATTTATACAAAAGATAATGGTTCGACACGCGTTTACATTCCCGCTCACTATCCGATAGACGTGACGACCACTGCAGCCACGGTAACTCGTTCTGGGCAGAAGGCGACACAATGTGACTTAGAGCTCATCACCACATCAGATAACGCTTACAAGCTCTCTGGTTGCTTGGTTGAGCGTAAAAAGCCACTGCCACTCAAGTTCGCTATTCAAAATCCAGAACTTTACACTTATCAAGTCGTTACATCGCTTCTCAAAGAACTGAAAATCGAAGTAAAAGGTAATGTGATTATTGGTAAAAAAGCGAAAGCAGACAAAACCACGTTAGTCGCTAGTCACAACTCAGAAAAGCTTCCTGAACTGCTCGATATCATGCTCAAGAAGTCGGATAACCTTATCGCAGACAACCTAACCAAAACTCTGGGTGCAACATTTTATGTTCAACCGGGTAGCTTCAATAACGGTACTGAAGCGATTAAGCAGGTATTGCTGACCAAGGCTAATATTGACCTCAGTAAAGCGCAGCTCGTCGATGGTTCAGGACTATCCAGAAATAACCGAATGAGGTCACAGACCATGGCGCAGGTGCTTCGTTATATCTGGGAAAACGATCAACAGCTCAACCTGATTGACGCTATGCCTACATCTGGCACTGATGGAACGCTCAAATACCGACAAAGCATGAGAAAAGCGCCGATTCAAGGCAATATTATCGCCAAAAGCGGTTCTCTATACGGAAGTTACAACATGGCGGGATACGGATTAGATAAGGCGGGAAAACCAAGCTCTCTGTTTGTGCAATTTGTCCGTGATTACTTCCCTGAAGAACAAGATCCAGACAAACCAGTAGAAGCACCTATCACCCAGTTTGAGCGTGCTTTCTACAAAGATGTGGTCGAGTTCAGTCAAACACAAAGCACATCTAAGTAATGCTTAGCTCTATGTAAACTTCTACTTTAATAACAAAAATGACGCTGAAGACCTTCAATCTTCAGCGCCATTTTTATTTCTCAGATGTATTTAGCTATTTTATAGGTGCCCATTTTTATAAGAGCTAAGCGATTCCTAGGAATGAGTTCACGACAGTGAAGTAGATCCACATTCCTGAGATATCAACTATCGAAGCAAGTACTGGGCTCACTAACACGGCTGGATCAAGCTTAAATAGCCTAGCAACTATCGGTAACCCTCCGCCGAGTACAGTTGATATGGTCACCTGAATAAACAGCGCGACCGCAATCGCTAATGCAATCATGTTGATGTCATAACCACCTGTCGATTGGTTTTCACTAAATAGCAAAATGCGCCCAATCATCACTACGGCAATCGCTAGAGCTAGACAAATAGCAACTCTAAACTCTTTCCACAGAACGTTAGCCCATTGGCGTTTTTTCAACTCACCTGTGGCTAAGGCTCGGATCACCAAAGTCGCGGCTTGTGTTCCGGTGTTACCACCAGCAGCAGCAATTACCGGCATGTAGATTGCCAAAAGTACCAACTGACTGAGAATGTCTTCATACTGAGCAATGATAAGCCCTGAGACGATTCCCAATAGTGCTAACGCAATAATCCAACCGATACGCTGCCTAACGTGGCTCATGACGCCAGTAGAAAGATAGCCCTGCTGAGGTTCTACCTCTGAGTAAATCAGCCCTAGTTGGTGAGCTAGATGTCGAGAGCGCTTCTCATAGCCCTGCTCTTCTAGCTCACTAAGTAAAGTCTGAATCGTACTAAGAGAGCATTGCCCCAGCACTAACACCGCATCTTCGAGCGGCATTCGATTCAAAAGGTTAATTTGTTGTTCACGTCCGTACTGTTGAAATGCATTCGATACAGCTTGGATGTCTTGCTCTGAGTACAGAGCTTCAATAGATAAAAAAGTGTTGTTCATTACCGTCATGGCGAATCTCCCGATTGGCAAAGGTAACGACCATCAAAACAAATAGCCTATAGCTAATACACCATGAGCGTACAGCTAAGCGCACCAAGAGCTGAAAGCTACTGATGTGTCTACTTGTTAGAATCTAGTGTGTGGAAAAGAATGCGGGGGAAAACAAAGATACCCTACCTGAACGGCAGGACAATAGATCAATACCGAGACAGGTTATTCTTCTCCACTCAAACTAGGAGGATGGTCGGTATTGTTCATAAAAATCTCCAGAATTACTGTCAATATGACAGCGCGCATAGTGTAGCAATAGGCGTTTCAAAGTTTCGTCAATTTTAAGTCAATAAAAAAGGCATCCGTGGATGCCTTTGGTTCAATTATTGATGTGCATTATTACTTAATAGTAATACGAGCAAACTTACGCTTACCTACTTGGTAAACGGCAGTACCTGCTTCAGGCACGAATTTGCTGTCTTCAATCTTCTCGCCTTCAAGCTTAGCCGCGCCTTGCTTGATCATACGCATCGCATCAGAAGTAGAGTTTACAAGACCTGCTTCTTTTAGAACGTTCGCAATTGGCAGGCCAGCTTCGAATTCGAATTCTGGCATCTCATCAGGAACTTGGTTCTTAGCAAAACGGTTAACGAACTCTTGCTCAGCGGCTTCTGCATCTGCTTCACTGTGGAAACGAGCGATGATCTCTTTAGCAAGAAGCACTTTAACGTCACGCGGGTTCTTACCTGCATCAACGCCAGCTTTCAGTTCCGCAACTTCTTCAAGAGGACGGAAAGACAGCAGCTCGTAGTAGCTCCACATTAGATCGTCAGAGATAGACATGATCTTACCAAACATCTCGCTTGGTGCTTCGCTAATACCGATGTAGTTGTGCGCAGACTTAGACATCTTCTTAACACCGTCTAGACCAACAAGTAGTGGCATCATCAGTACCGCTTGTGGTTTTTGACCTGCCGCTTTTTGCAGTTCACGACCCATTAGAAGGTTAAACTTCTGGTCAGTACCGCCAAGCTCAACGTCGCTCTCTAGTGCAACAGAGTCGTGACCTTGTAGAAGTGGGTACATGAATTCGTGGATTGCGATCGGTTGACCACCAGCGTAACGCTTTTTGAAGTCATCACGCTCAAGCATACGAGCAACAGTTTGGTTAGAAGCAAGACGAATCATGCCTTCAGCACCAAGCTCAGATAGCCATTCAGAGTTGAAACGAATTTGCGTTTTCGCAGGATCTAGAATCTTGAATACTTGCTCTTTGTAAGTTTCAGCATTCTTCAATACGTCTTCACGGCTTAGCGGTGGACGTGTTGAGTTTTTACCTGATGGGTCACCAACCATTGCAGTGAAATCACCGATAAGGAATGTCACTTCATGACCAAGCTCTTGGAAAGCACGAAGCTTGTTAAAGATAACCGTATGGCCTAGGTGGATATCTGGAGCTGTTGGATCGGCACCCAGCTTAATGCGTAAAGGACGACCTTCTTTTAGTTTTGCAATCAGTTCGTCTTCTGGAATCAGTTCTTCTACGCCACGTTTGATCTCGGCTAGTGCAGCTTCAATACTCGCCATTCTTGTTCACTCCCACAGATTTGGCAAAAATACATTAATTAGACATCTTACTTGAATAGCGATGTATTTTGAAACCAGTTACACTATTCCGTCGTCGATTTTCATAATATTTACAGAACGAACCGGAACATGTTGTCTATTTTTGCACGCCTTCCTATTTTGCACCGGGCTTTTATCGCATTTTTTAGTGCCATAATTTTCGTCGCGATTTTCTTACTCCCCGACGTCAACAGTTTGCGTGACGATTCGGGCGCTTTAGTTGTGGGAAAACATTACCCACTGACTATCAATGCCTCTGCGCTTATTAGCTCAAGTGACGCTCCACCGACGGCAGTGCTCAATTGGGAGAAATACACCGTTCGTTCTGGCGAAAGCACCTCTGTTTTATTTGAACGTATTGGCCTCTCATACCGTCTGCTGATCACGCTACTCAATACCAATAATGATATTAAGAAGCAGCTGTCTAATCTAAGACCTGGTGATGTCTTGCAGTTCGGCTTTGATGAAAACAACGACCTTATTCAGCTAAAAAGACAACTTAGTGCGTTTGAAAGCTTCAAGATCAATAAGTCTGGCGATTCTTTCTCATCAAGTTTCGACAAAAAAGAAGTGGCATACCAATACAATTATGCCGAAGCCAACATCACCTCTAACTTCTGGAACGCTGGCGTCAGCGCAGGTTTAACCGCAAACCAAATTATGGAACTGGCGGGCATCTTCGGTTGGGATATCGACTTTGCGTTAGATATTCGTAAGAACGACAGCTTCAAAATCTTATACCAAGAGAAAGTGGTTGAAGGTGAAGTGGTTGGTCGCGGTAAGATCATGGCAGCCGTATTCAAAAACCAAGGCGACTCATTTACCGCGGTATTGGATGATAAGAGCGGAAACTACTTCGATGAAAATGGTCGAGCAATGAAGAAAGCGTTCTTGCGCTCACCAATTGATTTTCGTCGCGTAACATCGAACTTTAATCCTACCAGGAGACACCCAGTAACCGGTAAGGTTCGCGCTCACCGCGGCACTGACTACGCAGCTCCTGTTGGCACGCCTATCTGGGCAGCCGGTGATGGTATTGTTCAGAAGTCGGGTTACAACCAATTCAATGGTAACTACGTGTTTATCCGCCACAGCAACACCTACATCACCAAGTACCTGCACATGAAGCGACGTATGGTGAAAACGGGTCAGCGCGTAAAACAAGGCCAAACAATTGGTACTTTGGGTGGCACAGGTCGTGTAACTGGCCCGCACTTACACTATGAATTCTTGGTTAATGGCGTACATAAGAATGCGCGTACCGTGAAATTGCCTCAATCTAAGTCTTTAACGGGTAAAGCAAAAGCAACATTTATTGCCAACTCAGAGATTCGACTGAATAACCTTGAGCGATACGGCCAGTTGCTAGCGACTAATTAGGCTACTAGCGACCAATTAGATTAATAGCCCTATAAACCAACGAAAAGAGCGCCCACTAAGGCGCTCTTTTTTATGTTCATCGAACCACTATATCTACTATTTTTCAGACTTCTTGTCTCGCCCTAGCATTAACAGACATGGTGTCAGTACCAAGGTCAATACTGTCGCAAATGCCAAACCTCCCGCAATTGCCGTAGCGAGTTGCGACCACCACTGCGTACTCGGAGCGCCGAATTCTATCTTTTGATTAATCAGGTCGATATTCATCTCTAGCACCATCGGCATCAAGCCTAAAATGGTGGTGACTGTAGTCAGCATTACTGGCCTTAAACGTTGCACACCGGTTCTTAGAATCGCATCTCGCTTATCCAAGCCTCTTTTAATCAACTGGTTATAGGTGTCGATCAGCACGATATTGTTGTTCACCACTATACCTGCCAGAGCAATCACTCCAATACCAGACATCACTATGCCAAACGGGCGTTGGAAGATAAGCAGACCAACAAACACGCCAACCGTTGAGAACAACACAGCACTAAGAATCAAAAACGCTTGATAGAAACTATTAAACTGAGTAATCAAAATCAAAGCCATTACCGCCAAAGCAACCAAGAAAGCACTTTGTAAGAAGGCGGAAGAGTTTTCTTGTTCTTCATTTTGACCACGGATACGAAATTCTACACTACTCGGTAGCCCAAGTTCACTCAACGCTTGCTCAATCTTTGGCAGCTCGAGTGCAAGGTTATAACCCTCTTCCATATCCGCCATGATGTTCACCACACGCTTACCATCAAGGCGTTTAATCGTATCTTGCTTATGGTCGGGAACAATCTGAGCAAAGTTGGTGATCGGCACCAAGCCCGCAGGTGTTTTGACTCTCAGCTGGTCGAAGCGTCCGATATCCCTTTTATCATTCGGGTAACGCACCAAGATATCGACCTCTTCTGAAGAGTCATCGGGCAGATAATCACCAATCTTGAGACCATTAGTCACGAATTGAACGGTATTACCCACCAAGGTCGCATCAGCAGCAAAACGCGCGGCATCATCGCGGCGAATATCCACCTTCCAATCGATGCCGTCTTTACTCGCGGTATCACTGATATTGGTCAGTGCCTGATTGCCATCCGCCCAACCTCTCACGATTTTTGCAGCCTGATTAAGTTGCTCTGGCGTTCTTGCCGACAGCTCAATCACTAAGTCATTTTCAACCGGAGGCCCAGCATCAGGGAACTTATATTCAATCTCAACACCAGCGTATTGATCGGTTTGTACCTTCAATTCATCAATGATCGCTTTAACGCTGCGGCGGTATTGCCAGTCAACCGGCGTAATTGAGATCAAACCAATCTGGTCGTCACCACCAGTACGCGTGTAAACGGTATCGAACTCATCATGATTGAGCATCATCAGTTCAATATCACGCATGATGTCATCCTTTTCTTGGATAGACAGATCCCCATGCGAGCGAACTTTGACATTAAAGAATGGCGGATCAACTTCTGGGAAGAACTCTGCACCTAGGCCCGCTTTGGAGTAAGTAAACCCAACCGCAACCGCGAGCAGTATCGCACTACAAAGAATCTTAAAAGGATGCTTAATCGCAATCGACAGTGTGTGGTAATACGCTTTGGTTAAGCCTGTTGCTTGTGAAAAGTCGCCATTATGCAGTGCGACCATTCGAGCTTGGCTCTGAGACGATACGTATTGCGGTTTGCCAATCAAACCTCCCAGCACAGGCACAAACAACAGCGCCATAATTAACGAAGCAGTTAACGTAGCGATCAGAGTTAGTGGTAAGAACTTCATGAATTCGCCCGTCACATCCGGCCAAAACAACAACGGAGCAAATGCGGCTAAGGTTGTGGCAGTCGATGCGGTTATCGGCCACGCCATCCGTTTCGCGGCATCTCGGTAAGCGGCTTTGCGCCCTTCACCCTCTTGCATTCGCCTGTCTGCAAACTCGGTAACAACAATCGCGCCATCGACCAACATACCCACCGCCATGATCAGAGAAAACAACACTACGATGTTGACGGTTAAGCCAAACACGGAAAGAACCAATAACCCGGTTAGGAAGGAGCCTGGAATGGAAATACCCACTAACAAAGCGGTACGCACACCAAGAATCGCGATGATAACGGTCACCACCAGAATAATGGCGGATAGAATATTGTTTTGCAGATCATTAAGCATGATCTTCACATCTTTAGATTCATCCCAGGTGTATTTGACCAATAGGTTATTTGGCCATTCAGCTTGCTGCTGAGCACCAGCCATTACCGCTTTGACTAGCTCAACCGTTTCGATGATGTTCTCACCTGCACGCTTCTTGATATCCAACACCACCGCAGATTTGCCATCTAAACGGGCAAAGCTCTCTGGATCTCGAAACGCTCGACGAACCGTAGCGACATCGCCAAAAGTGACCACCTGCTTGCCATCCACTTTAATAGGCAACTCAAGCACGTCTTTTAAGGAATTAAACACCGAAGGGACTTTGACAGAAAAACGTCCGTAGCCAGTATCAACAAAACCAGCGGCAACTACTCTGTTATTCAGAGCGATCAAGTTATAGATATCCGCTTGATCTAAGCTGTAGCTTTCCATCAACAGCGGATCGACAATGATCTCAACAATGTCATCGCGATCGCCCGCAATATCGACTTCAAGGATTTGGCGATAGCTTTCTAACTTATCTCCAAGCTCTCGGGCAATTTGTACGATAGTGCGCTCAGGAACGGTACCGAATAGCACAACAGACAGAACAGGTTGCTCAGAAGCCAGCGTCACTTCATTTACGGTCGGCTCATCACTGTCTTCTGGCAGTTTTGGTTTAGCCAGATCAACCGCGTCACGCACATCGGCCATCGCTTTGGTGAGATCGACGCCGACATTAAACTCCAACACAACAGAGGCATGCCCTTCTGCTGCTGTTGCTGTCATCTCTTTTACGCCTTCAATCGACCTCAGCTCTTGCTCTATCGGCCTAACCAATAAGCGTTCGGCATCGGTTGGCGAAATACCTTGGTGCCCAACAGAGACATAGATAATCGGGATAGTAATGTCTGGGCTCGATTCTTTGGGGATCGTGATATAGGTGACAACACCAGCGATCAAGATAAGCGCCAAAAGGGAGAGCATTGTTCGAACACGAGACAAGGCTGCATCAATAATTGAATACATCGGCAATCTCCTACTCTGCGGTTACATTTGAGGGTTCAGCACCTTGCTCAACAGCAATCACAGTATCACCATCACGTACAAAGCCTTGACCTACGGTGATGATGTCGACGCGTTGACCTAGCCCAGTGAGCCACACTCCATCTTGTTCGGCCTTTACTAGCTGAATGCCTACAAACTTCACCGTTGGTGAGTCACTAGCAGAAACCAAGGTTTTGACCCCGAGGTTACCCGCCTCATCCAATGCCAGCATCGCCGGTGTTATCTTGATTGCGTCTCTTGTTTCTAGGTTGAGTTTTACTTCGGCACTGACACCTGCAGGTAATAGGCCTTTGGAGTTATCGATTTCAATCTCGATTGGAAAAGTATTGGTAGAAGCAGAAGATATTCGAGAAACATAACGCAGACGACCTTCTGCTTCTTCTCTCCCTAACAGGCGAACCAAAGCGGATTGATTGACTAACAAATGCTGGATATGACGTTCACTGACATCGGCTTCGATGACCAGAGGGTCGAGGTCAATCACGCCCGCGACCGGATCGCCAACCCCAACAAAGTCACCAAGCTCAACCATTAAGTCTTGAACCACACCCGAAAAAGGCGAAGTAATGACAGTATTCTTTAAAGCCAATTCCGCATTGCGCATCATGGCTTTTGCTTCTGTTAATGAAGCCTCTGCTGTGGTGTAGGCGATTTCGCCTTGCAGCCCTCTTTTCTTCAGTGACTGCGCCGCTTTAAACTCTTTTTGCTTCAAGCGATATAAAGCCGAGGCTCGCTCAAGTTGAATTTCTAAATCACCCTTATCTATCTGGGCAATGGCTTGTCCAGCTTTAACCATATCCCCCTTAACAACGTTCAATCTGACAATCTTGCCCGCGACTTCTGCACCTAGACGAGCATGCCGATCGGGCGCCGTTCTTCCATAGAGATCAATGGTTTTAAAGGTCGGTGATGAGGTGAATGTTTGAAAGGAAACCTTAGCCAACGGAATTTCTGTCGCCTTTTTTTCAGGTGACTCTTCTGCTTGCCCTACGCCTAAACCAAGCCAGATCGACAACAACACGACTAGAGTCAGAGAAACCAGCCACGGCTGCTTCAATTTCTGAAAAAGTGGTGAGTTAGAAAATAGAGTGGGCATAACAAATCCTTTTGTCCGATGTAATTCAGGCGCGCTAGTTAGCTTAATACCGTGATGTGCAACTTCCTTATGCACAAAGGTAACCTTAACAGACCAATCCTCAACGAAGTTGGACGCTATCGACAGTTTAAAAAATATGCCGTGTACTAAAAATGAGAGGAATACCTTGAAAAGTAATAAGTTACTAAGTAAAAACAAAAACGCCGAACATAAGTTCGGCGTTTGAAATGTTTCTAATACAGCTTTGAGCTCAAGCTATTTTCAACTCATGCTATACGCTGAATGATGCACCACAACCACATGTTGTTGTCGCGTTCGGGTTGTTCACAAAGAAACGAGCGCCTTCTAGGCCTTCTGTGTAATCAACCATGCCGCCCATTAAGTACTGTAGGCTCATTGGGTCAACAACCAGCGTTACACCGCTGTTTACAATCGTAGTGTCGCCATCATTTACTTTTTCATCAAATGTGAAGCCGTATTGGAAACCGCTACAACCACCACCTGTAATGTATACACGCAGTTTTAGTTCTGGGTTTTCTTCTTCAGCAATTAGCGTTTGTACGCGGGTAGCTGCTGCATCAGAAAAAGACAATGGGATATTTACTTCGCTCACGACAACCTCTCTTACCTGTGTCAAAAACAACATGATACAAATCTAATTCGAGACCAGTGTTGTTGAGTATTTTCTTATATTCCAGTGATTATCTAATACCTGACTGAAACGTTCAAGTATTCACCACAGGATCGGTCCTTTTACTGCTGTAAACTCGCCAATATCTAACAATTAAAACGTGTAACCACACAAAACAACCAGATTCGGGTGATTATCTGGGCGAAAGCATTCCTAGTTGGATTAGGGATAGGTACAATGCGTGCCAATTGGTCCGACAGTCAAAAGAGGATATATCAATGACCAAATCAGCAGAGCTGTACGAAAAAGCACAGCAAACCATTCCTGGTGGCGTAAACTCTCCAGTTCGTGCATTCAATGGCGTAGGTGGTTCTCCAATCTTCGTTGAACGCGCTGATGGCCCACTTATTTTTGATGCTGATGGTAAAGCGTATATCGATTACGTTGGCTCTTGGGGTCCAATGATCCTTGGTCACAACCACGCTGTTATTCGTGATGCTGTGATTGCAGCAGCTCAACGCGGCCTTAGCTTCGGTGCTCCAACCGAAACTGAAATCAAAATGGCTGAACTGGTATCTGAGATGGTTCCATCAATGGAACAGCTACGTATGGTGAGCTCAGGTACAGAAGCAACAATGAGCGCGATTCGTCTAGCTCGTGGCTTCACTGGTCGTGACAAAATTCTTAAGTTTGAAGGCTGCTACCACGGCCACGCAGACAGCCTACTTGTAAAAGCAGGTTCTGGTGCTTTGACTCTAGGTCAACCAAGCTCTCCAGGCGTACCAGCTGATTTTGCTAAGCACACGCTGACAGCAACCTTCAACAACCTAGACTCTGTACGTGAGCTATTCGCAGCGAACAAAGGCGAGATCTCGTGCATCATCGTTGAGCCAGTTGCGGGCAACATGAACTGTATCCCTCCTGTAGAAGGCTTCCACGAAGGTCTACGTGAAATCTGTGACCAAGAAGGTGCATTGCTAATCTTTGATGAAGTAATGACAGGTTTCCGCGTTGCTGAAGGTTGTGCTCAGGCTTACTACAATATCAAGCCTGACCTAACGTGTCTTGGTAAAGTGATCGGCGGCGGCATGCCTGTGGGTGCTTTCGGTGGTCGTAAAGAAGTGATGCAATACATCGCACCAACTGGCCCAGTTTACCAAGCAGGTACGCTTTCAGGTAACCCTGTTGCAATGGCTGCTGGCTACGCATGTTTGAACCTTCTACGTGAAGAAGGCAACGAAAAGCGTCTAGCTTCAAAAACTAAGCAACTGGCAAATGGCTTCAAGCAACTTGCTGACAAGCACGGTATCCCGATGCTAGTACACCAAGTGGGTGGTATGTTTGGTTTCTTCTTCACCGACCAAGAAACTGTGACGTGCTACGAAGATGTAACTAAGTGTGATGTAGAACGCTTCAAGCGCTTCTTCCACCTAATGCTGGATCACGGTGTTTACCTTGCTCCTTCAGCATTCGAAGCAAGCTTTACTTCTCTTGCTCATGGTTCAAAAGAGCTGGATGCGACACTAGAAGCCGCTGACCGTTCTCTTGCTATCATTGCTGCTGAAAGCAAATAATCGAAAGCACTTTATAAGTCGCTAACCGATTGAATTTAGGGCTGCATTAACGCAGCCCTTTTTAATACATCGACTAAATTAAACTCGAGTATTTCCGCTTAGATTACCCGTCAATCTGTTCGAAAATTTGACGAAAAGCGTCTAACGTTCCCAGAAAAGGAAAACCAACAACATCAGCGTACCAAGGAACATTCTGAACCAAGGGATCTCTTTTTTTGTTTGCTGTTGTTCGTCTTGGCATTTCTGATCTTTATCACAGCATCCCATAATCAAAACTCCTCATTGCTAACTCTCTGTTTTGCAGCCATTATAAACTCAGAACGCAAATATAGAGACCATTACCGTGTCAGAAAAAATCAAAATCAATTCCAGCCACTGGGTGATCATCATTGCCCTGCTTGCGGCGGCTTATGCTTGTTACCTGCTTATAGAACCATACGTTAACTCGATTGTGATGGCCTTTATCATTTCACTTTTAATGTTCCCGATCCATGAGTGGCTTGAAAAGAAGATACCGAATAAAGAAAACATCGTCTCCCTGCTTTCTTGTGTCATCTTAACCTTTATTATCGTTATCCCTTTATTAGCGGTGTTTGCAGCTATTGTGCAGCAAGGTTCTTTGTTCTCTCAGAACACCTACCAATGGGTAACACACGGCGGCATTCAAACTCTGTTCGAACACCCTTTGGTCGTGAAAGCCCTATCGTTTGTGAACAACTATCTGCCTTTTGACAATATTGAACCTCAAGCGATCGCACAGAAGGTCGGTGAATTCGCAACAAGCTTTGGTTCTAAACTTGTTGGGATCAGTGCAAAAATCCTTGGTGATGCGACCAACTTCTTGATGGACTTCTTCTTGATGTTGTTTGTTCTATTCTTCTTGTTGAGAGATCACGACAAAATCATCAGTGTAGTACGTCATATTCTTCCGCTATCTCGCAGCCAAGAAGACAAGCTCCTCACTGAGATTGAGCAAGTTTCTAAATCAGCAGTTATGGGCTCGTTCTTAACGGCAATCGCGCAAGGTTTTGCCGGCGGCTTAGGTATGTGGATTGCAGGTTTCCCAGGGTTATTCTGGGGTACCATGATGGGCTTCGCCTCTTTCATCCCTGTTGTCGGTACAGCACTAATCTGGATCCCAGCGGCGACCTACTTATTCCTAACCGGTGATACTACGTGGGCAATTTTCCTAACGGTTTACTGTGTGGCGATCGTTGGCTCAATTGACAACCTTCTGCGTCCGCTACTAATGCAAGGCAGCGCAGGCATGAACACCCTAATGATTTTCTTCTCCCTACTGGGTGGTATTCAACTGTTCGGCTTGATTGGTCTTATCTACGGCCCACTGATTTTTGCGATTACCATTGTTCTATTCAACATCTACGATGAAGAGTTTAAGGACTTTTTAAATCAGCAAGACAAGAGTTAAACCGCTCTTCAATCACATACTTGCCGAACGAGTATTAAACACTTCAAGCTTTGGGCGGATTATGCGAAAATCCGCCCTCATTTTTTGCTAACGATTCAATAGAGTGTCCTATGTCAGCTTATATTGCCCCAAGCCAGATTGCTGAGCGCCAACTTGCCTACTTTGAAGGCAAACATGTTTTAGTTGCCGGTGAGGCTGAAGACTTATTCCCTGTTGAATTAGCCAAGCATTGTGAATCTGTCTCTGTATTCACCTCTAATTACAGCTACTACCGTCAGCTTGAAGGTCATAGCAGCATCCAACGTTTTTACGGTGCTGAGTTTACCGAAGAGACCAAAGCTGACTTAGTGATGCTCTACTGGCCGAAAGCCAAGGCAGAAGCTGAGTATTTATTGGCGATGCTGTTTGCCAAGCTAGGTAAGGACACAGAGATTGTCGTTGTCGGTGAAAACCGCTCTGGCGTGAAAAGTATTGAGAAAATGTTTGCGCCTTACGGCAAGGTCGTAAAATACGATTCAGCGCGTCGCTGTTCTTTTTATTGGGGTCAATGCTTCGAGCAGCCACAAGCTTTCAACTTACAAGACTGGTTTAAAACCTACACGGTGAACATTGGTGAGCAATCACTTACCGTGAAAAGCCTTCCTGGCGTCTTCAGCCACGGTGAATTCGATGTGGGCAGTCAACTGCTGCTGGATACTTTGCCAAAACTGAAAGGCAAAGTTCTGGACTTCGGTTGTGGTGCAGGCATTTTAGGCGCTGTAATGGCATCTCGTAACCCTGATATCGAGCTAGAAATGTGCGACATCAGTGCATTTGCCGTAGCATCAAGCCAAGCAACACTCGAGGCAAATGGTTTAACAGGCAAAGTCTTCGCGTCAGATGTCTATTCTGATACAGCACAAAACTACCAGTTCATCATCAGTAACCCACCATTCCACTCAGGTTTAGACACCAGTTATAGCGCGACTGAGACCTTACTTGCGCAGGCACCTAAACATTTGAAGCGTTCTGGTGAGATGATTATTGTCGCGAACAGTTTCTTAAAATACATCCCAATTATTGAGCAAGCTTTTGGAAAATGCGCGACTCTAAATAAGACCACCAAATTCGCGATCTACCACGCAAGTAAGTAGCCTCTCTAGCACAGCGCAGGGTCATTATCTGCGCTGTCTGTTCATATTTTTATCAAAAGTCTATAAAAGTGAGCTTTTGCACACGCTTTAAATACCACTTACTTGTCAAAGTAAAAAAACTCGTTAATTTCGTTAAATTGGAAACCATTAATTCTATTCTCTGTACTTGTTTTCGCCCCTTTTAGCAGTACATCAAAGGAAAGTAGTACCCAATTTATGTTTAGATTTTATCGTAAGCAGAAGTTTAAGCGCCTTCAAAATACCCTAATGCTGGCATTTCTTGTCCTCAGTATTACTCCAGTGACACTTATCGCGATATTTTTCCTTCAATCGCACAGTCAGGACCTTCAGGAACAAAGCACCTCACACCTTGTTTCAGTCCGTGATACTAAGCAACAGCAAATTGTCGATTACCTGCAAGCTCAAGAATCCCAAGTCATGGGCTTTGTTCGCTCAGAACTAGCTAATGCCAGTGGCGGCCGATTCTATGGATTAATCAATGCCTTCCAGCGACTTGGTCTAGATATTGACGAGGCACGCAGTAATGCGCAGCAACGCTACATTCAAGGATCGGGCGACCAGATCAAAACGTCGATTCTTCCAGAGTCCAGCAGCTTTATTGGAAGCGAACGTTATCGCTTACTGCACAAGCGCTACCATAATGCTTACCTAGAACTCCTTAAACGCTCTGATTTTGACGATATTCTCTTAGTTGATATCAACGGTAACGTCGCTTATTCCGTCTTTAAAAATGACGATTACGGCACCAACTTGCTGACTGGAAAATACAAGAACTCCAACCTAGGTATTACCTTTCAACGACTAGCCAAAGACGTAACCGACCGACGCAAATCTAACGAAGATTACACGCCGGTTATTGTTTCTGACTTTAAAGACGAGAATGGCAAACAGACCGCATGGTTAGGTGCACCTATTGTTCAACAAGGCTACCTACACAGTTACGCGATGTTTAGGCTACCAATCAACGGCATTACTAAGTTGATTGCGGATCTCAACAAGAGTTCGAACATTCAAACGCTGCTTGTGGGTGACGATCACCTGCCGCGTAGCCTTGCCCATTCACAAGAATCAATCAACTTGAGCTTAGATGTTGTCGATAAAGCATTGGCTGGTGAAACGGCGGTTGGCACCTTCGACAACACCCTAGATCAAGCGATCATCGCGGCATATACACCAATTGAGCTGAAATACGCAACATGGGCTCTAGTGGTTGAACTACCAGAGAAAGAGGCGTTTGCCCGTATTCATCAGTTAGAAAAGATCTTCGTGATCGTGATGCTAACGGCGATCATTCTCGTAGTCGTTGCATCGCACTATCTGTCTAACTTCATCACATCGCCACTGCTTAAACTGACGTGGGCAGCTGAAAAAGTATCGGCGGGTGATCTTGATGAGACGATGATCAACACCGAACGTAAAGATGAAATCGGTCGCTTGGCAGTCAGCTTTGAGCGAATGCAGCGCTCTATTCGTGAAAAGATGCAACTCATCAAAAGCCAAAATGATGAGCTTGAAGACAACCTCAAGACCATTCAAAAGCAAAATGAAGAATTACAGCTTGCCAATAAACTGAAAGATGAATTCTTAGCGACTACCTCTCACGAATTGAGAACACCTCTGCATGGCATGGTGGGTATCGCTGAAGCACTGATATCAGGCGCGAATGGTCCTATTCCGGCTAACCAGAAGTACCAGTTAGATATCATCATCAATAGTGGCCAACGATTGGCGACCTTGGTTGATGATCTGCTTGATTATCACAAGATGCGCTATGGCAGCTTAGATATTAAGAAATCAGCCGTTGATTTATCTGCTGCCACCAGCTTGGTCCTAGAGTTGTCTCATCACCTATTGGGCAATAAACCAATCCGTATTATTAACCAAGTCCCAAGTGATTTAGGGCTGGTTTCATCGGATCCTCAACGACTTGAGCAAGTGATGTATAACTTGGTCGGCAATGCCATCAAGTACACCTCAGAAGGTAAGATTGTTATCTCTGCCAGCGTTATCGATGACAACATTCGTGTACAAGTTGTCGATACTGGCCAAGGTATACCAGCCGAGTATCTTGAACACATCTTTGAGCCATTGATTCAAGCAGGCCAAGATGCGAGTAACTACCGCCAAGGTGCAGGCCTTGGATTATCAATCAGTCGCCAGCTAATCGAGCTAATGGGTGGCTCGCTGTACGTAAGTAGCCAACCGATGCTTGGTACCACATTCAGCTTTACTCTGCCTTTGGCTACAGAAAAAGAGCTTAAAAACTACAACGAATCAGGCAGCTACTCGCACTTCCAAGCGCCTGATTTAATTGATAACGCGCAGCAAGAGAACAGTGTAATCAGTGAGAACCCTGATGGCCCACTCTTAGTTATCGCAGATGACGAACCCGTGAACCTGCGAGTATTAGACAGCTTCTTGAAATTAGAAGGTTATCGAGTACGTACTGCATGTGATGGCCCTGAAACCATTGAACTGATTGAAAAAGAGAAGCCAGAGCTGCTTCTACTCGACATCATGATGCCAGGAATGAGCGGCTATCAGGTTTGTGAAGCACTGAGAAAGCAATACGATCATGCTCAATTGCCAATCATCATGCTAACAGCCCTCAACCAAGCAGAAGACCGTGTACGCGGTTTCGAAGCTGGCGCCAATGACTACTTGTCTAAACCGTTCAACAAACAAGAACTTGCCGCTCGAATTACAGCGCATCTTTCAGCTAGTAAAGCTGAACAAAGACGCCTTGAAAACGACCAACTGCAACTCGAGCTCAAACATAGAGCGATGGTTGAAGCTAACTTGTTAGAAACTCAAGGGCGCTTATTAGAGCAACTTGAATCGGCACCTGAAGCCATCATCTGTATTCGTGATGACCAACGTATTCGCTTTGCTAACGAAGCGGCGGCAAAACTATTCAGACGCGGGCAGGAGCAACTTAAACGCTCAATGGCCGACGAGATCATTGCGCCTAAATACCTTAAAGTGGAACAAGCCCACTACTGCGGTGACATTGACATCTATATAGACGACACACGTCAGCGCATACCGAGTGACATCCTTAAGCTACCTGAAGGTTCAGGGCTCGACACCATGTATATCTTTAATGTCGGTGGTGGAGTTAACTCAAACCGAATCAATAACCTTGAAACGGCGGTTGAGGCTCTTTCTAGTTATGCCTTTGAAGGCGACAAAGATAAGTTACAGCAGCTGAAAGAGCTTGGCGGGGAGTTTACTCGTCTTGCTGACAAGGCAACCGGTGAAGGTAAAAACAAACAAGAGTTGATGCGTGAGGTACTGGTCGATGCCATGACTAATGCCATCATCTACTGGGAATCGGTGACTGGTGAAACCAAGTTTGCTTTCGCCGAGAAGAGTGGCTTGTGGCGCGTCTACTTAGACCGCAGTACGCTGCAAACTCGAACGCTAGACAAATACCTACGCGTAGAAACGCTGCCGAAAACGCCTCGCTGGCGAACGGTACTGAGCTCAATCGAATTCATACTGGAACACTGCAAAGAACAGACGCCAGAAAGAACCCACATTGAGATGCTAAGGGATAAACTTCAGAAACTACTGACCAGTTAAACCTTGAACCAACATCACCAAATCAGCCCACCTAGCGTGGGCTTTTTTGTACGTACTTTTCTCACTCAAAGCACAATATCGTCAATCCAAATACACTTTTTTCACTGCTTTAAACAAGCAAAATGACACGTTACTCAAGCTTAAACAATCACCAATCCAATCGCTATTTTGAGCCTTATTCTTGGCTGAATTTCACATTCCTCCGACTCTTTGTTGTAGTTTGAGAAGCGAGTCACAACAGAACGGCAGATTTAATTTTCTAGGGAAATTTAACGTAAAACTGGTAAGTGACCGAGATCTACAATTATACCAACGCATGGTAAAGCATTATAATAAAAAGCCTTTAAAGTTAGTGGCCACTTACAATCAACAATTACCACAAAACCAAATGCGAGTCACATCACCTTAACAATTACGCACAAAAAACCACCAAAGCAACCCATTTTGACGTTAATGACGTGGGATTATCTAATTTTAACGTTTTTGACGGGAAACGAGTTTGATTAATTCATCGATAAGGTGTTTTCTTACTCCTGCCAAAGGCCTACAGGCCACTCTTACCACTTCTCAGAATCAACGATGAATCTGGAGCAACGAAGAAGAGGTAGGCCTTTAACCAGAGTGTGTATCTACTAAACAATTTAGCGACAGATAACATTCAATCCATTAGTGAAATGAAAGCAAATAGTAAGGAACAGCTATGCTTGCCAATATAAAAAAAACAGCAATAGCAACAGCAATTATTGCAACTGCTACAACAGGTTTTGCATCAGTAGCAACCGCTGCAGAACGCAGTGAACTGACCGTTCACCCGAAAGAGTACACTACATTCGTACGTAACTTTAACCCGTACCTTGGTGCTACTAACCTACATACTACAACTGACTTCATGTATGAGCCGCTAGTAGTATTTAACGAAATGCACGGTAACACTCCAGTGTTCCGTCTAGCTGAAAACTTCAAGATGTCAGATGATCTGATGAGCGTTGTTTTCGACATTCGTAAGGGTGTTAAATGGTCAGACGGAGAAACTTTCTCTGCTGATGATGTTGTTTTTTCTTTCAACCTTGTAAAAGAGAAGCCAGAGCTTGACCAATCTGGTATCAACTCTTGGGTAACTTCTGTAGAAAAACTGAACGACAACCAAGTTAAGTTCACACTAACAGAAGCAAACTCAAACGTACCTTACGAGATTGCTAAAGTACCTGTAGTACCTAAGCACATCTGGAAAGACGTTAAAGATCCATCAACGTTTACCAATGAGAACCCGGTAGGTTCTGGTCCATTTACAGAAATCGATACGTTTACAGCGCAACTATACATCCAGTGTGCAAACCCGAACTACTGGGATGCAGACAACCTAGATGTTGACTGTCTACGTGTTCCACAAATTGCGAACAACGACCAATTCCTAGGTAAAGTTGTAAACAGTGAAATGGACTGGACGTCTTCTTTCGTTCCAGATATCGACCGTACATACGCAGCAGCTAGCCCTAAACACCACTACTGGTACCCGCCAGCAGGTACACAAGCATTCATCGTTAACTTCAAGCACCCTGATGCTGCGAAGCATGAAGCATTAAGCAACGTTGACTTCCGTCGTGCTTTCTCTATGGCTCTTGACCGTCAAACTATCATCGACATCGCATTCTACGGCGGCGGTACTGTGAACGATTTCGCATCGGGTCTTGGCTACGCGTTTGAAGCTTGGTCTGATGAAAAAACTCATGACAAGTACAAAGGCTTCAACACTTACAACGCTGAAGGCGCGAAGAAGCTTCTTGCTGACGCTGGCTTCAAAGATGTAAACAAAGATGGTTTTGTTGACACTCCATCAGGCAAGTCTTTCGAACTAATGATTCAATCGCCAAACGGCTGGACTGACTTCAACAACACAGTTCAACTAGCGGTAGAACAGCTGAACGAAATCGGCATTAAAGCGAAAGCTCGTACACCTGACTTCTCTGTTTACAACCAAGCAATGCTTGAAGGTACATACGACGTAGCATACACAAACTACTTCCACGGTGCGGATCCATACACGTACTGGAACAGTGCTTACAACTCATCACTACAATCTGGTGATGGTATGCCTCGTTTCGCTATGCACTTCTACAAAAACGACAAGCTAGATGGTCTTCTAAACAGCTTCTACAAAACAGCTGATAAGAACGAGCAGCTAGACATTGCACACGGTATCCAGCAAATCATCGCTGCAGACCAAGTGACAATCCCTGTGATGTCTGGTGCTTACATGTACCAATACAACACAACTCGCTTCACTGGTTGGTGGAACGAAGAAAATCCAAAAGGCCGTCCAAACATTTGGGCTGGTATTCCAGAGCGTCTACTTCATGTACTGGACCTAAAACCAGTTAAATAAGTAATCGTTCAATCCTTGCGGCGTAACCTCTTACGCCGCTTATAAAAATCCCCCCACTCTCAATTGAAAGTATGGCGCTAGTCGTCAGGGGATTTTTCGTTCCAAATTTCGCTAGGAGCGACCTGAATCCAGAAACAGGGAAACAATCTGGGTGAGTAAGGTGTGAGTTATGGGTTATTTTTTAAGACGTTTGTCATTTTATTTTGTCGCGCTATTAGTTGCTGCGACGTTAAACTTTATTATTCCAAGAGCAATGCCTGGTGACCCCGTTACCATGATGTTTGCGAACGCTTCTGTGCAAGTTACTCCAGAGCGTATTGCTGCAATGAAAGAACTATTAGGCTTCGTTGATGGCGGTCTACTGGTTCAATACGTAGCGTACATGAAGAACATTCTTAGCTGGGAACTTGGTACATCAATTCAATTCTACCCACTTTCTGTAAACACACTGTTGGGTGGAGCATTCGGTTGGTCGCTTTTCTTAGCCGGCACCGCAGTTATTCTTTCTTTCTCGATTGGTTCAATCCTAGGTATTTTCGCAGCGTGGAAACGCGGCAGTAAGTACGATGCCTTCGTAACGCCAGGGATGCTGATTCTACAAGCCGTTCCTCAAGTTGTTATCGCAATGATTGCACTATTTACCTTTGCAATTGGCTTGAAGTGGTTCCCAACAGGGTATGCCTACACCGCAGGTACTATGCCTGACTGGACAAGCTGGGCATTCATTAAAGATGTCGCTTACCACGCCTTCTTACCACTGTTCTGTGCTTCTGTTGTTCAAATTGGTGGCTTCCTAGTAAACATGCGTAACAACATGATCAACCTACTAGCCGAAGACTACATCACCATGGCGAAAGGCAAAGGCCTGAGCGAAAACCGAGTGGTATTCAACTACGCAGCTCGTAACGCGATGCTACCGAGTGTGACAGCCCTTTCAATGTCGCTAGGTATGGCAATCGGTGGTCAGTTAATTATCGAAATCATCTTTAACTACCCAGGTCTTGGCAGCGTACTTTTCAACGCAATTAACGCTCGTGACTACCAAGTACTGCAAGGTCAGCTGCTTATCATGACGCTATTCATGCTGTTCTTTAACCTAGTTGCAGACATGCTTTACGTTGTTCTTGACCCTCGTCTTCGTAAGGGTGGTAAATAATCATGAAAGACTTTCTAAAACTCATTTGGCGTAACCCGATGGCCCTAACAGGCGTCATCATCCTAAGTATCTTTATTCTTGGCGCGATTGCAGCTCCATTGATCACTAAACATGTACCAGACAAACGTACAGGTAACCCACACGAATACCCTGGTTTCGTGGTGAAGTCTGCACAAACTAACCCTGATGGCTGGGTTGCTCAAAACCTAGCAGACGACCGCCGTACATTGATCATGTCTAAAAAGGCAGACCACGTACTGGGGACAACTCGTATGGGTCGTGACGTTTGGTCTCAAGTGGTATACGGCGCACGCGTATCTCTTGCTGTCGGTTTTGGTGCGGGTCTAACCGTATGTTTACTCGCAACGGTTATTGGTGTTTCTGCAGGTTACTTCGGTGGCCGTGTCGATGACGTTCTAACAGCCGCAATGAACATCATGCTGGTAATCCCTCAATACCCATTACTGTTCGTAGTAGCAGCCTTTATCGGTGAGGCAGGGCCACTCACCATAACCTTGGTTATCGGCTTTATGTCCTGGGCTTGGGGAGCCCGTGTTGTTCGCTCCCAAACGTTAGCACTGCGTGAAAAAGAGTTTGTAAAAGCCGCTGAAGTTTTGGGTGAATCTTCATTCCGCATCATCTTCGTAGAGATTCTGCCAAACCTTATCTCTATCGTTGGCGCAAGCTTCATCGGTTCGGTGATGTACGCAATCATGATGGAAGCAACCATCTCGTTCCTAGGTCTTGGTGACCCGAACACAATCAGCTGGGGCATCATGCTTTACAACGTTCAAACCTCTTCATCAATGCTGATTGGCGCTTGGTGGGAACTGTTGGCTCCTTGTATCGCACTGACACTACTTGTAACTGGTCTTGCTCTACTTAACTTCGCGGTCGATGAAATCGCTAACCCGCAACTGCGTTCTCACAAAGGCATGAAGCGTTGGAAGAAACTTGCAGCACAAGACAAAGAAGAACGTGAACCAGAACTACCACCACAAAATGCACTTTGGAGCGGAGATAAATAATCATGTCTGAACCACTAATTTCTATCCGCAACTTATGCGTGGATTACATCACAGAGTCTGGCGATGTTCGTGCGTGTAACAACGTCAGTTTCGACATCGCTCCAGGTGAAGTATTCGGCCTAGCTGGTGAATCTGGCTGTGGTAAATCAACGGTCGCTTTCTCTCTTATGCGTCTTCATAAGCCGCCCGCTTACATCAGTGGTGGTGAGGTTATCTTCAACGGTGAGAACATCCTTGAATACAGTGATGACCGTATGCAGTCGTTCCGTTGGAGCGAGATGTCGATGGTATTCCAGAGTGCGATGAACGCACTCAACCCAGTACTACCGATGGAAGAGCAGTTCTGTGACGTAATCATGCGTCACACCAACATGACTCGCGAGCAAGCTAAACAACGTGCTGAAGGTCTACTTGAAATCGTCGATATTCACCCGAGCCGATTGAGTGATTACCCTCACCAATTCTCTGGCGGCATGCGTCAGCGCTTGGTTATCGCTATCGCGTTAGCACTGAATCCAAAGCTGATCATCATGGATGAGCCGACAACCGCACTTGATGTGGTTGTGCAACGCGAAATCCTACAAAAGATCTATGCACTGAAAGAAGAGTTTGGCTTCTCAATTCTGTTCATCACCCATGACTTGTCATTGATGGTCGAGTTCTCTGACCGCATCGGCATCATGTACTCAGGTGAGCTAATCGAAGTAGCTAACTCTCAAGATATTCTAGAAAACCCTTACCACCCTTACACCAAAGGGCTGGGAAGTTCTTTCCCTCCACTGACAGGGCCAAAGACAAAGCTAGCAGGTATTCCGGGTAACCCTCTGAACCTGTTAGAGATCCCTGAAGGGTGTCGTTTCCAAGCTCGTTGTGACCGTGTACATGAAACGTGTACCAAGGTGCCAACCAAGCTGCGTTCTATCGACCCGGGACATTTGTCTAACTGCCACCTGTACGGTGACCCAATAGTACAAAGGAAGCTATAGCTTGCACGCTGACTCAGCGTGAATAACGAACAAGGCGGCTCGACCGCCTAAAAACAAGCAAAGCGAATAAGGATTCTGGAGACAATTATGAACAAAGATTTCGGTCAATTATTGGTAGAAGGCAAGAATGTCGTAAAAGACTTCCCAATAAGCAGTACCACCATTCAAACCCCAATGATGCGTGCGATTAACGACGTGTCATTCAAGATGTACAAAAGCCGCGGCCTAGCGGTGGTTGGTGAGTCAGGTTCAGGAAAATCAACAACCGCAAAAATGATCGCAAAAATGTACGCGCCTTCGGGCGGTACGATCGAATACAAAGGTCGTGATATCCAAGAGATCTCAAGCAGAAAAGATCTTATGCATTACCGTGAAGGTGTGCAGATGGTATGGCAAGACCCGTTTGGTTCACTGAACCCAACACACAATATTTTCCACCACATTGCTCGACCACTGTTGATCCACAAGAAAGTAACTCCGGGCAACAAGAGAGAACTAGAAGAACGTGTTTACGATCTTTTAGAGCAAGTTGGTCTCATTCCGCCAAAAGAGACGGCGAAGAAATACCCTCACCAACTGTCTGGTGGTCAGCGTCAACGTGTCAACCTAGCGCGCAACATCGCGGTAGGTGCAGAAGTTGTACTAGCCGATGAACCAACCTCAATGCTTGATGTATCGATTCGTGCGGGCGTTTTGAACCTGATGGAAGAGATGAAGTTCGAGAAGCAAATGTCTCTGCTTTACATCACTCACGATATCGCAACCGCTCGTTACATCGCTGAAGATCTTTCGGTGATGTACGTGGGACACATGGTTGAATGGGGCGATACCGATGACGTTATTGCTAACCCTCAACACCCTTACACTCAGCTATTGGTTTCGGCAGTACCAGATCCTAAGAAATCGATCCACGAGCAACTTGCTGGCAACAAAGGTGAGATTCCTCTTTGGACACCAGTATCAGCAGGCTGCCCATTTGCAGGTCGTTGTACTCATGCAATGGATAAGTGTAAAGAACAGCTACCAGGGGTTACACAGCTCGCTGATAACCACTTTGTGCGCTGTTACCTACACGAAAGCTAAGCAATAAAACCCAAGTTAGGGTCTGCGGACCCTAACTATTTATATCCAAAACATTCAAGTACCTAGCCAATAGAAACTAGGACTGTCGGAGAATATTGATGCTGTTATTGACCAACCATATTGGCTATGAGTCCACAGGCCCCAAGCAAGCTATCCTACAAACTAAGAAAGCTCGCCTATCTAGCACAACGGCTCTACTCGTCTGTGCAGACAACCATATGACTGTCGGAAGTTTTGATGTGGTTAAACAAGGCCGCGTAGCAAATTGGCATCAAGGGCAATTCTTCACTATCGATTTCAGTTCAGTCACTGAATCTGGTCGCTACTACCTGCGCTTTGACAACCTGCGCTCTGAAGTATTTGAGATTGGTAGCAACCTATTAATGAACCACACATTTTCTGATGTGCTTCATTACTTTAAGTCACAACGCTGTGGCGGGATTTTCGACAAAAAAGATCGACAAGCACAAATTCTAGGTACCGACCGATACGTCGATGTCCACGGTGGATGGTATGACGCATCAGGTGATGTCAGTAAGTATTTTAGCCACCTGTCTTATGGTAACTACCTAAACCCACAACAAATTCCAATGGTCGTTTGGAACATGCTAAAAAGCGTACGCTTGACTAGCCATAATCCAGACTTCCCGAAATTCTCCATGACTCGTCTAACGGAAGAGGCTCTATTCGGTGCCGATTTCTTAGTACGTATGCAAGACGCTGACGGATACTTCTATATGACGGTATTCGATAAATGGAGCAAAGATATCAACCAGCGCGATATCTGTGCTTATGCGACTCAAGAAGGTCATAAATCAACGGACTTACAAGCGGGCTACCGACAAGGTGCAGGGGTTGCTATCGCAGCATTAGCTGCTGCTTCTGAACTTGAAATCTCTGGCAGCTACTCGAGCCACACTTACCTTGAAACGGCGGTTAAGGGTTACTGGCATCTAAAAGAGTACAACCTCCAGTACCTGAACGATGGTGAAGAGAACATCATCGATGAGTATTGCGCCCTACTCGCAGCCAATGAGCTGTATCGCGTAACACAAGACCAGCAATACCTATCAGAAGCAAGAACTTGGGCGACTCGTTTAATCTCTCGCCAACAGTCAGATAATTCATTTGAGAACTTCTGGTCGGCAAACTCTGATGGCTCTCGTCCATACTTTCACGCAGCTGAAGCCGGTCTTCCTGTGATTGCACTATGTGAATACATCAACAACGAAAGCGATGCTGAATTAAAAGAACAGGCTCGCACAGTTGTTGAACAAGCTTGTCAGTTCGAAATCAACATCACCGACAAAGTCACCAACCCATTTGGCTACCCAAGACAATACGTTAAGTCTGTCGATGGTGATAAGCGTGATGCCTTCTTTGTCGCTCAACAAAACGAAACAGGTTACTGGTGGCAAGGCGAGAACGCACGCCTTGGCTCGATCGCAACCATGGCTTACCTAGTTCAACCGCACATTAAAGATAATAACCTTCAGCAGCGTTTAATCCAGCTTTCACAAAATAGCCTTGATTGGATTTTGGGTCTCAACCCATATCACATGTGCATGCTCGATGGTCATGGCCATAACAACCCAGACTACCTGCCTCAGCTTGGTTTCTTCAATGCGAAAGGCGGTATCTGTAATGGCATCACAGCTGGTTTTGAAGATGAGCAAGACATTGCGTTCAATCCACCAGCACAAAAAGATGACATGCTTCAAAACTGGCGCTGGGGTGAACAATGGATCCCTCATGGTGCGTGGTTCCTGTTAGCAACTGCTGCACAGTTCAGCTTCCTAGCTCAGCGTAAGGAGCAATAATCATGACTCTTTACTACGCCGGTATTGATGGTGGAGGCACTTCTTGTCGAGCTCGTATTCGTGACGATCAAGGCAAACTGATTGGTGAAGCGAAAAGTGGCAGTGCCAACATCCTATTGGGCGTGGATGTTGCGATGAAATCTATTGTTGATGCCATTACAAAAGCGGCACAACAAGGGCAACTTAACTCTAACGATTTTTCTAATATGCATGTTGGCCTAGCGCTGGCTGGCGCTGAGCAAAAATCAGCATGGTTCGACTTCATGGCTCAACCACACCCTTTCGCAAGCATGACACTAAATACCGACGCTTATGGCGCTTGCATTGGTGCTCACAATGGCCAAAACGGCGCAATCATGATTGGTGGTACGGGTTCTTGCGGTATCTACCTAAAAGACGGTGAGCAACATGTGGTTGGTGGTCGTGAATTCCCGATTTCAGATCAAGGCGGCGGCGCAGTGATGGGGCTTCGTTTGATTCAACAAGTCTTGCTTGCAGAAGACGGTATTCGCAGCAAAACCCCGCTGACTCTACATGTGATGAATCACTTTAATAATGATGTGGATGCCATTGTCGAATGGTCAAAAGGCGCGATTCCAAAGGATTACGGTCAATTCTCACCAGTGATTTTTCAACTCGCTAACGAAGGTGACGAACTGGCTATCGATATGCTCAAGCAAACCGCGGCTGATATCGAAATGTTTGTCTTAGCACTGCATCGAAAAGGCGCTGACAAGGTGTGCTTAATGGGAAGTATCGCTGAGCGTATTCTCAACTGGCTATCACCACCAGTACAACAATGGATCGTTAAACCTCAATTCGACGCTATTGAAGGCGCATTGATGTTTGCCGGAAAACCACAACACAACTTGTATCAACAGGCTTAGCAGGGAAGTTATATGAATTATCGCATCGACTTAGCTGTTCTTTCTGAACAAAAAAATAACTGCCGATTTGGCCTTACGGTACATAACTTAAGTGACCTCGACGTAAAAGATTGGTCTCTGCACTTTGCGTTTGATCGATTCATCCTTCCAGAGAGTTTATCGCAAGGTGAACTGACTCAAGTTGGCAGCTTTTGCTCGTTCACACCAAGTTCGTCAGTGTTAAAGGCCAACAACCATTACTACCTTGAATTCAGTATTCAAAGCGCCCCGTTCCGTTTCTATTCTGACGGTCTAAACGATGCCTTTATCCAAACACATCACCAAGGTGAAACCTCAGTACTGCCAGTTGCGATATCACCTATTGTTCTAGCGTCACCATACCGTGAACGCAACCAGATACCTGAAGTGAATGCAGCTGAGATTGCATTGATTCCTCAACCGAATCATATCGAACTTCAACAAGGTAGTTTCGCGCTAAGTAGCTTCGCGCTAAATAACGACTGCAGAATTGAAGTTCAATCTCATCTTGCTGATAAGGCAGTCTCTTGGTTCCAGCAAGAATTGCTATTGGCCTTTGAGTTGTCTCTTTCGACCGCGCTTTCAGCTGAACTTTCAAAAGACGAAAGCGGCGACATTCTATTTCGCAGCAACCCGACGTTAGATGAAGCCGAATACAAGCTGACCATCACTGCACAACAGATTATTGCTGAATCAGGCAGCCAGTCGGGCTTTACACACGCTGTGGCAAGCTTGATTCAACTAGTTCAACAACTGGACGCAGAGAACTTCTCTCTACCATGTTGCAAGATAGCCGACCAACCGCGCTTTAAGTACCGCGGCATGATGTTGGATTGCGCTCGTCACTTCCACTCAGTGGATCAAGTGAAGCGTTTAATCAACCAATTGGCGCACTACAAATTCAACGTTTTTCACTGGCACCTCACCGATGATGAAGGCTGGAGAATTGAGATAAAGAGCCTGCCACAGCTAACAGAAATTGGCGCTTGGCGTGGTCCTGATCATGCATTAGAACCGCAATACACCCACATTGCGGACAACTACGGCGGCTTCTACACACAACAACAGATTCGTGAAGTCATTGAATACGCAGAGCAACGCAGCATCACGGTGATCCCAGAGATCGATATTCCGGGACACTGTCGCGCCGCAATCAAATCACTGCCTGACATGTTGGTAGAGCAAGCGGATACCACTCAATACAAGAGCATTCAGCACTACAACGACAATGTACTAAACCCAGGTTTACCAGGCACTTATCAATTTCTAGATGCGGTTATTGAAGAAGTCGCAGAGCTATTCCCTAGCGAATTAATTCACATGGGTGCAGACGAAGTGCCACCGGGCGTGTGGACCAACAGCCCTGCTGCTCAAGCATTGATGAAAGAACACCATTACCAAGACAGCAAAGACCTACAAGGCCACCTATTCCGCTATGCCGAAAACAAGCTTAAGCAACTCGGCAAACGCATGGTCGGCTGGGAAGAAGCACAACACGGCGACAAGGTGAGCAAAGAGACCATCATCTACTCGTGGCTCAGCGAAGAAGCTGCTGTGAACTGTGCTCGCCAAGGCTTTGATGTAGTACTGCAACCGGCACAGTTTACCTATCTCGACATGACCCAAGATTATGCACCGGAAGAACCGGGCGTAGATTGGGCTGCCGTTATCCCATTAGAACAAGCTTATACCTACGAAGCACTTGCTGAGATATCCGACACCGACCCAATTCGTAAGCGGATCCGCGGAATTCAGTGTGCTCTATGGTGTGAGATCGTCACCAACCAAAAGCGTATGGATTACATGGTATTCCCAAGAATTAGCGCTTTAGCTGAAGGATGTTGGACACATAAAAACAACCGAAACTGGCTAGATTACCTATCTCGCCTAAAGGGGCATCTGCCATTACTCGACAGACTCAATGTTGATTATCGCAACCCTTGGAAAGCTCAATAAAACAAACCAAAGCGACACTCACATCGAGTGGTTGCTGACTCAAATTAAGGTGCTCAGTTAGATACGACTCAGCATCACTATTTAAAAATTAGCTGCATAGATGCAGTTTGTTAAAAAGGAAATGACAATGAAATACGGCTATTTCGATAACGACAATCGCGAATACGTCATCACTCGCCCTGATGTACCAGCACCTTGGACAAACTACCTAGGTACTGAAAAGTTTTGTACCGTGATTTCGCACAATGCGGGCGGTTACTCGTTCTACAATTCTCCGGAATACAACCGTGTTACTAAGTTCCGTCCAAACGGCACATTCGACCGCCCAGGACACTATGTTTACCTACGTGATGATGAAACGGGTGATTACTGGTCTATCTCTTGGCAGCCAGTGGCAAAGAGCCTAGATGAAGCGAACTACGAAGTTCGTCACGGCCTGTCATACTCAAAATTCAAATGTGAATACAGCGGCATTACCGCAACAAAGACGCTATTCGTACCTAAGGGTGAAGATGCAGAAGTTTGGGACGTTGTATTAAAGAACAACACTGACAAGCCACGTACTATCAGCACTTTCTCGTTTGTTGAATTCTCTTTCAGCCATATTCAATCAGATAATCAAAACCATCAGATGTCTTTGTACTCTGCGGGCACGTCTTACCAAGAAGGAGTTCTGGAATACGACCTGTACTACAACACTAACGACTTTGAAGGCTTCTACTACCTAGCTTCAACTTTCTCACCAGACAGCTACGATGGCCAACGTGACAACTTCCTTGGTATGTACCGTGATGAAGCAAATCCAATTGCGGTTGAAAACGGTAAGTGTTCTAACAGCGCTCAAACCTGTTACAACCACTGTGGTTCTCTGCACAAGCAATTTACGATTCAACCCGGTGAAGAAGTTCGCTTTGCGTATGTACTCGGTATCGGTAAAGGCAACGGTGAACGCCTACGTGAGAAGTACCAAGACACAGCAAACGTAGACGCCGCTTTCCAAGGCATCAAAGATCACTGGGACGAGCGTTGCAACAAATTCCAAGTTAAGTCGCCAAACGAAGGCTTAGACACAATGATCAACACGTGGACGCTATACCAAGCGGAAACCTGTGTGGTTTGGTCACGCTTTGCATCATTCATCGAAGTTGGCGGCCGTACAGGTCTTGGTTACCGTGATACGGCGCAAGATGCTATTTCAGTACCTCATGCCAACCCACAAATGACCAAGAAGCGTATTATCGACCTGCTTCGCGGCCAAGTGAAAGCGGGCTACGGTCTACACTTGTTCGATCCTGACTGGTTCGATCCAGAGAAAGCAGACGTTGAGCCATCAAAATCACCAACGGTTGTTCCAACACCGTCAGATGACGACAAGATCCACGGCATTGAAGACACATGTTCTGATGATCACCTATGGATCGTTCCGACCATCATCAAATACGTAATGGAAACCGGTGAGCACGACTTCTTTGATGAAGTGATTCCATACGCAGACGGTGGCGACGCGACAGTTTACGAACACATGAAAGCGGCACTGAACTTCTCTGCAGAATACGTGGGTCAAACGGGTATCTGTAAAGGCCTTCGTGCTGACTGGAATGACTGTTTGAACCTAGGTGGCGGTGAATCATCAATGGTTTCATTCCTACACTTCTGGGCGCTACAAGAATTCCTAGATCTTGCTAAGTTTCGTAATAACGATGCTGACGTTGCGAAATACACTGAAATGGCTGCTAACGTTCGAGAAGCATGTGAAACGCATCTTTGGGATGACGAGGGTGGTTGGTACATCCGTGGTCTGACTAAAAATGGCGACAAGATCGGTACCGCTCAACAAGCTGAAGGTCGTGTACACCTTGAGTCAAACACGCTAGCAGTTCTATCTGGCGCGGTATCTCAAGAACGCGGTGAGAAAGCGATGGACGCTGTTGATGAGAACCTTTTCTCTGAATACGGCCTACACCTAAACTCTCCATCATTCGCAACACCAAACGATGACATCGGCTTCGTAACTCGCGTTTACCAAGGCGTAAAAGAGAACGGCGCAATCTTCTCTCACCCTAACCCATGGGCTTGGGTAGCAGAAGCGAAACTAGGTCGTGGTGACCGTGCTATGAAGTTCTACGACGCACTGAACCCGTACAACCAAAACGACATGATTGAAACACGTTACGCAGAACCATACTCGTACGTGCAGTTCATCATGGGTAAAGATCACCAAGACCACGGCCGTGCAAACCACCCTTGGTTAACGGGTACGTCGGGTTGGGCTTACTTCGCGGTAACCAACTTCATTCTTGGTGTTCGTACAGGCTTTGAAGGCTTAACGGTTGATCCTTGTATCCCGACTGATTGGCCAGAGTTCGAGGTTACTCGTCAATGGCGTGGCGCAACTTACAACATCACAGTGCAAAACCCGAATGCAGTAAGCAAAGGCGTTGCCTATATCACTATCAATGGTGAGTCAGTTGAAGGCGCAATCCCAGTACAAGCAGAAGGCAGCGTGAACGATGTTGTCGTTGTTCTAGGCTAGTCACGCAATTTAACGAACAGCTCTTGTCTCAAGTCTTTACGGGCTTGAGACAATGAGACTAAAAGGATTTTCTAATGATTAAATTTGGTACAGGTGGCTGGCGCGCTTTCATTGGTGAAGAGTTCACTAGAGAAAACGTCCGTTTGGTGGCACAAGCGCTCGCTAACATCATTAACAACGAAGATGCAGCCAAGAATGGGTTTGTGATCGGCTATGACCGCCGCTTCCTTTCAGATAAAGCCGCATGTTGGTTTGCAGAAGTACTTGCGGCGAACAACATCAAAGTAAGCTTCATCGATAAGTTTGTTCCAACACCTATCGTGATGTTCCAAGCAAAAGAGATGGGATGCACCTACTCGGCGTGTATTACCGCTTCTCACAACCCCGCTGATTACAATGGTATTAAGGTGTTTATTGAAGGCGGCCGTGATGCCGATGAGATCATCACAGAGAAGATCGAACAGCAAATCGCAACACTAACCAACGAAGACGTTATCCGAGTCGATTTCGAACAGGCGTTAAACGACAAAGAAATCGAGATCATCAACCCAATGAACGACTTTGTTGATTCGATCATCAACTTCATCGATATCGATTCGATCAAGAAAGCTAACCTACGTGTACTGATTGACCCAATGTTTGGCGTGGCAAAAAATGCTCTGCAAACCGTGCTGATTAACGGTCGCTGTGATGTCGACGTCATCAACGATGGCAAAAACCCAGATTTTGGTGGCTTGATGCCATCACCAAATGCTGCAACGCTCTATCGCTTGAAGCACTTAGTTGCAGCAGAAGGCTATGACATTGGCATTGGTACTGATGGTGATGCCGATCGTCTGGGTATTATTGATGAGAAAGGTCACTTTATTCACCCTAACGAAGTACTGCTCCTGCTTTACTACTACTTGCTGGAATACAAAGGCTGGAAGGGCTCTGTCGTTCGTAACATCGCAACCACACATCTACTGGATAAAGTGGCGGCAGATCATGGTGAGAAAAGCTTTGAGGTTCCCGTAGGCTTTAAGCATATCAGCTCGCAAATGGAAGCTGATGATTCTCTGATTGGCGGCGAAAGTTCGGGTGGTTTAACCATTCGTGGTCACATCAAAGGTAAGGATGGCGTATTTGCTTCAAGCTTACTGGTTGAGATGATCAGTGTGACAGGCAAGAAGCTGTCTGAATTACTTGATGAGATTTACTCTAAATATGGCTATGCCTACACCGCAGAAGGCGATTGTAAGTTTAAACCTTCAGAGAAAGAAGCGATCTACACTAAGATCTACGTCGAGAAGCAACTGCCTGAATTTGAATACGAAATTGAAAAAGTCAGCTATGAAGATGGTGCCAAGGTGTACTTCAAGAATGGCGGCTGGGTAATTGCTCGCTTCTCAGGAACAGAGCCGTTACTACGAATCTTCGCAGAAATGGAAGATAAAGACACTGCAGAACGTGTTCTTCAAAAAGTGAAAGACTTCCTCTCTCTATAGGCTTATAGAGTGCAGCAGTTTTGTATGGGACTTAACAAATCACTGCCTTGTTAAAGCCTATAAGTGAAGAACTCTTGCCCAGTACTTTGTTTAAAGTGCTGGGCTTTTTTATCGCGATTCTTGTAACGATTAGTATCGCGTTATATCTCTTTAAAAAGCCAATACGCCTTTGGTATCCACTTTTACGTTGACCGGCATACCCACTTCAAGTGCTTCTGACGAGGTTGCTAATAACTTCTGACCATGTGCTTCGATTACATAACGACAGTGATCGCCCATAAATTGCTGCTCGAGCACTGAAATAGCACTATCTTGCTCGTAACTTGCTTGTATATGCTGGGGTCTTAGCAGAAGCTCACATGTATTGCCGAACTCAATCTCCGTTTGCGGTTTGGCTTCAACCATACCCAAACTGGTTTCAAATTCATGCTCTGAAATACGCTGTGCATTAAGGTAGCTACCGCCGCCCAAAAAGTCTGCAACGAACTTACTCGAAGGATGGAAATACAACTCAGATGCCGAACCATATTGCTCAATCACACCATGGTTCATTACTGCCATTTTATCTGCAAATGCGAACGCTTCTTCACGGCTGTGAGTTACGAAGATAGCTGTAACCCCCTGCTTCTTAAAGATCTTACGAATCTGAGAAATCAGCTCATGACGAACCTGAGTATCGATGTTTGAGAATGGTTCATCTAACAGTAGTAAGTCTGGCTTGTACGCCAAAGAGCGAGCAATAGCGACACGCTGTTGTTGGCCACCTGAAAGTTGGTGTGGGTAGCGGTCACCGTACTCATCTAAGTGAACCAGCTCCAGCATCTCTTGAACCTTGTCTTTCTTTTGCTGCTCAGAAAGGTCTTTCAAGCCAAAGCCGACATTCTGGTTTACCGTCAGGTGCGGAAACAGGGCGTAATCTTGGAAAATCATACCAATGTTACGCTGCTCTGGTGGCAGCCAATTCTCGCCATCATCAATGGTTTGACAGTTCAAACTCATCACACCGCTACTTAATGGAAGTAAGCCCGCAATCGCCTTCAGTAAGGTCGTTTTACCGCAGCCACTCGCACCAAGAAGACAAACAATTTCACCATGCTCAACTTCTAACGAGAGCGCTTCCAAAATGGTTTGCGACTCATACTTACAAGTCAGATCTTTAATTGATAATGCACAACTCATTAGTTTTTCTGCTCCAAGGAACGGTTTACGATGATCAGAGGAATTAAACCCACCAACACCAATAATACAGCAGGCATCGCCGCCAACTCTAGGTGCTCATCTGAGGCATAGTTATAAACATAAGTCGCCAATGTTTCGAAGTTGAAAGGACGCAGCAGCAATGCCGCATTCAACTCTTTCATTGATTCGATAAACACAAGTAAACCAGCGATCAATGCGCCACGTTTAATCAAAGGTAAATGAACACGGCGTAACATCTGATTGGTATTGCAACCCATGGTTTTCGAGGCCATATCCAATGAAGGGGATACTTTACTCAAGCTGCTTTCAATACTGCCAATTGCCACTGCAGAGAAACGTACGACCATGGCAAAAATTAGCGCGAACATGGAGCCAGAGAAGATCAAACCGGGTCGCCCCCACTCCATCACTTTCGCAATGTCATTGACCAAGTGATCCATGAACAAAACAGGTACCATCACACCAATCGCTAACACGGTGCCTGGGACGGCATAGCCCATCGAAGCGAGGCGCATATAAGCCTGATTTTTCTTGCTCGGGCTAACGCGTTGGTTAAAGTTAACAATCATCGCGATAATCACACCAATAATCGCAGCAGCTACCGAAACGTAAAGGCTGTTGATGGCATATTCTCTGAATTCAGGGGTCCAGCTTTGAGCAAAATATTTGTAGGCGTAAATAATGAGCTGGCCAAGAGGGAATAAGAACGCAACGCAAACTAATCCCCAGCACCAAAATAGTGCCAGCCATTTTTTCCAACCAGAAAGGTCGTAACGAAAATCTTCGCGGCTGCTGAACTGATTCTGGAATAGCTTCTGCTTACGGCGACTGTACCGCTCTGAGCTCAACAGTAGGATCACGATAACCAGCATGATTGCCGATATTTTCGCTGCTGCCGTTAAGCTTGAGTAGCCTAGCCAAGTATCATAAACCGCAGTCGTTAGAGTATTTACCGCAAAGTAACTCACGGTACCAAAATCACCGATGGTTTCCATAGCAACAAGCGATAAACCGACCGCCATTGATGGACGAACAAGTGGTAAGGAGATACGACGGAAGCTTTCCCAAGGTGAGCATTTTAGCAAACGAGCGGATTGCAATAAGGAGACGTTTTGCTCCATAAATGCCGCGCGGCACAGCAAATACACATAAGGATAGAGAACGAGAGACAGAACAATAATAGCGCCGGATAAGGTTCTAATATCCGGAAACCAATACTCACCGGGTCCCCACCCAGTAAAATCTCGCAGTAAAACCTGAACAGGACCAGCAAAGTCGAACCAATCGGTAAAGATATAGCCAACAATATAGCCTGGCATTGCTAATGGCAGGACGAGTGCCCACTGCAAAACACGCTCTCCCGGAACACGGCACATTGCCATAACCCAAGCCGACGGAATACCAAAAACTAAAGACAGGAACATGGTTCCTATGACTAAAACCACCGTATTGTAGGCATAGGTAGGCATCACTGTGGACATCAGATGAGAAAATAGCTCATCCGTTTCTCCAACAGCCGTCGTAAAAATCGCTAAGATCGGTAAAACCAGTAATACAGCAATAATGCTGCTACTGGTGTTCCATAAATAATTCTTTTCTTTCATCGCCTAACTACAACGAGGCTTAATGAAACACAAATGCATTTGCAAATACATCTCATATCCTTTTAATGGTGGGGTTATTTATACCCATATACTCTAATGACTTCAAGGTGAGATGCTAATAACTCAAGGGATCAACGGGGTGCTTTGTATCAAAAAGTGATTTTCCAATAACAAACAACCCCAAGTAGCCAAAATGGCGACTTGAGGTTGTCATTTTACTTAGGCCGAAGCCTACCGTAATAAATTATAGATCGAACTTAACTTCGTCTAATAGCTTGATTGCAGCCGCGTGGTGGTTTGCAATTTCATCTAGAGAAATAGTATCCGCTTTGAACTCACCCCATGAAGCAACAAGCTCAGAAGGTTTAACGTCTGCTTTCACTGGGTATTCGTAGTTCACTTCTGCGTACATGCTTTGTGCTGTGTTACCAGATAGGAATTCCATCAGCTTAACTGCATTCTCTTCATTTGGAGAGTATTTAGCCATTGCCATACCAGAGATGTTTACGTGAGTACCCGTTGTTTCTTGGTTAGGGAAGTTAATGTAAACAGAGTCAGCCCAAGCTTTTTGCTCTTTATCATTAACCATCTTACCTAGGTAGTAGCTGTTACCAAGAGCAACATCACATAGACCTTCTTTAATCGCTTTAACTTGCGCGCGGTCGTTACCTTGAGGCTTACGTGCTAGGTTTGCTTTTACGCCTTCTAGCCATTCTTTCGTTTCAGCTTCACCTTTGTGAGCAATCATCGAAGATACTAGAGAAACATTGTATGGGTGCTTACCGCTACGAGTACAGATTTTGCCTTTAAATTCAGGCTTAGTTAGATCTTCGTAAGTGAACTCTTCACCTAGACGACCAACACGGTCACGTGAAGAATAAACGCTACGTGTACGAGTTGTTAGAGCGAACCATTCGTTATCTGTATCTTGGTATTGAGCAGGGATGTTCTTTTCAAGTACATCGCTCTCTACAGATTGAACTAGACCTTGTTTAGTTAGTTCAGATAGACGGCTGATATCTACAGTTAAGACAACGTCAGCTGGGCTGTATTCACCCTCTTGAGCTAACTTCTCTGCTAAACCTTTTTTAGCAAACTTAACGTTTACTTTAATGCCAGTCTCTTTTGTGAACTCTTTGAACATTGGCTCAACAAGGAAAGGTTGACGGTAAGAGTATACGTTTACTTCTTCCGCAGCCATTGCTGTCGGGGCAATTACACCACACGCTAGAGCTGAAAGTGTTAGCAGTTTCTTCATTGTAAAATCCTTTATATCGAAATGATAATGTCTATCAGTTGCGTTATTATATTCATCATTAACATAATTACAATGACGACCAACAAAAAATCCGTCTACTCAGACCATTTAAACTCTCACTTTTGTAACAAACCATTTCAACTTTGTGTCTTGTCATCCCCCTTAAACAATGAGCCTAACTTCAACGCTCGTGTTTATATATTGTTCAACCGTAAATACAACAAAGCCCCGCAACAAGAGTTACGGGGCTTTCTTTGTCCAACCTAACCCATTCAGATTAGGCGACGACTGTTGATTATTTTACTGATACAAACTCAGGGTAAGCGCCGACACCACAATCGTGCATGTCCATACCTTCAAGTTCTTCATCTTCCGTTACTCGGATACCGATTGTTGCTTTAAGCACTGCCCATACTGCTAAGCTAGCACCGAATACCCATGCAAAGATTACTGCTGCACCTAATAGTTGAGCACCAAACGTTGCATCAGCGTTGCTTAGTGGCACAGCCATTAGACCGAAGAAACCACATACACCGTGTACAGAGATTGCACCTACTGGATCATCAATCTTAGCTTTGTCTAGAGCGATGATGCTGAATACAACCAATGCACCAGATACCGAACCAATCGCTACAGCAAATAGAGGTGATGGTGATAGAGGGTCTGCAGTGATTGCTACTAGGCCAGCTAACGCGCCGTTAAGAATCATTGTTAGGTCTGCTTTACCCCAAGTTGTTTTACATACTAGTAGTGCTGCAATTGCGCCTGCTGCTGCTGCTGCGTTAGTGTTAAGGAAGATTTGACCTACTGCTGTTGCGTTCTCAAAATCCGAAACCATCAGTTGAGAACCGCCGTTGAAACCGAACCAACCAAACCAAAGGATAAATGTACCTAGCGTTGCAAGTGGCATGTTTGAACCAGGAATCGGGTAGATTTCACCGTTCTTACCGTATTTACCTTTACGAGCACCGAGTAGTAGAACACCAGCTAACGCTGCTGCTGCACCAGCCATGTGTACGATACCTGAACCTGCGAAGTCACTGAAACCCGCTTCTGATAGGAAACCGCCGCCCCAAGTCCAGTAACCTTCAACTGGGTAAATGAACGCTGTTAGTACTACAGAGAAGATTAGGAATGACCAAAGCTTCATACGCTCAGCAACCGCACCAGATACTACAGACATTGCTGTTGCAACGAATACTACCTGGAAGAAGAAGTCTGATTCTAGAGAGTGGTCTGCGCCTTCACCTTGTGTACCAATTAGAGTACCAAATGATGGCAACCAACCGCCTTCACCGTTGTCGACATACATGATGTTGTAACCAACCACTAAGAAAGCTGTACAAGCAATTGCGTACAAACAGATGTTCTTAGTTAAAATTTCTGTGGTGTTCTTTGAACGAACTAGGCCAGCTTCTAACATCGCGAAGCCTGCTGCCATCCACATTACCAACGCACCTGAAATGAGGAAGAAAAAAGTGTCTAGTGCGTAACGTAGTTCCGTTACTGTTGTTGTAAGTTCCATATTAAAGTCTCCAGTCCTTGTAATTCTTTAAAGTGCTTCAGCATCCATTTCACCAGTACGAATTCGTACGGCTTGGCTTAGGTCATACACAAAAATTTTGCCGTCGCCGATTTTTCCGGTGTGTGCCGCTTGGCTAATCGCTTCAACAACTCGGTCAACATTTTCAGCTTGGGTAGCAATCTCTAGCTTCACCTTTGGTAGGAAATCCACTTGGTACTCTGCACCACGATACAATTCAGTGTGTCCCTTCTGACGACCAAAGCCTTTCACTTCAGAAACAGTCATACCTTCAATACCCACATCAGAGAGCGCTTCGCGTACATCGTCTAATTTGAATGGCTTAACAATGGCATTTATTAATTTCATATTCGTTCCTTAAATTCTTACTTAATCCGTTAATTCTCTTATTACAATCCAAGTAGCGTGCCAAAAAGTTAAGTGGTTGATTTTAAATAAGATGAAGATAATAAGGTCGTAATAACGAAAAAGGCCGCACCAATATGGTGCGGCCTTTTCACTATCTTAATGCGTGATGCTCTTATTGCTCCAGTTTTGGGCAACGGAGCCTTCAAAGCTCTGAGTGACTAACAAATAGGTATTAGAGACTAGGGCGTGTTGACCTTTCGCGGTTAAATTTTGTTCGAGACAAAAGCGTTTTAATCGCGGCGAGGGAGAAGTAGCCTAGTCATTCTAAGCAAATCTCCCTCAACAAAGAGTAAAACGCTTTTAGCCGAACCCTTCGGGCAGCGTTTGCTGGTCATTTCTACTACGTTATCGGCTTCTCATGTAGGCTAGCTACACATCGATGCCTCTGCCTTGCATAAATACCCAGCAACTCGCTGCAAAAATCAGCTCGAAAGATCAACACGCCCTAGTAACCTAAAAAATCCATCCAGCGTTCGATGAGCAGTTCGAAATCGTCGATTCCGCAGCTTGCTTGGCTTTCACAATTATAGAAGTCGAATTCACTGCCCTCTTCCATCTCTTGCTCATGCGCTAACACGTTTTCTTGAATCGTTACTTCATCTTCATTGATCGCAAGGCTAATCTCTTTGCCAAGCAACGTCACTTCATTATTCAGATCCTGTCGAGATTGCTCAATCAACGCCATCACATGATCTAATTTCTGCTTATCTTTACCGATCTCTTCTTGAAGCCAACGGCCAACAATCTCATGGCCCATACTGCATTTCACATAGTATTCACCCATTAGAGTGTTTCTAGTAAATTCGAATTCCATAAGGCTCCAAAGCTCTAATAAAAAGAGACTCAATAAAAGGTTGTGGCAAAAATGAGGCGAGAGTATATAGCGAAGTCATCAAGAGATCGAGTCGCTCGTCGTCCAGTATTCAGACATAAAAAAACGCCTTCTACGAATAGAAGGCGTTCAATCAGTTACTTAGTCAGTCAAGCGATTACGCTGGTTCTTGGAAGATAACAGTGTCTGCTTTTTCCGTGTACTGACCCATTTTATGGAAGTTCAGGTAACGGTATGTATCAGCAGCCGTTGCATTAATCTTCTCAGCGTACTCTAAGTACTCTTCTTTCGTTGGGATGCGACCTAGAATCGCACCAACAGCAGAAAGCTCAGCAGAAGCCAGATACACGTTCGCGCCATTACCTAAGCGGTTCGGGAAGTTACGCGTTGACGTAGACATAACCGTCGAAGCATCAGCAACACGAGCTTGGTTACCCATACATAGTGAACAACCAGGAGTTTCGATACGTACCCCAGCACGACCGAAGATGCCGTAATAGCCTTCTTCTGTCAGTTGGTCTTTATCCATCTTCGTTGGCGGAGCCACCCATAGGCGAGTATTTAGCGAGCCGTTAAACTCTTCTAGCATCTTACCTGCAGCACGGAAGTGACCGATGTTGGTCATACAAGAACCGATAAACACTTCTTGAATCTCAGTGCCTTGAACGTCAGAAAGAAGACGAGCATCATCTGGATCGTTTGGTGCACATAGGATTGGTTGATCGATGTCAGCAAGATCAATCTCGATAACGTGCGCGTATTCCGCATCTGAATCAGCAGATAGCAACTCAGGGTTCGCTACCCACTCTTCCATTGCCGTGATACGACGCTCAATCGTACGAACATCACCGTAACCTTCAGCAATCATCCACTTAAGCATCACGATATTCGAGTTCAGGTACTCATCGATAGACTCTTGAGATAGCTTAACCGTACAACCTGCAGCAGAACGCTCAGCAGATGCATCAGAAAGTTCAAATGCTTGCTCAACAGATAGGTGCTCAACGCCTTCAATTTCTAGTACACGACCAGAGAATTCATTGATCTTACCTGCTTTCTCTACCGTTAGTAGACCTTGCTTGATACCGTAAAGAGGAATGGCATGTACTAGGTCACGTAGCGTGATACCCGGTTGCATTTCACCTTTAAAGCGAACCAAAATAGATTCAGGCATATCAAGAGGCATAACGCCTGTTGCTGCAGCAAATGCTACTAAGCCAGACCCCGCAGGGAATGAAATACCTAGAGGGAAACGAGTATGCGAGTCACCACCTGTACCTACAGTATCAGGAAGAAGCATACGGTTTAGCCATGAGTGGATAACGCCATCACCCGGACGAAGTGAAACACCCGCACGGTTCATGATGAAATCAGGTAGCGTATGGTGAGTGTTTACATCGACTGGTTTAGGGTATGCCGATGTGTGACAGAAAGACTGCATTACAAGGTCTGCAGAGAAACCAAGACACGCCAGATCTTTAAGCTCATCACGAGTCATAGGACCGGTCGTATCTTGAGAACCGACTGTCGTCATTTTAGGTTCACAGTACTGACCAGCACGCACACCTTCAACGCCGCATGCTTTACCAACCATCTTCTGAGCTAGCGTGTAGCCTTTATCGGATGCAGATGGATCGATTGGTTTAGCAAACAGATCCGTTTCAGCTAGACCTAGAGCGTCACGAGCACGACCCGTTAGACCACGACCGATGATCAGTGGAATACGACCACCAGCACGCACTTCATCAAGAAGTACTTTGCTTAGCTCAAAGTTTGAAATCACAGAACCGTTCTTGTGAACAACACCTTCGTACGGGTAGATATCAATGATATCGCCCATGTTCATGTCTTGTACGTTCAGTTCAATGGGTAGTGCGCCTGAATCTTCCATTGTGTTGTAGAAGATTGGTGCAATTTTACCACCAAGACAAACACCGCCAGTACGCTTGTTTGGTACGAATGGGATATCTTCACCCATGAACCAAAGTACTGAGTTTGTTGCCGATTTACGTGAAGAACCTGTACCAACAACATCACCAACGTAAGCCAGTGGAATGCCATCTTTTTGCATTTCTTCAATTTGATTGATTGGGCCAACGCTACCCTGTTCATCAGGAGTAATGCCATCACGTTCCATCTTCAGCATCGCTTTCGCGTGTACTGGGATATCAGGACGTGACCATGCATCAGGCGCTGGAGATAGGTCATCGGTGTTCGTTTCACCAGTGACTTTAAATACTTTTACTGTAATTTTTTCTGCTACTTTATCTTTCGCTGTAAACCATTCAGCATCAGCCCAAGATTGAAGTACTTGTTGTGCAGCAGCATTGCCAGCTTTCGCTTTCTCTTCTACGTCATAGAACGCATCGAACATCAGTAGAGTATGAGATAGAGCTTTAACAGCGATTGGAGCAAGCTCAGCATCGTCTAGTAGAGATACTAGAGATTCGATGTTGTAGCCGCCTTGCATTGTACCAAGCAGTTCTGCAGCTTTTGCTTTGCTTACTAGTGGAGAAGCTACTTCACCTTTAGTGATAGCCGTAAGAAAGCCAGCTTTTACGTAAGCAGCTTCATCTACACCCGGTGGAATGCGATTTTCTAGTAGGTCAAGAATGATTTCTTCTTCACCTTGAGGTGGATTCTTCAGAAGTTCAACTAGGCCAGCTACCTGCTCAGCATCTAGTGGTTTTGGAACAACTCCTTCGGCAGCACGTTCTTCGACGTGTTTACGGTAGGCTTCAAGCACGACTTTTTTCCTCTCATTGCGGTTCACTTCTTCCCTTCATAATTGTTAGTAAAATAAAGAAGTGAACATCCTTGGAAACTTGGCTCTCCATTGCCATTTTTGTCATTCAATTTGTATTGATGAGCGGCGTCATAGAGGCCAAACTGTGGGCGGTAGAATAGCAAATTTAACGTTAAATTAAAATCTTATCATTTTGACCAACATAGCAAGTTAAGACGAAAGTCCCACTATTTTTGCCTAATTACGCACTTAAATGGCGACTCTGCGCATGATTATTTGTAGGACGTACCTACAATCAGATACACCGAATCGAAATTATCTTCGGTTCGGCCATAAGCTAAAATGATCGGCCCGATTGGTGAATCGACACCTGCGAAAACAGAACCCGCGGTGTACATTGGCGCTTCATCAATACTCAAATCATTGTTCGACCAAACACCACCATGCTCAATGGATGCACCCACGTAGAATGGTGATTCAAAGAGGCCGAAGTCATTTTCAAACCACTTATAACGATAAATAAGGCTGGTGTAGGCCAAGTTCTGACCAATCATACTATTCCTTGGAATACCTGACAGGTTTAAGAAGCCACCAAGCTCTTTGGGATCGATTGGAAAAACAGAGTTTTTACTTTCTACAATGCCGTAATCAAGCTTTGCGACTAAAGTATGCTTCTCAATACTCTTTGCTGCCATGAAATTGGCCGAAAACTCATAAACCGTATCACTCTCAGACGTTAAATCCGATTCACCAAGAGAGCTGTCATTATCAAAATCATCATGAGAAACGAGGTACTCTAAATCGACAAAGTAACCCTTGGTCGGTAAGCTGAAATTATCCAAAGTATCCAATCGGTAACCCATGAAGCCACCAATACGCTTGTAGCCACCACTGCCCAATGAAGGTAACGAAGAAACCTCAACATCCCCATCTGTATAACGAACACCAAATTTCAGCTCCTGCCACAAGGTTGGTTGATAGCCTAATGCCAATTCACCGACATATTCACTATACGTCATAGGGAGATAATCTTTCGTTACGTCCAGTGTCGGTTCTTCAATATCATCAATATCTGCGGGTAGGTTTCTGTTCTCTTTGCTGTAAACAACCGATGCCGAAGTAAACAGCTTTTGACTCGAAAAGAATGGCGAGTAAAGTTCAGCTTCAATTCGTTTGTCCGTTCCCATCTCGATATTGGTTCTTAGCTCTGCACCATGCTTATTAATATCAGTAAAGTTGGCTGAGACACCGAGCGAGTATTGGCTTGTAGTAGAGAAATCATCCTCAAGAAAGAAACGAAAGTTGAGGTAGTTTGGCCCCCAAGACTTTTCGTTCACATCAACCTGCAGTTGTTCCTCGCCATCTACAGTGTCAAATTCATAAGTCACCAACTCGAATCTATCTAGCGCATAGAGGTCTTGTACTTTAGATTCAATTTCACTGGTCTTCAGAACCTCTCCTGAATCAAGGTTTAAACGGTTTTCGATCAGCTTATCGGAATAGTGGGTATTGTTATTGATAACAACTCGGTCAACGACGGTCTGATCGCCGTGTTTTAGCTGTCTGCGTGCTTTTTGCTTGTCCTCGATATAATGCTGATAATCGGCATTTGAGAGCGATAGCTTAGAAAGTTCATCAGTATGCTGCTTAGCGGCTTCATAGCCCGCGAGGAAAGCCGATGGCATTTTATCAAATTCTGTCGTCTCCATTTCCCCAACATCTGGGCGCAGGAAGACATCATCGTCTGTTAGAGTTTCAGCTTGCTCTTGGGTGCTGCGTTGAACAAGATAATTAGAGAGTTGGTCAGCTGCAGCTAGAAAATTCGTGAAATCATCTTTGCCTTTGTAGTTGGTACTGATATCCACCGCAATGACAATGTCTGCACCCATCGCTCTGGCAACGTCGACTGGCATGTTATTGGTGACACCACCATCAACCAGCATTCGACCATCTAGGGAATAAGGGGGAAGCGCGCCGGGTACTGACATACTCGCCATCATGGCATCAACAAGGTGGCCATGATCGATGACCACCTCTTCAAGTTCGATAATGTCAGTTGCGACTGAACGGTAGGGAATAGCAAGATGGTCAAAAGAGTCGAGTGGAGAGAGGTTACCTGTGGTCTCACGTAGAATACGCAACATATTCTGGCCTTGCACTACCCCTTTCCTAGCTTTGATTTCGCCCCAACCTAAACCGAGATCGGTGTTCAGTTGATAACGGTCTTCATATTCTTTATCACGTACACGGCGATCACTACGGTTAACGCGATCACGATAACCGCGATTCCAATCGACCGTATAGATAAAGCTCTCGATCTCGTCTGCGCTCATCCCTGTCGCATAAAGACCACCAACGTATGAGCCCATACTGGTACCGGTAATGTAATCAACCGGGATTTGCATCTCTTCTAGAGCTTTAAGCACACCAATGTGAGCTGCACCTTTTGCCCCACCACCAGCAAGAACGACAGCAACGGTTGGCCTTTTATGAGCTTGTTCAGCCTGCTGAGATTGATCAATCTGTGTCGCGGTGGATGCAAACAGCTGAAAACTGATCACAGTACCGACAACACCTAAGCCACTCACTAACCAACGAGAAATCATTATTTCAACTGTCCTTGTCATTCTTTCTTGTTACGACTTTACCACTGAAAAAGCTTCTTTAGCCACTGTTTTGGTTGACTTTCACAACCCTTTTTAATGTTTCCATCCTCATCCCAAACTGGCAGTTTGACTGCGCCATCACAATCAAACTCTAAAGCCCCTTGAGAAGTTCGAGTAAAGTTAGCGGTGACAATTCCTGTCGGCCAAGGCAGCAATAACTGCTCGGGTGTTCTCTGTTTGAGATAATCGGCATAAACACGTAACGCACCACTTGAGCCCGTTAATTTAGTCGGCTTATTATCATCACGCCCTAGCCAGATGGTCGTCACTTCACGGCCATCAACGCCCACAAACCAACTGTCTCGGCTGTCATTACTGGTACCGGTCTTGCCGGCTAATCCAGCCCATGCAAACTGACCTTGTAGGAAACGCCCCGTACCTTCCGATACGCCACGTTTCATTGCATAGGTTGTTAGCCAAGCGGCTTGCTGGTCAACGCTTTGTGATACACGAGGGATCGACTGATACAGAACCTCGCCATCGTTATCAACCACAGAGCGAAGTGCAGACAAAGGTGCGATACGGCCAGAGTTGGTGATAGTTTGATACATCTGCGCGACTTGGAATGGAGTCAGTGAGAACGACCCCAAAAACATCGACGGTACTGGGCGAATTTCATTTTTATTGACCCCCAGTTTTCCAATCGTATCCGAGACACTATCAATGCCTAATTGCATGCCTAAACGAACAGTAGGTACGTTGTAAGACTTAGAAAGCGCCACATACAAAGGCACATCGCCACGGAACTTACGATCGAAGTTTCTCGGGCTCCACACGCTACCTTTACTGCCTTTCAAGCTCAGTGGCGTGTCTTTCAATGTTGTCGCCAACGTGTACTTCTGAGGCTGCTCTAGTGCGGTTAAGTAAATTGCAGGCTTGACCAAAGAACCAATTGGGCGACTCGCGTTCAAGGCACGGTTAAAGCCATCGTAGCCAGTACGCTTACCACCGACCATCGCCCGGATTTCACCGGTATTTCTATCCACGGCAATAGCTGCTGCTTCCAGCTTGTTACCTGCGGTTTTCGATAAATCAGGCACCTTACGAGCAATCGACTTCTCTAACTTGTCTTGAGATACCGGATCCAGAGAGGTAAAGACTCGAATCCCTTTTTTCGCCTCAAATCGATCGCCGACATACTTCTTAAGCTCAATGTTTACTTGTTGGAAATAAGCGGGCTGACGGCTAGCAATGCGTGGGTTGTCTTGAATATCCAAATCACGACTCGCCGCCTCTTCGTATTGTCGCGGAGTTAAGATGTCTTGTTGCATCAATAAGCGAAGAACCAAATCGCGTCGAGTCTTAGCACGCTCAGGATAACGAACCGGATTGTAATACGACGGTCCTTTCACCATACCCACCAGCAGTGCTAGCTGATCGATACGGAGCTCTTGAATTGGCTGACCGAAGTACAAGCGAGACGCTAAGCCGAAGCCATGAATCGCTTGTCCACCATTTTGCCCAAGGTAAACCTCGTTTAAGTAAGCCTCTAGGATTCGGTCTTTGCTGTAACGATGGTCCAAAATAAGTGCAATGTAGGCTTCACGAACCTTACGCCACAATGTACGTTCACTGGACAAGAACAGGTTTTTTGCCAACTGTTGTGTCAGCGTACTACCACCTTGTACCGTTCGCCCAGCTTTGACGTTAACGACCATTGCACGAGCGATGGCCAGTGGCGACACTCCATCGTGTTGATAGAAATTTCGGTCTTCGGTTGCTAATAAGGCATCAACCATCACTTCTGGGAATTGATTACGTTTTAAGAACAGGCGCTGCTCATCGTTACTTTTCTCAAGCATGCCAAGCATTTTCGGTTCAACACGCAGATAACCCATGTCGCCTTTCTTCTCTAGCGACTGAATACGAGTTAACTCGTTACCGTTGAAATGCAGCATCACATGACGATCCGCTTCCGGTCCATCGACAAACTCGAACGGACGACGAATCATTTCAATCTTGGTTGAAGAAGAGGAGTATTCGCCCGGGTGACGAGGCGCGTTCACCTTACGATAATTAAGTACATCGAGCTCATTCTTAACCTGAACTAAACTCACCGGAGTTCCCGGAGACAGGTCTAGCACTCGCGCATAAACCACGGTTGGCAAATCAAACAGCTGACCTTCAAAGCGTTGCTTAACCACAGAATCGAGATAAATACCGACGAACAACAGTAATGCCGCAAGCGCTAAGCCTGCTTTCCAAGAAATGCCCCATAGGATCTTCAACCAACCTCTTTTGCCAGATTTCTTAGCCTTAGATTTGGTCTTTTTCGCAGCCGCTCTTGGTTTTCTTGGCTTGGCTTTGGTCGCTAGTGACTTCTTTGCTGGCGCTTTTTTAGGTGGTGCCTTTTTGGGCGTTAACATTTTGGTCATCATCGATTCAACTGTCGTTTGGTTTTAGTGGTTGCTACATGGTTAGCAGGGTCATCCGGCCAAGGATGTTTTGGGTAACGGCCTTTCATCTCTTTTTGTACTTCTTTGTACGCGCCAGCCCAAAAGCCGGCTAAATCTTGAGTAATTTGTAGTGGTCGCTGTGCTGGAGAAAGGAGCTCAAGCACTACTTTTTTACGCCCTTGTGCGATCAATGGCGAGTCTTGTTCACCAAAGACTTCCTGCATCCGCACTGAGATCACTGGTTCAGATTGATATTGATAACGAATGGCCTTCTTGCTGCCTGTTGGCATCAGATAGTGCGTTGGCAGCGATTGGTCGATTTCCTGATTCAAAGGCCAGCCAAGATAAGCCGACAATGCTTGCTCAATCGAAACACTAGCCAGCCCTTTTGCCGACTTAATGCCATTCAGATAGGGTGGTAACCACTCATCAAGGTGTTCAACCAAACTCGCATCGTCCATCGCAGGCCAATCATGCTCAGGCATCCAAAGCTCTGCACAGCGTACACGCTCAACCAACTGCTTAGCCGAAGCTGTCCAATTTAAGCGATCCAGCCCGCATCGAGCGACATAATTGAGCAGCGCTTGGCTCGCCTGATTCGCATCGGGATCAGGTAAAGCTTTGGTGCTGATAATCAACTTGCCCAGAGACACTCGCTGCTCGGCAACTAAACGGCCACGTTTCTCATCCCAATCGGCGTAATCGGAACGCACAAACAGCTTTGGAAATTCAGCTTCTAGCTGCGCAATATCAACCGCGGTGGCTAAGAAAATTTGACTGGCTCGCCCTGTGCTGCGCATCAAATCAATCACTACGATATAGTTATTGTTCGCCAGTGGATCATCGTCACGAACCTCAGCACCGTGACCATTCGCCAAAAGGAAAGCGCTGGTGGTTGCACTTCTCACTTGTGCAATCCGGTCCGGGAATGCAAAACAAAGCACTAATGGTAGCAATGATTCGTCAGCTTGTGACAAATCTAAGTGATGATTGAGTTTGCTCGCGAGACTTTTCGCTCGCTGTATCACAACGCTATTTTTGGAATGTTTTCTTTGCTTAAGTCGATGCAAAGAGTGTTGAATATCCGTCACATTGCGTTCCGGCTCTTCCAGCAAAGCAGCGGCAACAATCGCGACATTCAACAGAGCAGGACTACCTTGCTGCGCTTTAACCAACATGCTGGCAATACGAGGCTCTAAACCTAAACGTTGGGCCTGTTTTCCTAATGCCGTAAATTGACCATTCTCGTCTAACAATTCAAGAGTCTGTAAGAGTTGCTTGGCTTGCCCAATAGAAGCTTTTGGTGGAACGTCTAACCATTGCAGTTCATCGGCACTCGCAGCGCCCCATTGCGTCAATTCAGACACCAACGAAGACAAATCAGAATGAAGAATTTCAGGTTCTGGTACAGCCGGTTGCTGAATAAGTTGCGTTTCGCTGTACAAACGGACGCACAAGCCCTCTGCAATTCGTCCCGCACGACCTGCTCGTTGTTCAGCAGAAGATTGCGAGATTTTCACTTGCTCAAGCTTAGTAATACCGGTTTTCAGATCGAACTTCGCCACACGTTCAAGCCCGGAATCAACCACCAATCGAATGCCTTCAATCGTCAAAGAAGTCTCAGCAATATTGGTCGCTAACACCACCTTTCGACGCCCTTTCTCTGATGGCGCGATTGCTTTCTGCTGTTGAGGAAAGCTGAGTTGCCCATACAGAGGGCAAACATCGATATCACTGGCGAGTTGTTCTAGTTGAGACTCCACCTGCTTAATCGCAGAAACGCCCGGCAAAAAGGCCAGAAGTGAGCCTGACTCTTTATCCATCAGAGAGCGAATCACGTTGGCCATTTTAGGGGCTAGATATTCATTTGCGTTAAGAGGCTGATAACGGAAATCGACCGGAAAGGTGCGACCTTGTGATTCAACGTATTTGGCATTCGGCAGCAAAGTTTGCAGCGCTTGTTGATCTAAGGTTGCCGACATCACAACCACTTTTAGATCATCACGCAACGCATCTTGGATCTCCAAGCTAAACGCCAATGCGGTATCGGCGTGAATGCTGCGCTCGTGAAATTCATCAAAAATCACCATATCAACCCCAGTTAATTCAGGGTCGGTTTGGATCATTCTCGTCATGATCCCTTCGGTGACGATTTCCAAGCGAGTTGCACTGCTGGTTTTAGATTCACCACGAACTCTAAAGCCAATGCTCTCTCCCACCTTTTCTCCCAATTGGCTCGCTAAGTAAGTGGCAATATTCCTTGCAGCCAAACGCCTCGGTTCAAGCATGATGATTTTGCCTTGAACGGCGTTAGTCTTAACTAACTGTAAAGGGAAGAATGTTGACTTACCCGCACCGGGAGCGGCCTTTAGAATAAGTTGAGTGTGTGTTTCTACGCCAGCGAGCAGATCTGGCATCACAGCTTCTATGGGCAGTTGTGGCAATGGGAGAACCTTGTGGTGTAATGTTGGCAACATTGTACATAAAAACCTACCTGTCTAAATAAGTAATATGCACTTCAATCCGCCATTAGAGCCAGCGACTCTTATTAAACGCTATAAACGTTTCCTCACTGACATCCAACTTCCAGACGGTAGCGAGCGTACTATTCACTGCGCTAACACTGGAGCGATGACAGGATGTGCGACTCCTGGCAATACGGTGTGGTACTCAACCTCCGAGAATGCAAAAAGAAAGTACCCAAACAGCTGGGAGATCTCAGAAACAGACAAAGGTCATCGTATTTGTGTAAATACTGCGCGGGCAAACCAGCTAGCAGTGGAAGCAATTGAAAATGGGACTATAGTTGAACTCTTAGGTTATAACGCGTTACGAACCGAAGTGAAATATGGCAGTGAGAATAGTCGCATTGATATTCTGCTTGAAGATAACGAAAAGCCACCTTGCTATATCGAAGTGAAAAGCGTCACTTTGCTCGACGAGCTAGAAACGTCAACTAAAGGGCAAGGTTTTTTCCCTGATGCGGTCACAACCAGAGGCCAAAAACATCTGCGTGAACTCACAGAAATGGTCGAATCTGGAAATAGAGCCGTACTTTTATTCACTGTTTTACATTCAGGTATTGAAAAAGTGTCTGCGGCACACCATATAGACGCCAAATATTCGTTATTACTAAAACAAGCACAAGACGCTGGAGTTGAAGTGCTTTGCTATAAAGCAGAGCTCAGCAGTACTCAAATACAACTAAAACAAGCTGTTGAATTTATCAATAGCTAAGCAAAGATGCTGAACTAATCACATTGATTGCAAGTTTGAATAAGAGTATTTGCCACCATTCGTTCTTTCTGCTATAGATACCCGCCTTAAAATTAGCTGCTTTGCAGTTGACTAGGTGTAAATAGGAGATGCTGTATGCCAGAATCTAAGAAAAAAGCGCTAGGCATCCTAGCCATCGCAGGTGTTGAACCGTACCAAGAGAAGCCAGGTGAAGAGTACATGTCACCTGAGCAAACGGAACATTTTACAAAAATTTTAGCAGCTTGGCGCAACCAGCTCAGGGAAGAAGTTGATCGTACTGTGCACCACATGCAGGACGAAGCAGCGAATTTCCCAGACCCAGTTGACCGTGCTTCTCAAGAAGAAGAATTCAGCCTAGAGTTACGTAACCGTGACCGTGAGCGTCGTCTTATCAAAAAAATTGAGAAGACATTAGACAAGATCGAAGAAGACGATTTCGGCTTCTGTGATTCTTGCGGTATCGAGATTGGCATTCGTCGCCTTGAAGCTCGTCCAACTGCTGATCTTTGTATTGACTGTAAAACACTTGCAGAGATCAAAGAGAAACAGATGCAAGGTTAATTCTTGCAGATGTAAAGAAAGGGAGCCTTGGCTCCCTTTTTTGTTTGTTATCCAAGCGAAGTATTTCACACGCTTGATAGTAAATAGCAGCTTTAAGCCTTAGTTCTATGCATCAAACCTTTTTTCTATAGATTGAAGCTTAGTTCTAGGCATTAAAGCTCTTGTTAAACGTCTTAAGAATCGGCTACTGCGGTACCATTTAGATTAGGTTGTTCACTCATGAATTATATCGGGCGCTTTGCACCATCACCGTCAGGTCCTCTTCATTTTGGCTCACTTGTTGCTGCTCTTGGTAGCTACTTTCAAGCGAAATCTAACCAAGGAAAATGGTTAGTTCGTATGGAAGACCTAGATCCGCCAAGAGAAATGGCCGGCGCTGCAGACCTCATTCTTAAGACGCTTGAGGCTTACCACCTATTTTGGGATGGTGAAGTCGTTTATCAAAGCCAGCGTCATGGCTTCTATCAAGCTCAAATCGATCAATGGGTCGCTGACAATCAAGCCTACTACTGCCAATGCACCCGTAAGCAGATAAAGGCTTTGGGTGGCTTTTACAATGGTCACTGTCGAGATGCAGGCTTAATCGATTCAGGCGAACAGGCGGTGCGCTTGTGCATGGACTTTCCAGTGGAGTCCTTTGATGATGTTCGCCACGGCACCATTCAAATCCCTAAAGCATTAGCTGCAGAAGATTTTATTATTAAACGCAGAGATGGATTGTTTGCCTATAACTTGGCCGTTGTTCTTGATGACATCGACCAAGGAGTGACAGAAGTCGTAAGAGGCGCAGATCTGATAGAACCAACTGGTCGACAAATCAGTTTGTATAAGACGCTCAAGCAAAAAACAGTGAGCTACTTGCACTTACCATTGGCAACCGATGGCTTGGGGAATAAACTGTCAAAACAGAACCATGCCACCGCGATAGATCTCGATAACCCAAAACCAACGTTACTCAACGCGATGCGATTCTTAGGTTTTGATATCCCGACGGCTCTTTGTGAGGCTTCAATGGATGAGATTTTATTGTGGGGCTGCCAACAATGGAACGTCAGTCAGTTACCTGATAGTTTACAAAAAGAGCACTGTAATTAGCTCGAAACTCACGGCAAATAGCAAAAACGACACATAAAAATGCCATAACCAACCACTGTGGTTAAGCAGACGATGTTCTCAAATGGCTCGCGCTAAGCTATTATTAGCCGCAATTAAACTCTGCACTACCACTTTGGACTAAGAGAAAAACAAAGTTGGCGATACCTACTTTGTTCTAAACTAATGAATACAAACGACAATACCCCAAGCGAACAACGCGGATTCCACGAATTAGCTCTGAATATTTATACTCGTCAAGAGCACAATATTTCACGCAAGCAGATCAGCGACAACGCACTAAAAGTGCTATATCGCCTGAATGGTGCGGGTTTTGACGCATTTCTAGTCGGTGGTGGTGTACGCGATATCTTATTAGGCTCTCAGCCAAAAGATTTTGATATTGCGACCAACGCAACGCCAGAGCAGATCAAGCACCTCTTCAGAAACTGTCGCCTTATCGGTCGCCGTTTCCGCTTGGCACATATCATGTTTGGTCGCGACATCATTGAAGTGGCAACTTTCCGTGGTCACCACCAAGAACCATCGAAGAACGTTTCTGCACAATCGAAAGAAGGCATGCTACTGCGCGATAACGTGTACGGCAGTGTTGATGAAGATGCAGAGCGTCGTGATTTCACAATCAACGCGATGTACTACAACATTGCAGACTACAGCATCCACGATTACGCGGGTGGTGTAGAAGATTTAGAAGATAAACTGATCCGCCTGATTGGCGATCCAGAAACGCGTTACCGCGAAGACCCAGTGCGTATGCTACGTGCAATGCGCTTCGCCGCTAAACTGGATTTCGACATCGAAGAAGACACGGCTGACCCGATTGAAGAGTTAGCGCACCTTCTAAGAGACATCCCAGCAGCGCGCCTTTACGAAGAGTCTCTAAAATTACTGCAATCAGGTCACGGTTTAGAAACCTACCACCTGATGCGCGAGTACAACCTGTTCCAACAGATGTTCCCAGCCGTGGCTGAGCACTTCACAGAAGATTATGACTCTCACACAGAGCAGATGCTTGATTTGGTTCTCGATTCAACCGACCTTCGCATCGAAGACGGTAAGCGAGTAAACCCAGCATTCATGTTCGCAGCGATGCTTTGGTACCCAATGAACAAGCTGGCAGACAAACTTGTCGCTGAACAGGGTATGGCACACTACGATGCGATCATGGAAGCGAGTAACATCATTCTTGATCAGCAAGTAAAGTCTATTGCTATTCCTCGCCGTCACACCGCCACCATTCGCGAAGTTTGGCAACTGCAACTTAGACTGCCTCGCCGTAACGGTAAACGTGCTGTTCGTCTAATGGAATTAAACAAATTCCGTGCAGGCTACGATTTCCTAGAAATGCGTGGTGAGATTGAAGGTGGCGAAACCAAAGAGTTAGCAAAATGGTGGGAGCGTTATCAGACTGCAGGTCGCAACATGCGTCAAGCAATGGCTAACGACGTTGCAGCACCATCAAAGTCAGGCCATCGTCGCCGTAAGACTTACCGAAACAAAAAGAGTAAGCAATCAGAATGATAACTGCTTACATTGCGGTCGGCAGCAACCTTGCCGACCCAGTTAGCCAAGCAAATTTGGCTATCGAAACGCTAAAAAGCCTACCGCGATCAACGTTTATTGCGACCTCTCAGCTATATAGTAGCACTCCAATGGGGCCGCAAAATCAACCCGACTACATCAACGCGGTAGTCGCTATCCAAACCGAATTAACGCCAATTGAACTGCTTGATTGCACTCAAAAGATCGAACTAGAACAAGGGCGCGTCCGTAAAGACGAACGTTGGGGACCAAGAACCTTGGATCTCGACATTGTGCTATACGGCAATGAGGTGATCGATTCAGAGCGCTTAATCGTTCCTCATTATGGAATGAAAGAACGAGAGTTTGTACTCTACCCGCTTGCTGAAATCGCACCAAGTTTACAACTCCCTGATGGGACTGAGCTGACAGAACTGCTGAAAATAGTAGATAAGAACGGGCTCAATGTTTGGCAACAATAGCCAAGCGCATTAAGGAAAACCAATGAAAAAAGTAACCATTAACGACCTGATCAAATGCAAACGTGAAGGCCGTAAATTCGCGACTTCGACAGCTTATGATGCGAGCTTTGCTCAATTATTCGAAAGCCAAGAAATGCCAGTTCTGCTTGTCGGTGATTCACTGGGTATGGTTCTACAAGGCCATAACGATACATTACCAGTAACCGTTGAAGACATTGCTTACCATACTCGCTCAGTGCGTGCAGGTAGTCCAAACTGTCTTCTTATGGCTGACATGCCTTTCATGAGCTACGCAACGCCAGAACAAGCTTGTGAGAGCGCAGCTACCTTGATGCGTGCTGGTGCGAACATGGTAAAAATCGAAGGCGGAAGCTGGTTGGTTGATACTGTGAAGATGCTAACAGAACGTGCAGTACCAGTATGTGCACACTTAGGCTTAACGCCTCAATCTGTGAACATTTTTGGTGGTTACAAGATTCAAGGCCGTGACGACGAGCAAGCCGACAAAATGGTTGCTGACGCGTTAGCACTGCAAAACGCAGGCGCTCAAATCGTTCTACTTGAATGTGTGCCAGCTTCATTGGCAAAACGAATTACAGAAGCTTGTGACGTACCGGTTATCGGTATCGGCGCAGGTAATGTTACCGATGGTCAGATCTTGGTTATGCATGACATGTTCGGTATTTCTGCGAACTACATGCCGAAATTCTCTAAGAATTTCCTAGCAGAAACAGGTGATATGCGTAAGGCTGTAGCTCTATACAAAGAAGAAGTAGAGAGCGCGCGCTTCCCTGATGAAGCTCATACAATCGCTTAGGAGTAAGTATGCAAACTTTTGCTGAAATAGCGGCTCTTCGTGAGCAGATTAAACAGTTTAAGCGTGATGGACGTACGGTTGCTTTTGTTCCGACAATGGGAAACCTGCATGAAGGCCACCTGACTCTGGTAAAGAAAGCTCGTGAACTGGCCGACATCGTTGTGGTAAGCATCTTTGTAAACCCAATGCAGTTTGACCGTGCCGACGACCTAAACAACTACCCTCGCACGTTAGAAGCAGATTTAAGCAAACTAACAGGCGAAGGTGTTGAGCTAGTATTTACACCAACGCCAGAGGTAATGTACCCAGATGGATTAGACAAGCAGACGTTTGTTGAGGTCCCTGGCATATCTCACATGCTTGAAGGTGCCTCTCGTCCAGGTCACTTCCGCGGTGTATCAACCATTGTCACTAAACTGTTTAATATCGTTCAGCCAGACTTTGCATGCTTCGGCGAGAAAGACTTCCAGCAACTTGCTGTTATTCGCCAGATGACCACTGACTTAGCGTTAGACATTGAAGTTATCGGCGTTGCGACCGTTCGTGAAATGGATGGTTTGGCAATGAGCTCTCGCAATAGCAACCTAACGATTGACGAGCGCCAACGAGCGCCCGTTCTAGCGCGTACTATGCGTTGGATCAGCAGCGCAATTCGTGGTGGCCGCGATGATTACGCCTCAGTGATTGAAGATGCAACTGACCAGCTACGCGCTGCAGATCTTCAGCCTGATGAGATCTTCATCTGCGATGCGAAAACACTGCAAGCAATCACTTCAGAATCAACTCAAGCAGTGATTCTAATGTCGGCTTTCCTAGGTAAGACCCGTCTTATCGATAACCAAGTTCTCGACTTGGTAACGGAAACCAAAGAAGAAGTGAAAGAAGAAGCGACTGAATAGTCGGCTTCTGCTCTTAGCGCAAAACAAAAACACCAAACGCAAAACATAAAAAAGGTCGATGTAATATCGACCTTTTTCTTTGCCTGCAATTCAGGATAACTAATAGATCCTGGATAACTAAAAGTTAGCTACGTAAGCCGATACCTTTTGTCACTAGGTAGTGTGCAATGCCATACAACAGCACGATAAACACGCCTAGTACGCCAAATGACGTCACGATACCCACATCAGACACACCCAAGAAGCCATATCTGAACGCGTTTACCATGTACACGATAGGGTTCAACTTCGATACGCCTTGCCAGAATTCAGGCAATAGACTGATCGAGTAGAACACACCACCAAGGTACGTCAGCGGTGTTAAGATAAAGGTTGGGATAATAGAGATATCATCAAAAGTGCGTGCGAATACCGCGTTAATCAAGCCACCCAGAGCAAATACTACCGACGTTAAAAATACCGTCGCAATGATCACGCCCCAATGGTCAACTTGCAGGTCGACAAAGAACAACGACACGAAGGTTACTATAGTGCCCACTAACAAGCCACGAACCACACCACCCATTACGAAGCCGGCGATAATCACGTAGTTAGGAACAGGTGCTACAAGCAGCTCTTCAATGTTCTTCTGGAATTTGGCACTAAAGAACGATGAAGCAACGTTGGAGTATGAATTGGTGATCACCGACATCATGATCAGACCGGGAACAATGTATTCCATGTAGCTAAAGCCGTTCATTTCACCAATACGCGCACCAATCAGGTTACCGAATATGATGAAGTAAAGCGTCATGGTAATCGCTGGCGGCACCAGAGTTTGCACCCAGATACGAGTAAAGCGATTGATCTCTTTGGTCAACAAACTGCAGAAAGCGGTCCAATATAGGCTGTACATATTATTTACTCCCCTCACGGACGATACTCACAAATAGCTCTTCTAGACGGTTTGCTTTATTACGCATAGAGAGGACTTTAACCTGTTGCTCGCTCAATTGAGCAAAGATGGTATTCAAACCTAGGTTCTTGTCGATTTCAATTTCTAGCGAGCCATTGACCATCATTTGGCTATTCACGCCTTCAAGCTTAGGTTCAGTCGTACCCTCTTCCAGATCCAGAATAAAGGTCTCAGCACTCAATTTACCCAACAGCGCTTTCATTGTTGTGTTCTCAATCAGCTCACCGCGATTGATGATACCAATGTTGCGACACAGCATTTCTGCTTCTTCGAGGTAGTGCGTGGTCAAGATAATGGTAATGCCCTGCTTCTCATTGATCTCTTTTAGGAATTCCCACATTGAACGACGCAGTTCAATATCGACGCCTGCTGTTGGCTCATCAAGGATCAACAAATGAGGTTCATGCATCAATGCACGCGCGATCATCAAACGACGCTTCATACCACCAGACAAGTTACGCGCACGTTCGCCACGCTTTTCCCACAAATCGAGTTGAGATAGGTACTTTTTCGCTCGCTCTTTCGCTAATGCTTTTGGCACGCCATAATAACCCGCTTGTTGCAGCACGATCTGTTCAACGGTTTCGAACGGGTTAAAGTTAAACTCTTGAGGCACAAGGCCTAAGTTCTGCTTCGCCAACTCCAGATCGGTATCAATGTCGTAGCCGAACACTTTAACCTTGCCTGACGTTTTATTTACCAGTGAAGAGATAACACCAATGGTGGTTGATTTACCCGCACCATTGGGACCAAGTAGTGCGTAAAAGTCGCCTTTTTCTACTTGTAAACTAACGCCCTTAAGAGCCTCGAAGCCCCCAGCATAAGTTTTTCTTAATTGCTCAATTTCTAATGCATACATAGAGGTAGACTGCCATTTGCTATAGATAAGATGTAGACGACCGAGCTTGAGGAAGAGAGTAATGCTTAAAACGAGCTAGCAGAAAACTAACCCAAACTTGTTTACTCGGCCATTTTGCAAACAAGTTTATCGTTGATTGACGATTAATACAAATATCGTGTGAGAGTTTCTTTCGAAAACAAATAAGCATCTTGGTTACCTGAAGACTAAATCAACGTTCAATAAATATAAAAATGCCGCTAAGTGATTCACTTAACGGCATTAATGATCATTCTTGAAGTGAGCGTCTATGGCTTATTCATATCAGGTAATTCATATCAGCTTATTACTGAAAAAATTAAACTGACTCAAATTGATGCTCATCTCTGTCGACATAGCTTGTTGCTGCCGTCAGGGCTTCATATCTGAATCGATAAGTGTTGGATTCAGGTACTAGGTCAATCACGTGGAACTTCTCTAGCTGCTGACGAGTATTCTCATTAGGACACAGTAGGTACACCTCACACTGCGCATCCAATGCATCTTTAATCGCATTCTCTAGCGCAAGGCCAACAGTGACATCAATCATAGGGACATCTGTCAGGTCTAGAATCATCGCTTCATAGTCAGAGATACTTGAGTGCTGACGTGAAATCGCCTTTGAAACGCTGAATATCATCGGCCCTGAAAGATAGAAGAACAACACCTTACCATTGGCACTATCGAGTAACTGACGTTCGCTATCAGTCAATGGGATATCGTCTTCATCATCACCATCACTGATCGCCTTAACTTGTCTGGCTTGCTCTCGGCTCAATCTTTCAATAATCAGAATATTCGAGATAAACACGCCCAGTCCAACAGCAATAATCAAGTCGACAAACACAGTCAGTAGCATCACGCCGTACATCACGCCCATGCCGGCATAGCTCACTTTGTGCGCGCGCTGGATAAAGCTCCAATCTAGGATATTGAAACCAACATACATCGCGATACCAGCCAGCACTGCCATAGGAATCGGTTCTGTTAAGCCACCCGCAACCAAGACCACTAACGCAAGCACTAAAGCTCGAATAACTCCCGAAAGCGGAGAACGCGCTCCCACCTGAATATTGGTTACGGTACCCATAGTGGCGCCCGCGCCAGGTAGCGCACCAAACAGGCCAGAGATCATATTAGCAATGCCTTGGCCACGAAGCTCTTTGTCTGAGTCATGCTCTTTACGAGTCAGTGAATCTCCGATAACCGCGGTCAAAAGCGTATCAATACAACCTAATGTACCAAGCACCAAGGCATCGATAACCATGGTCGTGAACTGTTCAGCGCTGATCGTAGGGATAACGAGAGAAGGTAAACCAGCTGGAATTTCACCAATACGGCGAATAGAGTCGGTATCAAAAATAATGACGGACAAGAGAGTCACAGCAACCAAAGCGACCAGTTGAGCAGGCACATACTTACGATATTTGGCTGGAAAACCGAAAAGAATACCGAGCGTCAATGCTCCTAAAAACAGCTCGCTGATTTTAAGATTAGCCAATGTGTCTGGAAGTGCAGAGAGCGTACCCATTACCCCACCAGAAGGTGCGGCGTGTCCTAATAAAGGAGACAGCTGCAAAATAATTAGAATAACGCCGATACCCGACATAAATCCGGAGATCACGCTATATGGCATCAAAGTAACGTACTTTCCGAGCTTTAACGTGCCAAGCAATATCTGAAATGCACCTGCCATCATTACCACGGTAAAGGTCATTGCCATGCCAGTTTCAGGATATTTCGCGACCATGCTGGTCATTACGGCTGTCATGATCACCGTCATCGGGCCGGTCGGTTCAGAGATCAGGCTGCTCGATCCACCAAACAATGCCGCAAATAGGCCAACCATGATGGCGCCCCAGAGGCCAGCTTCCGCGCCCGCACCAGAAGCAACACCAAATGCCAATGCTAAAGGCAATGAGATGATGGCTGTAGTAACACCACCAAACATATCCCCTTTGAGATTGATATCCGTAAAACGACTTCCAAACAAAACACACCTTCCTGATGATGAAATGACAAACCTTATCACTTTAACAAATGTATCAAGTGTTCAGAAAGTGTTAATTCAATCACATTATTCATGTCTTATAACCGGATCATAGCTTCTACGCTAAGTTAATGATTTTAACGACGAGTACACGTCAGATGAGTACTATTTGACACAGTTTTTACGAGATTGAATTTGTAACATTGTGTATAGTTGAGATTCTTAATTAAGGGATGTAAGACGCAAAATGCCAGAGATTAAACAGCTTTTTGAAAACAACTCTAAATGGTCAGAAGAAATTAGATCTCAACGACCTGAGTATTTTACAACGCTTGAAGAGGGTCAAAGCCCTGGTTTTCTATGGATTGGCTGCTCAGATAGCCGTGTTCCGGCCGAGCGTCTCACTGGTTTGTACTCTGGCGAACTGTTTGTTCACCGAAATGTGGCAAACCAAGTGGTTCATACCGACCTAAACTGCCTCTCAGTGGTACAGTACGCCGTCGATGTACTCAAAGTTAAACACATCATTGTCTGCGGTCACTATGGCTGTGGCGGTGTTAACGCGGCGATTGATAACCCTAAACTTGGTCTTATCAACAACTGGTTACTGCACATCCGTGACAATTACCTAAAATACCGTAAGCAAATCGAGGGGCTTCCTCGTGAGCAATGGGGTGACAAGTTGTGCGAAATTAACGTCGCAGAACAGGTTTATAACCTAGGCAATTCAACCATTATGCAAAATGCGTGGGAGCGTGGCCAAGACGTTGAAATCCACGGTGTGGTTTATGGTATTGGCGATGGCAAGCTGCAGGACCTTGGCGTACGTTGCTCAAGTAACGATACCCTAGAGAACAGTCACTTAGATGCATTGAATAAGATCTTAACGACGCCTCTTCTTAGTCAACAAAGCTAACCCATTCCGTCATATATACAAAAAGCCCGCTTGATGCGGGCTTTTTAATGACTTCTAAACCACAAGCGTAATGATTACTCTTGAGGTACTACCTTACCGATGTACGGTAGGTGACGATATTTTTGTGCGTAGTCGATACCAACACCAACAACAAACTCGTCTGGGATTTCAAAACCAATCCATTTTGTATCTACAGTCACTTCACGGCGAGAAGGCTTGTCTAGTAACGTACAAATTTCGATAGACTTAGGACCACGTAGGCTCAGAATCTCTTTTACTTTAGTCAGCGTGTTACCTGTATCGATAATATCTTCTACAAGTAGAACGTCTTTACCTTGGATATCATCATCAAGGTCTTTCAAAATACGAACATCACGTGAGCTTTCCATGCCGTTGCCGTAGCTAGACGCGGTCATGAAATCAACTTGGTGAGTTAAATCGATAGCACGAGCAAGATCTGCCATAAAGACAAAAGATCCACGCAATAAGCCAACTAAAACTAGATCTTCACTACCGTTGTAGTGTTCCGTGATCTGTTTGCCTAGTTCGTTCACTCGATCCTGAACTTCTTGCTCAGAGATCATGACTTCAACTGTATGCTTCATACTGCTCTCATTCTATTTGGTGATTGCGACGAATGTTGACAGTTTCGTCAGTTGTGTCGCTCAATTTTGTGCATAAGTCTAGCACTGCTCAAATACCCACACCACCTTATGGTTCGAATTTACTGTCAGATTCTCCACGAAATGTGCGCTGGTGCCTTATCCAATACTCGTCTCCTTTCACATCAATGCTGATCACGCTTTATGTATCAAGTTTGATGTTACTGTCTATAAAACAAGCTGAAAGGATTGACCATTCGCATATGCACCATTACACTCATCTTGGCTTAAATAATAATAAAATCATTAATATAAAAATTTCGTTGGCAAGGAAAATAAAATGGACTCAATATCTAAGAGACCTAGAACTAGGCTTTCACCTTTAAAAAGAAAACTTCAATTGATGGAAATCGCTCTTGAGGTATTCTCTCGCCGCGGTATCGGTCGTGGTGGACACGCTGATATTGCAGACATCGCTCAGGTGTCTGTCGCAACTGTATTTAACTACTTCCCAACCCGTGAAGATCTGGTTGATGAAGTACTAAATCACGTTGTACGCCAATTCTCTAACTTCCTTTCAGACAATATCGATCTGGATATTCACGCAAAACAAAACCTACATAATATTGCGACTGAAATGGTGACGTTAGTGGCTCAAGATAGCCATTGGTTAAACGTGTGGTTCGAATGGAGCGCTTCGACTCGTGATGAAGTATGGCCGCTGTTCGTAACAACGAACCGTACTAACCAAATGTTAGTACAAAACATGTTTAGCAAAGCGATTGAACGTGGCGAAGTCTGTGATGATCACGACCCTAAACATCTAGCGAATCTATTCCACGGCATTTGCTACTCGCTATTCATCCAAGCGAAACGTGTAGAAACGCCAGAAGAGCTTTCAAGCTTAACGGATAGCTACTTGAACATGCTGTGCATTTATAAGTAGATTGGGGCTTCGAACAAAACTAAAGGGTTGGCTTTTACGCTAGCCCTTTTTTATTTCCTCTCACCTAATCAGATTCCCTATTCCCTCCTTCGTCAGTCTAGGGAATGACGGGAATATAGAGTTAAAGTTCTCACCTTCACACTAAAAAATCACCACAGCATAAACTTCAACACCTCACTTCGTCATCCTCAAGAGCGAGGGACGAGCGAGTTGGGGATCTCTACAAGTATGACGACCAACTTTTCTTCAGACATAAAAAAGCCGCTGACGAATCAGCGGCTTTTAAAAACATTAGCGAGTGACTAAAGAAGAATTACTTCTTCTTTTTCACTGCTTTCTTGTTTGGAAGGTCAGTGATTGAACCTTCGAATACTTCCGCAGCTAGACCAACAGACTCATGTAGAGTTGGGTGAGCATGGATAGTAAGAGCGATATCTTCTGCATCACAACCCATTTCGATTGCTAGGCCGATTTCGCCAAGAAGTTCACCACCGTTAGTACCAACAACAGCACCACCGATTACGCGATGAGTATCTTTATCGAAGATCATCTTAGTCACGCCGTCTGCACAGTCAGAAGCGATTGCACGACCAGAAGCTGCCCAAGGGAAAGTAGCAACTTCGTAGTTGATGCCTTCAGCTTTCGCTTCTTTCTCAGTCTTACCTACCCAAGCAACTTCTGGCTCAGTGTACGCAATTGATGGGATTACTTTAGGGTCGAAGTAGTGCTTCTTACCAGAGATAACTTCAGCAGCTACGTGACCTTCATGCACACCTTTATGAGCAAGCATTGGTTGACCAACAACGTCACCGATCGCGTGGATGTGAGGAACGTTAGTACGCATTTGCTTATCAACATTGATGAAGCCACGCTCATCAACTTCGATACCCGCTTTTTCAGCGTCGATAAGTGCACCGTTTGGAACACGACCGATAGCAACAAGAACAGCATCGTAGCGCTCAGCTTCAGCTGGTGCTTTTTTGCCTTCCATTGAAACGTAGATACCGTCTTCTTTCGCTTCAACAGCAGTCACTTTAGTTTCAAGCATTAGCTTGAACTTGTTCTTAATGCGCTTAGTGAAAACTTTAACGATGTCTTTATCCGCAGCAGGGATAACTTGATCGAACATCTCAACAACTTCAACTTTAGAACCTAGAGAGTGGTAAACCGTACCCATCTCAAGACCGATGATACCGCCGCCCATGATAAGCAGTTTTTCAGGTACTTCGTTTAGTTCTAGTGCATCCGTAGAATCCCAAATACGTGGGTCTTCATGTGGGATGAAAGGAAGTTTGATTGGGCGAGAACCCGCAGCAATGATTGCGTTGTCGAAGTTAACAGTTGTTGCTTCGCCTTCACCTTCAACAAGAATGCTGTTAGGACCAGTGAACTTACCGAAACCGTTAACAACAGTAACGTTACGCATCTTAGCCATACCGCCAAGACCGCCAGTTAGTTGATCAACTACTTTTTCTTTCCAGATACGGATCTTGTTGATGTCCGTTTGTGGCTCGCCGAATACAACGCCGTGCTCTGCCATCGCTTTAGCTTCTTCAATTACTTTAGAAACGTGAAGAAGTGCTTTTGATGGAATACAACCAACGTTTAGACATACACCACCAAGAGTGCTGTAACGTTCAACTAGTACTGTTTCTAGACCTAAATCCGCACAACGGAATGCCGCTGAGTAACCAGCAGGACCTGAACCAAGTACAACAACTTGGGCTTTAATTTCTTTGCTCATTGTGACCTCTTGTAGTCATTATCCCTAACAGGCTGAGTAGATGTTCTTAAAATTATTGGGCTTTCAAACAGGAAACATTTTACAGAGATGTTAACAGTGTGAAAGTAGCTTTAAGTTAGCCTGTGAGCTAGACAACAATTCCCTATCAGATTATGAGAAATGCAGGAAACTGTTCTCTAAAAATAGTCTTTATATAAAGAATTAAGGTGACCCGAAAGTCACCTTAATAATTACTTTCTCAATTACAGTACTAGACGACGAATGTCAGATAGTGCGCTGTTTAGGAAAGTAATGAAGCGTGCACCTTCAGCACCATCGATCACACGGTGGTCGTATGATAGAGACAGTGGAAGCTGTAGACGTGGTTGGAACTCTTTACCATTCCAAACTGGCTTAATTTCAGACTTAGATACACCTAGGATACCTACTTCTGGAGCATTTACGATTGGAGTAAATGCAGTACCGCCAATACCACCAAGGCTAGAGATTGTGAAACAACCGCCTTGCATGTCTGCCGCTGTTAGCTTACCAGAACGTGCTTTCTTAGAAACAGCCATTAGCTCTTCAGATAGCTCGTAAATGCCTTTCTTGTTCACGTCTTTGAAGACAGGAACAACTAGACCGTTTGGTGTATCAACAGCGATACCCACGTTTACGTACTTCTTAAGAATGATGCTTTCGCCATCTTCAGAAAGAGAAGAGTTAAACGCTGGGAATGCTTCTAGCGCTTTAGCAACAGCTTTCATGATGAACACAAGTGGAGTGATCTTCATGCCAGTGTCTTTCTTCGCTTCGATTGCGTTCTGTTCTTTACGGAATGCTTCTAGCTCAGTGATGTCTGCATTGTCCCACTGTGTAACGTGAGGGATCATTACCCAGTTACGGTGTAGGTTAGCGCCAGAGATCTTCTTGATTTTAGAAAGCTTCTGAACTTCAGTTTCGCCGAACTTGCTGAAGTCAACTTTTGGCCATGGTAGTAGACCAAGAGCAGAACCGTCGCCGCCTTTACCAGATGCAGCTGCACCAGACTCAAGACGCTTAAGTGCATCTTTAACGTAAGACTGTACGTCTTCTTTAAGGATACGGCTCTTACGACCAGTACCTTTAACCTTAGAAAGGTTAACGCCAAATTCACGAGCTAGACGACGAACTACTGGAGAAGCGTGCGCGTAGTCACCGTTCTCTTGGAAGTCGCCAGCTGCTGCTGGAGCCGCTGCAGGTGCTTCTGCTTTAGGAGCAGGTGCCGCCGCTGGAGCTGCTGCTTGTGCAGGTGCTGCAACAGGAGCAGGCGCTGCGCCTTCAACAACGAAAGTCATGATCAGAGAGCCAGTTGACACTTTGTCGCCAGCTGCAATCTTGATCTCTTTTACTGTACCAGCGAATGGTGCAGGAACTTCCATTGAAGCTTTGTCGCCTTCAACAGTAATTAGAGATTGCTCTTCTTCTACTGTATCGCCAACCGCTACCATGATTTCAGTAACTTCTACTTCGTCACCACCGATATCAGGAACGTTTACTTCTTTTTCAGCTGATGCTGCTGGAGCCGCTGCAACCGGTGCCGCCGCTGGAGCAGGAGCTGCTGCAACTGGAGCGCCAGAGCCCGCTACTTCAAATACCATTACTAGAGAACCAGTCGATACTGAATCACCAGAAGCGATCTTGATTTCTTTAACGATACCAGCGAATGGTGCAGGAACTTCCATTGAAGCCTTGTCACCTTCAACAGTAAGAAGAGATTGCTCTTCTTCTACTGCGTCACCGATAGCAACCATGATTTCAGTTACTTCAACTTCATCACCGCCGATGTCAGGAACGTGAACTTCTTTAAGCTCAGCTGCCGCTGCAGGAGCAGCTGCAACTGGTGCCGCCGCTTCAACTGCTGGAGCAGCCGGTGCTGCTGCAGCACCTTCCGCTTCGAAGATCATGATAAGAGAACCAGTAGAAACAGAATCGCCTTCCGCTACTTTGATTTCTTTAACGATACCCGCCTGAGACGCAGGAACTTCCATTGAAGCTTTGTCGCCTTCAACAGTGATCAGTGACTGCTCTTCTTCAACCTTGTCGCCAACGTTTACAAGAATCTCAGTTACTTCAACCTCGTCAGCACCGATGTCTGGTACATTAATTTCGATTGTCATTGTATTTACCTACCTTAATGCCAGTCTTATGCGTATTGCGGGTTAGTTTTTTCAGTGTCGATATCGAATTTAGCAATTGCTTCAACAACTACAGATTTCTCGATGTCACCACGTTTAGCCAGTTCAGTTAGAGCTGCAACTACGATGTAGCCAGCGTTAACTTCGAAGTGACGACGTAGGTTTGCACGGCTGTCAGAACGGCCGAAACCATCTGTACCAAGTACTTTGTAAGACTCAGTTGGCATGTACGCACGTACTTGCTCAGCGTAGTTCTTCATGTAGTCAGTCACTGCGATTGCAGGTTCTTTACCAAGAATAGTCGTGATGTACGGTACTTTCTCTTCAGCTTCTGGGTGAAGCATGTTGTCACGCTCTACCGCTTGGCCGTCACGAGTTAGTTCGTTGAACGACGTTACAGAGAATACGTCAGATGCTACGCCGTACTCTTCGCTTAGAATTTCAGCTGCTTTACGCGCTTCGTTCATGATAGTACCAGAGCTCATTAGTTGAACTTTGCCCTTAGCACCAGCGTGAGATTCAAGCTTGTAGATACCTTTACGGATGCCTTCTTCAGCGCCTTCTGGCATTGCTGGCATTGCGTAGTTCTCGTTCATTACTGTTAGGTAGTAGTAAACGTTCTCTTGCTCAGGACCGTACATGCGACGGATACCGTCTTGCATGATTACCGCTAGCTCGTAAGCAAACGTTGGGTCGTAAGAGATACAGTTCGGGATAGTGTTCGCTTGGATGTGCGAGTGACCATCTTCGTGCTGTAGACCTTCACCGTTCAGTGTTGTACGACCTGCAGTAGCACCTAGTAGGAAGCCACGAGCTTGTTGGTCGCCTGCTAGCCATGCCATGTCACCAATACGTTGGAAACCGAACATTGAGTAGTAGATGTAGAACGGGATCATCGGTAGATCGTTTGTGCTGTATGAAGTTGCAGCAGCAACCCATGAAGCCATAGAACCTAGTTCGTTGATACCTTCTTGAAGAACTTGACCAGAAGTTGCTTCTTTGTAGTAAGAAACGATGCCTTTATCTTCAGGTGTGTATTCTTGACCGTGTGGGTTGTAGATACCAACCTGACGGAATAGACCTTCCATACCGAATGTACGAGCTTCATCACAGATGATAGGAACGATGTTCTTACCAATGTTCTTATCTTTAAGAAGGATGTTTAGCGTACGTACATAAGCCATAGTTGTTGAGATATCACGCTTCTGTTCACCTAGTAGAGGTGCGAATGCGTCTAGCTCAGGAACCTTGAACTCTTGAGTAAACTTAGGAAGACGTGCAGGTGTGTAACCGTGTAGAGCGTTACGACGAGCGTGCATGTATTCGTACTCAGGCGTACCTTCTTCCAGTTTCAGGTAAGGAAGTTCAGCGATCTTCTCATCTGAAAGGATGTCTTCTAGGCCTAGGCGATCACGTAGGTGTTGAACATGAGTCATGTCCATTTTCTTAACACCGTGTGCAATGTTCTTACCTTCAGCTGCATCACCCATGCCGTAACCTTTAACAGTCTTAGCTAGGATTACAGTTGGCTTACCGTTTGTCTCTTTTGCATTGTTGAATGCAGCAAACAGTTTAGAAGAATCGTGACCACCACGCTTAAGAGCGAAGATTTCGTCATCAGTCATGTCTGCAACTAGTGCAGCTGTTTCTGGGTACTTACCAAAGAAGTGCTCACGTACGTATGCGCCATCTTTAGATTTGAATGTTTGGTAGTCACCATCGATAGTTTCGTTCATTAGTTGAAGAAGCTTACCAGTAGTGTCTTTAGCTAGTAGAGAATCCCAGTTGCTACCCCAGATAACTTTAACAACGTTCCAACCTGCGCCTTTGAATAGGCCTTCAAGTTCTTGGATGATGCTACCGTTACCCATTACAGGGCCGTCTAGACGCTGTAGGTTACAGTTGATTAGGAAACATAGGTTGTCTAGCTTCTCACGCGCAGCGAAAGAGATAGCACCACGTGATTCTGGCTCATCCATCTCACCGTCACCTAGGAACGCGTATACGCGTTGCGCTGAAGTTTCTTTCAGGCCACGGCCGTCAAGGTACTTAAGGAAGCGCGCTTGGTAGATAGCAGAGATCGGACCTAGACCCATAGATACTGTCGGGAACTGCCAGAACTCAGGCATCAGTTTCGGGTGCGGGTAAGAAGGGATACCTTTACCATCAACTTCTTGACGGAAGTTATCTAGCTGCTCTTCAGTTAGACGACCTTCAACGAATGCACGAGAGTAGATACCTGGAGAGATGTGACCTTGGTAATAAACTAGATCGCCACCGTCAGTCTCGTTTGGAGCACGGAAGAAGTGGTTGAAACATACTTCGTAGAACGCTGCTGCTGACTGGTAAGAAGCCATGTGACCACCAAGGTCTAGGTCTTTCTTAGAAGCACGCAATACGATCATGATTGCGTTCCAGCGAATAATCGAACGAATACGACGCTCAAGAGTTACGTCACCAGGGTAAGCTGGCTCTTGTGCTGCTGGAATTGTGTTGATGTAGTTTGTGTTGATGCCTGTAGCCATATCAACACCATCTAAACGCGCTTTATCTAGAACTTGTTCTAGTAAAAACTGTGCACGTTCTACACCTTCTTCACGTACTACTGACTCAAGAGCTTCTAACCAATCTTGAGTTTCCAGAGCATCAACGTCATGCTTCATGTCAGACATGGCGATCTATCCTTTTTGTTAGTTGGATTCTACTAAACACGTAAATAGCCGAAGTATTACGGCTATTTACCCTGTTGAATTCGACGTAAAGAACGTTCGCGGCGCGACTCTTCTTTGGTCAAATCCATCAATGTTTCTTCGATGTAAGCTAAATGAGAGTGTGACATTTCACGTGCCTGTTCTGGCTGTCCTGAAACGATCGCATCCACAATGTTAGCTCGATGTATACTCACTTTCTCCACAACGTCTTTACGACGATGCAACAGCTTTAAATTTTCTAAGACATTTTGTTCGAGTAACGGAGCCAAACTACGAACAATGTGCAATAACACCACATTGTGCGCTGCCTCTGTTAAAGCAATAAGAAAAGCCATCACCGCTGCAGATTCGGCTTCAATATCACCTTTATCTTGCGCACCGCGAATTTTTTCTTGGCATGCTTGAATTCGAGCAAAGTCTTCATCAGTGCCACGCAATGCCGCGAAGTAAGCCGAAATCCCTTCCATCGCATGACGCGATTCCAACAAGTCTAGTTGGGTTTCAGAATGGGACGACAACAAATTAAGCAAAGGATCTGAAAAGCTTTTCCAGATATTTTCGCTAACAAACGTACCTCCACCTTGACGGCGAGTAAGCAAGCGTTTTGCTTCTAAACGTTGTATCGCTTCTCGGATTGAAGGACGAGACACATCGAACTGTTTCGCCAGTTCGCGCTCAGGCGGCAGCTGCTGCCCTGGAGCCAGTGTTCCTTCCACTATCAACCTTTCTAACTCTTGTTCGATAACATCGGAGAGTTTTGGCTGACGAATCCTTTGATAAGCCATAGTTTGTTGTTCTTCTTTTTCTTCGCTGACAATTGGTAATACCAATTTTAAGTTGGGCAGAAATTAACATAATTAAAACGCCACTGTCCAGCCTAAAATTGACCTGCATCATAGAATACAGTGTGAATTAACCATGATTTAACAAATGAAATTTAAAACAGCAACCAAATTGGTCTTACCATTTACAGGGGTAATACTTTTGGGGAGTGTTCGTGCTAGAAAGTTTCAGGATAAAAATGAATTGTTTCAGAAAGATTAGCGTCACTTGTTTAAAAATCGAACCAAGCGCACATTTAGGGTGGAAATTCTGTTCATAAGTTTTAATAAATGAGTGTTTGATAAGTTCGTCACACTCTCAATTTATTGATGCGCTTCTCTCCACCACTTTCTTTACATCGCAACAACAAAAATTCACAAGTCATTATGCTAGGCGTTGACTATTCAACGCCCAACAGCGGTAAGGCCATCATCAAAAACGGAGGCTTAAACTTTGAGATTTTTTTTAAACTTTTTCCAATCGAACACCAAGCCAGGGTCAGTTTTACGCAGAGGCGCTATGTATTGATGGCCAGTGATACGTTCGCTGGTGATTTGAGGGAACGTCGATACGATCGTTTCTGTTAGTTGGGTAAGCGCTTGATACTGCTGCTTGGTGTAAGCTACAAAGTCACTGCCCTCCAGTTCAATACCAATCGAATAGTCATTACACCTTTCACGCCCTGCAAAGCTCGACTGGCCAGCATGCCAAGCTCGGTCTAAGAAAGAAACGAACTGCACCACTTCCCCATCGCGACGAATCAAACAGTGCGCTGATACGCCCATTTGGTGAATCACCTTAAAAAACGGATGTTCCGACGGGTCTAGCTTACCCGTAAAAAACTGTTCGATGTAAGGCCCACCAAATTGACCCGGAGGCAAACTAATATTGTGAACCACCAGCAGAGAGATATCGTTCACACTAGGTCGAGCATCAAAATACGGAGAAGGAACATGCCGAGCGTTGTCGTACCATCCGTTGGAGCTGATCGTCATCTTGGTCTCACTTTCTTTTCTGCTAGCACAATAAGATGTGACCTTGCCCATAGAGCAGTCGCGCTAGCCTCTTTAATTTGAAGTTAAGCAAGAGTATCATTCCATTCCCACTCCCTTTCAAGATTAGATTTGCGATGAAAAACACACATAACAGCCACCAACGCCTTGACTACTTAAAAGAGCAACTGCCTCTAGAGATCACTCGTGCAGTAGCCGAGACCATCAAAGAAGATCTAGGTGGTACGTTAGATCCAGCGGCTGATATTACGGCAAGTCTAATCCCTGCAGACGCAATCAACAGTGCAACCATTATTACCCGTGAACATGGCGTGTTCTGTGGCAAAGCTTGGGCTGATGAAGTGTTTAAGCAACTGGGCGGTGAAGTAACTATCGAGTGGAACGTAGAAGATGGCGACAAGGTTGAACCAAACCAAACGCTTTGCACGCTAACAGGCCCAGCTCGCGCGCTATTAACGGGTGAGCGCAATGCAATGAACTTCATTCAAACGCTATCTGGTTGTGCGACTACGACGGCTATCTACGCAGACAAAATTAAACACACTGAATGCCGCCTGTTGGATACGCGTAAAACCATCCCTGGCCTACGCAGTGCACTGAAATACGCGGTGGCTTGTGGTGGCGGTTTCAACCACCGTATTGGTGTGTTCGATGCTTACCTAATCAAAGAAAACCACATCATCGCTTGTGGTGGCATTGAGAAGGCTATCTCTACTGCAAAAGAGCTGAACCCAGGTAAACCAGTAGAAGTAGAAACAGAGAGCCTAGAAGAGCTAGAGCAAGCGATCAGCGCTGGCGCAGACATCATCATGCTAGACAACTTCACCACAGACATGATGCGTGAAGCGGTTAAAATCAACGCAGGACGTGCAGCACTAGAAAACTCTGGCAACGTGACGCTAGATACAATTGCTGAGTTCGCTGAAACAGGCGTTGATTACATCTCGGTAGGCGCGCTAACTAAGCACCTAAAAGCGATGGATCTATCAATGAGATTCAAAGCGTAATTGACTGAATAATAAATAATTTCTGCAAAGGCACTGTTTATAAGAGTGCCTTTTTTATTGCCTGAATTATCAGTATTTCAAGCAGTTATTTAAGCTGATCGCATAAATTTGCGCGCTATATGAAACACCACACTAATAAATACCAAACCACTCGCGACCGCACCTGAACACCATTCCACTACCCCATCTCAACTTCTATTCTTTCCATCAACCAGTGCCTGCACTGAAACAAACTAAAGAATGGAATTAGACAATGAATAACAAGAACAAAAGAACGAACCAGAAAGGCTTTACGCTGATTGAGTTGATGATCGTGGTAGCGATTATTGGTGTGCTGTCCGCGATTGCTGTTCCTGCGTACCAAGATTACTCAGCTAAAGGAGCGCTAGGTTCAGCGCTAGCGACATCAACAGCACTAAAAACTCCAGTGGAGCAACATATAGTAGAGAATGGAAGTTTTCCGGCATCAGCAAGTCTTGCGATACCTAGCTTTTCACTGGGTACCATAGACGTCGCAGCAAGTGGAGCTACAGGATCAAATGGTAGCATTACCGTAACCCTAACTAGTACTTCCGCAAATGGTGGCATTGTTACTTGGACGCGAGAGGATGGTTTGTGGGAGTGTGATATTTCAGGGACAACCTTTACCCTACAAGGTTGTGGTTAGTGCTAACCAACCTCCCAACCGTTCTTCGTCAGGCTGACTTACTTAGCCTGACTCAAGAACAAGCCGTTGCGGAACAAGTACAAGCTTCAGGTATTTCGACACCTGAAGCTTTGCTCGTTCTAGATTTCTTCAGCGGCGATTCCTTAGCAAACAACATTAAAACCATCTTCGGCTTACCGTTAGTACAACTTGCCAATACGGACTATGAAACCTTATGCGACCAATTAGGGCTTCGCGAGCTGATTACCAAGTATCGTGCTATCCCAATTTCAGTCTCTAACTCTACTCTCACGCTAGCTTCAGCTGACCCTACCGATTTACAAGCGGAAGATGACTTTCGATTCGCGACAGGGTTGCAGATTGAATTGGTTGTCGCTAACTACTCAGAATTAGAAGGCGCTATACGAAAGCTGTATGGACGCTCTATTTCCGGGCAAGACTCCAAACGCAAAGAGATCACTCAAGACGAACTCGCCAATCTTGTTGAAGTGTCTGACGACGAGATAGCGTCGATTGAAGATCTCAGCCAAGACGATTCCCCTGTCAGTCGCTTTATCAATCAGATACTGGTTGATGCGGTGCGTAAAGGTGCATCAGATATCCACTTCGAACCTTATGAAGAGCACTACCGAGTACGACTGCGTTGTGATGGCATCCTTGTTGAAATACAACAACCCGCTTCCCATTTAAGTCGTCGTCTATCAGCTCGCTTAAAGATCCTCGCCAAGCTTGATATCGCTGAACGTCGCTTACCTCAAGATGGTCGTATTAAATTACGTTTAAACGACGAACTGGCGATTGATATGCGTGTATCTACACTGCCAACATTATGGGGAGAAAAGATCGTTCTTCGTCTCTTAGACAGCAGTGCAGCCAATCTCGATATCGATAAGCTCGGTTACAGCGAGGATCAAAAAGCACTCTACCTCAATGCCCTAAAACGCCCGCAAGGAATGATCTTAATGACCGGGCCAACCGGCAGCGGTAAAACGGTTTCTCTTTATACTGGCCTTCGAGTGCTCAACACCACTGAACGCAACATCTCAACAGCCGAAGATCCAGTGGAGATTAACCTGTGTGGTATCAATCAGGTACAAGTGTCACCTAAGATCGGCTTTGGTTTCGCTGAGGCGCTGCGATCATTTTTACGACAAGATCCTGATGTGGTGATGGTCGGAGAGATCCGTGATTTGGAAACCGCAGAGATCGCGATCAAAGCCTCGCAAACAGGCCACTTAGTGCTTTCGACACTGCACACCAATTCTGCAGCAGAAACCGTGACTCGCCTCTCTCATATGGGGATAGAACCTTTTAACCTCGCTTCATCATTAAGCCTGATTATCGCCCAACGACTGGCAAGACGATTGTGCAACTATTGCAAAGAAGTTGACGACTCGCCGGACATATTTCTGCGTCACTCGATTCCTAACAGCCAAACCATCTACAAAGCGAACCCTCAAGGGTGTAATGAGTGTAACCAAGGTTATTCGGGTCGAGTGGGTATCTATGAAGTGATGCCGTTTAGCGATCAGCTGAAAAATAGCCTGATAGACAAGCCTAACGCGTTAGCCATTGAAAACTTGGCTCGCCGAGAAGGCATGAGAACTCTGCAAGAGTCGGGACTAGATAAATTGCTTGAAGGCACCACCAGCTATCAAGAGCTGCAACGTGTTCTGTACATATAACCCAATGGAGCACCAATGAGTAGCAAGTCCAAACAATCACAACTAAAAAGCTATCACTGGAAAGGCATTAATAGCTCAGGCAAGAAAGTGTCTGGGCAAACCTTAGCGCTCACCGAATTGGAAGTACGAGAAAAGCTCAAAGAACAGCATATTCAGATTAAGAAAATCAAAAAGAAAAGTATTTCAGCCGTCACTCGTTTAACCCATAGAGTCAAAGCCAAAGACATCACTATTTTGACTCGGCAGCTTGCTACCATGCTCGCCACTGGTGTGCCCATCGTGCAAGCCATCAAGTTGGTGTCAGACAATCACCGCAAAGCTGAAATGAAATCAATCTTATCGCATATTTGCAAAGGTGTAGAAGCCGGAACGCCAATCTCAAAAGCGATGCGAACCGCAAGTCGTCACTTTGATGACCTCTATACTGATTTGGTCGCGACAGGCGAGCTCTCCGGTAACCTCGCACAAGTATTTGAACGCTTGGCGACCTATCGTGAAAAGAGTGAGCAACTAAAATCCAAGGTTATAAAGGCTCTCATCTACCCAGCAATGGTTGTAGCGGTCGCCCTTACCGTTTCCTACTTAATGCTGACTATCGTGATTCCAGAGTTTGAGTCGATGTTTTCCGGCTTTGGCGCCGACCTGCCTTGGTTCACTCAACAAGTACTCTACCTTTCCCATTGGATGCAGGCTTATAGCTTCTATACGGCCGTAGGCATAGGGCTTGTTGTCCTGATTATTTACCAACTGTGTCAGCGTTCCCACTCGATCAGACTGTCTGTTAGTCGGCTAGGATTACGCTTTCCTGTTCTTGGTGGCGTATTAGCCAAAGCCTCTATTGCCAAATTCAGCCGAACCTTATCAACCAGCTTTAGTTCTGGTATTCCGATTTTAATGAGCCTCAAAACCACAGCCAAAACCGCAGGCAACCTGCATTATGAATCGGCCATCATCGAGGTTCACCGAGAAACGGCTGCTGGCATGCCAATGTATATCGCAATGCGCAATACCAATGCCTTCCCCGAAATGGTGTTGCAGATGGTGATGATTGGTGAAGAGTCTGGCAACCTTGATGATATGCTCAATAAAGTAGCGTCGATTTACGAGTTTGAAGTAGACAACACAGTCGACAATTTAGGCAAGATTCTAGAGCCACTGATCATCGTGTTTTTAGGTACTGTCGTTGGTGGGCTTGTGGTTGCGATGTACTTACCGATCTTTAATCTTATGAGTGTGTTAGGATAGTTAAAAGCAACTAAATACCCATGAGCAGCAATCTCTGCTCACCTTGATTAAGTGGTAAAGGACACTATGGAAGTATTTCACTACTATCCTTGGCTATTCCCCGTATTAGCTTTCATTTTTAGCCTTCTTATCGGCAGCTTCCTCAACGTAGTCATACACCGTTTACCGATTATGATGGAACGCGAATGGCAACAAGAGTGCTCGGAGTATTTCTCTCAATATAAAATTCCAGCACCAGAGGGGAAGTTTAATCTCAGCATTCCTCGTTCAACCTGCCCAAAATGCAAAACCCAATTAAGAATCGTCGACAATATCCCAGTCTTAAGCTGGTTGTTCTTAAAGGGGAAGTGCCACAGCTGTGCTAACCCAATCAGCGCTCGCTACCCTTTGGTCGAACTACTGACCGCAATACTTTGCACAATGGTTGCTAGCCACTTTGGTTTCAGTTACTACGCCATTGCTTTGATTTTTTTCACCTTCGCACTGATTACCGCGACCTTTATCGATCTCGATACCATGCTGTTACCTGATCAAATCACCTTGCCTTTGGTATGGTCCGGTATCGCTTTAGCACTGTTTAATATCAGCCCAGTATCGCTGCAAGATTCTGTGGTTGGCGCGATGGCTGGCTACCTAGCTCTGTGGTCGGTGTATTGGTTGTTCAAACTACTCACAGGTAAAGAAGGCATGGGTTACGGTGACTTCAAACTCCTGGCTGCACTTGGTGCATGGCTTGGTTGGCAGCACCTACCGATGATCATCCTTTTATCTTCGCTGGTTGGCCTTGTGTTTGGTTTGATTCAGCTTCGCCTGAAACAGCAAGGCATAGATAAAGCCTTTCCATTTGGTCCTTACCTTGCAATTGCGGGTTGGGTAAGCTTGATGTGGGGTAACGACATCATGGGTTGGTATTTCACTTCTGTACTAGGAATTTAACCATGGCAATCATTATCGGATTAAGCGGTGGTATCGCCAGTGGCAAAACCACGGTCGCTAACCTGTTCAATGAGCATTTTAATATTGATATTGTTGATGCTGATATCGTGGCACGTGAAGTGGTTGCGCTGGGCAGTGACGGCTTAAAACAGATTACAAAACACTTTGGTGAGTCTATCTTGCTTGACGATGGAACACTCAACCGAAGTAGGCTGCGTGAGCTGATCTTCTCAGATCCTAAAGAGAAGCAGTGGCTCAATGATCTTCTTCATCCCATGATCCGTGACAAAATTGACAGTGACCTGTCTAAAATCACATCCCCGTATGGTTTATTAGTGGCACCATTATTGGTGGAAAACCAAATGCAAGGCATGGCCGATCGCGTATTAATTGTTGATGTGCCAGCAGAAGTGCAAATAGAACGAACGATGAGTCGTGATAATGTTTCTAGGGAACAAGTTGCATCAATTTTAAAATCACAGGCTTCAAGAGAACAACGCTTAGCAGTTGCAGATGACGTGATTAAAAACCATACTAAAAACCAAGAACTTTTGCCTCAAATCACAGATTTACATCAAAAGTATCTGGCAATCAGTGCTGTAGATGGGTCAGAATAGAACAATGTTGAATGAAGGTTTGCTCGATGATCACCCATAAATTTGAACATCCTCTAAATGAGAAAACACGCATCTACTTAAGAGTCGAATCACTCTTGAGGCAGCTACACTTGTCTTCTACATTTTCCGATGCTCAACAGTATCAACTTTTTTTCCGTTCCATCTTTGATCTGATTGAAATCTTCGAACAGATCCAACTCAAGAGCGAACTGGCAAAAGATATTGAGAAGCAACGTGTAACCTACAAAAGCTGGTTAGATGTTGAAGGTGTCGATCAAGAGATGCTGACATCACTGCTTAATGACATTGGTAATATCTATCGTGATCTGATGCAGGCAGAGCGTTTTGGCCAGTCACTTAAGGAAGACCGCTTCCTGAGTGCGATTCGCCAGCGCTTTAATCTTCCAGGTGGCTCATGCTGCTTTGATTTACCAGCACTGCATTACTGGCTGCACCTTCCTCTTGATAAGAGAATGAGAGATGCTAAAGCTTGGATGGATAGCTTACAGCCTCTGTATGAAGCGCTAACACTGTGGTTGAAGCTAACCAGAGAGACTGGTCACTTTAAAGAGCAAATCGCTCGTGCTGGCTTCTTCCAGAGCGATGCCGATGAAGCGAATATCCTTCGTCTTTCTATTCCGATGCAATACGGTGCCTACCCGATGATCTCAGGTCACAAGAACCGCTTTGCTGTTAAGTTCATGAGCTTTGAGACTGGGCAAGCCTGTACTCAAGACATCGAATTTGAATTGGCTATCTGCACCTAATTAATTTTCCTTTTTTAGTTTGGCTTGAGTCCTCACTCGAGCCTAAACTCTTTCTTACAATACCCTCTAATTAAGAATCACTATGTCGAAAAAAATCACCATCGTTAAATGCCCTCAATGTAATGCCGACGTTGAATGGGGCGAACAAAGCCCACACCGCCCGTTTTGCAGTAAGCAATGTCAGATGATTGATTTCGGTGAATGGGCAGACGAAGAGAACAGCATCGCTGGCGCACCAGACATGTCGGATAGCGATGGTTGGTCGGAAGATCCATACTAAGCGAGTAGCGAGTAGCGAGTAGCGAGTAGCGAGTAGCGAGTAGCGAGTAGCGAGTAGCGAGTAGCGAGTAAATTTTGAAGGGTTGGCGTTTAACGTCAATCCTTTTTTATTGCCAATAGTTTGGTGTTTACTGAAAGAGATTCCCTACTCCTTCCTTCGTCAGTCTAGGGAATGACAGCTCTGGTTGATTCACAAACTCCCTCAGCGGTTCGACAGCCTATCAAGGCTTGTCATTCGTCATCCTCAAGAGTGAGTGAGGAACGAACGAGTTGGGAATCTAATGACTTCGAACTAAATCATATACCTAGCTCTGGGGCAGATTTCCGACGGTATGCTCACGCATAACACTCTTCTCTATTCTCGATATCCTCCCCAAGAGCGAGGTACGAGCGAATTGGGGATCTCTTACCTGATAAGCTCCAAATAACAGACACAAAAAAGCGGAGCCAAATGGCTCCGCTTTTATCGATAGAATGCAAAAAGAATTACTTCTTAGTAAGCTTCTCTTTAATACGAGCTGACTTACCAGAACGCTCACGTAGGTAGTACAACTTGGCACGACGTACTGCACCACGGCGTTTAACTTCGATGCTATCAACCATTGGAGAGTGAGTTTGGAACGCACGCTCTACGCCTTCACCGTTCGAGATCTTACGAACTGTGAATGCAGAGTGTAGACCACGGTTACGAATAGCGATTACAACGCCTTCGAAAGCCTGTAGACGCTCACGGTCACCTTCTTTTACCTTAACCTGAACTACAACAGTGTCACCTGGTGCGAATTTAGGAAGGTCTGATTTTAGTTGCTCTTCTTCAAGAGCCTTGATGATGTTGCTCATTTGTATAAATTCCTAGAATAAACTGATACTAAATTTAATAGGTTACTGCTTGCTTTTCGTTAAGAGCGTTGCTCTTTAATGAATTCAGCCAGTAATTGTTCCTGTTCGTCAGTCAGAGCTAGGTTTTCCAGGAGTTCTGGTCTTCTTAGCCAAGTTCGGCCCAACGATTGTTTTAATCGCCAGCGACGAATGTCCTTATGGTTTCCAGACTTGAGTACCGATGGCACATCTTTATCGTCTAGCACCTCAGGGCGCGTATAATGGGGACAATCTAACAAACCATTTGCAAAAGAATCTTCTTCTGCTGAAGCGAAATCTCCAAGTACACCCGGAACAAACCGAGATACTGAATCAATCAGCGTCATGGCTGGCAGTTCGCCACCCGTCATCACAAAATCTCCAATCGACCATTCTTCGTCAACTTCAGATTGAATGATGCGCTCATCTACCCCTTCGTAGCGACCACAAATAAGAAGTAAATTCTCGTTTGTTGCCAGCTCTTCAACACCTTTCTGGTCGAGTTTACGACCTTGAGGTGAAAGATAGATAACTTTCGTCTTTCCCGGTGCTGCTTGCTTGGCCGTTGTGATAGCGTCGCGCAAAGGCTGAACCATCATTAACATGCCAGGACCACCACCGTAAGGTCTGTCATCAACAGTGCGATGTTTATCATGAGTGAAATCACGAGGATTCCATGTCTCAATAGATAAAAGACCTTTTTTAACCGCTTGACCTGTTACTCCAAAATCAGTAACAGAACGGAACATTTCAGGAAAAAGGCTAATAATGCCAACCCACATGTGTTCTCTCGCTCTGTAATTTGGAGTTAGAATCCAGGATCCCAGTCAACTTCGATCCGGCGAGCTTCGCGATCAACTTTCTTGATCACTTGCTCTTCAAGGTACGGTACTAACCGTTCCTTTTGGCCAAAAGCATCTTTAAGATTTGCTTTGATTACTAGAACATCGTTCGAGCCAGTTTCTAATAGGTCAGTGACCTTACCAAGGTCGTAACCTTTAGTAGTAAAAACTTGCATACCGAACAATTCGCGCCAGTAGAATTCATCTTCTGACAATTCAGGTAACGAAGCAGGGTCAATAGCAATTTCAAAGTTAGTCATCAGTTGCGCGTCTTCACGAACATCTAATCCCGCTAGCTTACATACATAACCTTGGCCATGACGTTTCCAGCTCTCAACTTTGTACTCAACCCACTTACCCTTTAGGTTTAAATACCAAGGGCTGTAATCAAATATGCTTTCAGCATTGTCTGTGTAGGAGAACACTTTAAGCCAGCCACGAATACCATAGGTAGACCCAAGTTTACCCATGACAATTCTATTGTTTTGCTCGCTCATAGTTTCTTTACCCTTCATCGACATAAGCTATTTCTCTTTAAAAAAGAATTAAGCCGCTTTTTGAGCGTCTTTAACTAGCTTAGCTACACGATCAGATAGAGATGCGCCTTGACCAACCCAGTGGTTAACACGATCTAGGTCTAGACGTAGACCTTCTTCTTGACCTTGAGCAGTAGGGTTAAAGAAACCTACTTTCTCGATGAAACGGCCAGTTGCAGCGTTACGGCTATCCGCAACTACGATTTGATAAAATGGGCGCTTCTTTGCACCGTGACGTGCCAAACGAATGGTTACCATGTCGTCCTCTTTGCTTTCTTAATAAAATAATTAACCCCAAGTATAAGTAAATAGCTTGGGGTCTCGTGCCAAATTAAAGCCCCGGAATTTTACTCTTATTCCGGTGCAATGCAAGGGCTTTAGCTATTTTTTCACCAACATAGCTGCCGTACACTTTCTGTGACACGGCTAACACTATGAAAAGTAACGTAGCTAAAGCTTACATTTGTAGATTATCGACCAAACGGGTTAAAGCCACCACCCATTCCGCCCATACCTCCACCGCCGCCCATCATGCCTTGCATGTTGCGCATCATGCCTTTCATGCCACCTTTCTGCATCTTCTTCATCATCTTCTGCATTTGGGTGAACTGCTTAAGCATACGGTTTACATCTTGTACCTGTGTACCAGAACCAGCAGCAATACGCTTTTTGCGTGAGCCTTTGATTAGGTCAGGGCGTTGACGCTCTTTCATGGTCATAGAGTTGATGATCGCTTCCATTTGCTTGAACATCTTGTCATCAACTTTATCTTTAACGTTATCTGGTAGCTGAGACATGCCTGGAAGCTTATCCATCATGCCCATCATGCCGCCCATGTTTTGCATCTGACCTAGCTGTTCACGGAAGTCTTCAAGGTCAAAGCCTTTCTTTTCTTTGAACTTCTTAGCCAGTTTCTCTGCTTTCTCGGTATCAACGTTTTTCTGTAGGTCTTCAATAAGAGACAGTACGTCGCCCATACCTAAGATACGAGAAGCAACACGATCTGGGTGGAACGGTTCTAGTGCGTCAGTCTTTTCACCAACACCCAAGAATTTAATTGGCTTGCCTGTGATATGACGAACAGACAGAGCAGCACCACCACGCGCATCACCATCAACTTTCGTCAAGATAACACCGGTTAGTGGTAGCGCATCACCAAAGGCTTTTGCAGTGTTGGCAGCATCTTGACCTGTCATTGCATCAACAACGAACAGTGTCTCTACTGGTTTAATTGCAGTATGAAGCTCTTTGATCTCGCCCATCATCTCTTCATCGATAGCCAAACGACCCGCAGTATCGACAAGTAGCACGTCGTAGAATTTCTTCTTCGCGTGGTCGATTGCAGCGTTTGCAATATCAAGAGGCTTTTGATCAGCTGAAGATGGGAAGAAGTCTACGCCAACATCGCTTGCTAACGTTTCAAGCTGTTTGATTGCCGCTGGACGGTAAACGTCGGCAGACACAACCAAGACTTTCTTCTTATCACGCTCAGTTAGAAGCTTAGATAGCTTACCTACCGATGTGGTTTTACCCGCACCTTGTAGACCCGCCATTAAGATAACGGCTGGCGGCTGCGCTGCTAGGTTAAGAGCCTCGTTAGACTCACCCATCACCGCTTCAAGTTCAGCTTGAACGATCTTAATGAATTCTTGACCAGGCGTTAGAGATTTAGAAACCTCAACACCCACAGCGCCTTCTTTTACGCGCTTAACAAAATCGCGGACAACGGGCAGTGCAACGTCGGCTTCAAGTAGCGCCATACGTACTTCACGCAGCGTCTCTTTAATATTGTCTTCGGTCAGACGACCTTTACCGCTGATGTTCTTCAGCGTTTTGGATAGACGATCCGTTAAATTATCAAACATAGTTTTCTCTTCGCTCAAAACTGCGACTATTACTGTGAGTATACATTAGCGTGGATTAGAGTCATACCCGTTGTAGAGCGTTAATCATCCGTGCTTGTGATGTGAGACATTATTCACTTAGAATTGAATGAGGTTCGCCATAGCCCCAAAGAGCGATGCGAGGTATAATTCGCCAATTAGTAATCATTAAAATGGATACCATGGACAGTCTTATTGCGATCGCAGCAGCCTTTCTTTATACAATGGCGATTTCCACGATCATTCCAGGTCTCGTGCACCAAACAGGAATCCGTGTAAAAACGGTGTTTATCAGCGCATTACTTGCTCTAGCTTTCCATGCTTGGTTGCTTGGCGATTTGATTTTTAATGCCAGTGGCCAAAACCTCAGTATCTTGAACGTTGCTTCATTAATCAGTTTAATCATATCTGTAGTAATGAGCGGTGCCATGCTCAAAACCCGTCTATGGTTTATCTTGCCCGTCGTTTATAGCTTCGCTGCGCTGAACTTGATGGCTGCCACTTTTCTTCCAAGCACCTTCATCAAACATCTAGAGAATGACCCAAAACTGCTCGTGCACATCTCTTTGGCTCTATTTTCATACGCAACGTTAACAATCGGCGCGCTATACGCCCTGCAACTTGCGTGGCTAGATCACAAACTTAAAAAGAAAAAAGCCTTAGTGATAAACCCTAACCTACCTCCTTTAATGATGGTGGAAAGACAGCTTTTCAAGATCATTCTGATTGGTAATGGCTTATTAACGGGTACTTTGTTGACGGGTCTCATCTTCGTGCAAGATATGTTCGCTCAAGGAAAAGCACACAAGGCTGTGTTGTCTTTTATCGCTTGGGTTATCTACTCCATTCTTCTATGGGGTCACTATCAGAAAGGTTGGCGAGGACAGAAAGTCACTTGGTTCGCACTGGCCGGCGCCAGCATGCTCACATTAGCCTACTTCGGTAGCCGCTTCGTCCAGGAAATCATCCTGAACTAGTCTGTAAAATAAAGGCAAGGTCTAACATACCTTGCCTTTACAATATTGAGTGCAATACATTCAATTGACATCTCGACCATGTTCGGTCATAAATTAATCAAGATACACAAATAGGAAAATAATAGTTTTGGACGACATATCAACGGGTATCTTATTTGCGCTACTCGCGTGTCTCATTGTAATTTCTGGTTATTTCTCTGGTTCCGAAACGGGCATGATGTCCCTGAACCGCTACCGTTTAAAGCACTTGGCCAATACGGGTCATAAAGGTGCCAAACGCGTAGAAAAACTTCTGAACCGCCCAGACAGATTGATTGGCCTCATTCTCATCGGCAACAATCTCGTCAACATTCTTGCATCTGCGATCGCTACTATTCTTGGTATGCGTATCTACGGGGATATCGGTGTGGCTATCGCTACTGGTACCCTGACTCTCGTGATCCTCGTATTCGCCGAGGTAACACCAAAAACCATCGCTTCTCTATTTCCTGAACGTGTCTCTTACGCGAGTAGTATCCTTTTGATGATACTAATGAAGGTGCTGTCACCATTGGTGATCTTAGTGAACTTCATTACCAACGGCTTCATTCGTATCTTAGGCGTTAAAGCCAGTCACGATGCGACCGACCACTTGAGCTCTGAAGAGCTTAGAACTGTGGTAAATGAAGCCGGTAGCCTGATCCCTCAACGTCACCAAGATATGTTGGTGTCTATTCTGGATTTAGAGCACGTCACCGTGAACGACATCATGGTGCCGCGTAATGAGATTACTGGTATCGATATCAATGACGATTGGAAATCTATCGTTCGTCAATTGACCCACTCGCCTCATGGTCGTGTGGTTCTCTATCGTGACCAAATAGATGAAGTGGTCGGCATGCTTAGGCTGCGTGAAGCTTACCGCCTGATGCTTGAAAAGAACGAATTCAATAAAGAGACACTGCTGCGTGCAGCGGATGAGATCTACTTTATTCCTGAAGCGACACCACTCAACATTCAGCTACTCAAGTTTCAACGCAATAAGCAGCGCATCGGCTTGATTGTTGATGAGTATGGTGACATCAACGGCTTGGTTACATTAGAAGATATTCTAGAAGAGATCGTAGGTGAGTTTACCACCTCAATCGCCCCAAGCTTATCTGAAGAGATTACTCCGCAAAGCGATGGCAGCTTCTTAATTGAAGGCAGCGCTAATATCCGAGACATCAACAAAGGCTTACAGTGGGCACTGCCTACCGATGGCCCAAGAACGCTGAATGGTTTGATACTGGAACATCTTGAAGATATTCCAGAGAGTCACCTCAGTGTTCAGGTTGCCAGCCACCCAATGGAAATTGTTGAGCTTGAAGAGAACCGCATCAAACTGGTTCGCGTGTTCCCACAGATCGTGAACGGCTAACTGAGTTATCACTGAATCTCTGTCTCGCCCTAAAATACGTTGACGAAAAAGGCCCGGTTCATTGAACCGGGCCTTTTAATATCTAACTCACCGCATCAAGGTGAACGAACAACGACTAGTCGATTTTAAGCTCTTGCAGCATAGATTCTGGCAGTGCCAGTTCATCATTCTTGTTTACAGAAATACCTGCAGCGATGATCGCATTCGCGATCTCTTTCGCTTCATCCAAAGAGTGCATTGCCGCCGTACCACATTGGTATTCATTCAGCTCAGGGATCTTATTCTGGTTCTCAACTTTCAGTACGTCTTGCATCGCTGCCAACCATCCGTCAGCCACTTGTTGTTCTGTAGGCGTACCAATCAGGCTCATGTAGAACCCCGTACGACAGCCCATAGGTGAAATATCGATGATCTCTACATCTGAACCGTTCAATTGATTACGCATGAAACCAGCGTATAGGTGCTCTAGGGTATGGATACCTTTCTCAGATAGGATGTCTTTGTTTGGCGCAGTAAAACGCAGGTCAAACACAGTGATGGTATCCCCTTTTGGGGTTTGCATTGTTTTAGCAACACGAACTGCTGGTGCGTTCATGCGTGTGTGATCAACAGTGAAACTATCTAATAAAGGCATTGCTCTTCTCCATGACGGCTGGCTTTAGAAAAACCAGCTTCGATTGTCTTCTAGTTCTTTGCGGCACTGCTTCAGCTGCCATCCATAATCTTTTGCTTGCTGTTCAACTTTACGCGCCACCTTAATCAGCGATGGCTTGCTGTTGTATGACTTGCGCTTATAACCACCACGGCCTTCATGATAAGCCAGGTATTGATTATATGGATCCCATAGTGAGATGCCCAATTGACGACGCGTCTCGCTGGTATACCAACCGATGAACATCAATGCATCATCAAAGTTGGTTCTTGAGCCACCGTTATTGGTCGCCTTTTGGAAGTCTTCCCAAGCAGGATCTTGAGCTTGTGCATAACCGTAGGCACTGCTTACACGTCCCCACGGTATAAAGCCAAGAATGTAATCTTTAGGTGGGCGCGCATCATGACGATAGCTACTCTCTTGTTTAACAAAAGCCATCGCAACGTTAATCGGCGTTCCCCACTCTTCTTGCATATCCAAGGCATCTTCATACCATGAAGGGTGCTCTCGAAAGATGCTACACAAATTATCTTGCTGCTTTGGCGGTGGCGTTGCACATCCAACCAATAGGCTTGAGACAACACCAACAGTCACTACAGGTAACCATTTACTACTCACACGAGTAGGCTGACCTAATAAGGCTTGCTTCCTTTCCACCAAAGTCTCGCTATGCTTTTAAATACGAAAAATAGTCCGCTAAGAAGCTATCAAAATCTTGAGTGCTTGCTTCTTCACTTTGTTGCTGAGCAATCACAGAACGTTGAACTTCTGCTTCCATCAACTCAGCTGAATACACTTTGTATTGGTGCGCTTTGTGTTGCTGAGCGTACGTTTTACCTAACGCACAGCCCACTTTACCTAAGCCACCCAGTTTTTTGGTTTCTTCTAGTAACTGGCCAGAAATGGTCAGCTCTGGGTTATCAATCCAAGCTTCAAGCGTATCGCACGTTTCTTGGTATGCTCGACCACCTTGTTCAGCGTCCATCATCTCGGCAATAGAGCGTAGATCTTTGAAGACACGCTTCGCCCAATCTTGCAGAGACAATCGCTCACCATGACAACCGATTTGCAGCTCTAGACCAACCTGACGACCTTCTAGGATCACCTTGTTCCAGTTATCGCGCCAGCATTCAAGCTCGCAGTTATCCATCTCTGCTGAGTCCGTCAGCACACTCCACGTTAGGAATAAATCTAAGAAGCGAACTTGCTGCTCATTGATACCAATTGAGCTGAATGGGTTTACATCTAAAGAGCGAACCTCAATGTACTCAACACCACCGCGTGCCAATGCTTCAGATGGCTTCTCACCACTCTTCGCTACACGCTTAGGACGGATTGGAGCGTAAAGCTCATTCTCAATTTGTAGTACGTTGCTATTCAATTGACGGTATTCACCATCAACCTTAGTGCCAATCTCAGCGAATTCTTCAGATGGTGTACGAATCGCTTGATTCAAACCTTCAAGGTATTGGTCTAGGCTGTTGAAACCAATCTTCAATACGCTTTGAGCACTGTTGGTGTAGCCAAGGTCGCTCAGGCGCAGAGCCGTTGCTTTTGGTAGATACAGTGTCTCGCCAATCTTTTCAAAAGGCAGGCTTGTCTCTCTTCCTTTGATGAAAGAAGAACATAGCGCAGGTGAAGCACCGAAGAAGTATGGGATTAACCAACCAAAGCGGTAGTAGTTACGAATCAAACCGAAGTAAGCATCTGACTTAGATTCACAACGCGCTTCTTCAGTTTGCTCTCCAAACAGGCTATCCCAAAAACTTTCTGGGAAAGAGAAGTTGAAATGAACACCAGAGATAATCTGCATCAGGCTACCGTAACGACGTTTTAGGCCTTCACGATATAACGTCTTCATCTTACCGTTGTTAGAGGTGCCGTATTGCGCTAGCTGAATGTAATCTTCACTGCCAACGTAACAAGGCATAGAAAGCGGCCATAGTTTTTCGCCGTCTAACTTGGTTTGCGTGAAGTGATGGATATCAGACAACTGATTCAAAAGCGTCGGAACGTCGTTAGAAACAGGCGTGATAAATTCCAGTAGCGACTCAGAGAAATCTGTCGTTACCCATTCGTTCATCAACGCAGATCCCAAAGCCTCAGGGTGCGGCCCAGTAGCAAGGTGCCCATCTTCCGTGTAGCGTAATGTTTCCCTTTCAACACCACGACCAAATTGAGAGAAGGTCTTAGGGTTGGTTGCAACTTGCTTTAGTCGCGCAGCAAAATCAGTCAAAATTCAGTTCACTTATCTTATATTGTTCTGATTAGAACTATCATAAATTAGGTTGGAGGAGAAAAGTAGAGTCTCTTCCCTCCCCCTTTAATGTGTACTCTAACGAATGATTTCAAGCTCTTCTATTGGAATATCTAACTTTTCTAATTGCGGGCGAAGCGAAGTCGCGTCACCAACAACGATTATTTGATAATCATTCGGGTCAAACCATTTCTTAGATAGTTCGTTTAAGGTCTCTTTTGAAACCGTTTCAACTATCTGATTACGCTGTTGTAGGTAATCTTCATCAAGGCTCAATGCAACAATATTACTCAACAACCCAGCCTTTTGACTTGGCGTTTCGTATTTGAGTGCATCTTGTTGACCGACGGCAAGGCGCATAAATTTCACCTCTTCGTCAGTTAATCCACTTTGGCTAAACTCATTCAGCTCATTAATAAACTCTTGAATCGATGGAACCGTCGCATTCGCCCTTACCTGCGCGCTAAATACCACTGCGCCAGTTTCACGAGTACTTGCGAAGTAACCGCTTGCACCGTAAGTGTAGGCTTTGTCTTCACGTAGGTTCTGGTTGATACGGCTATTGAAGTTGCCCGCTAAGTTAAAGTTAGCTAACTGGCTCAAATACAATTCGCCCGTCGCATCAAACGGCAGGCCCTTACGAACCAAGCGAACAATGCTTTGCGGCGCACCCGGTTTATCAACTAAGTACAGGTGCTGACCAGAAAGCTCTTTGACGATCTGTGGACGTGTTAATGGTGCCGCATCGCCTTGCCACTCTTCAAAGAATTGTAGCTGTTTCCCTACCTCTTTCTTCGAGATGTCTCCCACAACAACAATATTGGCACCTTCTGGTGTGTAATGCTGCGCATAGAATTTTTTCACATCGTCTAAGGTCAATTTCGATAGAGATTCCTTAGTGCCATCACTTGCGCGAGCAAAAACAGTGTCACCAAACAGCACTTCACGGGTTGCTTGAGAAGCCATCCAGCTTGGCTGCTGGTGCTGATAGACAACGCCTTCTAGCATCTGTTTCTTAACACGCTCGAAGTCTTGCTCGTCAAACTTAGGCTCGAATAGAACCTCTTGCACAATCGCCAAGGTTTGAGGCAGGTTTTTCTCTAGCGTCGAGACTGAAATATCTGTGGTGTAGCTGCCCGCACTAATGCTCACACTGCTACCAAGTTTATCTAAGGTCGCTTGTAACTCTTCAACGGTCCGTTTGGTTGAGCCTTCTTCCATCATCGAAGCGGTTAGGTTCGCTAGGCCTTCTTGCCCTTTGCGAACATAACGCTCGCCAGCTGGAAGTTGAATCTGTAGCTGTACCGTCGGTGTTTCACTGGTTACAGTACCAATCAAGTCAGTACCATTTGCAAAGTGCATGCGGTACAACTCAGGCATGGTCGCCTCAACACCAAAGTTCACTTCTGGCATCACACTGCGATCAAAGGTATTCGGTGCCTTTCTGAAATCCAGTTGGTCTTCCGTCACCTTGCTGTATTCCGGCAACGTACGTGGTGGCGTGGTAAAGGTCGCTTCACGAACCGCTAAATCGAGTTTTTTCTTAGGAACCACACTCAAGGTAACCTTGTGCTTACCTTCGATGAAATCTTGGTATGCCTTGCTCACGCTCTCAGGCGTCACAGCTCGGATTTGATCGAGTTGTGATTCAATGCGATCAGGCTGACCATAGAAGGTTTGGTTAGACGCAAGTTGCGACACCTTACCTTTAACACTTTGCAATGCGAAAACGGCATTCGCTTCTGCCATGCCTGTGATCTGGTCTAAACGCTCTTGCTCAACGCCCTCTTTCGAGAATTGCTCTAGGGTATCCATCAGCTCTTTATTAAGAACCGTCAAATCGCCTTTTTCACCTGAGTTGCCCATTGCATACACGTACATGGTACAAGCAAGCTCAGCACAATCATGGAAAGATCCAGCGCTGACTGCCTTCTGCGTTTTTACTAGGTTTTGATATAGGTAACTGTTGGTACCTGAACCTAACACGTTAGACAGTGCATTCAGGGAAGCTTGCGTCTCTTCGCCGCGATACGTTGTTGGCCAACCCACAAGCACCATCGGCTGACGAATATTGTCTTCTAAGGTGATGTACTTATCTTCTGTTAGAACAGCAGGTTGCTTCTCTGCCGCCTTCACTTCAGGACCTTGAGGGATTGGGCCAAAGTACTTGTTCACCCACTCTAGCGTGTCATTAACGTCGATATCACCACCAATCGTTAACACGGCATTGTTTGGGCCGTACCAACGCAGGAAGAACGCCTTTAGGTCATTCACATCAACGCGGTCAAGATCTTCAACATAGCCGATTGGTTGCCAAGAGTAAGGGTGACCTTCTGGGTAAAGCGCTTCGCCCATGCGTTCCCACATTAAGCCGTAAGGACGGTTTTCGTAGCTCTGCGCTCGCTCGTTCTTGACCGTGCCTCTTTGTACCTCAAATTTTTTCTGAGAAACTGCATCCAACAAGAAGCCCATTCGGTCTGATTCTAACCACAGCATTTTTTCAAGTTGGTTAGAAGGAACAGTTTCAAAGTAGTTGGTGCGGTCACGATTGGTCGTTCCGTTTAACGATCCACCCGCTTCGGTAATGATCTTAAAGTGCTGTTGGTCACCAACGTTCTCAGAACCCTGGAACATCATGTGCTCAAAGAAGTGAGCAAAGCCCGACTTGCCAATCTCTTCACGTGCTGAGCCGACGTGATAAGTTACATCAACATGCACCAACGGATCGGAATCATCAGGGGAAAGAATAACTGTCAGACCGTTTTCAAGCTGATACTTGGTGTAAGGAATCACCACTTTATCTTTAGAGGGCTTAACCTCTTCTAACAGAGTGACACCTTCAGGTAACGAGGAAAAGAAGGGCGTTGAGCTAGGTACATTGTAAGAACAGCCAGCAATGGCGATAAGAGAAAATGTACCAAGTAAAACCTTTTTCATAGGTTCTCCTTAGAAAAAACCGAAGTAGATAGCAGCAAGTAAGCTATAGCGAGCGGCTTTGCCAATCGCTATCAAAATAACGCTAGGGATGAATTTCATTCTTAGCCAACCCGCCGCTAGACACAAAGGGTCACCAATGATCGGTAACCAACTAAATAACAGTGTCCAGTAACCATAACGGCTCAGCCAAGCCATAGCCTTATGACCATGCTTTTCAGATTGAGTTCGATTAGGCAACCACAAACCAATCCAATAATTAGTCAGGCCACCTAAGGTGTTACCAAGTGTCGCTATGAGAATAATCGACGATGTTGAGAATTGATCTAGGCTCAATGCTGCAACAAGACTGGCTTCTGAACCGCCGGGCAATAACGTGGCACTCAAGAAGCCACTGATGAAGAGTACCCAAAGCGCCGAGTCAGAGAACCACAGCGCGATATTTTCAAAAAGGGAGTTAAAGAATTCTAGCACTTCCTATCAACCTTGTTGCATTTTAAGCAGTACCTTGCCTCTGGTGTGTCCGGTTTCAACCTGCAGATGAGCCGACTGTGCTTCGTCTAGTTGGTAGATACCTTGAATTTCTGTTTTAAGTAATCCAACACTCACCATATAAAGCATGGCGTCCATTTGCTCAGGGTTTGGCTCAACCAGCATGCCTGATGCAGTAAAACCTAGTAGTGTGGCTTTTTCGCAGATCAGTTCTGCAGATAGAGTCGGAACAGTCACTACTCTTGCTCCATCTTTCAGGCACTTCAATGCGTCAAGCGCGGTATCACCACCGACCAAATCAATCAACACATCAACATCAGAAACTCGCTCTGAAGCTGGAGCAAACTTATAGTTGATCGCATGAGCGCCTAGCGTTGCGAGATAATCGAGGTTAGCTTCGCTGCAGGTTGTGTAAACCTCGGCTTTTGCTGCCACTGCGATTTGAACCGCAAGGTGACCAACACCGCCCGCACCCGCTAAAATAAGCACGCGATCGCCTTCTTTCACTTCGGCTTTGTTGAGCGCTTGTGCCGCTGTTTGGCTCGCGAGTGGTAATGCCGCTGCCGCTTCTAGAGTGACAGAATCAGGAACCATACTTAATGCAGCTTCTGGAACACACACATATTGGCTGTAACCGCCACCTTGCAATGGAAAACCAATAAAGCCAGCCACGTTATCACCAACAGTAAAGCGTTCAGCCTGTTCGCCTAGCGAGACAATTTGCCCTGAAATATCGTAGCCAGGCACCCAAGGCAGGTTATCTTTGTTTTGTGCTGCCGCCCAACCAAGGCCTGCACGGGTTTTCACATCAATCGGATTAATGCCCGAAAAGGAAACTTTAACCACCACTTCTCCAGCCTTAGGCTCAGGGATCGCACTGGTTTGAATACTAAGGTTTTCGACGCCGCCGAATTGAGTAATCGCAATCTGTTTATTTTCCATTTCCACATTTCCTTGATTGATAAAAGCCCTAGTGAGCAAGCACCCTAATTAATAAAAAGAAAGGGATGCGAAAGCATCCCTTTGACTATAAACCATTTAATAAGGCTAAGTTAACCGCTCATTCGTAAATTGACGACCAATTAACGTAACGATGCATGACCAGTAATCCATTAACCAACTAGTGCTAATAGAATACCCGCCGCAACCGCACTACCAAGTACACCGGCTACGTTCGGGCCCATTGCATGCATCAACAAGAAGTTCTGAGGGTTTGCCTCAAGACCAACCTTGTTCACAACACGTGCCGCCATTGGAACCGCCGATACGCCAGCTGCGCCAATCAGTGGGTTGATGTCCTCTTTCGAGAATCGGTTCAACACCTTAGCCATCAATACACCACCCGCCGTACCGATACTGAACGCGACCGCACCTAAACCTAGAATACCCAGTGTTTCTAAGTTCAAGAACGTATCCGCTTGAAGCTTAGAACCAACCCCTAGACCTAGGAAAATAGTTACAACGTTAATCAGTTCGTTTTGAGCTGTTTTTGAAAGGCGATCAACCACACCCGCTTCACGCATTAAGTTACCCAGACAGAACATTCCCACTAGAGGTGTTGCTGAAGGTAGGAACAAAATCGTCATCAGTAGTACAGCAAGCGGGAAAAGAATCTTCTCTGCTTTGCTAACGTGACGAAGTTGAGCCATCTTAATCTTGCGCTCTTCAGGAGACGTTAACGCTTTCATGATTGGTGGCTGAATGATAGGAACCAACGCCATGTAGCTATAAGCCGCTACTGCAATGGCACCTAAAAGATCCGGAGATAGCTTACTCGCTAAGAAGATCGCAGTTGGGCCATCGGCACCACCAATGATCGCAATTGACGAAGCATCGGCCATCGAGAACTCCATTCCTGGAACATAGTTCAGCAAGATAGCGCCAAATAGCGTTGCAAAGATACCAAACTGAGCCGCAGCCCCTAACCACAATGTTTTAGGGTTCGCAATCAACGCACCGAAGTCCGTCATCGCACCAACACCCATAAAGATCAGCAGTGGGAAAATACCTGTCTCAATACCAATGTAGTAGACGTAGTAGAGCAAACCACCTGGATCAGTAAACCCAGCATTTGGAATGTTTGCTAATACAGCACCAAAACCAATAGGTAGTAGAAGTAACGGTTCAAATCCTTTACGAATTGCCAAAAACAACAGTAAGCAACCAACCAGCATCATACAGATCTGGCCGAACTCAAAGTTCGCAATCCCTGTTTCAGACCATAAGGTCATCAATCCTTCCATGGTACTCCCTTACGCTAAGCTTAGTAGTGGAGCGCCTACAGTAACTGCATCGCCTTCTTTAACATTCAATTCTTGAACGATACCACCACGAGCAGCACGAACTTCCGTTTCCATCTTCATCGCTTCTAGGATTAGCAGAACGTCGCCTTCAGCAACCTCAGCACCAGGCTGAACGATCACTTTGAAGATGTTGCCTGCTAATGGAGCTGGAACTGCTTCTGCATCAGAAGCAGCAGCAGGTGCTGCTTGAGACGCTTGTGCTGGTTTCGCTGATGGAGATACCGATGTCAGTTCACCTTGAGGGCCAACTTCAACATCGTAAACCTGGCCATCAACCTTCACGCTGTAGCTTTCAATACCACCAGAAGCTGGTACAGGAGCTGCTGCAACTGGAGCCGCAACTTCTAACGTTGGTGCAGGTTCAAATGCTTCAGGGTTTCGACGGTTTTTAAGGAACTTAAGACCTACTTGTGGGAAGAGCGCGTAAGTCAGTACATCATCAACCGTATCTTCAGCTAGAGAGATACCCTCTGATTTCGCTTTCTCTAACAGATCCGTCGTTAACGTATCCATTTCAGACTTAAGTAAATCAGCAGGACGACAAGTAATCGGCTCTGCGCCATCCAGTACTTTCGCTTGCAGTTCAGCATCAACCTCAGCAGGAGCTTGACCGTATTCACCTTTCAGTAGACCAGCAGTCTCTTTCGTGATGCTCTTATAGCGTTCACCCGTTAAGACGTTAATAACCGCTTGAGTACCGACAATCTGAGACGTTGGTGTAACTAAAGGAATGTAACCAAGCTCTTTACGTACGCGTGGGATCTCTTCTAGAACTTCATCCATGCGATCGGCAGCGCCTTGCTCTTTAAGCTGGCCTTCCATGTTAGTTAACATGCCGCCAGGAACTTGAGCGATTAGGATGCGAGAATCGACACCTTTCAGCTGACCTTCCCATTTCGCGTACTTCTTACGTACATCACGGAAGTAAGCTGCGATGGGTTCAATTTGGTCTAATTTAAGATTCGTGTCGCGCTCTGTACCTTCTAACATCGCAACAACCGTTTCGGTTGGCGTATGACCGTAAGTACAACTCATTGAAGAGATAGCGGTATCTAGAATGTCGATACCCGCTTCAACGGCTTTAACCGCTGTTGCAGTCGATAGACCGGTTGTCGCGTGGCTATGCAGTGCTAGAGGAACGTCACACGATGCTTTGATACGTGTAATCAGCTCTTCTGCTTCATACGGCTTTAATAAACCTGACATATCTTTGATACATAGTGAGTGACAACCTAGGTCCTCTAGGCGCTTAGCCAAATCAACCCAAGTATCTGAATTGTGAACCGGACTGGTTGTGTAAGACAACGTACCTTGAGCGTGGCCACCAACGTCGATCGTTGCTTTCACTGCTTTTTCAAAGTTACGCACGTCATTCATCGCATCAAAGATACGGAATACGTCCATGCCGTTTTTATGGGCACGTTCAACAAATTTTTCTACTACATCATCCGCGTAGTGACGGTAGCCCAATAGGTTTTGACCACGCAGTAGCATCTGCATTGGTGTGTTTGGCATCGCTTTTTTCAGCTCACGCAAACGCTCCCATGGATCCTCGCCAAGAAAACGGATACACGAATCAAACGTCGCGCCGCCCCAAGTCTCAAGTGACCAGTAACCGACTTTATCCAGTTCTGCCGCAATTGGCAGCATATCTTCGATACGCATACGAGTAGCAAATAGTGACTGGTGCGCGTCACGAAGTACCACATCTGTGATAGCTAGTGGTTTAGACATGCTCATAAACTCCTTTTTAATCCTTTAAATGCTACTTAGCAGTAGACGCACGGTATTGATGAACCGCGGCCGAAATTGCTGCCACTACCTGTGGACTAACAGCTGAAGGGTTTGATTGTGATTTTTGAATTTTTTTAGGTGCTGCGATCGGCTCTGGTACTTCTTCTGGTACCAGTTTTGACATCAACCGAACGAGGTAAACTAGAATAGTTAGGAAAATAAAGACAACGGACATCCCCGTTATCATTAGAGTCGCCGCATCTCCTAGCAGGCTTCCAATATTAGTCATGTTGCTTCCTTTCTTCGTCATCCTGACATACGTACAGGATTTCAGCGAATAGTGATCCCGACCCATGGATTATCTCGATTGGTAAAAGTTTGTCAATTTTGTTTAAGGTTCTGTTACGGATAACGCACACATAAGGTTAATTATTCGCCTATCAGATCACATAAATCTGTCAAATACGTCATTTTTAGATATTTAAACTGTGACTTAAACGGTGCTTTTCTGGGAATTGATATGAGAAAGGTGGAATAACAAAGAAGCAATCAAGAACTACTTTAAATACAACAAGTTAAACAACGAACAAATTTAACATTGTCGCAACAATTTTACAGCAGACATAAAAAAAGCCTCGTATAAACGAGGCTTTTTCTAATAATGTGGCGCGCTCTGGAGGATTCGAACCTCCGACCGCCTGGTTCGTAGCCAGGTACTCTATCCAGCTGAGCTAAGAGCG